>NZ_QLSU01000006.1 GCF_003268775.1 Paraburkholderia unamae
CAGAGGCAGGCGGTACGCGAACAATATCTGCCCAAGCCCGATGTTCCGGTATTCCGGCCTCGGTTTTTTTGTGGCTTCTGCCATGCTAGACCCCTTGCAGCGAAAAATCGACTTCAAAGTTGAAAACGTCAGGACTGCGGAGCAACCTGATTAATGCGGTCTCTCTGAGAAGCCGGAAAGACCGGAACATCTGTGCGCCGCGCGCCGCCGTGACAATCCGGCACGGCAGCGCGGCGCGAGTCGCCTACCCCTTGCGTTGCACCACGAGATCATTGTCCCGGGCGAACTTCAGCACGAAGTCGAAGGCGTAGGGCGCGACCTCGCGCATCCGGGCGTCGAGCACGACACACTTCAGGTTGCCGATAATCATCGGGCACACATAGGGCGAATAGCCGATGTGCAGGTTTTCCCGCCTGACGCCGCGCGCCCGCGGCCCGAAGCAAGACAAGGCGCCGGCCAGGCGCTCGGACCAGTCACTGGGCCGGAATGTCTTGCCCTTGCTGGTGATACCTTGAATGACGTATGCAGAGGGATTCGCGGTGGTCATATGCAAATCTGTTCAGGCTCTGAAGAGGGGAGGCTCCTCAATGGAGGCGTTCAGTGCGCCAGTTCGACACGTCTGCTGCGCGCATTCGCATTCGCGTAGACAGCGCGGGCCTCGGGCATGTCGGGCTCGGTCGCGGCACGGTCCGCCGGCAAGCTCAGTTGCAGGATTTCGCTCGTCGTTTTCAACGACTCGCGCGCCTTGTCCGGATTCGACGAAAGCTGCGTGCCGAAACCCGGAATGATCTTGCGGATCGTCGCCTGCCACGCGGACGTGCGGAACTTGCTCTGAAACGCCCTTTCCAGCAGGTTCAGCATGATGGGGGCCGCCGTCGACGCGCCGGGGGAGGCGCCCAGCAGGCCCGCAATGCTGCCGTCCTGCGAGCAGACGATTTCGGTGCCAAGCTTGAGCACGCCGCCCCTCGTCTTGTCGCGCTTGATGATCTGCACGCGCTGACCGGCTTGCCAGAGTCGCCAGTCTTCCTGGCGGGCAAGCGGAAGATATTCCTGCAATGCCTGGAGGCGGTTGGCGTCGGAGAGCGTCAGTTGACCGGCCAGATACTTGATCAGCGAGAACTCGGAAAGCCCCACGCGCACCATCGGCACGATGTTGGTGATCTTCGTGCTGGCGAGCAGGTCGCTGTACGAACCGCTTTTCAGGAACTTGGTCGAGAACGTGGCGAACGGTCCGAACAGAATGGCCTTCTTGCCGTCGAGAATGCGCGTGTCCAGGTGCGGCACCGACATGGGCGGCGAACCGACAGAAGCCTTGCCGTATGCCTTGGCGAAATGGCGGGCCGTGATCTCGCTGCTGTCCGCGACGAGGAACGAACCGCCCACCGGAAAGCCGCCGTACTCTTTCGCCTCGGGAATGCCGGATTCCTGCAACAGCGGCAGGGAGCCGCCGCCTGCGCCCACGAAAACGAAGCGGGCATCGATCTGGCGGGTCTGCACGCGCGACTGCGTATCTTCCAGCGTCACGCGCCACGTGCCGTCGTCATTGCGCGAGATCTTCTGAACGTTGCTGTTCAGGAGCAGATCGAAGTTGGACTGACTGCTCAGGTAGCGCACGTATTGACGTGTGACTTCGCCGAAGTTCACGTCGGTGCCTTGCGGCGCCCACGTTGCGGCAACCTTCTGGCGGGGCTCGCGGCCTTCCATCATGAGCGGAACCCACTGCGCGATCTCGTCGTGCGATTCCGAATATTTCATGCCCTGAAAAAGCGCATTGGTCTGCAAGGCAGCGTAGCGATTTTTCAGGAAACGAGTGTTCTCGTCGCCCCAGACGAAACTCATGTGCGGCGTCGTGTTGATGAACGAGCGCGGCTGCTTCAGGATTCCGCGGCTGACACCCCAGGCCCAGAACTGCCGCGAGACCTGAAAGTCCTCGTTGATGCGCACGGCCTTCGTGATGTCGATGGCGCCGCTCGACGTTTGCGGCGTGTAGTTGAGTTCGGCGAGCGCGGTGTGCCCGGTGCCCGCGTTGTTCCAGCCGTTCGAACTCTCCGCGGCGACGCTGTCGAGCCGCTCGGCCATCATCATCGACCACTGGGGTTCGAGTTCGTGGAGCAGGACGCCGAGCGTCGCGCTCATGATGCCGCCGCCGATGAAGAGGACATCGACCCTGGCGTGGTCATTGCCGGATCCTGGTAGCGAGCGGCCAGAATGTTCCTGTCCCGATAGTGCTTCTCGATTCATTTGTGCCAAGATTCTCACCCGCTGTGGTTGATGCGGAAGTGGTTTGCCGTAATGGCCGCGTGAGCTGTTTCTTCCCGCAGGCCTTTTGTCGATCGATCCTGTCGAGCTCGCTCGTGGCGATCAGTCATGAAGAACGACAAAAATGGAATTCAGTTCGTTGACAGTGAATTGAAAAGGAAATCGCGAACCCATGATTGATTTCCTTCTTGTCCAGACGAACGCAATGGTACGGGCTCACTTCTGCTACATATAGCCGCAGTGTGGTAATGGACCTTTGCTTGATGGGTGTGAATTCTTGACGCAGGACGCGAGCGAACCTCGCATGCGCATTCTGCCGATGATTTCGCTTCAGTGTGTGCGAGTGTCAAGATTTCTTTTATTCCATTTCACGACTAATCGGCACTCGTGGGCTATGCCGTTGCGAGGCAATGGCGCGTCATGGAAGCCTGTTTGGCAACGGATGCGCGAATATGCGATGGCGCAGTCAATAGGGCCGCGAGCCGGCGCTCGGCTGAATCTAGGGGCTGCGGAAAAGATCAATAGCGTCGTCTGGAGCAGACTGTTCCAGAATCCGGGGTGAATCCTGGCAGCGGCGCGCCGCGTAGAAGGGAGAGTGAAAGGGTGGAAATGGAAGGCGTTATTTTACCGGGCGGTCGGTCAATCGATATATCGATGCCGTATTCACTGACTATTAAAAGAAGACGTCGGTAATACGAAATCGGTCAATACAGCATTTCCATTTCCAGCATTACGATTGCCTTGAGAGCAGGCGCAATTCGCGCAGTTCGCCAGCGGGGCGCATGGAAGGAACTCTTCCATTGCCAGCACTTAATCAGGGCGGGGCGGCAAACTATAGTTCGCGGCACAGCAGCACGTTACGCTGCGCGTGAGGAGTTTAGTCGTGAAAGTTATGCCTTGTCTCTTGGTCGCCATGTCGCTTTTCGCCACCGCTGCGTATGCACAGGGAAACCATGCCCAGCCGTCCGCCGCCACCGAAACCGCCACGCAGAATGAAGCGGCGCCGGCGGCGCACAAGTTTGGCCGCGTTGACCACGATCGCCGTGAAGACAAAAAGGACGACTGTGTCGGTCCGGTGTCGTTCTGCAATATCTATTTCGGTAGCTGAGCGTTTGCTTCTGCGAATCGCTGCGAGCAAGTCGGTGCTGGAAACGCATGGTATGGCCCGCCCATTGATCTGAATCGTTTTGCTGAACGGTTCGGAGGTGAAAATTGGACAACTCGAATGAGCATGTGTGGAAAAGCACCGTTGCTCTGCTCGGCCGGATCTCTTCGCCGGATGCCGGCGTAGGCAAGTACACAGTGAGCGGCCCCGATAATGGGCGGGGCCTCGCAAAAAGAGCCGCAGCGGCGCGCGCCGGAGGACGGCCGGCCGATCTGGCCAACTGCACCATCGTCGATCGCATTTCCGCCTGTTCCATCATGGTTCGCTGGGGCGACGCGACCGCGGGGCACTATGGCGAGCAACTCTGGAAGCGCGGCATCGCGCGGCGCTCGACGTATTGCATCTTGAGCGGCATGCGGGTCAGGCGGGGCGATATCGTGTACCGGCCCTGCACGCGTGGACTGCGTCCGGCGAATTGCGAAGAGGTGATCCTGGCGGGCGTGCTGGAAGAGGCTGACGGCGGCCTTTGCCAGGTATCGTGCGAGGTTTCGCCGGGCATCGACTAGAACGTTGCCCCGTGCGATCCTAGTGGCGCGAGAACTGGCGCAATTCAGACTCATTCTGCATGAGTGTCGAAGGAAGTTGCTCCCGCAACATCTCCACCCACAGCCGCACCTTCGCGTCGGGATAACTGCGCGAAGGATGGATCGCGTAGACGCCCAGCGCGCGCGACGTGTAGTCGGGCAATATCCACGCGAGCTCGCCGCTGCGCAGCCCGCGCATTGCCGTGTAGATCGGCAGGAGGCCCACACCCATG
This sequence comes from Paraburkholderia unamae, assembly GCF_003268775.1. Lineage (GTDB taxonomy): Bacteria > Pseudomonadota > Gammaproteobacteria > Burkholderiales > Burkholderiaceae > Paraburkholderia > Paraburkholderia unamae. The sequence goes on from NZ_QLSU01000006.1 coordinate 4,182, forward strand.
CCTTCGCGCAACGCGACGGCCAGGGCATCCGCAACGTTGACGCGGAACGTCGTCTGTTTCAGGTTGATCGTCTCTTCGCCCCAGGGGCCGCTGAAGCGCCATTGCGCGGGCGGGGCCTCGGGCGTTACGAGTTGCAGGCAGGTGTGCGCGGCAAGGTCGGCCGGCGTGCGCGGCACGCCGCGCTGTTCGAGATACCGCGGCGACGCGCACGCAATGCTGAACGTGCTGGCGAGGTGCTGCGATACGTAGCCTGAAGCCGGCTGCGCGGGCGCGAGAACGAGCGCCACGTCATAGCCCTCTTCGAGCAGATCGGGCGTTTGCTGCGTGAGTGTCAGCTCCACGCTCACATCGGGAAAGCGCCGCCGGAATGCGCCAACGGCGGGCACGACGTAATGCTGGCCAAAGCCCGTTATCGCGTGGACCTTGAGTTTGCCGGACGGATGAGGGAGCGTGTCGGTGGCTTCGACTTCCGCCTGATCGACGTAGGCGAGGATCTGCTCGCAGGAATTCAGGTAGCGTTTGCCCGCTTCCGTGAGCGCCATGCGGCGCGTCGTGCGGTTCAGCAGGCGCGTGCGCAGATGCGCTTCCAGATCCGATACCGCTCGCGACGCGCACGCAGTGGTGGAATTCAGGCGCCGGGCGGCGCCGGTGAAACTGCCGGCCTCGACCACGCGTACGAATACACGCATGTTTTGAAGCGTATCCATGCTCATCCTTCTTTTGACGCCGGGATTGTTACACGCTTCAAAAAAAGAATTGTCGCCTATATCGTGAATAATGCCTTCTAGCATTGTCGGTTATTCCGATGCCGTTCAAAAAATACAATGGCGCGTCGCAAACTAACGGCAAGTGAAGGAGTCAATTGTGCAGTCTCCGGTACCGAGAGGACTCGCCGCGCTCACGGTTCTTGCGTTCTCATTGATCATTGCGGGCTGTGCCAGTACCGGGGGAATCGCGCCGCAAGCGAAGCATGTGCAAGCATCGGAACTGGACGCGGGGTCGGCCATTCGCGCCGCCAACACCGACGCCCAGTGGCCCGCGAGCGACTGGTGGCGCAGCTACAACGACGCGCAGCTCAATGCCTGGATCGAAGCCTCGATCGCGGATAACCCGACGCTCGCGGCCGCCCAGGCGCGCGTGCGCGAAGCGCGCTCGATGGTGGGCGTGGCGCGCGCCGGCTTGCTGCCGCAGATCAACGGCAACATGTCCGTGCAGCGCCAGCACTGGTCCAACAATATTTATTACGGCCCGGGCGCGCTCGGTGATTCCAATTCCTGGAACAACACGGCGACGCTCGGTCTTTCCTATCACCTCGACCTGTGGGGCCAGGACCGCAACAACGCCGAGCGCGCGCTCGACATGGCGCACGCCACCGCGGCCGACGAACGCGCCGCCCGGCTCGAACTCGAAATCAATGTCACGCGCGCGTATATCGATCTTTCGATGAACTATGCGTTGCTCGACATCGCGAAACAGACGCTGGCGCAGCAGGAGAAGCTGCTTTCGCTCGCAAAGGGACGCTTTACGGGAGGGCTTGGCACGCAGCTCGAAGTGAGCGAGGCCGAAACGCCGCTGCCGGAGTACGAACGCCAGATCGATGCAGTCGAAGAGGACATTGCGCTTGGCAAGAACCGCCTGGCCGCGCTTGCGGGCAAGGGGCCGGGCGCCGGTGAGTCGATCGAGCGTCCGGCGCTCTCGCTTGCCGCGCCCGCGGGGCTGCCGTCTGCGCTGCCGGCCGAACTGATCGGGCATCGGCCCGACGTGGTCGCGGCGCGCTGGACCGTGGCGGCGCAGGCGCGCGGCATCGACGTGGCCAGGGCCGACTTCTATCCGAACGTGAACCTGCTCGTGTCGATGGGCGGCTACGCGGCCGCCGGCCCGCTGTTTCAGTTCCTGAAGTCGATGAGCGGCAGTTACACGGGCGGGCCCGCCGTTTCGCTGCCGATTTTCGACGGCGGGCGTCTGCGCGGCCAACTCGGCGCGCAGTCGGCGATTTACGACGTGGCCGTGGATCAGTACAACCAGACCATCGTGACCGCGCTCAGGGAGATTGCCGATCAGGTGGTGCGCATGCGCTCGCTCGCGACCCAGGAAGAGGACAGCCATCGCTCGGTGGCGAATGCCCAGCGCACGTTCGATCTGGCCACCGAAAGCTATCGGCGCGGGTTGCGCGATTATGTGAACGTCGTGATCGCGCAGAAGGACTTGCTGGCCTCGCAGCAGGGTCTCGTGCGCATTCAGGCCGAGCGCCTGGGCGCGCACGCGGCGCTGGTCGGCGCGTTGGGCGGCGGGGCGATCGATTCGTCAAGCAATCCTGCGCAGGCGGAGCAGCTTCCCGCGCACGGCAAAAAGAAACGCGTCTTGCCGCCGATGCCCGCGGCATGGCTGGCCCCCCCGCTGCCCGATGCGGGCGCGCAGCCCGCGGCACCGGTGGCGCGCCCCACTTCGCACGGTGGCTGATGCCGGCTATCCGCGAGTTTCTGTTTGTGTGCGCGGCCCACGCGTGCGTTCAGCCGGACCGTTGCCGTCCGGCCGGAGTTTTTCATGCCTCGTGACATTGCAGTTTTTGAAGCCCTCATTCCGACCGCCGTGCTGCTGTTTTTTCTCGGCGCGGCGCTCACCTGGATACTCGATTCGGCGCTCGCCCGCATCGGCGTTTACCGGTTCGTCTGGCACGTCTCCCTCTTTCGGGTGAGCCTGCTGGTCGTCGTGTGCTGCGCGCTGGGTCTCGTCGTCTATCGTTGAACTCGATTCGAAGAATTATGAAATTGCGCAATATCATCGGCTTCTTTGCAACGGCCATTATTTTTGCCGTTGCCATCGCGAGCGGCCGTGCCTTGTGGGTCCACTACATGGACGAGCCGTGGACGCGCGACGGCCGCGTGCGCGCCGAGGTGGTCAATATCGCGCCGGACGTGTCGGGCGCCGTGGTGGAATTGCCCGTGCGCGACAATCAATGGGTTCGCAAGGGCGACCTGCTCATGCAGATCGACCCGTCGCACTACCGCATCGCGGTCGAGCAGGCGCAGGCCAATGTCGCTTCGCGCAAGGCCGAATTGCAGATGCGCCGCGACGACGCGAAGCGGCGCGCCGACATGGACAGCCTCGTGGTCTCCACGGAAAACCGCGAGAATGCCTCGCACGCCGCCAATGGCGCGCAGGCGCAATACGATCAGGCGGTGGCGGAACTCGATGCGGCGAAGCTCAACCTGGAACGTACGCGCGTGGTTTCCCCGGTGGATGGTTATGTGACAAACCTGCAAGTCTGGAAGGGCGATTACGCGATCCTTGGCCAGCCGAAGCTGGCCGTGATCGACAGCAATTCATTCTGGGTTTACGGCTATTTCGAGGAAACCAAACTGCCCGGCGTGAAACTCGGCGAGAAGGCCGAAATGCGGCTCATGAGCGGCGCCAGGTTCGAAGGTCATGTCGAAAGCATCTCCAGCGGCATTTACGACCGCGATAATCCGCAAAGCCGCGAACTGCTCGCCGATGTCAATCCGACCTACAACTGGGTGCGGCTGGCGCAGCGCGTGCCGGTGCGCATCCATATCGACAAGGTGCCCGAGAACGTGCACCTGGCCGCCGGGCTCACCTGCACCGTGGTCATCAAGCCCGGAAAATAAGCGCGCGCTGAGCGGCGGCTGGATTCAGCCGCCGCTCAGATTTTTTCGAGCAGGCGCTCGCCGATCAACAGGGCGTCGATGTCGTTTTGCGCGAAGCCGCGCAGGGCGTCGGCCGGAGATTCGACGAGCGGTTCGCCCGCCACGTTGAACGACGTGTTGAGGAGCACCGCCATGCCCGTTTCGCGCTCGAACGCGCGCAGCAGCGCGTGGAAGCCGGGGTTGTCCTGCTGCGAGACCGTCTGTGGCCGCGCCGTGCCGTCCACGTGCGTCACGGCCGCCAGGCGCGCTCGCCATGCGGGCCTCACCGCGCAGATGCGCAGCATGTAGGGGCTCGGAAGGTCGAGTTCGAAATAGCGCGCGGCGTCTTCGGCCGGCACGCAGGGCGCGAACGGGCGGAACGCTTCGCGGCGCTTCACGTCCAGGTTCATGCGCTCGCGCGCGCTGGCGTGCTCGGGGCTCATCAACAGCGAACGATTGCCGAGGGCGCGCGGCCCCATCTCCGCGCGCCCGGCGTGCAGCGCCACGCAGCGCCCGGCCGCGAGCAGTCTTGCCGCTTGCGCGGCGAGTTGCGCAGGCGTGCCGCGCGTTTCGCGGTAGCGCAGATGGGGCGGCATGGCCGCGAGCGCCGCCTCCACGCTGGCGAGGCCGTATGGCCTGCCGCCATAGGGCGAGAACGGCCCGGGCCGGAACGGCTCGCCGAGCACGCCGTGCCAGCCCCACAACGCGGCGCCGAGCGACGTGCCGCAATCCGCGCCGGCCGGCCCGGCGAACACGGCGTCGAATCCCGCTTCGCGCCACACGAGATCGTTGGCGCGGCCGTTGAGCGACACGTTGCCCGCGAGGCACAGGCGGCGCATGCCCGTCATCGCGCGCACCGTTCGCGCGAGATGCAGCATGGCGCGCTCGCATTCGCGCTGCGCCGCATAAGCGAGCGCGGCGCGCGCCGCGTCGTCCGGCAGCGGCGGCGCGTGGAGCAGACGCGAGCCGTGTGCGTCGCAATCGTCGCTGTAGTCGACATTGAGCCCTTCGAAGCGGCCTCGAAACACCGGCGCGCGCGCCGGGTCGCCGTAGGGCGCGAGGCCCATGGTCTTGCCCGTTTCGCGCGCGCCGAAGCCGATGGCCTGGGTGACGGCCTCGTAGAGCGCGCCGATGCCGCACGACGTGCTGCGCGCCACTTCCTCGATCCGCTCGTCGCGTGCGATCCAGACGCTTTGCGACGCGTGGCGCGCGCCCTGATCGCGCCGATGGCCGTCGACGACGAGAATGGCCGCTTCGTCGAACGGCGAGCAGTAGTATCCGGCCGCCGCATGGCACAACGCGTGTTCGACGTCGAGTTGCGCGACGTTGCCGAAGTGCGGCGGCGCAAACGTCGCGCCGCCGCCCGCGACGCGCGCAACGAGCGCGGGCCGGGCGTGTTCGGGCAGCCCGAGCGCGCTGCGGCACGCGGCCGTGGCGTCGCTCGGGTAGGCGTTCGAATGCTTGATGCGGTCAAGGCGCTCCTGACTCGCATGCGCCACCGCGCGCTCGCCGTGCGCGCCGAGCACCCAGGCCGCGCCGGCGTCGGCGGCCGGTCCGGGTTGCAGGCCCAGTACGCCGCCGGCGCGGTCGTCGTCCGATATCGAGGAGGGAAATGCGGTTGACATGAGGCGGTCTTGCGTCGAGGGTTCGGGCGGCGGCGTGAGGCGAGCCGCGATCATACCCGCGCGCCCGCGCGAGCCCTGCGGCGCTGGCGCTGACGCTGAGCCGTGGCGGCGAATAGCCAGCTACCCGCGAAGACGGCCACGATGGCGTACCCGGCTGCGCCCAGGTGCGCGTCCAGCGCGCCTGCGCCGTCCCAGAGCGATCCGCGCAGCGCGAACTTGTCGCCAATCAGTCCGATGCCCTCGATCCCGCCAATCAGCAGCGCAAGCGCCGCCGAGAGCGCAGTGACGCCGACGTTGTAGCGGTGCTTGCGGGCGGGGTCGCGCAGCGCCCAGCCGTAGACGCCGAGCATCAGCATGCCGTCGGCAGTGTCGATGAGCGTCATGCCGGCCGTGAAGAGCGCCGGAAAGACCATGATCGACCAGATCGGCAAGTCATGCGTCGCGCTCGCGGCGGAGAGGCCGAGCACGCCGATCTCGGTCGCGGTGTCGAAGCCCAGACCAAACAGCACGCCGAGCACATACATGTGCCAGCTTTTCGTGACGATGCGCGTGAGCGGCCGCAGCACGCGCGCGAGCAGGCCGTGCGCATGCGGCGCGGCATCGTCGTGCGCGCCGCCGCGCCGCGCGCGACGGTACGACTGGATCACGGCGCGCAGCGTGAGCAGGTTGGAAATCGCGATCGCGAACAGAAAGATCGTCGAAACGGCGGTGCCGATGGTGCCCGCGACGTCGCGCACGGCGTCGAGCCGCTCGCGCAGGCCGAACGCGGCCGCGGCGATCGCCGCCGAGGCGAGCACCACGATGGTCGAGTGCCCCAGCGAGAACATCAGCCCGATCGTCACGGGCCGCTTGCCGTCGTGCATCAGCTTGCGCGTGACGTTGTCGATCGCGGCGATGTGGTCCGCGTCCACGGCGTGACGCAAGCCGAACGTGTAGGCCAGCATGCACGCGCCGAGCAGCGCGGGCCGCGAGCCGAACATCGCGATGGCCCAGCACCACGCGGCGAGATTGCACGCGAGAAGCATCGACAGCACGACGCCGATTTTCGCGCGCGTGGCGGAGCGTTTCGGGAATGACGGCGGGCGATGCGGGGGGGGAGGCAACGGAATATCCATCGTGTCTTGCTCGAATCGGTCGCCGGCCGTCTTGAGTGAACGGCGCGCCGGCGAAAGGCATTCGATCAAGCAACCTCCGTTCCACCTTGCGGGCCATGCCTGTGGCCCGCGCCATTAGAAGGGTTTCTCAGCGCGATACGTGGTCGCGCTTGCCGCCCGCCAACGGATTGCGCGCGCGGCGCAAGTGGTCACGACGTTTCCACTTTGGCGCGCGAATGGTTGCGTCGTAGCTACCCGCGCGGCCTGAACGCCGCGTCGCGACCGGCTTGTGACACACCGTCTGCGGAAGCATTTTTTCTTTTGTGATCTAGATCAACGGCATCTCCGACGCCGGTTTGGTGCACCCGTGCACGCAGTTGGCACGAATCTTGATCTTTGAGACCGCTAAACGCCGACAGGGGGGCGCCCGGAGACGCCGCCGTATGCCGGCGTCGCAGGGCCGAAGGCCATCAAGGAACCACACAGTGATCGAAACGTTTTATGAAGTCATGCGACGCCAGGGGATCTCGCGCCGCAGCTTCCTCAAATTCTGCTCGCTGACGGCGACGTCGCTCGGCCTCGGGCCCGCGTTCATGCCGAAGATCGCCCACGCGATGGAGACCAAGCCGCGCACGCCGGTGCTCTGGCTGCACGGGCTCGAATGCACGTGCTGCTCGGAGTCGTTCATCCGCTCGGCGCACCCGCTGGCGAAAGACGTCGTGCTCTCGATGATCTCGCTCGACTACGACGACCTGTTGATGGCCTCCGCGGGGCACCAGGCCGAGGCGATCCTCGAAGAAGTGATGACGAAGTATCGCGGCAACTACATCCTCGCGGTCGAAGGCAATCCGCCGCTGAACCAGGACGGCATGAGCTGCATCATCGGCGGCAAGCCGTTCGTCGATCAGTTGCGCCGCGTGTCGAAGGACGCGAAGGCCGTGATTTCGTGGGGCTCGTGCGCGTCGTGGGGCTGCGTGCAGGCGGCGAAGCCCAACCCGACGCAGGCGGTGCCGATCCACAAGGTCATCACCGACAAGCCGATCATCAAGGTGCCCGGCTGCCCGCCGATCGCCGAGGTGATGACGGGCGTGATCACCTACATGCTCACCTTCGACCGCATGCCGGAGCTGGACCGCCAGGGCCGCCCGAAGATGTTTTACAGCCAGCGCATTCACGACAAGTGCTACCGCCGTCCGCATTTCGACGCGGGCCAGTTCGTCGAGTCGTGGGACGACGAAGCGGCACGGCGCGGCTACTGCCTCTACAAGGTCGGCTGCAAGGGCCCGACGACCTACAACGCCTGCTCGACGGTGCGCTGGAACGGCGGCACGAGCTTCCCCATTCAGGCGGGCCACGGCTGCATCGGCTGCTCCGAGGACGGGTTCTGGGACAAGGGCTCCTTCTACGACCGGCTCACCCAGATCAACCAGTTCGGCGTCGAAGCGAACGCCGACAGGATCGGCGGCACCGCGGCCGTCGTGGTGGGCGCCGCCGCGGCGGCGCATGCGGCCGCTTCCGCGATCCAGCGCGCCCGGTCGAACCACGACGCGAAGCGGGACCTGAAGCAGGACGCGAAGCAGGACCACGACGGCCGATAGCCGCATCCAGCGTCCCCGCGCCGGGGCGCCGCCCACAAGTACAGGAAGCAGCACAGGAAGAAAACAAGCATGACAGCCATTTCCACCCAGGGGTTCCAGCTCGACAACAGCGGGCGGCGCATCGTCGTCGATCCGGTCACGCGCATCGAAGGCCACATGCGCGTGGAGGTCAACGTCGATTCGAACAATGTGATCCGCAACGCCGTCTCCACCGGCACCATGTGGCGCGGACTCGAAGTCATTCTCAAGGGCCGCGACCCGCGCGACGCGTGGGCGTTCGTCGAGCGCATCTGCGGCGTGTGCACGGGATGTCACGCGCTCGCCTCCGTGCGCGCCGTCGAGGACGCGCTCGACATCCGCATTCCGCCGAACGCGCACCTGATCCGCGAAATCATGGCGAAGACCTTGCAGGTGCATGACCACGTGGTGCACTTCTACCATCTGCACGCGCTCGACTGGGTCGATGTGGTCTCGGCGCTGAAGGCCGACCCCAAGCTCACGTCCGAATTGCAGCAACGCATCTCGCCCGCGCATCCGATGTCGTCGCCGGGCTATTTCCGCGACGTGCAGACGCGCCTGCGCAAGTTCGTCGAAAGCGGCCAGCTCGGGCCGTTCATGAACGGCTACTGGGGCAACCCCGCCTACGTGCTGCCGCCGGAAGCGAACCTGATGGCCGTGACGCACTACCTCGAAGCGCTCGACCTGCAAAAGGAGTGGGTGAAGATCCACACGATCTTCGGCGGCAAGAATCCGCACCCGAACTATCTCGTGGGCGGCGTGCCCTGCGCGATCAACATCGACGGCGATCTGGCCGCCGGTGCGCCGATCAACATGGAGCGCCTGAACTTCGTCAAGTCGCTCATCGACGAAGCGATCACCTTCTGCCGCAACGTCTATGTGCCCGATCTGCTTGCCATCGGCACGATCTACAAGGCGCGCGGCTGGCTGCACGGCGGCGGCCTCGCCGCGACCAACGTGATGGACTACGGCGCGTATCCGCTCGTCAACTACAACCCGTCCACCAACCAGATGCCGGGCGGCGCGATCCTCAACGGCGACTGGAACACGATCCTGCCGGTCGATCCGCGCGACCCCGAGCAGGTGCAGGAGTTCGTGGCGCACTCCTGGTATCAATACCCGGACAACGACCGCGGGCTGCATCCGTGGGACGGCATCACCGAGCCGCATTACGAACTCGGGCCCAACACGAAGGGCACGCGCACCGCCATCGAGTCGATCGACGAGAGCGCCAAATACTCGTGGGTCAAGTCGCCGCGCTGGCGCGGGCACGCCATGGAAGTCGGGCCGCTGGCGCGCTACATCCTCGGCTACGCGCATGCGCAGCAGGGCAATACGCATTGCGGGCGCATCAAGGAGCAGATCGACGCCTCGCTGGTTGCCGTAAACCAGGACATGCCGAAGCTGCTCGGCTTGCCGGAAACCGCGCTTGGCGCGAAGCAACTGCTGCCGACCACCATCGGCCGCACGCTCGCCCGCGCGCTCGAAGCGGAGTATTGCGCCGAGATGATGGCGGACGATTGGCAAAGCCTCATCGACAACATCCGCAACGGCGACACCTCGACCGCGAACGTCGACAAGTGGGACCCTTCGACGTGGCCCGCCGAAGCGAAGGGCGTGGGCGCGGTCGCCGCGCCGCGCGGCGCGCTCGGTCACTGGATCCGGATCAAGGACGGCCGCATCGAGAATTACCAGTGCGTCGTGCCGAGCACCTGGAACGGCGGTCCGCGCGACGCGAAAGGGCAGATCGGCGCGTTCGAGGCGAGCCTCATGAACACGCCCATGGCGAACCCCGAGCAGCCTGTCGAGATCCTGCGCTCGCTGCATTCGTTCGATCCTTGCATGGCGTGCTCGACGCACGTGATGAGCGAGGACGGCGCGGAAATGACCACCGTGACCGTGCGCTAACTCCACCAGGCCGCCACGGCGCCTGCGCTCGCCGGCGCCGTGGCGGCCAAGAAAGGATGATGACGATGCAATCGTATTCCCGACGCGAAGAGGCGCGCGACACCGTTCCGCCCGCCGAGGCGATTTACGTGTACGAAGCGCCGGTGCGCATCTGGCACTGGATCAACGCGGCGTCGATCGTGGTGCTGGCGGTGACCGGCTACCTGATCGGCTCGCCGCTTCCCACGCAGCCCGGCGAGGCGAGCGCGCATTTTCTGATGGGCTATATCCGCTTCGCGCATTTCACCGCCGCCTACCTGTTCGCCATCGGACTCGCGGGCCGCGCGTATTGGGCCATTGTCGGCAATCACCACGCGCGCGAAATGTTCTGGGTGCCGGTGTTCACGCGCGAGTACTGGCTCGACATGCTCGCGATGCTGCGTTACTACGCGTTCCTCGGGCCCACGCCGCGCCAGTTCAGCGGACACAATCCGTTGTCGCGATTCGCGATGTTCTTCGTGTTTCTGCTGGTCTCGCTGTTCATGATCGTGACCGGCTTCGCGCTGTACGGCGAAGGCGCGCAGGCGGGGTCGTGGCAGCAGATCGCGTTTGGCTGGGTGCGTCCGCTGCTCGGCCAGTCGCAAGGCGTGCACACCTGGCATCACCTCGGCATGTGGGCGATCCTGATCTTCGTGATCCTGCATGTCTATGCGGCGATCCGCGAGGACATCATGGGCCGCCAAAGCGTGGTCGGCTCGATGATCTCGGGCTACCGCACGTTCAAGAAGTGAGGCCGCGATGCTGACTTCCCCGCAAAGCGGCGCGCCCGCCATCGTCGTGCTCGGCATCGGCAACGTGCTGTGGGCCGACGAAGGCTTTGGCGTGCGCTGCATCGAGGCGCTCCAGCAGCGCTTTGAATTCGCCCCGCACGTGAGCCTCATGGACGGCGGCACGCAAGGGCTGTATCTGGTCCAGTACGTCCAGGCCGCCGACAGCCTGCTGATTTTCGACGCCGTCGATTACGGTCTCGCACCCGGCACGCTGAAGATCGTTGAGGATGACGAAGTACCGGCGTTCCTCGGCGTGCGCAAGATGAGCCTGCACCAGACCGGCTTTCAGGAGGTGCTGATGCTCGCGCGCCTGACCGGCCGGTATCCGCGCCGCGTGCTGCTGGTCGGCTGCCAGCCCGACGAAGTGGACGATTACGGCGGCAGCCTGCGGCCCGCCGTGAAGGCGTCGCTGGAGCGCGCGCTCGAACTGGGCGTCGAGCGCCTCGCCGCATGGGGCGGCGAGCCCTCGCCGCGCCGCACGCCGCTGCGCGCCGACGAGGCGGTCACGCTGCCGCATCTCGCGCTCGCGCGCTACGAAGGCGAGCGGCCGAGCGAGGCCGATGCCTGCCGTACCGGCGACGAGCGGGTGTTGCTGCGCTCGCGCCACGCGGAGCCGCCGTCGTGTGCATAGGCGTGCCGATGCGGGTGATCGAGGCGCAGGGTTTGCAGGCGTGGTGCGACGCGCGCGGCGAGCGCCGCCGCATCGACACTTCGCTGGTTGGCCCTTGCAGCGCCGGTGAATGGCTGCTGGTCTTTCTCGACGCGGCGCGCGAGAAGATCGACGCGGCGCGCGCGGCGGAAATCGACGCGACGCTCTCGCTCGTCGAACGGGCGCTGGCGGGCGACGCCGCCATGGCCCGCGCGAACGCGCATTTTGAATTGCCGTCCGCGCTCGGCGTGGACGACCTGATCCGGCTGACCGGCGGCGTGCGAACGGCGCGCGGCGGTCACCGGTCCTCCGAGGAATCGACATGACAAATACGAGCGGCGCCGCGCATGACGCGGCGCCCGTGGTGCAGCGGCTGATCGACGACGGACACGCCGTGTTCGTGGACGAACGCACGCTCGACGAATGGCTTGCGGACGGCGGCGAATGTGTCGTGCTGCTCGCGGGCGACCCGGTGCGCTTTCCCGAATCGCTCGACGTGGCCGTGGTGCTGCCCGAACTCGCGCGCCTCGCGGCGGCCCGCTTTGGCCGCACCTTGCGCGCGGCGGTGGCGACGCGCGCAAGCGAGGACGCGATTGCGCGCCGCTTCGGCTCGCAGCGCTGGCCCGCATTGCTGTGGCTGCGCGACGGCGGCTATGTCACGACGCTCGCGGGCATGATGGACTGGGACGATTACGTGGCCAACGTCGCCCACGCGCTCGCGCAGCCGACTACGCGGGCGCCTTCGGTCGGCATTCCCGTTCACGCCGCCGGCGCTTCGGCGGGCTGTCACTAATCGTCGTTAAGCGTCGATTGCACATCGATCAATCATCGGGATTGCCAACCATGTCCATGATTCCGTTTCCCGTTCCCGTCGTGCCGTTCGGCCCTGGCAGCCAGGACGAGGGCGATGCGGTGCTCGACTATCTGCCGATGCCGCAAGGCATGCGCACCTATGTCGCGCCGTCGCTGCCTGAGCGCGCCGATGCGCGCTCGCTCGACGCCGCGCGCGGCGTGCTGCGCGAAGTATTGCGCGTGCTCGCGGCATACGAACCCGGCACGCCGCCCGAAGTGGTCGATCTCACGACCTGCGACGCGGCGGCGCTGCGCATTCTCAACGACGTGCTGGGCGAGGGCGAGGTCAGCGCGCGCGTCGACGACGCGCAGCGCGGCAGCGTTCTGATCCAGGAGACCGTGTTTACCGGGCTGTGGCGCGTGGTCGAGCCCGGCGGCGCGAGCGGGGCCGACCGCCTCGAAATCGGCGCGGCTCCGGCGCTTCTCGCGCGGCCCGCGCAGGGCACGCAGCCGATGGCGCCCTTGCCGGCGTTGCTGCCGCCGGGCGTGATGAACGCGCCTTCGATCCTGAGCGAGGTGCGCGATCACGTCGCGCGCTGGCGTGCCGGCGATGCGCCTCACGTTCTCAATCTGACGCTCCTGCCGTTGTCGCCGGGCGACGAGCAAATGATCGACGCCGTGCTGGGCGAGGGCGCGGTGCAGGTGCTCTCGCGCGGCTATGGAAATTGCCGCGTGGGCAGCACGGCGATCGCGAACTGCTGGCGCGTGGCCTATTTCAACTCGCAGGACACGCTGATCCTGAACACGATCGAGATCACCGATCTGCCGGAGGTCGTGCGCGCCGCGCCGGAAGACCTCGCGGATTCGCGCGAGCGGCTGGCCCAGTTGATCGAGTGGGTGGGCGAGGCGTGACGATGGACGAGCGTACGAGGCAATTCGAGGGCAGCTATCTCGGCGACAGCAGCCGCATCGGGGCGCATACGCGGCTCGAATGCAAGATCTGCTGGTGGATCTACGATCCCGAACAAGGCGACCCGGTGTGGCAGATTCCGCCGCACGTGCCCTTCGCGGCGCTGCCCGCGCACTGGCGCTGCCCCGTTTGCGACGGCGCGGCGGACCAGTTCATGGTGCTGGGGGACGCGGCTTGACCGCGCGCGCTGTCGTGCGAGATGCGGTGAGCGATGCAGTGCAAGATGCGGCGCACGGCGATCCACGGGTGGCGGCGCTGGTCGCGCACTTCGAGACGGTCGCAAGCGGTGCGATGCGCGACATGCCGGTTGTGAATCGCGCGTTGCGCGTCGAAGCGATCGGCTTCGCGCCGAAGGCGGGCGAAGCCGGGGCGCGAGGCGCATGGCTTGGCGTGCTGATCACGCCGTGGTCGATGAATCTGCTCTGGCTGCCCGGCGCGACGCAGGACTCGGCGCCATGTCCGCGCCCAGGCGGCAAAGCGTGCTTGCGCGTAGGCAACGTCGATTTCGAATGGATCGGCGCGCATGCGCAAGACGTGGGGGCGTATGCGTGCTGCTCGCTCTTTTCGCCGATGTTCGAATTCGCCGGGCAGGAGAGTGCCGCCGCGACCGCGCGGGCCGTGCTTGCGCAGTTGCGCGGCGCAGAAGGCGGCGGCCAGGGCGAGGGGAAGGACGACGCATCGGCCGTCGCGCCGCGCGCGTCGCGTCGCGCGTTCCTGTTGCGGCCGGGCGCGTTCGGGAGCGCTGCATGAGCGCGGCGACACCGGCCGCGTTGGCTGCGCTGGCCGGGCAGTACCGGGTGCGCCCCGGTCGGCCGGACAGCATCGCGGGTGGCCGTCCGCCGCTCGCCGCCGCGCTGCTGCGCGGGCAACCGGCGGCAAGCGCCGCGTCGCGGCTTTCGGCGCTGTTTGCGCTGTGCGGACTCGCGCACAGGCTCTGCGCGGAACTTGCGGTCGGCGCGGCGGGCGCTTCCGTCGAGCACGAGCGGGAGGACGACGCGAACGCGGCTCATGCCGCGATGCTCACGCGCGAGACGCTCGCCGTGCATCTGCGCTGCATCTGGACCGACTGGCCCGTGCGGCTGGCCGCCGCCGCGCCGCATAGGCCGCCTGATGTCGGAACGGCGGTCGAAGCGGCAGGCGCGCCCGAATGGGTGGAGCGGCATGTTCTCGGCAAGCCCGCGCGCCAGTGGCTCGCGCACTGGACGGACGATCCGCGCGGTTGCCTGAGCGCCTGGAGCGCGCGGGCCGAGACGTTCCCGGCCCGGTTGCTGGCGGACTGCCGCGCCTATGCCGATACGACGCGTGCCTCGCCGCGGCCGCTCGTGATCGACGAAGCGCGGTTGAGCGAACTGGCCACGGCGATTGCCGGGAGTCCCGCTTTCGCGCAAGCGCCCTTGCAGCACGGCCTGCCCGCGGAGACCGGCGTGTGGACGCGTAGCGACGATCCGCGCGCGCTGGACTACGATACGCCCTGGCTGCGGCTTGGCGCGCGCGTCGCGGACGTGGCCCGGCTGGTGGCGGGCAGCGGCGGCGCAGGCGCGCTGCGCTTTGGCGCGCGGACCTGCGCGCCCGGCGAGGCGATCGGCTGGTGCGAGATGGCGCGCGGCGTGCTGGTTCATTGGGTGCGGCTCGCGCCGGACGATGCCGGGTTCGACGACATCCGCATCGAGGACTACCGCGTGGTCGCGCCGACCGAGTGGAATTTCCACCGCCAGGGCACGCTCGCGCAAGCCTTGTCGCGGCTCGACCCCGCGCCGGATGACGGCGCGCTGGCCGCGCGCACCGGCGTGTGGATGGGCGCGTTCGATCCGTGTATCGCCTATACGGTCGACACGGACGGCGCGTGAGTGCAGCGCGATGAAACGAAGCATGGAATACCGGGCGGGACCCACGATATGCATGAAGTAAGCCTGGCCGGCGGCGTGCTGGCATCGGTCGAAGCGGCCGCCGAGCGCGAGCGCTTTGTCCGCGTGAAGGTGCTGAGGCTCGAAGTCGGGCGCCTCGCGGGCGTCGAGGTCGAGGCGCTGCGCTTCGCCCTCGAAGCGATCGCCCCCGGCACCTGCCTCGCCGGCGCGCGCGTCGAGATCGAGGAACCCGCGGGCAGCGCGTGGTGCATGAACTGCAACGCGACCGTGCCGCTGGCCGCGCGGGGTGAGCCCTGCGCGCATTGCGGCGGCTACTGGCTCCAGCCGAACGGCGGCACGGCGCTGCGCATCGTCGACCTGATCGTCGACGATGCCTGACAATCATCGGATTAGCGCAAGGAGAAGCAACATGTGCGTGGTATGCGGGTGCAACAGCACCGGCGATCGGCAAAACGCCGCTCAGGGGCACGAGGGCGCGCAGGCGCACGGCCACTCCGGTTCTCAATTCCACGCCCAGCCGGGTGCAGCGGGCGCAGCGGTGGCTTCGGGTGCTTCGGGCGAGGACCTGCACTACGGTCTCGGGCCCGCGGGCGTGACGGTGCCCGGCCTCGACCAGGGGCGCACCATCAAGCTGGAGCAGGACGTGCTGGGCGAGAACAATCGCCATGCCGCCGCCAACCGGCAGCACTTCATGGCGCACGGCGTGCGTGCGCTCAATCTCGTGTCGAGCCCCGGCTCGGGGAAAACGACGCTGCTGTGCGCCTCGATCGCCGCGCTGCGCGAGCGGATGCCGGGCCTTCCCGTCGGCGTGATCGAGGGCGACCAGCAGACGGCGAACGACGCCGAGCGCATTCGCGCGGCCGGTGCGCCCGCGATCCAGGTGAACACGGGCAAGGGCTGCCATCTCGACGCGGCGATGGTGACGGCGGCCTTCGGGCGGCTGCCGCTGCACGACCATGCGCACGAGCACGAGCACGAGCACGAGCACGAGCACGAGCACGAGCACGAGCACGAGCACGAGCACGAGCACGAGCACGAGCATGGCCATCACCACGAGCACGGTCACGGCCACCACCATGACCACAAGCACGAACATGAACACGCGCCCGTCGCGACCAAAGCACCCAACACCCCGCGCAGCGTGCTGTTCATCGAGAACGTCGGCAATCTCGTTTGCCCCGCGCTGTGGGACCTCGGCGAAGAGGCGAAGGTCGCGATCCTCTCGGTGACGGAGGGCGAGGACAAGCCCCTCAAGTATCCCGACATGTTCGCCGCCGCGCGCCTCATGATCGTCAACAAGATCGACCTGCTGCCCTATGTGCAGTTCGACGTCGAGCAGTGCATCGCGTATGCGCGCCGCGTGAATCCGTCGCTCGAAGTGATCCGGCTTTCGGCCACGACCGGCGAAGGCCTCGATGCGTGGCTCGACTGGATCGCGCGTGCGCGCGACCCGATTGCCGAGCGCATCGGCATGCTGGAGAGCGAGCTTGCGGCGCTGCGCGCGCAGCAGCGGCGCTCGGGAGGCGCCGCATGACGGCGCGTGTGCAGCATCTGCCGCATGCCCTCGGCGATCAGACGGTGCTCGCCACGGGCGCGTGGCTGAAGAACGCCGCGTGCGTGTGCATCGGCGGCGAGGTGCACTGGTCGCCGCTGCACGGCGATCTCGACGACCCGGCGCACTGCGTGGCGCTCGATGCGTCGGTGGCCGCGCTCGTCGAGACCGCCGCGCGCGCGGGGCGGCCCGTGCGCGCGATCGCGCACGATCTGCATCCCGACTTCTACAGCACGCGCGTCGCGCTCGAATGGGGCGAGCGGCTCGGTGTGCCGACCGTCGCCGTCCAGCATCATCACGCGCACATCGGCGCGGTGGCGGCCGAGCACGGGCTGAACGAGCCCGTCGTCGGGCTTGCGCTCGACGGTGTGGGCCTGGGCACGGACGGCGCCGCGTGGGGCGGCGAACTGCTGGAAGTGGCGCCCGCCGGCTGGCGGCGCCTCGGCAGTCTCATGCCGCTTGCGCTGCCCGGCGGCGACGTCGCGGCGCGCGAGCCCTGGCGCATGGCCGCCGCCGCCTTGCACGCGCTCGGGCGCAGCGACGAAATCGAGCCGCGCCTTGCGGCCGCCGTGGGCGAGAGCGCCGCGCGCACGGTCGGTGTCATGCTCGCGCGCGGCCTCAATTGCCCGCCGAGCACCGGCGCGGGTCGCTGGTTCGACGCGGCGGCGGGACTGCTCGGCGTGTGCCTGCGCCAGCGCGCCGAAGCCGAGGCGGCCATCGCGCTCGAACGGCTCGCAAGCGGCTACCTCGTCGCGCACGAGGCTCCCGCCGTGGCGGGCCTGTGGCGAGTCGCGGACAACGGCGAGCTCGACCTGCGCGCGCTCCTCGCCGAGTTGCTGACGCTCGCGGACGCGGGCGAAGCCGCGCGCGGCGCGGCCGTTTTTCATCTTGCGCTGGCCGAGGCGCTCGCCCACTGGGCCGCGCACGCCGCGCAGGGGCGCGCCGTGCTGTTGGGCGGCGGCTGCTTTGCGAACCGGCTGCTCACCGCGCGCCTGCGCGAGTCGCTCGCGGCGCGCGTGGTGCGCACCCTCATGCCCGAGACGGTGCCCTGCGGCGACGCGGGCCTGGCGCTCGGCCAGGCCTGGGTTGCCGCAAACGATCCGCAGGTGTTATCCCTTCCCACGACCGCACGAGGAGTCAGCGCATGTGCCTAGCCATTCCCGCACGGCTCATCGAATGGTCCGACGCCGAAACCGGTGTCGTCGATCTCGGGGGCGTGCGCAAGACGGTGTCGCTCGCGCTCGTGCCCGACGCGCGCCCAGGCGATTACGTGATCGTGCACGTCGGCTTCGCGCTGGGCGTGATCGACCCCGAAGAGGCCGAGCGCACGCTCGCGCTGTTCGGCGAGGTCGCCCAGTCGCTTGGCGAGGCGCATGACGCGTCCGTCGCGCAACCCGGAGCCGCGCAATGAAATACGTCGACGAATTCCGCGACGGCGAAATCGCCGCGCGCATTGCCGGGCGCATCGAGGCGGAGACGCAGACCGGGCGCCGTTACCACTTCATGGAGTTCTGCGGCGGTCATACGCACGCGATCTCCCGCTACGGCGTGGCCGATCTCCTGCCTGACAACGTGCGGATGATCCACGGTCCAGGCTGCCCGGTTTGTGTGCTGCCGATCGGGCGCATCGATCTGGCGATTCGCCTCGCGCTCGAACACGGCGTGATCCTGTGCACCTATGGCGACACGATGCGCGTGCCCGCCTCGGACGGCCTGTCGCTCCAGCGGGCCAAGGCGCGCGGTGCGGACATCCGCATGGTGTATTCGCCGCGCGACGCGCTGCGCATCGCACGCGAGCATCCGGAGCGCGAGGTCGTTTTTTTCGCCATCGGCTTCGAGACCACCACGCCGCCCACGGCGCTCGTCGTGCGCGAGGCGGCGGCGAGCGGCGCGGAGAACTTCAGTGTGCTGTGCTGCCATGTGCTCACGCCCGCCGCGATCACGCATCTGCTCGCCGCGCCGTCCGTCGACGCGAACGCGGTGCCGCTCGACGGCTTCGTCGGCCCCGCGCACGTGAGCATCGTGATCGGCTCCGCGCCTTATGAGGCTTTCGCGCAGGGGTATCGCAAGCCGGTCGTGATCGCCGGTTTCGAGCCGCTCGACGTGATGCAGGCGATCCTCATGCTCGTGCGCCAGGTCAACGACGGCCGCGCCGAAGTGGAGAACGAATTCGCGCGCGCCGTCACGCGCACGGGCAATGCGGCCGCGCAGGCGCTCATGCAGGACGTGTTCGAAACGCGCGAGTCATTCGAATGGCGCGGCTTGGGCGAGGTCCCGGCGAGCGCGCTGCGCATTCGCCCGAAGTACGCGCGCTACGACGCGGAAAGCCGCTACGAACTCGCCTACCGGCCCGTCGCCGATCATCGCAAGTGCGAGTGCGGGACGATCCTGCGCGGTCTCAAGCACCCGCGCGACTGCACGCTGTTCGGCACCGTCTGCACGCCCGAGAATCCCATGGGCTCGTGCATGGTGTCGAGCGAAGGCGCGTGCGCCGCGCACTACTCTTATGGTCGTTTCAAGGATATCCCGGTCGTCGCAGCATGAGCCCAGCCCAACCCTCTCCGGTCAAGCCCGCCTACGTGCGGCCCCTGAACTTTCGCGACGGCCGCATCGACATGGGCCACGGCGCGGGCGGGCGCGCGTCGGCGCAACTGATCCGCGAACTGTTCGTCGCGGCCTTCGATAACGAGTGGCTGCGCCAGGGCAACGACCAGGCCGCGTTCGCGCCGCTCGCGCCCGGCCCCGGCGAGCGCATGGTGATGGCCACCGACGCGCACGTTGTCTCGCCGCTGTTCTTCCCGGGCGGCGATATCGGCAGCCTTTCCGTGCACGGCACCGTCAACGACGTCGCAATGGCGGGCGCGCGGCCTTCGTATCTCAGCGCGAGCTTCATCCTGGAGGAAGGCTTCCCGCTGGCGGACCTGCGCCGCATCGTCGAGTCGATGGCCGCGGCGTCGCGCGCGTGCGGCGTGCCGATCGTGACGGGCGACACCAAGATCGTCGAGCGCGGCAAGGGCGATGGCGTGTTCATCACCACGACCGGCATCGGCGTCGTGCCCGCGGGCATTCATATCGACGGCTCGCAGGCGCGGCCCGGCGACGTCGTGCTGCTCTCGGGCACGATCGGCGAGCATGGCGTGGCGATCATGTCGCAACGCGAGGGCCTGGGCTTCGAAACGGAGATCCGCTCGGACAGCGCCGCGCTGCACACGCTCGTGGCGGACATGCTCGCCGTCGCGCCCGGTGTGCGCGTGCTGCGCGACCCCACGCGCGGCGGGCTTGCCACCACCCTCAACGAGATCGCCGGCCAGTCGGGCGTCGGGATGCGCATTCAGGAGCGCGCGATTCCCGTGCTGCCGCAAGTCGATGCGGCGTGTGAGCTGCTGGGCCTCGATCCGCTTTATGTCGCCAACGAAGGCAAGCTGGTCGCGATCTGCGCAAGCGACGACGCGCCGCCACTGCTCGAAGCCATGCGCGCGCATCCGTTGGGCGCGGCGGCGGCGCGCATCGGCGAAGTGGTCGAGGACGCGCACGGCTTCGTGCAGATCGAGACGAAATTCGGCGGCCGGCGCATTGCCGACTGGCTCTCGGGCGAACAACTGCCGCGGATCTGCTGATCCTGTTTGCCTCGATGACGCCGGTGGTGACGATAAGTATCGGGAGACTCAAGGTATGATTGCGGATCGTCCGCCCTCCAGTCGCGTTGCGCTCGCGGGGAGCCCTGAAAGACCGGTTCCCCACGGCTTCGATCAAGCAATGAGTTCGCCCGTCCCCGCCAGTCCCGCCACGCTCCCGCTGCGCCAGCCCGCCACCGTGCTTGTCGTCGACGACGAGCCGCGCTTGCAGGAGACGACCCGGCGCGTGCTGGACGACGAGTTCGAGGTGTTGACGGCGGGCTCCGCCGACGAGGCGCGCGCGATCCTCCAGGAGCGCGCCGTCTCCGTGATCCTGTGCGACCAGCGCATGCCGGGGCAGACGGGCGTCGAATTCCTGTGCGAGGTGCGCGAGACCTGGCCCGACGTCGTGCGCATCATCGTCTCGGGCTACACCGATTCGGAAGACATCGTCGCGGGCATCAACCGGGCGGGCATCCACCAGTTCATCCTCAAGCCCTGGTTGCCCGATCACCTGATCGATACCGTGCGCCAGGCCGCCGAGGCCCAGTCGCTCCAGCACGACATGCGCCGCCTCGATCTCGAACTGCGCGGCAGCGTTCCGCTGTTGCGGCGGCGCAGCCATGAAAAGCTCGCGCGCGTGCAAAGCGAGTTCGGTTTCGATTCGATCGTGCGCTCGCCGGGCAGCCCGCTCGACCCGGTCTGCGTGCTCGCCGCGAAGCTTGCGCGCTACGACCTGTCGCTGCTCATTCTCGGCGAATCGGGCACGGGCAAGGAACTGCTCGCGCGCGCGATCCATTACGCGAGCCCGCGCGCGGCGGGGCCCTTCGTGGTCGAGAACTGCGCGGCCGTGGCCGACACGCTGCTCGAATCGGAACTGTTCGGCCACAAGCGCGGCGCGTTCACGGGCGCGTTCCAGGATCACACGGGCCTGTTCCAGCAGGCCAACGGCGGCACGATTTTCCTCGACGAGATCGGCGACATGTCGCTCTCGTTCCAGGTCAAGCTGCTGCGCGTGCTCCAGGAAGGCGAGGTGCGTCCCGTGGGCTCCACGCGCGCGGTGCCGGTGGACGTGCGCGTGATCGCCGCGACGCATCGCGACCTGGAACGCGAGGTCGAAGCGGGACGGTTTCGCGAGGACCTGTACTATCGGATTGCGACCGCGACGCTCTCGATGCCCCCGCTGCGCGAGCGCAGCGGCGACCTGGTGCCGATCGCGCAGAAGCTGCTTCAGGACATTGCCGGTCAGGTTCCGCAGCGCGGCGGGCTGGCGTTCGCGGGCAACGCGCTGGCCGTGCTGCTCAGCTATCCGTGGCCGGGCAATATCCGCGAGCTGCGCAACGAAATCTACCGGGCGGTGGCGCTGAGCGACGACGACCTGATCCGCGCGGACGCGTTTTCGCCGAAGGTGCTGCGCGGGCAGCCCGCCACGCCGGGCGCCTCCGGCATGGTCATGCATGCGACGACCGGCACCCTGCAAGAACGACTCGACGCGATGGAGGCCATGTTGATCAAGGAAGCGCTGTTGCGGCACCGCTGGAACAGGACGCGTGTTGCCGCCGAACTGGGTCTCTCGCGCGCCGGGCTGCGGCAGAAGATGCAGCGCTTCGGGCTGGAGGAGCGCACATGAGCACGGCGGCAACGGGCGCGTTCAACGTGCTGTGGCTCCAGTCGGGCGGCTGCGGCGGCTGCAACATGTCGCTGCTGTGCGCCGATACGGTCGATTTCGCGGGTACGCTCGTGCGCGCGGGCATCCACGTGCTGTGGCATCCGTCGCTGTCGGTCGAAACGGGCGCCGAGGCGCAGACCATCCTCCAAGCCTGCCTTGACGGCGAGATCGAACTGCACGCGCTGTGCGTGGAAGGCGCGATGCTACGCGGTCCTAACGGTACGGGGCGCTTTCACGTGCTCGCGGGCACCGGCGTGCCGATGATCGACTGGGTTGAGCGGCTTGCGCAGGTCGCGCACTACACGGTGGCGATCGGCACGTGTGCGGCGTTTGGCGGCATCAGCGCGGGCGGGGCGAATCACACCGAGGCGTGCGGCCTCCAGTTCGACGGCGAGCGGCCCGGCGGCCTGCTCAGGCAGGCTTACCGGTCGCGCCGCGGCCTGCCGGTCGTCAACGTCGCGGGCTGCCCCACGCATCCCGAATGGGTGCTCGACACGCTTGCAAGCCTGTCGATGAACCTGCTCGATGCAACGGGGCTCGACGCGCTCAACCGGCCGCGCTTCTACGCCGATCAGCTCGTTCATCATGGTTGCACGCGCAACGAGTTCTACGAATACAAGGCGAGCGCCGAAAAGCCCTCCGACCTCGGCTGCATGATGGAGCACATGGGCTGCAAGGGCACGCAGGCGCACGCCGACTGCAATACGCGCTTGTGGAACGGCGACGGCTCGTGTACGCGCGGCGGCTACGCGTGCATCAACTGCACCGAGCCGGGCTTCGAGGAACCGGGCCACCCGTTCCATCAGACGCCGAAGATCGCGGGCATTCCGATCGGCTTGCCGAGCGACATGCCCAAGGCCTGGTTCGTCGCGCTGGCTTCGCTTTCGAAGGCCGCGACACCGAAGCGCGTGCGCGAGAATGCGACGGCGGATCACACGAAAGTGCCGCCCGCCGTGCGCTCTACCGTGCGCAAGTAGGCCCCATGTCCCGGCTCGTGATCGGTCCATTCAATCGTGTCGAAGGCGACCTCGAAGTGCGCCTCGATATCGCGCACGCGCGCGTGACGAGCGCTCACGTGAACGCCACGATGTATCGCGGCTTCGAACAGATTCTCGTGGGGCGGGAGCCGCTCGACGCGCTCGTCTACGTGCCGCGCATCTGCGGAATCTGCTCGGTGTCGCAAGGCGTCGCGGCTGCGCGCGCGCTCGCTAGTCTCGCGCACGTGAGCCCGACGCCGAACGGACTCATCGCGACGAATCTGATGCTGGCCGCCGAAAATCTCGCGGACCATCTGAGTCACTTCTACCTTTTTTTCATGCCGGATTTCACGCGGCCCGTGTATGAGGGGCGGCCGTGGCATGCGCAGGCGGTCGAGCGATTCACGCCGTATCGCGGCGAGCGCCATCGCGTGGCGCTCGCCGCGCGGCAACGCTGGCTGCGCCTGATCGGCACGCTCGGCGGCAAGTGGCCGCATACGGGCTCCATCCAGCCGGGCGGCAGCGCGCGGGCGATCGAGCACGGCGAGCGGTTGCGCCTGCTTGCCTGCATCGGCGAATTCAGGCAATTTCTCGAAGAGACGCTGTTCGCCGCGCCGCTCGAAGAAGTCGCTCAACTCGACAGCGAAGCCGCGCTCGACGCCTGGCGCATGCGCGCGCCGCAGCGGGGCGACTTGCGTTTCTTCCTCTCGATCGTCGCGGATCTCGGGCTCGACAGGCTCGGGCCGGGGCCGGGCTTGTACCTCTCGTACGGGGCGTACCCGCAGCCGGACGGCACGCACGCGCTGAGCGGCGGCGTGTGGGACGCTCAAGCGAACCGGCTCGATGCGGTCGATCTGGCGGCCATCACCGAGGACGCCACGCATGCGTGGCTCGACGACGCGGGAGGCCCGCGCCATCCGTCCGTGGGCGTGACCGCGCCGCTGGCCGACAAGCCCGGCGCCTATACGTGGAACAAGGCGCCGCGCCTGAACGGCGCGGTGCTGGAAACGGGGGCGATCGCGCGCCAGTTGACCGACCGGCATGCGCTGATCGCCGATGCGACCGCGCGTTGCGGCGGCACGGTGTACACGCGCGTGCTGGCGCGCCTGCTGGAACTCGCGCGCGTGGTGCCGATGATGGAGCAGTGGGTGAAGGCGCTGGCGCCGGGCGAGCCGTACTTCGCGCCATTCACGCTGCCGCACGAAGGCAGCGGCGTGGGGCTGAACGAAGCGGCGCGGGGCAGCCTCGGGCACTGGGTCGAAGTGAAGGGCGGCCGGATCTCGTGCTACCAGATCGTTGCGCCGACCTCGTGGAATTTCTCCCCGCGCGATGCGTCGGGGCGGCCCGGCGCGCTGGAGGCCGCGTTGGTCGACGCACCGGTGCAGCCGGGAGAAACGACGCCGGTCGCGGTCCAGCACATCGTGCGCTCGTTCGATCCGTGCATGGTCTGCACCGTGCACTGAGGCCGAGCGCCGCCGAAGCCGAAGCAGCAGCCGTAGCCGTAGTTGCAGCGAAACCCTTACGAATGTCATGGCACGCAACCCATCCCATCGTCGCGATCGAACCCCGAAGCGCCAGAACACGCCAGGCGAGGACGCGCTCAGCCGCGCCGTCGCCAGCGGTGACGCGCCGCTCGGGATCGAGGGGCTCGACGACGCGGCCTGGCTGGAAGTCATCCACAAGATGGACGAGGTGTACGCGCAACTCGTCGAAGACGAAATCGCGCTGGAAGAGAAGAACGCGCAGCTGGAGCAATCGCAGCAGTTCATTCTCGGCCTGCTCTCGTCGATGTCGGACGTGCTGGCCGCCTGCAACGAGCGCGGCGAGATCGAGGAAACCAACGCCGCGCTGTGCGAGTTGCTCGGGCAGCCGGACAGCGTGTTGCGCGGCTCGCGTTTCGAGCACTGGCTGGCCGACGAAGCGAGCGCCGCCGCGCTGCGCGAAACGGTACGCGCCGGGGCACCCATGCGAGACGCCGGAATCGAGCTGAATTTGCGCAGCCGCGACGGCGTGGCCGTGCCCGTGGATTTCAGTTGCACGCCGCGCGGCGGGCCGCGTGGGCGGCGTGTCGGCTATCTGCTGGTGGGGCGGCCGATGGGCGAGCTCAAGCGCGCGTACCGGCAGTTGCGCGAGGCGCACGAGGCGCTCAAGCAGGCGCAGCAGCAATTGCTGCACTCGGAGAAGATGGCCGCGCTCGGCCGGCTCGTGGCAGGTGTGGCGCACGAGCTGAACAATCCGATCAGTTTCGTGCTGGGCAACGTGCACGTGCTCAAGCGCTATGCCGAGCGCCTCACGCGCTTCGTGGACGCTTCCGCGCAACCGGCCACGCCCGCGGAGCGCGCCCGCTTGCGCGAGACGCTGCGCATCGATTCGATCCTGACCGACCTGCCTTCGCTGATCGACGGCACGATCGAAGGCGCGCAGCGCACGGCCGATATCGTGATCGCGCTGCGGCGATTTTCGGCGGTCGATCGCGAGGAGCGCGTGGCCGTGGACCTGAACGATGTCGTGGAGCGCGCGATTCAATGGATCCGCAAAGGCGCGGGCCCGGACTTCGATGTGCACTGGACACGCGGCGCGCCGATGCTCGTGCGGGGCAATCCCGGCCAGTTGCTCCAGGTGCTGATGAATCTGATCCAGAACGCCTGCGACGCCGCCACCGGCGCGCAGCGCGAGCGCCCGGAATTGTGGATCGAGCTGGCCTGCCGCGAGGGCAAGGTGCGCGTGACGATACGCGACAACGGCCCCGGCATTGCCGACGAGCATCTGCCCCACCTGTTCGAGCCGTTTTTCACGACCAAACCGCCGGGCCGTGGCACCGGACTCGGTTTGTCGATCAGCTATGGCATTGTCGAGCGCCACGAAGGCCGGCTGACGGCGCGCAATGCGTCCGATGGCGGCGCGGTGTTCACGGTCGAAATTCCGCAACTGAGCGCCGAGGCGTGAGCGGCCGCGTCGGCCTGCGCTTACGCAATGAAAGGTCGATACGGTATCAGCCGATCGATTGAGATTAATCGCGAAATAATCATTTTCCTCTTTTGAAAAAGAAGCCAATTTATCTTTAAGAAGAGAAATGATGGACATACTTTTTCCGTGAATTATTTCGTTAAATATGCCTTTATAATTATGGCGGATATTGAAACGATGCAATGCGGGAATTCACATTTATTCTCCTCATCTCTATTGTTAGCATGATTGCTCATCGTTACCAAGCGAAGCGATGATGTTTTCCCCCGCTTAACCTCCTGCAACCTCGCACGGAGGTTTTTTTTCGCACCGTTTGCGGTATTTGCCGCGTTGTGGACCTTCGGCGCGGTGGCGAAAGAAGCGTCGATCCGGCTTTCGACATGCCGTCGATCAACCGGGGACTGGATGCAAAAGCAAAAAGAATGAGGAAGAAATTGAAAGAAGGAAGGCTTCGGCTTGGGGTGCTGTTTGCCGTATTGTGCGCGAGCACGACGTCTGCCTATGCGGACCAATGGGGTGTTCAATTCGCCGGCGGTGTGGCGGATCACAACGTTCGTAAAGCCGATCTCGGTATTGTTTGGGACCCGGGACTGAGCTGGTGGGAAATTGGCGGCTATCATTTCACCGTGGTGGGTGAAGCGCATGCCGCCTACTGGGATATTCAGGAAAAACCGGGCTCGCATCCGAACCTTTGGGAATTCGGGCTCACGCCGGTGTTTCGCTTCATCAAGAGTTCCGGTTATGTCCGGCCATTCGTCGAAGCCGGCGTGGGCGTGCGACTGCTGACTCACGTGGATGAAACGCCGGACCGTAGCTTCTCGTCTTCGTTTCAGTTCGCCGACATGGTGGGCGTGGGCGCGCAGTTCGGCGCGCACCAGAACTACCAGGCCGGCTTTCGCTTTCAGCATTTGTCGAACGCGGGTTTGAAACACCCCAACCCAGGCATCAACTTCAGTCAGGTCTATCTTCAGTACAACTTCTGATTGCGTTGTCGTGGAGACCCGATGCCGGAGCGCTGCCGAAGCCGTTAGAAGCGGGTGCGCAACCCGGCCGTCGCCACCACCTGATTCGCGGTGGAGGATGCACCGCCCGACGTGTTGATGAACGCGACGTACTGCTTGCCGCTCACGTGCTGGTACATGGCTTCGGCGTAGACATCGGTTCGCTTCGAAAGCGAGTAGATCGCCTGTGCGTTGACCTGATTCCACTTCGGGTCGGCGCCATAGGTCGTGCTGCCGGTCACATGGCCGTCCGTGTAGGCGTACGCGATGCCGAGCTTCAGCGCCGGGGTCACCGTATAGCGGCCGTTCAGTTCGAAGTTGTCGAAGCGCACTGTGCCGTTCGCCGAGCCGAACGACTTCGTGCCCTGGTACTGGCTATGGGAATACACGAAACCGAGCACGGCCGGACCCACCGTGTAGTTGATGCCGGCGGCGGCCACGCGCTGCACGTCGGCGCCGAGCAGGAATCCGGCCGTGCCGTTGGCCGTGGACTCCGCCGTGTCGATCGCGCCGGTCGTGTTCGTGCTGTTCGAGCCGTTGATCTGGAGATAGCTGGCCGCCACTTTCAGCGGTCCGTTGCCGTAGCTCGCGCCCACGCTGTATGCGCGGTTTGCGCTGAAGTCGGTGCTGTTCGAGAAGGCATACAGGCCGCCGAACTTGAAGCCGCCGATATTCGGGCTATTGAATTTGACGGCGTTGTTGATGCGGACCGAGTAGTCGAGATTGTCGTTGTCGAACGGATGGGAGAAGCCGGTCTTGCCGAACGTCGACGCCACTTCGGACAAGGGCGCGACGAAATCGACGCCCGAGTCGTACTGGCGGCCGAGTGTGAACGTCCCGTAGCGGGCGCTATCGAGGCCCACATAAGACTGCCGCCCGAAAAAGCGGTTGTTTTGCCCCATCTTGCCGTTCTGCACGTTGAAGCCGCTTTCCAGCACGAAGACCGCATGCAGGCCGCCGCCAAGATCCTCGCTGCCGCGCACGCCGAACTGGCTGCCGTTGATGTTGCCGCTGGTGGCCTGGACGAGCGAGCCCGCGCTCGTTCCTTTTTTTACGTTGTTCGTGTACATGAGCCCGGCGTCGATCAGGCCGTAAAGCGTGACGGAATTTTGCGCGTGGGCGAGTGGCGCAAGCAGGCTGGTTGTGACCGCCGCGCCCAGGAGAAACTTCTTGGACAAGGTTGACTCCGGGAAAAATGAGGGCACCGCGAGGTGTGCGAAAGGGAAGGGCGATCATAGGAGCGGGTGGATTTCACGCGAAGCGATCTCTTGTCATATGGAAATCGATGGCGCTGCTTTCGGGATTGAAGACGAGGGATGAATCGGCTATTGACTTGGCAATGCGAAATAAAATTAAGCAGGGACGCGAGGAGACGCGAAAGCCTTGTCGCACGGCGCTTTTCGGCACGTCAACAGTTCGCTGAAGGAGCGAGGAAATCATGCCGGCACTCAGGCTTGTGGACGCACCGCAGCGGGCCGCCGAAAATCGATTCCTCAGTGATCTGGAAGAGTCTCTTCCAGTTTTCGGCTGAAAGTCGTTGCGTGGAGCGTGCGTTGGCTGTGCTGGCCGCACGCTTGCCCTATATCACCATGCAACGCGACCGACTAGCCACCGCGCGAATAAATGTCCCTTCTCGATTGCGTGCTAATGCAAGGGGCGATTCCGGACGTTAGTGATACCAGTGATTTGCGTAGCTCACATGCGAGCGCGTCACTGATCCTCCGTTCCGGTTACTGTCACTATGATTAAAAATATTAGTATTCGCGCCCGCCTTGGCCTCGCCATGGGTTTTCTCGCGGCCCTGCTGGTGATGGGCGGCCTCATGGGCGTGGTGGGCGTCTTGATGAGCAACCGCGACGTAAAGGAGTTGT
Organism: Paraburkholderia unamae; assembly: GCF_003268775.1. Taxonomy (GTDB): domain Bacteria; phylum Pseudomonadota; class Gammaproteobacteria; order Burkholderiales; family Burkholderiaceae; genus Paraburkholderia; species Paraburkholderia unamae. The sequence continues at coordinate 32,805 of NZ_QLSU01000006.1, forward strand.
ACGCGAACCGCCTCGCCTCTTCGCAGGCTTTGGGCCAGTCGAACGTGGCGCTTTCCAGGGCGCGTCTGTGGCTGTATCGCATCGCGCTCGATCCGGCGGGGCCGGAAGTCGAACAGGAAACGCAGACCGCGCACGATCTGCTCGATGCCTCGAAGACAGCGTGGAACGCCTATCGTGCGCTGCCGTTCTCGGGTCCGGAGGAAGCGCGGCGCGCGGCCGACGTGAACGGCAAGTACGACGCGCTCGTCGCCAACGGCCTTGACCAGATGTTCAGCGCGATCGCCACCCGCGACGCCGCGAAGATTCCCCAGGTATGGCGCAGCCTGCCTCCCGCGCTCTTTATCGACGTGTCCGACGGGATGGATTCGCTGGGCGAGATCCAGGTCACGGCCGCGCGCGCCCTGTTCGACAGCGCGCAGGCGCGATTTCGCTGGTTTGTCTGGGTCGCCGCTTTGGGTATCGCGATTGCGTTGGCGGCCGCCGTTTTCGCATGGTGGTCGCTGCAACGGGCCGTCGGTCTGCCGCTCGCTCGCGCGCTCGACCACTTCAAGGCAATTGCGGACGGCGACTTGACGAGCGCTGTCGAAGTCCATTCGGACGACGAAATGGGGCAGTTGATGTCGGGCCTCGACGCGATGCAAGGCAAACTCGTGTGGACCATTGGCGTCGTGCGCAAAACATCGCAGTCGATCAAAGTCACCACGCAGGAAATCTCGGCCAGCAATCTCGACCTGTCGCAACGCACGGAAGAACAGGCGGCGTCGCTCGAACAAACCGCGGCGTCCATGGATGAGCTCACCTCGACCGTGCGCCAGAATGCCGAGAACGCGAAGCAGGCGAACGAGGTGGTGCGCAACACGACGCAACTCACCGAGCGGGGCAATCGGGCAACGCAGGATGTCGTGCAAACGATGCGGGGCCTGTCCGATTCGTCGGGCAAGATCGCTGAAATCATCGGCGCTATCGAAGGTATCGCTTTTCAGACCAATATTCTCTCGCTGAACGCGGCAGTCGAAGCGGCTCGCGCGGGCGAACAGGGCCGCGGCTTCGCCGTGGTAGCCGGCGAAGTGCGCTCGCTCGCGCAACGCAGCGCGACGGCGTCAAGAGAGATCAAGGGCCTCATTACCGACTCGCTCAAACGCGTCGAAGCGGGCGCGAGGCAAGCGGACAGTGCGATCGCCACCATGGAAGCGATTCTGGATTCGATCAGGAAAGCCAGCGCCTTGATGAGCGAGATTGCCAGCGCGTCGGAAGCGCAATCGAAGGATATCGAGCAGGTCAATCGGGCCGTTTCGGAAATGGACCACGTGACGCAGCAAAATGCCGCGCTGGTCGAACAGGCCTCGGCGGCGGCGCTTTCGATGAAGGAACAGGCGGGGCAACTGGACAACGCGGTTTCGGTATTCGTCGTAGGGAAGCATTGAATATCCGATGGGTCGATCATTGTTGATTCTGGAAAAGGCTATTCCAGATCGGCCCATATAAGCCGAAAATACGACGCACTATCCTCCCGCCACTGATCGCAATCGGTCCGCAATTAGTCCGCAATTAATCGAATTGGCAAGCTCGTCGAGTTGCCGGAAAAAGTCCGTCCGGGGAGGCAAATCTAATGAAAAAAGTCGCGATTTTCGGCGCCATTGGCGCATTTTCCGCTGTAACGGCAACGTCGGCGTTCGCGCAGAGTTCCGTCACCTTATATGGACTCGTCGATACGGCAATCCGTTATCAGACGAATGCCGCGCCGGATGGCAAGGACCTGATCGGCATGACGGTCGGTCCGGAAACGCATAGCCGCTGGGGCCTGCGCGGCAGCGAAGATCTGGGCGGCGGTCTTTCCGCGATCTTCCGCCTCGAAAACGGCTTCGAACTCGGCGACGGGAAACTGCATGTGCCGAACACGTTGTTCAGCCGCCAGGCGTATGTTGGTCTTTCGAGCAGCCAGTTCGGCTCGGTCACGTTCGGCAACCAGTACGCACCGATGTACGACACGATGGGCGATATCTTCGACCCGATGGAGGTCGGCGACTACTGGCAAGACAGCTGGATGTACAACGGGATCGGCAATTACCTGACCGTGCCTAACTCGGTCAAGTACAAGTTCTCGTCCAACGGCCTGAGCGTCAACGCAATCTATGGCTTCGGCAACCATGCGGGGGCAATGGGCCTCGACAGCACGTATGGCGTGGAATTGACGTATGAGCACGGACCGGCGTCGATCAACACGGGCTATCAGCAGACTTCCGTTTCGTCCGTGAACGGCAGCTCGGTCAATGGCGCGAAGGTCAGCTTCCTGCACGTAAGCGGCGCGTATCAGATCACGCCGAGCGTCCGCCTGCTGGCGGGCTGGCTGCATGGTCAGGACCAGACCGGCACGACCGACTTCAACATGCAGCAATCCGGTGCGCCGACGCTGCACGGCGGCAGCCCGAACCGCATTGACGACACGTTCTACGTGGGCGGCAACTGGCAGGCCACCACCCCGTTGCTGATTACCGTGGCGGGCTACTATGGCCACACGCGCAATGCCGAAATGCTCGACGGCTCGCTTGGCCGCGGCATCAACTATTCGGCCACGGTGCTTGCCGAGTATTCGTTCTCGAAGCACACCGAGGTATACGGCACCGCGGACTTCGCGCGCGGCAACGGCGCCTTCGCCGCCGACTACCCCGGCGTGACCAACACGGCGACCGGCGCTGTCGACCGGGTCGGCCGCACCAACAATGTCGGTGTGGCGATCGGCATGCGGCAGATGTTCTGATTTTCGCGCGGCACTCACACCAATGCCGCATCGCGCGAACGCAGCCACAGCGTGAGCGCTTCGTGCGGCATGGGCTTCGCGTAGAGAAAGCCCTGCAATTCATCGCAGCCGATGCGGCGCAACGCGTTGGCTTCGTGTTCGTGCTCGACGCCTTCCGCCACCACCCGCAGGCCGAGTTCGTGGCCGAGTTCGACGATCGCGCGAATCACGGCGAGATCGGAAGGCTCGTTGAGCCGCCCGTGCACGAACGCGCGATCGATCTTGAGCCGGTCGAGCGGGTAGCGGTGCAGATAGCTGAGACTCGAATAGCCCGTGCCGAAATCGTCGAGCGACAGCTTGACGCCCAGCGCACGGATCCTCTTGATGGCGTCGAGATAGTGACCGACGCTTTCCATCAGCACGGTCTCCGTGATTTCGAGTTCGAGCCGGTCCGGTTCCACGCCATGCGCTTCGAGCGTCTCGCGTAGATGGGTGACGAGCCGTTCGTCGTCGCGCAACTGGATGGCGGAGAGATTGATCGACACGCGCATGTCGGGCAAACCGGCTTCGCGCCAGCGCGCGATCTGGCGGCACGCTTCCTCGATCACCCACGCGCCGATCGGCAGGATCAGCCGCGTTTCTTCTGCGATGGGAATGAACTCCGACGGCTGCACGAGGCCAAGATCGGGATGTTGCCAGCGCAACAAAGCCTCGACGCTCATCAGCTCGCCCGTCGATGCATCCACGCAAGGCTGGTACGCAAGCCACAGTTCATTGCGCTCGACAGCCGTGCGCAAGCGCGCTTCGATTTCAAGGCGATGACGCGTGCTTTCGGCCATGTCGGGCGAGAAGAACTTCACGAGATTGCGGCCGCTCGACTTCGCGCGGTACATGGCGGCGTCGGCGTTTTGCATCAGCGCTTCGATCGTCGTGCCGTCGTCGGGATACAGGGCGATGCCGATGCTGCACGCGACCTGCAAGGTCATGCCGCCGATCGAGTGGGGCTCGCGCATGAGCGGCAGCAGCCGTTCTTCGATGAGCCGTGCCACGTCGGCGCTGCCGCCCGCGCCCGAGAGCAGCACCGTGAATTCGTCGCCGCCGAGCCGGCTTACGGTGTCGCCCGCCCGCACCGATTGCAGCAGACGCCGCGACACCGAGCGCAAGAGGCCGTCGCCCGCGTGGTGGCCGAGCGTATCGTTGATGTCCTTGAAGCGGTCGAGGTCGATGAACAGCACGGCCACGCGGCCGCTTGTCTGGCGCGCGTGGTCGATGGCCGCCCCCACGCGTTTGGTGAAGAGCGCGCGATTGGGCAGCTCCGTGAGCACGTCGTGTTCGGCGAGAAACTGGATGCGCGCCTCGCTCTTCTTGCGGTCGGTGATGTCGATGAGCGTGCAGATATAGTGCGAGACGCTCGCGCGTTTGTCGCGCACGGCGCTGATCATGAGCCACGCGGGATAGTCGCCGCCCGCGCGACGGCGCACCACGGCTTCGCCGTTCCAGACGCTCGAAATGTCGACGAGGGCGGTCAGTTGCGGCATCAACGGTTCGCCGTTCGGCGAGGCCAGCACGAAATCGGGCAGCGTGCCGCACACGTCTTCGGCGCGATAGCCCGTGGCGCGATAGAACGAGGCATTCGCGGTGAGCAGGCGCCGGTTGCCGTCGAGAATCAGGATCGCCTCCGACGAAGCCTCGAACACCTTCGCCCATAGTTCGAGCCGCTGCTCCATGAGCTTGATCTGGTTGATCGGCGTGAATGCGGTCAACACGGCGTCGCGCCCCTGAAACGTGAGGTGGCGCGCCGAGAGCATGGCCCATGTGGGTTCTTCGCTGCCCATCCAGCGCACTTCGAACTCGTCCACGGCGTCGCGATCGGAAAGCTGCTGGAAAAAGCGCGCACGCACCGCGGAATCGAGGCCCAACGCCCACGGGTCGGACGTGCAGCCGTTGAGCCAGTAAAGGGCAGGGCGATTCGCGTGCAGCACCTCGTGGCCCGGCACGGCCGTGACCATCATCGGCACCGGCGTCGCTTCGACGAGCGCATGCTGCGCCTGCGAGGCGCGCGCCGTGGCCGCGAGTTCCTTTTGCACGTCGCGCTCGCGATCGAGCTGCACGAGCATGTCATTGAAGCCGAGCACGAGCTGGCCGATCTCGTCCTGACTGCGCCAGGTGGCGCGCACGCCGTGGTCGCCCGTGCGGCGCACGGTGTCCATCACGCGCGCGAGCTCGCGCAGCGGCCGCGAGATCTGCTGCGCAACGAGATAGACCATCGACAAAATCCCGCACAGCAGAAAGAGCGCGGTGCCCAGATGGAGCCACATGCGCGAGAAGAGGCCGCGTACGCGCGCGTGGAGCAGCGTGTCGAGCTCGGCTCCCGTGGCGCGCCATGCCTCGCCCACGCGCGCGACGAGCGCCTCATGCGCGGCCTGCGCGGCCGCGCGGCTCGCGGCGTTGCCGCCGGACTGCGCGACCACCGTGCGCGCCGCCTCGCGATATGCCTCTAGCGCGTCGAGCAGATTCGCGACCGGCGTGGCGAGCGCGCGCTTCACGTCCTTGTTGGCGGCGGCCGCTTCGGCGAAATCCGAGCGCAAGCCTTGCGCGACGGCGTCGAGCTGGCCTTCGAGCACGAGATAGCGCGTGCTCAGATCGCGGCGCGCGGGTGCACTGTCCGCGCCGATGCCGCCTTCGCGCAAACGTTGGCCGATGCCGTTCGCGGCGTCGAGCAGCGCCGGATAGCGCAGGATCGACAGCGACATCGAGTAATAGCTGTCCAGATCGGGGTCGAGGATCAGGTTGGACTGATTGCCCACACGCGTGATGAGTTCGCGGCACGCGTCGAGCGCCGCGCGCACGACCTCGGGCGCGGGCGGGTGCTCTGCGCGTGCGCCAACTGCGAGCGCGCCGAGCGCACCACGCGCGCGCGCGTTCAGCTCGCTGCTCTCCAGGTTCGCGCCATATTGCGCTTCGGCGCTCGCGAGCGCGGCCGTCAGGCGGGCGACCCGCTGCGTGTCGACGTGACCGTCGGCGCCGCTTTGGGCGACGTCGATCAGCACGTCTCTCAACGTGCCGAGATACGCATTGCCGATGATCTCTTTTTGCGAGAAGTCGATCGAAATATATTTTTCGTGAATCAGGATGCCGCTGATATACACCACCGCACTCAAATCGAGCAGATAGATCAGCAGCAGCTTGCGCCCGACACGCAAGCGTCCAAGCAAGCGAAGAAACGGATTGTGTTTCATCGGACGCGCCAAAACGACACCGGAAATTGCGCCATATTCATGACCGAACAAACGACGCGCCTGAGAGCAAGCGGCTCACGCCGGAGCGCGCTTGACTCTTGCGTAACGGCAATAGATTACGGCAACTTTAATATGCCAAAATCAATTCACTGTGTTGATGCGCGCTTGCTTCGGTGTGGTGCGTGGGTGCACCAAATGTGGGGGAATTGCGGGGTGGTTGCATGCGCAACCCATAACCGTCGTTCGCACTCCTTGGCGGCCACGACGGCTTTCGGGCTGAAACGGACGCTCGCCGCGTTGCGTTAGCAGGCCAGGCGTGCCGGAGAATCTTCCCCGCTTCGAGTTGTGCGTGTTCGTGCCGGCGTAGCCTTCGACTCAGGTCACGTGAAGCGCCAGCGCCTGCCGACTGGCACCGGGCGGCTGGCCGGTGATGCGCTTGAAAGCACGGCTGAACGCGGCTTGAGACGTATAGCCCAGGCGTTGCGCTACGGCTTCAATCGGCAGCCTGTCCTGGGTAAGCCACTGACTTGCCAGGTGCATTCGCAATGCTGTGGCGTAGCGCAACGGCGGCATGCCAACCGTGGCCTGGAAGCGTTCCGCGAAAACGGAACGGGAGGTATGGCACTGCGCTGCCAGCTCCGCCACGGTCCAGTCGCGTCCCGGCTGTCTGTGCAAGGCGAGGATGGCGCGTGCCAGTCGGGGATCCCGCAAGGCTGCGACGAGGCCAGATGCGTCGTCGCAGCCGCACTCCACCCAGCCGCGCACGATCATGGCGGCGACCACGTCCGCGAGGCGAGCGAGGATACCTGCGAAACCGATCCGCCCGGAGCAAATCTCGCGCTTCATCGAAGCGAGGATCGGCATGAGGCCAGGATAGCGCGGCTCGGTGGCATCCACCACCATGAGGTCGGGCATCAAGGGCGCGAGACCCTGCATGCCGCCAAGATCAAACTCCATGCATCCGTAAAAGAGAATGGCGCTGGGGATGACGCTGGTGCTGGGGCAGGTATCCACGCCGCTTACCGCGTCGCCGAGCGGGGCCACGTCGAAACTGTCGATGTCCTGGGCAGGCGTTTGCGGGCTCGACAAAAGTTGATGGCTAACGCCTTGTGGCACGAACACGGCATTCCCGGCCGACACTTCATGCAAGGTACCGTCGCTCGTGCGCAGGACGGCGGAGCCAACGGCCAGGTAGTGGAAGTAGGCGTGTCCGGGCCTCGCATCGAAGTGCAGGCCGAAAGTCGGCCCGGTCTGGATGCGGCGGTACTGGACGCCTCGCAGGCGCATTCCGGTCAGCAGTTCGCTGATGAGGTCGGAAGACAGCGCAAACGGGTCTGTCGAATTCATTTCAGGCGTTTCGATCAAAAATCCCAGACTCTCAATCATAGATCATCCTGGATCGCGAGCCTAGACTTCGGGTCGGCAATCGTTTTCAAGGGATATTTCTGTGATGAGTGATCGTGTTTATGAAGCTGCGCAAGACGCGCAGTCGGGGGCCGGGCCGGACGTGGAGCCTTCATCGGCGGCCTGGATGGCGGTGTTTTCGCTGACGATGGGGGTGTTCGGGCTATTAACGGCGGAATACCTTCCGGCCAGCCTCCTGACGCCCATGGCCGCCGGGCTGGGGGTGTCGGAAGCATTGACGGGTCAGGCGGTTACGGTAACCGCCGTGACGGCACTGTTTTCCGGGTTGCTCGTGCCGCGCCTCACGCGCCGGCTTGATCGCCGCATCGTCCTGCTGGGCTTTACCGCGCTGATGATCGCTTCCAACCTGCTGGTCGCCCTGTCGTCCAGCCTGGCGGTGCTGCTGACGATGCGGGTTCTGCTTGGCGTCGCCATAGGCGGATTCTGGAGTATGGCCGCGGCGGTGGCGATGCGCCTCGTGCCGGCGAGATCGGTGCCACGCGCGTTGTCGATTATCTTCAGCGGCATCGCGGTGGGCGCCGTCGTAGCGGTTCCACTGGGAAGCTATCTGGGTGGTCTGTATGGATGGCGCAGCGCCTTCATTGCCGCCGCGGCGGTTGGCCTGGTGACGTTGGCGTTCCAGTGGTTCACACTGCCGCGAATGGCGCCGCGCAACGTGGCACGAACCGCATCGGTCCTCGAGTTGCTGCGCCGGCCTGGAATCGGCATTGGGATGCTCGGTTGCGTGCTGGCGCACACCGGTCAATATGCGCTGTTCACCTACATCCGGCCCGCCCTGGAAAGCCTGGTGCACGTTGATGCCGACGGATTGGCCTTGATGCTGCTGGGATTTGGTATCGCCAACTTCGTCGGGACGCTAATGGCGGGTTGGCTGATGGAGCGCAGCCTGCACGCGACCCTCGTCGTGATGCCCGCGCTGGTTGGCGTGGCGGCGCTGGGCATGGTGGCACTCCCGGTTCAAATAACCGGGTTAATGGTGCTGGTGGTGCTTTGGGGGGCGGCGTTCGGCGGCGTGCCTGTGGCGTGGTCGAACTGGGTGGCACGCGCGTTACCCGATCAGGCGGAAAGCGCAGGCGGGATGGTCGTGGCAGCGGTGCAATCATCCATCGCAGCCGGTGCCGCTGTGGGTGGCGTGGTTTTCGGTTTTGGCGGAGTCACAGGGGTTTTCATTACCGCAGGCGTCGTGATGCTGCTTGCGGCTCTGGTGATTGCGCTTCGCGTTAAGGTTGACGCTGCCCGTCGCGGCGTTGAAGCCGGTCATGGCGTTCATTTCTAGGACGCTTCCGCTCTTGTTTTAGGTAACGGCATGGGATTAAACCGCTTCGCTATTTCCCAGTCGTTCCCAAATAACGAATAGTAGTCCGTATATTTGTGAAACGCGCGCCAATTTCGCCAGAAACCCGGTGGCTTTTTTTGAGGGTTATACGTCCTTTGCGTCATCTCCCGTACGTTCCATAATTTGCCCACGAAATCGAGTTGAGGCAAGCGCGGTTGCGCTTTGAATGTTTGGCATTGACCAATACGAAGCACAGAAAGGAACCTACAGATGAGGCTCAAAAATAAGTCGGCGTTGATCACGGGCGGCACGAGTGGCATCGGTCTTGCCACTGCCAGGCTCTTCATCGCGGAAGGCGCCCGAGTGGCGGTGACTGGCCGCGATGAATCCGCGTTTGAACGTGTGAAGGCGGAGTTAGGAGAGAATGCGCTCGTTCTCAAGGGCGATGTCCGTTCGCTCAAGGACATGCGGGCGATTGCCGCCGAGTTGAAAGAGCAGTTCGGCGGTCTGGACATCGTGTTCGCCAACGCGGGTTGGGCTTTTCCGTCCGCAGTCAACGATATCAACGAGGAGCTCTATAGCGAGATCATGGACATCAACGTCAAAGGCGTGGTGTTCACGCTTCAAGCGGTGCTGCCGGACTTGCGGGAAGGCGCGTCGGTCATCCTCAATACGTCGTTCGTCGCGCAGACCGGCCAGCATGGCATTTCGTTGACTGCGGCGGCGAAGGCCGCCGTGCGATCGCTCGCCCGCAGTTGGTCCTACGAGTTTCTCGACCGCAAAATCCGCTTCAACGCGATCGCTCCCGGCGCGATCAACACGCCCCTGATCTCAAAGTGGGGCATGTCCGATGAGTGGGTTCGCGACCGCAAGGCCGAGTTTGCCGAAGCCATTCCGGTGGGCTACATGGGCAAGCCCGAGGATATTGCCTACGCGGCGCTCTATCTCGCTAGCGACGAATCCACCTATGTCGTCGGGACCGAACTGGTTGTCGATGGCGGGGCCTCGCAGCTTTAAGGCTTCGGCTCCCGATTTCAGCCGTTTTCAGCCGCTGCGTGTCATCCCGGCTTATTCGAATTTGAATCAAGCGCCCGCCAGGCATTTCGTCGTGGTGGCTCGTTAATTTGGCCCAACCTGACTGCGCGTGCAGAGGGGCCGAAGTGCAAGGAGAAGTTCTCTTGACCGACAATAGCAACAATCACGCCGCTGGCAAGCCACTCACCAGAGCGGGCCACGCCCGTCGCGACGCGCTCAAGTTTGGAAGTGTTGCCACGCTCGGCGCCATCCTGGGCGGTGGAGCGCTGCTTGGCCACGCCACGCCTGTCCTTGCGCAGCCAGGCAGTAAGGCGGAACTCGCCCCGAATGAACCCCTCAATATTCTAATCGTGAATTACGACGGCGGCACGCTTCTCGATTTCGCCGGCCCCAGCGAGATTTTTCACCGGCTACCGAATACGAATGTTCGCTATGCGAGTCTCAATGGCGGCAACGTCACGCTCGAATTCGGCGTCGTTTATGGCAAGACCGAACGACTGGCCGATATCGAGCGGACTGACCTGATCCTGGTTCCCGGCGGGTCCGATTTGTCGGTGCCGATGCGTCCGGAGTATCAAGCGCAGATCCGGCGTCTGGCTGAAGGCGCCAAACACGTTACGTCGGTTTGCAACGGATCGCTCGTGCTCGCCGCAACGGGCATTCTCAACGGCAAGCGAAGCGCCTGTCATTGGGCCTTCATCAACAAGCTGTCCGAATACGGTGCGATCGGCGTTCCGGATCGCTTCGTAGAGGACGACAACGGCCGGTTCATGAGCGGCGGCGGCGTGACGGCGGGTATCGACTTCGCACTTCGTGTTGCGGCGAAGATGCGCGGTCAACAGGCCGCCGAATTCACGCAGCTTGTGATCGAATACGATCCCGCTCCGCCGTTCCATTCCGGTCACCCCAGAGACGCGCGGCCGGAGGTGATCGCGATGGTCGACAAGGAATTGCCCGGCGCATCCAGGGGGCTCGCACGCGTCCCAGGCGTGCGCTGAAGCGGTCGCAGGCAACGGATGTCGGACGTCCGCTGGTTTCGATGAAGCTGCGGCCGACATGGCTTGCGCCACCTGCCCAGGTTGGCGCGGCCACCTTCAATTCAAACCATGACGGGAAATCATTAGATGCGACGGATTCGTTTATTCGCTGCCGGCCTCGCAGCCTGCCTCTCCTTTTTCGCGTTTGCCGCGCCAGCAGCAGCCAGTGGCCCGCAGCCTCAAATCGAATCGGCCATCAAGGCCGAGAATGCACGGTGGGCGGAAGCCTTTGGACGCGGGGACTATGAGGCAATAGGCCGCCTCTACACGAAAGACGGCGCGCTTTTGCCGCCCGGGGGCGACAAAGTCATAGGGGGCAGCGCGATCGTTCAATACTTCGCAAGCGGGTATGCCGGGTCAAAGCCTCATACCGTATCGTTCAGCAATTACGAGTTCTACGGCAATAACCGGATGGTGACAGAGGTTTCGGATGCGGAAGTCCGTGACCATAGTGGAACGCTCACATATCGCGGTAAGCAGATTCTCGTCTTCCTGAAGCAGGGCGATACCTGGAAGTTGCATCGCGACATGTGGAACGATTACGGTCCGTTGAAATCTGACGACCACTGAGCAGGCGGCAAAATAGATCGCCCTATACCGAAAGCCCCCATAGGACGTTGGACGAACGCCGACCAGGCAGCGCGCTGGTCGGCGTTCGATCGATCAGCGCTCGCTGGTTAGCCGGCTTGCGCGTCGGATCGATTGCGGCGGATGTCCATGCAGTTTGACAAACGCCCTGCGCATGCGCTCCGAATCAGTGAATCCCACGGCTAGCGCAATCTGTTCGATTGGCTCACTCCCATCCTGAAGGCGCAATCGCGCGGCTTCCACTCGCAAGCGCTCGACGGCCCTGGCAGGCGTCTCACCGGTTTCCCGACGAAAGGCTCGTCCAAAATGCCGCAAACTCAATCGTGCCGCGTCGGCGAGTCGTTCGACCGGTAGCGCTTCAGCCAGATGTTCCCTGGCAAAATTCAGGGCGATGCGGATACGATCCGATTCGGGCTCCATTTGCGACATCGCAGAGAATTGGGACTGACCGCCGGGCCGACGATACGGAACGACCAGGAGCCTGGAGACCGTGCGCGCAATTTCCGCGCTCATATCCTTTTCAATCATGGCGAGCGCCAGATCGATACCGGACGCGATGCCCGCCGATGTCCAAACGTGGCCGTCCGCGATATAGATGCTATCGCCCTCGACCTTGGCAAGCGGGAAGCGCGACTGCAACTGAGTTGCGTATCGCCAGTGGGTCGTGGCTCTGCGGCCGTCCAGCAAGCCGGTTTCCGCAAGCAAGAACGCCCCCGTGCACACGCTTGCCACCCGTGTGGTTCTGGCGCCCAGTTTCCTCGCTGCGGCGATGTTCTCCGGTGTCTGCATCGGTTCGATATCGCCGCCCACGAAAATCACGGTATCGAACGTGCGCCTGCCGACCGGCTTTGTTTCGATGGGCAGGCCCGTGTTGCCGGGAATGGGTCCTCCCGCCTGCGAGATGATGTGAAGATCATAGGGGCTACGGCCAGCGGCAGTGGCCACCTGATTAAAAGTCGAGAGTGGCCCCGCAAGATCCAGCGCATCATGGCCACGGCAAACGAAGAATCCAACTCGGTGCATGATGAATCGCCAACTGAAACCGTCGATAAAGCATATTTTACGGAGAACCCTCAAATAGCGCCATTCGAATTTTCCATTCGAGGCGGCAATGAAGAGTTTCGGCAGACCATGATCATGATCGGGCCGCCGTGGTCCCCGACGGCGGCAGCGGTGGTGTACGCGATGTTCTCCGAGCGGATCCTTTCTGGACTGTGTCAATGCATGGTGCCGTGCCAGTTCCTGCTTCGCCAATTTGATCGGCCTGTGTGCGCTCGCGAACGATGCCACACCCCTTCCCGCCGCTGCGCAGCAAGCTGATCCACTATATTTTGAAATGCGAACTATCGCGTGGAGGGACCCGTGCGAGGAGCACTGCCCGACCAAACGGAGGGGCGTCGTGCCACCTGGGCGGTGCGTCACGCGCATGAAGGAGCAACGAGGATGCCGCGCATCATCAGGTTTGGAATGGTTGGCGTCATGGCGACCGGCGTTCACGTTTCGGTCGCCTGGGCCGTCTTCAACTGGCTGGTGCGCGACGCGACAATCGCGAATGTTGCTGCGTTCGTCGTCGCCAACATCGTTTCGTTTCTCATGCAGACGCTGTGGAGCTTTTCCTCTCGTCCGAGCGTTGCACGGTTCTCGCGCTTTGCCACCGTATCGGCCGCAGGTTTTCTGGCAGCCGCGACGATTCCCTGGGTGTGCGGCCGGCAGGCTATCTGGCTTCCTACCGTTGCTGTCGTCGTGTGTATTCCGGCGCTGTCTTATGTTCTGCATGCCAGATGGACTTATCGGGTGGCGTAGCCGCGCCCGATGTATGTCGCCATCCTGCATCTCAGTTGCGGTTAGCCAAACCCCCGAACCTTCCCGAATAATTCGATTTGAAGCCGCCTTGCCGGGTTCCGTCCGGCGATACCCGATGCAGGCAGGCGTGCTTCGAATCCCGGTCGTCACGCTGCGCCCGCGCGGGGCGCAGCATGCCTTCATGGCTTGCGCGCGACACAGAAAATCGTCAGGCCGCCTATGCGATTGAAGCGCATGAGTGCCAACTCCGTCGAGCAGAGCGACTGGAGGACCCGATTGACGAACGGGTGATGCGCATGCATCTGCGACTTCGGGGCATTGGCGGGCCGGTGTGTTCTTTCCGCAAGACGCAGTGCCGCGGCAATCGGCAAGACCAGGCCGAAGTAATAAGCGCTGTGCTCGATTTCGAGGCCGGCACCGCGCACGGTCCTCTCCAACTGACCGAGCGTGTAGCGGCGCTTGTGGCCGAGGAATGTGTCGTGTGTGCTCCAGAGGCACTGGAACGCCGGCACGGTAATCAGAAAGCGCCCACCCGAGGGCACCTTGGCGGCGTACTCGCGCAGCAGTCCCGCATCGTCGTCGACATGCTCCAGGACATCCATCAGCAGCACCAGGTTTGCGTCGACCGGCTCGACGGTGCGCAGGTAGCGAATCGGCTTGCCCGCTTCGCGAGCTTCGGAGTCAGCCGGATAGCTGATATCCACGCACCATGCTTCTTGTGCGCCCGCATGCGCGAGCAGGTATTTGGAAAAGAATCCGGAACCCGCGCCCACGTCGAGTACGCGCGCGCCCGGCGGCGTGCCGAGAAAGCGGCGCATGGCGCGCGCCTTTGACGCGTAGTACCAGTGCGCCCCGACTTCCGGGCCAAGGACATCGATCTCTTTCAGGTCCATGAACGAACTCCTGTTGTGGCGTACGTCATGCGGCGCGCCGCGTACGCACTGGATTGAACGCGTGGAGATGCGCAAGCTTTAACGCGAAGCGATGCGCAAGCGCGGCGCGGTACGTGTGCGCCGCGGCGCATCGGTTCGCGCCTGGCGGCTGCTCTCGCGCACCATGGGAAGCGTGCTGACCTTCGTGCGAACCTCGTAGCGGCGACGCACGAGATAGATCGGCCGGCCTTTGGACTCGTCGTAGATGCGTCCGACGTACTCGCCGATCACGCCGATGCCGACAAGCTGTATGCCGCTCATGAAAAGCACGACCGAAAGCATCGATGCGTAGCCGGGTACCGGATTGCCCAGGAGCACCGTGCGCGCGATGATGAAGCCGCCGTACAGGAACGCGAGCAGGGCAAGGACACAGCCGATGTACGTCCAGCTGCGCAGCGGCACCGTGCTGAAGCTCGTGATGCCTTCGAGCGCGAAATTCCAGAGTTTCCAGCCGGAGAATTTCGAATGCCCGGCGCTGCGCGGCTCACGCTCGTAGTCGAGCGTCACCGTGCGGAATCCGACCCATGCGAACAGTCCTTTCATGAACCGGTGCCGCTCCGGCAACTGGCGCAGCGCGTTGACCACGCTGCGATCGATGAGCCGGAAGTCTCCGACGTTTTCCGGGATCTTCACGTCGGAGAGCAGGTTGTGCACGCGATAGAAAAGCGCCGCCGTCGTGCGTTTGAGAAACGAGTCGCAGGCGCGGTTGGCGCGCCGCGCCAGCACGACCTCGGCGCCGTCGCGCCACTGCTCGATCATGCGGGGAATGAGCGACGGCGGGTCTTGCAAGTCCGCGTCGATGGCGATGACCGCGTCCCCGACGGCTTCGTTGAGCCCGGCGGTCAGCGCGGCCTCCTTCCCAAAGTTGCGCGTGAGGTCGATCACCCTGATGCGACCGTCGCGTTGGCTTGCGAGAACCAGCTTGTCCAGCGTGGTATCGCGGCTGCCGTCGTTGACGCAGACGATCTCGAAGCGGATCGATTCGATCGATTCCATCGTCGCGACGATCTGCTCGAAGAACACCCCGACACTGTCCTCTTCGTTGTAGAACGGCACGATGATGGAGACGACGGGGTTCGCGAGCGCGGATCCGGCGTGGCGCGCTTCCCCGGTAATGGTCTTGTTCATGATGTTTCCCCCCTCTTATTAACGCGCGGTCGCGTTGGTCATGACTGCCTGAGCGTTTCGCTCACGCGCGATCTGCGTGACCAGCATCCAGAGCGTGGCCATCGAGATGAGCGGCGTGAAGGGAACGTGCAGATGCGAAACGATCGTGAGCCCGGCGATGGGCGCGAGCCAGAGTACGGCCAGCCATTCGCGTTGTCCGCGCTGGAAACCGTGTTCTCTCGCGTGGTGGATCACCCACACAATCAGGATTCCATACCATGTGAGGTCGTAGTCGTAGAGGTATGGACTCACGAGCAGGCTGGCGCAAACGAGTACGGCGGCACGCAGGCCATAGGCGCTGGGCCGGCCCCATGCGTAGCAGACGGCAGCGGCGGCGCACAGGGCCGATACGGCCTGCACCGCGGCCGCAACCGTGGTCGGTGCATGGAGCAGCTTGAGCGCGGCGAAGGGCGTGGGCACGCGAAACATCAGCGCCCGTCCGGTTTCGACGTAGCTGTTGGCGAGCGCCACGTTGTGCAGGAATGCGGCCAGCGTTTCGCCGCCGAATGCCACGACCGAGAGTGCCAGCGAAATCGCCACTGCGGCCGTCATCGCGCCGAGCGCGCGCCATGAGCGCGAAGCCAGAAGCGCAAGCGGAATCAGCACACAAAGCTGCGGCTTCATGGCGACAAGCGCGAAGCACACACCGGCGAGTATCGGCCGACGGCGCAGCAGCACAAGCCCGAGGCCCACCAGCGAGGCCGTGAGGAAACTGTTCTGGCCGGACGTCAGCACGAGCGCGCAACCCGGGAAGGCCAGCGCGATAAGCGCCGTGCGCGGGTGCGGTGCGATCGTCTCGACGACTTTCACAAACAGGGCGAGCGAGCCGAACAGGAAGATTGGCGCAGCAAGCGTGAACGGCAGCAGGGCCAGCGGGTAGACGAACAGCAAGAAGGTGGGCGGGTAGAGCCACGGCAGGGTGCCCACGGCGCGCCCAGCGGCATGCTGCTCGATGGGACTCAGGATGGCGAGGTTGTAAGCGTCGGCGGCGTGTCCCTGCAAAGCCAGATGCGACGCGCTCCAGATCGGCAGTAAATCCACGGCCAGCGGGCCGAGTTGCGGATCCTTGAGCCACCACACGTGATAGGCGTAAGCCAGCGCCATCCCGGCGTAGTAGACGAGCGCGGCGACCGGATAGATCCACAGCCGCGTGCCGCTCAACCAGTGCGTGCGGCGTTCTTTGGCCGGGCGCGCGCATCCGGTGACGGACGCATTCGTGCCCATCGTGTCGGGGACGATTATCGGGTTCATTGACGGCCCCTCGTTTGTTGGGTGCGTGCGCGGCGCAGGATCGCGAGCAGCATGAGCAGCAGGATCAAAGGGCCGACTTGCGGCAGTTGCATCACCGGATTGGCGAATTCGAACACGGGGAGGAGCCAGGCGAGCACCAGCACTTGCTGCTCGCCCGGCAGCCACCCGCGACGCAATCCGGTCGCGAGAAGGCAAGCCGAGGACATACCGATCCACACCAGTTCGTAATGCCAAACGTAGGGGTTGACGATCAGCGTGGCCGTTGCGAGCGCGGCAGCGCGCAGTGCCGTATCACGCGACGTGCGCCAGACGCTGTATGCGCCGCAGGCGGCGATGAGGGCAACGGCTGCGTGCAGCAGTTCCGCCACGGCCAGTGACGCGCCCGTGATCCGGAGGGCGGCGAAAACGGTCGGGGAAGCGAGCCAGAAGCGCACGGCGTTCTCGAGGACGAGTTCGCGCGCCAAGTGGACATTGCCGGCGAAGAGTTGAAGTGAGTCGAGTCCATAGAGCGTCACGCTCGCCAATGCGAAAAGCAAAGCCGTCACCGCAGCAACGCCGAATACTTTCCATGCACGCGTCGCAATCAGAACGAGCGGAAACAGGATGGCAAGTTGAGGTTTGATCGCAAGCACTCCGATGCATATTCCGGCAACCACGGGGCGTTGCTTGATCGACGAGACGGCAAACGCGGCGAGCGCCGCAGTGATCAGTGCGTTTTGCCCGTAGACGGCGCAAAGCATGATGCAGGGCATGGCGAGCACGACGTACCGCGCCGCAGTCGTGCCGAGCAGGCTCTTCTCGAGTCCGGAAACGCGCAAGGTCGCGACGACGAATGCATACGCGCTGGCGCCTATGAAGGCGAAGTAGGAAAGGGCAAGCGGCAGCAGCGCGAGTGGCGTGACGAACAACAGGAACGTCGGCGGGTATAGCCAGGGTAGAAACTTGCCGCTGAGCACGCCGCCGGTGACTGCCGCCTCAATGTGGGAAAACGTCGGGTAGTCGAAGACCATGGACGCCTGCCCATGCAGCGCGGCGTAACTTGCCGACCAGAAGGCCGCGAAGTCGGCCCCCGGAAGCGCACCGCTACTAATGGCAAAGCCGTGAGTCGTCACCGCCCAGGTCACCATAAAGCCGGCGTCGACGATGAGCATTGCGGTGCTGTAGAGAATGAGCCGCTCGCGCGAAAGCCAGGATGGCACGGCCGAGTGCGAGCGTGTGGAGTTCCACTCAAGTGGATGCATTTTTTCAGCCCCCGCTGACTATTTTCAGTAGGCGGCACTGCCGCCGATTTCTATTTCCCCGTTCACGTAACGCGTGCGATGCACGTTGGTCCGTACGTGTTGCCGGGATTATTTGGAGATCGGCGCGCATCGAGCAATGCGGAGTGCATTGCAAGCGTTGGAGAGCGAACACTCCGTTGCGAAAGGCCCATTTCAATGAAGGGAGTGCTGAGGAATTAGAGGCTTTTGACGCGTCTTTTCAGGGTTTATATCGACGGGTAACTACTCAATTTGCGGTACGAGGAGATGCACGCGTGTTGGCATAAGCGTGTGCTTAATGATCGTGCCGGATGTTTTACCGATAGTTGACTTGTCCAGTTGTGTATTGATGGCTGTGTGAGTCACATCTCTTGTGTTGCCATCGTTGTTATGAGAAAAGTCCTAGAAATATAGGTGTAAATGAGAATCGAGATGTTTTGTCCATGAAGGAGAGGTGTCATGTCAGGGTTTCTATTAGTGGAGAACGCATGTTCTTTTTTGGGGGGTCGACAGCGAGTTTGGAGGTGTAGGTCACACGTGGCGTGTCAAATTGACCGATTTCGAGGGGTTCGACGCAGGAAGTCATTTCGCATGTGAGCAAGCGCACGAAGTTCCCGGTTTTCCACGCGTAGAACTGCGGCTAAGGCTGCTGCACTCAACCGGGTGACGTAGCCCCACCACCCTCAATACCACATGGAAACGGGGGTTAACCATGTTGAAAACCAGGAGATCAAAAATGCAAAACATCATCGCTAAGGCAAAGGGCTTCGTTCGTGACGAAAACGGCATCACGGCGCTCGAGTACGGGATCCTCGCTGGGCTGATTACGGTTCTGCTCATCGCGAGCATCACGTCGATCGGCAAAGCGCTTCAGGCGGTGTTCTCGGATATCGCCAACGACCTCTAACCGAAGCGTGGGCGAGCGGGTTTGCAGCGAACGCCACACTCGCCCAGTTTCGCCAGATACGAACGTTCGACCTGTAGACGTTTGAGACCACGCCGGGAAGCTCCGGACACCAGGCGGCCTTCGAGCTGGTTCAAAGGGAGAAAAAGATGCAACCGATCATCGTTCAGGCAAAAGCCTTCATTCGCGACGAAGACGGTATTACCGCTTTGGAGTACGGGATTCTCGCGGGCCTGATCTCAGTCCTGCTCATTGCCAGCATCACGTCGATCAGCTCGTCGCTCCAGAACATCTTTTCCGATATTGCTAGTGAACTGTAAGCCGTGCACGGGCGAGTGCGCTCGCAGCTCACGCACACTCGCCCGGCTTCTCGTGAATCGAACCGTGGAGTCGGACATGCTTGAGACCGGATCCGGAAATGCCCTGGTAGCAGATGGCCTTCTATCTGCCGCGCGCGCCGTGATGGCCGAGCCCGCCGGGTCGTTTTCCGAATGCGGCCTCGCTCCGGCACCTGAGTGTGAAGTTGTCGTATCGGCGCGGGCTGCCAATGCGAGCGCCTTCCGTATTTACCCTCATGCAGACGCCGAAGTGATGGCGCAACAAGATTAGCCGGGGAGCAACCAAATGGACCTCATGCTGTATTCCGTTCCGTTGCCGCAGCAGCCAGTGCCGCTGTGCGTGATGGCATTGGCCATCCTGGCGGCCAGCACGGATATCGTGAGCCGCCGGATTCCGAACCTGCTGATCGCGTTCGGACTCGTCGCGGCGCTGGCCGTCCAGTTCGCCCTGCACGGTGCGCTCCCGGGCGCTGCGATCTGGCTGGGCGGCGCACTCACCGGGTTCGGCCTGTTGCTGCCGTTCTATCTGCTGCGCGGCATGGCCGCCGGCGACGTCAAGTTGCTGATGATGCTTGGAGCCTGGCTAGGGGCCGCGGCGATTGTGAATGTCGCGGTAAGCACTTTCATCATCGGCGGCATCTGGTCACTGGGGATTGTCCTGGTGCGAGGGCGGTTGATGCGTCTAGCCGGAAATGTCGCGGCCTTGATTACCGGGTCTTGCCGCGCCATTCGCGGGATGGGCGTTTCGCCGGGTGCGGGGCGGGAGTCGGTGGGTTCGATTCCCTATGGTGTCGCCATCGCCGCGGGCACCGTGGCAGTGATGTTCGCGATGGTGCGCTAAAGCGCGGGACGAAGCTGGGTTGTCGTTCCGTCGAATATGAGTTTTCTGGAATGTCTACGGGGGATGTCATGAAAAACAGCCGCGCGTTCGCGATGCTTGCCATTGCCATTCTGGCCGGTCTGGCCGCAGTGGTGTTCGCTTCTAAATGGTTGCTGCAAACGTCGTCGGGGTCCACGGTGCCGGTTGCCGTCGCCTCCGACGATATCAATCTCGGCCAGCCGCTCAATGAAACGATGATCAGAACGGTCAGTTGGCCGAAGGACAGCCTGCCGCCCGGCACCTTCAAAGCGCCCAAGGACCTCGACGGGCGCGTGGTCCGCACGAACCTCACGCGCGGCGAGCCGGTGCTCGAATCGAAGCTCGCGCCCGTGGGCACGAAAGGCGGTCTCTCCGCCGTGATTGGCGAGGGGCGTCGTGCGATCACGGTGCGCGTGAACGATGTGGTGGGCGTCGCGGGCTTCGCGTTGCCGGGCAACTATGTGGACGTGATCGTCAACACGCAGGAGCCCGAGATAAAGAGCGATAACCAGCAGCAGAGCATTTCCAAGATCGTGCTCGAAAAGATTCTGGTGCTGGCGGTGGCGCAGCAGGTCAATCGCGACGATACCGCACCCAAGGTGGTGAACGCGGTGACCCTCGAAGTCACGCCCGAGCAGGCGGAAAAGCTCGATCTGGCGCGCAGCGTGGGCACGCTCTCGCTTGTCCTGCGCAACCAGGTGGACGACCACAAGCTGCTCACCGACGGCGTGACCAAGGAAACGTTGCTGGGCAGGCCGCTGCCGCCGCCCGTGCCGCTGCCGGAACCGGTGCGTGTGAAGTACGCCGGGCATGCGCCGGTGAAGCGCAACTGCATCGGCGTGCTTTCGGGTGTGACCGGCAGTCAGGAATGTTTCTGAAAGAAAGCAGCACGGTTGCCTGAATCCGGCGACGACCAACCGGGTTAAAGGCGCGTGAGCGGCGCAGCCGCCATTAAAACGCAGCTAAGTACGGGGTATAACGATATGGATACCAAAGTAAACGTGGGGTCCACGGGGGCCCGCGACGGCATTCGTCCGTGGCGCGTCGCAACGCTTGCGTGGGTATGCGCGGGGTTGATGACTTCGACGCCTGGCTGGGCGCAGCAGTCGAACGGGAACGCAGCACAGGACAAGTCTGCCGCAGGCGCTTCGGTGCCCATGGGCAAGGGCCCTATGCAAATGACCATCAGCATGGGGCCGGCGCAAGGCAGCAGCGCGCCGCCCAAAGCCGTGGCGGGACCGCTGCGCGGACCGAATTGCGTTGGGGCCATCCGCAACGAGAGCAACGTGATCGTGCCGCTTGGCAAGTCGACGCTCGTGCCGATCGACGAACCGGTGCGCAACCGCACCCTCGGCAATCCGGAGGTCGCCCAGGCGACCATGGTGTCGCCGCAAACGCTCTACATCGTCGGTCAGGCCGTTGGGACGACCAACATGATCATCCAGGGCAAGAGCGGCGCGTGCCAGGTGATCGACGTGATCGTCAGCGCCGATGCAGGCGGCCTCCAGGCCGCGCTCGCGCAACTCATGCCGCAAGAGCGTGATATCCGCGTATCGACGGCGGCCGACAACATCGTGCTTGCCGGTCATGTGTCGAGCGCACAGGCAGCCCAGCAGGCCGTGGAGATCGCCAGGGTGTTCGGTGTGAGCGGGCAGAGCAATAACGGCGCGCACACGGGCGGCGTGATCAACATGCTCGGCGTGGACTCGCCGCAGCAGGTCATGCTCGAAGTGAAGGTCGCCGAAGTCGACAAGACGCTGATCGACCAGCTCGGCTCGGCGGTCAACATCCAGGGCGGTTTCGGATCGTGGACGGGCGCACTCGTGAGCAATCTGCTCGCGGGTGTATCGAGCGCATTCGGTTTCTCGAAGGCGAACAACAATCCGCTCAAGTTGGCCATCGACGCGCAGAAGACCGACAACCTCGTGAAGATCCTGGCGGAGCCTAACCTCGTCACCATCAGCGGTCAGGAAGCCACTTTCCTCGCCGGCGGCAAGATCTTCATCCCCGTGCCGCAAAGCGGCGGCGGCACCTCGGCCACCGCGATCACGCTTCAGGAGGAGGAGTTCGGCGTGGGGCTCAAGTTCACGCCTACGGTGCTCAACGGCGGGCGCATCAACCTGAAGGTGGCGCCGGAGGTCTCGGAGCTGTCGCCCACGGGCGTCACGCTGAGCGCGTCGAACGTCAGCGGCGTCAGCATCCTGCCGCTCATCACGACGCGGCGCGCTTCCACCACGGTCCAGATGCACGATGGCGAGTCGTTCGCGATCGGCGGGCTCATCAACAACAACATTACCGGCTCGCTCAAAGCCGTGCCGGGCCTCGGTGAGGTTCCGGTGCTGGGCGCGCTGCTCAGAAGCACTTCGTTCCAGCAGGACCGCTCGGAGCTGATCTTCATCATCACGCCGCACCTCGTGAAGCCAGTGGCGGACGTCGCGCAACTCCAGTTGCCCACGGACAGCTTCTCGCAGGTCCACGAAGCCGATGTGTACGCGACGGGCAACATGGAAGGCCGCGCCAATCGCGACCAGGGACGTTTCGCACCGCCGCCCGCACCGGCCGGCACGCAAGCCGTACCTGGTGCACCCGCCGCACCCGCCGCACCTGGCGATGCGCCCGCTGTGCCCGCCATGCCGGCCGCACCGCAGACGCCCGCTGCGCTGCCCGCGCCGCAGGTCTCCTCCAGGCGCGAGGCAGCGCCGGCGCAAGCGGCGCCGCCTGCCGCTGAAGCGCTCGTGCAGCCCGTACCCGTGCAGCAGGTGAACGCGCAGGCGCTCGTGCCTGAACCCGGTGCCGACACCGCGGCGCGTGCGCAGCGCATCGAGCGCGAGGCGGCACGGATCGCGTCGAACGAATCCCCCGCTCATTGACCCGGCGATCAGGAGGCCAAAATGAAACTCGAAAACTTTGCATGCGTTCGCCGGTTCCTGTTGATCGCCCCGCTCGGCGCGGCGCTTGGCGGCTGCATGACCAGCACGCCGATCTGGGATGCGCACTTCGGACAAGCCGTGCGCTATTCGATGCAGGCGCAAATCATCGACCCGGATGCGGGCAAGCACGGCGCCGCGCAGCAGGGCGTGGACGGCAAGTCGGCGGCATCGGCGATGGACCTCTACGACAAGTCGTTCCAGCAGCCGCCGACCGCGTCGAGCCCCTACACGATCGGCGTGAGCGGCGGTGGTGGTGGCGGCGGCCAGTGAGCGGCGTCACGAGCAACCGTCCGGGGAAGGGAACAACAGCGGGGACCTACGATCATGATCGACATACTCATTACCTCGACAGACGCAGAGCGGCTTGCGCAGATCATGCGCACGATCGCGGGATGCGGCCCGTACCGCACGACGCGTAGCGTAGGCACACCGTTCGATCTCGTCGAGCGCGGCGACACGCTCGACGCCTTCGATGTCCTGATCGTCGACGCGCGAGGGTTGCAGGAAGCGCAGTTGCCCGCCGTGAGCGAGCTGTGCCGGCGCTGCGAGCGGCTCATGTGCGTGCTGCTGATTCCCGAGGCGTCGCCCGACGAGCTCATCGCGGCGATGCGCGCGGGCTTTCGCGACGTGGTCACGGGGCCGCAGGACGGCCGCGCGATAGGCGAGGCGTTGCAGCGCGCGATCGGCCAGCGCGCGCAAGGCAGCACGCGTGCGTCGCGCATTGTCTCGTTCATGTCGTGCAAGGGCGGCGTGGGCACGAGCTTCATCGCGGCGAACGTGGCGCATATCGTCTCGCAGACGCAGAGCCGCCGCGTGCTGCTGATCGACCTGAATCAGCTCTACGCGGACGCGGCGTTTCTCGTGACGGCGGATACGCCGCCGTCGACCTTGCCCCAGCTCTGCGCCGAAGTGGACCGCATGGACGTTGCGTTCTTCGACGCGAGCGTGATGCATGTGGCCGAGAACTTCGACATCCTCGCGGGCGCGGGCGATCCGATCAAGGCGGGCGAGATGCGTCAGGACCGGCTCGAATGGGTGCTCGGCGTCGCGACGCCGCGTTACGACTGCGTGATCCTCGATCTCGGCCAGACGATCAATCCGCTGTCCATGCTCGCGCTCGATCGCAGCGACGAGATTCACATCGTCTTGCAGGCGAGCATGCCTCATCTTCATGCTGGCCGCCGCCTCCTGGAGATCTTGCAGTCGCTCGGCTATGGGCCGGAGCGCATGCGCTTGCTGCTGAACCGGCAGACGCGTCACGGCGAGCTCATGCGCGAGGCCGCCGACAGCGTGCTCGGCATGAAGCCGTTGCTTGTCATTCCCGACGACGCGCGCGCCGTTGCGGAAGCGGTCAATCAAGGTGTGCCGATTGCCGTCGCGGCGCCCGGCAGCGCGGTGACGCGCTGTCTGCGCACGCTGGCGGCGAGCGTGGCGCCTCCGAACGCCAGCGGCGAGACAGCACGGGGCAAGGGCGAATCCGTGTTCGCGCGCATGCTCGGCCGCCAGACGCCGGCCAAACTCGGCTTGATGTAAAGGAGAAAAAACATGTCTCTTCGTGAGCAGATCTTTGCACAGCGTCTCGAGCCGACGATCGTCGAGCGCACCGACGCGGGCGGCCCCGCAACGGCCGCCGCCGCGGCGCCGGCCCGGGTGAAGACCGAGGCGTACCAGAAGCTGAAGTACGACATGCATCATGCGGTGCTCGAACGCGTGGAGCTGGAGCGGCTTTCGCGCATGCCGCAGGAGCAGATCCGCGGCGAGATCAACGCGCTCGTGGGGCGCATACTCGAAGAACAAAAGGCGCTGGCAAACGATATTGAGCGCAGACAACTGGCCATCGACGTGTACGACGAGATGTTCGGCTTCGGCCCGCTCGAGCCGCTGCTGCGCGACCCCACGGTCTCGGACATTCTCGTGAACACGTGGTGTCAGACTTATGTGGAGCGCCGCGGCAAGCTCGAACTCACCGACGTCAACTTCTACGACGACGCCC
This sequence comes from Paraburkholderia unamae, assembly GCF_003268775.1. Taxonomy (GTDB): domain Bacteria; phylum Pseudomonadota; class Gammaproteobacteria; order Burkholderiales; family Burkholderiaceae; genus Paraburkholderia; species Paraburkholderia unamae. The sequence continues at coordinate 57,578 of NZ_QLSU01000006.1, forward strand.
ATCTCATGAAGGTGATCGAGAAGATCGTCTCGCGGGTCGGGCGGCGCATCGACGAATCGAGCCCGATGGTGGATGCGCGTCTGCCTGACGGCTCGCGCGTGAATGCCATCATTCCGCCTTCGGCGGTGGACGGGCCGCTCGTATCGATCCGGCGGTTCGCGGTCTCGCCGTTGAAGGTTTCAGATCTGATCGAGCTGCAAACGCTCACGCCGCCCATGGCCCAGGTGCTCGAAGGCCTCGCGCGGGCCAAGGTCAACATTCTCGTTTCGGGCGGCACGGGCAGCGGCAAGACGACCATGCTGAACGTGCTCTCGGGTTTCATTCCGAACGACGAGCGCATCGTCACGATCGAGGACGCCGCCGAGCTTCAGCTTCGTCAGGATCACGTGTTGCGGCTCGAGACGCGTCCGCCCAACATCGAAGGCAAAGGCGAGATCACCCAGCGCGCGCTCGTGCGCAATGCGCTGCGGATGCGCCCCGACCGCATCATCCTCGGCGAAGTCCGCGGCGCGGAAGCGCTCGACATGCTCAACGCGATGAACACCGGCCACGAAGGCTCGCTCGCGACGATCCACGCCAACACGCCGCGCGACGCGCTCACGCGTCTGGAGAACATGATCAGCCTGGGCGGCCTTGCGTTGCCGCCGCGCACGATGCGCCATCAGATCTCGTCCGCGATCTCGGTGGTCGTGCAAGCCGCGCGCCTGACCGACGGCCGCCGCAAGATCGTGAGCATTTCGGAGCTGACCGGCATGGAAGGCGACATGATCAACATGCAAGAGATCTTCACGTTCAAGCGCACGGGGATGGACTCGAACGGCAACGTGCGCGGCCACTTTTGCGCAACGGGCGTGCGGCCGAAGTTCTGCGAGCGGTTCGCGGCATTCGGCGTGAACGTGCCGGACGCGCTTTTCGATCCGGGCCGGCGTTACGAAGCGACCTGATGTTGCCATTGATGTTGTTGCCGAGGGTTTCGGGAATCTTCCGGGGGAGCATGGCATGAGCACAACCTTCATTCTGGCAATCCTGCTGCTCTTCGTGGCCGTCGTGCTGGCCAGCCAGGGCGCGTGGGAGTGGTGGAACAGCCGGCACGGCGCCGTCGCGCGGCGCCTCGAATCTCGCCTTCAGGCTGTGGCTACGGGCGGGGCGGGGCGCAAGGAGGCGATGTCCATCCTCAAGGCGCGCAAGCTCGACGGATCTACGGTGTTCGAACGCGCGTTGCTGCTGTTGCCGGGTATCCGCACGTTCGAGGCGTGGGTGCAGCAGTCGGGCGTGAGCTGGACGACAGCGCGCATCGTTGCATTGTGCGCGCTGATGCCGGTGCTCGTGGCCGTGGCGGGGATGTTCGTCTACGTGCCGTTGGCGATGCTGGCGGCCCTCGCGGTGGTGACGGCGCTGCTGCCGGTGATGTATGTGCGCTATCGGCGCGCAAAGCGGATGATGCGCTTCCAGAAGCAGTTGCCGGATGCCTGCGACATGCTTGCGCGTGCGTTGCGATCGGGGCATGCGCTGGCGGGGGCGATCGACATGGTCGGCACCGAATTCGCCAACCCGATGGGCGCCGAGTTCCGTATCACGTTCGACGAGATCAACTACGGCGCGTCGCTCAACGACGCGCTGCTGGGGCTCGCGCAACGCGTGCCGGCCGGAGACCTGCGCTACTTCGTGATTGCCGTGCTGATCCAGCGCGAGACGGGCGGCAACCTGGCCGAGTTGCTGGACGGCATTGCGACCCTCGTGCGCGAGCGTTTCAAGCTGTTCGACAAGGTGCGTGTGCTCTCGGCCGAAGGTGTGCTCTCGGCTCGGGTGCTGTCTCTGATGCCGGTGTTCACGGCGGGTGCCATCGCCTTCGTGAATCCGGGCTTTCTGGAGGTGCTCTGGAAAGATCCGGGCGGCGTGATGATGCTCCAGGCCTCGGCCGTGATGATGGTGATCGGCGCGATCTGGGTGCGGCGCATCGTGCGCATTCACGTCTGAGGACGCCAGGTCTTGCGCCGGTGGAAAAAAAGCGAAAAAGGGGGAATCATGTTAGCGCTCGATTCAACGCGGTTGCTGTTGTTGTTGTGTCTCTTTGCCGGCGTGTTCGGCGTGACGTTGGGCGCCATGTATCTCTTCGCTCCCAGGACTTTGCGCCGGCGCATCGAACAGGCGGGCGGCGGCCGTAGCGCGGCCGCGCCCGGTGCGCAGCCCGACGACGGCAACGAGGCGTGGTACGAAAAGCTCGTGCAGATCTCGGAGCCGCTTTCCCGGCTGTCCACGCCGAAAGAGGGCTGGGAGGTTTCGGCGCTGCGTGTGCGCTTGATGAACGCGGGCTGGCGCACGCCCGGCGCCGTGGCGGTCTTCTTCGGCGCCCGCACGGTGCTCGCGCTGCTGCTGCCCACGCTGGCCGCCATGTGGCTCATCAGTGGCGGGGGCGTGACCTCGGTCACGCAGTTCTCCGTGGTGCTCGTGAGTCTCGTGGCATTCGGCTACTACCTGCCGGGCATCGTCCTCTCGCGCATCGTGGCCCGCCGCAAGCGCGCGATCTTCGAGGACTTCCCCGACGCAATCGATCTGCTGACGGTTTGCGTCGAAGCGGGCCTCGGGCTGGATGCCGCGCTGATGCGCGTGACGGAGGAGATCAAGCTGCGCAGCGCGGTGGTCGCGAGCGAGCTGGAGCTCACGCTGCTGGAAATGCGCTCGGGCTATTCGAAGGAGAAGGCGCTGCGCAACCTCGCCTTGCGCACGGGTGTTGACGACGTCGATTCGTTCAGCACGATGCTCATCCAGGCGGAGCGTTTCGGCACGAGCATCGGCGATTCGCTGCGCGTGCTCTCGGATACGCTGCGCACGCGCCGCCGCATGCTGGCCGAGGAAAAGGCCGCGAAGATCGCACTGAAGCTCCTGTTTCCGCTGATGTTCTGCATCTTCCCGACGCTGCTGGTGGTGCTCATGGGGCCCGCGATGCTACAGATCTACCGGACGATGCTGCCGGCGATGAATGGTGGCTAGCCCGCGGCCGTAATGAACCAGGAAGGCGGACGAACAAAACAGACCAGGCCCGGGATGGGCGAATCGATCGGGGGTGTCATGGAATCAGCAAATATCGGCGCGCAGCCGCTCATGACGCGCGCGCAAAGGGGACGAGCGGGCGGGGCTCAGTCGCGGCCGGTGCGCCGGCGGCGCGCGCAGCGCGGCGTGGCGGCGGTCGAGTTCGCCCTGGTGCTGCCGCTGCTGTTGCTGCTGCTGTTTGGCATCGTGGAAATGGGCTTCCTCCTGTACGACAAAAGCGTGATCACCAGCGCGAGCCGCGCGGCGGCGCGGCAGGCGGTGGCGTTTGGCGAGGACGCTACGGGCGTGCCGGTTTATCTGAGCGCATCGAGCGTGCAAGGTATCGCGACGGGCGGACTTTCGACCTTGCTGGTCAACTTCGGCTCGGGCTCGCCGAGCGTCACGATCACGAATTCGACCTCGGGCGTGGTCACGGGATCGACGCAGGCATGTAGTTCCGGCGCTTCGTTGACGGTCGCCGTGAGCTACCCGTTCACCGGTTTCGGATTCGGCGCGTCGGCGGCGATCAATCCGCTGAGTACGGTGGCCAACGCGCTCACGTTGAGTTCGTCGACGACCATGAGCTGCGAATAGCCGGTGGACGAACCGGCATATCGACTGGGGATGAATATGTACAGGACAACTACAGGTTGCCGCAAGGTTCGGCGCCAAAAGGGTACGGTGGCGATTCAGGTCGCGCTGATGCTCGTTCTCCTTATCGGCGCGGCGGCGTTCGCGCTCGACGTGGCGCGCTGGGTGATCGTGCGTCACCAGCTGCAAAACGCGGCTGACGCCGCAGCCCTCGCCGGGGTGAAGCAGTTGCCTGGCCAGCTGGTTGCGGCCGCTTCAACCACCTTGTGGGCGTCGGCGGCGCCCGCCGCGAGCGCAGCAGCCGCCCAGTACGCGAGTGCGAATTCGGCCAACAACCAGGCGGCATCGGCGCAGTTGGTGATGGTCGGCTACTGGGACGTCAATCGCGCCAATGTGGCGACTAACGCGCTCCCGCTGGTGCAGACCATTGCTTCGCCAACCTCCAAGCCGGCCGTGATGGTCACGACGGGATTGCCGGGAGGAGCGAGCTTGCCGCTGATGCTCGGGAGCCTCCTCGGCGTGTCGAGCCTCAATGCCAGCGCTACGGCTGTCGCGGTCATATCGGCACCGGGCGCGGCGCTGCCGGGTGCGCTCTTTCCGATGGTCCTGAATCAGTGCATCTACCAGAATTCCACGTACTGGAGCAACGGGAAACCTGTGTCCGGTATGCCGCTTCAGATGGGCGTTGGCGGGGTAACCACGATTGCGGGCACGACTTGCGCGAGCGCCGCAGGTCAATGGACAACGCTGAATGACACCGCCTGTGGGTCGATCAACAGCGTGCCAGCGATTCAGTGTCTGATGCAAAACGGAAACTCGGGTCCGCTCACCACTACGAGCAATGCGCAAACGCCTTGTGTGCAGCAACCTGTCAGCTGTACTTACGTTCAGCCTGGCACGAAAGCGGAGCTATACGACAGCAGCAACTATCCCACCTTGCCGATCGTGGTGACCGTTCCGGTCGTCGCCGACGGGGCGACGGCGCTCAACGGCAGCAGTACGCCGATCCTCGGTTTCGCGTCGTTTTCGATCGATGCCGTGTATAAGGCAGGGACCTCGTCCCCTTGTGCCAAATGCATTGTCGGGCATCTCGTTTCGGGCGTCGCGGGCAGCACGACGGCGGGCGGCACGACGAGCAGTTACTATGGCGCTGTCACCCCGCCCAGTCTCGCCGTGCTGCCGACAAACGACTATTACTGAATCGTGACAGTCAGTCCGGCGTCGCGCTTCTCCGCGCGCCGTACGGCGAGCACGGCGGGGATGGCTCGATAGCGGCGAAGTGCACGTCGCACGGCGTGCCTGCCTGCCACGAGCGCCGTTTATCCTGGCCCTGAAAAGGGCGCAGGGCCGGTCCAGGCCGGATGGCCGCCAGGCGTCCCGCAAGGTCGTTTGTGGGCCGACGTACATAGCGGCGGTCAAATTTGACATTCCCCGCCTTGCCAGGTGGCAAGCTGGAGCCCCGATCTCCCAAACCAGCAGGACCGAGGCGCCATTGGCCAGAACAGAGTGTGAATCGCACGGGGAGTGCACGCATGGACTGGAGTCGCTGGTACAGCTTGAAAAGCTACGTGCGGTCCTCGCTGTGGACCGTGCCGCTCATTGCAGTCGCGATCTATGCCGTGGTGAAGCCGCTGACCGAAATGCTCGGAAGGTGGATGATCCGGCAAGGGATCCTCGATCCGAAAACGGGCTTTTTCGGGCTGTCCATGACCGGCGCCCGGTCGTTGCTCGCGGACATCGTATCCGCGGACCTGGCGTTTCTGGTCTTCACGTTCGGTTCACTGCTCGTCGCCATCCAGGTGGCCGGCGGCCAATACACGCCGCGCATCATCGCGACGACGCTGTTGCGCGACAACATCATCCGTGGCATTTCGGGGTTGTTCGTTTTCGCTTTGCTGTTCGCTAACAGAACGGCGGGCTGGATGGGCGAGGCTGAGGTCCACCAGCTTCAGGTTTTCATAGCGGCGCTGCTCGGCTTCGCTTCCGTCGTCGCGTTTCTTTTCCTGATCGACTACGCCGCGAAATTTCTGCGGCCGGTTAGTCTCGTGGCTCGCGTTGGGGAGCGCGGGCTCGCCGTGATCGACAGCGTCTATCCCGCGCCATCCAGCGGTGTCGCGACCGCGCCGGAGCGTGACAAGGAGCGCGGCACGCCCGATCGCGTTGTTCGCCTGGCAGGCAGCTCCGGCATCGTGCTGGCCGTGAACATGAAGATGCTCGTGGCCGAAGCGCGGCGCGCCAATATGATCATCGAGTTCGCACCGCAAGTCGGCGATTTCGTTGCCGTGGATGAACCGCTGTTCTATCTGTACGGCAACACGGGTGCCATCAATGAAACGCGGTTGCGCACGCTTGTTGCCTTTGGAACGGAACGCACGATGGAGCAGGACCCCATGTTCGCGTTTCGCATCCTGGTCGATATTGCGCTGAAGGCGCTGTCGGCGGCGATCAACGATCCGACCACGGCCGTCCTTGCCATCGACCAGTTGCACCGGCTCTTGCGGATGGTGGGAAAGCGCTCGCTGCGCATCGAAGAAATTGCGGACAAGTCCGGGCAGGTGCGCATGATCCTGCGAACACCCAACTGGGAAGATTTCGTGCATATCAGTTTTCGCGAGATACGACAGTGCGGAGCCGGCAGCATCCAGATTGCACGGCGTCTGCGCGCGGCGATCGAGAACCTCATCCAGAGCCTGCCGGAGCATCGTCATGATGCGTTGTACATCGAGTTGAGCCTGCTCGATCGCGCGATTGCTTCGAAGCTGGAGTTTGCCGAAGACGTTGCGTTGGCGCGCATTCCCGACTCGCAGGGACTGGGCGGTTCGGCAACCTCGATAGCGAACAACTAGCCCATCCGGAGGCAACCGATGCGCAAACTCATCATGGGCATTGTTGAATTTCGCGAGAAAATGTTGCCCCAATATGCCGAGCAGTTCAGCAAACTGGCGCTCGCGCAGACACCGGACGCGCTCTTTATCACGTGCTCGGACAGCCGGGTCGTGCCGGACCTGCTTGCCTCAACCCACCCGGGCGATCTGTTCACGATGCGCAATGTCGGCAACCTGATACCGCCGGCAACCGCCGAGGGGGTCTCGACCGGCGACCTTTCTGAGGCGAGCGCAATCGAGTACGCTGTGCTAGTGTTGAAAGTCGCGAATATCGTCGTGTGCGGGCATTCGGAGTGCGGCGCGATGAAAGCCGTGCAGACACGCAGCGCCAAACTGAAAGCGCCCAACCTCGATAAATGGCTGTATCACGCGAGCAATGCCGCGTTTCGCCTGGAGCAAGAAGGGCCGCTCGACGGCAGTTTGAAACCGCACGATCAATTGTCGCAACTCAACGTACTCGTGCAGCTCGAGCATTTGATGACTTACCCTATCGTTCGCCAGCAGGTTAGCGCCGGTGCGCTGGTATTGAGCGGGTGGTGGTTCGACATCGCGGCTGGCAATATGTACGCCTATGAGCGCACGAGCCGCACATTCGAAGTCATCGACCGCGCGATGGCGGAGCGCATGGTCGCGCGCCTTGCCACACGGGCGCGCTGAAGGGAGGTTTTCCAGTTCTGCCCGCAGCACAGAGTGGTCACAAGCCGGATGTCCCGCCCAGGCGTGGCCTGTCCGACCCGGATTACGACGAACGCTTTGGTGAGCATGGACAATTTACTGACTCTCGCTACGGATCCGGCCGCCTGGGCCGCTCTTGTGACGCTCGTCACCATGGAGGTGGTGCTCGGGATAGACAACCTCGTCTTCATTTCCATCGTCAGCAACAAGCTGCCGGCCGCGCAGCGCTACACGGCCCAGCGGATTGGCATCGGACTTGCCCTCGTGCTGCGCCTTGGTTTGCTCGGCACGGTGGCGTGGATCACGCGCTTGACCGAACCCGCGGTATCGTTGTTTGGTCATGCGTTTTCGTGGCGTGACCTCGTTCTGATTAGCGGCGGCCTCTTTCTCGTCTGGAAGGCGACGACGGAGATTCACCACAACGTCACGGGCGATGAGGGTGAGCATGCCGATAACGGAGCGCCGGCCGTGCACGCGGTGTTGACGCCGCAGGCCGCAATCGTTCAGATCCTGCTGCTCGACCTGGTGTTCTCCATCGACAGCATCGTTACCGCCGTGGGCATGACCAGTCATGTGGCGATCATGTACATCGCCGTTATCGTAGCGGTTGTCGCGATGCTGGTCGCGGCCGCTCCGCTCTCCAGGTTCATCGAACACAATCCCACCATCGTCATGCTGGCACTGAGCTTTCTCCTGGTGATCGGCATGACGCTCATCGCGGAGGGCTTCGGCTCTCACGTGCCCAAAGGCTACATCTACGCTGCGATGGCATTTTCGGGGTTCGTCGAAGGCATGAACATGCTCGCGCGGCGCGCCCGAATGCGCCGTCGTTTGCGCCAGGCTGCCCAGTAGCGGAGGTAAGGGAGGTAAGGTGTCTCGTCGAGATGAAATCAAACGTGACCCCTGAGGGAAAACGCTTCCACCGTCTATATTGACTACTATGCCGGGCGCTCCCGGACAGCACGACGTGTGAAGCGGAGGCAAAGATGGGCACCCGGTCCGGCAAGGCGTCGCAGGTCGTGCGGTGGTGTCTGAAGCCTGTGCTGTGGCTCATTGCGGCGGCGATCGTCGGATCGCCTGGCGGCTTACTGCGGACTTCGCTGGCAGGTGAGTCTCAAGGTGTGAATGCGTCGACTGAAAAGATCGGCCAGACCCCGGGGCAACCCTCCCTCGCCGATGAAGAGAAGGCCATTCACAAGCTACTCGACGAGAATCCGGACGGAGAGACGCGGCTTGCGCTGCTGATTGTGCTTGTTCAGGATTACTTCGACGCGGACGACCCCGCCGACGCGAGGCGGGTGATGGAAAGCATCGTTGATGACGCGCGGATCCCGGCTGGCCGACGCTCCCTGACCGCATCGGGACTCGCCCTTGCGTATGCGGTGGAAAACGACTTCGTGCGTAGCCAGCGGCTCGTGAATCAGGCGAAGACACTGGCCGACCAGACGCCCGCCGCCGAGCTTGAAACCCTTCCGGAAGAACCGGCCTACGAGTATCTCGCCGCCGAGGCGGAGCTTGCGCGCCGCGCGTTGAATCAACATGACACGGCGTTGCGCAAGGTGCGCGAGGCGGCCGATCTGGCGAGAAAAAATCTCGACAACCCGTTGCTCAGTGACCATCGTCACGAGGAAGCCGCGAATCAACTGCTCGACGAAGTCGATCATCTCGTGGATTTGCAAACGCAGAACAATAGGCGAACCGAGGCGCTGAACTACGCGAACGGGATGCTGTGGGACATCGACCACGATCCGCGGCTCAAACCTGACGCCGCCCAGCGCGCCCGCGTCGAGGTTGCCGTCACAATCGCGCTCATGTCCAACGACGACTACGATGGCGCACTCTTCTGGATCGACAAAGCCATCAAGGGGTATCAGGATGCCGGCGTGCTCCCCTATACGTTCACCTATGCGGACGCGCTGCGCTTGCGCTTGATGATCGGGCTTGCCACGAATCGCCTGGCCGACTACAAGGCCGATGCAGACGCTTTCCAGTACGCGGCGTCGATCAATCCGGTCGTGGCTAAAACCCCGAGCAAGGACGAGCGGCTTTCCGTGATACTCGCGACGCAGGGGAACTGGCCGGCAGCCGAGTCGAGCCTTTCACGCGTGCTGGCGTACAACCTCAAGGACCAGGGGGCGCAGAGTCCGTTCGTCAAGTATCAGTCTGCCATGTTGATGCTCTATCGCCTTGAGGACACCGAGAGACAGGTCAGCGAAAGCGATATCGCCCGATACGTGACGCCCATGCTTGGCCAGAACGACGATTGGGACGCGTCCGGTAGCGCGGGGGCATTTGTCGAAGACGGTGCGCTTGCCATGTGTCTGAGCCGCCTGATGGACGACGGCGCGCAAGGTCAGGCACTCGCCTTCCGTATCGCCGAATTGTTTCACATGAATGCGACCCAGGGCGCGATGAGCGATGGCGCAGCGCGCCTGGCGGCGCTCACGCCGGAACTGCGCAGCCTGGTCGAGCAGGAGCAGATGGCGCGCCGTGCGGAGGACACCGAACGAATGGGGCTTTCGGGGCTGAGCACACGACTCGCCAGAATCGGCACGGAAACTACCGGCGATAAAGGGAATGCGATCGCCAGTGTCAACGATGCCGAGAAAGCCATGAATGCCTCGGCCGAGGATCTGGCCACGCTGCACGCGCGCATCAACAAACAGTTTCCCGAGTACCGGCGGCTGGTGTCGCCCGCCGTTCCCACCCCGGAACAGGTCGGCGCGGCGCTGCATGCCGATGAGGTGTATGTCGACTTCTACGTCGGACGCGAGGCGACCTACGCGTTCGTCGTCAACCCCAAAGGCGCGCTGCATGCCATACGACTCAACGTCACGCGCGCAGACCTGAAAAAGCGGATCCTGGCGCTGCGCAACGCATTCGATGCGGGCGTTCCGCCGCGTCGGGCGGGGGACCTGGCCGGGTTCGACATGACAGCGGCAGCGGATCTCTACCGCTTGCTGATCTCGTCGATCCAGGCCGATATCGAAGGGGCGAAAACGGTGTACATCGCCACGAGCGGCGTTCTCTCGAGCCTGCCGTTCGACGTGCTCGTGACGGCACCCGCCACGGACCTGGCGAGTGCGCACTGGTGGATCGCCACGACCATGCCGGTGCGTATTCCGAATGCCTCGGCGCTTGTGCTCGCCCGCAGTCATCCGGCAACGCACGCTACCGGGCCGTTGATCGCGTTCGCCGATCCGAGCTTCGACGGCCGCGATCCAGCCACGATCGCCGCTCGCCCTGCGGACGGAACACCCGCACGAGCGTTTCCGGTTGAGGGGGGCGCTGCTGCGTTCGATTACCATCGCGTCGCGCCGCTGCCCGAGACACTCGACGAGGCGACCTCGATTGCGAAGACGCTCAATGCCTCCGATCACAGCGTGCTGTGGGGCAAGAGCGCCTCGCGCAGCGAAGTGATGAAACGGGATCTGTTGAACGATCGCGTTGTCCTGTTCGCCACGCACGGCATCGTGGCGGGCGAAGTGCCCGGCTGGCACAAGGCGGGACTCGCGCTGGCCTATGAGGGAAGCGGGCTGCGCGATTCGGTTCTCACGGCGGACGATATCGTGACCTTGCGGTTGAATGCCGACTGGGTGGTGCTGTCCGCCTGCAACACGGGACTCGTCACCGGTAACGCGGGAGATGCCATGTCGGAACTGTCCCGCGCTTTTTTTGCGGCGGGGGCGCGCTCGATACTCCTCACCCAGTGGGCCGTTGAATCTCGATCGGCGACCGAGGTGACAACCGGTGTATTCCGGACGTATGCCAACGATCCGTCGCTCTCGAAGGCCGAGGCACTGGCGCGTACCGAGCGCGACATGGCCGGCGGGAAGGAAGGGGAACTCTATCGTCACCCGTATTTCTGGGGCGCATATGCTCTTGCCGGTGACGCGGCCCGCTGATCTTCGGTCATGCGTGGCCAGTGGAAACCGGTCTCCTTCCCGTTGAGGGGAGATCCCGTGTGTGCGAATGCCCGTGTGCGGGTCAGCCGTCGAGTTCGTTCAGGAAGGCGAGCAGCAACCGGTTCACTTCCTGGGCGCGCTCGCGTTGCAGCCAATGGCCCGCACCTTCGAGCAGGTGAGAACCGCGCAACCCCGGCAGCACTTGCGGTAACGCGGCGACGCGCTGTTGCATGCCTGGAAACCTGAGCACGTCGTCGCGCGCGCCACCCAGGAAGAGTGAGGGCTGACGAATCGGGCAACCATACCAGGGGGCGAGCAGTTCCGCGCTCCTGCGGATCGCGCGGTACCAGTTCAATCCCCCACGGAAGCCGGTGCGCCGGAATTCGCCGACGACGTAATCGAGGTCGTCCTGAAGCAGCCAGTCCGGCAATGCGTCGGGGTCGACGGTGTTGTCGAGGATGCCCGCGCCCGGCGTGAGGATGCCGGCGACCATGCGGCCGGGGCCGTCGCCCGACATGCTGAACGTCAGGCGGCGCAGGGTCGCTGCGACATCGGCCTGGAGTTCTTCCTCAGCCACGCCCTCCTGCTGGAAGTACTGCATGTAGAAGGTCGTCACGCCTTGCCGCTCGAGTGCGCTCAGCAAGTCGGTCTTCACAGGCGGGGTATAGGGGACGCTCAGTCCGACGACGGCACGGAAGACATCGGGCCGTAGCAGCGCGCTGTGCCACGCGGCCGGTGCGCCCCAGTCGTGGCCCACGATCACCGCCGAACCGGCGCCGAGTATCCGCACCAGTTCCACCATGTCGCCGGCGTGATGCAGCATCGTGTACTGCGCGGGGTCGGCCGGCGCGTCGGTGCCGCCGTAGCCGCGCATGTCCGGCGCCGCGGCGCGGTAGCCCGCGTTAGCGACCGCGGCCATCTGCGCGCGCCAGGATATCCACGACTCCGGAAACCCGTGGCAAAACACCACGAGCGGCCCGTCGCCCTGAAGCGCCACACGCATGCGGATGGCCCCGACCTGAAGCGTTTCGAGCTGCACCTCACGGGGGGTGCTCATGCTGCCTCCGTTGCGGCAAGCAATTGCGCGATACGCTGCGCCGCATCCGAAGCCTTGGTTCCGACGGTTTTGATCAAGTCCTGCACGGCAGCGTCCATCACCACGCCCTTGAGCACCACAACCTGCCCGTTGAGGCGGCACTGCCTGAGCCAGGCGCTCAGGTCGGGGTTCTGCTGCCAGCGCGCGGCATTGGCGAGCGTCGGCAGCCACATGCGCAGGTAATCGACCGGCAGTTCGGGCGCGGGAACGGGCATGCTCATCGCGTTTTTTTCCTTCTCATTCGTCACGTGCGCTTCGATCCAGGCGATCACGCTGCCCGAAAAAACCGGCTGGCACCAGCGGACCATCAGGAGGTTGATCACATCGTCCTGGAACACCGGCACGTCCGGCACCGGCTGGATCGCGCAGGCAGTGCAGTCGATGTACAGCGTATCAGGATCGGCGGCGAGTTCACCGTTTTCCAGTATGATGCGCGACGGCTCGATCGCGTGCACGCGGCCAAGCCGCACGATCTCACCGATCTTGCGCAACTGGGCCATCTCGCCGCGCGAAACGAGTGCGCAGCGGTACGTCGTGGGGTTGATGGCAGGGTCGATGCGCATCAGCGCGCCGCCCGCTTCGAGTCGCCGGAACAGGTCGGGGACGTCGCTTGCGTCGCGGATCGCATCGAATTGCACCACGCTGTTCTCGAAATAGCGCCGCCAGCCCGTCGGGCCGGGCTGCATGTTGGCGCGGTCCATCACCCAGGCGTCGCGCGGCATGATCCAGCGGATACGCGCGTGCGGCACACCGTTCTCGATCAGCCAGATGCACGCGTCCATGCCGGTCTTGCCGGAGCCGACAACGGTGTAGCACGCGTAGGGCTGCATCACCTTCGGCAAGCCGTTGCAGGCAATGCATTGCACCCCGGCGGCCACGCGGTATTTGGGCGGGTGCGTGGACGGCACCTCGGTTTTCGCATGCGTGCCGTTCACCCATTTGCGCCGCGCGCGCACTTCGTACTCGGCGCCGGTCAGCAGCGAGCGGAAGCGGTGCGTGCGGCCGTCACTCGCGAAGTGATCGCATTTCGGGAACCACTGCACGCGACCGGAGGGAATGAAGCGCTGTTTCATCACCTGCTCGAAATGCGTGAGCACCTCGGCTCCCGAGGAAAGACCCAGCATGCCTTCGTTGAAGCCCGTGGTTTCATGCGACCAGTCGCTCAGTTCGCGCGACGCCACGCCATACCAGGCGGACGGTTGGTGCAGCCGCACATACGGATAGGCGTCGTTCCAGTGGCCGCCGGGACGGTGGTGGCGATCCACCATCACGACTTGCGCATCTGGCGACTCGGTGAGCAACGTATCGACGAAGGCCATGGCGCTGGCGCCCGTCCCTGTCACGAAGTAGTCGGACTCGATCGATGGCATGTCACCCTCCTGACCAGGAGACTTTAAAGCCGTGTCTTGACGATCCCGGTGCGGGACACGGTCGCTGCGTTTCTACGTAGCGCGATCCAAGGGAATATAAGCGATCAACGGGCGTGCACGCGGTCGGCTGGTTCTGGTTGTAATGGCTTCAGGCGGAGCATGGAGCGACGAAGCCTTCGAAAGCGGGCGAGGTCAATGGGGAAGGGTGCCTCTGGCCGGCGCGGCGGCAATCCGCGACGCCTGGCGGTTTTCGGCACGATTTCCTCAGGACCATAGGCGACGTGCAGCAAGCGGCAAGCGATTCCGGTGAAGAAGTGTCGGTGAGCGCACACAGCGAATAGCGGTATGCAAACAGACGTTCCGGCCGCTTGAAACCGACCCGGAGCGGACAATTCGGGGCCGAGCTCGGGCCCGAGCCCGAAAATGCCCGCTTGCAGTTTGCCTTCAGCCTTCGCGGTCAAGCGGCCTGGCGCTTCTGAATTCGAGCCACATCGGAATGTCTGGGGAATGGCCGTTCAGGCCCTTTCTTCTAGCCGTCGACGCTCACGAGGGGATTCCACTGCATGTCATCGTACAAAAGCGCTGTATGTGCTACCGTGGATGCCAGGAGCCAGCAGGACGTTTCAGTCGAACACCGTAAGGATGCTCATGGAATTCAACAATGGCGCTGTACTTGAAGCTCTTCGTCTTGCTTTGTATCGACAGATACCGTGGCACAAACGCCCGGCCATTTTCACGCCGCTTCGCTCGCAGGGGCTGATCGACACCATCGACCAGAAGCCGCCGCCTGGCACGAAATTCCTCCCGACACTCCAGATTGCCATCCTGACCGACAAAGGACAGAAAGAAATCCGGCGCATCGAGGCGTCAACGCATGTATCCGGTTGGCTGGACGACGATTATTTCGCAACGTTCCTTGCGGACGTGGCGTTTCCCTGATCACGCCTCGTTGCGCGCGTGCGGGTCCGTCACACGGCAGCCAGAAAGGACTAATCCGTCGATTGCGGTGCCCGGATTGCGTTTGATACTCGCCGCGTATCGACGCGCCAAACGATTGCGCTGAGATAACACGAAAAAGCCCAGCGGGTATTTTCGTGTCCATTTTCCGGATCGAGTCGGCGGACTTCAATCTCCGGGCCGCTATTCACGCCGCCATGCGCTGACCGAACAGTGCGTTGGGTCTGCTGCTGCACGAGCAGCCGCGTCAGTTCGCACGCCCGAAGATTGCCCCCAATCGCGAGCGTGAACATGGCCCACTCGCGGATATTCGAAGACATCGGCAGCCTGGCGCGAATCGTCCGGATTATCCGCGCGGCGATAGCACGACGTTTAGCCGCCGGGCTTCATCGCGCGCCGTGGCAAGCGTGACGTTCCTCATCCTGATCGAGCCGTGGTCGTTGACGGTCATCGTTGCAACGACGGCGGGTGCGTCGGCATCCGCGCCCGCCGCAAGCAGGGCGTTGACGGCTTCGAGGTTGCGAGACCAGATCGCGACGGCGAGCGGGTTTGCCTTGACCATCGGCGGAATCAGGCCTACGGTCTGCGCGCCGTGATGGCGTGCCGCCGCCAGCAGGCCGTCGAATTGCGGAATCGACGCGCTTTGCGCCTGCGTGAAGGTCAGCAGCCAGGGCGTTGAGAGCGCATGCCTGTCGAACGACGGCTGCGATGCTAGCAGCTTCAACGTTTGCGCAAAGTGCGCGTTGTTCGCCATGATCGGCGCTTCGAGGGTCGATCCGCCGCGTTTGCCAAACTCGGGGAGCGCCAGCGGCATCGTCTCGTTCAGATGCAGGTAGAGTGCGATGGCCTCGGTGTCGCAGGTTTCGATGGCGCGTGCCTTCGAGGCGTCGTCGAGCCCGTAGCCGAGGTGCTGGAGACGCCCGCGGTCATCCTGTGGCACGACGGCGCTGCGAATGGCTTGCGTGTCGTTCTGGAGGTTGCGCTCGCTGGCGGCGAGCGCATCGACCTTGCCGTGCAACTGCAACAGCGATTGCTGGAGCGTGCCGAGGGTCGGAATGGCGGAGCCGAGCGCACTCGGGTTGGGCGCGTCGCCGTGAGTGCACGTCGCAAACGCGAGCGCCGCGCCGCCGCTGCTGATCATGGCCGTGAGCCAGAGTTTGCGTGAGCGCGCATAGAACGCGAGGCGTCCCGGCATCGGTGTCAGGCGCCGGCGCTGCTGTTCGAGATGGCTGGCGCCGAACAACAGGAGGAGCAGGCACAGCGCGCCGAGCACGGCCGCGACGCGGCCGGCCACGTGTCCGAGCGCGGGCGCGAGCAGATCGAGCACGACCGTCGAGGCGGTCACGGTCGCATTGACCGGCGATACCCAGTCCGACGACAGTTTCAGTGCGCCGCGCACCGCTGAGTCGCCGTTCGGCGGGGTAGGCGGCACGGCAGCGAGATCGGGCTCTTCCATCAGGCGAACTCCGGCGGGTTGATCGGCGTTACTTGAAGGGCCACGACAGCCCGAGCGACTTCTCGAAGTGGTAAATCGCCATGAGCATGCGCAGCGTCAGTTCGCGATGGTGCAGATAGAACTGATGCATGGCGACGCAGAAGGCCAGCACGAAGAGCGGCAGCAGCACGATCGTTCCCGCGACCTTCAGATACCACGGCGTTGCGCGCTTGCCGTTGGCCACCCGCCGCGCAAACCAGCTATACAGCAGCACGCACAGCGGCAGTGCGAGCACGCCGGCCACGCCCATTTCGATGCGGTGATGGGTATAGATGCTGTATTCCGGCCCGTTGACGGCCACGTCCAGCAGGGCGCCGATGGCGGGAAAGCCGCGGCTCGTGAACCAGCACAACAGATCCACCAGCAACGTATAGACGGCGAGGCAGGACAGCGCGAGCGAGAACGAGCCGCGAAAGCCGAAGCGCACGCGCACGCCGCTGCCAAGACGCGCTGCGGCGCGCAGCGCAACGAAGTACCCGCAGACGGGCAACAGCACGAAAGTGAGCGTGAGCGCCCAGAAAAACGGGGCGAGCGGGCCGGCCACCAGAATCCAGAGGAACAGCAGACCGGCTGCGGCCAGGAAGGCCAGCACCTGGATGGGATCTTTCCAGTTGAGTTCGGTGGCGATAGCGCCGAGTGCCGACCCTGCCGCCGCCACACCGCCTGGCCCGTGCTGCGCCTGCTGGCGATAAGCCACTTTGATCTGTGCGCCAAGAGCCGTGTCGTAAGCGTTCACGCCGGCTTCCCGCTGCGTTTGCGGGCTCGCGAACACGCCCTGGCTGCCCGCCTGGAACGTGCCGTCCGGATTGCGTCCCTGTTCGTCGCTCATGGTGGGCTCCGCAGCGTCAATGCGCCATCTGCGAGGCCGACGGCACCGACACGACCCACGCGCGGTGATCGTCGGTGTTCTCGGCGAGGTCGTAGCCCATTGCAAACATTAGCTGTGCGAAGAGATTCATGCCGTTCGTGCTCACGAACGACTGCACGTAGCCCGAGCCTTGCGGGAAGTTGTTCTTCGGCGGGTTCGGGCCGGTGGTGCGGCGCGCGCCCGTGTTCGCCCCCTGCGCAAGCGAGCCGCCCCAGAGCAGGAACTGGCCGCTGTCGGCGGAAACGATGTTGTTCGGAATGTCGTTGCCGCAGAACTTCACGCCGTCGAAGTGCTGGCTGTGGCCTGCGTCGTGCCACAGCACCACGGAGACGTTCATGCAGTAGTCGGGACCGTACGAGAAGGTCCCGATGCTGTGCGCGTAGGCCGTGGCAGGCAGGCTGTTGATCGTGATGGCCGCGCGTGGCCAGCCGTTGCCGCCGTCCTGGAGCACGTGAGAGAGGCCCGAGTCCTTGAAGTGGCCCGGGCCCGGTCCCATGACGGTGGTGGTCATCCCGTTCTTGAGACCGTCCGTGAACTGCGAGACGGAATTGCCGAAGTTGGTCGAGCCGGCGCAACCGGCCAGCAGGCCGGCCAGCGCCGTTGCCGTGCCGAGTGAAGTGAGCAGAGCTTTTTTCATCGTGTGTCCTCTCGCTTTGAGCTTGACGTGAGCTTTATTGCTTGACGCAGAGGCCTTCGACGAAGAAGCCGTTGCCGTTGACTTCGTCGAGGTAGTAGAGGTTCGTCGACGAGACCGGCAGGAACATCATCGCGCTCTGCACGGTGTTGCCGTTGCTCGTGGTGCGCAGCAGCCCGGCCATCAATCCGTTCACGCCGCTTGCGAGCGCGGGTGTCGAGGACGATGACGCGGCGTTGAACGTCGCATTGAAATTCAGCGTGAACGGGGCGGCGTTCTGGCCGGATGGCGTGAACGTCGTGCCCGCAATCGTCACGCGATTCGCCACGATGTCGCCGAGCAACTGGTTGTTGTCGCTGGTGTTCGGTTCCGAGCACAGCCACGTGCCGTCGTATGCGCCGCTCGTCAGGGGCTGCGCCGTGTGGAACACCCACGAGCCGGTCCGGAACGTGCCGTCGCTGTTCGAGCCCGCCTGATCGAGCATCAGCGTGATGGCACCGCCGCTCGTGCTCGCGAAGAGGCGGCCGAAGGACTTGCCGTTCAGCGTCATGTCGAAGGCGCCTGGGTACGTGGTCTGGTCAGGATCGACGGTGATCGTGCCGGTGTCGGCGATGCTTGCGTTGCTGTCGTCCATACAGTTCGCGCCGTAGGCGGCGCTCGGGCAGGCGCGGAACGTGCCGTCGGCGTTGATCAGCATCTGGCCGCTGTCGGCGTCCTGCGAACCGACTGGTACGCCGGCTTTCGTGTAGTCGCCCGAGAGCTTGATGAAACTGTACGTGCCCGCGAGGCCCGCCACCGTGGTCACGCCGTTGTTCGATGCGGCAATCTGGCCGGAGAGCGTTTGCGATCCGCTGCCTGCCGTCACGTTCGGCACGTTGCTGAGCTGGCCGCTCAGGACGCCGTGGTTGCTGCTGTCGCTAACAACGCCGAACTGCATGCCAACCGCGTTCGCCCCGGCCGCGAGCGCGGCCGGCACCGTGCCGCTTGCCTGGAAAGACGTCACGATGTAATTGCCGTTCGTCAGCGTGTAGTTGCCCACGAGCTTGCCGGTGAGGCCGAACTGCGAATCGATGAAAGTCGTCGTCACCTGGCCCTTGGCCGGGGCGTCGATCTGCACGGAGATCGTGTCGCCGAAGCTGACCGTGCCGATATAGGTCTGCTGCGCGGCGAGCGGTTGCGCCTGCGCCTGTCCTGTCTGCGACCCGCTGCCCGACTGGCTCGAAGCGCTGCCGTTGCTGCTGCCGTTGCTCCCGCTGCCCCCGCCGCAAGCCGACAACACCGCGCACACCCCAATGCAAACCAGTGTCTTATTCATGCTGGATTCCAGATTCGATTATTTGACTTATGAAATTTGATTTTCTTGCCGACGGAAATTCCGCAAGACGGCCCGGCCATTCGATTTTTATCCGCTCGCAAACGTAAAACAGCGAAAAAATTCACTGCAAGTGCTATTCGTTTGAGCCGTAGATGCATTTCGCATAAGGGCCGCCAATAGCAGGTTGTCCACGCCTTTTGGCAGGGAATGTCCTTTACGGCCCGTCGGTGTGGCATTCTCCAGCGAGTGTGCCCGGGGGCGCATGATCAAAATTGATCATGTGAATGAAACAGGTCGGCCGCACACTAGATGCGAATTAGAAAGAAAAATATCCGAGGCCGATTGGCAGCTTATGGCAACACGTGAAGTCAAGACCGGTAAAGCGGACGCGCTCGATGCGATCCTCACGCAGTTCTACGACGCCGTGCTCGAACCGGACGCTTTGCTGCCGGCGCTGGCGCGCTTCGACCATTGGGTGGGCAGTACGCTGTGCCATATGCTCGGCTGGAATCGCGTGCACGATTGCGCGCAGTTCAGCTTCATGACGCGCCCGGAGTTTCTCGCGACCGGCGACGCGTATGCGAATTACTATGCCCCGAAAGATCCTCGACGCGCATTGGTCAACCGGCTGGCCGAGGGAATGGTCGTTCAGTGTGCGGACTATTTCGATAGCGGTTATGTCGATCGCAACGAGTTTTACCAGGATCTCCTGATTCAGAACTCGCTTCGATACAGCGCAGGCGGCTGCGCGTTTCGCGACGATTCCGTCGACGTGCTCATTGTCTTCAATCACTGCGTGGGTCAGCCGGCTTTTTCGACGGCGCAGATTCAGGGCCTCAAGCGGCTATTTCCGCATTTGCGGAAAACGCTGCACCTCATGAGCCGCACGGAAACGCTGCGCGCGGGGCTGTATGCCGGAGAGGCCGGTTTGCAGTCGATGGGGCAGGCATTGATCGTCCTTAACCGGCAGCAGGACATCCTGTTCTGCAACGAGGGCGCCGAAGCCATCTTGCGGGAGCGTCACACGCAGCGTGCGCTGCCGCTGCGGATGGCGGGCACGTCGTTGTGGAGCGCGGCGCTCGGTGATGTGCTGCGTCGCGTCCAGCTTACGCGCCGCACCGAAAGCCTGCTTGCACCCGCGCATGACGGCAGCCATGTCCTCACCGTCATCGCGCTGCCGCGCGAGGGCATCGGCCAGCGCGCGCAAACGGTCGCGCCGATGCACGGCCAGCCATCGTGGCGGGGCGGCGCCGTGCCGCCGGGGCTGATTCAGCCGTTTGGCCAGGCCGACCTCATGATTCTGATTTCGCGCCAGCATCACGAGGACGCGATTTCCGCCGCTCAACTCGCGCAGTTGTACGCACTCTCGCCCGCCGAGGCGCGCCTCGCCCATCACCTCGCGAAAGGGCTCTCGATCGAGGAGCACGCCGTCACCGCGGGCGTGTCGATCACCACGGCACGCAACCAGTTGCGCGCCGTGCTCGGCAAGACCGGTTACCGGCGCCAGCAGGACCTCGTGCGGGCGTTGTCGCGGTTGCCGGCGTCCTCGACATCGGTGCAGTGAGAGAACGGCAAGAAGCGAATCATGGCGCAACGTGAAGTCACGACCGGCAAGCCGGAAACGCTGGATGAGATGATCGTGCGGTTCTACGATGCGATCCTCGATCCGGGCGCGCTGCTCCGTGCGTTGACGGAATTCGATCGCTGGATCGGCAGCCGTCTGGCGCACATGGTCGGCTGGGACGCGCGCACGCAGAGCGCGCCGGTCAACCTGATGACGCGTGCCGAGTACATGCACGCGGGCGAGGCCTACGCGCAATACTACGGCAAGATCGACCCGCGCCGCGCAGTCGTGCTGCATCAGCCGGTGGGGCGCGTGTTCCAGTGCGCGGATTATTTCGACAACCGGTACGTGGACCGCAGCGAGTTCTATCAAGACCTGCTGATTCCCAACGGCATGCGTTACATCCTCGGCGGCTGCGTGTATCGCGAGGACGCGCTCGACATCTATCTGGTTTTCAATCATGCGGTGGGCCAGCCGTCGTTTTCTACGCAGCAGGTGCAAGCCGTAGACCGACTGATGCCGCATTTGCAGAAGACGTTGAAGCTCATGCTGCGCAGCGAGTCGCTGCGGGCCGGGATCGTCGCCGGCGAAATGGCGCTCGCGTCGATGGATCAGGCGATCGTCGTGCTCAATCCGGCCAACGAGGTCGTGTTCTGCAACCACAGCGCCGAAGCGCTGTTCAAGGCGCAGCGCATTTTGCGCGTGTCGGGGCGCCGCATCGAATCGGCGAGCTTCTGGAACGATACGTTGTCGGGCGCGATCGGCCGCGTGCGCGAGAGCGGCAAGCCCGAAAGCCTGCCCGTGGGCGCGGGCGCGGGTGCGGGCGCGCAGCAGCGCTATCTCACGGTGCTTGCGCTGCCGCGCGCGCTCGGCACCGGAAGCGGGCTCACGCTCGCGAGCGCCGACATCATGATCGTCGTGACCGAAGCGGAGCGCAGTGCCGCGGCCTCGGAACGGCAACTGTCCCAGTTGTTTGGTTTGACGGCTGCCGAGGCGCGTCTCGCACATGGACTCGCAAAAGGACTTTCGATCGAGGAACATGCGAATGCGTGCGGCGTGACAATTACGACCGCGCGTAATCAGTTACGCGCGGTACTCGCTAAAACAGGCTATCGCAGGCAGCAGGACCTGGTCCGCGCACTTGCGGTGTTGCCGGCGATCGCGGGCCCGCGTGTTGGTGAATGAATCGCTCGAATGGCGGCCCGGATCGTCCTGTGCTTAAGCGCGAAGGCAGGCACAGGCGTGCAGCACGGGGGGCATCGCATCGCGGATCTGCGTCGGGTATGGCCAAGGGGTGTTCGAGAACGTTACTTTGAGCGGCGGTTTCCGAGGCTGAGCCGACGCACGCATGAGCGCGATGCGCGACGGTGTTTTCTGGCCGGCTACCGCCCGATATTGTCGGACGGGAACCGCTGAATGGATCGAGTCAGCGGTTGTGTTGCGACCTGCTTTTCTTGCGGCCGCCCAACCACCACATCGTGGCTCCCCAAAAAATACCACCGACCATGAACATACCGATATTTCTGGCGACATCTGCCATTCCGACTTCGTGGTGCTGGAGAAACTGAATCGCAGTGAAAATGACAGCCGTAGCAATACCCCATGCCAGGACCCCACGAACTACGACAAATCGCAGCATTGAATTCTCCATACGAGTACGACAGGTTGATCAAATACACATAACACATCAGAAGCTTTTCAAAAGGCTCAACCTGGACAGCGAGATCGACAGATAGCGACGAATTGTCGACGGTTTTGCCCGCTCGGTCGAATTCGCGAAAGTGGTCGCGTCCGGAAGTCGAGGAGGCCGTATCGAACTCACGGGGAGTTGGAGTCTTGAACTTCCATTGTCGACCCGAAGTGGCCGGTTGGCCTCGCAGTGAGATGATGTCGCATTTCGGAGCGAAGCCGCCACGCGACTCACCGTGGGAACACCACTTGATTCAATGATTCAGACAGCGTCTGCGTCACACCGGACGAGCGTGCAGATTGCGGTATTCCCCTGGCGTAACCCCTGTCCATCCCTTGAAAGCACGCAGGAATGAGTTGGTGTCCTGAAAGCCAATCAGGAACGCAATCTCGCCAGGCGAGATTGCCGAGCGGGCAAGGTAGTAGCTAGCCAGTTCCTGTCGCGTGCCGTTAAGCACGTCCTGGTAACTGAGCGCTTCGTCGGCGAGATGGCGCTGTAGCGATCGCTTGCTCATTGCCAGACGGCTCGAAATATCGTCGATGCTGCTCTGGCCGCTCGGCAGCATATCGAGCAGCGCGCTGCGTACGCGGTCGCGAGCGCTTGCCTCGGCATCGAGTTTCGAGAGTCGCGCCTGAAGCGCCGGCTCGAAGAACTGCCACATGGCCACGTTCTCGGTCAGGAACGGTCGCGCGGCATCCTCTGCCGAGAAGCTGATGCGATTGTGGCTGCCTTGCTGTAAGCGGCAGCCGAGAAACGCTTCGCACGGTCCGGTCTGACTCGGCAGGACCGCCAATTCCGTCTCGATCGGGTTGATCGCGTGCCGCGTGGCGAGGCGCGCCAGTTGCGTGACGAAGACCACTTCCATCGCGCATAGGCTACGCGGTAGCGGACGATCGTAGCCGTAGCATTCGATGAGCACTTCAGTGCGGTGTCCACCGATGGCGACATCCAGCGCCAATGGTCCGCAAAGGCGCTTGTATTCGGCGAGCCGGGTGAGCGCGACATTCAGATTCGGGCTACACAGGCATGCAAAGAGCGACGGATCGAAAGCCTCGACCGAGATACCGCTACCGAGCCGTACCGGCAACTGTGCTTCTCCGACCATCGTCTCGAGACTGTGAAAGATGCGAAAGTATTCGGCAGGCGTCAGCGAGGCATCCTTGCGGCTAAACAGGTCGGCTGGCAGTTCGGCCAGCGCTAGCAAGTCGCCGGGCGCGATGCCCAGATCAACGACGATCAGTTTCCAGCCGGGATGCACGGAAAAGCGGGTGGCCTGCTTCATCAAGTTGCCTTCTCCATCGCCTGACGCGACATCTTCAACACTGTCTTGCGCGGCAGCAGCGGAACAATCCAATCGAGCATGATTTGCAGCTTGCCTTCATTGAAGGCCACGAGTTCGCCGCGCTCCATGGCCTCGTAGCCGCAGCGCGCCACTGATTCTGCTGACTTGGCGTTCTTCCAGACGCTCACGCCTTGCAGATCGCCGGCGGCGACGAAGCCGGTCGCCACCGCGCCCGGGCATAGCGCCGTGGCGGTCACGCCGTACTCGCGGACTTCTTCGGCAATAGCCTGAGTGAATGAGGTGACGTAGGCCTTGGTTGCGTAGTACACGGCCTGGAGAGGGCCCGGCATGAACGATGCGGTCGAAGAGACATTCAGGATACGTCCGCGCCGACGGCGCACCATGCCCTTCAGGTAGTGATGTGTCAGGTTGGTCAGCGCCACCATGTTGACCTGCATCATCGCCTGCTCGGCCTTGAGATCGCGCTCGACAAATTTGCCGTGGCCGCCAAAGCCAGCGTTGTTGATCAAGACTTCGATGGAAAGTCCCAGCGCCTCAGTGGCAGCGAAGACTCGATCAGCCGAACCGGGGTCGGCGAGGTCCTCTGCGATGACGTACGCTTTCACGCCATACTTCGTCTGGCATTCCTGCTTGATTGATTCGAGCTTGTCGCGCGAGCGCGCAACCAGAACGACATCGCCGCCTTTGCTTGCATGGATGCGCGCCAACTCCAGACCGATGCCGCTTGACGCGCCAGTGATCAATGCCATTGCGGGTTTCATGACTTTTCCCTGATTCGATTGGATAGCCAGATAGTAGACATTTGAACCACGGGAGGCACTAGCATAACGTGCCATGAATAATTCCGATCGCGCCAATTCGGTTGCGCACAACTCACGCGCCTTCGGGCAAGCGTTGGATGGAAGCACTGTCGCTTGAATGACAAGGCTGCGGATACAGCGGCTGGCCGACGTCTGCCCGGCGTGGCCGCCGGAAGCCGTTCGCACCGGGCGTTTCAAGCTTCGGTGTTCTCAAAGAAATACGCCGGCACGTCCGGGCCCCACAGATACAGAGAGTCTTCGGGCGGATGATCTCCGCCGGACCACTCGGTGCCGGCTCCGACGTAGTCGATATCGGCCGAGTATTCCCAGAACGACCCCCACGGGTCACGCACGTACTGAAAATAGTTCGATCCGAGCACGTGGCGCCCCACGCCCCATCCGTCGACATAGCCCGCGCGCTGCATCTGCATCTTGCCGAGTCCGACCGCGTCGATATCCGGAACGTCCCATGCGCTGTGGTGCCATCCCTTCGCCGCACCGTGCGCGAATGCAATCAGATGATGATCGCTGCCATGGCGCGCATGCAGGAACGCCACGATACCCTCAGACCCGTCGGATAGCGTGAGACCCAGTGCGCGTTCGTAGAATGCGACCGCGCCCCGCACGTCTGGCGTGAACATCAGGACATGAGAAAGCCGCGAGGGCCGTGTAACCGGTGCGTCGGCGCGCGCGCATGCACCGCGCAACCGCAAGGGCGCCGATTCCCGGCCCAAGGCCAGCTTGCAGCCGGGCGACGTCTTGACGCCCGCCTTGAGCTGCAACAGGTTGCCATCCAGATCGTGGAACCAGAAGCCATCGTCCGGCGCGAGCCGTGCGGGCGCGGCGGCGGTGGCACCGGCTGCCAGGATCTGCTCGCATAGCGGCGCGAAGTCGTCGGCGAAACAGTTCAACGCCAGATACGCGAGTTGCTTGCGCGTGCCCTCGCGGACCTTCGCCCACACGTGATCGCTGTGCGGCGTGCGCAGCAGCAACTCTCCCGGCCGCGATTCCAGCTCGAAGCCAAAGGTGTCGAGAAAGCGCGTGGCTTCCTGGAGGCCCGGCACATCGAGCGCGAAATGGTCGATCGAATGAACGCCGAAACGCGCGCGCTTTGTCGTTGTCGTTGTCGATGTCATAACGTCTACTCCCGTGTCACGCGGCCACGCCGTCTGCATGCTTCGCTGCACCATTCGTTGTGCGTGGTGCGACGCCGAGCACCTGTGTCAGCACGCGCCGCAGTTCCATCGCGGGGTCCGCCGCGCGCGTGCGGCAGCGCCAGGCGACGAAGCGGTCTGGCCTCACCAGCACACAGCCATCGTCCTCCATTTCGCGCTGGGCGGCCCACTGGCCGTACGCGTCGAACGTACCGGTCGCGTGCGCGATCGAGATCGCCTCGATCCTGATGCCTAACTCGTCGCCGATCTGCCGCGCCGCGTCCAGCCAGGCCTCGCCGCCGCGCCCCGTAATCACCGTGAACACGCCGTTGCCGACCACATCGAGCGTCGATACCTGCTTGCCCTCGCGCTCGATCCAGGCGTGGGGAAGAGACGCGCCGGGCGTCGTGGTGGGGTGGTAATACAGTTCGGGGTCGCGCCATGCGGCAGGGAAGGTGGCGCCATCGCGCACGATCGCAGCCGACTCGTAGCGCTGCCCCAACTCGACGCCATGACAGTTGAACTGATAGTTCTGCTGATCGATGGCTTGCGCAAGTGTCTTGCGGCGCGCCTTGCCGGTCTCGCTGTCCGAGAACAGTTCATCGAGCGAGGCCCAGCCGTCCGCGGCGCTTTGCCCTTGCGAGAAACCGAGGGCGCCCGCAATCGGCAGCATCTCGCCGACCGATTTGATTGCGCGGTTCACGACGCCCTGGGCAACCGGTTGCCGCTCGTCGGAGTAGGTTTGCAGGAGCGCGGGCGATGCCTCGCCCTTGACGATCATCGCGAGTTTCCAGGCCAGATTGAACGCGTCCTGCACGGAGGTATTCGAGCCGAGCCCGTTGGCCGGCGGATGCCGGTGTGCGGCGTCGCCCGCAATCGCCACGCGGCCCTTGACCATGGTGCGCGCGACCATCCGGTTGATGGTCCACTTCGAAACGGCTTTCACGCGCACGGGGATGTCGGCCTCGCCGATGGTGGCGCGGGCGCGCGCGATGACCGCTTCCTCGCTGAGGTCGGGCTCGCCTTCCTTCGGGTCATACATGAAAAGCAGTACCCATTCGTTCCACGGGCGCACGCAGATCCAGGTGCCGCTGCCCACCCAGTAGTCGCTGCCCGGCTGGGTCATCCAGTACAGCACGCCGGGGCGGTGCGCCGTGTACTTCGTGAGATCGACTTCCAGCCAGCAGTTGACCGCGCAGCCCAGTCCCATCTCGCCGTCCATCTCGAAGCCGAGATCCCGCACGACCACGCTCTGTGCGCCGTCCGCGCCCACGGCGTAGTCGGAGATCACTTCGATCTCTTCGCCGGTCAGGCGATCGACGAGCCGCGAATACACGGCCTCTTCAGTCTGCCGGATCGACACCAGTTCTGTATTGAAGAGAAACTTCGCACCGTATTCGCGTGCGGCCGAAAGGATGACCGGTTCGAGCAGATGTTGCGGTGCATTGCACATCTGCGACGGGCTTGCCGCCTCGTAATCGGCCTTGCGGGCAACGCCCGTCCCCCATGTCTGGAGCCGCGCGAGTTCCGTGCCGGCAAAGCTGGTCGCCCACACGTTGTTCGACATCAGCTCATGGGATGTGGCGAGGGCGCGGACGCGATCCTCGATGCCGAGATCGCGAAACACCTCCACGGTGCGCTGATTCGTGATGTGCGCGCGAGGCGAATGGGCCGTGCCGGGATAGCGCGTGATCGCCAGCACCTCGACGCCGTATTTCGCCAGCAGTGCGGCGGTGGTGAGCCCGGCGGGGCCCGCCCCAACCACGAAAACCGGGACGCGAATCTGTTTCATGTCTCCTCCTTCAGGGGAACCTGGCGATCGATCAACGCTGGATCGACGTGTCTTCATCGACAACGACGTTGCGCAGTACGCCAAGACCTTCGATCTCGACTTCGCATACGTCGCCGGCCCGCATGATGAGCTTCGGCTCACGCGCCCAGCCGATGCCTGCGGGCGTGCCGCTCACGATGACATCGCCGGCTTCGAGCGTGATGGCTTCGCTGATGACCGAGATGAGCGAGGCGACGTCGTGCAGCATGTCGCTCGTGTTCGCCGATTGCACGACCCGGCCATTCAGGCGCGTTTCGAGCTTGAGGCCCGCGCCTCCCGGAGGCAGTTCATCGGCGGTGACGAACATCGGGCCGAACGCGCCGGTGCCGTCGAAGTTCTTGCCGAGCGTCCATTGCGGCGACTTGAACTGGTACTCGCGCACGGAGCCGTCATTGAAGATCGAGTAGCCCGCCACGCACGAAAGCGCTTGCTGCCTTGAAATATGGCGGCCGCCGCTGCCGAGAATGACCGCCAGTTCGCCTTCGAAATCGAGCGAGTCGGAAATGCGCGGGCGAATCATGGGCGCCTCGTGTCCGATCAGGCTTGAGTTCAGACGCGCAAAGATCGTTGGATAGTCGGGCTGTTCATACGGGCTTTCCTTCGTGTGATCCGCATAGTTGAGCCCAATGCACAGCAGCTTGCCGGGGCGTGCGAGCGGCGGCAGATACGTCACGGCGGCGCTCGAGAATTCCTCGGCGTCCGCGCGTCGCGACGCCCCCCAGGAAGCGAGATCGACACCACGCGCGAGCAAATCGTCGAGGGTCGTTTCGCCGAGCGAGTGAATGGTGTTGCCCTGCACGATGCCGAGCAGTCGGCGGCGATTGTCGGGAGAAAAGTGGATGTACCGCATGATGTCTCCGGGTGTTGTCAGTGTGATGGCATATCGAGGCTCGATGAGGGAAGAATAGAAATGGACCGGCAGCCGCGGTAGATCGCGCGGCCGCACAGAGTGTCCTGCCAAAGGAACAATGGATGAGGGTCAATCGAAGCGCGAGGCGCTCACTCATCCTTCTGGATGTGCGTGGCGAGATAGTCGATCAGCAGGCGAACGGCCGGCAGCAGGCCGCGGCGAGACGGAAAGACCGCATGGACCAGGCCGCCCTTGGGCTTCCAGCCTGGCACCACATCGACGAGCGCGCCTTTCTCAAGCTCGTTCTCGACGACCATGAAGGGCAACTGCACGACGCCTACGCCTTTCAGCGCGGCCTGCCGAAGCACGGTCATGTCGTCGGTGATGTAGCGCGGCGCGTGTGGCACGCGCGCCTCGGCGGCGTCCGGGCCGACCAGCGTCCAGACGTGATCGCGCTGCGGGCCCCAATCGAGACTGGGCATGCCGGCGAGATCCGCCGGATGCGCAATCTGTGCGTGCTGGTTCAGGAGCGCCGGAGCGGCAACGAGGCGCTGCGGACTTCCGGAGAGCACGCGCATGACGAGCCCGCTGTCTTCGAGCGGCGGGAAACGCACGCGCAGCGCGAGATCGAATCCTTCGGCCAGGACATCGACCCGACGGTTGGTGGCGTCGAGCAGGATTCGCACCTTCGGGTACAGCATCATGAAGTCGGCCACGTGGGCCCCGATGCGGTATTCGAGCAGCGTAGTCGGGCAGCTCACGCGCACCACGCCCTGGGGCTCCGAGACCCTGCGCTCCATGACTTCACGAGCGGCATCGGCTTCCACGAGCACCGCGAGGCAGCGCTCGTAGAACTCCTGCCCGGTTTCCGTGACCGAAAAATGGCGAGTGGACCGATTGAGCAGGCGAACGCCGTACCTCGCCTCGAGGTCGGCGACGCGCCGGCTCAGCTTGGACTTGGGCATGTTGAGCGCCCGGCCTGCCTGCGTGAAACCGTGGTTTTCGACCACTTTCACGAAGTAGAAGATGTCGTTCAGGTCGTCCATGAGTGTTCCTTTGGCAGAACAATCGAGACATCTTAAGGCATGCCATGCCGGCGATCGCCGTTGTTCTTTTCATGGAACACAGTCGGCTTCTTTCGGGACTTCAAGGCGGCGGGGCGCCCGCATAGGATTGCCCGTGCATGCAGAGCCGATGCCTCAAGCATCGATCCTCGGGATCCCACTTTCACTTCCTGCACTGTTTCTGGAGCCAACCATGGCAAGCGAACCTATTCGCGACCCCGCGAACGATCATCTGCTCACCCCGCAGAATGCGGCATTCATCGTTATCGATTACCAGCCGGTCCAGGTGAATTCCATCGCTTCGATGGATCGTCAACTGCTGATCAACAATATCGTGGGCGCCGCCAAAGCCGCGGTCACTTACAAGCTGCCGGTCGTGCATTCGACGGTCAACGTGAAGACGGGCCTGAACAAGCCCCCGATTGCGCAACTGCGCGCCGCGCTTGGCGACTATCCGACCTACGATCGCACGAGCATCAACTCGTGGGAAGACGTCGAATTCCGCAAGGCCGTCGAAGCAACCGGCCGCAAGAAGCTCATCATGACGGCGCTCTGGACGGAAGCCTGCCTGACGTTCCCGGCGCTCGATGCGCTGAAGGCCGGCTACGAGGTCTATGTCGTCGTCGATGCGGTTGGCGGCACATCGGTCGCGGCGCACGACGCCGCGCTGCGCCGTATCGAACAGGCAGGCGGCAAGATGATCAGTGTCGCGCAACTGTTCTGCGAGTTGCAGCGTGACTGGGCGCGCAGCGAGACCGTCCCGGCATTCATTGACCTGTTCATTCAAACCGGCGGCACGGCCGGCATTCAGTTCTCGTACGACAAGAGCTGATGTGTCACACGCGCGGCCGGTCGCGGTAGCCGTCCGCGCGTATCCGTCATGTTCGTGCATGTAGGGAAACGAGGTGCTCGCGAACAACAAGGCTCACCCGATCACCACAGCGGTGCAGTACCACTTCTCGAAGCGGACGATGGCGTATGTCGAGGCCGTCTATCAGCGAGCAAGCGGCGACTCCGAACCGACGCAAGCATGGATCAATGGGTTGCTTGAACCCAACGCGGCTGCAAGCAGCCGTTCACAGACACTGGCGCGCATCGGGTCGCAGACGAAATTCTGATGGCTCGCCCGGAACGAGCTTGGTGAACCCGTCCGATTGTTCCATCAATGAGACACAGAGGGCGACTTTCACCCTCTACCGCCGTCATCGTCGCGCGACTACCCTGTATTCATGCAACCACGGCCGCGGGCCGTTAAACAGGACTATTCGATGATGAAGAAGATTCTCGGCGCTTACAGCAATCCCAACGCGCATTGGGTGGGCGACGGCTTTCCCGTGCGCACGCTGTTTTCGCATCACACCATGGGCCGCCACGTGAGCCCTTTTCTGATGCTCGACTACGCGGGACCGAAAGGCTTTGCGCCCACGGACCGCCGGCTGGGTGTAGGGCAGCATCCGCACCGTGGCTTCGAAACCGTGACCATCGTGTACGAGGGCGAACTGGAGCACCTCGACTCAACGGGTGGCGGCGGGCAGATCGGTCCCGGTGACGTGCAGTGGATGACGGCGGGCGCTGGCATTCTGCATGAGGAGTTCCACTCGCGCGCGTTCGCGAAAACCGGGGGGACGCTCGAAATGGTCCAGCTCTGGGTCAATCTGCCAGCCGAGCACAAGATGACGGCACCCGGCTATCAGAGCATCGTGGCCAGCCAGATTCCGTCCGTCGACCTGCCGTCAGGCGCAGGCTACGTGCGGGTGATTGCCGGCGACTACGCAGGCAAGGCGGGGCCAGCGCGCACCTTCACGCCGATGGATGTCTGGGACGTGCGGCTCAACGCAGGACGCGGTGCAGCCTTGACGCTACCTGCGGGCCGCACGCTTGCGCTCGTCGTGCTGCGCGGTCAGGTTCGCGTGAACGGCGAGGAGCGGGTTATCAGCGACGCGCAACTGGTTCTGCTTGCACGGGAAGGCACCGACGTCCAGCTTGACGCCATCAGCGACGCAATTGTCCTGGTGTTGAGCGGCGAACCTATCGACGAACCCGTTGCCGCGCATGGCCCGTTTGTCATGAACACGACGGAAGAGATTCGCAAGGCGGTAGACGACTTCAACAGTGGGCGTTTTGGGCAGATGGTTCCGAAGGACCAACGCGCCATGGCACAGTAAGCACCGCCGTAGTATGCGAAGCGATCCCTTTCCTGACGCCGGACGTGGCGCCGGGAAAGGCGCTCCGGGCCGCGAACAGACTCCGTCGTGCTCGCGACCGGGCGATGCTGCGGGTTGAGCGGTTGGCCAGCGCCGACGTTGGTGTCCGCTGGCCGCTGAGGGGAGAGGACTTGACGCTTGAGCGGCCGCTCGAAGCCAAGCACGAGTGACGCTTCATGGGCCGACTGCGGCCCGACGTGTCGCGCGAAACTGCCCCGCTCGTGTCAATCGATCTGCCGCACATGGGGTCAACGAATCAGGAGGGCCTTGACCGCTGGCCAATTAAGCGCACGATAGACGAACGCAGCGTTTGTGGCCGTACTGGTGCCAAGAGTCGGCAGCACGCCCAGGCGCGGCGGCGACTCGAGGAGCGAACGATGAAATTCTATGCGCACGAGTATGAAGGGCGGCTGGAAGTGTTTAGCTTCGACGGTGTTTATAGAATTCGCATCACTCAGTTGTGCGGCGCGGCAAAAAAAGCGTTCGCAGATACTGTCCAGCTATGGATAAGTGACGGCGTATCGGCAGACGAAGCCATTGCACGAGAGGCCGAGTCGTTGGCCCGATTAATTAAGGAATACTAGAAAATAAGATGCTGCGGTGCGCGTAGAAATAAGACTCCATCCTTCTCGAATGATGAAGGCGAACATAGCGCAATTGCAGTGCGAAACAGCGGGGTATCAGCGGGAAAGGCCGTCGCTTGTTCGGTGAGTACCCTCTGCGCAATCACGGCCTTCGTCGGTCTCGTGCTGCCTGCCTGACGCCGATGTGGTCGCCCGAAGCCGACCCTCAGACGTCGTTCGGTTCCTCGACGCCGCGATGCCCGCATTGGGGGGCTTCAGACAGTAACGCCGGGCTTGGACTCCGGAAATATCCGGGCGGGCATGTCAGGTCTGTGCTGCAATCGCAACCTGTTTTCCCGTGCGACGCGAAAAGCCGGCAGTTTTCGGCGACCGTCAACTCCGGTGTCAAGGGCTATCGCCGCCATAGCGCATCTCAATAAGCTTGTCGAAAGAATGGGCTATGCTGGGCTGGCGGGTTGTGCCCGCCTGCATGTCGTGGTGCTGGCATGGCCTTTGAACAACCGTGACCTAGAGAGAGAACGATGCCATCCGAAGCTCAATGCCCGTTCTCGGGCGATGCCTCCGTTGCCACACGCGTCGTCGCTGGCACCATGTCCAATCAGGATTGGTGGCCCAACCAGCTACGCGTCGACCTTCTGAATCAACATTCCGACAGATCGGATCCACTCGGTCGGAAGTTCAACTACCGCGAGGCGTTCAAGACACTCGACTATGCAGCGCTCAAAGCCGACCTGCGCAAGCTCATGACCGACTCGCAGGCATGGTGGCCGGCCGACTTCGGTCACTACGGCCCGCAATTCATCCGTATGGCCTGGCATGCCGCGGGTACCTATCGCACGGTCGACGGGCGTGGCGGCGCAGGCCGCGGCCAGCAGCGCTTCGCGCCATTGAACTCGTGGCCCGACAACGTCAACATCGACAAGTCGCGACGCCTGCTGTGGCCGATCAAGCAGAAGTACGGCCAGAAAATATCGTGGGCCGACCTGCTGGTTCTGACGGGCAACGTCGCGCTCGAGACGATGGGTTTCCGCACCTTCGGCTTCGGCGCCGGCCGCGAAGATACCTGGGAGCCGGACAACGACGTGTACTGGGGCGCGGAAACGACCTGGCTCGCTCTGAGCAACGATCCGGCCAACAAGCACAGCCGTTATTCGGGCAAGCGCGATCTCGATAATCCGCTCGCCGCCGTGCAGATGGGCCTGATCTACGTCAATCCTGAGGGTCCGGACGGCAATGGCGACCCGGTTTCGGCGGCGGTCGACATCCGCGAGACCTTCGCCCGCATGGCAATGAATGACGAAGAGACCGTCGCGCTGATCGCGGGCGGCCACTCTTTCGGCAAAACCCACGGCGCGGGACCGGCGGAGCACGTGGGGGCCCCTCCCGAAGCGGCTCCTGTCGAATTGCAGGGCCTCGGCTGGGCCAGTAACTACAAGTCGGGCTCGGGCGGCGACGCGATCGGCAGCGGCATCGAGGTCACATGGACACAAACGCCCGC
Source organism: Paraburkholderia unamae (assembly GCF_003268775.1). GTDB lineage: Bacteria > Pseudomonadota > Gammaproteobacteria > Burkholderiales > Burkholderiaceae > Paraburkholderia > Paraburkholderia unamae. The sequence goes on from NZ_QLSU01000006.1 coordinate 90,941, forward strand.
GCAATGGAGCAATGCCTTCTTCGAGAATCTCTTCAAGTACGAGTGGGAACAGGAAAGGAGCCCTGCGGGCGCCATCCAGTGGGTCGCCAAGGATGCCGACGCGGTCATCCCCGGGCCGAGGCCCGATTCGCCCAAGCGCAAGCCGACCATGCTCACCACCGACCTGTCGCTGCGCTTCGACCCTGCGTACGAGAAGATCTCGCGGCGTTTTCTCGACGATCCGCAGGCGCTTGCCGAAGCGTTCGCACGCGCCTGGTTCAAGCTGACTCACCGCGACATGGGCCCAAAGGCGCGCTACCTCGGCCCGGAAGTGCCGCGTGAAGACCTGATCTGGCAAGACCCGCTACCTGCGGCGACGCACCATCCGGGCGAGGCCGACATCGCCGATCTCAAGGCGAAGATCGCGGCTTCGGGCTTGTCTGCTTCGGAGCTTGTCGCGGCTGCGTGGGCTTCGGCCTCGACCTTCCGTGGGTCGGACAAGCGCGGCGGGGCCAACGGCGCGCGCATCCGTTTTGCGCCTCAGAGCGACTGGGCTGTCAATCAACCCGTTGCCGGCACGCTGGCGAAGCTGGAAGAGATCCAGAAGGCCTCGGGCAAGGCTTCGCTCGCTGACGTGATTGTGCTAGCCGGTAGCGTCGGCATCGAAATGGCTGCGAAGGCAGCGGGCCTCACGCTCACGGTGCCGTTTGCGCCGGGCCGCGTCGATGCCACCGCTGCGCAGACCGATGCAGTCGCGATGGCTGTTCTTGAACCCGTGGCCGATGGCTTCCGCAACTATGAGAAGACCAGGTCGCCGGTTCCGACCGATGCATTGCTGATCGACAAGGCCCAGTTGCTGACCCTGACGGCTCCGGAGATGACCGCGCTGATCGGTGGCCTGCGCGCAATCAACATCAACGCCGATGGCGGCAAGCACGGAGTCTTCACGAAAACACCGGGCGCGCTCACCAACGACTTCTTTGTCAATCTGCTCGACATGGGTACTGAGTGGAAGCAGGCCGGCGGGATCTACGAAGGCTATGACCGCCAGACGGGCCAGCTCAAGTGGACGGGTACCCGCGTGGACCTCGTGTTTGGCTCGAACTCGATCCTGCGCGCGCTGGCCGAGGTGTACGGCAGCGCCGACGGCAAGGACCGTTTTGTCAGCGACTTCGTGTCCGCCTGGGTCAAGGTGATGAACCTTGACCGCTTTGACCTGGCCTGACACGAGACGACGGCGGGCGGCTGCCGGACATGAGCCGCGCGAGCAGTATGCAATGCCGGGGGTTTGCGCCTCCGGCTTGCCCGCGCGTGTGCCCCGGACCGGCCACGCGGTCTATCATGATGGGGCTGCATTCATCCGTGCAGGAGCCCATCATGCCCTCCCATCCATCCGCCGGGCCGACCGGCAACGCTCCCGACGCCACGCGCCCTTCCAACGGTACGACCGGCCAACCCGATCGGCCGCCCGGTCAGACGGGCCTCCCAAATCCGGCCCCCGACGACCTGCCTGACGCCGACGCGGCCGAGCCTGAGCCGCACGAACATCTCCCGTCCAGAAGCGACGACAACTGATTCGGCACCGCCGGTGCCGGGCGTCGGCTTGTCATCCACCTGCAACACCCGCTCGCCATGTCCTCCCGCGAGGACTGGCGGGTTTCTTGTTGGTAGCTCCCTGAAGGTAGCTCCCTGAACGGACAATTCTTCTGGCTCCAGTCCCTACACCCGTCGCCGCAACGCGCCCTCCGGACCAGATACTCACTTGAACAGAAGCGGGACTGGCGGATACAGGGTACCCGGTGCGTGCAAGCAGCATCCGGAGGCGGAGATGGACGAGGTCGCTCTTGAGGGATGTTGTGCGGACGTCGGCATGCTCTGGCGGGACCCGCCGCGGGGTGCCGCTGCGCGGCTGACGCAACATGTCATCGCGTGGTGGAGCGGCCGGCACGTCGTTTTCGCATCCCTGCGCGATGTCCGGCCAGAAAACTCACTGTAGACATGACTGTCACCAATAGGCCGCCTCAACGCGACATAGTACCGATGATTGTCCCGCTGGTGCAACAATTCATCGCGCCCGGATGGATTTATCCAGTCCTGATTACCCCGGAGAATGGCCTCACTCGCGCCACACTGCGCGCCCCAAACTGAAGCCTGAGACCACGATGACCACGATCCTGCAAATCAATTCCGCCGCCCGCTCGCAAGGCGCCCAGTCGACGCTCCTCATCAACGAATTGACGGAGAAGCTGCAACAATCGAATCCGGGTGCGCAAGTCGTCACGCGCAACCTCCAGGCCGAGCCGCTGCCGCACCTCGACGACGCCATTCTTGGCGCGTTCTTCACGCCTGCCGAGCAGCGCACGCCGGAGCAGCAGGCTATCGCCGCACGCAGTGAAGCGCTCATCGCAGAATTGCAAGCCGCGGACGTTATTGTGATCGGCGCGCCGATGTACAACTTCGGCATTTCGTCGCAACTGAAGACGTATTTCGACTTCATCGCGCGAGCCGGCATTACGTTCCGGTATACCGCAAACGGCCCCGAAGGCCTCGTTACGGGCAAGAAGGTCTACGTTGTGACGGCGCGCGGCGGCAAGTATCACGGTACCCCGCACGACAGTCAGACGCCGTACCTGACCTCGTTCCTCGGCTTCCTCGGCATGACCGATGTGAGCTTCATCCACGCTGAAGGCCTGGCGATGGGCCCGGACGCAGCGAGCGCGGCGCTCGCTTCCGCCCGCGAGGCGATTGCCGCCGTGTAAGGACTGCCCGCTCGCCGCCGCCGCGGTGGCTCCTGACGGCGGTGGGTCGATGCAGTGAAAAACGCCACTGGCTTGTGCCAGTGGCGTTTTTTCTTGTTCATCGGCCGTCTTCGGTCTGCCGACAGCAGAGCAAAGTTAGTTGAAAAATCAATGAAACGAACAAGCAGTTACCCGCTGCGGACCTGTGCTGTTTGATGTGCTCATGCCAGTCTCCTTTCGATTGAAGTGAGATTCAGTTTGTGCTCTGAACAACGGGCGATAGTCGACCCTGAGCAGCCTCTCGAACGGGCACTACGCCAATGTCTGCTTTCATTGAGTACGACTTCCGGGGCATCTTCCCCCGTTTGCGGAGCATGGCCAGCGTCCTCGGACGGCCCACACTCTACTCGCCCTGGTTGCCCGACAATCCGGGCCGCCAGATTTAAACAGGCATTGGCGACTCAACGACGCATACAAATTGCTTTCAATGTCATTTATAGTTGATTTATCAACTTGATTGACGGAGGAGTGATGACAACCGGGCAACAATTTGTCGGAACATTGGAAGCGCGATTGCTGGATGTGCTGGCTGATGGAGCGCAACAGAGCGCCGCGCAGTTGGCCGCCGCCTCGGGTGTAGCTGGCCGGCGACTCACAAACGCGCTTAGGGCACTAGTGTTGAGTGGCGACGTGCATGTTTCGCAGCGCGACAGCCGAAGTGGCGAGCGTCATTTCAAGCGTGGTCTGGCACCCGTCAAAGACCGAACACCACGTATGCAAACTGCGAAAAAGTCGCCCACGATGGACCCGGTCTCCGCGGCCTTTCATGCGATGGTCGCCCTTGGACACCACCCTGAGCAATGCTGATCATGAACTGCAAACCTAAAATTGTTCACTGGGAGGACGTTGAACCTACGCGTTCTTTCCTGAAGTATTCGATTCCTGCCGGGGATCTTGGTCTGTGCCTGGACGAATGGCCCCTGTTCCTCGAAACGAGCATGGGTAGCGGCAAGCCATTCGAGCGCATGCAGCGGCTGGAAGAGGGGACCTTGTACCGGCAGGGCAGAGATCTCGTCCTGCTTGTGCTTGAGCGGAAGGTCCGGTCAGGTCCCTTTCGGGAAAAAGTCCTCTCGATGGGTGTTTCTTGACGAATCAGGATAAGCAGTCTTTATTTCACACTCCTCAGAGCAATCCGCCGTTCCGGGAAAAGCCGCTTTGCGAACAGACCTTTGACATCGCGGCACCGCACTTTACAGTGTGGCTGGCACAACAGCGAATACTCGTGGCATTCGTCGGCTCCCAGAAACGACCGGTGCCGTCGCGCCGATTGGTTGAACCCACAATGAGCGCGCTCAACGCACCGCCGCGGGTCAGCCCGTTTCCATCGACTCCGCCGTGGAGTCGCCGCGCATATTGAGGCGCTCGTATTCTGCGATCAGTTGCGCGCCAAATAACATCAGCGTCGCGAGCGCTTCGAGGCTGAACAGCACAACAATCGCCGTCGTCAGCGACCCATAGACGACGTTCACCTGCGAAAGCTTCGCGAAGTACCAAACCAGCACGCGTCGGGTGATTTCCCACAGAACCGTGGCCGCAAGCGCGCCGACGAGCGCATGCCGTAGTGTCGTGCGTCCCGCCGGGATCACAAAATAGATTGCCGTCAGCACGAATATCTCGCCCGCAAGGCCGCACAGATAGAGCACGACGCGGGTCACGCCAGTCAATAACACCCCATAGCCGAACAGATCGATGCTACCGGTCGCAATAGCCCGCAGGCCGCTGGAGACGAGCGTCACGAGCAGCACACCGAGACCTAGTGACAGGCTGAAGAGATAGGGCAGGATTGCCGACAGCAGGAAGTGCCTGCGCCGGACCTCGACGCGATGCACGAAGATGATTGACAGGGCATTCTCCAGAACCGTGAACGCAAGCGAACTGAAAAAGATCATCGTGATGACGAGGTACCAGCCGACCACGGAGCGATGCTCGAAAAAGGTCGTGAGCTCACGCACGAGTGCTTTTGACTGCCCCGGTATCAGCCATTCGAGCAGCCGTCCTAGCGTGTCGAACAGCAACGGCTCGCCGATGAAGTGACCGCACGTGATTACAACGAGGATGAGCAGCGGCACGATTGACAGCAACGCGTAATAGGCGATGGCGCCCGCGAGCAGGAGCCCCTGGTTTTGACGGAACGCGATGCAGACCTGGAATAAGAATCGCGCTGGATGCGCCGCAACAAAGCGCAACGCGCGCTTGCCTGTCTCATCGGTTGTGTTCACATCAGGCTCCGCCCGTTCATTGCACTCGCGCCGCCCTCATCGCACGCGTTGAACGCGGCGCGCGCGGTTCACTCCGCGCAAGCCGCCGCACCGTCACGCCAGGCACCACGCCATTGCCGCGGCGCGCGGCTGCACCGCAAGTCCGTTCGCTGACAGCCCATCGCGGGCGAGATCCGTTGCATCGAGCGCGGGGTTATCCGATCTTACGGCGACCAGAGCCGGCCGCGTAGTGTAGCGACAGGGCATGCCGCGTTCAGAGGAAGTTCCTGATTAACATCGTCACCCACCACCAGGCACCGCCGCACCCCGCGGCCCGGCAGCGCGCATCGGGATCCGCCAGAAGGCGGCCATTGGCGTCGATCACCGAACTTGAGTTGCGCAGGAAGTACGCCACGCTGTCTTGCAAGGGATCGAGCCCGTCTTCAGGGATATCCATCCACAGCCCGTTTTCGGTATTCAAGTGGGCCGACAGCGAATCGAAATTGAAACTGCCGAGATAATATCGATGGCCGTCGATGACGACCAGCTTGGCGTGCATCATGCGGTTCTCCGGATCGGAATATTCGCGCACCTCGATCCCGGCATTCACCAAGCCGGGCAGATCGTTGGCGTAGGCGCGCCCGACTGCGGGGAATTCCTGCGTGATGCTCGCCAGCGAGGCACTTACCAGGATCACGTGGACACCTTCGCGCCGCTTGCGCTCAAGCGCCTCGCGCAGTTCCGGCACCAGGATCAGGTAGGGGTTGATGATCAGGATTTCGTGCTGCGCCGTATCGAACGCTTGTAGCATGTCCTGCAACGTGCCTGGCGAACGCTTGTCAGGCCAGTCGTGGACATAGCGCAGGCGCTCGCAGGCGATCGGCATCCAGGCGGGATCAAAATATGCCCCGGGAGCGGGCGCTGCGACGGGATCATTGGGCGTATCGGAGGCCGTGGGTGTATCGGTCGCGGCCTGGTCCGTCGCCGGGGTTGCAGCATCGAGCGGAGCCAGCAGCCATTCGCGCCAATAATGGATGCGCGCCGGGTCCAGCGTCGGATAACCCTGCGAGTCGCGATAAGGACTTTCGAGTTTGAGAAATTTTTCCGGCTCGGGGCGAACCACTTCCGGGCTATTCCAGAACAGGGCGAAATGCTGGTACATGGCGTGCAGGGAGGACGCATCCTGGCCGGCGTCGCCCGACACCATCAGATCGCGCTCGCTGAGCCAGTTGCGGAAGCTCTCATCCCAGATCGAGGTACTGCCGATCACGCCCGTGTCGCCAACCAGGAACAGCTTGTCGTGCATGCGATGCGAAATCTCGACGAGATTGGATCGTGGATGGAAGATTCGGAGTTCAATGCCGGGAGCCACCTCGTGCAGGGCGACGATGAGTTCGTCCTCGAACGGGTAGTGCGGCTCGGGGCCGATGCCGTCGATCAGCAGCTTGACCGGCACGCCTCGGCGCGCAGCTTCGACCAGATGACGCAACAGCAGGCCGCCGGTCTGATCGATTTCGAAGATGTAGGCGAGGATGCGGATCTGTTCGGTAGGCGTGGCACGGTCGACCAGCGCAATGCGCGACTGCATCAACTGACCGTCGTCAAGACTGGCGACCAGGTCGACACATTGCGCGTGGCCGTGCTGAGAAGAGGCAAACACGCATGCCAGAATGAGCGCCAGGCTTCTTGTTGTGGTCATGATGTGGCGAACGGGTTCGATGTGTCTCCGGCGCTACGTCCTTGAAGGTCTGGAAGGCTTTGTCGCGTTCGAGCGGTCAAGTAGCTCGCTGTTACGACGGCGAATCTCTGTACATCAGGCACGCAGTGGACAGGACATCGGCGCAGTTGAAAGAACGGCTTTCCAGAATGTCCGAATGTCCGATTGTCGCCGATCTATGAGCACTGTTCCATCGTCCGAGCCTGAGCGGCAACCGCCTCCTGCGGCCGCCCGAAGCCGACCCGTTTCCGTCATTTTGAGCCTCTACGCTGCCGCGACAATTTCCAGGGCGATTCTGACGCAAGGCGCTACGCGTAGCGGACACCGCTGCACCTGTTACATGTCCAGGCGTTCGCTACGGGGCTTGCGGAATCCTCAAAAAACGCGCGGCATCGATCGGGGCGGGAATCCACATAAGGGGGGCTCCGGTGCGAGCCGTTAGAGCGTGTCCACGCATGAAATGAAACGTCCAAGCTTATTGGACGATTCTATGTCGCTTGCATTCTATGGGCTTCTTTGCTGGCGGCCGCAGTCTGGTCGCGCTGTGTTCCTGTGCCGGAATGCCATTTCTAACGTTACGAAACGTGCAATGACCTGCTGCGATCCGGCACGCGTTCGGCGCACATTTTCAAATGGTCGGATATAACGCCTGTGATACGGAGTCCGAATGTTGCCAGCCATGCAGGACGCATGGCACGGAACATGCGCTAATTCGCAGGGGAAGGAATGAGAGAAACCGAACCCGAACCGATGTCTCGCGAGATGCCGTGGCAACCGGGGAGGGCGGCCGCCGCACGGCAATCGTGGCGATGTCTGCGAAAACTCGCGGCCCTCAGCATGCTGCTTGTGGCGGCCGCGTGCGGCGACAGCACCGCGCCGCATCCCGGCGACCCGCTCCTCCAGTACGAGTGGTACGTGCAGAACACCGGCCAGGATGTATTTACGGGCGTGCCGGGCACACCAGGCATCGACCTCGACGTGATGAACGTGTGGCACCAGGGCATCACGGGTTCGGGTGTCAATGTGATGGTCGTGGATAGCGGCGTCGAGATTGCTCACCCTGACCTGCAAAACCGCATCGACAGTTCGATGCTCCGCAACTTCGATCCGGCAGCGGCCAACCCGGGCGACCCGACGCCGCTCGCAAACGGGGTCGCCCGTGAAGCGCACGGCACCGAAGTGGCCGGCATCATCGCAGCCTCGGCGGACAACGGCCTGGGCGGGCGCGGCGTGGCATTCAATGCGTCGCTGGGCGCCGTGCGCTTTCTGTGCAATGGGTGCCAGTTGCCGGTCAACCTGTTCAGCATTTATGGCGGCGCGCCCTTTTCGCAGGCCGTGGACGTTTTCAATGCCTCGTATGGCGCCACTTACGACAGTCCGGAGCCCTTCAACATTGGAGTCGACTACACGAGTGTCGTGATTCAGCATCTCGAGACGATGCGCAATGGTCTCGGCGCGACGCGCGTCCAGTCGGCCGGCAACGAGTTTCAGGACGCGAGCGACCTGGATCCCGCGCTGTGCGCGAATGCCATGAAGTATGGCGTCACGTGCTTCAGCGCGAACAACGACCCGCAGCGCACCATGCCCCAGGTCGTCACTGTGGCCGCGGTCAACGCCTCTGGCGTGCACTCGAGCTATTCGTCCGGCGGCGCGAATGTGCTCGTCTCCGGTCTCGGTGGTGAATTCGGCTTTGCAGCGAATCCTTATGGATATCCGGCAGGCCCGGGGCTCGTCACAACCGATCTGACGACATGCTCACAAGGCACATCCAATACGTCGGCGGTGAACGCGCTATCGAATCCGTTCGACGTGCCGGGCTCGTCAATCAACCAGCAACTCAATGCCGGCTGCGAATACACCGCAAGCATGAATGGGACGTCTGCCGCAGCACCCACCGTCAGTGCCGTGATCGCACTGATGCTTCAGGTCAACCCGCAGCTTACGTGGCGCGACATCCGGACGATCCTGATGAAAACCGCACGCCGGATCGACGCGCAGCGGGTTCCGGTCGCTGTCGAGTTCGCTTCTGGCCAGCAGTACGAACCGGAACCGGCATGGACGCGAAACGCAGCGGGCTTCTGGTTCGATAACCTCTATGGATTCGGCCTCGTCGATGCGACAGCGGCCGTCAACATGGCGCGTGGATACGGTACACAGCTCACCGGCTCGATGCTCGAAAACGGGGGCGGCGTCACGCTTACGGAAGACGGTTCGGGGGAGCCTGTGCCGCAAGCCAGCGCGACCGGGCTCGAAGTCGATGTGCCCGTGAGCGGCCCGGCGCACACGGTCGAATTCGTGCAGGTGATGATCAGCATGCCACAGGCGAACCCCAGCGACCTTGCCATCGAACTGATATCGCCCTCTGGCACGCGCAGCGTGCTACAGAATGCGTATAACGGCTTCGAGAACGACACCATGGAGGTGGAAAACTGGGTGCTCGCCTCCAATGCGTTCAATGGAGAAAGCGCACAAGGCACGTGGAAGGTGCGCTTCATCGACGTCGACACGCGCGAGGGCGAGCCAATGCGTGCGCAAACCGTGGCGCTCGATGTGATGGGTCACTGAGCGACGAGGGAACGGCAATGAACAGCATCGTCACACGACTTCTCACGGCAACCGCCGCGCTGCTGGTGTGCACCGCGCTCGCGCAGGCTCAGGATGCGACGTTGAAGCAGGGCATGCGCGCAAGCACGGCCGAGGTTCAGTCACTCGCGCGGACGCTGCCGGTCACCATTGGCAAGAGCCGCGTGTGGCCGATGCCAAACGCACCCGCGCTCGACGCGGACGGCATCGTTCAGTTGAATGCCACCCTCGTGATCCGCGCAAACGACCGGCGCGTGGGCCTGAGCTCGAACGATCTCGTCGTGATCTACGCGGATACCGGCGCCGTGAGCGCGGCCGCGAGCGGCCTCGCGCAGCAGGTGAGCGCATTTCCGACGCTGGGCGTGACCGTGCTGAAAGTGAGCACTTTCGCGCAACTGCAACCGCTCTATCAGACCCTCTCGGCGAAGTTTCCGGGCGCGCAGTTCGACTTGCCGGTGAGCTATGCGAAACAGCGCGCGCAATAGCGGCTGCGCCCACGTGCCGGCTACGCGCAACCTCGGGAGCCGAGCGTGAGTGGCGAAACCGGGCAAAGCGCGCAGCGCAATCGCAGCGACCACTGGAGCCGCCACCCGATGCTCATGTCGGCGATCGGCATTCTGCTGACGGGTGTGGTGGGCACGACGATCACGTTCGTCTACAACCGGCTCAGCGCGGAACGCGAACAGGTCAACAGCCGTATCGCCGCGCGGCGTACGGCGATTCTCGAGACGCATCGCGCGCTATTCGCCTACCAGGGCGCGGCGTTTCATCTCGAAACGGAGATCGGTAACACGGTGCCACGCGAGGCGATGCTGAACGCATTCAGGCTGTATCAGGATGCAGCAGGACGCGCGTATGCGGCGATTCCTGGCGCGGACTATGTGCTCTACCAGCAGGTATCCGGCAGCGAGGCGTCCGGTCAAGACGTGGCGCAGAGCATGAAAGACTTCGAAAGCGCAATGACCGATGTGGTCGATAACCGGCTCTTGCCGCTGCTCAGGTCCACCGACGCGTGCATCTCATCGCGATACGCGCTCGCGGCCGCAGGCGGCGCGAGCGCGGCATCCGACGATTGCGGCGACGCCGCCGCGCTCCCGGCGGCATACCCGCGAATTCCCCACAATCGGGTTGACCGCCTGCACGCCTATGGCGAATGTGCGGAAGCCTTTACGTCGATCATGCTCGCCATGGGCACCGATCCCGATGAGACGCTGTGGAGCAAGCATTCGCTTGATCCATCATTCGTAGCCCGAATTAAAAAAACACTCGACCTGATGTGTCCTCCACTCGGCCCGGCGAAAAGCGATTGAGCCGTCAGCGCACTTCTTGCTCGCGGCTTCTCGTGATTGCGTTCCGCCAACGCAGGCAAGCGCGTCAAAGATGCCCGGCGATCGGACCACGGTACTTTTGTCGACTCCGGCCGACTAACGTCTCATCTCGATCGTCATCGTCGCTTTTGCCAACTGCTGGTAATGCGCAACGAATCCGACGACCGCGGGCGTCGCGCTTGCATCGACCGGGAGCTTCGGGACTTTCAGCGCCGTCACCGTGATCACATAGCGATGCGTATCGCCCTGCGGCGGGCAGGGGCCGAGATACGCCGTACTTCCGTTGTCGTTGCGGATCGGCAGCGCGCCGGCCGGCAACTTCGCCGCGTCGTTGCCGGCACCCGCCACGAGCGAGTGAACGGACGCGGGAATATCCGCCACGACCCAGTGCCAGAAACCCGATCCCGTCGGGGCGTCGACGTCGTACATCGAGACCATGAAGCTCCGCGTTTCGCGTGGTTCGCCCGACCACCGGATCTCTGGCGACACATTGCCTCCATGACAGCCGAAGCCATTTGATATCTGCGCATCGCGAAACTGACCGCGTCCAATATCGTTGCTCTCGATGGCAAGGTCACCGGCTCGTGCATGGCTCACACACATGACAGCGGCGCTAAAAACGGCTGTCCACATTGTCTTTTTCATCGGATAGCTCCCAGGGCAGGTCACGCGATGACTCGTCGAATGCCGAGCCTGAACGTGATTGTTGCGATCCCCGCCGATGTGAACAAGACAAGCAGCGATACCGGTATTCGAGGTACTCGGCAGACGTCGACGATCATTCGACCCACCCTGTAGCGGCCGCTTCCAGCGGTACAACAGCCGCTAGCCCACGACCGGGCGCAGTTGCTGCCTTCCTTACTGCTCGCCCTCAGGAAAGAAACACCCGCCCTTGCGGACCAGTGACTTCATCTCTTGAATGCCTTGCGCCTCAAGAAAGGCAAGTCGGGAAGCCAGGAGATTGGTCGCGATTCCTTCTTCCGATTTCAGGAATTCCCCGTACGTTTTCTTGCCCGTGAAAACGATGTCGCGGACGATCAGCAGCGACCACCTGTCGCCGAAGATCTCCACGCCGTAGTTCACTGCGCAATGGGACCGAACGCCTTCTTTGTCTGTCGTTTTCATGACTGGATCCTAACATCACTTGCATGTTACAAGTAAATTTTCGCCAATCGCTTGTATTTTACAAGTGATATGATTAGCATGACCCATAGGTTGAGCGCAGTGGTGGGATCGAGTCACTACCTCACGAACAATTCACCCCATGTCGGCAAGGAGCCTCGGAATGAAAATTGGTTTTATCGGCGCTGGGCCTGTCGCACAGACGATTTCCAGACACGCTCTGTCGGTTGGTCACCAGGTTGTACTTAGTAACTCGCGTGGGCCTGAGTCGCTTGCCGGGCTTGTGGCGGAATTGGGTTTCGGTGCCGCCGCCGGCACGGTGCAGGAGGCGGCCGGGCAGGATCTTGTCGTGCTTGCCACCAAATGGTGGAACGTGCAGGCAGCGTTGTTTTCAGTCAGCAACTGGAAGGGCCGGATTCTGGTGGATACGACCAACCGCGTTGCCAGCATTGAGCCTTTGACGCTAGGCGACACCGCCGGTCGCACGTCGAGCGAAATCGTCGCCGATCTCGCGCCGGGAGCGAAGGTCGTCAAGGCGTTCAACACGGTTCCGATGTCCTGGATCTCGGACTTTTCGCCGTCGAAGCGCAAGACCGCGTTCTTCGTATCCGGGGACGATGCGGACGCTAAAAAGCGGGTGTGCGACCTGATCGAGGAGATCGGTTTCTACAGCCTCGATCTCGGTGCCCTTGCGGTTGGTGGCAGGCTCCAGCAAACCGGCGGACCTCTCGTGGGCGTCAATCTTACGTTCAATGAACGGTTCGTCCTGCCTACGATTGACTGAGCGATTGGGGCAACGCGACAGCCCGCGTTGACCTCGATGAACGGCGTGTATTTGCCGCCTGCTGCTTGCTACCTGATACGGTGGGCAAAAGCCGGGCCTCAACCGTCACTCGACCCAGTGACGCTTTGATGGCAGCGACCTGGGGACGATTCAACGGTCACTTGCGCCGATGAGACCGAAGCGCGACAGAGCGCAATGCTCGACGTGACCCGTAGAAGAAGTGAGTTTGGTTATTACCTGCCATGTAATTGGCGGGACTCGCGCGTCTGACTAATCTGTGCGTGTCGCATGAACGTTGTCAGCGATAACCTCGACCTTCAAGGAAATATCATGGCTAACTTTCCCCTCTATACGCTCGAATCCGCGCCCGAACAATCGAAGCCCGCGCTGAAAGGTCTGGCGGAAATCTTCGGCATGGTGCCTAACATGCCCGCCCAGATGGCGGGCTCGCCGAGACTGATCTCTGCTCTGGTTGCGGTGTTCAATCAGGCGCACGGCGGCAACTTCAACGAAGAGCAGATGCAGGTGCTGCTGCTCACGAATGCGGTGACGAACAGTTCCGCCTGGCCGGTCGCATTCCACTCGTACCTCGGGATTAAGGAAGGCCTGAGCGAGGCGGACGTGCAGGCGATCCGCGAGCGCCGCTACCCGAAGGACCCCAAGCATGCCGCGCTGTCGCGCCTGGCACGCACGCTGATTGAAAAGCGCGGCCGCATCGACGACCATGACGTCGCCGCGTTCACCGAGGCGGGTTTCGATCAGGCACGGGTGCTCGATGTGGTCCTCGTGGTCGCTGCCTCGACAATGACCAACTACACCGCGAGCGTCACACAGTCACCGCTTGAAGAGATCTTCCAGCCCTACGCGTGGAACGCTTGAGGTGAGTTTGCGCGGCGGGAAAACAATTCAAACGAACCGCCGCAGAACGCGTTGTTAAAGCCCTTTCCCGCTGGGAGAGGGCTTTTTGGATTATCTGCTTCCGGGGAGAGGCTAACGCGCGTTCCCCCAATTTCGACCCCGTCGCGCCTTACAGTCGATGGCGCCAGGCTTTCCGGGTTGATCGATCGATTGGAGTTTTCGTCATAAACAGGCGGACCGGCCTGCGAGACAACGGCGGCTTACTGGGCGAAGACGTCGCCTGAATGTCCGATCGTTGTTTTAGTCGAATGACGCTTCATGGCCGAACTCGGAAGTTCACGCGCAACGGATCGCGCTGACTGCGAGCTTCCGTACCCCACGCGTTGCCGACCTTGAGCGCATAACAACCGCAACGGCGGCTTTCAGGGTGCAGCAGTCACCCGGTAGGAGCGCACCATGGCCCGCTCAAGGCATTCGTCCCCCCGGCATTCAGAGTCCGGAGGTCCACGCGGTCGCGCACGCATGTTCGCGATCGTGCAGCCTGCTCGGGTCAATGAACGCCCAGCGCCTGGACGCCCTCAGCCTTCGAGATGCCAGGACTCATCAAAGCGGCAGCCTGGAAACCAGACGTAACAAGCCTGTCGGACCAAGGTCTCATTGACCCGCCCGAAGTTCAGCTGTCTTATGGTGTGGGGAGGGTTCGCGTGTCCGGAGCCGGATCTGCGCAAGCAGGACCTCCACGCGACGCTCTTGCTAGCCCCGGCCGAGCTGTCCGCACCGGGCTCGGATACGTCCTCGCCGCCCGGCGGATCCGTTTCGGCTTCTGGCAGGGATGACTTCGCGAAATTCGAGCAGGCTGCCATGGTGTTGTTTTCGTTTTGCTGATGTTCCTGTCGACGCCCAAACCATCCGGGCAGCGAACCACGCAACGCAGGGGACGTTTCTGTGACTGCCAGGAACGTCTCCTGGTCCGCGCCAACAAGCCGCCGGAAGGAGTGGCCATGAGCAACTGGAAAGCCCGAGGGGTGAGCGCCTTATTCTTATGGTTGGTTTTGCTGGCGACAATTTCGGCGTGTGCAGATCACGGCGCGGCGGGGCTCCCGTCATCAGGCCCCGCGCCATTGAGCACGGCGCCAGCTGCTCCCCCGGTATCAGCCCCCGCGCCATCGGCCGCTGAGCCATTGGGGCCCGCACCATTCAAACCAGAGGAGATCGATGCGCTCGTCGCGCCGATTGCGCTCTACCCGGACGCCTTGCTGGCGCAGGTGTTGATGGCGTCGACCTATCCGCTGGAGATCGTGCACGCTGCGCGTTGGGTGAAAGCGAATCCGAAGGTGAAGGGCGACGACGCCGTGAAGGCGGTACAGAACGAGCCGTGGGATACGAGCGTGAAATCGCTGGTGGCGTTCCCGCAAATACTTGAGCCGATGAATGACAAGATCGACTGGACCCAGAAGCTCGGCGACGCCTTTCTTGCCCAGCAAAAAGACGTCTTCGCTGCTGTGCAGCGGTTGCGGGCGCGCGCGCAGCAGTCGGGCAACCTCAAATCGAACGAACAGCAGAACGTGATCGTCGAACAGGCACCCGCTGGCGGCGGGCAGACCATCGTGAAGATCGAGCCCGCCAATCCGCAGGTGATCTATGTGCCCGCCTATGACCCGGCGGTCGTGTACGGCGGGTGGGGCTACCCGGCCTATCCCCCTTACTACTGGCCACCGTACCCGGCCTACTATCCCGGCTACTACCCCGGCGCGGGCCTCGCCTTCGGCGTCGGCCTGATCGCTGCTGGTGCGATCTTCGCGGACTGCAACTCGTGTTGGGGCGGAGACGACATCAACATCAACTCCGACCGGGCCAGGAACGTCGACCGTAACTTCGACAGTTCGAAACTCAAGAACGGAGAGCGGGGCGGCCGCTGGCAACACGATGCGGGCCATCGTCAGGGTGTTGCCTACCGGGATAACGCAACGCGCGACAAGTTCGCCGGGGCGTCCGGGGCCGACGGGCGGTCCCAGTATCGCGGGCGCGGCGCCGAGGCAGGTAACCGCATGGCCAACTCAGACCGGGCGGGAGCGGGCAATCGTGCGTCGGTGGGAGATCGGGGCGGTGTAGCCGATCGCAGTTCCCGCGGCAATGTGAATCGGGTAAGTAGTGGTAATGGCGGGGGATATGGCGGCGGGCGCGACGGCGCGTTCTCGGGCGTCGGGGGGAGTGGCGGCGCTTCGCAACGCAACTTCGACAGGGGAAACCGAAGCATGCAGGGGTCCGGCTTTAACCGGCCCGCTGGCGGCGGTGGCATGCGCGGCGGCGGTGGACGCGGTGGCAGGCGCTGAGGAGCGAACCATGAACGGTTATTCACGTGGTGTGCAAAGGTTGTTGACGCTGACGCTCGCGAACCTCTCTCTGGTCATGGCGTTGTGGGTCGTGACGATGTGTCCGGCGCACGCACAAAAGAGCTTCAGTTCACCGGAGGCCGCGATGAACGCCTTTGGCGACGCGGTCATCAAGGATCGGGAGGACGTCCTGCGCACGATCTTCGGCAGCGACTTTCGTAAAATGATTCCCCCGTTCGGCGCGCCGGTCAGGGACACCTTCATTGCGGAGTGGGCAAAGTCCCACACCGTCGAGTCCGGGGAACCGGGACACGCGCGTGTTGTTGTGGGCGACCAGGGCTGGACGTTTCCGGTACCGCTCGTGAAGAACGATGAGGGGTGGCATTTCGACACGCGGGCCGGCGCAGAAGAGATACGCTTGCGGCGCATCGGCCGCAACGAGCTGGCCGTGATCCAGGCGATGCTGGCCATCTTCGACGCGCAGCGCGAATATGCACAGACCAATCACGACGGAGTCGGCGTGCTCGCCTACGCTTCGAAGATGGTGAGCACGCCAGGCAAACACGATGGCCTGTACTGGTCAACCGGGCCCGAAGACACGCCAAGTCCCCTTGGCGCGGCGTTTGTCGATGCAAGTTCGCGCAATGCACAGAACGCCGGCTACTACGGGTACCACTTCAAGCTGCTGGAGTCCCAGGGGCCAAACGCGCCCGGTGGCGCCTATGACTATGTCGTGAAGGGCAAACTTTTTGGGGGCTTCGCTGTCATTGCCTGGCCGGTCAAGTACGGTGACACAGGCATCAAGACGTTCATGGTGAGCCATTCCGGCCAGGTCTATGAACGCGATCTCGGGCGAGACAGCGCAGCGAAAGCGCAAGCCACGAAGTGGTTCGATCCGGGGCCGGGGTGGAGCAAGGTTCCCGATCGTGATAGCGAGTGAGGCGTACGACGGTACGCGGAACATCGGCCCCGAAAAACTGCCGGAAAACCTTGGCATGGCCGACGATCGAGGGCTAGGTGCGGTGGCGAGTAGCATCGGTCCGCCCGCATTTGCGCTAGTGGCCACAACGCATTTCACGACTCGGGGCGACGATCGCCTCGGGGCGTGTTGCTTCCTTCAAAAGGCAAAAGCCGACCCTTCTCGGTCATTCAACGCAGAAAAGAATGACCGGCAGTTCCCGAAGGCGCAACGGTTATTCATTTCGCAGCAGCTAAAGGCCGGCGCAGGCATAAGTGCGTCTCACGATGGCGATTCCTCACTCGGCTGGGCACCATGAGCTCGCCATCTGGAAACGCTACAGCCGAACTCGCGGCTAAACCAGTGCGAAAAGGTACTGGTAGCTGAAAAGCCAAGAAGTGCAGCGACTTCCGAGAGCGGCCGTTCGCGATTTTCGATGTAGCGCGTGACCATGTCGACGCGAGCCGCGTTGAGAATCGACGAATAACTCTCGCCGTAGTCGGACAGCTTGCGGTGAACGGTGCGCCGGTCGACGCCAAGGTGCATGGCAATCCGCTCAAGCGAGCAAACGCCCGCAGGCAGCAACGCGAAGACCAGTTTTCTAACCCTGTCAGGCATGGTCGTGTCCGACTGGACCAGCAACGTATCGAGATACTGCCGCACCTGATGCGCCATCGCGGGGTCGTACGTGGGCAGGGACTGTTCGAGGTCGGCCGCGCGACAGACGATGCCATCGAAGTCCTGATTGAACTGCGCCGGCATGCCGAACAGCCGCGTGCATATCGCGAGGCTGCGCGGCGCCGTATGCATGAAGCAGATGCTGCGAGGACGCCACGCGGCGCCCAGAAAGAGGGAGATGGTGCGGTACAGCACGCCGACTGCCAGCTCGATGGCCTGGCGTCGCGCGCCGACCGTCTGGAGCTCCTCGCTGATGATCACGAGGCCCTCGGCCTCCTCGATGCGGATCATGAGCGCCTCGTTCTGCAAGTGCAGATAGCGCACCATCGATTCGAGCGCCTTGCGCAACGTCGGCTCTTCGCGCACCGCGAAGGCGAGCGGCCCCATGTTGGAAAGCTGCCGTGATTCCGCCATGCGCAGGCCCAGATCATCGACGTCGGCGGCCTCTGCCGATGCCTCCAGCAGGCGCACGACGCTATCCACGGGAATCTTCATGTCCGGGTCCAGCAGGGCATACCGGCTGATTCCTGCCTCAGCCAGTTCCTTGTATGGATCCAACCCTACTGAGCGCGCGGTCTCGATGTAGTTGGTCAGGGCGGTGCTGCGCAGCATGTACGACATAGTGCTTACCCGTAGTGTCTCAAAGACCAAAGCAAATGTCACAAAAAAGCAAATGTCATGTTAGCTGAATTCCGATACTAGCTCCATTGCCACCCAGTTGGCCCAACACATTTCTACCCAGGAGGTACTCATGAACTTTATCGACGGATCGCTTTATCCAGAAAACCAGGAAAAACTGGTTATCACAGTCGCCCCTTATGGACCTCAGTTTGAGGTCAGCGATTTCCCGGAAGACATTCCGGTGACGATGGAAGAGCAGATCCAGAAGGCAGTCGATTGCTACAACGCCGGTGCCACAGTGTTGCACCTGCACGTGCGCGAACTCGATGGCAAAGGCTCCAAGCGCTTGTCCAAGTTCAATGAATTGATCGCCGGCGTGCGCGAGGCAGTGCCGGACATGATCATCCAGGTGGGTGGTTCCATTTCTTTTGCACCCGAGACGGAAGGCGATATCGCCAAGTGGCTCTCCGACGATACCCGCCACATGCTGGCCGAATTGACACCCAGGCCGGACCAGGTGACCGTGGCCATCAATTCGAACCAGTTCAACATCATCGAGGCACTCTCCGAAGCGGATGTCGCGGGCACCTCGTTCGCCGACCCGGCGAAGCAAACCGCTTACAGGGAAATGACCATCCCCGCTGGCCCGGCATTTCTCGAAGAGCACATCAAACGCCTCACGGATAACGGCATTCAGATCCAGTTTCAGCTGGGTAACATCAATTCCCTGGAAACGGTTGAGCGCATGATGCGCCGCGGTGTCTGCAACGTGCCGTTGATCCTGACCTGGATCCCGATTGGTGGCGGTGCTGACTCCATGACCCCGTACAACATGACGAACTTCCTTAACGCCGTGCCGGACGGCGCCGTGCTGACCTTCGAAGCCCAGATGAACAACGTGTTGCCGCTCAACATGATTGCCATCGCGCTCGGCCAGCATGTGCGTTGCGGGATTGAAGACACAATCTGGACGCCAGATCGTTCGCGCAAGATGAGCAGCGTTGAGCAGGTCGAACAACTGGTGCGCTTTGCCAGGGAATGCGGCCGTCCGGTCGCCAATGCCAGGGAGGCTCGCGAGATCTACAGGATCGGCACTTTCTACAAGAATGCCGACGAAACGCTCGCCGCAAACGGTTTTGCGCCGAACCGCAAACCAGGCCAGAAGGGCTTCACGCGGCACGCCTGATTCTGCGAAGGTGGCCGGTGCGGAGCCGGCCGCCGGATGCATCAGGGCCCATCCCGCGCCGCATCCACTGAGTACCATTTTTCATGTGGCGGCCAGCGAGCAACAAGCATTGCATCCGCTGGCGACCGTGGCTGCCCGGCAGGGCTTCATTGACTTCCATCGTCGGCCATTTACCTTGTGAGTCTGTTTATGAGTACCCCGAACAAAGTCATCATCACCTGCGCTGTCACAGGCGCGATCCACACCCCGTCGATGTCCCCCTACCTGCCGGTGACGCCTGAAGAAACTGCCGATGCGGCAGTCGGGGCTTGTGAAGCGGGCGCTTCCATCATTCATCTTCACGCTCGGGATCCCCAAACGGGAAAACCTGATCAGCGTCCCGAAGCATTTGAACCGTTCCTCAAATCGATCCGCCAACGCAGCCCGGCCATTATCAATCTCACGACGGGTGGCTCGCCCTACATGACGGTTCAGGAGCGCATGCTCCCTGCCAAGGTATTCAAACCGGAAATCGCGTCCATGAACATGGGAACGATGAACTTCGGCCTGTTCCCGATGTTGAACCGTTTCAAGGAATTCAGATATGAGTGGGAGCGGCCGTTCCTCGAAGGCAGCAAGGACCAGGTGTTCCGCAATACCTTTGGCGATCTGGAAACCGTGTTCGAGGAGCTTGGGCCCAACAACACACGCTATGAGTTCGAGTGCTACGACACCGCTCACCTCTACAACCTGGCGCACTTCGCACAGCGAGGTCTGATCAAGCCGCCATTCTTCATCCAGACCGTGTTCGGCATCCTGGGCGGTATCGGTACCCACCCCGACGACGTGATGCACATGAAGCGTACCGCCGACCGCCTGTTTGGTGACGCCTACCGTTGGTCTGTGCTGGGCGCTGGCGTAAACCAGATGAAAATCGCAGCGATGGCAGCTTCCATGGGGGGGCATGTGCGCGTAGGACTGGAAGACAGCTTGTGGCTTGGCAAAGGTCAATTGGCCAGGACCAACGCGGAGCAAGTGACAAAAGTACGCCAGATTCTCGAAGGTCTGGGCCTTGAGGTGGCAACGCCAGACGAAGCGCGCGAAATCTTGCAACTCAAGGGTGCAGACCAGGTAGCGATCTGACACCCGCGTATCGTGTGCAGTTGCAGGTCGCGCACCATCGATTCGAGCGCTTTGCGCATCGCTGGCGCCTTCGGGCGCAGGCTATCGATTTAGTGGGTCAGGGCGGCGCCTCGCAGCATGGACGGCATAGTGCTTACCCGAGGTGTCCCAAAAACGAAACCGAATGTCACAAAAAAACAAACCAGACATTACCTGATCTTCGATACTACGTTCCATGCCTTTCGGCACCTTCGACGAGTCCAGCGTCAACACAAGCAAGGATCACGCATGAAATCTCTGGACGATTCTGCGTGACAGATGCGGTAACGGGCCGCCCACTGCGGCGGGCCGGCATACGTTGAGCACGGAAGCGCTTTCGACGTAAAAGCTTCCTCCCTGGAGACACTCATGAATTTACTCCCCGGCACACAGCCGGACGGTGCTGGCGACGACTACCTTGTCAGTCGTCCGCATGCATGGTTCGCGTTTGCAATGACGTTTGCCCTGATGCTCTTCGATTACATCGACCGTCAGGTGATCGTATCGCTGTTTCCGCACCTGAAACTTGCCTGGAACCTGTCGGACAAGCAGCTGGGCGCGCTGGTCTCGGTTATCTCGATCGTCGTCGCGGCAGGTGGCATTCCCGTGGCGCTGTGGGCGGACCGCTTCAGCCGTGTGAAGAGCATCTTCGTGATGGCCGCGCTGTGGAGCGTCGCATCGATCTCGTGCATGTTCGTGCGCAACTACGGCCAGATGTTCGCCGCGCGCGCACTCGTTGGCGTGGGCGAGACCGGCTACGGTTCAGTCGGCGGGGCCTTGATCGTGAGCCTCTTTCCGAAGCGTCTGCGCGCGACCTTGCTCGGCGCTTTCCTCGCAGCTGCCTCGATCGGCTCTGTGCTTGGCGTCGTTCTCGGCGGTGTCATTGCGGCACACTGGGGCTGGCGTGCGGCCTTTGGCGTCGTTGGCATACCTGGGCTTGTGCTGGCCTTCCTTTACCTGCTCGTGCCGGACTACAAGACCGTCGCGCTGGCACCGAGCGCGGGTCATGCTCCGCAGACCGCGCGGACGTTCACGAAGCAGCTCCTGAACGTGCTGGGAAGCTCTCCGGCAATGTGGTGGACATGCCTTGGCGCCGCCCTCCAGCTGATCGTGGTTTCCACCATCTGGTCCTGGCTGCCGAGCTATTTCGTTCGCTACCATGACGCCCGGCCGGATCAGGCTGCCATTCACGCGGCGGCGATCGTGCTGTGCGGGGCTGCTGGATCAGTGGTATGGGGCTTCGTAGCTGACCGCCTTGCCGTACGCCGGCCACGCCATAGCCTCAATATGATGGCAGTCCTCACTGTCTTCACGACGCTGGTTCTTGCCGCCGTTTTCGCCGGAGTGGTTCCGGCTCGCTGGGAAACCGCAGCCATCGCGCTCGGAGGGTTCCTGATGACGTGCACGATGGCGCCCGCCGCAAGCGTCGTCTTCAACGTGATTCATCCGGGCGTGCGTTCCACCGGGGCTGCGGTTCTCTCGCTGTTCCAGAACCTCTTCGGCCTCGCGGTGGGACCGTTCGTGGCCGGCGTGCTGTCCGACGCCTGCGGACTGAAGGGCGCGCTCGCCATCATGCCGGCGTTCGGGCTGCTCGCGATGGTGTGCTTTCTGTTCGCCCGACGTACCTACGAAGCCGAAGTGGCGGCCATGTCGACAGGTGTTCAACTGGACGCCGGATCCGCACCGGCCGGCGCGAATACTGCGCTCTCTGCTTAAGCGCCGTATTGACGCCAGAATTGACCACCATCGTCCGCGGAGCGCATCAAGGTCGCGCTGTCGGCTCGCGGCGAAAAGCATCCGGCGCGGGCGCAGCAGAAGGCTGCGCGACCCGCACCGGCACATTCAGACATCAGGTAATACAGGAGCATCACATGGCAAAGTCAATCCGCTTTTATGAAACCGGGAGCCCCGAGGTTTTGCGTTACGAAGATAGCCAGGTGGGAGAGCCCGGGCCCGGGCAGGTGCGCCTGCGCCACGAGGCTGTCGGGCTGAATTTCGCCGACATCTACTTCCGCACCGGCCTGTATCCGGCGGCGTTGCCCTCCGGCATCGGCACCGAAGCCGCGGGCGTGGTCGAGGCAGTGGGCCCGGACGTCACCAGCGTCGCCGTGGGCCAGCGCGTGACATACACGGGCGCGTACAACACGCTCGGCGCGTACACGACAGAACGTCTCATCGACGCGGCGCCGCTCATCAAGCTGCCTGAGGCGATCAGCTGCGAAACCGCTGCCGGCATGACGATGCGTGGCCTGACTGCCTCGTACCTGATGCGCCGCATCTACGCGTTCAAGCGCGGCGACACCATCCTGCTGCATGCAGCGGCGGGCGGCGTGGGGCTGATCGTGTCGCAATGGGCGAAGCTGCTCGGCCTGACCGTGATCGGCACGGTGTCGAGCGAGGCCAAGGCTGAAGTCGCGCGTGCGCATGGCTGCGACTACACCATCAACTACAGCCAGGAAGACGTCGCGAAGCGCGTTCGCGAGCTGACCGGTGGGACAGGTGTCAACGTGGTCGTCGACAGCGTGGGCAAGGACACCTTCGAGGCCTCGCTCGACTCGCTCAAGCGCCGCGGCCTGCTGGTCTGCGTGGGGACCGCGTCGGGGCCGATTCCGCCGTTCAACCCGCACATTCTGGCGCTCAAGGGCTCGCTCTTCGTGACGCGGCCCGCGCTGGCCGATTACATCGCCGACCCTGCGGAGCGCGCGGAACTCGCCGACGAGCTGTTCGGCCACGTTGCGGCAGGCCGGATCAAGATCGGGATCAACCAGCGCTATGCCCTCGAAGACGCTGCCCAGGCGCACCGCGATCTCGAATCCCGCAAGACGACCGGGTCCTCGGTCTTCGTGATCTGACGTTTTCAGGAATGGCAATATCATGCGTATCGAACAACTGACCCACGCGCTCGGCGCGGAGCTGACAGGTGTCAATCTGGCCGACGCCGTCCACGACGAAGGATTGTTTGTCGAGATTCGCGCGGCACTGTTGCAGCACCGCGTGCTGTTTCTGCGCGACCAGGAAATCAGCCGCGCGGAGCACGTCGCGTTCGCGCGGCGCTTTGGCGAACTCGAAGATCATCCCGTTGCCAGCAGCGACCCCGAGCACCCGGGCCTCGTGAGAATCTACCGCACGCCGGAACAGCCGAACGACCGCTACGAGAATGCGTGGCACTCCGACGCCACCTGGCGCGAAGCGCCGCCGTTCGGCGCCGTGCTGCGTTGCGTGGACTGTCCGCCGGTGGGCGGCGACACCATGTGGGCGAACATGGTGCTTGCCTACGAGAAACTCCCGGCGCATGTGAAGGACGAAATCGCTGACCTGCGTGCGCGCCACAGCATCGAAGCCACGTTTGGCGCGAACATGCCCATCGAGAAGCGGCTCGCGCTGAAGGCACAGTACCCGGATGCGGAGCACCCGGTGGTGCGCACGCACCCGGAAACCGGCGAAAAGATCCTCTACGTCAACGTCTTCACGACGCACTTCACCAATTTCCATACGCCGGAGCGGGTGCGCTATGGCCAGGACGCCAATCCGGGGGGCGCTGACCTGCTGCGTTATCTGGTTAGCCAGGCCTTTATTCCGGAGTACCAGGTGCGCTGGCGCTGGAAGCCCAGAAGCATCGCGATCTGGGACAACACCCCGACTCAGCACTATGCCGTGATGGACTACCCGCCGAGCCACCGCAAGATGGAGCGCGCCGGGATCATCGGCGGCAAGCCCTACTGATTGCCCCTCTGAATTTTTCGTTAGAACCTGTCAATCATGTCACGTCAGATACCGGTCGCATCAGTCGACGAATTAACCCCCGGGCAACGCAAGCTTGCCTTCGTCGACGGCCGCAGCGTTGTCCTCTTCAACATCGAGGGAAACGTCATTGCCATCGAGAACTCGTGCCCGCATAACGGCGCGTCACTCGCCAATGGCCAGCTCGACGGACATGTTCTGCGTTGTCCGGCGCATGGACTGCGTTTCGATCTGCACGCCTGCTCCGAACCGGATGCCCCAGGCTTATGTCCCGCGCGTCTGGAGGTAAATGAGCGTGATGGAAACTTCGAACTACTAAGCGATTGACAAGCGGACCCGCAATCAGAACAGAACGGTTCGACTCATAGTTTTACCGATAGAAGACGCAGGACGAGCAACGTGGACGGCCTCGACGGCGGCACCCCAACTCATCCCACCTTGAACAGCAATATCCGCCTCCCGCTGAGGAAACACGCATGCACGCAACCGAAACCCTCATCACGCCGACGCCCTCGGCCTATTCATATCCGCTGCTGGTCAAGCAACTGCTGCTCAATTCGCTGAGCCAGTATGGGGAGCAGGAAATCGTCTATCGAGGCGAGCTGCGGTACAGCTTCCGCGAATTCAGCCAACGGCTCGGCCGGCTCGCCAACGCCCTGAGCGCGCTCGGCGTTCGCCACGGCACGACAGTCGCGGTCATGGACTGGGACAGCCATCGCTACCTGGAAAGCTACTTCGGCATTCCGATGATGGGCGCGACGCTGTTCACGGTGAACGTGCGTTTGTCGCAGCAGCAGATTCTTTACACGCTGAACGACTCGCGGGCCGAAGTGGTACTGGTCCACGCTGATTTCGTTCCGATGCTCGAAGAGATCCGGGCCGAACTTCCGTCGGTTCGTCACGTGGTCGTGCTCGCGGACGGCGAGCCCGTGCCACAAACTGGTATGGCGGTAGCGGGGGAATATGAGGCACTGCTGGCCGGCGCGGCGCCCGAGTTTGAGTTTCGGGACTTCGACGAGAACACCCGTGCGGCGATGTTCTATACGACTGGCACGACCGGCGATCCGAAAGGCGTGACGTACAGCCACCGCAACCTGGTCCTGCACGCGATGGCGACAGCCATGAGCCTGTGCGCGCAGCGCGACGGGCAGCGGTTGCACCGGGAAGACGTCTACATGCCGATCACGCCCATGTTCCATGTGATGGCCTGGGGCATGCCCTACATCGCCGTGATGCTCGGTCTCAAGACGGTTCTGCCGGGGCGCTATATCGCGGAGCGGCTGCTGGAACTGGGCGAGAAGGAGCACGTCACGTTCTCCCACTGCGTGCCGACGGTGCTGCAAATGCTGCTACAGGCCTCGCGCAGCGCGGGCAAGAGCTTGTCGGGATGGACGTTCATCATCGGTGGGTCGGCGTTTTCGCCTGCGCTTTGCAACGCGGCCCTGGAACTGGGCGCCGATGTGTTCTCTGGTTACGGCATGTCGGAGACCGGCCCGATCGTGGCGCTGGCGCAGTTGCCTCCGGGGTACAAGCCCGCGAACCATGAGGAAGAGGTGCGCCTGCGGTGCTCCACCGGGCGCCCGGTGGCCATGGTCGATTTTCGTGTGGTTGACGGGAGCATGAAGGACGCGGAGCGCGACGCGAAGTCCCACGGCGAAATCGTGCTGCGCGCGCCGTTTCTGACGATGAGCTACGCCAACAAGCCGGAGGCGTCGGAGCAGCTATGGGAAGGGGGCTACCTCCATACGCAGGATATCGCCGTGATGGGGCCGGACGGTTTCGTGCAGATCGTCGATCGCATGAAGGACGTCATCAAGACCGGTGGCGAATGGGTCTCGTCGATCGAGCTGGAGCGACTGATTGCCGAGGTGGCGGGCGTGCAGGAGTGCGCGGTAGTGGGCGTACCGGATGTGAAATGGGGCGAACGGCCTGTCGCGCTCATCGTGCGCAAACCTGACGCTGGCGTTACCTCCCAGAGTGTTCGCGACCACTTGATGACGCACGCACACGCGAATCGCATCAGCCGCTATGCGGTGCCTGACGTCGGGCGCATTGCCTTCGTCGAGGAAATCCCGAAAACGAGCGTCGGCAAGATCGACAAGAAGCGCATTCGCGCCTGGATTGACTGAGCACTGAATTTCAGATCACACCGCGCGACATCGGATCGCCGCAAACAACCCAAACCAGTTGGAGACAACATGAAAGTCAAACTCGCCGCCGTTGCGGCGCTGGCTGCGTTCGCCGGTACGGCGCAAGCACAATCGTCAGTCACGCTCTATGGCGCGCTCGACTCCGGTCTGCTCTACCAGAGCACGTCGGCGGCGTACTCGGCGGCGCCGTTTTTGCCGAACACCAAACTGAACGGCAACGCGGGCCATGTGGTTCAGCTCAAGGACGGCGGCATCTATTCGAGCATCTTCGGCATGAAGGGCTCTGAAGACCTTGGTGGCGGATACGCCGCCAACTTCAAGCTCCAGGGAGCATTCAACAGCTCCAACGGCCAGCCGGGCAAGTCCGGCACGCCGACTGCAAGCTCGGTTTTCACCCAGGTCACGACCGTTGGTGTGTCAGGCCCGTTCGGCAAGATCGACTTCGGCCGCCAGTTCGCGCCGATGGCCTACGCGATGGCCGAGACGGATGTGCGTAATGCGCAGTATTTCGGCAGCGTGCTCACCGCCTGGCTGACCATGAACACGATGTCGGGCTGGACGGGAAGCAACTCGAATGCCCAGATTGGCGCACTGTATGACGACAATGCAATCGTCTACAGCTCTCCGTCGTTCTACGGTGTGTCCGCTGCACTCGAGTACGCGCCCGGCGGCGTCCCGGGCCAGGCCCAGGGTGGCACGCGCGAATCGGCAGTGCTCAAGTATTCGGGCTTTGGTCTGAACGCGGATGCCGTCTACTACAACGGGCACGACGCCAATCCGTTCTCATACGCGGCTTCAGCTGCGAACCTGCCGAACGGCATTCCTGCAACGGGCCTGAACAACAACCGCTTCGTGTACTTCGGCGCGAAATACACGTGGCACGGCATTTCGGTCTCGGGTTCGTTCAGCAACGGGCGCAATCCGGCCAACACGAACGGGGTGCCGAAGGCCTTTGTTGTCTCGGGTGATTTCGATATGTGGACGGGCGGTCTTGGCTACCGCTTCTCTCCTGCGCTCAACTTCACCTCGGGCGTCTACTACATCAAGGACAACAAGAACAACCAGAACCAGTCGACCGCCTACGCAATCGGCGGCGACTACAGCCTGTCGAAGCGCACGCTGGTTTATGCCCAGGCCGGCTACGTGTCCAACCGCGGCCAGATGAACCAGGAACTCATTTATGGGACGCCTGTTGCTCCAGGTAAAAACACCACGGCTGTCAGCATCGGCATGCGCCATACCTTCTAGGTCGCCTCCACGATTGGCCAGTTCCGCACTGACTACCGTGGCGCAGTCTGCCGACCAGCCCGTAGCTGGTGTTGACATGGCTCTGCTATTTCTGCGTTACCGCAACAACCACAGGAGCATGGAATGAACACGACTACCAGGAACTTCAACCTGGCTCTCTGCGCGCTGCTCGCCGCGGCGTCCCTGAACGCGTCCGCCCAATCCGAAGCCAGCGCACCCGGCGCTACGGCAGTGGCGGCATCCAGCACAACTGCGCCCGCTGTGCCGGGCAACACCAGGCTGCGGCGCGCCGTGTACACCGCGATCGCGAAGCACAAGGAAATCCACGGCGGCAGTATCGGTGTTACTGCGAGGAACGGGGCGGTCACGCTGAATGGCACGGTTACGGATGCCGCGCAGGTCGAGAAGGTCGCGGAAATCGCCAGGGGCGTTCCTGGCGTGAACTCCGTGACAAACAAGCTCACGGTCCAGAAGCCCTTGGGCGGCATGTAAGCGTCAAAGGCCCTGACGCATAGAAGGAAACCAGACAATGGAAACGATGCTGAGCTCGGTCTCAATGAGCGGCTATTTCGACGTAGCGCTGCGCGCTGGTCTGAACGCCGTCGAACTTGCGCGCGAAGCGGGTCTCGACGCCGCGTCACTTGCGAATCCGGGCGACCGCATTCCGGCCGCTGCGGCCTGCCTGCTGCTCGAACGCTCGGCGGAAAAGGCGTCGTGCCCGACTTTCGCGCTGCAAATGGCCGCAACCCGGCGCAGATTCGGCGCTGGGGTGGTCAATGTGCTGCTCGCGCACAAACGCACGCTGCGTGAAGTCTTGCTCGCCGGTGCCGCATACGGCCGTCTGCTCAACGAAGCGCTCGCGGTGCATGTCGAAGACACGGGCGCAACGGTCACCATCCGCGAAGAGCTGGTCGTTGATCAGGGCGTTCCCAGGGACCAGGCAGTCGAACTCGCGGTCGGCGTGCTTGGGCGTCATTCCGGCGAACTGCTCGGTGAACACTGGAAACCTCGCGCTGTGCATTTCGTTCATCAAGCGCCACCCAGCATCACGTTCCACCGCCGCTTCTTTGGCTGTCCGGTGGAGTTCGGTAGCGACTTCAACGGTCTGGTGTGCGCGACAGCGGATCTCGACTGCCCGAATCCTGCTGCTGATCCCGAACTCGCGCGCTATGCGGAAGACCTAGCCGATTCGCTGAATGTGGAGGGTGTCGGCTCGACCGCGCTCGAAGTGCGTAAGGCAATCTACCTGTTGCTGCCGCTAGGGCAAGCTAGCGTCGAGCAGGTTGCCGCACATCTGCACATGAGCGTTCGCACCATGCAGCGACAGCTCGAACTTGCCAATACCAGCTTTTCGCGCGTGACGGAGGCAGTGCGGTACGAACTCGCTGTACGTTTCATGAGCAACTCGCGCTATCCGATCGGGCAAGTTTCGGGGCTGGTTGGATATTCGCACCAGGGGACGTTTACGAACTGGTTTGTCGGACGTTTCGGTATGACGCCGCGCGACTGGCGCAATAGCCGCACGAAGTGGCTGTGTTGATTGCCGGCAGCAATCCCGGTGGATCGGCGAGGGGGGCGCTCGAACCAAAGCTCCGTATGCCATGATCCGTTGAGGGGCCGTTATTTGGGCAGATGCTGCCTCTCGAATGTCCACATTGAGCCATCGGCCAGCGTCCACTTCTGGCCGACCTCGGCCCGGCGCGGCCTCCCGAAACCGACCCTGATCCGTCGCTGGGTCCCTCGTGACCATAGCGTCCGCGCCTGGACCCTTAGGGGCATCCGTTCCCGCCCGTGCGCCCTGGCTGATTTTGTTCGCAGTGCAGTGGATCGAGGGTCAACAGGGCGGAACGACTCATGGAATAAGGTAATCCCCGAGCCTCTTTTAGGACGCTTGCCTTATTCATGTGCATTGGGTCAGCGAATACAGTCATGATTGCCGGCTTGCCGCATTGCAGTTGCGGCCACGCGGGACGTCTGAGTTTTGGCCCTCGCGGTCACTCGACGGGCGGAGCGAGCGTATCTTTACGCACGTGCGCATCGCCAGATATCCCCATTCGATGAATGAACAACCGGAGTGGTTAGCCACAGGAGGTGGACCATCATGAAGACGTTAGTCCACACAGTTTGCGCGGTCGCCGTCATCGCTGTACCCATTGCGTCGTTGGCGCAGTCGGAGGGGGCGCTCACACGCGCGCAAGTGCAGGCAGAGATTGCTCAGCTACAGCAAGCCGGCTTCAATCCTGCCAATGCGAATACCGTCGACTTTCCTTCCAATATGCAGGCCGCCGACCCCAGGGCCGCGGACCAGGGCAGCGGCTACGGGCCTGCGACCAGCGGTTCGTCGCAGATGGGCCGTCCGGCGGGCACGAGCGGGATGAGGCCGGTGTTCTTTGGCGGGTCATAAGCGCTTTCGTCTGACTCGGCCGGGCGATGGAGAACATGCCGTCTCTGCAAGGGACGGCATGGTGGGGCGTGCCTGCCGCCTGACCGCCCCAAACCGGCATGACGACTTCGCCTTGCGGCCGGGCAATCTTTTCGGGCGGGTCATGAGCGTCCGCCGCTAATCGGTGACCGGGCCCCGCCGAGGAAAATCACGCACCTCGTTAAGTTCCGCTACGCGGTAGGCCGCAGCCGCCCCACGGCCCCGCTCAATCCCTGCCGCTCCGAGGTCGAGCCTCCGGGCGAACCTGTCACGACAAAGTCAGGGCAGGGGGCCAGACCACTCACCAAAGCTCACCAGCCCATCGCGGCGCGCAATCCCCGCCTTCCTCCCCATCGCAACACGGAACTGCACGCCGGGCGGTATTTTGTGCTGCTATCCTGTCCGATCCCTCGCGACTCCACGCTGTGCAAGGCGCTTCAATCGCGAGCCGGTCACGCTATGACTTTTTACTGAATCGCATGGAGTATCGCGATGCTGCGAACGTTCACCCAACTCTGTCAGCCTGCCAACAAGGCGCAACTCGTGGCTGCCGACGAAGGCCATGCGACGATCACCGGCAGCGGCACCTACGCCATGCCATGGCATTGGCACGACTGCCTGATGTTCATCCTGCCTGGGCACGGCACCGTCGAACTTTGCCACGAAGACCGGCGCGCGGGCACCTGGCTCTCGCAGGATCGCTTTGCCGTGGTCCCTTCAGACCGGGCTCATCAGACGCGCGCCGGATGCGCGACGCACTCGCACGTAGCGGTTTATGTCACGGCCGAGGCGCTGCACAAGCTCGATACCGGCGTCGGCTCGCTCAGCGAATTCCGCCGCCGCACCCGCACGCCGATCCTCGTGCATAGAACCGCCGCGATTCGCGCGCTACAGGAGCTTTCGCAGCGCAGCGACATGGGTGCCTACGGCAGCGCGGCAACCCGCCAGGCATTGTCGTCGGCACTGTTGATGCAGTGCATCGGCGAGGTCATCGCCGGAAAGACGGAACTCGGGACCTCGCCGCGCGAGCACGGCATGGCGGTGGTGGCCGACATCGAGGCCTTCGTGGCCCACCACGCCGACCAGGAGATTCCCCTGGATCTGCTGGAAGCGCGTTTCGGCGTTTCCCGGCGTCACATCACGCGTCTGTTCCGCGAGCGCACGGGACTCTCGATCGGCGAGTTCCAGCAGCGTGCGCGTTACGACAACGCCTGCCGCCTGCTTGCCGAAACGGATCTGCCGATCGGCGAGGTGGCGTTCCGCGTCGGTTTCGAAAGCGGCGCGGCCCTCGCGCGCGCGATGCGGCGCGTTGGCGGCCAGTCGCCTTCCGGTCTGCGCGCGAAGATGGCCCGTTCGGTCAACACGTAGGGCCCGTTCGGACGCGCGCCGCGGCGCCGTCCCCCGTAATCTGACCGGACAGAAACACATCCCCCGGTCAGCGGGGTTCACGCCGCCATGTCTTTGCGCCATCAAGTCGAACTCGTCAGCGTGTTTGCCGCCGGTCCCGGCGGTGGCAACCCGGCGCCCATCGTAATCGACGCCGCCGGTATGTCTGACGCGGACATGCAGGCCGTCGCGCAGCGCTACGGTCACGAAAGCGGCTTCGTGCTGCCCGCCGCGCCCGGCTCCCACTGCGACTACGAATTCCGCTTCTGGGTGCCGAACCACGAGATGTCGATGTGCGGCCACGCCACCGTCGGCGCGGTCTGGCTACTCCATCAAAACGGACGGCTCCACCGCGATCGGCTGACCATTCAGACGCGCAGCGGCCAGGTCGCGGCCCGCATCACCGGACACACGAATCAGGGCGCGGCCGTCGAGATTTCCCAACCGGTGGGCCGCGTCGAAGCGCTTCCGCAGCCGCAACTGAGCCAGGACGAGATCCTCGACGCGCTCGGCATCGGCCGCGCCCAACTCGCGCCTTTGCCGATCCAGAACGCCTGCACCAGCCGGGTCAAGACGCTGGTGCCGCTCAGCAGTCCCGCCGTTCTCGACGCCCTTGAGCCGCGCTTCGACAAAATCGAAGCCTTGTGCGAGCGAATCGGCTCAACCGGTCTCTATCCCTACGCGACCTTCGATGCCGCCCGGCAGATCTTCGATGCCCGGCAGTTCCCGCGCGCGTCCGGCTATCCGGAAGATGCGGCGACCGGCATCGCGGCCTCCGCGCTGTCCTTCGGCCTGCTCGCCAATGGCATGGTGGAAGCGTCTACGCGAACCATCACGGTCCGGCAGGGACGCGCGATGAAGCGCCCGTCGCAAATCTCGGTGCGATTCAGTGTCGAGTCCGGCCGCGTGGACGGTTGCTGGCTCGGCGGACCGGTTGGCTTTGAAACGCGCATCGGAGCTTCGTCATGACGATTCACATTGCAGACCGGCTCGCGCAACTCGGCATGACGCTTCCGCCCCCGCCGTCGCCGCGCGGCGCCTACGTGAGCGTGGTGATCCATCACGACATCGCTTACGTGAGCGGCCAGGTCAGCCGCGTCGGCGAACAGGTCATCGCCGGGCCTGTCGATCACGCGACGCCCCCTGACGTTATCCGCCATGCGGCGCGCACTTGTGTGCTGCGCGCGTTGAGCGTGCTCGCGGCCGCGCTGCCCGCCACGACGACGGTTGAACGCATCCTCTTCCTGCGAGGTTTCGTCAACGCCGTGCCCGGCTTCGTGAACCACGGCCGGGTGATGGATGAAGCGTCGCTCCTGCTGCACGAAATCTTCGGGGACCACGGCCTGCATGCGCGGTCGGCAGTCGGCGTCGCCGGTCTGCCGGGCGGCGGCCTGCTCGAAATCGAGCTTACCGCCTCACTTACGCGCGGGCCCGATCCGCGCGCCGCGTAGCGCAGTGCCACAACAAGACGCCGGATGGCCCCGCAAGCGGCGTTTCCGGCGCGATTCACTCAACGTGGAGGAAACCATGAATCGACGTCAATTGCTGCAACTGGGCCTCGCCGTCGGGCCCGCTATCGTGTTGTCCCGTTCCGTGCGGGCGGCCGATGCCGAACTGGTGGTCGGGTCCAACGTGGGCGCGCCGCCGTTCGCGTTCAAACAGGGCGACACGTATTCCGGCTTCGACGTCGAGGTCTGGAGCGAAGTCGCGAAGGGATTGAATCGCAAGTGGCGCTTGCAACCGATGGAATTCGGCGCGCTGATTCCGGCGCTTCAGACCCACAATCTCGACGTGATCGTCTCGCAACTGTTCATCAAGCCGGAGCGGCAGCAGGTGATCGATTTTTCCACGCCGTATTACAAAAGCGGTCTGATCGCGGTCACGCGCATCGACAACACCAGCATCCGCACGCCGGCCGATCTTGCCGGCAAGCACATCGGCACCGAGACGGGCACGGTTGCGGTCAACTACATCAAGGAGCACATCAAGGACGCCACGCTGGAGCAGTTGCCCAGCATCAATAACGCACTGCTCGCGCTGGAAGCGGGCCGCACGGACGTCGTCGTCTACGACAAGCCGCAACTGCTCTATTACGCGAACACCGCCGGGAAGAACAAGGTCAGGGTGATCCTGCCCGCGCTGGAAGGTCTCGACGTCGGCATGGGTTTCCAGAAAGGCAGTCCGCTCGTCGCGGCGGCTAACGTGCAACTCGCGGCCATGAGGGCGGACGGCCGGCTCGCGGCACTCAACCGGAAGTGGTTCGGCGAGGCGTCGTCATGAGCTTCGACTGGGCGGCGCTCATTGCTGCATTGCCGGACCTGATGCAAGGGCTTCGGCTGACCCTGCTGATCGCGCTGAGCGGGCTGGCGGGCGGCGTCGCGCTCGGTGTCATCGCGGGCGTGACGCTAACGTACGGCAGCCGGGCCGCGGCGTTTCCGGCCCAGATGTATGTCGCCCTGATTCGCGGCACGCCTATCGTGGTTCAGGTGATGTTCGTCTACTTCGCACTGCCGATCATGATGGACATACGCATCAGCGCGACCAGCGCCGCCATTATCACGTTGGTCGTCAATTCCGGCGCCTATAACGCGGAGATTATCCGCGGTGCGCTCGACGGCGTGCCGGGTGGACTGCGCGAGGCGGGCATGGCGATGGGGCTGCCGTTTCACAGCACGCTGGCGCATGTCATTGCCCCCATCGCGTTCAGACGCGCGCTGCCGGCGATGGGGAACCAGTTCGTCAATCTGGTCAAGGACACCTCGATCTTTCTTGTGATCGGTGTGGGCGAGCTGACTCGCAGAGGTCAGGAAATCATGGCCGAAAATTTCAGGGCGGTGGAAATCTGGACGGCGGTCGCGATCATCTACCTGCTCGTCATCAGTCTGCTCGCGCTGGGCCTGCGCGTGCTCGAACGAAGGGTGCGTCTGCCATGAGCATGATCGAATTTCAGCAAGTCTCGAAGCGTTACGGCGAGCACGTCGTTCTGCATCCGCTCGACCTCACGATCGAACGCGGCGAGGTCGCCGTCATCGTCGGCCCGTCGGGCTCCGGCAAATCGACGCTGCTGCGCTGTATCAACGGGCTCGAAACCATCAGTTCCGGCGATCTGCGCGTCGACGACATCAGCGTACTGGGCTCGGCCCGCGACATCCGGCGAATCCGGCTCGAAGCCGGCATGGTGTTCCAGCAGTTCAATCTGTTTCCGAATTTGACGGCGATACAGAATGTCATGTTCGGACCGATTCGCGCGCGCGGCCAAACGAAAGCCGAAGCCCGCGAGATTGCCGGCGCACTTTTGCAGAAGGTTGGGCTTTCCGAGCGCATGAATCACTATCCGTCGCAACTGTCGGGCGGCCAGCAGCAACGTGTGGCCATTGCGCGTGCGCTCGCCGTGCAGCCCAAGCTCATGCTCTTCGACGAACCGACTTCGGCGCTCGACCCCGAATTGCGCCAGGAGGTTCTCAAGGTCATGCAGACGCTTGCCGGCGAGGGCATGACGATGGTCGTCGTGACGCACGAAATGGGCTTTGCGCAGCGCGTGGGTTCACGCCTGCTTTTTATGGAAGCCGGCCGGGTTGTGCACGACGGCAAGCCCGTCGAGATGCTGTCCGCGCCGCCCGGAGAGCGCTTTTGCGAGTTCCTTCAGCATGTTCATTGATGTCCGCGCAATTCGCGCTGTGTGCCCTTGGAGTCCGCCGTCAAGATGAACCCGTCACGATTTGAAAATGATTACGGCTTTCGCCGCGACAGTGTCCGGCATGAGAACTGGCGCGAAGCGCCGTGGAATGTGTGGGCCTTTCGCCATGTGCACGAAATCATTCCGACCGCGCGGATTGCCGCCACGCAAGGTCTCGCAGAAGAACCGCTGGCCGGTGCCGACGCGCTGACCGAGCACCGGGTCGTGGTCGATGGCGAAGGTCGCACGGTCGGGCAGATCCTGCGGCAGACCTCGACCGATGCCATCGCCGTGATGCGAGCGGGGCGCTTCGTCGCCGACTATCATGCACCGCACTTCACGCTGCAAACCCGCCACATCCTGTTCTCGGCCAGCAAATCAGTCGCCGGTCTTCTCGCGGGCATGCTGGTCGGCGACGGCCTTCTGGACACCGAAGCACCCGTGGCGCAGTACGTGCCCGAGCTCGCTCGTTCGGCCTTCGGCGATGCGCGCGTGAGGCATGTGCTGGATATGCGAACCAGTCTCGCGTTCAACGAGGATTATCTCGATCCGCATGGTCTCTATGCGCGCTATCGGCGAGCCGGCCTGCTGGACCCGCGCCGAGAAGGCGAAGCCCCGGAAACGGTGATCGATCTGCTGGCCGCGCTGCCCAAAGGCGCGGGCGAGCATGGCGGCCCGTTTCATTACTGCTCGCCCAACTCGGACGTGCTCGGCCTCGTGATCGAGCGCGCCTCGGGCCAGCGCTATGCCGACTTCGCGGCCGAGCGCCTGTGGCAACCGTTAGGACTGCGGCACGATGGTTGCATCACGGTGGATATTGCCGGTACGGCGCGCTCAGGCGGCGGCTTGTGCATGACCGTGCGCGATCTGGCCAGGATTGGCGAACTGGTGCGTCTGGGCGGCATCGTCAACGGACGCCGGTTGATCCCGCAGAGCTGGATGACCGATACGCTCACGGGCGGCAGCGCGCAGGCGTGGCGCGAAGGCAACTTCTCTGGCTGGCTGCCGAACGGCAAGTACCGCAACAAGTGGTATCAGGTCGGCAATCAGAGCGGCGCATGCTTTGCGATCGGCATTCATGGCCAGTGGCTCTATGTCGATCCGCTGCGCGAGACCGTCATCGCCAAATTCTCGTCGCAACCTCAACCCACCCATGACGCGGTCAAGCTGCTGAATCTCGCGCTGTTCGAAGCGATTGCGACGATGACTTGAGAGGGCGCGTTGCCCTTCATCCGTGCTTCGGCTTTTACACGTCGAGCGCCAGGCTCATGCCTGTCTTCACGCGCGACATCACCACCATCGTCTCGAAGTGCCGGATGTTCTGGTTCTGCCGGAACACACGCGTGGCGAACTCGTCGTAGTGGTCGATGTCGCGCATGGCCACGAGCAGCACGAAATCGGCGCGGCCCGTCACCACATAGCATTGCATCACCTCGGGCAGGTCCGTCAGGAAGCGCTTGAATTCATCGAGCAGGTCGACGCGTTCGCGCTCGACCTGCACGAGCACCATCATCATCAGCGGCAGCCCCACCTTCGACGGGTTGATCACCGCGATATCGCGCTCGATGATTTTTTCTTCGCGCAGCCGCTTCACGCGGCGCATGCAGGCGGGCGGACTGAGCCCGATCTCCGCGGCGAGCGCCTGGTTGCTGATCTGGTTGTCATGCTGGAGCAGCGACAGGATACGCAGGTCGTAGACATCGAGCTGGGAATCGGGCGGTGTCATCAGATTTCTCCAGAGGCCGCTCTTCCGAAATAATTCGATAAAAACGCGGCCCGTTTGCTTTTTGGATTTCCCGGTAAGTGCCCAGAATTGTAGCGTCGATCGACCATTCATCAACGCTGCACTGCCGCTGGTCAGCGGCGCCACCTTACCGGAACTGACATGCAAAGACCCCCCTTCGCACTGGCCGCACTAGCGATACTGTG
Organism: Paraburkholderia unamae; assembly: GCF_003268775.1. Taxonomy (GTDB): domain Bacteria; phylum Pseudomonadota; class Gammaproteobacteria; order Burkholderiales; family Burkholderiaceae; genus Paraburkholderia; species Paraburkholderia unamae. Next base: position 127,776 of record NZ_QLSU01000006.1, read on the forward strand.
CGCCGCCAACTTCGGCCTGATCACCCGCGCCCGCGCCGACACGGTCGTCGTGATCGGCTACGCCGGTGCGCTTACCGGCGCGCAGGCGCACTTTGGCAAAGACAGCGAACGCGGCATCCGGCTTGCGATCGACGAGATCAACGCGACGCATCCCGTCATCGGCGGCCAGCCGGTGAGCTACCGGCTCGACGCGCAAGACGATGCGGCCGATCCGAAGACCGCCACCACCGTCGCGCAACGCTTCGCCGATCAGCATGTGAGCGCCGTGATCGGGCATCAGAATTCCGGCACCTCGATCGCCGTCGCGCAAATCTACGCGAAGGCGGGCATTGCCGAACTGACGCCCTCGGCGACCAGTCCGCAATTCACGCGTCTCGGGCTTCGCACGACCTTCCGCATGCTGGCGAACGACGATTTCCTCGGCGCGGCCGTGGCCCGCTACGCAAGCGAAAAGCTTCACGCCGGCCGGATCGCGGTGATGGACGATCGCACCGCCTATGGGCAGGGCATTGCCGACGTGTTCGCACACGATGTCGGGGCGGACGGTGCGCAGGTCGTCGCGCGCGAGTACACGACGGATCAGGCCTTCGATTTCGCCGCGGCGCTAACGTTGATCAAGGGCCGGAGCCCGGACGCGATCTTCTATGGCGGAATGGACACGCAGGGCGGCCCGATGCTCAAGCAGATGCGCAAGTACGGAATCGCCGTGCCCCTGCTCGGCGGCGACGGGCTGTGCACGCAGGAGATCACACGGCTTGCCGGCGATGCCCTGAACGGCAATCTGTACTGCGCGGACGGCGGCCGCAGTCTCGCGAAGATGCCGGGCGGCCCGGCGTTCCAGAAGAAGTTTCAGGCGCGTTACGGCGAACCGGTCCAGCTCTACGCACCCTACGCGTACGACGCAATGCAGGCGATCTATCATGCGATGCTCGATCAGCAGTCGACGGCGCCGGAGCGCGTGGTCGAGGGCCTGCACAAGGTCGCATTCGACGGCGTGACCGGACGCGTGCAGTTTGACGAGCATGGCGATCTGTTGCATCCCGCCGCCACCATCTCGACGTTCAAGGGCGGCCAGAAACAGGCACTCACCGAGGTATCGCAATGAACTCGATCCTGCCGGTCGGTACCCCGTCGTTGCGCGAGCGCTCCACGCCGCTCGCCGATCAGAGCGTGGTCAGCGTGGTGGCCGACGCACGCGCCCTCACTGACGCACTGGCCGCGTTTCGCGCCGAACACGGCTTCGGCCGCGCCATCGCCGCGCCCCAGATCGGCGTGAACCGCCGTCTGATCGCGCTGGCATTGCCGGGCTGGCCGTCGGTCATCATCAACCCGGAGATCGTCTGGCACAGCGCGCAGACCATGACGGTGTGGGACGACTGCATGTGCTTTCCCGATATGCTGGTGCGTGTGCTGCGTCACGTGTCGGTTTCGGTTGCTTTCACGACGCTCGACGGCGAGCGTCAGGTGCGCGAGACACTCGGGCAGGCGGAAGCCGAACTGATCCAGCACGAGATCGATCATCTCGATGGCGTGTTGTCGTTCGACCGGGCGACGGGTGTCAACGCGATCGTGAGCCGCAAGGCGTTCGACGCCGATCCCGCGGCCTTTATCGCGACCGTCGATTTTCATCCGGGGCAAGCGGTGACGGAGGGGCAGCCATGAGCGCTCAGGACATCGGCCGTCTCGACGGTCTTACGTATCCGCGCGGCGCGGCCTATATGAACGGGCAGTTCATCGCGCTCTCTGAAGCGCGCATCTCCGTGCTCGACTGGGGACTGCTGCATTCGGACGTGACCTATGACACCGTGCACGTGTGGAATGGCCGCTTTTTCCGGCTCGACAGTCATATCGCGCGATTCCGTCGTTCGCTCGATAAACTGCGGCTGCGCGTCGACCTCACCGACGACGCGCTGCGCGACATCCTCGCCGAATGCGTACGACGCTCGGGGCTGCGCAACGCCTACGTCGAAATGCTTTGCACGCGGGGCGTGTCGCCGACCTTCAGTCGCGACCCGCGCGATGCGGTCAACCAGTTCGTCGCGTTCGCCGTGCCGTATGGCTCGGTGGCGAACGAAAGGCAGCTTCGCGAAGGAATGCATCTGCACGTGATCGACGACGTGCGGCGCATCCCGCCCGCCTCGGTCGATCCGCAGATCAAGAACTATCACTGGCTCGATCTGGTCACGGCGCTGCTCAAGGGCTACGACGCCGGGGCCGAGACCGTTGTCATCAAGACGACCGACGACGCCATCGCCGAGGGCCCGGGGTTCAACATCTTCGTGGCCAAAGGCGGCCAGCTTTTTACCCCCGAGGCGGGGGTCCTGCACGGGATCACGCGACAGACCGTATTCGATCTCGCCGCACGGCGTGACATGGTCGTCCGTGCCGGTCGGATGTCCGAGCAGCAACTGCGCGACGCCGACGAAATCTTCATCACGTCCACGGCAGGCGGCGTCATGCCGGTGACCCGGTTGAACGGCGCCCCGGTTGGCGACGGGCAGGCGGGGCCGGTGACGCGGGGGTTATTCGACGCGTACTGGCAAGCGCACGACGACCCGGCATGGTCACTTGCGGTGGATTACGACGATCAAGTTTGCGGTTAATGCCGCGCTGCTTGTGTATTCAAGACCCCGGATGCCTTGACAAGGGCAACCGGGCGAGAATTGCCGACTTGTCATTGATGTACGACAACTTTGTGGTATGGTCGCGATCCAAAACACTGAAACGATGACCGACGCCCCGCTGTGAAGCGGCTCTGGGGTGTCGGCAAACGGTTCAGGCCTATTTCGACCTCTCGCAATCGCTGAACAACCCGTGCCATGTTGTCTGACATTTCGACTTCAAGACGTAGATTCCTCCTTTCGGCTGTGCTGGCGCTCCCGACCATGGGCGTGTTCGTCAACACGCTGAGCGCCGCCGAAGCCGCCGAAATGGCCGCGCCGGACCTGAAGACGTATCGCCCGGCATTTTTCTCCGCCGATGAATGGGCGTTCATGCTCGCGGCCTGCGACCGGCTGATTCCCGGCGACGGGCGCGGTCCCGGCGCGCTCGAAACCAACGTGCCGGTGTTCATCGATCAGCAGATGCATGGCGATTTCGGCCACGAAATTTATCTGCAAGGACCGTTCAATACGCAGGCGCCCAAGGAACTCGGTTATCAATTGCCCTATACGCCGCAGCAGATTTATCGGCGTGGCATCGAGTTGACGAATGGGTATTGCCGCCAGAAGTATCGCAAGGGCTTCGGCGAACTCGACGCCGCCGCGCAGGACGCCGTGCTGAAAGCGCTCCAGGGCGACGACATCCCCTTTGCCGAGGGCGGCGAAAGCGCGCTCAAGGCCAGCCAGTTCTTCGGCGAATTGCTTTCCGATTCGAAGAACGGGTATCTCTCCGATCCCATGTACGGCGGCAATAAAGGCATGAAGGCCTGGATTGCCATTGGATTTCCCGGAGCACGGGCGAGCTTCCTCGAATGGGTCTCGCAGCACAACGTGAAATATCCGCTCGGGCCCGTGAGCCTGAACGGTCTTCGCGCTTGAGCGCCGACCTTTCACGCAGAACAACGCGTAGTCAGAATCATCGAGGATAACCGTGGCAAAAATAACCAATGACGCAGTCGACGTCGTCGTCGTCGGACTGGGCTGGGCCGGCTCGCTCATGAGCATCGAACTGGCGCAGGCGGGCCTGAAGGTGCGCGCGCTGGAACGCGGCGAGGACCGCAGCAATGCCGACTTCGCGTATCCGAAGCCGGCCGACCAGTACGCCTACGGCGTGCGCAACAAGATCATGGTGACGCCGCGCGACGGCGCGCTCACCGTGCGCCATTCGGCGCAGGACACCGCGCTGCCCACGCGCAAGTGGGGTGCTTTCGTGCCGGGCACCGGTGTGGGCGGTTCGGGCCTGCACTGGACCGGCGTGCTGATGCGCCCGACGCCGACCGACATCAAGCTCAAGAGCTACGCCGATCGCGCCTACAAGCCGGGCCAGCTCGAAGCGGGCATGCAGGTGCAGGATTTCCCGTTCACATGGGACGAGATCGAGCCGTACTACGATTTTTTCGACAAGGTTTGCGGCCTCTCGGGCAAGACCGGCAATCTGCGCGGCAAGATCGTCGAGGGCGGAGATCCGTTCGAAGGTCCGCGTTCGAATCCCGTTCCGCTGCCGCCGCTCGAAGACACGCTGAACAATACGATGTTCGCCGACGCGGCGCGCAAGCTCGGCTATCACCCGTTCCCGAATCCGTCCGCGAACGTCTCGCGCGCGTGGACCAATCCGTACGGCAACCAGATCGCGCCGTGCAATTACTGCGGCTATTGCAGCAAGTATCCGTGCCTGAACTTCTCGAAGGCCTCGCCGCAGACGGCCGTGCTCGACGCGCTCAAGCGCATGGAGAACTTCTCGTACCGCGTGAACGCGAACGTGCTGCGCGTGGACATGCACGCCGACGGCAAGACCGCGAAAGGCGTGACCTACGCCGACGCGCACGGCAACGAAGTGTTCCAGCCCGCGAAGATCGTCGTGCTGGCGGGCTTCCAGTTCGTCAACGTGCGCCTGATGCTGCTCTCGGGCATCGGCAAGCCGTATGATCCGGTGAGCGGCAAGGGCGTCGTGGGCCGTAATTACGCATTCCTGAGCAATGGCGGCGCGACGCTCTTTTTCAAGGACAAGCACTTCAATCCGTTCGCCACGGCGGGCGCGACCGGCCAGTTGTTCAACGACATCTCGCCGGGCAACTACGATGGCCCGTCGCTCGGCTTCATCGGCGGCGCGAAGATCCAGAGCGCGCAGTCGACCGGCGCGCCGATCGGCACCGCGTTGCCGCACGGCACGCCCGCGTGGGGCCGGGGGTGGAAGGAGGGCATGCAGGACTGGTACGGCCACTCGATGAAGATCAGCATCACGACGAGCTGCATGTCGTATCGCGATCATTATGTCGATCTCGATCCGACTTACAAGGACCCGTGGGGCCAGCCGCTATTGCGCATCACCTTCGACTGGAAGCAGAACGAGCTGAAGCTTCAGCAGCATCTGCGCAAGATCGTGCTCGATGTCACGAAGGAACTGAATCCGGACAGCTTCAGCGAAAGCTTCCTCGCGATGGACTCGCACTGGGACATCACCAAATACGTGTCGACGCACAACGTCGGCGGCGCGGTGATGGGCGATTCGCCGCAAACGAGCGCGCTGAACCGCTATCTGCAAAGCTGGGACGTGCACAACGTGTTCGTGCCGGGCGGCAATGCGTTTCCGCAGAACTTCCAGGCCAATCCGACCGCGACCATTGGCGCGATCACGCTGTTCGCCGCTCGCGCGATCAAGGAACAGTACCTCAAGAACCCCGGTCCTCTCGTGCAGGCATGATCGTCATGAATTTCCTCAAGACTCTCACGTCCGCGGCGCTCATGACGACCGCGGCGCTCGGCGCTTCGCTGGCCGCCGCGGCCCCACAGGCGCAGACCGGGGCCGCCGCGCTGAACCCGCAGGCCGCGCTCATCAAGCAGGGCGAATATCTGGCGCGCGCGGGCGACTGCATGGCCTGTCACAGCGCGGCGGGGCGCAAACCGTATACGGGCGGACTGCCGATCGTGAGCGGTATCGGCACGATTTACTCGACCAATATCACGCCGGGTAAGCACGGGGGCATTGGCAACTACACGGAGCCGCAGTTCGCCGCCGCCGTGCGCACGGGTATCCGGGCCGACGGCTCGCATCTGTATCCGGCCATGCCTTACCCCTCGTACGCGAAGATTTCGGACGCCGATATCCACGCGCTCTACACGTACTTCATGCAGGGCGTCGCGCCGAGCGACGATCCCGCGCCCGCGACGGACCTGAGCTTCCCGTTCAACCAGCGTTGGGGCATGGCGCTGTGGAACTGGGCGTTCACCTCGGACCAGCCGTTCAAGGGCCCGGACGGCGCGAGCGAGCAGGTGCGCCGCGGCGCTTACCTGGTGGAAAGTCTCGGCCATTGCGGCAGTTGCCACACGCCGCGCGGCTTCGCGATGAACGAGAAGGCGCTCGACAGCAGCCATGCGCTGTTCCTGGCGGGCGGCAAGCTCAACGGCTGGAACGTGCCCGCGCTGCGCGGCATGTCGCACTGGAGCGAGCAGGACATCGTCGATTACCTGCAAACCGGCCGCAACAGCAAGGCCGCGGTTGCAGGCGAAATGACGTCGGTGGTCTATAACAGCACGTCGCATTTGAGCGATGCCGATCTCAACGCGATTGCCGCGTATCTGAAGACGTTGTCGCCGGCGGGCGCGCAAGCCGGCGATGCCGCGGCGACGCCGGGCCATGCGCCAGGCGACGCGGGCACGACGGCGGCCAGGCTGACGGCGGCGCGCAATCTCACGCTCGGCGAGCGGCTGTATCTCGACAATTGCAGCGCGTGTCACTTCGTGAACGGGAAGGGCGCGCCGCGCGTGTTCCCGCATCTCGACGGTGCGACCGTCGTGAACGCATCGGACCCGGCCGGGCTCGTCAGCGTGATTCTCAACGGCGCGCAAACGCCGTCGACCGCGAAGGCGCCATCGGTCCTGCCGATGCCGGGCTTCGCAAGCCGTTTGAGCGACGATGACGTGGCCGCGCTGGCGACCTTCGTGCGCAGTGGATGGTCGAATCACGCGGGCGCGGTCGACGCCAGCCAGGTCGCGAAAGTAAGAGGCGCGACGCGCCACGAGTGATGCGCCAACGCGCCGCAATGCACGGCGTCGCGTTGCGCGAAGCCGTGCTCCAGGCGGCGGCGCTGCTGAACGAGGCGCACAATTCCTGTTGCTTGCGGGCCTGATGGCGAGCCGACACGATAGCGCACGGACAATCGGCGTGTTATCGCAGCGAGATGTCCGTGCTACGGCGAGACCGGGCTAGTAAGGATTTGCCCGTAAAATGCGTGTTCATTGAAAATCATGGAGCGCAGGTTGGCTAGACCCAGGAAGGCAGAGAAATTGAAGGTGGTGGGAGTGCGCATCGATCCGGGCATCGAACGCAGGCTGCGGCTGCTGGCCGAAGCGACCGGCCGCAAACCGTCGTTCTTCTTGCAGCAGTTGATCGAAGGGGGGATCGGCAAACTGGAAGAGGTCTGGCTGCCCCCGGACCTGCTGGAGCAGGTGCGAGCCGGTGCGCTCCCCGATTCCGGCGTGTCCCGTGTCGAGCCGGATTTGTTCGATTGATGCGATTCGCGCTGCGGGGGCGGGTGTGCTCGAACGCGCTGAGGCGCCACACCACCTGACCGGCGCGGAGCCGTTCCCCAAAAGTCCGGCAGGATGCCGTGTTCCTGCCGATCTATCAATCAGTATTACGAAATGTTTAGCCAGTCGACTTCACGAGTACGGGCGCTTTGGCAAGGCGCTGGTAGATATTGCGTTGCCGCACGATAGGCCACCACTCGTAGAGGAAGATTTCCATCGGCCGCCAGTTGGCGACCCAGCCGAAGATCATCAGCCCTTCGGCAACGAGCTTCGGAAACCGATAGCCGGGGAAATTTTCGACCCACGCGGCGCCGAGCAGACACACGCCGAGCACGGTCAGGCCGATTGCGAGCGAGCGACGTCCATCGCGAAAGAGCTTGCGCAAGGCGTGCTCCGCCGCGTCGGAGCGTTCCCGGAAATGGTTGGCGATCGCTTCGCCGAGCACGGCGGCGGCTTGCGATTCGGCCTCCTGCGCGGGCAAGTGGACAACGATCCGAAGGGGGCGTCGAGCGGACACGCTTTCGGCGTTGTCAACGATATAGGTCTCCGCCGCCCCGGCAAGGCCTCTTTCCCTGAAAGGGTAGGGGTCGTGGTTGTCGAACAGTTGTACGACTCGATCGAGGCGTATTTCGACGGATTCGGCATCGGGAGTGGTCGACATCGCAGGGAATACCTCAAGAGTGCGTCAGAACAACCGATTGCCCACCGTCGCCGGCCTCCGGGAACCTGGGCGCCTTTGGCGGCTACGACGAGGTGTCGCTTCGCCCCGAATTTGCCCCGAGTTTGCCACGGTCCGGCGCGTGAGGGCACTTCCCTGCCTCCCCTGGCTCCCATTCCGGCAAAGCTATAATCCGTCGGAGTTCGTGGGTCCGTGTCAGGCAATCGCCCACGAACACCTCATGCCGCCAAACCGGCTCATCCCACCCTCCGCGACGCCATCAACCTAACGACCATGCAAGCTACCCCGCGCTCCTTCGTCGGGCGGATCCGATCGCAGATGAACGACCTTCCTGCGACCGAACGCCGGCTCGCGGAATTCGTTCTGGATTTCCCCGGCGATCTCGCCAGCTACACAGGCGCGGAGCTGGCCGATCTCGCGGGCGTGTCGAGGGCGACCGTCAGTCGCTTCGTTCGCCGGCTGGGCTATCCGAACTACGAAGAAGCCCGGCGTCATGTCCGCGACGAAAAGCAGGAGGGCGCGGCGCTGCTCCTGTCGGCCGCCACGACCAAAGCGAGCAAAAACGCGCTTGAGGCGCATGCGAGTCAGGGTGCGGCAAATTTGACGGGGACGTTCGGACGGCTTTCGAACGCGCAAATCGATGCGATCGCCAAGGCGATCGTCGATGCCCGGCAGGTGCTCGTGTTCGGTTTTCGAAGCAGCCAGCCCTTTGCGAGTTATTTTCGCTGGCAGATTCTCCAGGTGGTGGAGCGCGTCATTGCGTTGCCCGGTCCGGGGGAGACGATCGGCGAACATCTCGCGAGCATCGAGGCTCGCGACGTCGTGATCGTTTTTGGCTTGCGCCGCCGCGTGCCGCAGACCGATGCCATTCTCGACTACGCCGCGTCGGCCAACGCGAAGTCGCTGTACATCGCGGATCAACTGGCACCGGAGCACGCAGGCGTTACATGGTCGATCAACTGCGATACGGCCGCGCCCGGTCCGCTCGACAATCACGTGGCCGTGCTCGGCCTGTGTGGCTTGCTGGCGACCAAAGTGCTTGAGCACGCAGGCGATCGCGGTCGCAAGCGTTTGAGCGCGATCGAGTCGGCGCACGATCACATGGACGAGCTTTGACGCCTGAGCCGCATGAAATTTCGATTTCACCTGTTGTTATTTTGAGAATTTTGGATTGCACTGACATGAGGCGCGATCTCAAGGGTTGCGCCTCGAACTAGTGAGAAACGCAATTTTCATCGTGGTTTTCGCACGGTAAATGTGCGGCTCGAATCGAGTGGACGTCAGAGTTGGTGCACGGAAAAACGTTGCACGCACAAGGGGTTACACGGCGCGCGATATGAAATTTAAATTTCTTGTTTTTTAAAAAATGAAATCTTAGGATCGCCTCACAGACGGAGCGACGGGTGCTCCCGTCACTAACCCTACAGAGGCGATCATGACCGGAATTTCGAGTACAAGCGCTGCCGATTCCGCAAACGCTACGCAGCTCGACCGCGCACTCAACGACATAGGCGTCACCTCCGCACACAAGACCATCATCTTTCTGATCCTGATCGGATGCTTGTTCGACAGCTTCGAACAGAACTCGATCGGACTAATCGCGCCCATGCTTCGCGAGCATTGGGGGCTGAGCGCGACCGATATCGGCATGCTGAATACGGTGACGTTTGCCTCAGCGGCGATCGGCCGGCTGGTATCGGGCTACATCGCCGATCGCTTTGGCCGCCGCATGATGCTCACCGCCGATTTGCTGCTGTTCACGCTGGGCGCCGTCATTTGCGCGCTGGCGCCCAGTTTCCTTGTGCTGTGCGCCGGGCGGGCGATTGTCGGCTTCGGGCTGGGCGGGGAAGTCGCCGTCGCCGTGACCATGCTCGCCGAGTTCTGCTCACAGAAGTTTCGTGGCACGGCGGTCGGCCTTGTGAATGTCGGCGCGGGCGGCCTCGGCAACTTTCTTGCGCCCGCGTTCGGCCTCGCGGTTTTCGCCGTCTTTCCCGGTCCGGATGGCTGGCGCTGGCTGTTCGCCTGCCTCGTGGTGCCTGCCATCCTGGGCGCATTTTATCGGCACATCATTCCGGAGACGCCGCGTTTCCTGCTGGCAAAGGGCCGCGCGCACGACACGAACGTGGTCCTCAGCAAGCTCGCCGCGGGCAAGCTGACGGACAAGCACATTGCGGTGACGCGTTATATCACCGAGGACATGGAGAAGGCGCCGGCTCGCGACAAGGTCAACGTACTCGAGATCTTTCGCGGACGTCTCGCACGTCGCACGCTCTCGGTCGGCGTTGCAATCTGGATGACATATGGCGCGCAGATTTCGGTGCTCACGCTGATGCCCACGATTCTCGTCGCGCAGGGGTACACCATCACGAAGAGTCTCGTGTTCACGCTCATCATGCAGGGCGGCAGCCTTTGCGGCGCGACGGCGGCATCGCTGCTCGGCTATCACTTCCCGCGCAAGCGCGTGCTCACCATCGGCGCGGTGCTGGCTTGTCTCGCGGCGCTCGGCTTCGGCTTCCTCGCCCACAATGTCTTGATGATTCTTGCCTGCGGCGCCATCTTCCAGTTCTTCGTGCTGCTGCTCAACACGACGATCTGGATCTATGCGCCGGAGCTTTTTCCGACGCGTGTCCGCGCGTTCGGCACATCGTTCATACTCGCGCTCGGCACCACCGCCGGCGCACTGATGCCGCTCGTGACGGGCCGTTTGTTCGATCTTCACGGTGTGAGTGGCGTGTTCGGTCTCATCGCACTGATGTACGCCATCTTCACCTTCAGCATTCAGCTTGCCCCGGAAACCTATGGCCGCAAGCTCGACGACGCCGCCGATCCGGCCGCCATGCCGAATGGCGCGGCGCCTGCGAACGGTTGAACTCTTCAGACATAAAAAATCATGCACGACATCCTGCTCCTGAACCCCAACACCTCCACCGACACGACAGCCATGATGGTGGCCATCGCCCAGTCGTGCGCACCGCAAGGCTACCGCGTGATCGGCGAAACCGCCGCACGCGGCGTGCCGATGATTCTCGATGCGCAGCGCCTGCGTGAGGCGGGTGACGAAGTGGTGGCGAGTCTCAAGCGCCGCGACGGGGCATTCGCGGGCGTGGTGGTCAGCGCCTTTGGCGATCCGGGAATCGACAAGGTACGCGCACTCACCGACAAGCCGGTTGTCGGCATCTGCGAAGCCTCGATTCTCGAAGCGGCACATGGCGGCAGGCGTTTCGGCATTGCCACGGTCACGCCGGAGCTCGTCGTGCCGATCGCGCGGAGCGTGAGCGATCTGGGCGTCAGCGAACGTTACACCGGCATTCGCCTGACCCGAGAGGATCCGCTGGCACTGGCGGCCGATGCGGCGCAACTCGAAGCATCGCTCGCGCAGGCGGTCAAGGCGTGCATCGATCTCGACGGGGCCGAAGCCGTTGTGATCGGAGGCGGCCCGTTGGGGCAGGCCGCCATCGGATTGGCCACGCGCTTCAGCGTGCCGATCATCGCGCCGATTCCCGCCGCCATGCGCAAACTCATGAAGTTGCTCGACTCCGGCATGTAAGTCGGGCTAGCTCGTTCGCACGAGCTAGCTCGTGGCTTTTTCTATTTAGTTCGGTATACGAAATATTAAAAAGAACGCCCAGGCAGACTCTATATAGAACCCGCCGGGCTTCGCTCATCCTTCAAATCGAAACTCCATACTTCGCCATGAAAAAGGTCGTCGTTTATATACTCGCAGGGCTCATCGCCTCACCCGCATTCGCACAAAGCTCGGTCACGCTCTACGGCATCGTCGATAACGGCATCACCTATGTCAGCAATTCGGGCGGCAAGTCGCTCTGGGAAGCCGCAAGCGGCACGAATCTGGGCAGCCGCTGGGGCCTGAAGGGATCGGAAGAACTGGGTGGCGGCCTGAAAGCGATTTTCATCCTTGAAAACGGCTTCAATTCGTATAACGGCAAGCTCGGGCAGGGCGGCCTGGAATTCGGACGTCAGGCGTGGGTCGGCCTTTCGCATCCTCTGGCCGGCAAGCTGACGATGGGACGCCAGTACGACTCCATCGTCGATTATGTCGGCCCCACCACGCTCAATCTTCAATCCTGGGGCGGCATCCTCGCGCATGCCAACGATATCGACAATACCAACGACGCGTTTCGCGTCAATAACTCGGTCAAGTACGTGAGCCCGACGATGGGCGGCTTCACGGTGAGCGGCATGTATGCGTTCGGCGGCGTCGCCGGACAGTTTGGCCGCAACAGCACCATCGCGGGCGGCGCGAGCTATGCGATGGGCAATCTGTATGTGGCAGCCGGCTATCTGTTTGCCAGGAATCCAGGCACGCAATTTCCGGACGGCAACTTCGTCAAGAACGGTTCGACCAACGTGGGCGTCTTCGGCTATGTGGGACAACCCGCGAGCGAACAGGTCATCGGTGCGGGCACGACGTATCGAATGGGCCGCGCGATCGTCGGCGCGAACTATACGAATACGCGTTTCGCCGAAGCCAACGGCACGACGAGCACCGTGATATTCGATAGCTACGAGGTGTGGTCGATGTATAACATCACGCCCGCCTTACTGGTCGGCGGTGGCTACAACTTCGTCTCGGGCAGCGTCCACTACGACGACGCAAGGCCGAAGTATCACCAGATCAACCTTGTGATGAGCTATGCGTTGTCCAAACGAACGGATCTCGTGTTGAACACGGTCGTTCAGCACGCAGCGGGCGGCGCTCATGCGGACATCTACAACGGCGTGGTGGCGCAACAATCGAGCGGCGTGAACCAGGTGGCCGTGCATGCCGGCTTGCGGCATCGCTTTTAAATAGCTCGCCGACGTCAGTTTGGGGTTCACGCGCCGCGCGTTTCACCTGTCGTTCCGGCGATGTGGAGCGATCCCTGACTGATCTCCAGCCTCGTGATTCTGGAAAAGTGCTTTCCAATACGAGGTGTTGATCCAGAAAATTGACCCGGAGATGATGGCTTCCGCCGCGGTGCGATACGCCAGCCGTCGGCAAATGAGTCCGGGCGCGCGAGCTTGAGCGCGTGATACCCGGCAGTCGCTGCGCTTTGATGATATTTTGGAAGAGGGAAAATGAGATCGAACAGCTTGTTGGGTACTGTCGCTATTGCAGTTTTACTGGTTTCCGGAAGCCATGCCTATGCACAGGAGAGTGGTGAGGCGACGAACCCGGCGGTAGCCTCTGCACCACAGGCCGCACCTTCCGCAAAGGCACAACGCAAAGCGCAACATCAGGCAAACCGCAAGCTGGAAAAGGCGGTACGAAACGCTCTCGTACACACGAAGGGTTTGCAGATGTCCAACGTCAATGTGCTGGCCAGGAACGGGAAGGTCGATCTTGTTGGATCGGTACCCGATGAATCCCAGATCCAGCGCGCGGGCGATGTGGCCAGCGCCGTCGCTGGGGTCGTTTCGCTGAACAACGCGCTGCATATTCGCGAAGCGGGGCATTAACGGCACCGGCGAACGGATCGAAACCGTCATCGCCGTTACGGCGGTTTTTTCTCAACGCCCAGGTCGAGAAAACAGGTTCACGAGGTTCTCGTCCGGGTCGCTCAGCAGGAGCGAGCGATTGCCCCAAGGCATCAACGTCGTCGGCATCACGATGTTTGTTCCGGACGCCTTCATCCGTTCGAACAGCGCGTCGACGTCGTCCACTTCGAACTCCAGGATCGCCGATTGATTGGCCGCGGCGGTGGCAGCGCCGACATTGAAAAGCCGGATCAGGTGCTCGGATGAGATCGCAAGCGTCAAGCCCTCGAATCGCATTTCGGCAAATCCATCGGCCAGACGCATAGCCTCGATGCCGGAAAGCCGCTGATAAAACTCGACCAGCCTTTCGATATCCGGGGTGACAACACGAACCGATGCGAACTTCATTCTGAACTCCTTGCCATGAAAGGAGCTTCAGTTTAATGATCCATACTGTCAAATTCTGGCAGTATGGTGCGGCTGGCCACCTGATTGAGCTTGCGCCACTCACGAAGCAGGGTGGAACGCCGCTTTGGGTAACGCGCGTCCATCTGCTCGACGTTCACGATCCGATCCGAACGGAAATTGCGAAAATCGGCTCGAAGCTCGCACCAGCACATCAGCACGCGCGCCTGGTCGAAATACACCAGGGCAAAGGGCCAAACGACGCGCCGGGAGTGAACACCCGCGCTGTCCACGTAAGTGATATCGAGCTTTCGCTCTGCGCGGACCGCGGCTCGCAGGAGGTCCGGCGAGATTGTGTGGGTAGGTCTTGTCAATGGCGCGCCGACGAGCAGTGACGATTCCTCCAGTTCGCGCCGCAATTCGGTGGGCAATACGGCGGCTATCTTCGCCAGTGTGCTCAATGCACCGGCGGATAGCGTCTTGTCGCCGCGATCGGCCACCCAGCGCATGCCCAGCACCAGGGCATCGAGTTCCTCCGAGCCGAACATGATGGGTGGCAGCATGAAACCCGGTTTCATCACGTAGCCAATGCCTGGCTCCCCTTCGATCATGGCGCCTTGCGCCTGCAAGCTGGCGATGTCCCGGTATAGCGTGCGGATGCTCACGCCGAGTTCGTCTGCGAGGGCCTGGCCGCTCACGGGACGTCGATAACGACGTAACACTTGCAGAAGCTGAAGGAGACGTTCGGCGCGGGACATGCATGAATCCTGATATCGACGCTGAAGAAAATGAACGGCGCGATCCGTTACTTCATGCCGAAGCAGCAGGTGCGTTCGGGCAGGCGCCAGGCGAGCGCGACCTCTCGCCACGCATTGATCGATTTGCCGGTCAAGCGCCGGGAGGTGGGTGTGCCATGGGAAGCGTTGCCTGCGTAATATCGCGCGAATGTAAAGGCTGCAATCATCAACGGCGCCCTACATCTGATTTTGACGTCGACACGCATGCAGTATTTCATTGACGGCAAAAGCGCTTCTGACGGTCTGCACATTTTGCAGGACACACAGGTGGTACGCTCTTTCGCGCGGCAAAAGCATTGCGCCGTTTCTGTAAAGCGCGTCGCACGAGGTGCGAATTGCGCGCGCCGCGAAGCTGCTCTGACTATCCCTCAACGAATGCATGATGCATTGATCGTAGTCTGGATTATCGTTGCCCAGCGCCAGTGCCGGGAGCGGCATGGCGAGAGTCAACAAGAGAAGTCGACTGGCTAGTTTGCGCATGTTTGTGCGAGAGAACTGCGACAACAACAAGCAGGAAATCGTAACACGTCGCGTCCTGACACGACGTGCACATTGCCGGAGGTACGAATATCGCCCTCATCGCTTCACCTGAAAGAAGCGGGTGCGACGTCGTCGCGCAATGGACGACGGTTCCGGCTTCCCGACTCCGCTCACGCGCTATTTTTGCCGCAAATACTCGCTGGGCGGCACGCCCAGCACCTTGCGAAACATGGCGGCGAACGCGCTCGGACTGTCGTACCCATGCTCCAGCGCGAGTTCGAGAATCGATGCGCCTGCCGCGAGGCGCGGCAGGCTCAACAGCAGGCGCGTATGGCGCCACCATGCGCCTGGCGTCATGCCGGTTTCGCGCCGGAAGATGCGCGCGAGCGTGCGGGCGTTCATGTTCGCGGCGCTCGCCCACGAGGCGAGCGTGACCGGCTCGGACGGCTCGCGAATCAGGTTGGCGCACAACACCGCCAGTGCGGGATGGCGCGGCATCGGCACATGCAGGTCGAGCGACGGGGCGATTTCGATTTCGTCGAGTATCAAGGCAAGCACGCGACCCGTGCGATGGCTCAGGTCGTAATCGGCGGGCAGACCGCTCGTCGCGAGGATGAGTTCGCGCAACAGTCCGCTCACGCCGATGACACGGCACTCGCGCGGCAGGCTCGGGCGCACTTCGTGGGCGACGAAGAGGGAGCGCATGCGCACGTCGCCGGCCATCTCGATGCCGTGGCGGATGCCCGCGGGCACCCAGACGGCGCGGCCGGGCGGCACGATCCAGTTGCCGTCGCCGGTGCGCACGATCATGACCCCGTCGATGGACAGGATCATCTGGGCCTGCGCGTGGGTGTGCGGGGCGAACTCATCGCCGGCGGCGGAGTTGGTGGCCAGCACACCGATTTGCTGCGCTTTGTCGGAAGCGTCCAGCACCTGAAAAAAATCGTTCACGTGTCCATTTCTCGACGATGAATGCGCATCTCGCGCGCGATGAACAGGGAGCGTCAACATACCATGGCATGACCGATTCATTTCATGATTCCCGATGCCTGCCGCTCCAACCTTTCTTTCACCGCCGGGAATTCCGGCGCGCCGCTTTGCCGCTCATGCCCGAGGCCTGGTGGTGGCATCCAGCGTGCTGCTCGCCGCGACGCTTGCCGCCTGCTCCGTCACTGAACCGTATCGTGCGCCTGTTGCCGGCGCCGCCGAGCGTGCGCCTTTCGATGCGGCCGTATCGGTGCCGCAGGCGGTGTCTGCCGCGCCGCCGGATCACTGGTGGCAGCTCTATGACGACCCGGCGCTGGATGCGCTGATTCGCGAGGCGCTGGCGCAGAACCGCGACCTTGGCGTCGCGGCGGCGCGCGTCTCGCGTGCCCGTGCGATGCTGGCGCAGGCGGATGCCGCGCGCTTGCCGTCAACGCAGGCCTCATTCGGCGTGGATTACGGCCAGCACGAGAACGACCAGATCGTGGCCGCCGCGCGCGACACAGGCAGCGCGCCGTCGCGCTTCGGCTGGGCGCCGGGTTTCGCCCTGTCGTGGGAAATCGACTTCTGGGGCCGTGTGCATCATCTCGTGGACGCCGCGCACGCGGATGCCGACGCGCAACAAGCCGCGTCGGACGCCTTGCGCGTGAGCGTGGCCGCCGAAACGGCGGCGGCGTATGCGCGAGCCTGCGCGTACGCCGGGCGGCTCGACGTCGCGCAGCGCTCACTGGCGATCGCCGAGCGCATTGCGTCGCTCACGCAGCGGCAGCAGGCGCTGGGTCTCGTTTCGTCCATGGAGCTTGCCCGCGCGCGCGCCTTTGCTGACGACACGCGCGCGAGCCTGCCCGCGCTCGACGGCGAACACCGCGCGGCGCTCTACGAGCTGGCGGTGCTGCTGGGGCGCCCGCCCGCCGATGTCCCGGCCGCGGCGCAGGCATGCCGTCAACCGCCCACGCTCGCGCAGCCTTTTCCGGTGGGCGACGGCGCGGCGCTGATGCGCAGACGTCCCGATCTGCGCGAGGCCGAACGCAGACTCGCGGCGGCGCACGCGCGCGTGGGCGTGGCGCAGGCCGCACTGTATCCGTCGATCACGCTGGGCGGCTCCGTCAACTGGCTCTCGACCACGGGTCACCCGGCCTCGCTCGGCAACCCGTATGCGCTCGCGTGGAGCGTGGGGCCGCTCATTAGCTGGAACTTTCCCAATCTCGCGGCGAACCGGGCGCAGTTGGGCGCGGCGCGCGCCGACGACGCGGGGGCGCGCGCCGCATTCGACGCGCAGATATTGCGCGCCTTGCAGGAGACCGAGCAGGCGCTCGTCCGTTATGGCGCGGCGTGGCGCGAGCACGATGCACTGGAGACGGCGCGCGCCGGGCACGCGCGCGCCTTCGCGCTCGCCGAGCGCGAGTTCCGCGCCGGGGCGATCGATTCGCTCGGCGTGCTCGACGCGGAGCGCAGCCTGATCGCCGACGACGCCGCGCTCGCGCAGTCGGCCCAGCAAGTCGCGCTGGATCAGGTCACCGTGTTCAAGGCGCTCGGTGGCGGCTGGCAGCCTTGAGCGCACCTCTCACATCACCCATTTCAAAAGAAGACTGTTTGCATGAGTACGACTGTTGATACCGAAGTTCAGACCATCACGTCCGCGCGCCGCGCGCGGCGTCCGTGGATCGTCGCGGGGACGTTGCTGGCGGTCCTCGTGGCTGCGGTTTGGGGCTGGCACTGGTGGCGGGTGGCGCGTTTCATCGAAACGACTGACGACGCCTACGTGCGCGCCGACGTCGTCACGGTCAGCCCTCGCGTGTCGGGTTACGTGACGAACGTCATGGTCGACGACAACCAGCCGGTCCGTCGCGGCGACGTGCTCGCGACGCTGGACGACCGTGATTACCGCGCGAAAGTGCAGGCCGCCCAGGCCGCCTTGCTGGAGGCGCAGGCGGCGTTGCAGGAAAGCACGGCCGCGGCGCAGACGCTCGACGCGCAACTCGCGCAACAGTCCAGCACGATCGCGCAGGCGCAAGCCGACGTGGATGCCGCGCGCGCCGAGTCCGCCCGCCGGGACGCCGACGCGACCCGCTATCGCGCCTTGCTTGCCGACGAAGCGGCCAGCGGCCAGCATTGGGAAGCGGCGCGCGCCGATGCGCTCAAGGCTCGCGCGGCGCTCGCGCACGCCGTGGCGGCGGCGCAGAGCCAGCGCGAACAGAGCGGGGTGCTGCGCAAGCGCCTGGCGCAGAACGACGCGGCGACCGCCGCCGCCCGCGCGCGCCTGGAAGCGGCGAAGGCACAACTGGCGCTCGCGCAACTGGACCTGGAGCACACGCGCATTCTCGCGACGCAAGACGGCATGGTCGGCCAGCGCAGCGCACGTGCCGGGCAATATGTGGAGGCGGGCACACCGCTGCTCGCCGTGGTGCCGATGCACGCCGTGTATGTGGTGGCCAACTTCAAGGAAACACAGCTTGCCGCGATGCGCGCTGGCGAGCCGGTCGAACTGGATGTCGACACCTTTGCAGGTCACGCCTTGCACGGCCGCGTGAGCGGCATCGCGCCGGGCTCGGGCGCCGAATTCGCGCTGCTGCCGCCGGACAATGCGACCGGCAACTTCACGAAGATCGTGCAGCGCGTGCCGGTGAAGATCGCGCTCGATGCCATGCCGCGCGATGTCGTGCTGCGGCCCGGCATGTCGGTCGTCGCGCGGGTCGATACGAAGGGGGCGCAGCGATGAGCGCCGCCGCTCCCCGGGCTCAGGAAGCGCACGAAACAGCGCACGAAGAATCGCACGAAGAATCGCACGAAGAATCGCACGAAGAAGCGGTCTCGCTGCGCTCGTGGGTCGCCGTGCTTGGCGGCGTGTTCGGCTGTTTCATGGCGGGCATGAACGTTCACGTGACCAACGCGTCGCTGCCCGACATACGGGGCTCGCTGGGTGCGAGCTTCGAAGAGGGATCGTGGATTACCACCGCCTATCTGGTTGCCGAAATCGTCGTCATTCCGCTCACTGGCTGGCTCGTGCAGGTGTTTTCCGCGCGGCGCGTGTTGCTCGTGGGCGCATCCGGGTTTCTGGGCTTCTCGCTGGCGTGTTCGCTCGCGCCGACGATCGGCACGATGATCGCTGCGCGCACGTTACAAGGCGCGTTTGGCGGCGTGCTCATCCCGCTGTCGTTCCAGCTTATCGCCACCGAACTTCCGAAGTCGCGCCACCCGCTTGGCATGGCGCTTTTTGCGGTCGCCAATAACGTGGCGCAGGCGGCCGGCCCGTCGTTGGGCGGCTGGCTGACCGACACGTATTCGTGGCGCTGGATTTTCTATCTACAGATTCCCCCTGCGCTGGCCTTGATCGCCGCGATTGCGTGGGCGATCCGGCCGGTCGCCGTCGACACAGGCCGGCTGCGCAGTGCCGACTGGTCAGGCATCCTGACCATGGCCGTGGGCCTGAGTGCGCTGCAAATCGTGCTCGAAGAGGGGGGGCGCAAGGACTGGTTCGCATCGGGCGGCATCGTGCTGCTCTCGTGTATCGCGGCGGTCGGTCTGGTGGCGTTCGTCGTGATCGAGGTGCGGCGCGCGCAGCCGTTCATCAATCTGCGGTTGCTTGCCGGGTATAACTTCGGCCTTGCCAGCCTGATGCAGTTCCTGTTCGGCGCCGTTGCGTTCGGGGTCGTCTTTCTGGTGCCCAATTACCTGGCCGAGGCGCAGGGATACAGCGCGCGCGACATCGGCATGGTGATGATCCCCTATGGGCTCGTTCAGTTCGCCATGTCGTTTCTCACGCCGCCGCTCATGCGCCGCACGAGTCCGCGCATGGTAATTGCGCTCGGCTTCCTGCTGGTAGCGGCGGGCTGCCTGATGAACATTCATCTCGACGCCGATTCCGCGCGCAACGTCATTGTGCCGTCGCTGATCGTGCGCGGCGTGGGACAGTCGTTCGTGGTGATCGCGCTGTCGGTGATGGCCGTGAACGGTGTCGACAAGACGCAGCTGGGCTCGGCGTCCGGCGTTTTCAACATGGTGCGCAACGTGGGCGGCGCGATCGGCATCGCGGTCGTGAGCCAGATCGTGGTCGAACGTCAGAAGCTGCACATGGCGCGCATTGGTGAGGCGGTGACGCCTTATGCGCAAGCGTTTCAGGAGCGCATGGTGCTGCTCGTGCGCGTGATATCGCGACTGCACGTGCCGCGCGCGGAGGGACTGCCGCACGGGCGCTTTGACGGCACGTACGAGACCGCACTTGCGCTCGTCAATCAGCAGGTGATTCGCGAAGCACTCCTGATGGCCTACAGCGACACGTTTCTGATCGCGGGCCTGGCGATGCTGGCGTGCGTGGCGGGGGCATTCGCTCTGCGGGGCGTGAAGCCGTGACTGGCGAAGGCGTGCCTGCTCACGGCCCGCCTTCCCCGCACTGCTGAGGCGGTCGCCTGTGTTGTACCGAAAGCCGCGGGCGCCGTGCGCCCGGTTGTGGTCAGTGCTTGTGCACCTTCTCCAGCCCGTCCGCGCGATACACCTCGTGCTGACCGCTTTTCTCGCTTTCGACCTCGTAATACGGGTCGTCCTTCGACGCGGCGACAGTCTGACCGTCCAGTTCCGTGTCCCTGATGATCCGGCGCACGACCGTGCCTGTCGTCGTGCCTTCCAGGCTGTTCCACGTGACGCGATCGCCTGTTTTGAGTCGATGGGACATGATTGTGCCCTCCGGTTGTTCAATCCTCAATCAGCGGCGCATTCTTTGTTCCTGAGGCCGGGGGCGAGTGAGCGCCGCTCGCGCGCAGGCGGCCTGGCGACAGGGAACTCAGCTCGCGAGTGCGTTCAGACGGCTCATCTCTTCGTCCGATAGCTTGATAGCGGCGGCTGCGACATTCGCCCGCAGATGCGTCCGCTTGGACGTCCCCGGAATCGGGAGTATCACCGGGCTCTTGTGGAGCAACCATGCGATAGCGATTTGCATGGGCGAAGCACCGTGGTCGCGGGCAACTTCGCTTATGGTGTCAGACGATGCGCCGATATTGCCAGCGGCCAACGGGTACCAGGGGATGAATCCGATATTGTTCGCTTCGCAGTATTCGAGCACGGATTCGCTTTGACGATCGAGTAGGTTATAGCGATTTTGAACCGTCGCCACCGTGAAATACTTCGATGCGGCTTTGATCTCTTCGACGGTGACTTCGCTCAGGCCGACAAAGCGGACAATGCCTTCCTTTTGCAGCGCTTTGACCGCGTCGAATTGCTCGTCGGCGGGGACAGCCGGGTCGATTCGATGCAACTGCCAGAGACCAATCTGTTCAACGCCCAGATTCTTCAGGCTGCGTAGCGCGCGCTCACGCAGGTATTCGGGTCGTCCGTCCGGCTGCCACTGGTCGGGGCCGGGGCGACGCAGCCCTGCTTTGGTCGCGACGAGAACATGCTTGTACGGATGCAGCGCTTCGCGGATAAGCTGTTCGGAGACTTCCGGGCCGTATGAGTCGGCGGTATCGACGAAATCGATTCCAGATTCCGGGAGCGATTCCAGGACGCGAAGCGCTTCCGCCGGATCATCGGGCGGCCCCCAAATCCCGGGTCCGGTGATTCGCATCGCGCCGTAGCCCAGCCGGGTAATGTCCACTTCGCCGGCGAGCTTGAATGTGCCAGACGCGGATGCGGAAATGAGTGGTTCGCTCATGATCAGGAAATCCTTTAGCTAAATATTGAAACCCCGCGTTCAATGCCAGGGTGTCTCGGCGGTTGGGGCGACGACGATCAGTCCTTGACCGACGAGGCGAGAATCATGGCTTGCTCGTTGGCCGGCGGGTTGGAAACACGGGTGTACGGCGCGTATACGGCATCCCCGCGCGCAATCGACTCGCCAGTGAGGGCACAGTGACCGGAGCGCCGTGCCGACCTTTTGGTCCAAAGCTGGTCGCTGTAACGGCATGACGTCGGATCGCACCAGTTCAAGAGGATGGACCGGTCGGTGACACGCTCGACAACCGTGACGACTGCATGAGACAGCCGGCGCACGGTTACATCGTCGCCCGGCACCTTGCGCCGAGGCTTCGAGGCGGGCGGGACCGTGTCCCTGCGAACCGGTTCGACGTCCGGGTTGCAGTTTCGGGCGGTTAGGGCTTCGAGCACAGTGATAGTGTCCATCCAGGCATCTCGGTTGAGCGTCGGCTCGGTTTGACTGAACCCCGGGGGGATGGTGTTCACTTTTTTCCTCCGTCCTTAGGCCGGTCTGCGTGACGCCGCTCGGGCCGCGTTGCCGAACTGGCCTGCACATGGCATCCGTGACGCTGATCGTATACCGGGTGATGGGGAGCGATAAATCGGCTATCCGCGAATTCTTAATTTGACGTTCTCAAACAGTGGGCCGCTCGTAACCGTCGCGGCCGTGCGGAGCGGTACGATGTCGACTGTGCCCGAGAGCAAATACCAGGTATGTTGGCCTCACGCTCATGTCGCTATAATTCGCCAAAGCTGAACAATGGGCCTTGCGAGGCTTGTGGCGTCGGGAATTTTCACCGAAGTGCGAGCACCAGACCGGGACGATATGACTCCGGGCAAGCAGGAAATTTTGCATATGGCCGCGGAATGCTTCATGGAGCAGGGCTTCCACGCGACCAGCATTGACGACGTGGCTCGTCGCCTGGGCGCGACGAAGGGGCGGGTCGCCGCCGCGGCTGCGAATGCGCAATCGATTCGTGAATTAGGGGAAAGACTTGCACGTCTAAAACCGACTAAGAAGTGTGTTTCCGTTGCAGATGGAAACTGCCGCTTTTCGCTGCGGGGCGAGTATCCCAGGGAAGCGGTCACGAGACAGCACAACGGAGGCGGTCGATGCGCGTCATGGTCAAAGGTGCGGTCGGGTTTATCGGCCGGTCGCTCACTGCGAAACTGCTGGATGGTGTCCGCTTTGCCGGCGGACAAGGCGGCTATCGCGCGATCGATGAAATCGTGCTCGTAGACCGCGATTTCCCGCAGAAGGCGCCATTGCGCACGGCTGGCGGAGTCAGGGTTGTCCATCTGACGGGAGACCTGGCCGACGCCGGTTTCGTCGACGAAGTGGCATCGTCAGCGATTTCGGAAATGGAGCGCGTTGTGCGCAGGAGCATGTCCTTCGCCCGAGCGACCTTGTTCAGCATGGCCCACTGGTGTGGCGGGAAGTTCGTGGACTTCTTGAATTCCCGGGCGAAGTGCGCCGTGGATAGCCCGCAGGCTGCGCTAAGCGCCAGCAGCGTCACGCTGTCGTGGTCCTGCACGGAGAGCATCGCTTTCGCGAGCTTTAGATGATGGGGGGCCAGGCCGCCTTTATGTCTCCGGCGTCCTGCGTTCGCGCAGCGGTCCGCTTCGAAAACGTAAGAGACGATTCTCTGTGTCGATACCTCGAAGAAAATCGCAGGAGGCAGTTCGTTCTCGACCAAGCCGCCTTCAGAGCCCCCTCCGGCGAGGTCGCTCGACGAAAAGCGAAGGCTTTCGACAGCCGGGAGATGTCGTTTCAGCATGGATCACCTTGGACCAGGGCGAAGCTGTCAAACGGCGGTGGAGACGGTTTTGTAGCATCTTACTTCGCCCCGTGCGTCGGCGTTTGAATACGGCGGGGACCGGTAGGGAAATGCTATCGATGCCGTATTTTGCACCAATGTTCTGTTCCCACGGCATTTTCAGTTTGTAATCTACGTGTCGGCATTTCCACCGGACTCGTCAGAGCGCCACCAGCCGAGGCTAACCGCCCGGCCGGCGGCATCGCTACTTACTCGCGCTCAGCACCCGCACTTCCATTGCGGCTGCGTCAGACTCATACCGTGCTGGCCTTTGTACGCGGCAACCGAAGGCGACGTCCACCCTTCGAGCATCGGCGGCGCGAGCCGGTAGATCTCGATGCCCAGCGGCCGGCACACTTCCAGCGGGTCGCGCGCGTCCGGTCCCCACATGGGCAACGACAGATCGCCGCCCGGGCAGGTCGACAGCGCGCACAGCAGGTCGATTTCCGCGAAGAATTCGAGGTAATCGCCCTTCTTGGCGGGGCATGCCTTCATGAAATACTTGTCCTCGAGATTCAGCCCCGTGCACTGGAACACGTTCAGCACGTCGTGCACATCGTATTCGGTCAAGCCATACGGCGCGATGGCCCGTGTCAGGTTCGAGTGACAATGGAAATGAAAATCTTCGCCAGTCAGCATGCGGTTCACGTACGGGTCGCAGCGCGTGCCGAGCAGATCGTGAACGCGGCCGCCATGTTCGTCGACGCCGTAGTCGGCGAGGCTATCGTCGGTGATCGTCACCATCGGACGCAGGAACGGCAGCGTCGACCACAGGCGATCGAAGGTGCTCACGTGCGCCTGCTGCAATTGACGTGTGCGCGAGGCCCACATGCGCTCGCGCGGGTTGTGCAGGTTCCACATGTTCAGGTCGGCCACTTGCGGACCTTCGATGGTGACGATGCGGAACACGTGTCCGGCCGGAACGGTCCACGCCTGGCCCGAGCGGATCGGCACCACGATCGATTCGACCAGCGTGCGCGTATCGTGTTCCGAGGCGATGCGCCGGTAGAAGTCCTTGTCGGGATCGAGCGCGGAACCCTTCGTGGATTGATAGGCGGCAGGGTAGTTCAACATGATAAAGACTCCTTATTGGACACGCGAACAGGCTGGCTTGGTTGTGCTAGCTCGCCCGTTTAAACGTTACGCATTCAATGCGCAACGGTGTGGATGAGATATCGATGAATGAAACGCGAAAGCGCGGCAACAAATCAAAGGTAATCGAGCAGGGCGTGCTCCGATTGCGTCAGGTAATCCGCGAGGGCGGCGCGGGCCTCGGTCACGCGAGCGCTCGCGATCAGTTCCAGAATCTGCCCGTCCTTTTCGATCCAGGGCCGCTGGAAGCGCCGCTCGTCAGGGGCGGAGGCAAACACCAGACGCAGTTGCGCCAGGATCGTCGTGAAGAACGTGTCGAACAGCGGGCTGGCGAGCAACTGCACGATGCGGCGGTGAAACAGCAGGCTGTACGTGCCGACACTGCGCCAGTCGCTTTCGTTCGCCGCCGCTTGCGCACGCTCGACCGCGTCGCGCATCGCGGCGATTTCCTCTTCCTCGATCGGGGCCTCGCGCATCAGGGCCTGAAGTTCGAGCGTTCGGCGCACGCGATAAATGTCGCGTACGTCGTGACGCGTCAAGGTGCGCACGATCACGCCGCGATGCCGGTAGTGCACCGCGAGCCCTTCACGGCACAAGAGTCGCAACGCTTCACGCAGGGTGTTGCGCGAAACGTCGTGCGCCTGTGTGAGATCGTTCTCGACGAGCGCGGTGCCCGGCGGCAATTTGCCTTCGATAATCTCGTCGCGAATCGTCGACAGGATTCGGTCCGTGACCGATTGCGCGGACTCCTGGTCAGTCAGTGCGGTTGCGGCCGGGTAAGAGGTAGGCATACGGTCTGTCATGCAAAGTGAACGTCTTTGAGGAAGCCGCCGATTCGCGAAGCTTTGTCGAGCCTGGCCAGTTCGTGCGGTGGTGCATCGTTCACGATCATGCCCGATTCCATGAACACGATGCGGTCCGAAATGCGGAACGCAAAGTTGATTTCGTGGGTGACGATAATCATGGTCATGCCTTCGCGCGCCAGTTCCTCAATGACCTTGAGCACTTCGCTGACCAGTTCCGGATCGAGCGCCGAGGTCGGCTCGTCGAACAGGACGATCGAAGGCTGCATCGCCAGAGCCCGCGCAATCGCCACGCGCTGCTGCTGGCCGCCTGACAACTGATGCGGATACTTGTGCGCATGCGCCGCCATTCCCACCTTGGCCAGCAAGCGCATGCCCGATTCGTCGAGCGACGCCCCGTTTTGGCGCCCATGATAGCGCGGCGCGAGCGTCACATTCTGGAGCACGGTCTGATGCGGGAACAGATTGAAGCTCTGAAACACCATGCCGATATCGAGAATCCCGCGCATGTGCTGCGCATGCGGCACCTTGCCATGCCTGGCGCGCGGCGGCCACAGGAAGGCCTTGGCATGCAGGCGCACTTCGCCGTCGTCGAGCGTTTCGAGGCCATTCAGCGTGCGGATAAGCGAAGTCTTGCCCGAGCCCGACGGGCCGATAATCGACACGACCTCTCCCGCGCGCACAGTCAGATCGATTCCTTTGAGCACTTCATGATCGCCATAGCGCTTGCGGATTCCGATGGCTTCCAGCGCACGCGTCGCGCTACCGCCTCGCGCCTTGCCGTCGCCCGTCATGGCCGCGCCGGTGCGCGGTGTTTCCGCAGGCGCGACGGCGACGGCAATGTGCGTGCGGCGCGTGACGTCCAGATGCTTTTCAAGCATTTTCAACACGTGGCCGAACACGGTGACGATGAGCACATAGTAGAACGAAACGGCCAGCATCGTCTCGAGCACCTTGAAGTTCTGCGTGTACAGGCGCTCGCCGACCAGCAGGATTTCGGCCAGCGAGATGACCGATACCAGCGACGTCAGCTTGACGATCGTGATGTACTCGTTGATGAGTGCCGGCAGCGCAACACGAAACGCCTGCGGCAGCACGATCAGCCGTTGCAGCCCGACGAAGCGGATCCCCAGCGCCTTGCCCGCTTCGAGCTGGCCCTTGTGTAGCGACAGCAGGCCGCCGCGATGAATCTCCGCAATATAGGCGGCCTCGCTGATCGAGAGCGCAAGGAGACCGGCCCAGAACGGATCGGACAGCAGGCCGCCCGTCCAGGGCAGCACCTGCGGCAGGTTATAGACGAAGATGAGCAGCACGAGCAGCGGCAGGCTGCGAAAAAGCCAGATGTAGGCGCTGCATGCCACGCGCAGCGGCATGATCGTGGACTGCTTGCCGAGCGCGAGAGCGAAGCCCGCGACGATGCCGATTATCCAGGTTGCCGCGCTCAGTTCGATCACGAGCCACGCTGCTTTCCAGAAGGCGGTGTCGAACAATAACGAAGCCGTGTAGTGCCAGTCGAATACCATGTGCGTTCTCTCACGAAGCGCAGTCACGAGGGCATGGGCGGCTGCCCGGCCGCATGCCGCACGCGATCCTGCCTTTAGTTCGATGCCGTGCCGAGCGCACGGGCGATGTCGTCGTCGGTCGGCTCGGCCACGTTGTATTGCTTCAGGAGCGCCTGGTATTCGCCCGCCTGCTTCATCGACGCGAACGCGGTCTTCAACTGGCCGAGCAGCGCGTCATTGCCTTTCTTCACGCCGAGCCCGATGACGACCGGATAGAGCTGGGCGGTCGAGGTGATCGCCACACGGCCGTCGAGCTTGTTGACAGTCATCTGCGCGACGGCCGAGTCTTCGAACTGCGCGTCGACCGCGTGTGCCAGCACGGCCTGGGCCGCTTCCGGCGACGTCTCGAACTCGCGCACGTCGATCGCGCCGCGGCCGGCCGGAACGCAGACCTGCTTCGACACGTCGTTGAGTTTCGGAATCCACGAGGCACCCTTGATCGAACTCACGCGCTTGCCGCACAGGTCTTCCGGCTTCTTCGGCGCGAAACCGGAATGACTGAGGGCCAGCAGCGAGCCGCCGGTCTTCAGGTAGGGCACGAAGTCGATCTGCTTCGCGCGTTCCGGCGTCACATAGAGCGCGGAGGCGATCACGTCGAACCGGTTCGCGTTGACGCCGAGGATCAGGTTGGCGAAGCGCGTATCGACGAAGCCCGGCTGGAGCTTCAGGTGCCCGGAGAGCTTCGCCATGAACGCGGGATCGAAACCGGCGGGCGTGGCGCCCTGCGTGTAGTCGTAGGGCGGATACGTCAGATCCGCGCCGATCGTCAGCTTGCCGGGCGCGACGGTCGGAACCGCGCTCGCAGCGAACGCGTGAGCCGTACCGCACAGCGCGAGCACGGCGGCGCACTTCGAAATGCGCGGCAGGCAGGACAGGACAGACTTCAGATCAAGTTGGGCTTTCATGGGGGGCTCGCTCGTCCGCGTGAAGGTGGCTGAAATGATTGTAGAACAACTCATAATAGATCGTTCAACAATATTCAGAACTTAAGCATGAGTCATGCCAGGATGGACGGAAGGTGGCGAACACCGGTATGGAAGCCGGTCAGGCGCGGCTCGACGACCGCGTATCGAGTTTCCGACGGGCGATGAGACTATCGTCGATGCACCAGTTTCGAGCGCCTGCATGCGGGGTGGAATGGCGGGCGCGTGCTGAAACGGTGCATGTCGTGGCGAGGAATGGGGCACGGGTCTGGACGCCTGCGGCGTACGATTTCGCAGGTCCGTGCCGGGATGTGCGCGAAGACTAGGGCTTCGAGCGCAGCGCCATCCAGCGCCGGTATTCGCGGCTGCGCGCTGCATCGGCCAGCTGTTGCAGGATCAGCGCGCGCAAAGGCGACACGTTCGGGTGCGGCGGCTTTCCCAGGCTCAATCGGCGCAATTGAAACTTGACGGCGGCCATGTTGGCCAGAGACGCCAGCGGCTTGTTCTTCCATGTGATTGGCGCGAGTGCCGGCGCGCTGTCCTTGCCGGCCCGCCATTCACGGGGCAGATCCGGTTCGATAGCCAGCGCCGTACCGATCCCGACCATATCCACCCCGCTCGTGATGACCTGTTCGGCGACAGTCCGGCGGCGGATGCCGCCGGTGACCATCACGGGCATCGTTGCGATCGTCCGGATGTCGCGCGCGAATTCCACGAAATAGGCTTCGCGGGCGAGGGTGCGGCCGTCACGCGCGTCGCCTTGCATGGCCGGCGCTTCATAGCTTCCGCCCGATAGCTCGACCAGATCGACTGCCAGATCGTTGAGTTGCTTCACGACCTGGCGGGCCTCGTCGGCACTGAAGCCGCCGCGTTGGAAGTCGGCGGAATTCAGCTTGACGGCAACGGCGAACCGGGGAGAAACGGCTGCACGAACGGCTTTGACGATCTCCATCAACAGGCGAGCGCGGTTCTCGAGCGACCCACCCCATTGGTCCGTTCTCTGATTGGTGAGCGGCGACAGAAACTGGCTGAGCAGGTAACCATGAGCCGCGTGGATCTCAACGCCCGTGAAGCCGGCCAGTTCGCCCAGTTGCGCAGTGCGCGCAAAGCGCTGGATCACCGTATCGATCATCTCGTGCGTCATCGCGTGGGGCGTATTGAAGTGCTTTGACATCGTGCCCAGTGCCAGCGGCACCGCCGAAGGCGCCCATGTCGGCTGCCCGAGATTGGCCCGCATCTGGCGGCCCGGATGATTGATTTGCAGCCAGAATTGCGCGCCTTTCGATCGACCGATCTGCGCCCATCGTCTGAATGCTTCGATGTGCTTGTCATTTTCGAGCACCACGCCGCCGGGGCCCGTCATGGCGCGGCTGTCGACCATTACGTTGCCGGTAATGAGCAGGCCGGCGCCGCCTTCCGCCCACGCTTGATACAGACGCATCAGCGACTCCGACGGGGCGTGATCGGCGTTCGCCATGTTTTCCTCCATGGCGGCTTTCGCGATGCGGTTCCGGATGGTCGAACCGTTGGGTAAGGCTAGCGTGTCGAACACGTTCATGGATTCACCTCGTTTGAGCGTGGTTCGACTCTAAGGTTAAAGGTAACTTGAATGTCAATGCCTCTTGCGGGCTTGAGCGGTCTCCGGGCGGATCTTCATGCTTGACCTTCAAGTTGGGTTTAACCTTATAGTGCTCGCTGACACGCCGCGTGCCGGGTGAGCCATCGAGAAAGGTCATCGAACCTGGGCGAAGCGGCGCGGGAAATATCGATTGTTATAAAGGATTCCAAATTAATGGGTTGCTTCGCGGGTCGGTCCCACGTGGATGCCCGACTTCCACTACTGCACCAGAAAGCGCGCGCGAGGAAACATCCATGAGCACGCTCCGCTATGACATCGTCGTGTTTGGCGCCAGCAGCTTTGTAGGTCAGATCCTCACGCGCTACCTGGCTGAATACTTTTTGGCGCAGGGGGAAACCCTGCGCTGGGCGATTGCGGGCCGATCGGAAGCGAAGCTCAACGATGTCAAGCGCTCGCTCGGCGCTGAGTGGCAGTCCTTGCCTGTCATCGTCGCGGACGCGGCGAGCGAAATGCAGTTGCGAGCGCTGTGCGAGCAGACCCGCGTGGTCGTGTCCACGGTCGGCCCCTATGCGCTCTATGGCGAACCGCTCATCAAGGTTTGCGTTGAGAGCGGCACCGATTACTGCGACCTCACTGGCGAAACCCAGTGGATCAAAAGGATGATCGAGCAGTACGAGTCGACGGCTCAGAGGACAGGGGCGCGCATCGTTCATTGCTGCGGCTTCGACTCGGTTCCCTCGGATATGGGCGTGCAATTCCTTCAGCAACACGCGATGCGGCAATTCGGTGCGCCGGCTACGCACGTCAAGATGCGCGTCAAGACCCTCAAGGGAGGCGCATCGGGCGGCACGGTGGCGAGCCTGATCAACGTGGTCCAGGAGGCGGCTGCCGATCCGTCGTTGCGCCAGGCGCTGATCAATCCCTATGCGCTTTGTCCCAACGCTCACGGTTACACGGCGCGGCAGCACGTCGTCAGGACCGCGGAGTTCGATGCCGCGTTCGACGCATGGATCGCCCCCTTCGTGATGGCGGCGATCAACGAGCGCGTCGTGCACCGCTCCAATGCCCTCAGCGGCAACGCCTATGGCAGTCAGTTCACCTATGATGAAGCCGTCCTCACAGGGCCGGGCTTGAAGGGGCGGCTGAGCGCTTTCGCCACCGTGGCAGGGCTGGCGGCGTTCATGGCGGGCATCGTCATCGGCCCGGTTCGCCGCGTGATGCAACGCTTCCTGTTGCCCAAGCCGGGTGAGGGTCCAAGCCCGGAGGCTCAACGGGCCGGGTGCTACGATTTGCGGTTTTTCGGCCGGACCGACGAAGGCCAGGTGGTGCGCGTGAAAGTGACCGGGGATCGCGATCCTGGGTACGGCTCGACCGGCAAGATGCTGGGGCAGGCTGCCATCAGCCTCGCTCGCGATCTCGTCGAGGACGGCGTCAAGGTCGGGCGTGGCGGCGGCTTCTGGACACCGGCCACGATTTTCGACGAGCGCTTCATCGAGCGTTTGACTCGCCATGCGGGTTTGCGTTTCGAGCGGATATGATGTGTCAGCACGGCTGACGTTGCTGTGGGGCAGCCGTCAAGTCGATGGTCAGTTGCGGCCTGGGCGGGGAGGATGGGAAACATGAAAATTGGCGAGCTTGCGCAGCGCACGGGTCTTGCGGCTTCGCGCATTCGCTTCTACGAAGATATCGGTCTGCTCAAGCCCGAGCGTGAGCCGAATGGCTACCGGACGTATTCGCCTCAAGCCGTGCTGGTGCTCAATCTGATTGCGACGGCCCAGCAGGCCGGTTTCAGTCTGGACGAGATTCGCATGTTGCTGCCGCCCGACATGGCGCAATGGCAGCACGGCTCGTTGATCGAAACGCTGCGCGGCAAGGTGCAGGATATCGAGGCACTGGAATCGCGACTCGCGCAGAGCAAGGCGCATCTCGTCGCGCTCATGGCGGAGATCGAGGCGAAACCCGAGGACATGGACTGCACGACCAATGCGACGCGAGTGCTGTCCCGGCTACATTCGGGTGAAGTGAAAACACCGGCGCTGGAAGCCGCAGACGTCACGACGCTTCGCAAAGCGAAGCGTCGTGTGCCGCTCAAGCGTGGCTAGGGGGGCAGCACGCTTTCGCTGGAGACCAGGCTATGACGCCATACGCCGCCGTCATCACGGGTCTGCGGACCCGCGCCTCGCAAGCGCCCTAGAAATTCCAGAAGAGGAAATGGTGGCGCTTGTGCGCACGAGGTGCGCGCGGCGTAACCCTCCCTGGGGCCAACTGCTCGTGTGCGTCGATAACCCGGGCACGCAGCGCCATGTCATAGAAGGCGCCGACCACCGGCAAGGCGCTGTGCGCACCTTCACCCCAGTAGTCGTTGCGTAGCGTCACGCGCGCGTCGTCGAATCCCACCCATGCACCGGCAACCAGTTGGGGGTGAATCAGGATGAACCAGCTATCGGTGCTGTCCTGCGTGGTGCCCGTCTTGCCGGCGACGTCGGCGTGAATCCCGAAGCGTGTCCGGATGTCGCTGCCCGTGCCGCGGTCGACGACATCGCGCATCGCGTCGACCAGCTTCAGTGCCGCACCGGCCGGCAGCGCCTGCTCCGGTCGTGCAGCGGGAAAATCGGCAAGCACGTTGCCGTCGCGATCCTCGATGCTTGTCACCATGCGTGGCTCGACATAGGCGCCGCGGTCGGCGATCGTGCAATACGCCGAGACCATCTCCCTGAGCGTGACCGGGCTCGTGCCCAGCGCGAGCGACGGCACCGGGTCCAGCGGGCTCTCGCGCACACCCATCGCGCGCGCGAGTGCGGCGACCTTCGCCGGCCCCTCGCGTTGCATGAGCTGGGCAGTGACGCGGTTACGCGAGAAAGCCAGGGCGTCACGCAGCGACATCGGCCGGCCGGTCGGCGGCTCCGCGTCGGTCGGCTTCCATACCGCATTGCCCTTCAACGGGATCGCGACGTTGCGATCGACGATCGTGTCGCCCGGCTGCGCGCCATCCGCAAAGGCGGCGCCATAGACGAACGCCTTGAACGTGGAACCCGGTTGCCGTCGCGCCTGCTGAACATGATCGAACGGCTCGTCGTGAAAGTCGGGGCTGCCGACCCATGCCTTGATGTCTCCGTTGCGCGGATCCATGGCGACGAATCCGGCCTGAATCTGCGTCTTGCTGTGGCAGAGGCCATCGACAAACGACGCGTCCATTGCCAGCTTCCTGATGGCGGCCTGATCCGATAGTCCGGTATCCCGTGCGGCCCGGTACTCCGCCGTTTGCCTGATGAACGACTGGAACAGCGCGTTGCCCGGCCAGCAGCCCGTGCGCGTGTTCCACGCGCCGTTGGCGATCGACTGCAACTGGCCGGTCTGCCACGCGACCGCCTGCGTCGCCATTGCCTGAAGCCGGGAGTCGATGGTGGTGCGCACAACGAGCCCGTCGGAATAGATGTTGTAGCCGTTTCGATCCGCCCACGCGGTCAGCCACCTGCGCAACTGGGCCGAGAAGTGTGGAGCTGAGCCAACGGCCTCGGCCTGGGGCTCGAAGTTGACGTTGAGCGGCTGGCGCATGAGCCACGCGTAGGCACCCGGCGGGAGTTTGCCGAACTTCACCATTTGCTGGAGCACCGTGTTGCGGCGCTCCATCGCGCGATCCGGATTGAGCACCGGGTTATAAGCGCTGTTCGCTTTCAGCATGCCCACGAGCGTTGCACTCTCGAGGACATTCAGCTTCGCGGCGGGCTTGCCAAAGTACGTGCGGGCAGCCATCTCCACGCCGTACGCGTTGTACAGAAAGGGCACCGTGTTCAGGTACGTCTCCAGGATCTGGTCCTTGCTGTACACGGATTCGATCTTGAGGGCGGTGATGGCTTCCTTGAGCTTGCGCGTCAGCGTGGGTGCGCGGCCGATTTCATCCGGATACAGGTTGCGTGCGAGCTGCTGGGTGATCGTGGAGCCGCCCTGGCGACTGCTCGTGAACGTATGAAGCGCGGCCCCCGCAACGCGCTGGAGGTCAATGCCGTGATGCTGGTAGAACCGGTGATCCTCGGTCGCAATCAGCGCGTCCACCACATGCGGAGAAATCTGGTCGAGCGTGACCCACTCGCGATTGACCGGCTTGAACTCGGCGAGCACCTTGCCATCGGAGGAAAGAATCAGCGCGGGACGGTCGACGCGGGCCTTGCGGATGTCACCCAGGCGCGGCGTGAACGGCACCAGCGCCAGCGTGTAGGCCAGCACAAACAACGGCAAGGCGGCGAGCGCCAGAACGATGCCGCGACGCGTCGGGTGGCGAATGCCGTGCAGCGTCGCGCGGACAAGGCGGCGTGACTGCGCGCCGGCGGAGGCGGCGAGCGAGCGCCCACGGTTCACCCAGCGTGCGCAGAGTTCACGAAATAGCGACACATACGGGTGGTTCACAGTGGCGGCGCAATGGACGAAAGGCGGGATCGTACCAAAGCGCAGGCGCGGTTCCGGCGGCAAAACGGGCCGATGCGCCTGCCGCTAACAGATCATTACACTTGTTTCGATTCTGCGGGGTCGCGCGCCGTGTGCGCGGACTGCCGCAGAGGCGCGGGTGCGATCAGCACTCGCCTTTCTTGGCGTGGCCGGGCGGGCAATGCCAACCCTTGCCGTGATGATGGTGCTTTTCCCAGTCGTCACGTTCCCAGTAGCGGTGGCCATCCCAGTAGCGGTCGCCATGCCAGCCCGGCGTAACGACGATGGCGGCAGGAGGAGGCGGCGCGACCACGACAGGGCCGCCCACGTTGATGCCGACATTGACGTCGGCGGCGTGTACTGCGCCAGACAGGGCGATGGCAGCGGCTACGAGTGCCCACTGTGCGAGTGCTTGTTTCTTCATGGAACGGTCCTCCAGATTTCAACGCGTGCCGGATCGAATTTCGCTGGACAACAAAAAACCCACGCTACGGTGGGTTCTTTGGCACGACGGCTTCTTGCAGGATTTGCAAGAAGCCTGACTGGGTGTTGGTTGCGGGGGTAGGATTTGAACCTACGACCTTCGGGTTATGAGGGCGAATTTTCAGTGCCAACCAGTCCCACTCAGTGCCAAATCGTTTGATTTTAAAGCATTTCCGGTTCTGTTGTGTTTCTCTCAATGGCACCCGGTGTCACCCGGTGCCAAACGGCAAATGTCCTGGATTTGTCGTGCTGGCCCGGCATGCCGAAACGAGAGAATACACGATGGGAACGAAACACCAACGCTTCAAGATTGACCGGAAATTCATGGATGCGCTGCGCGCGACGGGCGAATACCAGGCGTTCCAGGATACGGAATTGCGCGGCGTTGGCGTCAAGGTGACGCCAACGGGCGCGAAGTCGTACACGTACCGCTGGACGAAACCAGACGGCACCCAGGGCCGCCGCACGATCGGATATTACCCCGCCATGCAGCCGGGCGAAGCGCGCGACGCGGCCCGCCGCGAAAGCGAGATTATCGACCGCAAGGGCGATACCCTCACCGTCGCGGCGGTGCGACGCTCGAAGCGCACTGAGCTAACCAGGGCGGTGCGCGGCGTGCCGACTCTGCGCCGCTACCTCGAAGACAGCTACGCGAGCATGCGCAGGAATCGCAGACGTGAGCGCGCCCGTTGTCATCGGCCCCGCGACGCTCTACAACGCGGACGCGCTCGCGGTGCTGCCAGCACTCGCGGGACTTGACGCGCTCTTGTGCGATCCGCCGTATTCCAGCGGCGGACAGTTTCGCTCAGACCGCGTACAGGACACGCGAAAAAAATACGTCCAGTCGGGCTCATCAAGTGCAGAGCTACCCGATTTTAGCGGCGATAACCGCGATCAACGCGGCTTCTCGTATTGGGCCGCGCTATGGTCGGCGGCAGCGCTGCGTGCGTGCAGACCCGGTGCCGTGGGCATGTTCTTTACGGACTGGCGGCAACTGCCCGCGTCAATCGATTACATGCAGGCCGGGGGCTGGGTATGGCGCGGCATCGTGCCGTGGTGCAAGCCCGATGCACGGCCGCAGCTTGGCCGCTTTACCGCGCAATGCGAATACGTCATATGGGGCACGGCGGGCGCGATGGAAGCCGATGAATCAATCGGACGGCTACCCGGTTTCTACGAATGCACGGCACCTCGCGACCGCGTACACGTGACGCAGAAGCCGTTGCCGCTGATGCGTGAACTACTGCGCATCGTGCCTCCGGGTGGAGTCGTGCTGGATTGCTTCATGGGCTCGGGCACAACGGGCGTAGCGTGCATTCAGACCGGGCGGCGCTTCGTCGGTATCGAGCTGGACCCCGTGCATTTTGAAGGCGCGTGCGAGCGAATCAGGGATGCGCACCGCCAGGGCGCGCTATTCGATCATGCGCACGCAGCACAGGAACAGGCGCGGTTGACGTATGAAAGACAGGCATTACCGTGCGCCGGTAGGTTCATTCAGACATGGCACGGACTTATCGTCTCGTTATTTCGCACAACGCTCGGAACTGCCGCCATGAATCGTCCCAGCCATTTAACTCCGGACACCCGGCAACAGGGGCACGGCTGCACGCAACCCCAACAGATGAAGGAAGACTGTACAGATTGCATCTGCTTAAGCTCACGCGCTTAACGCGTCCGTGAGATATGGCTTGCCGGAGTCTGTGACGAACGATCCTGTATGTGCGACCTGACAAGCGTACCAGTGACGGGACGCTGTAAAAAACATGCGGTGCCATAAGTCCAACGATCTCGTCAATCCGTTCTTTTTTCTTCTCATCCTTTACCATACGCTAGTCTCCTTTTTAAGGAATAAAGTCGGCCGGCGAAGATGCCCAACACAGTGTCATTCGGACGCAGGCGAGGTATTTGTTAGAGTGCATAGACTTCCTTTATATATTCGATTGCAGAACGATATTGTTCACCGACGTCGTGAGTGCCGAAGTTGTATAAGTGACTTCGCGCCGTATCGAAGAATTCGTCCGTGCCGAATTCTCGTTCAAAGAACGTTCGCACATTCTCTATAGAAGTCCAAAAAACGCTATCCTCAAATATTGAAGGTGGTTTTGTATTTGAAGATCGTTCGCTGATTACCGCAGTTCCCAACGAAAGGCATTGAAATACGCGAGCCTGCTCGAAGCGCGCACTTTCATAAAAATGACAATTAAACACGGCCTTGGACCTCATTATTTCCTTATCTCGAACCTCGCCATATATGCCAACCTTTAATACACTAACCGAGACTCCGGCAAGCTGAATTTCTCGCAAAATTCGATGCCGCCGTTCATTCATGCTACCAACAAAAAGGATGTCGATTGGGCGGCAGTCAATTTCCGTCGAATACGATGATCGAAGATATGGTGCATATCCAAACGTAATAATCGGAGTCTCACTTGAGCTTCTATATGCTGAAACGTTCGATTGGTCATAGTCAACTACGACTGACGTTTTTAAGAGTTGAATGTAACTGCCGCTCACGGTGGCACCCTCTCGACCAAGCTGCTCCAGATTCACAATAACGCAACGATAGTGTCGCGCCAATTCCGTATCGAATCCGGCATGAGCACCAAAGATGAAATTCACGCATTCGCCGCGAATACGGTTGATTTCGATAGTTGCTTCATACCCAAGTCGCCTGAATTGATGCTGAAAATATCGGGCTTGATCGAGAAAGCCAAGTGCATGTGTGTTCCCCGAAATCTGAACGATGCAGATGTTAATATTTAGATTGTTCACACACACTCCCTGCATTTATTGAGTCGGCCGACCTGGCTTACTTGCGATATGGCAAGCAAGCGAGGTGCGACCGAGTCAGTTATTGTGACAATGAGTATTTAAGTGTCGCCCCATTTATCGTGGTTTGGAAGACGGAATAGACCATGATGAAATATTTTCCCTGTGGGGGGGTATCTACTGCGCAGACATAAGTTCCTTTTCCGCCATCTTTTCGGCAATCTGGACTTATAAGTGTCAACGAATTTTTCAATGCAAAATATACAGATTCATTGTTGTTGTTAATATTCAACGTGGCTGTAATTTTCTTCGTGCCTTTCGGAATCTGAAGATTGATATATGCCTCGGAATTCACCTTGATATTCAAGGCGGTTTCGGTGTCAGGGGCAAGATAGGTTGACGGAAGTTCGGTAATCACCATGGGACGCGAAATTGAGCTGGAATTTCCGTTAACGTCGGTTGCAGTGACTTTCATCGTGTAATTGCCGGGATACTCATACTCACGTACTGGATTAACGCCTGGACCGAATACTGATACCGGCTTTCCATCGCCCCAATTCCATTCCACCGACTTGATCGCAACACCGCCTCTTGACGTCGAGCGGTCAGTGCAGTTGACGCGTTGTGTCGTGATTTGCTGTTGGCAATCGAAGTCTGCAGCGACAGGCGGATTCGCCGCCTTGGCTGTTTTAACTGCGTTAGTGGCATCAACGATCCCCGCGCCAAGCACCCGATCTAGCTTGTACGGGAACGGCTGTACTGTTTGCTGTAGCAGGGTACGCATTTCGTTGACGTTATATTTACCGGGTGCAATTGAATTGATGAGCGCAACTACGCCGGATACTGCGGGCGCTGCCATTGACGTACCATTCAGTTCCGCATATGTCTCTCCTGACGGTGCGGCGGTGCCCGCGTCATAAGTTGACAGAATATATTCGCCGGGCGCAGCAATATCGATTCCCGGACCATAGTTCGAACCGGCGTAACTTCCCCGCAGACCACTTCCGCCCACAGCGATTACATTTTTGCAATTAGAGGGTTGATGCCTAGAAACATCAATAGCATCATTACCCGCCGCCGCCACGACGATACTGCCTTTACTCGTAGCGAAATCAATCGCATTTTGCATCGTCACGCTGCACGCGCTATTACCACCAAGGCTTAGATTAATGATATTCGCCGGCGTGGCGTTGGCTCGAACGTTAGGAAGTGTTCCGCCAGCGGCCCATGTAATACCGTCGGCCACATCAGACAGACTACCGAGCCCGCATCCGTTCAGCACGCGAACCGATAGAATCTTTGCATTCGGCGCTACGCCCGCGACACCAACATTATTATTGGCAATGGCAGCAGCAATGCCAGCTACGTGCGTTCCGTGCCACGATACCTCGCATTGTCCGCTCGTGACGCCTGGATTCATGCCTGTTCCAGTTCGCTCCGTGCCAAGTAAATCCTGACCCGGAAGCAGATTTGCGTTGTAGTCACTATGGCTTGTTATACCAGTGTCAACGATCGCAATCACAGAGCCCGCACCCGTGGAAATGTCCCACGCATCCACCGCTCGGATACCTGCGTTTTGATTGTATGGTGGCAAATTGGAATGCAAATACCATTCTTTCAAATAGAGCGGGTCATTTGGAACCGCGTCCGCGTTCATTTGAACATCGGGCTCTACATATTCGACGTTTGGGTCCGATGCAATCGCGCGCATGAATGCCTTTGCCTCAGTGGCATTGAGCTTGCGCTCACTCGTAAGAACGTCGGCACCGACACCCAACCGGCGAAGATGATGTGCTTTTGCTGGAAATGCGGCGGTTAACTGCTTTAACTTCTGTTCAATCGTACCGCCATCCTTCCGCTCCGTGCTCCCATCCTTATACTTGACGATAAAGCGATCCGTCACAGAGTCGTCGCGAATCGCGCTCGCTTTTACGCGCGCCCAAATTTCTGGATCGACGTTTTCCGAGGCGGCGGCACTTGCTGCAGCCGCTAGTTGGGCCTTGGCGACGGCCGGTAAGACCGCCTCGTTGCTCGACGCCAACGCGGATCCGGCATCACTACCACCACATGCTGCAATGGTCAGTGACAGAGTGATTGGCGCAAGCCGAAATAGTGCCGTCCGAATTCTCTTTCCCTGCATACGTGCTCCTTGTTCTCGTTTCTTGTTTCTGCGTCAGTCCGCCAATAGCGGGCTCGGCGGCGAGGGAAGCTTTCATTTTTCTATCTAATCTTTCATTCACGTAATAAATGCTCGCCCCTGCTTATCTAGAGCGATATCGGATTCGTCCTAAAATGAAAAACGAGGCCATTATTCGACGCGCGTTGCCTAAGAAATTTGATTTGACATGCGCCGAATCTTGGCTAATATTCCGATTAATGCGAATCATCCGAATTTGTCCAGAATTTTTGAGAGCCCGCCCGAATGAGCGGGCTTTTTCTATTTCTGCGCTGCACCAATTCCCCCATACAGGCTCACCATGCGCGACCTCTATTCGAGTCACGCCGCTGCGGTGCGTGACGCGCTACGCCACGCCATCGAGCGCGGCGGTATGTCTTCGCTGGGCGTGCTGCATCAGGGCGTGCCATCCGCTTCAACGCTTACCGGTACCGATGCCACGGCCCAGGCCGCACGCATCCGTCGCCAGCTCGAACGCCTCGCACCCGTGCCGCGCGCGCTGCTCGTGATCGCCTACGCGCCGCGCTCGATCAAATGCGCATGCGGCTCGCGCTGCTGCGCGGGGGGCTATCCGAATCCTTAGTGGGAAGACGCCATGCGCGTCGTGCTCGCACACGTCGCGCCACTACTCGCGGGGCACGGGCCTAACGACAAGCTGTGCGCCGCGATCATTGCCAACGCGCTCACGCGCACGAAGGAAACGACCGTTGCCGCCGTTTGAGACTCCGACTTATCGCGAGCTACGGCGAATCTGGACGGCACACCCGAACGAAGACGTGCGACGCCTCGCGCTCGAAGTGCAGACCGGGCGGCACGCGCTCTACGAACTCGAAGCAATCACGGCGGGGGAGCTTTGGTATCTGGACAAAAAGAGCGCGACGATTGATGACGCGCGTAAAGCGCTCGCGCGCATCCGCCGCCGCTTGATGCAGGAAAAGCACCGCATCGGGCCGCTCACGGGCGACGGGGGGAAGCGATAGGGGAAGGGTTTGGCGCAGGGGGGGCGCTGGATCAACGGACAATAAAAAACCCGCTCGGGGCGGGTTCAGTTTTTTCGGCAAATCTGCATAAAATCCGCAGGACTTGCCCTCAGTTTGCCCTAACAGCGAATTCAGGGCAGTTCAAACGGATACACAAACTGGCTAGAAGCCTTGCTGCCCTTGCTGCTATTGGTTGCGGGGGTAGGATTTGAACCTACGACCTTCGGGTTATGAGCCCGACGAGCTGCCAGACTGCTCCACCCCGCGGCGCGTAGTGTACTCGCACTAATGAGGTGCGTCAACTACCGATGCGCGCGGGCTACGTGAAACGCATCCGTGTGCATTGTTCGGCATATGGTTAGGAAGCCTGATTATTCGCGGAGTGGGCCGGGTAACAGAGGCAATATTGATGCGTTAGACGGCGCGCCACCACAGATGCGTGCCATCTCCTGATGGCGTGAGGCCAGCAACCGGCAGTCTCTCACCCGGACGCGTGCGCGAAAAAATGCACAGGCTGCCACCTGTGCAGTCCAGTCACCATCCCTCTGCAAGCGCATACATACTCTGGTTGCCGTTCTGCAATCCTCATGCCATGCGAACAGGATTGGGAGTTTCACGTCATGAACATGCCTGCGTCACGAACTTTTCGCACACACGTGGCTGTCGCGACCTAGAGTTCGAGCGACGCCGCAGCGAACACAGCAGGGAAAAGACGGTCCGGGCACGCGCGATGCACTCCTCGCCAGGACGGGGTGAGAGCGCCTCGTTGAATGGCGACGGAGGCTGGCATGAAGCAGACAGTGATAGGCGTATTCGACAGCTATGCGCAGGCGTATTCGGCGAAACTCGCACTGGGTGGCGCAGGCATACCGCAAGCGGATATTGCGATCTATTCAACGAGCGCCGATGCTCCGGTCGAAAAGGGGCCACGTGTCTACGCGCCGGGTAGCGGGGAGGTGCGGCATCACAAGGCGATGTTCGACCGGCTCGAGCAATTGTTCGCCCGGCTCTTCAAGACGGGAAAGTATCCGCCGGAAGTCGATGACTACAGGCAGTTCGTCCGCCGTGGCGGCACGATTGTCAGCGCTGACGTTTCCGAGCCGCAGGTCGACATGACGCTCGATCTGATGCGCCGGGCCGGTGCCGCGGATATTGGGGAACGCGCCGACGAATGGCGCAACCGACCCGTGGACGCCAAAGCTCCTGCGCCGGAATTACATCGGCAGGACGCGACTTCGGGCGACGGTGCCCATCAACACGAGTCGTCGACCCAACCGCACGACGAGGCGCGCGAAACCGCCATGCCTCGCAGCACGCCCGCGTCAACGAATGCGCCCATGGCGCCCACCGGCGATGCGTCTCCCGGCGCTGACGCCGGGTTGCACGGCACAGCCGCGGCTCCGAAGGGCCCGAAAGCGGTTGACAAGATGCAGCAGGGACCGACGCGTACGGAGTGGCACGGATCGAGTCCATGGGGCCATCCTGTGTCGCGGGAGCCGGGGGCACCCGAGGCCGGCGCCGCGCGAGCCTCCCAGAATGAAAATCTGAAGTCGAGCGCAGCGCACCCGGCCGCGGGCAACGCGAGTGCGGCAAAGGCTGACCCTGCGTCGGCAACGGGCTACGCGGGGGACCCGAATCTGGAAACGCTGTCGTCCAAAGACGCCGCCTACGAAAGTCAATTGCGCAAGGACTATGAGGCCCACTACGCCAACACGGGCGCGACCTATGACGAGTATCGCCGGGCCTTCACGCACGGCGCCACGCTCGGGCAGGACGAGCGGTATCGCGGGTCGGACTGGACGAGGGCTGAGTCGAGCGTTCGCGAAACCTGGGAGTCGCGCTACCCGGAAAGCCGGTGGGAGCGTTTCAAGGCCGCCGTGCGAAACGGTTGGGAACGCGTCAGGGGCAACTGAGCGGATCGGTTGACGACGCGCCCTGGTCATCGAAGGTGCAAGGCGTTCTGATATCCTTCGCGTCTCACACTGCTTGCCCAGGAGTCGTGACATGCGTTGGATCGCGATCGTTGTACTGGCAATCGTATGGACTTGTTCCGCGCGGGCAGAACCGGCCGCTTTTAACGCAGGGGTCATGCGTCTCACGGTGCCGGATGGGGCGGCTCCTTTCGAAACGGTAGTTTTTTACCCCACGCGTGAGCGCGAGGTTCCATGGCAAGCAGGTCCGTTTACGATCGAGGCGACGCGCGATGCTTTGCCGGTACCGGACAACCGCTTCCCCGTTGTGCTGATTTCACACGGACGCGGCGGCGGCCCCCTCAGCCACCGCGAATTGGCCACGGCGCTCGCTCGTGCCGGATTCATCGTCATCTTGCCGACGCACGTGGGGGACGCCTCAGGGCATCCCCGGGCCGCGTCTCAAGCCCAGATCCTGATTGATCGTCCGCGACAGGCGCAAGCCGCGCTCAACGCTGTTCTCGCCGATGCACGGTTTTCGGCGCGCGCCGACGCCGGGCGAATGGGCTTGATCGGATACTCGGCCGGTGGCTACACCGCGCTGATTCTGGCGGGAGCGAAACCCGACTTTGCGGCCGCGAGTGCGTACTGCGCGAATCATGACGATCCGGGATCGTGTCCGTCTTCGGCAACCGGCAACGGTCCACACGGCGCCCAGGGCAACGCGGCCGTGCCCGCTGAACTCGTTGCCTGGCAGCCGCCTGTTGATCACCGCGTCAAGGCCCTGGTGCTGATGGATCCGCTGGCCATGATGTTCGGAGCCTCGGGCTTGTCCGTTGTGCACGTTCCGGCGATGCTCTATCGACCGCAGGATGACAGCTACCTGGGTGCCGCGAGAAACGCGCTTGCCGTTGAGGCGAATTTGCCTGGCCCACCGGCGGTGCATGTCGTGCCGGGCAACCACTTCGTCTTCATCGATCCGTGTCCGCCGTCGGTCGCGGCCAGTGCGGCGCTGATTTGCCAGGATGCGCCCGGGATTGACCGGGTGGAGATTCATCGCCAGATGGACCACGAGGTCGTGGATTTCCTGCGCGCGCATCTATGACCCACCCGAGCTTGATCCATCGGCGGGGCACGCGGCCCTAAGGTTCGTCCTGGCTGTTTGTTCGCGCGGTGAGCGCCGCATCGAGCGCCCAGGTTTTCACTTCGTGGCGCGCGGGGCAGGCGATTACATTTACGCTGCGCCGGGCTTCTCCCGTGCCGTCGGCCTGGTTTGCCGGGGCGGCTAGCCAGCCGCGCTGTTCCAGCGCCTGCACACGCTGGCGGAACGCAATCTGCAAGGCGTCCGATTTCACCGATACTTCGTTATGCCAACCTTGCGGCACGCATTCGGGGCGAATCCTGCGCAGCACCGCGTGGTCTTCGGCAAAGATGCGCAGGTTGCGCCGGCGAAAGCGCGCGTCGAGCAGCGGGCTTCGCAGGAAGGTGCGGCCCATCATCCAGACGGTGCGCGTGTGGAGCGCATCGACCGGGACATGCGCCGACGCGATAAAAATTTGCCAGCCGTTGCCGAGGGTGAGTTCCAGCGTGGCGCACGGGCCGCTCAGATGAAAACCCGTGCGCGTGACAACATCGACGTGTTCGCCGCTGGGCGTGCGCCGGAACACGCCCTTGCGCACGGGCCGCCGCATGACGAGCTTCGCTTGCGCGCTCCAGTCGTCTTGCGCTTCGACGTCGAACGTATCGATGTCGGGCCGATCCGGGGCGCCGAACGACGTCCCGTGCACGAATGGCGCGTGCGCGAAATCGAGTCCGTTCTCGACGATGCGCTCCCAGTTGGCCGCCCACTCGAACGTCCCGTATATCACGCGCACACCGGGATCGTCGGCCCACGACAAATCGGGCAGCGGTGGGCGCGCCTCCTCGGGTAGATCGCCGAGAAACGCCCAGACCCACCCGTGTCGTTCGACTACCGGATAGCCGTCCACGCGGGCGCGCGCCGGAATGCGCGCCTGCGGCTGCGCGGGAATGTGCACGCAGACGCCGTCGCCGCCATAGCGCCAGCCGTGATAGGGGCACTGCACGGTGCCGTCCACGCGCCGCCCCGCGGACAGCGATGCGCCGCGGTGTACGCAGATGTCGGAGAGCAGGCGGGCGTGCCCCGCGTTGTCGCGCAACGCCACGAAGCGATGGCCGAGTACGGTGACGGGCAGCAGCGCGTCGCGCAGATCGGCCGACGCGGCTACGGCATACCACAGGTTCTTGAGCATGAAGATCGGGGCATGTTGAAACTGTCATGCAGTGTAGAGGAGTGTGTGGCGCTGTCGCAGAAGCCGTGCAAGCCGCGCAGCACACGTGAGAACTGTCCTCACTGAGCCCATGCAGCCGCTCCTCACAGCG
The DNA here is from genome assembly GCF_003268775.1 of Paraburkholderia unamae. GTDB lineage: Bacteria > Pseudomonadota > Gammaproteobacteria > Burkholderiales > Burkholderiaceae > Paraburkholderia > Paraburkholderia unamae. The sequence goes on from NZ_QLSU01000006.1 coordinate 172,387, forward strand.
GATATATCCGTGGCGCTGGATTTTCCATTCAATGCACGGGATTTCGCGTCACGTTGGTGCGCGGGTCGGCAGCCACGGTGCATGGGAAACGTGGATGACCGGCGATGCGACGCCCACGCGCGTAATGCGCTTCTTCTATCAGGCCCGGACTGGCATGCCTCGAACGACAGTCGTATCACTATATTGATACATGATATTCTTATAGTGGCACATCTCTTGCGATTGAACTATGGCCAGTGCATCGATTTGCACTGGCGTACATTTCAAACTTCAAGAGGATTGTGATGGCGGATTTTTTTGCGACACGACGTAAAACCCTGCAAGGACTGGCACTCGGTGCAGCGGCGCTGTCCGGCGCAACGTCGGCACGGGCAGCCGACACCAGCAGCAAGACGATTGGCGGCATTCATGCCATTCCAGAGATGGCGCCGCAATGGAGGGAACTCGATCTCGCTGAGATTCTGTCCCGTCCCGCTGCCTATTGTTCCGTTAGCCAGACGAAGTCCGTCTACGATCCGGGCGGCTTGCAATCCGGCGAGGGCCACAGGCAACGCGGCAGTCTGGAAGCCACCATCAAGGTCGTGCAGGCTGCCCGGAAGAAAAAGAATTTCGTGTCTTTTAACTGGATCGGCTACGAGCTTTTCCGTCAATCCTATCCGCAGAACGACTTCGATCATGCGCAATTTGGAACATGGACGAAAGGCATTAACTGGACGAAGGAGCAGCAGGCCCGGGATAACGAACTCGTAGGTGAACTGCGTGCGCTGGTGCGTCCCGGCGATAACGAATTCAACGAACGCGCCTTGCAGTCGGCGTGGATCGGCACGGCCATGCCACTTGAACTGACACGGAAGCGGGTTCAGGTGATTGTCCTCACCGGAATCCACCTCGACTGGTGCATAGAAGGGAACACACGGATAGCGCGAGATAATGGCTATCTTCCTATCGTCATTGGCGACGCATGTGGTTGCCAGAAGCCGGAACAGGAGCCCGCAGCGATGGAGCGAATCAACAATTTCTTCGCGCCCGTCATTTCGGCCGATACATTTGTGAGCTACCTGAATAAAGCCACCTAAAGCGAAACGGCCATGACGACGACTGACCCGGTTTCATGGCCGTCCTGACGATTCAAGTAACCATTATGATGAACGATGACAGAAGAGATTGATCGCCGCATTGGCGCGCGGATACGGATTGAACGGGAAGCCCGTGGATGGTCGCTTTCGGAACTGGCTGAGCGAGCCTCGGTGTCACGCGGGATGATCTTCAAGGTCGAGCGGGGCGACAGCAGCCCGACAGCAACCCTGCTCGGAAAATTGTCTGGCGCGTTCGGCTTGAGCATGTCAACGTTGATCGCGCGCGCTGAGGTCAGCAAGGGAAAACTCTTGCGCAAAGCCGACCAGCCTCTCTGGGTCGACCCCGACACAGGCTATGTGCGTCGGCACGTTTCGCCGAACTCTGATCTCCCGCTCGATCTGATACACATCACCTTGCCTGCTCGCGAAAGCGTTGCCATGCCGGCATCCGCCTATGCCTTTCTACGTCAACTCATCTGGGTGCTGGAAGGGGAACTTGTGTTCAGCGAAGGAGAAGCAAGACACGTCATGAGTGAGGGCGATTGCCTCGAACTCGGGCCGCCCACTGATTGCCTGTTCAAAAACGAAAGTGACCGCACGTGCGTCTACGCTGTTGCCGTGCTGACGGGTAGCTGACCCGCGCTTCACATCTCGCTCTCATCGAGGTCGGACGGATCAGCCGACCGCTCATGGTGATGTGTTCATTCTTGAATACTCCAGCGCACGGCTGAAACATACGGCGCCAAGGCCAGTTCGCCCACCAGCGTTTCCAGCGCACCGGCCTGCCTCTCCAGGCCAAGCACGACGGCATTGACTTCGGATTTTCCGCCGCCCTTGAGGCCGTGACTTTCGAGACTTTGCAATGCGAGGCCCTGCTCATTCAACTTGAGCAGAAGTGCGGAGCGAACCAGTGCTTCCTGCTGACCGTCGACCACGATCTCCACCTCGAAGAGGCACTGAACGACAGTCTCCGCAGGCGCGACCCGATAGACCCATCGGGCCAGATACGGCAGCGACAAGTTGCAGAAGACGATCATCATCGTAGAGAGCACTGCGCCCCCCAGAAGCCCGCATCCCGCCATGACGCCTACCGCACCTGTGCACCAGACGGTAGCGGCTGTGCTGAGCCCCCGGATGCTCACGCCATCACGCATGATGACGCCTGCACCGAGAAACCCTATCCCCGTCACGACTTGTGCAGCCATGCGCACCACATGTTCCTGCGCACCCAGCAGGAACGGCAGCGCTGCAAAGGTGGCGGCGCCGATTGCCACCAGCGCATGCGTCACGACACCTGTGAAACGTTGACGCCACTGACGCTCGAAACCGATTACCGCACCCAGCAAGAACGCGGTGAATATGTGCACGGCCATCACGTAGTACATGACTGACTCGCTTGGCAAGGGTAAAGCCCGTCGTGGATCAGCGCCTGGATGGCGCGAAGGCAGAGGGTGGCTTCGCCGGACCCGGAAATGATAGCGTGTGCCGCTGTTATCGAGAGGCTGGCCGTCTGTGACCATCTACGGCCGCGACCCGGCAAATCCCGCCATCCCACCCGTCACACGACGCACAATCGAAACACGCTAAGATTATCTTTTCGATTCCGCATGGGAGCGCGAATGGCGACGGCTTCACACGACATGGATCGCTACGCGAAGCGGCGCGATCCCGTCGACGTCGAGATCGCCGCTCATGACGGCGTGCTGACGACGCTCGAAGGCCCGGTCTCCTATCGCGCCGGCGACGCGCTGCTCACGGGGGTGCGCGGCGAGCGCTGGCCGGTCGCGCGGCAACGCTTCGAGCGGACCTATGAGCCCGTAGCGCCCACGCAGGCGGGGCAGTCGGGCCGCTACGCGCGTTTGCCCAACGAGGTGCGGGCGCGCAAGATGCCCGAGGCGTTCAGCGTCGCGACGAGTAGCGGCGACACCTTGCAAGGGCAGCCCGGGGACTGGCTGCTCGAATACGGCCCCGGCGACTGGGGCATTGTGGCGAACGATATTTTTGCGCAGACATACGTGCGCATTCAGGATCCGGATTAAAGCGCGCCGCGACAATGCGCGGCGCATAACGACAATAACCTGACCAACTATCCATGCAAGCAAGCTACCGGCAAGCGCATGTTCCGGCAGTATTCGGGGTTGCCGTCGCCGCGCAGGCGACGAATTCATTCGTGGAAGACCTGCTCGGCGCACTGGAACCGTCCTTCACGCATACGGACTGGATCATCGTCGTCGCGAACGGCACGGACTGCGTGCACGTCCTCGCCCGCAATGCCGCGGGCACGCTGGTGGAGCGCGAGCGCGTCGATCCGCGCGCGAGCCTGCCGCCCGACGAAGACATCGCGCCGGACGTCGCCAGCGCCACCTACCTGCTGCGCAGTTGCGCCGTGGTGTTCGTGGCGACGGGCGCCGCCGCGCCTCCCGGCACGTTACGCAAGGCGCTCGACGATCATGCGGGTGCGCTGCCGCTCAATACGCCGAACGCCGGCAACCAGGTCTCGGTATTCAGCCTGCCCGAACCGGCGCCGATCGTGCGCGTGCCCGACGATCTGCCCTTGCCGCGCTTGAGCGCCGACGCCGCGCGCGCCATCGACGGCTTGCGCGCGCGCCCCGCACGCGTGGCGGCGAGCCTGCTGTATGGCGAGCGGGAGGTGAAGGCGCCCAGACACGATCCCGCGCTTGCGTTGTTCCGCACGCGGGAAGTGCTGCGCCAGTGGGCGAGTATCGAAGAATTCAATCGCGACGCGCGCGCGGCGGAGGCCGAACATGGCGCGCGCGGCGCGGTCCCGGACGGTTCACCGCTCGGCGAGCGCGCCAAGGCGCTGGGCAGCCTCGGCGTCACGCCCGAGCCGCGCCCGGATCTCGCGGCGATGAACCGCGCCTTCGTGGCGGCCGACCAGCTCTCGGGCGAACGGCAACGCGAATGGAGCCGCTTGCGGCTGACCGAGGTGAAGGCGCTCGCGGGCGGATTCGCGAGCGCATGGCCGCGCATGCTCTCGCTCTTCGTGCTGGCCATTGTGGCGGCCTTCTCGCTTGCGGTCGCCTCCGAGTTTGCCGAGACGTCGCCGTTTCCGCATGGCCTGCTGCCCGAGTCGCTCGAGCGGCTGCCGGGCTCGCTCTTTTTCATTGCGTACGCATCGATCCTGCTGTTCGGGCTGGGGCGTTTGATCCTTCACCGCGCCCGACGCATCGAGGGCCGCCACCAGGATTACCGCTTGCTGGCAGAGGGCCTGCGCATCCAGTTCTTCTGGTCCGCCACGGCGCCTTATGGTTCGGAGGCGAGCGGCGCGATGCGCTCCTATGTGGCCGACCACATTCCGCTCGCGCGGCGCAGTGCGATGTTCTGGGTGCGCGCCGCCTTGCATGCGATCCGCTTTTCGGCTGCGCCCGCGCGCGGCCTCTACGCCGACGCGCCGCAGCGTGCGCAGGCCGAGTGGGATTCGATCGCCAAATCGCTGATCGAGCATCAGCTCCACTACGGCGAGAACACCTTGCTCACGCGCCGCCGCGCTGCCCTGCGCAGGCTGCACATCTGGTCCCGCGTTTGCCTCGTGACCTTCCTGCTGTGCCTGGGCGTCCTGCTCGCACGCGCGGTGGTGCAGGTGGTGGAATCGTTGCACGGCGGCCTCTTGCCCGAGGCCATCGTCCAGTTGTTCGAGCATCCGGTGGCGGGGCACTGGTTCGTGGTCGGCATGGTGGTCTCGCTCGTGATCAGCCTTTCGGCGGGCGAAGCCGCGGAGGGCTTCGGGCTCGAAGCCGAGATCCGCCGCGGCGAGGCGACCAATGCCATGCTGCTGTCGGCGCAATGCCACTGGGGCGCGACGCAGGAGGCCGCGGCGGCCGACCCGCGCGGCCTCGCGCGCGCCGTCAAACAGCGCGAAAAGCTGCTGTTCGACCTGGGCCGCCTGATGATCGACGACTACACCGAGTGGTTCCACATCCATCGCGAACGTCCGGCGCAGCCAATCCACGGCTGACGAACGCGGCATACGGTTTTCCCCTCTTTCACAACGACTGGAACGGAGTACAGGCGATGCGCGCAGATTCCCCGGAGCTTTGGCAACTCAGTACGGCGGAACCGGAGCCGCCGGTCGATCACGACGACCTGCGGCTCTCGCCCGATTCGATCGAGATCGATCGCGACGAGCACACGGCGCTGATGCTGCTGCGCGAGCGTCACGGCGAGTCGACGTGGGTGCTCCAGCAGCCGGATGGGCGGCGCGAGCCTTTCACCGAGAACGAGGCGCGCTTCGCCATTCCGTCCTATACGCAGCAGCGCGAGATCCGGGTGTTCCTCTCGTCGACGTTTCAGGACATGCAGGCCGAGCGCAGCTATCTGGTGAAGGTGGTGTTTCCACGGCTCAAGCGCCTCGCGTCGTCGCACGGCATCGTGCTCAGCGAAATCGACTTGCGCTGGGGCGTGTCGCTCGAAGAGGTCGAGCGCGGCGAGACGGTGGCGATCTGCCTGGACGAGATCGACCGCTGCCGCGCGTGCCCGCCGTTTTTCATCGGCCTGCTGGGCGAACGCTATGGCTGGACGCCGGAGCCGGCGGCGCTCGACGCGCTCGATAACGCCATGGCCAGCCGCGCCGGCGGCGGCGCCAGCGAAGGGATTCGCCAGCGCGCGCGCAGCGAAGCCCTGAGCGTGACCGAGATGGAGATCCGCTACGGGGTGCTCGACACGCCGCAAATGCAGCCGCACGCGTTTTTCTACCTGCGCTCGCCCGCGCTGTCGAAGCAGCTCGCCAGCGCGGTGGCGGGCAGCGCCGGGCATGACGCCTGGTTCGACGAAGCCCACGCGGCGCGCCAGCACGCGCTCAAGGACGCGCTGCGCGAGCGCGGGCTCGTGCGCATGGACGGCTATCGCTCGGTGGTGGAAATGGGCGACGACATCGAGCGGGCCGTTTCGGCGGCCATCGTCCGCCTCGCGCGGCAACTCTCGGCGGTGGCGCGATTCACCCAGGGGCCGATGCCGGGCGGCTGGGAAGTGAACGAGAGGCTCACGGAGGCGATCCGGGCGCAGACCTTCTACATCGTGCGCAACGAGCCGGTGCTGTGCGCGGCCGATGCCTGGGCGGACCGGGAGAACCCGGGCCGCGTCCGGGTGATCGTGACGGGGCCGGCGGGCAGCGGCAAGGCGACGGCGGCCGATTACCTTACGCTCTGCACGCGCGCGCGCTGGCTGGCCGCCCCGGAAATTACCTTGCACTGTCGCACCGGCGTGGCCGTCAACTCCGACGACGCGTTCTATTACCTGCGCACGATGATGAGCGCGCTGGGACTGTTACCGCCGTGGGAGGGCGCGGCGCGCGTGGGGCTCGTGGAGGCCCTGACGGCGATCGAGCGGCCCGTCATCCTGACGGTGACTGACATCGACCTGCTCGACAACTGGCAGGACCTGATCCAGATGCTGGGCGCCAACGGGAATCCGAAGGTGGCGGTCATCCTGACGACCAGCGAAGCAGATCTGAACGTCCCCCCCGCGATGTTCCAGGTGACGGCACTGCGCGAACTGGACCCGGACGAGCGCCGGGGCTTCGTGCGTGACTATCTGGCGCGCTTTCGCAAGTCGCTCGATGCGGCGTTGCTGGAGCACGTCGTCGCGATGCCGCTGGCCGGCTCGCCTTACTTCCTGCAACTGCTGATGGACGAACTGCGCCGCGGCGCCGTGTTCGAAACGCTGGACGCGGCCATCGACGCTTACGCGAACCTGCGCACGCTGGATGACGCCTTCGAGCGTTCGCTGGCGGGCTGGGTGAGCGACATGGCGTCTGACGCAACGAGCCTCGCGCGCTGGCGCGTCGCGCTCGAAGCGCTGGCGGTGGCGCACCACGGCGTGCCGAACGACTTCTTCGTTTCGGAGCATGGCGCGGCGCTCAGCCCGCTACAGTGGTGGGCGTGGCAGGGCCGCGCCGAAACGGCGCTGCTCGACGTGGGGGGCGCTTCGCGCTTGCGCGACAAGACATTGCGCCACAGCCTCCTGCGCTACTGCTTCGGCGCCGAGACGGACTCCGCGCCCGCACTCGCGGCTCAGGCGGCGGCACGGCGCCGCTTCGCGGCCTGGCTGGGCGCGGGGCGCGGGCTCGACGACGTAACCGGCTTGCTGGAGCGCATGGACCAGTTGCTCTGGCTGAGCGCCCACGACGACAACCCCGACGACCTGGCCGCGTTGCAGGCGACGCTGGCGATCCCTGAGAACGCCGTCGCGCTAATGGCGTACGGCACCGGACGACTGATGGCGGGCTGTCGCCAGCTTCTGGCCCGCAATGGTTCGCTGACTCCCCTGGCGGATGCAGCCCTTGCGGCGAAGAACGTGGTTTGCCTCGAATACGTCTGCCGTACCTACGCGGAACTCGGCAAACCTAAGGATACGGAAGCGCTTGCGCGGCGCGTGCTCGCCGAAGTCGAGCCTGCCGATGCCGCGACATTCGAGTTCTTCGTGAGCGACGGGTTGTTCTTGCAGGATCGATGGGACGAAGTGCTCGCCTATATCGAACCGGGCCTGCGCAAATGGGCGGCCGCGCCGGGCGGCACGCCGCCGCTCGCGCTTGGGGTGCTGGCGTCGTTGGTCGCCGACGGCCATGCGCCGCTCGAACCGTGGATTGACGCGATCAATGCAGGCGTCGCGGCCGTGCTTGCCATGGAACCGACGCAGTCGCCCGATTTCCAGGTTCGCATGCTATCGAGCGTGCTTCCGATCGTCGCGAGCCAGCAGAACGCGGAACTGACCTGGTCCCTGGCCATGCGCGCGCTGTCGCTCTCTTATGGCATGCCGAACCCTGGTGGCCCGAGGATGCGCTGCACGGTCGGTCCTTACGCCGTCGACGCGCTGCGCATGCTCGGACGTTACGACGAGGCGGTGGCCGTTGGCGGGAGCGTGCTGATGACGGATGTCGGGGATTTGCCGGTGCTCGAACACTCGCGGGCACTGTGCGCGCGGTGTGTCGGCCACACGTTCGTGGAGATGCAACGGTTTGGCGACGCGGTGGAGTTGCTCGAATATGCCCTGGAGGCCGAGCCGATCGACGAGACCGATTACGTGCCGAAGATCGTGGGCACGGGCCTGCTTGCTGTCTGCATGTTCCATCTGGGCGAAGAGGCGCGCGCGCAGGGCTACGTCGATGCGTTTGCCGCCTGGTATCCGCATGCGCTGGGCGCCGGCATTGCCGTGAAAGGGATGGTGAAGGCGCATCTGGAACACCTTGGGCGCGCGGACGCCGTCAATCGGCTGGAGGCGATGTGTCCCGCCGTGTGATCGACTTTCAGCGCTTGCCCGCAAGCCCGAGTGCGCCCGCCGCGAGTGCGGCGACGCTCAAGCGGGTTTGAGCGGGCAATCCGTCCTCCCGCATCCACAGGGCGGAAAGGCCCGACCAGGCGAGTATCCATTGCAGCAGCCTGCGCCGGTCGAGCCTGGCGCAGTCGGCCACGAGCGCCACTCGCCGGGCGAAGCGAAGCGGATCGACGGCGATGTGATCGTCCGGATTGCAGAACAGATTGGCGTAGTCGAATGTCCGTTCGCCAAGCAGTCCTTTGGGATCGATGGCAAGCCATCCCCGCGCGCCGAAATAGAGAATGTTCTCGTGATGGATGTCACCGTGCAGGACGGCTTCATCGGTGCGCGGCTCACGCAACAGGGTGTTCGCGACCGTGGCGCAAAGCCGGAGGACAGGGTCCGCAGGCGCTGACAAGGACCGTAAGGGCTCGAACCATTCGGCCAACGGCACGACGCCAGGCCGGTGCGGAGATCGGTGCGCGTGCAACTTGTTGACCACGGCGCACGCAATGCGCGTGGCGTCGTCGTCGCGTCCTGAACGGGACATATCGGCAAGCGACGAAGCCGGTTGCGCGCGTTCGATCAGAACGGCGTCGTCATCGTGGGCCCACACGCACGCCGCGCCGTCGCCATTCCACCATGTCATGAGCGCATTGCCTCGGCGCTCTTCGGCGCAGGCGGCGACCTTCAGCATCGCTTCGCGCTCCTGATACTTCACCGGCAGCAGATGACTGGTCGCGCTCAGAATGGGCGAGCCGTCCGGGATCAAGTCCCACAGGCGGAGGTATTGGTCGAACATGTCCGCAATGGTACAGCCCGATTACTTGCGGAGCGGCGAATCCGAAAAAGACCCAGACCGGAGCGGTCTGGGTGAAACCAGCGGGGACGGGGCCCCCGTGGTGGAGGTGTTCGTACTGCAACGACGCCGGAACAGCGCGAAAACAGCGCGGAGAGCGGTTCGCTGCGGGCTTCGTTGCGGGAGTGCTCAGGTCACTCTATCGGGAGGCGCGCGACTGCGGCGCCTCCCTGGGGATATTCGCTAATGCGGCGGCTTACTGGCCGAAATAGACGGGCTTCATGCCGTCGAAGGCAGGGCGAGCGGCGACCGGCACAACCGGTGCGCCCGAGGCGCTCGAGCCGTTCGCCACACCGCCAACGTCGCGGTTTTGCGCGGCAACCTTCGCTTCCGCAGCCAGCAGGTCGTCGGGGTAGTGCGGGTCTTCGCCGCGCGACGGGCTATAGCCGGCCTTTTCGAGCTGTACCAGTTCGGCGCGCACCTGCGCGCGGGTGATCGGCGCATTCGACTGGGCGAACGAGGCAACCGGAACGACGATGGCAACAGCAAGGGCAACCGCTTGAATCAGGGACTTCATGATGACAACCTCCATTGTGCTTTGGTATTCGGTGCGCTGTGTTGCCGCATCCGATGAACAAAGTCTAGGAGTTTCATTGCCTGGGGTTAACCATGTATTCAGGAAAGTATCCTTTCACCCCGTAGAAGGATCCGCCTCACTCGCGCGCCGCCGCATTCCTGCCTGGGCTTAGTGGAGAAGGCCCCCATGTAATTGCTTTACGACGAATACCGCGAGGATGCGCGGCTCATCGAACATGGTCGCGAGTTCGAAGAAGAACAGGAAGGCGAGCATGTACCCCACGGCCGGCCGAAGTTCCATGAAACGCAGAAAGAACGGCGCGATGCGGCTGCGGATCGGCGCGCGCGTGAAGAGCCATGCGCAAAAGGCGCCGATGGCCGCACCCGCGATGACATCGGTCGGATAGTGCAGTCCCAGGTAGACGCGAGGCAGGCACACGAAGAGCACGCAATGCGCGATCGCAAGCACGCCGATCCATCGCCAGACGAGGAAAATGCCGACGGCCACGGCCATCCAGAGCGCCGCATGGTCGCTTGGGAACGAACTCCACAGCCGCATGGTTTCGGGGGTTTCGCTGGCGACCGGAAACGACAGATGCACGGCAGGGTCGTAAAGCGGACGAAGGCGGAACGGTAATGTCAGCGCGAACAGGCGGCCGAGCAGGAACGCCGAGAGCGCGCCGCACAGCGTCGCGACGACAATCTCGCGATGCGATCGCTGGGCGTCGCCCGGATGGAACCAGATGGCGCAGAGAATCGCGAGCGGCACGACGCCTTTGGTGAAATAGAACTCGGCGATCGCGTGAACCGCGTGGGTAAACGCGAAGGACGATGAGCCGATATGAACGAGCCAGGCCTGAATGGCCGTATCGAATGCGTTCATGTCCCGCGTCTCCGTTCGAATAGGTTGGTTGTCTTAACAGCTTGTGTGGTCGGCGGTTTAATTGAGGGGAGCCGGTTGCGTCTTTATGCGGCGTGGTCGTTTTCGCCCCCGGCGGTGTTACTCGGCCGCAGCGACTGGCGACCCGCTGCTTGCGTGGAGCGTGGGGAGCGGTCCGGTTGGGGCGTGTGGCGCTCCGTAGAGGAGAGGCTTGGGCGAGCGCATGCCCGCGACGACGTAGTAAGGGGTGGACCTCGTGGCGAGTCGTCGTACGCCAGGCGCCGCGAAAGCCGCGCCGACCAGAACGAGGACATCGCCCGTCCGGGCGGGAGAGGTCTGGTGGCGATATGACATGGCAGGGCCCCCCTTGCACAGGTTCATGTATCGCAGCCAGCGTTTCGGCAAGCCACAAACAACGATGACTTCGACACGTGCGCAACCGCCGTGCCGATGGAGCAAGCCACTGGCACTTCATTCGGACGATGAAGCGCGCCGTCTTCTCGTCACTTGTAAATCATTCGCATTCCGAACGAAATGGTTAGCATTCGTTCACTGCGGTTCACATGATCGCCCGAAAGCGCTGCACAAGACGCCACCTGGTCGCGCACGGCTGTGTTTTGGCGGCGAGCGACTAGTGGCCGCGGTAGCGTGCGAGCGAGTTTTGCGCGTCGTGCAGGGAAGTCTATACCCGCTGCAACACCGGCGAAATGGCGGCCTGCCCTAAGCGCGGCGGTCGGCGCGCCGCACAAAAAAAGGCGCCGCGGGCTGAATGCCCGCGGCGCCTTTGCGTGTCGCTGCAACGAGAACTTACGACGAAACCATCGCGTCGCAGCCCGACAGCATGCTTACACCGTTACGGTGTCGGCGACTTCCTTGAAGTCTTCGATCTGGTCGAAGTTCATGTACTTGTAGATCTTGTCGCCGTTGGCGTTGATCACGCCGATGTCGGCCATGTACTCTTCCTTGGTCGGGATGCGGCCCAGACGCGAGCAGATCGCCGCCAGTTCCGCCGAGCCGAGATACACGTTCGTGTTCTTGCCCAGACGGTTCGGGAAGTTACGGGTCGAGGTCGACATGACCGTTGCGCCTTCACGCACCTGTGCCTGGTTGCCCATGCACAGCGAGCAGCCCGGCATTTCGGTACGCGCACCCGCGGTGCCGAACACGCCGTAGTGGCCTTCTTCGGTCAGTTGCTTCTGGTCCATCTTGGTCGGCGGCGCGACCCACAGCTTGACGGGGATGTCACGCTTGCCTTCGAGCAGCTTCGACGCGGCGCGGAAGTGACCGATGTTGGTCATGCACGAGCCGATGAACACTTCGTCGATCTTGGCGCCAGCCACGTCCGACAGCGTCTTCACGTCGTCCGGGTCGTTCGGGCAGGCCACGATCGGCTCATGCACGTCTGCCAGATCGATCTCGATGACGGCCGCGTACTCGGCGTCCGCATCCGGTTGCAGCAGTTGCGGATCGGCCAGCCACGCTTCCATTGCCTTGATACGGCGCTGGAGGCTGCGCGGGTCCTGGTAGCCCTGGGCGATCATCCACTTCAGCAGCGTGATGTTGCTGTTGAGGTACTCGATGATCGGTTCCTTGTTCAGGTGCACCGTGCATCCGGCAGCCGAACGCTCGGCCGATGCATCCGACAATTCGAACGCTTGCTCGACCTTCAGATCGGGCAGGCCTTCGATTTCGAGAATGCGGCCCGAGAAGATGTTCTTCTTGCCTTGCTTGGCGACCGTCAGCGTGCCTTCCTTGATGGCCCACAGCGGAATGGCGTTGACGAGGTCACGCAGCGTGACGCCCGGCTGCATTTCGCCCTTGAAGCGCACGAGCACCGATTCCGGCATGTCCAGCGGCATCGTGCCGGTGGCGGCCGCGAAGGCGACCAGGCCCGAACCTGCCGGGAAGCTGATGCCGATCGGGAAGCGCGTGTGCGAGTCGCCGCCGGTGCCGACGGTGTCGGGCAGCAGCATGCGGTTCAGCCACGAGTGGATCACGCCGTCACCCGGACGCAGGGCGATGCCGCCGCGCGTGCTGATGAAGTTCGGCAGCGTCTGGTGCGTCTTGACGTCCACGGGCTTCGGATAAGCGGCCGTGTGGCAGAACGACTGCATGACGAGGTCGGCCGAGAAGCCGAGGCACGCCAGGTCCTTCAGTTCGTCGCGGGTCATCGGGCCGGTCGTGTCCTGCGAGCCGACCGAGGTCATCTTCGGTTCGCAGTACGTGCCCGGGCGCACGCCCTGGCCTTCCGGCAGACCGCAGGCGCGGCCGACCATCTTCTGCGCGAGCGAGAAACCCTTGCCGCTGTCGGCGGGCTGTTGCGGCAGGCGGAACAGCGTCGACGGGGCGAGACCCAGCGCTTCACGCGCCTTGGTGGTCAGGCCGCGGCCGATGATCAGCGGAATGCGGCCGCCGGCGCGCACTTCGTCGAACAGCACGTCGGACTTGACCTGGAATTCGGCGATCACGGCGCCGTTCTTGAGCGCCTTGCCTTCGTACGGGCGCAGTTCGACCACGTCGCCCATTTCCATCTGCGACACGTCGAGTTCGATCGGCAGGGCGCCGGCGTCTTCCATCGTGTTGTAGAAGATCGGGGCGATCTTGCCGCCCAGGCACACGCCGCCAAAGCGCTTGTTCGGGATGAAGGGGATGTCTTCGCCCGTGAACCACAGCACCGAGTTGGTGGCCGACTTACGCGAGGAGCCCGTGCCGACCACGTCGCCCACGTAGGCGACCAGGTGGCCCTTTTCCTTGAGCGATTCGATGAACTTGACCGGGCCGCGCTTGCCGTCTTCTTCCGGCGTGATGCCGGGACGCGCGTTCTTCAGCATGGCCAGCGCGTGCAGGGGGATGTCCGGGCGGGTGGTCGCGTCCGGTGCCGGCGAGAGGTCGTCGGTGTTGGTTTCGCCCGTGACCTTGAAGACCGTGATGGTCAGGCTTTGCGGGACTTCCGGACGGCTCGTGAACCATTCGGCGTCGGCCCAGCTTTGCAGCACGGCCTTGGCGTTGGCGTTGCCCTTGTCGGCCAGTTCCTTGACGTCGTGGAACTGATCGAACATCAGAAGCGTCTTCTTCAGCGCGTCGGCGGCCACGGTGCCGACTTCGGCGTCCGACAGCAGCTCGATCAGCGGGGCGATGTTGTAGCCGCCCAGCATCGTGCCGAGCAGTTCGGTGGCGCGCTGGCGCGAGATCAGCGCGCAGGCGGTTTCGCCCTTGGCGACCGCGGCGAGGAAGCCGGCCTTCACGCGCGCGGCTTCGTCAACGCCTGCCGGTACGCGGTTGGTGATCAGGTCGACCAGGGTTTGCTCTTCGCCGGCGGGCGGATTCGTCAGCAGTTCCACCAGCTCGGCGGTTTGCTGAGCCGTGAGAGGCAGGGGGGGGATGCCGAGCGCGGCGCGTGCGGCTACGTGAGCACGAAAGTTTTCAAGCATGGGGGACCTGCTGATTTTGCGTTTCAGGGGAAGGCTTTTCGGGCACTACGATGCTGTGCCGGTACGGCTTCGAACGCGATTTTAATTGCAATCGCCCCGTAGCGTCAAATGTCTTATGTCTTATATAAGAGTTGGCGGGCGAGCGTGAAGCGGATCAGGCCCGAGGGGCGGGCGATCCGCGCGATTGCGGCGCCGTCCGCCCCCTTGCGTCATGGTGCGGCCCTTTTAGCGGCTTCCGGCGCGTGTTGCTGACGATCCATGCCAGGCAGCGGCACAAGACCGGGTTCGCGCGCATGAAGGCGGCTTTCAGGCCAACTTCAAGCCGACATCAGGCCGACAGCTTGCGCATCTCGGCAAACAGGTCGGCCTTGCCTTCGAAGCCGATGCCGGGCAGCTCCGGCAGGGTGATGTAGCCGTTGTCGACCTTCACGCCATCGGGAAAGCCGCCGTACGGCTGGAACAGGTCCGGATAGGACTCGTTGCCGCCAAGGCCGAGACCGGCCGCGATGTTCAGCGACATCTGGTGGCCGCCGTGCGGAATGCAGCGGCTCGGCGACCAGCCGTGTTGATGCAGCATGTCGAGCGTGCGCAGATACTCGACGAGGCCGTAGCTCAGCGCGCAGTCGAATTGCAGCCAGTCGCGATCGGCGCGCATGCCGCCGTAGCGAATCAGGTTGCGCGCGTCCTGCATCGAGAACAGGTTCTCGCCGGTCGCCATTGGCTTGTCGTAGTAATTGCGCAGCGTCGCTTGCAGTTCGTAGTCGAGCGGGTCGCCCGCTTCCTCGTACCAGAACAGGTCGTATTGCGAGAGCGCTTTCGCGTACCGGATGGCGGTGTCGAGATCGAAGCGGCCGTTCGCATCGACAGCGAGTTTCTGGCCGTCGCCGAGCACGCTCAGGATCGAGTCGATGCGGCGCAGGTCTTCGTCGAGCGACGCGCCGCCGATCTTCTTCTTCACGACCGTGTAGCCGCGGTCGATGTAGCTGCGCATCTCGTCCTTGAGCTTGTCGTGATTCTGGCCCGGATAGTAGTAGCCGCCCGCCGCATAGACGAAGATACTGCGATTCGGCTGGCCCTGGCCGTAGCGCTCGGCCAGCAACTGGAAGAGCGGCTTGCCTTCGATCTTGGCCGCCGCGTCCCACACCGCCATGTCGATCGTGCCGATGGCCACCGAGCGCTCGCCGTGGCCCCCCGGCTTTTCGTTGGTGAACATCGTCGCCCAGATCTTGTGCGGGTCGAGATTGTCGCCGGCGTCGTTGACGAGCGAAGCGGGATCGGCTTCGAGAATGCGCGGGATGAAGCGCTCGCGCATGAGTGTGCCCTGACCGTAACGGCCATTCGAATTGAAGCCGTAGCCCACGACCGGCTTGCCGTCGCGCATCACGTCGGTGATCACGGCGACGAGGCTCAGCGTCATCTTGCTGAAGTCGATATAAGCGTTGCGGATCGGGGAGCTGATCGGAACGGTGTGTTCGCGAATCTCGACGATTTTCATGAAGGTGTCTCCTGGTCTGACACGTTGGCTGGATCTCTGGGTGGCATGCGGCGCCGCTGCAATGGGACCCAAGCATAGCCGCGCAAGCCCCGCCTATACTTCACTTCAATTCATTTCATTTTTTACCCAAAGTGAGAACTGACTCCACCACCGACTTCGAGTTTTTCGTCCAACTGGCGAAGCTCAAAAGCCTTTCCGGCGCGGCGCGCTCGCTAGGGCTCACGCCTCCGGCGGCAACCAAACGGCTTGGCATTCTCGAAGAAAGATTCGGTACGCGGCTGGTCAACCGGACGACGCGCAGCGTGAGCCTGACCCCCGAGGGCGAGACCTACGCGCGCTACGCCGCGCAGATTCTCGATCAGGTGCGCGAGATGGAGGACGCCATTGCGGGCACGCCGGCCGATCCGCACGGCCGCCTGCGCGTCAATGCAACGCTTGGATTCGGGCGCACGACGATTGCGCCTTTGGTGTCGGAATTCGCAAAACGCTATCCGCACGTCGATATTCAGTTCGTGGTCACGGATCGTCCTGTCGATCTCGTCGAAGGCGCTTTCGATCTGGCGATCCGGTTTGGCGAGTTGCCCGACCAGCGGTTGCGGGCTCGCCGCCTGATGAGCAATCGCCGGTTTCTGTGCGCGTCGCCGAAGTATCTGGAGCGGCACGGCGTTCCGCGGCGCATGGAGGATCTGGTCAATCATCGTTGCATCATCCACACGCAGAACGACGATGCCTTCGGCGTTTGGAGATTCATGCAGGACGATCGTCTGGAAGCGTTGAAGGTGCACGGCTCGCTCTCCAGCAATGACGGCGATATCGTGCTGCGGTGGGCGCTGGACGGCCACGGCATCCTGATCCGCTCGGAGTGGGATCTCGCGAAGTACGTCCAGAGCGGGAGGCTCAGGCTGGTGCTGCCCGACATCGCGCTGCCGTCGGCGGATCTGTTCGTCTACTATCCGGGACAACGCAACGAATCCACTCGCGCGCGTGCGTTCATCGACTTTCTCGTCAAGCACTTCGAGGCGCCGTTTGTTCCGGTCGATGTGGGCAAGGCCAAGGCGGTTGCGGCCCGCAAGAGAGCGGGGCGCGCAAAGCGCTGAGGCGAGGCACGGACGGTGGCCATACGAACCTGCGGGGCGAGGCAGCGAGCGGTCGCTCATCTGCTCACGGCCCGGCGCATGGGAGCCGTGCGCTTTACGCCTTCAGGTTCAAAGCAGGCGCGCCCTTGCGGCTGCTGGTCCAGCGCTTTCCTGGACCGAGCCTGTCCACGTGGCGTTGCAGGTTTTTTCCCCACGCAAAGCCGCTCGCGTCGCCAAGGTCCCGCACGAGTTTGACGACCTTCACTCTCGTACAGTGGGCAAGGAGGGTGCCGAGCACCTTCGGCCGCAGATGGCTCAGCGAGGACGCGATATGGAACGCCTCTTCGAGTGACTGGCCTTTTGCGTGCCGTTTGCCGATATCGCTCGCGAGTTCGAGCAGCGCCCGCTCGGGCTCGGAGACAAGGATCGACGGATCCAGATGGGGAAGCGGCGAGATGGCGAAGCCATCGGGCAGGTCTTCATCGAACAGTTGCGTCGTCTGTAGCGTGTGGGACAGTGCCTCGCCGACCCACGCAGGCATGACATAGGGCCGCCCGGCCCAAAGTGTGACGCGTTCACGGATATTCGGAGCGTGGCGCGCGCCCTGCCAGTCGAGCGCGGTCTTGCCGCCTACATGCAGATCCGTCACATGCCGGCTGAGGTACGCGAGTACGCCGTCGCGCGCCGGCGTGTCGCCCGCGAGCAGGTAGGCCCCTTTCGAAAGGCGCTGAAGCCAGCCGGCGTTCACCAGGTAGGTGGTCTGCTGGGCGCTGACACCGCAGTCGCGGAGCATCTGAGGATCGAGCGGCTGTCCGCGCAGGGCGGTTTCCATGAGCCGCTGGAGCGTTTTACTGGCCATTGTTCGTAGAGACGGGAATCCGAGGCTGGATTTGCCGTCAGTGTATGCGATCCGGGACCGGTAGACACATGATTTATTCGAGGTTGGTTCGGAAAAGTTTGTATTTACGAAGAAAAATGTATGAAATAGATAGGCGATCGCCTTGGTCGGCGTTCGGAGTTCATAGAGGCATATCGGCCAATATGTTGCAACTAACCGCCAAGCCGTGCCGCAGTCTCCAAACGCCTTTCGGCGACAACCACGGTTCGACAACGGGGAACCGCGCATGTACCACGAGCCTGACTTTGCCGTTCAGGCATCGCTTTGCGGCGGACACATCATCGCCTGGTACTTCAGCGGCGTGACATTCAGCACGCGCTTGAACATCACAGCGAAGGTGTTGGCGTCGGCGTAACCCAGGCGCGCGGCGACCTCGGGTATCGGCGTGCCGGTGGAAAGCTGGCACATGGCCTCGGACACGCGCATCTGCTCGCGCCACTTCGCGAACGGCATGCCCGTTTCGCGCTGGAAATGGCGGGCGAGCGTGCGCGAGCTCGCGCCGAGCCGGTCGCCCCAATGCTCCAGGGAGTCGGCGTTGGCGGGATGGTCCACCAGGACCTGGCAGATCTTGCGCAAACGCGGGTGCTGCGGCATCGGCAGGCGGCCCGCCTCGGCGGCGGTGTCGGCGAGGGCGCCCGTTGGCGTGGCCAGGGCATGGGCCGCCTCCAGAAGGGACGTGGGCGTGCCATTGATTTGCAGCGCGCTTTCGAGCAGCCGCGCGATGAGCTGCGACAACACGTCCGCCAGGCTCCCCGGCTCGCGGGGGCGCGCGGGCTCGACCACCATTTGCAAGATCGCTTCGCGCAGCAGGCCGCTCACGGGCAGCAGCCGTCCTTCCACGTCGCCCAGCGCAGGGCAGGGCTCGATATAGAGCGTGCGAAACGCGACCTTGCCGACCATCTCCAGTTCGTGCTCCACGCGCGGCGGCACCAGTAGCGCGCGATTGGGGCCCACTACCCAGCTTGCTGCGGGCGTGCGCACGCGGATCAGGCCGCTCGTCGCGTAGAGGAGCTGCGCGCGCGGGTGCGTGTGCGCGATCTCGCGGGCGCCCGACTCGTATTCGATCGACTGGCCGAACACGTTGGGCAGTTCGCGCCGCGCGGCGCCCGTCCGCGAGCGCGACTCGTGCACTCCGGCGGGCAGGGCGGTGTCGGGCATGGTGTCCATTTGATGTGAAATTGCTGTCAATTCGTTTAGGGCGGACGATTCTCGTCCTCGTGCGGCCTCAGGTTGTCCGTCTCTATGGCCGGGGCCCCGGTCTCAATTGCAACAGACAGGCTTGCTTTCGCCTTGGGCGCCGCGGGCAGTTTTCCCACAAGAAGTCCGAGTCCCTTCAAGCACGCGCATTTGCCGAATCCCACGGCCTCCATTGTCCGGGAATTCGTGGTATCTGCATAATTAATAAGACTCATTATCATTCAAGTTCGATCGATAGATCGACGATGAAGCGACGCGAGAGGAACAAAATGACGGGGCGGCACGGGATTTCGGCGCGCCTGGCCGTGCCCGGCGTGCCGCTCGACGATTTCGTGGCGAGCGATCCCGCAATGATCGCTCGGGCGCAGGCGATGATCGAGCGCCTTGAAATCGCGCACAAGGTCAGCGTGGAAAACGGTGCGTTCACGACCACGGATCTATCCACGGGCCAGCGCAAGCGGCTCGCGCTCGTCCAGGCGATGCTGGAAGCGCGGCCGGTCATCATGCTCGACGAATGGGCGGCCGACCAGGATCCGACGTTTCGCGCCGTGTTCTACCGTGAGTTCCTGCCGGCGCTCAAGCGCCTCGGCAAAACGGTGATCGCCGTGTCGCACGACGACCGCTTCTTCGACGCCGCCGATCGCGTGATACGCGTGAGCGAGGGGCAAATTGTCGAAGTCATCGGGCAAGGGGCGGAGCGCGCATCGGTGGCTTGAAGGTCGCCGCCGCGAGCGCGTGGAGGGACGCATCTCCCTCCACGTACAACGGCAGACGGTTACTGCGCGAGCCAGCCGCCGTCCACCTTGAGCTCCGCGCCGCGCATTTCGGCGGCCGCCTCGGAGCACAGAAACGCGGCGACGCCGCCAATCTGCTCGACGCTCGCAAAGCGCGCCGACGGCTGCTTTTCGCCGAGCAGTTTCAGCGTGGCGTCCTCGACAGAGATCGATTCGCGATGGGCGAGATCGTCGATCTGCTTCTGCACGAGCGGCGTGAGCACCCAGCCCGGACAGATCGCATTGACGGTGACGCCGCTGCGCGCCGTCTCCAGCGCGGCCACCTTGGTGAGCCCGATCACGCCGTGCTTGGCCGCGACATATGCCGACTTGCCGACCGAGCCGACGAGCCCGTGCACCGAGGCGATATTGATCACGCGTCCCCAGCCCGCCGCGCGCATGATGGGCAGCGCCGCGCGTGTGGCGTGAAACGTCGCGCTCAGATTGATCGCGATGATCTGATCCCAGCGTTCGACCGGGAAATTCTCAATCGTTTCGACGTACTGAATGCCCGCATTGTTGACGAGGATGTCGAGGCCGCCGAACGTGCTCGCCGCGAAGGCCACGAGCGCTTCGATCTCGGCGGGGCGGCTCATGTCCGCGTTGTGATGCACGGCGCGCACGCCGGTCGCTTCGATCTGGGCGAGTGCGGCCGCCGGGTCGCCGAAGCCGTTGAGCACGATATTGGCGCCCGCCCGGGCGAGCGCCGTTGCGATGCCGAGTCCGATGCCGCTCGTCGATCCGGTGACGACGGCTGTTTTTCCGGCGAGGGCAGGCGTGTTGAGGAGTTGCATGAGTGAGCCTCGTGTGAGTGCCGGTCAGACGATACCGGTGAGATAGAACACGGCGATGACGAAGAAGACGGCAAGCGTCTTGATGATGGTCACCGCGAAGATGTCGCGATACGACTCCCGGTGCGTGAGGCCCGTGACCGCGAGCAGCGTGATGACCGCGCCGTTGTGCGGCAGCGTGTCCATGCCGCCGCTGGCCATGGCCACGACGCGGTGGAGCACTTCCATCGGAATGTGCATGGCCTGCGCGGTCTTGATGAAGGTGTCCGACATGGCCGCGAGCGCGATGCTCATGCCACCCGATGCCGAGCCCGTGATGCCCGCGAGCGCGCTCACCGAAACGGCGGCGTTCACGAGCGGATTGGGAATCGCCTTGAGCGCGTTGCCGATCACGAGGAAGCCGGGCAGCGCCGAGATCACGCCGCCGAAGCCATACTCCGACGCCGTGTTGAGCGTGGCGAGCAGCGCGCCGCCCACCGCCGTTTTCGTGCCGGTCGCGAAGCGTTCCTTCACGCGGCCGAACGCCGTGACGATGACGAGCAGAATGCCGAGCAGCAGCGCGCCCTGCACGGCCCAGATGGCCACGACGCTCTTGACCGGCACGGTCACGGGCGCATGAATGCCGGGCAGCACATCGGGCGCGACGGTGAAGCTCTCGCCGTACCACTGCGGAATCCACTTGGTCAGCAGGAAGTTGGCGACGCCAACGAGCACGAGCGGTGCGATGGCGAGCAGCGGGTGCGGAAGGTTGCCCGTTTCCACGCGCTCCGGCTCGTTCACGAGCGACGTGCCATAGCCTTCGCCCTTGGCCATCGCGCTGCGGCGGCGCCATTCGAGGTAAGTGAGACCGACCACGATGATGAAGACCGAGCCGATCACGCCGAGCCAGGGCGCGGCCCACGCGGTCGTCTTGAAGAACGTGGTGGGGATGATGTTCTGGATCTGCGGCGTGCCGGGCAGCGAATCCATCGTGAACGTGAAGGCGCCGAGCGCGATCGCGCCAGGCATCAGGCGTTTGGGAATGTTGCTCTGGCGATAGAGTTCGGCCGCGAACGGATAGACCGCGAACACCACGACGAACAGCGACACGCCGCCATACGTGAGCAGCGCGCACACCGCGACGATCACGGCGTTGGCGCGCGAGCGGCCGATATAGCGGATTGCCGCGGCCACGATCGCCTCGGAGAAGCCCGATAGTTCGATGACCTTACCGAATACGGCGCCGAGCAGGAACACGGGGAAGTAGAGCTTCACGAAGCCCACCATCTTCTCCATGAAGATGCCGGAGAACACGGGCGCGACGGCGGCGGGATCGATCAGCAGGACGGCGCCCAGTGCGGCGATGGGCGCGAAGAGGATGACGCTGTAGCCACGGTAGGCCACGAGCATCAGGAACGCCAAAGCGGCGATCACAATCACAAAGGACATCTTGTCTCCAGTTGGTTTATTCGTGTGCAGGCACGTTTGCTTGTTCCGCGCTTCGAAGACGGCGCGACTGCGCTATAGAGCACGATATGTGCCAATGCGCGGCAAGCCTTGCGGGAGGCGGCGCGGCGAGGCTTGCGGCAGGGCGCGTGGCATGCGCCGGATGGTTGCGCGGGCAAGGTGTCTCAAATCCGGGACGGCCTGGGTGCGTGCGCACGCCGCCGCCGTCAGGCGCATGCGAAAAGGCCTTGAATATCAGGCATGCGGCGCATTCTCATTTCTGAGATAATCTGTCCCGAAAACGAGAATCCACGGGCCGGAACAGGCCACGACCTGCCAAAAGAAATCGAATGGAAATGGAAACGACCGCGCTGCTGGCCGACTACGACCACGTGCGCAAACTGGCGATGCAGTCGCTCTTTCAGTCGCTGGAAAACTTCAGCGAAGGCACCGTGATCGTCGATCGCAACGCGCGCGTGGTCTGGATCAACAAGCACTACGCGGCGCGCTTCGGGTTTGACGACCCGGCGGCGGTGATCGGCCTCGACTGCGAAAGCGTCATTCCAAACAGCATGATGCGCGACGTGGTGAAGGGCGGCGAACCCATCCTGCTCGACATTCTCGAAACCGATCGCGATCCGATCGTCGTCACGCGCCTGCCGATCAAGGACGATACCGGGGAAACGATCGGCGCGGTCGGCTTCGTGCTGTTCAACGAGCTCAAGGGACTGTCGCCGCTCTTTAGCCAGTACGCGCGGCTGCGGGCCGAACTCATCAGCACGCGCCAGTCGCTCGCACAGGTGCGGCGCGCGAAGTACAGCTTTTCCAGCCTGATCGGCACCAGCGCCGTGAGCCTCGAAGTCAAGCGCCAGGCGCGCCGCGCCGCGCGTCTCGCGTCGCCGGTGCTCCTGCTCGGCGAAACGGGCACGGGCAAGGAGCTGCTCGCGCACGCCATACACGGGGCGTCCGGGCGCGCGGACGGCCCGCTCGTCACGGTGAACGTGGCGGCGATTCCCGACACGCTGCTGGAGCTGGAGTTCTTCGGCGCCGAAGCCGGCGCGTACACGGGCGCGGAGCGCAAGGGGCGCATCGGCAAGTTCGAGCTGGCCCAGGGCGGCACCCTTTTTCTCGACGAGATTGGCGACATGCCGCTCGCGCTTCAGGGCAAATTGCTGCGGGTGTTGCAGGAACAGGAATTCGAGCCGCTCGGGTCGAATCGTATCGTGCGCACCGACGCGCGCATCATTGCCGCGACGTCGGCGGATCTGCCCGCGCTGGTCGCGCAGGGCCGCTTTCGCGCGGACCTCTACTATCGCATCAACGTGCTCACGATCCGCGTGCCGCCGCTGCGCGATCGCCTCGCCGACATCGAGGCGATGGCCTATGCGATTCTCGACAAGCTATCGGTGGAAAGCGGGGCCGTGCATCTCGAACTCGACCGCGACGCGCTCGCGGTGCTGTGCGCGTACCATTGGCCCGGCAACGTGCGCGAGCTGCGCAACACGCTGGAGCGTGCCGTGCTGCTCTCGGAGAACGAGCGGATCGACGCGCGTTCGCTCGCGCGCTTCATCGGTGACGGGCGCGACGAGCGCAACCCGCTCGACTCTCGCGCCGGACAGCAGACGCCTCACGCGCCGCTCGCTACGCCGCTTGCCGCGCCGCCGGATCAAGCCGATGCACAGCAATATGACGAGGCGATGCAGGCGTTCGAACGGCGCTTTCTCACCGACGCGCTGCGTGCAGCGGGCGGTCACGTGACGAAAGCCGCCGCGCAGATCGGCATGGCGCGCGCGACGCTATATCGTCGCATTGTTGCGCTGGGCATCGAGGCCTGATGGCGCGCCTTCGCGCCATCAACCGCCTGCAATGAGCTTGCGCCGCGCGGCCTTCACGCGCGCGAAATGCGCTTCGTCCCAGTCGTAGAAGCCCGCGCCGCTGCGCACGCCCACGCGGCCCGCACTGACTTGCGCGCGCAACAAATCGATCACGTCTTCGTCCTTCGCGAGTTCGGGCATGAGGTGCGAGGAGATGTCGACGAAGGTGTCGAGGCCGCCCATGTCCGCGCTCTCGAACGGGCCGACGATGCCCCAGCGGCGGCCAAGCGACGCCTTCATCACGCGATCGACCACCTCGGGGCTCGCCGCGCCCGAGCGCACGATATTGAGCGCCTCGCGCAGCACCGCGAACTGCAAGCGGTTGCCGACGAAGCCCGGAATCGCCTTGGCGAGCACAACGGGCTCCATGCCGATCGCGCGCATGAGCGCTTCCGCCCGTGCGGTCACCGCGGGCGTGGTGGCGCTTCCCGGCACGACTTCGACGAGCGGGATCATGTGGGGCGGATTCCAGAAGTGCGCGATCACGAAACGCTCGGGCGCGGCCAGCGGCTGCGCGAGCAGGTCGGGCTCGAAGCCGCTCGTGTTGCTTGCGAGAATCGCATCGGGGGCGAGCACCGCGCCGAGTTGCGCATAGAGCCGGTGCTTGAGATCGAGCACTTCGGGCACGGCCTCGAAAACGAACTGGGCGTCGGCCATCGTGTCGAGCGACGCGCTCGTTTCGATACGCGCGAGCGCCGCCGCGCGAGCAGCCGCGTCGATGCGGCCAGCATCGATCAGCTCGTCGAGCACGGCTTCGGCTTTTGCCGCCACGCTCACGAGCCGCGCGGGATCGACGTCATGCACGATCGTGCGCAGGCCGTGCAGCGCACACTGTGTCGCGATGCCGACGCCCATCAACCCTGTGCCGACCACGCCCGCCACTGTTACCGTTTCGTTCATGCCTTGCGTTCTCCATGCTGTTTCTGATCCGGGGCCGACAGCATAGCGCTTCGTGCGCGCTCATGCGACGCAAGCCCCGGCGCTCGTGTAAAGCCCGCTCTATTGCGGGTGGTCCACGATTGAATAAAAACAATTCCTGTTGCATATTAGGTTCCGTCGATTAATCGACTCAATCTTTTCTCGCCGGGAACGCCGCTTTGCTGAAAGCCGGCCGAAGCGAAGAAGGATAAAGCGGCATGAAATCGTCAAAACCTGCTACGCTAAAGCGCACGTCAACCAGGCTTGCGGGTCTTGTACCAAGGCGTTGCCGGCCGTACCGCAGAGCAGGGTGACGCTGTTGCGCGAGACTCATGCGCCCCCGTTTTATCCGCTTTCCGAAGATTGAATGATTCGTCGATCGACATTGAATGGCTGTTTAACTAAAACGCGGTTTCAATTGCTTTACGGTGAATCACCAGTATGGATGAGCTACTTGAACGGCTTTCGCAAAAGGTTGTGTCGGCGGATAATCTCGAAGGTCTCGTGCGGCCGCTGCTCGAGATGCTTGGGATATTGACCGGACTCGAGTCGACATACCTGACTTCGGTGGATTTCGGCCGCGAGGTACAGACCGTCCTTTATTCGCGCAACGAAGGCAACGTGCAGATCACGGAGGGCTTGCAGGTCCAGTGGTTTGACACCTTGTGCAAGCGCAGTCTGGAAAGCGGGCGGCGCGTCGTGAGCAATGTGCGCGAGATCTGGGGCGATTCGCGCGCGGCCTCCGAGCTCGAGATCTGCACGTATGCGAGCGCGCCGGTGTGTGCGGAAAGCGGAGCGGTGATCGGCACGCTATGCGGCATCAGCCGGGAGAGCCTGGAAATCAGTTCGCGTGCGCGCGGTGCGCTGAACGTGTTCGCCAAGCTGATTTCGGAGCATATCGAGCGCGAGCGGCTCATCGAGCAACTCACGCTTGCCAACGAGCATCTCGCGCGCCGTGCGCTCATCGACGAAATGACGGGCCTGCCGAACCGGCGCGCGCTGCATGAGGAACTCGGTCGCCTGATGGCAAGCGCCGCATCGGACGGCGCCTATGTTGCGGTTTGCATGATCGATCTGGACGGCTTCAAGGAACTGAACGATCGACGGGGTCATGCGGTCGGCGACCAGTTTCTGCAAACGTGCGCCGAACGGCTGTTGACGGCGACCTCGGGCAAGGGGCTTCTCGCGCGCATTGGCGGCGACGAGTTCGCGTTCGTTGCGGCTGCGTCCGCCGACTACGATGAGGCTGCGAGCCTGGCGGAAGTCATCGCCGGGAGCATAACGGCCGTGACCACGGGCGACTACATTTTGCCGAACGTTCGTCTGCATTACGCGGGGGCGACGGCCGGCTGCGTGGCGGTGCGCTTCGCCACGATCCAGCAGGCGCTCGATCAGGCGGACCAGGAGATGTATCGCGTCAAGCGTTCGCGTCACGCCGCACGCGGCGGCAAAAGTACATGGACATTCAACCAGGGCAGCGCGTGACGGTTGCGCGCACCGGTCCAACAACAACCGCCGGCAGGCTGTTCGCACTGCCGCACCGATCGCCTACGGGGGAGCCATGCGTCCCGAAGTGGTGCTGGATACCGAGAAGCAGGCACTGCAACGCCTGCTGGACATCGCGCGGGGCAATACGGGCCAGGCCCTGCGCGTGGCCGACTTCCTGCTTGCCTGGTGGAACCCGGCGGCCTGCGGCCGTTACGATCTGACGACGGCGTGGAGTCTTGACGACGACATCGTGGAGGACGTGATCACGGTGTTTCGTCTTGCGTCGCGCGTGAAGCGCTACCCCGATGCGCTGGGCTATGGCGCGCAGTTCGAAGCGGTCGTGGCCGCGTGGCGGCCGGAACTCGTGCACGAAGAACGCGGCGCGCCGCGTTAAGCGGTCAAGCGCAGGAGAAGCGCAGGTCAGGCGGCGCGCAACGTTCACCGGCAATGGAAAGTTGCCGTGGCTACCCGTGCCGCAGCACATAACCAAGACTGAATATCAATCAGCAATGAGCACGGCATTGAACGACGATTCGCCCCACACATACAACATCGTCGCGACCGTGCCCGGTCGCCTGTTGCTGCCGCCGGAACCACCCACGCTCGCGCCCGGCATCGTCCACAGCAGTTTCAGCGTTCAAGGAGACGCGCGCCGAAGCTTTCTGGCCTGGCAGGAGCGGATGAGTCCCGTCTACGACATACGGCCTGCGTCGAAGCAGCCTGAAGACACGTTCGACGCATCGCTGTCGCGTTACACGATCGACGACATGAGCCTCTTCGACTTTCGCACCGGACCGAACGTGGCGGTGCGATCGTTGGGCCGGGTGTCGACAGAGAGCATTCGCGACATCACGTTCAGCGTGTTTCTGGAAGGACAGCCGGGGCAGTTCCTGGACGCAAAATCGCGCTCGCAAGCGGCTCAGTCGTTCCCCACGCCGCACACGCCGTCCATTCTCGCGCTGGACATGGACCAGCCGTGCACGATCCGGAGTTTCCCCGGCCGGATATTGCTCCTGTTCGTGCCCCGCGCCTTGGTGGAAAGATCGATTCCCGATGCAGCCTCGCTGCATGGTCGCTGGGTTCACGCCAACACGCCGCTGACGCGTCTTCTGATCGAGCAAGTGGTGGCGCTCAGGCGAAGCATCGTTGGATTGAGCCAGGCGCAAGCGCACGCGTCCTTCTTGACGGCGGTCGAGCTGGTCCTGGCGGCTTTCAGCCGTCAAGCTGGTCTTGCCGGTAACGCGCGCGCCGCGGTGCGCGCGGCGGCATACGGGCAGGTCCGGCGATACATCGAGGCCAATCTGCATGATCCGGGCCTGTCGCCCGATAGCGTGCTGGCGTCACTGCATCTCTCTCGCGCCAGCATGTACCGCCTATTCGAGCATGAAGGCGGCCTGGCCGCTTATATCCGCAACCGCAGGCTGCGAATGGCGGCTGATGAACTGGTGCGCTTTCCTCATGTGGCGATCCGCGACATTGCCGCGGGGCTGGGTTTCAATGATGCGTCCAGCTTTACGCGCGCCTTCCGCCGGGCCTTCGACGTCGCGCCGCAGGAGTTGCACGAGTACGCGCCGTTGCTCCATCGCGGGTACGCGGAGCGCGTGCGTTTCAAATAGCGCCTGCGCCGCTCTCCACAAACGCAATCAACGCCCGCACGCCCGCACCGGCTCGGTGAAATCCCTGGCTCGCATTTAGCCAGGTATTACCTGCTCGGGCGCTTCAGTCGCTACATTGCTTCCCAACGGCCGCCATCGCGGCCGGGCAACGGCGACCCCCACAATGTCCCCGCAAGAGCGGCCCATGCCGATCTCGACCCGTCCCCGCGCGCGCTCCGTGCGGCGCATTGCGGCCTGCCTGCGCGAGCGTCTCGCCCCCATTCCATCACGCAAACCGAGAGGAAACGAAACATGTCCAAGCGCATTCTCATCATCGCCGGCGACTTCGTCGAAGATTACGAACTGATGGTGCCGTTCCAGGCGCTTGCGGCCGTTGGCCATACGGTGCACGTCGTCGCGCCCGACAAGCGCGCGGGCGACGCCATCCGCACCGCGATCCACGACTTCGAAGGCGATCAGACCTACACCGAAAAGCGCGGCCACAACTTCACGCTGAACGCCGACTTCGCCTCGACGAATCCCGCCGACTACGACGCGCTGCTCGTGCCCGGCGGCCGCGCGCCCGAATATCTGCGTCTGAACGACACGGTGATCGAGTGGGTGCGCCATTTCGCCGAAGCGAAGAAGCCGATCGCCGCCGTGTGCCACGGCGCGCAACTGCTGGCGGCGGCGGGCGTGATCGAAGGCCGGCGCATCGCCGCGTACCCGGCCTGCGCGCCGGAAGTGAGGCTCGCGGGCGCGCAGTACGCCGCGCTCGACTGGCCCGACGCGATTACCGACGCGAACTTCGTCACCGCGCCCGCATGGACCTCGCACGCAAACTGGCTCGCGCAGTTCCTCGCGCTGCTCGGCACGCGCATCACGCATTGAAGGAGCACGACGTGGCCAAGCTCATTCACACCATGATCCGTGTGCGCGATCTCGAACGCTCGCTTGCCTTCTATGACGCGGTGCTCGGCATGACGCCGAGCCATCGCCTCGATTTCGACGACTTCTCGCTCGTGTATCTGCGCAACGCCGAAGCCGACGCCGAAATCGAACTCACCTGGAACAAGGGCCGCGAGACGCCGTACACGCATGGCGACGGCTATGGCCACGTCGCGGTGGTGGTCGACGATGCGCGCGCCGAGCGCGAGCGCCTGCTCGGTCTCGACGCCGGCCTTGGCGTCGCGCCGAAAGATTTGCGCGAGTTCAGGAACGACGCGGGCGACTTGCTCGCACGCTACTTCTTTATCGAAGACCCCGACGGCTACAAGATCGAGGTGCTGGAAAAGCACGGGCACTATCGCTAGCCCGGCACCTGCCCGCGCGTAAGGACGCCAACAGTCCGCGCGCCAACATGGAAGGAGACGACGATGACAGGCAAGACCATAGGCATTGCTCTCGATGAGCGGGCGGCGGGCGACACGCGCGCGCGCATCGCGCTCACGCGCCGCGAATGGCTCAAGGGCACGGGTATTCTGATCGGCACGCTCGCGGTATCTTCCTCGCTCGCGGTGTTCGCCCCCAGCCGCGTGTGGGCGCTCGAACTCCAGCATCTCGACACGCATCAGGGCGCCGTACTGCTCGCGATGACAAAGCAACTGTTCCCGCACAAGACGCTCGACGACGCCGTGTACGCGCTCGCGGTGAAAGATCTCGACGCCAAGGCGCAGGGCAGCGCGGCCGTGCGCAAGCAACTCGCCGATGGCGTACAGGCGCTCGACAAGGCGGCCCCCGGCGGCGACTGGACGAAGCAGTCGGGCGACGCGCAGGCGCGCGACGTCGCCGCCATCGCGGGCACGCCGTTCTTCGAGACCGTGCGCAGCACGGCCGTGGTGTCGCTCTACAGCAGCACGCTCGCGTACCAGCACTTCGGCTATGGCGCGAGCGAGGGCGACGGCGGCTATCTCTTCAAGGGCTTCAACAATCTCGCGTGGCTGCCTGACCCGCCCGCACAGGACAGCGGCCCTGTTCCAGCGGCGTGACTTCGGGAGACCCAACATGGCAACGACTCAAGGCAGCACGCAAGGCAGCAAGCGTTTTTCGCTCGACGACAGCCATGTCGTCGTCATTATCGGCTCGGGTGCGGGCGGCGGCACGCTCGCGAACGAACTCGCGCAAAAGGGCATCGACGTAGTCGTGCTCGAAGCGGGCGGACACAACACCCAGGCCGATTTCAAAACGGAAGAGTGGGACGCGTTCAAACTGCTCTCCTGGCTCGACACGCGCACGACCTCGGGCACCTGGCGCGTCGCGAAGGATTTCCCCAATCTTCCCGCGTGGATCTGCAAGACGGTGGGCGGCACGACCACGCACTGGGCGGGCGCGAGCCTGCGCATTCAGCCGCACGAATTCAAGGCGCGCACGACCTACGGCGCGATCGACGGCGCCACGCTGCTCGACTGGCCCGTCACGCGTGAGGATCTCGATCCGTACTACGTCCGCGCCGAGAAAAAGATGGGTGTGACGCGCACGAACGGTTGGCCCGGCCTGCCCGGCAACAACAACTTCAAGGTGATGTTTGCGGGCGCAACCAAAGTGGGCTATCGCGAGTGCAACACGGGGCACATGGCGATCAACAGCGTGAATCGCGACGATCGCAGCCACTGTTACCAACGCGGTTTCTGTTTTCAGGGCTGCCGCTTCGGCGCCAAGTGGTCCACGCTCTACACCGAGATACCGAAGGCGCTGGCAACGGGGCATATGGAATTGCGCCCGCGTTCGCATGTCGCGCGCATCGAGCACGACGCGCACGGCAAGGTGAACGCCGTGCTCTATTACGACGACAAGGGCAAGCTGCAACGCCAGAGGGCGCGCGTGGTGGCGGTGGCGGGCAATTCGATCGAAACGCCGCGCCTGCTGCTCGCCTCGGCGTCGAGCCGCTATCCGAACGGCCTTGCCAATTCGTCTGACCAGGTGGGACGTAACTACATGCGCCACACCACGGGCTCCGTGTATGCCGTGTTCGAGGACAAGGTCGAGATGTACAAGGGCACGACGATGGCCGGCATCATCGAGGACGAGGCGCGCTTCGACCCGAAGCGCGGTTTCGCGGGCGGCTATCACATGGAGACGATCTCGCTGGGCCTGCCGTTCTATGCCGCGTTTCTGAATCCCGGTGCATGGGGCGCGGATTTCACGCGCGCGATGGATGCGTATCCGTACACGGCGGGCATGTGGATCGTTGGCGAGGACATGCCGCGTGCGAGCAATCGTGTTACGCTCAATCACGGCGTGAAGGATCAGTACGGCTTGCCGGTCGCCAACGTCCATTTCGACGACCATCCCAACGATCAGGCCATGCGCGAGCACGGCTTCAAGCAGGGCGCGGCCGTGTACGACGCGGCGGGTGCGAAGACCGTGTATCGCGTGCCGCCTTACCCGTCAACGCATAATCTCGGCACGGCGCGCATGAGCGCTCGCGCGCAGGATGGCGTGTGCAACAAGTTCGGCCAGGCGCACGATATGGCGAACCTGTTCATTTCGGATGGCAGTCAGTTCACCACCGGCGCGGGCGAGAATCCCACGCTGACCATCGTGACGCTCGCAATCCGCCAGGCCGACTATATCGCCGGGCAGATGAACCGGCGCGAAATCTAGTGGCCGCGCGTCGCGGCGCGCCAGATGCGCCGCGACGCAGCCACACTTCCATGAGGTTGACCGCATGTGCAATGTTTATGTCAACGCCGATCCGATCCTGTATGAATCGCGCACGCGCGCGCTGCGCATTCATGGCGTCGTGACCACGGTGAGGCTCGAAAATCTCTTCTGGGACGTGCTCCAGGAAATCGCCAACCGCGAGAACATGACCACGACCCAGTTCGCCGTGAAGCTCTACGACGAACTGCTCGCGCTGCGCGGCGAGGAGCCGTTGAATTTCGCGTCGTTCTTGCGCGTGTGCTGTTTGCGTTACCTGTCCACGAGCGCCGCGCGCAACGAGGCTGCGGGCGACGTGCCGCGCAATGCCGCGTTTCAGCCCCGAGTCGTGAAAGCGGCCGTGTGAGCGCTCGCGCGCTTACTGCGTTTCGGCGCTCAACGCATCCTGGGGCTGCGTTTGCATCGTGTCGGGCGTATTGAGTGTTGCATCGCGCACGCGGCGCCCGCCAATCCATTCGTCGAGCCAATAGGCGCCGTGCTGGTGCCGCGCGATGCCATTGCAGCCTTTCACGAGCAGGCTGCCGTCCACGAGATTGCTCAGGCCGGTGATCGGGCCTTGTTCGTGGATCGTCCAGTACGCGCTCGCGCGTCGAGCCGGATCATCCGGATTGCCGTTTAACCGAAAGACGCTCTCGCTCACGGTGACGCTGGGCTGCCCCGTGGTCATGCAGGCGAGCGGAGTGCTGTCGCGGTACACGCACGGCTGCCTCGATGGATCGAGCAGGTCGTGGATGGCGATACTGTCCCTGCGTATCTCGACGATCGTGTGCGCGTCGGCGGTCCCGGCGAAGCGCGTGTCCTCCCATACCCGGCCGTCAAGCGTCCGGATCGGGCCGCCCGTTTCATCGAACACGCACCAGCTCGTCGTGCCGAATACGGCGAAAGCGGGGCGCGGCGATGCGGTGGAGCGTGCCGTCGCGCCTTCGGTATCCAGATCCGCTGGCGGGCGCGCATCGGCATCGATCGCGGGCAGGCCGCTGAGCCTCGTTTGCCGCCCGGCGGCGCGATCGATCACGTCCACGTGCTGCTCGTCGCCGCGCCGCATTTCGACGAAGAACCGCTGCGTGGCTCCGGCGCTGATGCGCGTGAGCGCAAACCCGCGCGCGGGCACGCCTTCCACAAGGCGCTCAAAGGAAGCCGCGTTGTAAAGCGCGTAACGGGATGCGGACGCGATCATCAAACTCCCGCGCGCCACGACCGCCTCGCGAATCTTGCCGCCTTCGATCGTCAGTGTGTGCAGGCGCTCGGCGTTTTCCGCCCAGATGTGGACCGCCTCCTTACCGATCGTGGCGAACCGGCGGCCTTCGAGCAACTTCA
This sequence comes from Paraburkholderia unamae, assembly GCF_003268775.1. Taxonomy (GTDB): domain Bacteria; phylum Pseudomonadota; class Gammaproteobacteria; order Burkholderiales; family Burkholderiaceae; genus Paraburkholderia; species Paraburkholderia unamae. Next base: position 204,925 of record NZ_QLSU01000006.1, read on the forward strand.
CGTCGAAAACCTTTTCTTCGCCTGCGCAGAGGATCTGCGGCGGGTCTTCCCGGTCGAGTCGCACGAGCGACGCGCTGCCCTGGTGCACCAGCACGATCGCATTTGCGCCGATCGCGAAGCCTTTGGCGTGGTCGTCGCCGGTCAGCGACAACATGCGATGTCCGACACACGCGCCGTCGTCTAGGCGATAGGCGAGCGCATGCAGGCATTCGGCATTTGTGTCTTCGTACAGGCACACCGCGACGTCGTCGTGCAGCGTGACGTGGGTCTGGCTGCGCACATCGTGGTCTTGCGGGAAGGCCAGCGTGGCTATGCCGTCCGCGTCGAGTCCTTCGCCACGCCGTTTCCAGAGCGACCAGCAGATGTCGCTGTCGTCCCAGAGCAACAGGTGGTCCGGTGTGAGCAGTCGTGCCTCGGCAAGGTTGCCTGAGTTAGGCACGCTCATGAGCGGTTCGCGGTCGGCGCAGCGCCACAGCACAGCGTCCTGATCGTCCTCCCAGGTGAGCGCGTGCGCGTCGCCCACCTGAAGGCCGCCGCAAATACGCGGAGGCGGCGCGACATACGCGCAGTCGAAGCGCACGAGCGTCGACCAGATCGCGATCAGCACGGTGCCGTCGTCGAGCGGGCGAACCGCGTCGACCCATGTGCGGCCGTCGAACACGGCGCGCGGCTTGCCCGTGTGGGGTTCCCACGTGCGCACCACGCCTTCGTCGAGCGCCCACGAGACGATCGTGCCGTCGGGCAGGTCGATCGCATCGTCGATGAAATGGGCGTGCCCTGTCATGCGCGCCACGACGCGGCCGTTGATCGGGTCGCGGCGTTCGAGGCTCCGGTCGGCGTCGAGCCTGCGGTCGCGCCAGAAACGTTGAAGGAGCATGCCGTCGCGGCACAGCGACATGCCGGTGATCTTGCCGTCGCCGGGCCAGTCGGCTAGCAACACGCCGCCCGCCGACCAGCGGCGCAGGGCGTGGTGCTCGTCGTCGCTGTGCCAGTCGCAGAGTTCGCCGTTGGGCAGGCGCAGCACGCCCTGGAAAAAGTATTGGCCTTCGTCGGCGCTCACCGTTGTCGTGCGGCGCGGGTCGAGCACCGCGAGCGCGGGGCGGCCGGGCCCGTCGAGCACGACGATGCGGCCGTCCTCCAGCCAGAGCGCCGCGCTGCCGTCGCCGAGCGAGGTCGCGCTTCGCACGGCGACCGGCGCGCCGGACTGCCCGGAGGCGTCGCCGGTAGCTTGCGCCACGAGCGGCGCGAGTTCCTGCGACTCGCCGTTCCACGCGATGCGCGCGGGGCCCTCTGCGTCGGCACTGCTCCAGCTCAGCACGCGCGGCGATGTGGCAGAACCGGTTGCGCTCGCAACGATCAGGTCGCCGCCATCGAGCAGGCGCAGCGTGTCGGCAGTTTCGACGTTCCAGAGCCAGCGCTCCACGACATCCTCTTCGCGCTTGGCGCGCACGATCACGCGTTGCGCGTCGAACGCTTCCAGATCGGCGTAGTCGCCGCCGTGATCCAGCCGCGCGTGGGGCTGGAAGTCCGCGATGCGACGCGACTCGACACACTCGCCATAGGTGATCGCAAGGTAGTCGGCGCCGCAGCGGACCATGCCCTGCAACGGCGCGCCGCCCGTGTCGAACACGCCCGTGCAGGCGCCGTCGTCAAGCGACCAGATGCGCAGCGTCCCGTCGAGCGAGGTGCTGGCGATGCGAGCGCCGGGCAGTTCGACAAAGCAGGTCACGCTGTTACGATGCCCGTGCAGTTCGAGTTCGACGAGGCCGCTTTCGAAGTCCCAGATGCGCACGAAGGTGTCGTACAAGCCGCGGCGTCCTTCGAATCTTTCGGTATCCTTATCGGCGTCTGGCGCGTTGCCGAGCGTGGCGAGCCGGCCGCCTTCCAGCACGCGCAGGTACTCGAAGCTGCGGAAGTTCGCATAAGGCTCGGTGGAGAAAAAGCGCGCGCGCACGGCGGGCGCTGAGGCGTGTGCGGCGCGCTCGCGCAAGCGGAACCAGCGCCAGTCGCACGCGCCCGAGGCCAGCCAGCGATCGGCGGCCATGCCCGGCACGCTGTCCACGGCCTCTTCCGCGGCGAGCTGGAGCAAGATGCGGTGCGCCGGCCAGTCGTCGCGCGCGTGTTCGAGCAACGCCGCGTTCGAGCGCAAGAATGCATGCCACGCGCTCAACGAGGCGGGAACGTTCGCGAGTGCCGCACGGGCAGCCGCGAAACTGTCGAGGAGATCGGGCAGGCGCCGCGCGGCGCATGCGGCCAGCAGGTAGGTCAGGTCCGTGAGCGTGGCGGCGGCCGCCTCGGGGTCGCCCGCAGCGTTGAGTTGCCAGACCTGTTCGGTGAAGCGGCGCAACGCGCGCGGTTCGTCGTTGAGCGCGGCTTGCAATAGCGCTTCGCCCTGCGGTGCGGCGAATAGTGCGGCGATACGGCGGCGGCACGCGTTACGCCGTACATCGCCCACGCGCGCGAGCGCCGCGCTCGCGAATTCGCGGTGAAAATACGTGCACAGCAGGCTGCCGTCGACGCGCTTCTCGGTCAACCAAGGCGCGAGATCGAGCCGCAAACGCGACCCGATGACGGGCGGCAGGCCGTTCGCCTCCACGTCCCATGCGTAGTAGCTGCCCGCGCGGAATTCCTCGACCACCTCGGGCGTCGCGGCAAGCAGCCGGGCGAGTTCGGCTTCGCTTAGCCCGTGGCGGCTCGTGGCCAGATAGCCGAGCGCATGTTCGAGCAACGCGCGTGGATGACGCGCGCTCAACGCGTCGAACGTCGCGCCGATCATCGCTTCCAGTGTTGGCGGCAACGGCGCGGGCGTGGCGGCGGCGTGCCAGCCGGCCGCGCGCTCGAATGCGAGCTTGAGCCAGAGCGGCAGCGGGCACGCCGCGAAGCCGTCGAGCACGGTAGCGCGCTGCAAGGGCGTGAGCGTGCGTGCGCGGCTTGCCAGCCAGCGCGTGAGCAGACGGTCGGCGTCGGTGTGCGCAAGCGGCGCGAGCGGCAGCGAGTCCGCGCGATCGGGCACGGTGAGCGTGTCGCGGCACGAGAGCAGCACGCGCACGTGGCGCGGCAGATTGGCCGGCAGCCACAGCAGCATCCATGCGCGGTCGCTGGCGGGAAACTGGTCGAGCGCGTCGACGATCAGCACGATGGGCCGCTGCGCGCTCGCGCGTTCGAGCCGCGCGGCAAGGGCGGCTTTCGGCGACTGCGCGACGCTCGCCTCCATTTCCGGCGGCGGTCCGCCGAACCGATGATCCAGTTGCGCGCAGAGATCCGCGATCATCGAGGCGAGCGCGCTACTGGCGGCCGTCGTGCCGACGAATCGCGCTACAGCAACACTGCCCGCAGGCGGGTTGGCGCACGCCGCGGCCAGCACGCTCGACTTGCCCGCGCCGCCTGCGCCGGTCAGCACAAGCGGGAGGCGCTTGCGTTTGGACGGCGCGAGATACCGCGCGATCTGTTCGAGCACGGCGTCGCGACCGGTCAGGTCGCGCGCGCGTTCGGCGGCGAAGTGCGCATGGGCGGCGTTCTCGACATCGAGCGCGCTTCTTTGTTCGAGCGCGCGCATTTCCGCGCGAATCAGCCGTAGCAGGCGCGTGAGCACGTGCCGTGCGAATGCGTGGAGATAGGCCGCGCGTTGCGGGCTCTCCTGGGCGAGCGTATCCAGGGAAAGCGAGCGCCCGCTCACGAGCACCGGGTCCACACGCTCGCGCACCTGCGCCTTGAGCGCGACGAGTTCGTCGTGCGTGGCGCGGTCGAGCGCGCCGTCTTCCTGGTAATCGGCGAAAAGCGTGGCGGGCGGCTGCGCCGGATCGATGCGCGCGGGCAGTCCGTCGAGTTCGCGAAACCAGCCGATGACGTGATTGCTCGCGTCGGGATGCGTGAACACGCCTTCGACGATTTCCTGGTGCGTCGCGCCGCCTTCGAGCTTCAGGCGCACCGGCGTGTCGCAATGCCGGGCCGCGAGGCGAAAGTGTTGTGCGAGACGTCGCTCCAGCGCGGCGGCCTGCGCGTCGCCGCCGGCGCATGCGGCCAGCGCGTCGGTCGCCTTGAGCATGTAGCGCGCGGGCACGGCGTTATCGTCGCGCAAATAGGCGAGCGCAAGATCGGCGCGCGCCGGTGCGTCGAGCGTCGACGTGATCGCTTCGTACACCGCGAGGGGCAGGCTGTCGGGCAGTGGTCGCCAGCCGTAACGGTCGCCGAGCAGGGCGAGGAAATTCGGGCGTGGCGACAGCAAGCGGCTGCGCTCGATTTCGGCGAGACAAATCTGCATGGTCTGCCGGTCGCGCGCCTGTTCGTCGCCAATGCCCCAGCGTAAATCGATAGGTTGAAACGTTGCGCCGTGGCGCTCGCAATAGCGCCGCACGCGCGGAAAGACCGCATTCTGAAGCACGGCGCGCTCGAACTGAAAGTCGCTGAACGTGGAGCTGACGAAGAGGCGGAATATTTTTGTGCCGAGCATGGGGCGCACCGAGTTTCACCGGGATCGCGACATTCTACGGGCAGTCAGCGTTGCGGTCGTCCCTGGGATCGTGGAGGCATGCGAGCGTTGCGGGCCGTCGTTGCGTCCGTCGCGCATCAGCTTCGTACGCGCGGCGCTTGCCAGGCGGAGTCGCGTGCGAACTCAACGAATGAATTCAGATAATCGACCACGGCGTCGCCTTCGCGCGTGCCCAGAAAGATCTGCTTCGCGATGCCTTGCTTGCCGAGTTTCAGGCTCACGATCGGCATGCGCTCCGCGTATTCCTCCGCGAGCCAGCGCGGCAACGCCGCCACGCCGCGACGGCTCGCGACCATCTGCAACATGATGTCGGTCGTTTCGATCGTCTTGTGACGGCGCGGCGTGATGTTCGCGGGCCGCAGGAACTGGTTGTAGATATCGAGCCGGTCCGTTTCCACCGGGTACGTGATGAGCGTTTCGTCGACGAGCTGTTCCGGCTTCACGTAGTTCATGTTCGCGAGCCGATGGCCTTCGGCCACCACGAGCACCTGCTCGTAGTCGAACACGGGCTCGAAGCACAGGCCGGGCCGGTTGAGCGGGTCCGGCGTGACGAGCACGTCGATGTCGTAGCCGAACAGCGCGCCGATGCCGCCAAACTGAAAGCGCTGCTTTACGTCCACATCGACATCGGGCCAGCGCGCGAGATAAGGCGACACCACCTTGAGCAGCCACTGGTAGCACGGGTGACACTCCATGCCGATGCGCAGCGTGCCGCGCTCGCCGGCGGCGTACTGCTTCATGCGCTCCTCGGCCAGCTCGAACTGCGGCAGCAGTCTTTCCGCGAGCGAAAGCAGATACTGGCCCGCCTGCGTGAGGCGCAGGCTGCGCCCCTCGCGGTCCCAGATCGGCGTGCCCAACTGCTGCTCGATCTTCTTGACCGTATGGCTCAGCGCGGATTGCGTGAGAAAGAGAGAGGCGGCCGCGGCGGTCAGCGAGCCCTGGCGGGCCACTTCGCGGACGATGACGAGATGAACGCGTTCGAGCATGGAAAAGGACAACCCCGGAACAACCGCGCGCCAATTGGGCGACAGATGAAAGAATCTAATGGATGGATGAAATAATGCCATTTTTCTTCATCGGACGATAGCCTTATGATCGCTGCCACTCTGGATCGTTTTCAGCACTTTTCTATCGGATGGCAGCGCATATGGTCACCACGCACAATCTCGGCTTTCCGCGCATCGGCGCGAAACGCGAACTCAAATTCGGCCTCGAACGTTACTGGAAGGGCGAGTCCTCGCGCGACGAACTGAAGGCGCTCGGCGTGCAACTGCGCGCGCGCCACTGGGAGAACCAGAAGGGCCTCGACCTCGTGCCCGCGGGCGACTTCGCGTTCTACGACCAGGTGCTCGACATGAGCTTCACGCTCGGCAATCTGCCCGAGCGCGTGCAGGACTTTCACGGCGACAAGCTCGACAACTACTTCCGCGTGGCGCGCGGCCGCTCGGCGGCGGGCGCCGAGGATCACGCCGCGTGCTGCGGCGGCGTGGCGGCTGGCGAAATGACGAAGTGGTTCGACACGAACTATCACTACATCGTCCCCGAGTTCACGGCCGGCACGCAGTTCAATCTCGACACTTCGCGCCTTTCCGAGCAACTGCGCGAAGCGCGCGAACTGGGCGTGAAGGCGAAGCCTGTGATCATCGGGCCGCTCACGTACCTGTGGCTCGGCAAGGCCAAGGACGATTCGGACAAGCTCGCGCTGCTGCCGCGACTCATGCCCGTGTATCGCGCGCTGCTCGATTACTTCCGGGTCATGGACGTGGAGTGGGTGCAGATCGACGAGCCGATTCTCGTGACCGAACTGGATCCGGCATGGCGCGCGGCGTTTGCCACGGCGTACGAAGGCTTCGAGCAGCGCAGCGTCAAGCTGTTGCTCGCCGCCTACTTCGGCCAGCTTCAGGAAAACCTCGACCTCGCGTGCGCGCTGCCCGTCGACGGTCTGCATATCGACGCGATCAACGCCCGTGCCGAAGTCGCGCTGGCCGCGCAAAAGCTGCCCGCGCAGAGCGTGCTTTCGGTTGGCGCGATCAACGGCCGCAACATCTGGAAGACGGACCTGAGCGCCACGCTCGAATGGCTCGAACCGCTCGCGCAGCAACTGGGCGAGCGGCTGTGGATCGCGCCGTCGTGCTCGCTGCTGCACGTGCCGGTCGATCTCGCGAGCGAAGAGAAGCTCGACGCGGAAATCCGCTCTTGGCTCGCTTTCGCGCTGCAAAAGCTCGACGAAGTGAAGGTGCTCGCCACCGCGATCAACGAAGGCCGCGACAAGGTTGCCGCCGAACTCGCGGCGAACGCGGCCGCCGTTCAAGCGCGCCGCCAGTCGCCGCGCGTGAACAACCCGGCGGTGAAGGCCGCGCTCGCGCGCATCGATGCGAAGCTCGGCAATCGACAGCACGCCTACCCCGAGCGCGCCGCGAAGCAGGCCGCGCGCCTGAAGCTGCCCGCGTACCCGACCACGACGATCGGCTCATTCCCGCAAACGGCGGAGATCCGCCAGGCGCGCAGCCAGTTCAGGAGCGGTGCGCTCGACAACGCGGGCTACCAGGCCGCGATGCGTGCCGAGATCGAGCGCAGCGTGCGCGAGCAGGAACAACTGGGCCTGGACGTGCTCGTGCACGGCGAAGCCGAGCGCAACGACATGGTCGAATACTTCGGCGAGCAACTCGACGGCTACGCGTTCAGCCAGTTCGGCTGGGTGCAGTCGTATGGCTCGCGCTGCGTGAAGCCGCCTATCCTGTTCGGCGACATCAGCCGCCCGGAGGCCATGACGGTGGAGTGGATCACCTACGCGCAGTCGCTCACGAACAAGCCCATGAAGGGCATGCTCACGGGCCCGGTGACGATCCTCAACTGGTCCTTCGTGCGCGACGACCAGCCGCGTTCGGTCTCGTGCTACCAGCTCGCGCTCGCGATTCGCGAGGAAGTGCTCGACCTGGAGAAGGCCGGCGTGCGCGTGATCCAGATCGACGAGGCCGCGTTGCGCGAAGGCCTGCCGCTGCGCCGGGCGCAGTGGGGCGAGTATTTGCGCTGGGCCGTGGAATCGTTCCGCATCACCGCGAACGGCGTGGAAGACGAGACGCAGATCCACACGCATATGTGCTATTCGGAGTTCAACGACATCATCGCGTCGATCGCCGATATGGACGCCGACGTGATCACGATTGAAACGTCGCGCTCGGACATGGAACTGCTCGATGCGTTCGACGACTTCAAGTATCCGAACGAAATCGGGCCGGGTGTGTACGACATTCACTCGCCGAACATCCCGACCGAAGCGCACATCGTGCAGTTGATGCAGAAGGCTGCCGGGCGGATTCCGGCGGAGCGCCTGTGGGTCAACCCCGACTGCGGCCTGAAGACGCGTCAATGGGCCGAAGTGATTCCCGCGCTGACCAACATGGTTGCCGCCGCCAGGGTGCTGCGCGCTCAGGCGCGCTAGGGAAAACGCGGAGGCAAACGCGGAGGCAAACGCGCTCGCCGACGGCAACGCCGATGCCTGCGTCCCGAGCCCGGCTCGGGACGCATCAGGACATCGCCCGCACCCGCCGCGACGCCGCGCGCATGCGCCGGCACTTCTGTTCCTCCAGCCATTGCAGCGATTGCTGCACGACCTCAGGCGGCACCTCGCTGAACGACGCGCTGCGAATCAACGTTTCGCTTGCGGCAATGTCGTTGAACTGCCCCAGTTTGTTCTGCACGGCCGTCAACGTCTTGATGGTGCGGCCATGCCCGCCTTTGATAACGGGCTGAAAAAATTCGAGCAGATAGCGCAGCTTTTTGCCCGCCTTTCTAACATCGTGAAGATCTTCCTCGTGTGTGGCCTCGCCGCGTGCCGCGCGCCGGCTCCGCTTTTGCAGCGCGCGCTGCGCGAGACGCACGCGCTTTCTCGCGAACGCCCGAATCGGCAGATCATTGCAACGCGATTGCAGTGCGGTTTGTGCGTGCAGCAGGGCGTCGTTCAGGAACGCTTCGACGGCGTCGCCCTGGATCATCGTCTGGCTATGCGCCACCGCCTGTGCGCGCTTCTCGCGCGCCGCGGCCACGAGCGGTTCGACCGATGCGCCGGACGCCTGGGCGGCGCTCAGGAGCGCGCCTGCAATGTCCCAGTCACGCGTGCCGCCTGCCACCGCCGCGAGACGCTTGAATTCTTCGGTGGCGTGCGCGGTCGCTTCTTCCCCGAGGTAGGGGGAGTACGCCCAGTACAAAGCCCTAAGCTTTCTGAAAGCGACGCGAAGCTGATGAAAGCCCTCAACGTCGCTCGTGGTGGATAGCGCTCTCGCTCGTTGCACGGCCTCGGCCACGACCGGTGTGGCGAGTGACGAGAAGGTGCTGGCGATAGAACTCGACTTCGATAGTGATGAACCGGCTGGCCGGTGGTTGACTTTGAAGAGAGTGTTTGGCCGGGGCAACAGCCAGTCACCATCCATATCCATTGCAGCCTCGAGTCGGACAAGAAATGTGCTTTGCCCAGACCATACCACAGCTAATTTCGTGCACCGTCATTGTGACGCTTTGATGAAACACCTTAAGGTATCGCGCGTAAGTCGCTATCGCTTCAGAATATTTCCGGCTTTTCATTTTCTGTATTAGGATACTGGGCAACGTCTAGCACCGCCCGATACGCTGCGGCGTCGAGCGTGCCTCGAAACTATCTGGGGCATCAGTGGGAGTCCGGCTTGAAGAAACGCGCCACCGTGATCTGTCGCAGAGGTAAGCGAATCCTCCTTGTCGCACGTAGTCAAGCCAAGTGGGCTTTGCCGGGCGGGATTCTCAAGCGGGGTGAGCATCGCACGGACGCCGCGCTTCGAGAACTCAAGGAAGAGACTCAACTCGCCGGCAAGGCGGCCAAGCATCTCTTCGACTTCCGTGGCAAGCAGAAGCACCATCACGTGTTTTCCTGCGAAATCTCCAATCGCGCCAAAGCGCGCCCGAGTAATGAAATCGTCCGGTGCCGCTGGGTCCATCTGGACGACATTGCGCGCCTCCTCACCACCGGACCGACGAACGATATCGTGAAGCTGATGAGCCAGCGGCGCAGGAAGTAGACCTCTGCGTCCCGCGGGCATGCCATCTGCACTATCTGATGCTTTCGAAAGCGTAGGAGTGCTGTTTAAATCCGGCTGCGTGATTCCGCCGTTCGATTCCCGGTGCGATAGCGCGTGCATCATCGCATCTTGCGGCCACCAGGCGTTGCCGTTTCGCTTAGTTCGCGGGTGCAGCCGTGATCGGTTCGAGCCCGCTTCTCGCAATCGCGGGCGCCGCGTCGGGCGACGACAGAAAGCGGATCAGTGCTTCGGCTCCCGCTGGGTTCCTTGCCGTGGTGACAATGGCCCCTGAGAACACCGTGTACCGCTGCACCTCGGCGGGCAAACTGCCGGCCACCGCCACGCCCTTGACCGGCAACAGTTCCACGACCTGCTGCAATCCGAGTTCCGCATCGCCGCTCGCGACGAGCGTGGCGACTCTTCCGGACGGCACCATGCGGCTCTTGCTTTTGACTCGTCCGTCAATGCCAAGACGCGAAAACAACTCGCCGGCTACGTAGACGCCGGTCGCGTTGTCCGGATAGACGATGGATTTCGCCGCAAGCAGCGCGCGGCGCAATCCATCGACTGAACTGATATCCGGTTTCGGCGCGCCCTCGCGAACCGCGACGCCGATGGGCGAACGCGCGAAATCCACCTTGCTGCCCGGTACGATGCTCCCGGCGTTGCTCGAGTCGTCGAGCGCATCGCTCGCCACTATCAGCACGTCGGCCCACTCGCCGCGTGCAAGCCGCACGGGGATGGCATTCAGGGCCGTACCCACGGCAGGCCCCCAGACCGTGACCAGCGTATCGCCGCTCGCGTCCTGATATTGCGGGCCCAACTCACGATACGCGGGCGCAAACCAGCCCGAAATCATGACCTTGACCGGGTCTGCCCATGCCGTGCCGCTGCCGAATATCGCGAGCGTCACGCAGAACGCGAGTGTGCGAATCCTCGGCTTGTGGATGGTCACGGCTGCGCCCCGTTACGTGCTTCGCTGATGCTACGACGAAACGCGCATGCCTCGTGCACGGGATGTGCCTGGTGCGGTGCACCAGTCGACATCGCCCGACGTCGCCGAAGGTGCCCTTGAGGAATCTTTCCGTGCTGTTGCTATCGTGTTGAAATCGACGTGACGTGCGGCTTTTATCGCTATAGTTAAAGTGCTTTCTCAAACGCTTGATGCAATGCGGCAGCGATTGCGCCATGCATCAAACGTCCCCGGTTTGTGCGGGGCCCTTTCGCCGTGATCCGGCAAAGAGGGCTGCAAAAGTAACCGATCTCCGGGAGGAGTCGATGAGAAACACAAAGACGCAGTCGCTGCGCTACCAGGTCGAGAAATGGCTGGCGCCCACCACGCCGGTCCATGTGACCGCATTCGGGCACACGCGCTCGGGCGGGGCGCGCTACGTGTGCGTGGAAACGCGTCAGGCGACGGGATTTCACGCGCTGTTCTTTTTTCGACACGACGACGGTTACTGGAACGTGTTCCCGCCCGCGTAATGCGCTGATACCGGATCGCAGTCCATGACTCACCCAGGATTCGCTTTAATCAATTAGCTTTGCTTGCTAATGATGTTAGCAATCCTGGACAATCTGGATTGTCGATCCAGCTATTGCAGACGCACAGAGCCATACGCCATCATGGTGACGGTCGGCCTGATCCTGCGCGATCTCGCGTAGCGCGCCAGCGGGCCATGCGTCATGATCCGCTTGACGGATAACGGCAACACGCTCGCATCGCTTCGAAAGCCTCCTGTTTCCAGGAGGCTTTTATTCGAGCGGCCAGGGATGACTACCCCGGCAGGAAACCACGCGGGTTAGTGCCCGTGCGCTTCCTGAAAACCGATGTCTTTCTTGAGTCGACGGCCGCGGGAACCGGCATGGAATCCCGCTGAGATCACGAAGAGAACCCCGGCGAATGGCCAGGTGTAGATTGCCAGCGAGAAGCAAAGCCAGCATGCGTCCTGTGGGGGGTACGCGTTGAGCGCCCATATGAGACAGGCAACTGGAAACATCAGCAGACACAGCGCCGACCGGTTCAGAAAAGTGGCGGCTCTTGCTTTTTTGAGCGTTTCAGATTGCATGCCGGGCTCCATAGGGAATGGCACTGCGGTATAGAGTCGCACGGTAGCCACTTTACGAATACTTGGTAATATCCCTGACATGCGCCCGTGCTGCGGGCAGTAGCGCCATGTGGCGAGAAACGTGGCAATAGCGCGGCCACGCAGATATTCAGATATCTTGATCGATTGGGATAGAACAGTAAGTAAGCCTTGATATTGCGGGCCGGGATTTGTTGCGAAGCAATGCACAACAAACGCATGCGCATCACATTTTGGCCCCATTTTATCCTTTTCAGCTTCCACGGCGCTAACGTTTTGTTCGCCTTTCTGTTTATCCAATCTCTCGCAATAAAATACGGAATACTAATTAATCGTGCGTGGTCGATCGTCGTTTTCGGTTCGCGTGTGAGTGGCGCCAGGGCGCGATTGCCAGGGGGGGCACGCGGCCACGACGCGTAGCTTCGCCGGCCTCGCTTCGCGAGTGTGGTGCAGCGCTTGCCGCTTGTGCCGGTTCAGGCTGAATGACGGCCTTTCCGGTAGACTCCGCATCTTCGAAAATGACAAAGGGCGGGGGGCAATTTGGCCCGGCTTGAACCTATTCCGATGAACGTGACGCTTCGGCAACTCAGTGCTTTCGTTGCCCTTGCAAAGACGGGCGGATTCACCGGCGCGGCCGCGCGACTGCACGTCACGCAAAGCGCACTCAGTGCATTGATCCGGGATCTCGAACAGGCGCTGGACGTGCAACTGGTCCATCGCACCACGCGCAGCGTTCAGCTTTCGGAAATCGGCGAACAGTTCCTGCCGTTGGCGCAACGGATCCTGGACGACCTCGAGCTTGCCAAGCACTCCATTTGCGACCTGAAATCGCTGAACGCCGGATACGTGCGGGTCGCGGTGCCGCAATTGATGGCGTGCACGCTGATGCCCCAGGTGGTGGCTGCGTTCAGGCAGAAGCACCCGAAGGTCGAAGTGCGGCTCGTCGATTGCATGGTGGAAGACGTCGCGCCGCGCGTGCTGACCGGCGAAGTCGATCTCGGCGTGGGCCCCGCGCGCGCCGTGAACGAGGAGTTTGTCACGCTGCCTTTGTTCGACCAGCCGTTCCTTGCCGTTTTCCCCGAAGGACACGCGCTGGGCAAGCAGGCGCAGGTGTCGTGGGCGGATCTCGCGCGCTATCCGCTGATCTCGCTGCGGGACGACTACACGCGGCTCTTGAACAACCAGTTGGTCTCGATCGGCCAGCGCGCGCTCGAACCGGCGAGCGAAGTGGGATTCATGACCACCGCCTTGAGCATGGTGGCCTCCGGTCTGGGCGTCACCACCTGCCTGCCGTATGCCGCCTCGCTGCTCGATTTGCACCGGCTCCAGCGGCGCGAACTGGTCGAGCCGACCATTACGCGCCAATTCTTTCTGTACGGCCGCGCGGGCGTGCGGCTTGGCCCGGTGGCCCAGGGATTCGCGGACTTCCTCTGCGCGTACTTCAACGAGCAGCATGCGCATGCCTCGTAGCGCCGCTCGCGCGCGTCAAGCGCGGTGAGCACGCTCACTCATCACTTCTTCCGATCAATCCACAAGAAAAAACTGTTTGTCCTCGCGAACGGCTTGCGCTTGAATGAGCGTCGCTTCGAGGCAAGGCGTGAATGCGGCCTCGTGCACAGATAAAGCGAGATCGGTATCAGCGTTCCAGAGGAGACAGTCGTGGTCGAAGCAAGAAGTGACCGGCATTCGGTCGAAAAAAGCACTATCCGGAAGATAACGTGGCGGGTCGTTCCGTTCCTCACGCTCTGCTATATCTTCGCCATCCTCGATCGCAACAACGTCGGTCTTGCCGCGCTACAGATGAACAAGGACATCGGCTTGTCGAAGTCGGTGTTCGGATTCGGCAGCAGCCTGTTTTTCATCGCCTATTTCCTGTTTGAAGTGCCGAGCAATGTCTTGTTGCAGAAGGTCGGCGCGCGGCGCTGGCTTGCGCGCATCATGATCAGCTGGGGGCTGGTCGCTGCCGGCATGGCTTTCGTCAATGGTCCGGTTTCGTATGGCGTGGTGCGATTCATCCTCGGGGCAGCCGAAGCCGGCTTCTTTCCCGGCGTGATTCTTTACCTCACGTACTGGCTGCCTTCCGCGTGGCGCGCGCGCATCATCGCCTGGTTCATGGTGGCCATTCCGCTCGCGGGCTTTATCGGCTCGCAGTTGTCGGGGTGGCTCCTGTCGCTGGACGGCCTGCTCGGTTTGCGCGGCTGGCATTGGCTGTTCATCGCGGAAGGACTGCCCGTATTCGTGTTCGGCCTGATTTGCCTCGTCTTGCTGACTGACCGGCCCGAGGACGCCAACTGGTTGTCGCCCGAGGAAAAGACCTGGCTGATCGCCCGCATCAAGCAGGAGCGCGAGGCGGAGCGTCCGATGAGCGCGGTGTCGCTCGGTCAACTCGCGCGCAACGGATACGTCTGGGGGCTCATGCTCGCCTGCGCCGCGGCGTTGGCGGCGGGAAGCGTGCTTGGCGTCTGGCAGCCGCAGTTGATCAAGGCGCATGGCTTCAGCGACATGCAAACCGGCCTGATCAATTCCATTCCCTACGGTATCGCGTCGGTATTGATGATTGTCTGGGGCTGGAGTTCGGACAAGCTGAACGAGCGCCGCTGGCACACGGCCATCCCGTTGCTGATGATCGCGGCAGGGTTTTCCGCGGCCGGCACGACGAGCAGCCTCACGGTCATCATCGCCCTGCTGTCGGTCGTGCTGATCGGTGCGTATTCGTTCAAGGCGCCGTTCTGGGCGCTGTCGCTGGAGGTTCTTCCCCCGCGCGTCGCGGCGGTCGGGCTCGCGGCGATCAATGCCGTCGGCACCCTCGTTGGCGGGCTCATGGTCAACGTCTACGGCGAGATACTGGAGCGCACGGGAAGCACCAACCTCGCCATGTTGCCAACCGCCGCCATGGGGCTGGCCGGCGGCCTGGTCATTCTGGCGATGGCGGCCAATCGCCGCCGCCTCGTGGCGTCCGGCAAGGGCGCGTGAAGCGAGAACATCTCACACCCTCGCGGAATCGTCCCGATTCCGCAGCGCGTCTGCGTGCGTTTCGTGAATCGAAACGCACGCAGACGCTCAACACTGGCAACTGCACGCGGCGCTGCTTCGCAAGCTCGCCTCGCAGTTTGCCTGGCAGTTCGCCTGGCAGTTCGCCTCGCAGTTCGCCTGGCAATTTGCCGGCAATTCCTGATTCGTTCCCACATAATCCAACGCTGTCGCGTTGATTGCTTCGCGCGATTCACAACTGGCGCAGCATCCGACCGCTTCGTGCGCGACGACTTCGCTGACCGGACGGAAAGCGCGGCCGTGGATGGACATGATCAGGAAGAAGATGAAGATTTCGTTTGTTGCCGTCTGCATGCTCGCGGCGGCGCTAGTCGGCGGCTCCGCGCGCGCTGCGCAAGCCGTTGCATCGGATACCGCATCGTCGAACGAGGCATCGTGGTGGTCGCGCGGCGTGCAGCTCGAAAAAAAGACCGCGGACAACACGTGGACCGTGCGCTGGTTCGACGATCTGACCGTGCACGGCACGCCGAAGTCATACGCCGGCAATCCGCAGGACGAGCCCTGGGTGGAGATCACCGCCCTGCGAAGCGCGGATGAAGCGGGCGACGCCCGCTCGATCGTGGTCCGCTGTCTGGGCACGTACGCGCGCCGCGTCGTCGTTGCGGCCGTTGTGGTGCAGGCGAGCGACATCGAGCCAAAGTGGATGCAGCAGTTCCGGTGTGGCGGCGGCGAATGGCGGGTGAGAACGATCAACGTGGGCAAGTTGCCGTCGGCCACGCATTGACGCAAAGCGCGGGGCAAACGGCCTAATCCGCCGCCATGCGCTGACGCGCGCTCATGAAAGGGCCCACCGGCCGCCGCTCCGGCGCGAAGCGGTCGAACCCCACGGGGCCCGGCATGTCGATATAGACCGCTTCCATGCCCTGACGGCTATAGCTTTCATGCCAGAAGCCCGCGCCGCCGCTGTCGCGCAGGAATTCGCGCCACCAGCGCGAGTGGGGTTCGCTGCGCGTGAACGCTTCCAGACTCGGGAGATCGCGCCAATACTGGCGAATGCCCACATGGTTGAGGGCAAACAGGAACTGCTCGCTCGACAGCAAGCCGGGCGGCGGGTTCGACTCGATCTGCCGCAGCCCCTTGCCGATGCCGAGCACGGCGGCGATGCCGCGCAGCCGGCGCACCCGGAACCCCAGAATGACGACCACGAGATCCGGATAGGCGCTGAGGTCGACGGACCTGCGGGAAACAGAGGCTTGCATGGCGGCTCCTTGCTGTTTACGCTGTAAGCATAGTCTCGAATGATTACGGTGTAAACAACGATGAGCGAATCCGTAGTGTCCCTTCATGACCGGCTGGTCGACTGCGCGCTGGCCTTGCTCGAAGCGGGGGAAAGCGATGTGAGCCTGCGTGCGGTGGCGCGGGCGGCGGGGGTGTCGGCAATGGCGCCGTACCGGCATTTCGAGGACAAGGTCGCGCTGATGGGCGCTGTCGCGCTAAAGGGCTTTGCCATGCTGGAGGCGGGCGCGGCGCGCGCCAATGAAGCGGCCGATCCTGGCGAAGCGCTCACCGCGCAGGGACTGGCCTATGTGGGCTTCGCGCGCGCGCATCCCGCGCTGTTCCGGTTGATGTTCGCGGACGGGGCGGGGCTCGACCTGCCGCACGACGATTGCAAGGGCGCGTACGCGTTGATGGTGCGGCGGGTGGCGGAACTCGCGCCGCATCAGGCCGAGGCCGGGGCGCTAGCCTGCTGGGGGCTGGTTCACGGACTGGCGACCCTCGCGCTCGACGGGCGTATTCCGGCCGATCCGGACGGCGAGCGGGCGGCGCTGGCCCTGATGACGCAAGCGCTGCGGGCGCCGCCGCCCGCTGTCACGGGTTCCTGATTCGACCTGCGGGAACACAGGCCACGGTCATCAAAGCAGGCCCATTGCCGACGCCTTGAGCGTCGCCGCCGCGCGCGTGGAGCATTCGAGCTTGCGGAACACGCTCTCCACGTGCGTGCGCACCGTGCTCGGACTGAGCGTCAATTCCCGTGCGGCTTCCTTGTTGCTCGCACCACGCGAGATGGCGCGCAGCACGTCGATCTCGCGCGCCGACAGACGCGCGCGCGGCTCCGCCGCGCTCACCGGGCGTTTGACGGCGCGCGCGCCTTCGGCCAGCAGCGCGTCGACGGCTTCGCCGCACAGGCGGCCGGCTTGAACTTCGGCGCGCAGTGCTTGCGCGGCGGCTTCGGCGCCGAGCGCGGCGCGCCACGGCCGCGCCGAGCGCAACGCAACCCATGCCACGGAAGCGGCCAGCACGCGCGCCTCCGGCGTCAGCGCCGCTGCGCTTACGCCACGAAAATAGCCCGAGCCGTCCAGCCGTTCATACGCATACGACGCGAGCTCGGCCGCATCATGGAGCGCGCCCGCCTGCTTGCCCGCGCGCGAGGTCCAGTACGGCGCAAGCCGCACCTTCTCCCAGGCGCTTTCGGGCAATCGCGTGTTGAGGTTCCAGATGCCGTTGGGCACCGCCGCCCGCCCGATCCCGTGAATCAACCCGGCGCGATAGACGCGCGCGTGCGCCGCCTTGTCCGTCGTGAGACGTTCGCAACAGCGGGCCGCCGTTGCCGCGACCGCGCGCGAAAAGCCGGTCATCCAGGGCAGCTTGAGGTCGATGACGTCCGCGATCAACTCGGCCGACGTGGCCTGCTCCATGTGCGGCGTCGTCAGCGCGGCGTCGAGATCGGCGGGCGACGCATGTTCGAGTTCCTGAAGCCAGCGGAGCGCATGGCGCGCCGCGATCTCGACGAGCTGCCTGGGATAGCGCGCGTCGGCCCGTTGCGCGAGCAGGCCCAGGGCCTGTTCGACGCCATACGTGCGGCTGAAAATCTCCAGATCGCCGGCAAGCGCGACGACGAACACCGGCGCCGGCACCGCCTCGCGCGCAAGGTGCGCGGGCAGACCGCCGCCGTCCCACGTTTCGAAGATGTGACGCAAGACCGTTTCCGTCGCGCGCGGCAGGCCCAGCATGCGCGCCACCTCGCCCGCCACTTCGCAGTGAATCTGCGCGAGCGGCGAGAGCACCGCGGCCGCGCCACCGAGCGACTGGAGCGGCGCGGCCCAATCCGAGCCGCCTTCGAGCATCGCGACGCGAATCTGGATGTCGTCGCCGAACACATCGGCAAAGCCGGCCGCGTTTGCCGTGCATCCCGACCAGCGCAGCAGCGCCGTTTCCCGCACGGCGTCGAGCGTGGGCGCGTCGAGCCGGGCGGCCTGGGCGAGGCGCGCCGCGAGCCATGCGGTGCGCGGCGAATGGTCGGTGGGCTGCCCCATGCTCAGGTCGCCGATGAAGGCTAGGGCTTTCACGGCATCGAACACGCGCAGCGGGGAAACGTCGGCTGTGTCGTCAGTCATCGAGGTGGGAGGAAAAACGCTCGTCAAGCGTTCGGCCACTATACGTCACATCGTCTTCCGGCCGCGCAACGTTCGGGCAAGCCCCCGCCTGGGTCGGTCATTCGACCGATGCCGCCGCGGCGCGGCGAGTGCGATCCTTGCGTCCAGCGCAATGCGTCATATCGGGGTATCCGTTTACCGGGACGCGCGCTAACCAGGCAACGCGCACGGTTGCCATTCATTGCTAAGGAGTCGACATGGTTGATCGTCACGAAGATACCGATCTCGCGCAGGAAGGAAGCTGGCTCAAACGCTACTATTTTTCCCGGGCCGCGTTTTCCGCGGTTTGGGTCGCGCTCGCTTTCTCGCTGGCGCAGCATTCGCCGGTCAGCCTCGTCGTACTGCTGATCGTCTATCCGGCGTGGGACGCGCTGGCCAACTACATCGACATGCTGCGTAGCGGCGGCGCGACGGCCAATCGCACGCAGGCGCTCAACGTCGGCATCAGCGTCATGACGATGATCGCCGTGATCGCGGCGTTGAAATTGGGCGCGCACTGGGTGCTGGGCGTGTTCGGCGTTTGGGCCATACTTTCCGGGCTGCTCCAGCTTGGCACCGCCGTGCGCCGCTGGAAGCGCTTCGGCGCGCAATGGGCGATGATCTTGAGCGGCGCGCAATCGGCGCTGGCGGGGGCATTTTTCATCGTGCAGGGCGGTGCGCCCTTGTCCGCCGCAATCGGCAGAGTGGCCGGCTATGCAGCGGTGGGCGCCGCCTACTTTCTCATTTCCGCGTTGTGGCTGTCCGCCGGTCAACTGCGCATCAAGCTTGCCCGAACGTCTTGAAGCGCCGGTTCACTTTGCCGGACAATTGCGGGAAGGCTGGATGGACGGTCCACGCCCGGCGAGGTGAACAAACTTCGGGAGACGCGCATGCGCTGTGCGGGGCATCCAAAAGCGGGCGACGCGGCATGGCGGCGGCTTCTCGTTCTCTGGATGGGGGCCGCCGCGCTCATGCTCCCCGGTTTTGCGCGCGCGATGGACTTCAGTCTGTACTACCAGCCGCAACTCAAACTGAAGATGGTGATCGGGGAGGGGAGAATCGAGGACGGCGACGCGGATAAGTTTCTGGCGCTTGCCGGAAAGGCCGATCGTGACGACGACGGGTTGATCGTCCTCGTGTTGAGCAGTCCGGGCGGCAATGTCGAGGCGGCTTTCCGGGTCGTCGATGCCATGGACAAAGTGCGCGTGCACACGCTGGTTCCCGACGACGCCCGATGCGCGTCCGCCTGCGCCTCCATCCTGTTCGCCTCGGGCGAGCGCCGAAGCGTGCTTGGCAGCGGGCTGCTCGGCTTTCACAGTTGCTATCGGCGCGCAGGCTCCGCCTACGCCGCGGACTCGCTTTGCAACGAGATCATCGCGGCAAACGCCATGCAAAGGGGCGTCAGCCACGCGGGCATCAATCGCTTCGTCAAGCAGTACGGCGCGCAGGACATGGCGTGGGTCGGCCGCGATGTCGCCTGCCAGTCGCTTCAGGGGCTTTGCAAGCCCGGTCGGCTCTCGGCGCGCCCGGAAACCCGCACCGCGCTGATGCATAGTCTTGATTGCAGCAAGCTCCTGTCGGTCCAGGCGCAGCTTGTTTGCGGGGATGCGGAGCTTCTTCGCGCCGATAGTGAGCTTTCCGAAATATATCGTCAGAAGCTGAGCGCATCGGCAAACAAGTCGCGGTTGCGAGCGGATCAACGCGCGTGGCTTCGCAATTCACGCAATGTGTGCAGCGATAAACCTTGTTTGTTGCGCAGTTATCGTCTGCGTATCAGCGAACTCAAGAGCGCACGGTCCTGAGGGCGACCGGTTCAGCCGCATGCCGATCCGCAAGCCCCTGAACCTGTGATCCGGTTATTCGGGCAGCGCCGCCCACTGGAAGAACGTGCGCGTATCGGTGTCGAGTTTCGCAAACCATTTTCCGTAGAGGCCGTCGAATTCAGTAGACCTGAACAGACGGCTCAGCGTGCGGTCCACCAGCAGGCGCAGATCGTCGTCGCCGCGCGCCATGCCGATGGCGACGGAGGTCGTCGTGAAGCGCCGGTCGAGGACGACGAGGTCGTTCGCCGCCGCACTGTCGTGCGTCACGGCCAGCAGCAAGGCGCGATCGGCGAAGAAGACATTCGCCTGGCGATCGATGACTTTCTGCACGCCGGCCTGCACGGAGGGGACGGCAACGACCGTCGCCGGAATCGAGAAGTCGCTGAGCCTGGCCGCGAGCCAGCGCTGCGCCGGGGAGCCCGCGATAACCGCAACGGTCTGCCTGGACAGCAGTTGAGCGGGCGCGGCGCGCCAGATCGGGTGCGAGGGGCCCGCGCCCGAGAGAATCTCGCGCAGCCCGGCGGGCGCGTCGGTGCGCAGCACCGCCCCGATGCCGCCCGGGTACACGGGAATCGAGAAGGACAGGGTCTGCCTGCCCGTGAGCGTGTCGGGCGCGCCGCAAAGCAGATCGATGTGGCGCCCCTCCGGCACGCGCACGCCGTCGCCAGGCGAAAGCGCGATCCACTGGATCTTGAGCGCGCCGAGGCCCGGCACGTTGCCGATTTCGTCAGCGATCTTGCGGCACAGCGCCACCGTGTAGCCCGTGACTTGCCCGCTGTCGTCCTTGTAGGCGAACGGGCGCGCGTCGCCGAGGTAGCCCAGCGTGAGGTTGCCCGACTGCCTGATGCGCGCGAGCGCGCTGCCGCCCGCCGGTTCCTGCGCGCGCACCGGCGTCGGCATGAAGGCCAGCAGCAGGGCCAGGAACAGGGCCGCAGGCGCAAGCATGCCGATGACCATCGCCGCGGCTGCGGAGTCGGTGGCCGTGCGCCCGGAAGAAGCCGCCGGGTCGTGGCGCGTCGCTGCGAAGCCATAGACCGCGTAGCCGATCACCATGACCAGCATCGCGCCCAGCACCGCGTCCTTGCCCGACGCGTAGATCGCATAGACGGAATAGGCGAGCGCCACGACCGTCACCGCCGCGTTGAGCCGGTACTTCGCCGCGGGCGTGCCCGCGTTGCGCATCATCACGAAGAGCGCCGAGAGCGAAATAATGTAGGGAATCACATTGGTCACGACGGCCAGGTTCACGAGCGCCGCGAACTGTTCGCTCAGGTTCGGCGACATGGTGGAGAGCGCCATCAGCGACTGGAGTATCGCCATGACGATCATGCCCGCAATGGGCGCGCCCGCGCGGTTCGCCTTGCCGAACACGGCGGGGAACATGCGGCTGTCCGCGGCGTCCTTGGCGGTCTGCGCGAGCGTGAACTGCCAGCCGAGCAGGGAGCCGACGCACGCCATGGCCGCAAGCGCCATGACGATGGAGCCGACCGTGGGATTGAACATGTGCGCGAAGGCGAGGCCGAACGGGCCGGTCGAACTGGCGAGATCGGCATTGGGCACGATGCCCTGGATCACGGCCGTGGAAAGGATATAGATGACCGCTGCGCCCAGGGTGCCGAACATGCACGCGAGCGGGACATCGCGCTTGGGATTTTCGACCGCCGACGAATTCTGGACGGCGGACTCCATGCCGAGGAACGCCCAGAGCGTCAGCGCGATGCTCGAACCCATGCCTTCCGTCAGGCGCAGACCCTTCGGATTCCACGCGGCCGCGAACGTCTCGCTGTGAAACCAGAACCAGCCGGCAACCGAGATGAAGCCGACGGGCAGGATCACGCCCCAGACTGTCACGGCGCCGATGCGGCCCGTGAGCTTCGGTCCGCCGAAATTCGCAACGGTCGTGAGCCACAGCAGGCCGATTACGCCCATGCAGGTTGCGACCGGCGTGGATGTGAGCACCGGGAAGAAGGCGGCAAGATAGCCGAGCGCGGAACTCGCGACCGCCACGTTTGCAATGGCGATGGAGAGGAAGTAGAGCAGGAAAACCTGGAAGTAGCCGTCCTTGCCGTAAGCTTCCTCCGCGTAGGCGGCCATGCCGCCCGCCCGCTGGTTGAGCAATCCGGCTTCGGCAAAGCCGTAAGCGATGGCAAGCGAACCGATCGCCGTGACGACCCACGACAGCAACGAAATCGCACCGACCTTCGCCATGTTCGCGGGGAGCATGATGATCCCCGAGCCCATCATGTTGACGGTGACGATGAACGTCAGTTGTACTACGTTCATCCTTTTGGGTTGATCGACCACGGCGATGCTCCTTGTGGCTTCGCGGCCCTGATGCGTGCAAGCGCATGGTGGAGTGGATGTGGCAACGAGCGGGGCAACGGCTCCCGGTCTGTTTTTTTTATGCGCTCTCGTATGAACGTGGCGTCTATTTGGCCTGCGCGGTGACGTCGCAGCCGCCGTGGGCGCCGCTGCCGGTGTTCTTCAGCGTGAGCGTCAGCCGGCTGCCCCGGTTTGCCGTGATGATCTGCCCATAGCTCACCGTGGGAATGAACTGGATATCCGGCGCGACGGCCACTGGCGGATTCCTGGCGCCGTCGACAGTCAGATCGAGCTCCACGGTGACCGATTCGATGGCGACGCCCAGATCCTCCTTCTTGCCGGCCTGTTCTTTGCGGAACGTGCACAGCCCTGTGAGGACCTGCTCCAGCGCCGTCGGTATGTCGACCGGCTTGCCCGGCGGGATCGGCGGCGTATTGCAGGCTACGATCATGAAGGGCAAAGTGCCAAGGACCACATATCGGCAGGCTCGCATCGGCTTCCCCAGTTGGTCTGCTACATGTCGATTGCGCCGTCGCTCGATCCGGGTCACGCCGGCGCACGTGAGCGCGAACGCTCAATACTTGATCTGCCTTGCCGCCTCGCGGCCGTTCTGCTTGGTTTGCCGCTTGTCCTGGCGGCATTGCGAATTGCTTGTCTGGTTCGCGGCCCTGCAATCCTGCTTGGTGTGCCGCGACCCCTGGCGCGTTTCCTGGCGCACGTCGCGCCCGGCGCGGCGTTGCTGGGCCTGCTCGGTTGACCAGGAGGTTCCCGCCGAAACCGTCACAACCAGGGTGATGACCGCGAGCGCGAACTTCCTGCGCCGTGAAGACATGGTGACCTCCGCAATTGCTTTCCATGAACCGGGAGACAGCTTTGTCGAAGGTTGCCACGTGTGATTCGCCAGTCAATCGGACGTAGGTCCTATGGCCGTCGCGATGACTGTGTCAGGGGGAGGTGGGTGCGGGTACGCGCGAGGTACCGGCAGACACCGGCAGACCGTGCCGGTGTCTGCCGGTCGGCGCGGCGCAGAATGTCACTGCGACGGCCATTCGGGCGCCGCCGCGCCGAAATCGGTGGCCAGGGTCACGGCTTTCCACTTTTGCTGGCTTTCGCGGCGCGCGAGTTCCTCGGCTTCGAATACCTGCCAGGCGTCCGAGCCGAGCATCAACCGCGCGGGCACGGTCTCCCGCGACGCGAGCATGACGATCAGCTTCGCGATGCGCTCGGGGTCTCCCACTTCATGGCCCACATACGCCTCTACCAGCGCCTTGAATTGCGCCATCGACGGCCGATAGTCCTCAGGCAGGTCTTGTAGTGTCGAGCGCGCCTCGCGTCCCCATTCGGTGCGCATGCCGCCCGGTTCCAGCGTGCACACGCGGATGCCGAACGGTGCAACTTCCTTGCCCACGACGTCGCTGAATCCGCCCACGGCCCATTTCGCCGCCTGGTAGGCGGCGAGCCCCGGGCTGCTGATGCGCCCGCCAATCGACGAAACCTGAAAGACGTGGCCGCCGCCCTGCGCGCGCATGACGGGAATGGCCGCGCGCGTGAGGTTGACCACGCCGAACAGATTGGTTTCGAGCTGCGCGCGGAAATCGCCGGAAGGCGTGGACTCGAACGGCTGAATGTGCCCGTAACCGGCGTTGTTGACGAGCACGTCCAGACGTCCGAAGCGGCGCGCCGCTTCGGACACGGCGCGCTTCGCCTGTTCTTCGTGCGTCACGTCCAGCTCGAACGTCGCGAGGCGCTCGCCGTGACTCGTCTGCAAACCGGCCAGCTTCGACGTGTCGCGCGCGGTGGCCAGGACCTTGCCGCCATCGAGCAGTGCGGCTTCGAGAATGGCGCGGCCGAGGCCTCGGGACGCGCCGGTGATCAACCAGACTTTTGACATGATCGTTTCACCCTTCGTCGGTCATTGGGGATTGAATCCAGCCTTACCCTCGAACGTCACCGAGCCGGCGAGTTCCTTTTGCGCCTGAAGCGCGGCGAGGCTGCGGGTATAGGCGGCTTCCAGCACGGCATAGGCGTCCGCGCCGAGCACGGTGCGCAGCGGCGGCTCCGGCAACTGGCTGATCGTGTAGATGGCAGCCGCCATTTTCACGGGGTCGCCCGATGCATATTCGTCGCCGACTTCCTTGATCTGCTGGCGCAGCTTGCCGACGACGCCGTCCTTGTAGGCGCCAAGCTCATCGGTCCAGCGGATATTGGCCACGAAGCCCGTTTTGATGGAACCCGGCTCGACGATGAGGGTGTTGATGCCGAATTCGGCCACTTCCTGGCTCACCGACTCCGCAAAACCTTCCAGGCCGTATTTGGCCGCGTGATAGAGCGAGCCGCTCGGGAACGCGGCGCGCCCGCCGACGCTCGTGACATGGATGAACGTGCCGTGCCCGCGCGCGCGCATCGCGCCGAGGAAGGCCCGCGTGACGTGGATGGGCGCGAGCAGATTGAGCGCGATCTGCTGCTCGATGTCGGCCTCGCTCATTTCCTCCATCGCGCCAATGACGGCGCCGCCCGCGTTGTTGACGACGACGTCCGCGTCGGCGTGACGTGCTGCGACGGCCTGCACCTGCTCGGGACGGGTCACGTCAAGCGACTCGACTTCGAGCGCGTCGGGCCACGCATCCTTGAGCGACTGCAAGGCGGCGACGCGCCGCACGGCGGCCACCACGCGATGTCCTTCGGCCAGCACCTTCTCGGCGAGCGCCAGCCCGAGACCGCCCGATGCGCCGGTAATGAGCCATTTTTGACTGCGCATGACGACTTCTCCTTTTACTTAATGAGCGCGTACGCACTCAATTAAAAACCAAAAAAACTGCCCTGGTTGACGTGGTATGGCGGCCCTAGCGGGTAATGGCTCGCCAGGCCGCCCGAAATCCCAGTTGCCGATGACGTTCGGCGCCTTCCGGCTCCTTCTCGATGTACTCGATCGTGGTGTCGGCGATGCGTTCGATCACGGCATAAAGAAACGCGATCGGCGCGTCGACCAGAATGCCGCCATGCACCGCGTCCTCCATCATCCGGGACACCGCCAGGAACGGCTCCATGCCTCGCGTGCGCGTGCCGTCCTGCAACACCCCGGAAGCGGAGAGCTTCGAAACCGCAAGACGGCCGGCCGAATTAGCCACGCCCCAGCCGACATAACGCTGGAAGATATGCTCCATGCGCGGCTCGAAGCCCGCCTGATGAGGGTAGCCGGGCATGACGTATTCGGCCAGATCGTTCTTGAGGTGCAGGTACAGGTCCTGGAAAAGGGCTTCCTTGTTCTCGAAGTAGGTGAACAGCGTTCCTTCCGCCACTCCCGCGCCGCGGGCGATGCTCGCGGTGCTGGCCAGCACGCCCTGTTCGGCAACGGCCTGCGTGGCCGAGAGCAAAAGGGCGTTGCGCTTTTCCGGACTGAGCGGTCGTGCCATCCTGATTCGAGTCAAAATAGAGTGAGTACGCGCTCAATTATAGGCGAGCCTCGGGATCGAGGCAAACGGTTCGTTTTGTCGCAGCGTGCGGTTGTCACCGTGAAGCGCATTGCGTCATGTTTCGCCTGCGATCACGGGAAACGCCGACACCAGCGTATCGAGCAAATGGCGAACGGCGGGCACCATGCCTCGGCGCGAGGGAAAGATCGCGTGCACGAGCCCCGGTGCCGCCGACAGATCGGGCAACAGGTGCAGCAGACGGCCCGCCTGGAGATCGGCTCCCACCTGCTCGCGCGGGAGCATCGCGACGCCGACACCGCGTATCGCCGCGCGCCGCAGCGTCGCCAGATCGTCCGTGGCGAGGCGCGGGCGGTGTGTCCATGCAATTGCCTGTCCGCCGGCGTCCACCAGGTTCCAGATGTACTTTTCGCTTGCGCTCGCCATCGAGAGCGACGGCCAGGTTTTCAGCGATTCGATCGACACGGGCGCGGGATGGCGCGCAGCCAGTTCGGGGCTCGCGACCAGAATCCGTACCGACAAGCCCAGTTGCCGCACCGCCAGGTCCGTGTTCTCCAGCGGCGGCAGCCTGACCCGGATGGCGAAGTCCAGCCCTTCCTCGATCACGTCCACACGCCGGTTCGTCGCGTCGAGCAGCACCTGAACCTGCGGATTGTCTTCGAGATAGCGCGCCAGGATCGCGGCGATGCCGGAGTCCAGCAACGCCACCGGGCAACTGATGCGCACGGTGCCCTGAGGCTGCGTGCGCGTCTGGTCGACGAAGTCCTTCGCGGCCTTCGACTCGGCGACCATCGCGACGCAATGCTGATGGAACTGCCGCCCGGTTTCCGTCAGCGACAGGCTGCGGCTCGTGCGATTGAGCAGGCGAATGCCCAGTTCCTCCTCCAGCGCACGGATGCGCCGGCTGAGCTTCGACGTCTGTACGCCCAGGCCGTGGGCGGCGGCCGTGAAGCTGCCATGCTCGACGATCAGCGCGAATAGCCGCAGGTCGTTGAGGTCGGTGATCTGGTTGGGCGGCACGTCGCCTCCGGAAGTCATCGTTGCTGTCAGGGCAATGATAGCTTGCCAGTCTGGAGATTGGCGTCGAATCATTGCGTGGATAGCATCTCTCCATCGCAAGCCTCATACGGGGCGCAAGAACGAGGAGGTTGCCATGCTGGAACACCGGCGCTGGGCATTGCTGGACGGAGCCGACTACGGCTGGCTGCGCGCGAAATATCACTTCGCGGTCAGCGCGCAGGGCAATGACGCGCATCGCGCGCTCGGCCCGCTGATCGTCTGGAACGACGACGAAATCGCCGTCGGCCGCGGTTTTCCCATGCACGGGCATCGCGACATGGAAATCGTCACCTACGTGCGCCAGGGCGTTCTCGGTCATCGGGACACGCTCGGCTCCGAAGGCACGATCCGCGCGGGCGACGTGCAGGTCATGAGCGCGGGCACGGGCATTCGCCACGCGGAGGTCAACCAGGGCGACGAGCCGCTCAAGGTCTATCAGATCTGGCTGCGCCCGCGCGAAGCCGGGGGCAAACCGGCATGGGACACGAAGCTGTTTCCGGCGCACGACCGCTCCGGGCGCTTCGTCGTGCTCGCGAGCGGCTTTCACGGCGACGCAGGCGCGCTGCCGATCCAGGCGGACGCACGTTTGCTCGGCGCGACGCTGGAGGCGGGCGAGCGCTTGCGCCACGCGTTGCCGATATCGCATCGCGCGTATCTCGTGGTCGCCTCGGGACGCATTGAGGTGAACGGCGAGCGCATGGACGCGCTGGACGGCGTCGCGATCTCGAACACGCAGGCGCTTGAGATCAGCGCTATCGAAGATTCTGAACTGGTGATGGTGGACGCCGGTTGAGCGTTTCTCTTTTCATTTTCCACCACCGGGTTGTATTCATTTCTGGAGAATTTCATGGATCGTTACAAGTTTCTGCCCTTGCTCGGGCGTGTCCTGATCGGCGCCCCGTTCCTGATGAGCGGGCTGGGCAAACTGGCCGCGCATGCCGCGACCGTCGGGTATATCGCGTCGGCCGGGCTGCCGGTTCCGTCGCTTGCCTACGTCGTCGCGGTGCTGGTGGAGGTGGGCGGCGGCCTGTTGTTGATGTCGGGCTATCGTGCGCGCTTCGTGGCGGTGGCGCTGGCGGTGTTCTCGGTGATGACCGCGATCTCCTTTCACCACAACTTCGCCGACCAGAACCAGATGATTCACTTCCTGAAGAACGTGATGATGGCGGGCGGCCTGCTTCAGATCGCGTACTTCGGCGCGGGTGCGTTCAGTCTGGACGCGCGACGCGAACGCGCGCTCCCGCATGCGGCCGCGTTGAGCGCGGGCTGAGGCGACGCAGGCCGGGAGCGTGCCGGTTCGGCCTGCCGGAGTCGATCGATTGATCAGGATTGGGAAATAAATGTCAGGCGATAACACATCGCAAAGGAAGCCCGTCATGGACGAACGGATTCACGACCTGCTGTATCGCAATCTTCAGGAGGTTTTTGGCGAGGGCGACGCCGCGCGACGTCGCACGGCCATCGAGGCGCTTTATACCGAAGACTGTGTGCTCCATGTGCCTCCGGGCGAATATACCGGGCACGACGCGCTCGACAAGTTTGCTGGAGCGCTTCGCGCGACGCACCCGCATTTTGCCTACACGCCGCACAGCAAGGCTCAGGCGCTCCAGAACGCAGGCCGGCTGGCATGGGGCTCGGGACCGCGCGGCGAGGCGCCCGAGTACACGGGCGTGGATATGATTATCGTTCGGGACGGAAAAATTGCGGCACTCTATGTGTTTCTGGATTCCACGCCTTCCTGACTACATTATGTTGTCCATGGCTTTTTAACGGCGGTCTCGCCGCCTGCGTGTAAAAGGAGAGGGAAATGTCGAAAGTCCTGGTGCTGTATTACTCAACGTACGGACACGTCGAAGCGCTGGCGGACGCCGTGGCCGAAGGGGCGCGATCGACCGGCGCCACGGTCGATGTGAAGCGGGTGCCGGAAACGGTGCCGGAGGAGGTGGCCAAAGGCGGCCACTTCAAGCTCGACCAGAAGGCGCCGGTTGCGAGCGTCAATGATCTCGCCGACTACGACGCGATCGTGATTGGCACACCGACCCGTTTCGGCCGTATCTCGTCGCAGATGGCGGCGTTTCTCGATCAGGCGGGCGGCCTGTGGATGCGCGGCGTGCTGAACGGCAAGGTTGGCGGCGCCTTCACCTCGACGGCCACCCAGCACGGCGGGCAGGAAATGACACTGTTCTCGGTCATCACGAACCTGCTGCACTTTGGCATGACGATCGTCGGGCTGCCGTATAGCCACCAGGGGCAGATGACGCTGGACGAGATTGTCGGCGGTGCCCCCTATGGCGCGACGACCATCGCCGGGGGGCAAGGTCAGCGGCAGCCGAGCGCCATCGAACTGGAGGGCGCACGTCATCAGGGCGAACTGATCGCGAAGACTGCCAACAAGCTGTTTGGTTGAGCTTCGATGCGCTAATCGTTGTGTTGGCGTGTGAACGGGACGCTCGCATGCTCGGCGAGCGCCGTCCCGTGCGCGGGTGCCGGGCTTTCCGGTGTGGGAAACCGTGCAACAATATGCGACATGCAACTTCCAGACCTTGAACGTCTCGTCACCCTCGCCATGCCCTTCGGCAAATACAAGGGCCGGCTCATTGCCGACCTGCCAGGGCATTACCTCAACTGGTTTGCCCGCGAAGGCTTTCCGCAGGGCGATATCGGCCGGCTGCTCGCGCTGATGCACGAGCTGGATCATAACGGGCTGAGGGAACTGCTCGAGCCGTTGCGCAAGCGCGGATAGGAGCGGGGCAGACGCACGCTTCGAGAGCAACCGTGCGTGAGTTTTGAACCGCCTTGAATTGAACGTCGCGCTCCAAGCCGTCTTTCAGACAAAGACGGTCGAGCGCCTCGGCAGCCGACGGCCCGCCCGTCAAAGCTGGGCGGAATCCGTTCGGGTTGCTAAATGATGAGCGACGACCTCACTCGCTTATCGATGTCGTAATCGAAGTATTTCTTTTGCAGCGGGTCATACGTCCCATCTTTGCGGATCGCTGCGATTGCAGTGTCGACGCTCTCCGAGGCCGTGCTGGCCGCCGAGAGCACGAGCCTCAAAGCTTAAGTCACCCCAATCTCAAACAACCGATGTGTCTCATCGCGTTCCGTACCGGCTGCGCGCGCCCGCACCCAGCCGAGCGAGCGGCCGTAGCCGCCGAGCGACCCGCCTCGCACGAGTTGCGCTTCGTCCACGGCAACGTGCGCGTCCGCGAACGGGTGCACATACAGCGCGTCAGCCGGGCAATACAGCTCGCACATGAAGCAGGTCTGGCAGGCGTCGGGGCGTGCGATGACGGGAATGCCTCCCTTCACCGCATCGAAGACGTTGGTCGGGCAGACATCCACGCAGCGGTCGCAGGCGGTGCAGCGCGATTCACTAAGGAGTTCGATCAAAACAGTCGTCCGGTCAGTTGGCGGCGGATTCGGCAACGGCACGCCAGCGCACCGCAGGTTCCTGCACGCCGCCGATCAGCAGGCGGCGGGCGTCGTCGCTGCATAACGGAAAGTCCTCGCGCCGGTGCAGGCCTCGTGTCTCGCGCCGCGCCAGCGCGCTCGTGTACGACAGCTTCGCCACGTAAAGCAAGGCGCGGGCGCTGCGGCGAGCGGCAAGCGACGTGTCGACGTCGGGGCGCGCAACGAGCGCATGGTCGATGGTGCGCAACGCGGCGGCAAGCCGCCGTTCGCTGCGAAACAACTGCACGGCGATCGGACGCACCTCGCGTTCGAGCGTCTCGGCGGCGGCGTGCGGATCGCTCGTCGCGAGTTGCGCATAGTGAGCATCGAAGTCGATAGCGCGGGTTTCGCCAAGCGTCTTCGCGAAGCGGCTCGCCGCCTCGCCCGTCCAGCTTCCCGTGGCAATGGCCCACGCCCCGTTCGGCGAGCCGCCGCCCGTGCGCGCCCCGACGATCGCTTCGCGCGATGCCGCATCGCCCGCCGCATAGAGGCCGGGCACATCGGTGCGTCCATCGGTATCGACGAGACGAATGCCGCCGGTGCCGCGCACCGTGCCTTCGAGCCGCAGGCCGACAGGAAAGCGCGTGCGGAACGGGTCGATGCCCATCCGGTCGTACGGCAGGAAGGCATTGGCCTGGCCCGAGCGCAGCCAGCGTTCGATGTCGGGTGTCGCGCGGTCGAACACGGCGAACACGGGCTCGTTGACCAGCGTTCTCGCCACGGGAATGAAGGCGTCTTCCTCGTCGATATGAACCGGCCTGCCGTCGCGCGTCGAATAACTCGCCCACACGAACGGCAGCCCCTTCGTGACCGACGAGAACGCCGCCGTGAGCCCGTACTGGCTGGAGAATTCCATCCCCGAAAAGAGCGCGCCTGCTTCCGCCGCCGCAAGATGGCCGTCGCCCGTGCAGACGTTGGTACCGAGCGCGCCGCCCAGAAACGCGCAGCCGCCGGTTGCGATCACGCAGGCGTTCGCGCTCACGTGCCAGCGCGACCCATCGCGACGCACGCCGAACGCGCCCGTCACGCGGCCTTCGCGCTCGTCGCGCACGAGCCCGAGCAGCGGCGCGTGGTCCAGAATCGTGACGCCGGCGCGTTTGATCTGCTGACGCATGAAACGCATGTAATCGGGACCGCGCAGCGTGGCGCGGTTGGGCGTGCCGTCGTCCTTGCGCGCAAAGGGATAGCCGAGGGTTTCGAGCCGTTGCAACTGGCGCGCGGAGGTTTCGAGCACGCGCGAGGTCCACGACAGTTCGCTCAGTGCGCCGCCGCTGCGATAGCGCTCCTCGAAATGGCGCGCATGGTCCTCGGGGTCCGGCACGTACCAGACGTTGTTGTTCGACGCGGCCGCGGCGCCGGACGTGCCGCAATAGCCCTTGTCCGCGAGCACGACCGTCGCGCCGCTGCGTGCCGCCGTCAACGCGGCCCACGTGCCCGCCGGACCGCCGCCCGCGATGAATACGTCGGCGCGCAAGGCGATGTCGTTCGCCGGATCGTGTGATGCGCTCATGCGTGTCCATCCCATGGCACGAGTGCCTTTTGTACGCGCCGCAGACCCCATTCGATCGAGGCCGCGATCAGCGCGATCACGATGATGCCCATGATGACCACGTCGGTCTCCAGAAATTGTCCGGCGGACTGGATCATGAAGCCGAGTCCGCGCGTGGCCGCAATGAGTTCGGCCGCGACGAGCACCGACCAGCCCACGCCCAGCCCGATGCGGATGCCCGTGAGCACGTCCGGCGCGGCGGAAGGCACCACGACGTAGCGCACGATCTGCCAGCGCGTGGCGCCCAGGGCTCTGGCGCCGCGAGTGCGTCCGGGCTTCACCCGGCGCACGCCCTGTTGCGTTGCGATCGTGAGCGGCGCGAAGATCGCGAGCCAGATGAGCAGCACTTTCGACGGCTCGCCGATGCCGCACCAGATCACGATGAGCGGCAGATAAGCCAGCGGCGGAATAGGCCGGTAGAACTCGATCAGCGGATCGACGATCGCCTGCGCGACGCGGTTCATGCCCGTGAGAATGCCCACGGGGATCGCCGTGACGATCGCGAGCAACAGCGCCGCGAGCATGCGATCCAGGCTCGCGAGCGTGTGCTGGAGCAGGGTGGCGTTGCTGGAGCCGTCGGTGGCCACCGTCACGAACTTCTGCGCGACGGCCGCGGGCGACGGCAGGAACACGGGGCTCACGAGTTGCAGGCGCGCGGCGAGCGCCCATGCCGCGATCAACACGACCACGGTGGCCGCGCTGATGCGGCGCGATCCTGCGAAGGCGCCGCGCGGCGCTCGCGGCGCGCGG
Organism: Paraburkholderia unamae; assembly: GCF_003268775.1. Taxonomy (GTDB): domain Bacteria; phylum Pseudomonadota; class Gammaproteobacteria; order Burkholderiales; family Burkholderiaceae; genus Paraburkholderia; species Paraburkholderia unamae. The sequence goes on from NZ_QLSU01000006.1 coordinate 237,337, forward strand.
TGCGCGCCGGTGGGCGCCGCGGTCTGCGCCAAAGCGGAAGGCGCGCGCGCCGGATGATCCGCTGCATTCATATCTTTTCTCCCTCGTCGGCGAAGAACGCGGTTTCGAGTTCGTCGCGCAGGCGCCCGAACGCCGGATCGTTACGGATTGACCGCGCGCTTTCCCCCGCCGCGAAACGCTGCCCGAAATCGAGCGCGCGCACCGACTCGATGCGGCCCGGACCGCCTCGCATCAGCACCAGATCGGTCGCCATGAAAAGCGCTTCAGTGATGTCGTGCGTGATCATCAGCATGCCCTTGTCGTAACGCGTCCAAAGCTGCAACAGATACTCCTGCATGCGCTGGCGCGTGAATGCATCGAGTGCGCCGAGCGGTTCGTCGAGCAACAGGTAGCGCGGGTCCACGGCCAGCGAGCGCGCGAGGCTCACGCGCTGGCGCATGCCGCCTGAGATCTTCCACAGCGGGTAATTCGCGTAGCTGGCGAGACCGGTCAGCGCGAGCAGCGAGTCGACCTTCTCGCGCTGCGCGTCGCGCGGCACGCCGCGAAGCTGCAAGCCGAATGCGATGTTCTGGGCGACGTTCTGCCAGGGCAGCAACGCGTCGTCCTGCGAGACGACGCCGCGATCCGCGCCCGGTCCCGCAATGGCGACGCCATCCAGCGTGACCTTGCCCGCCGTGGGCGCGATGAACCCGGCGATCACGTTGAGCAGCGTGGTCTTGCCGCATCCCGAAGGACCGAGCACGACCGTGAAACTGCCGTCGCGCAGATCGAGATCGATATTCGAGAGCACCGTGTGGTGCGCCGGGCCGGCTTCAAAGTCGACGCAAACGGATTCGACGCGGATCATCGCTATGTCTTTCGCCTGTGCTTACTGTTTGATCGCCTGCTGCACATAGGCGGCAGTGACGGTCGGACGATAATCGGGCAGCAGCGTGTCGAGGCGCTTCTGGCTCTTGAGGAACTTCGAGGTGTCCGCGAGCGCGGTTGCCGTGCCGCCGCCGAGCAGTGTGCTGCCGGGTTGCTCCGCGAGCAGCGGATACGTTGTACCGTGCAGCAGCGGCGGCACGTCGGCCGGGTCCGAGCCGCTCACGCGCGCGATCGCCGCCACTTCCGGCGAATTCGCCGTCCAGTTCGCGCCGTTCTTGCGGTAGTCCTCGTTCACCTGACCCGTCACCCTGGCGAAGCTCACCAGAAAGTCGGGATGCGCCTGGGCGAAGTCCTTGCGCGCGACCCACGCGAGGAACGTGGGCGAGCCCCACTTGCGCACCTCGGCCGAGGTGGTGAAGATCTTGCCGGTCTTCTGGATCTTGCCGAGCGCGGGCTCCCAGACATACGCACCGTCGATGTCACCGCGCTGCCATGCGGCCGCGATCTCGGGCGGCGCGAGGTTGAGGATCGTTACGCGATCCTCAGGAATATTCCAGTGCTTCAGCGCGGCGAGCAGGCTGTAGTGGGTGGTCGAGACGAACGGCACGGCGATCTTCTTGCCGATCAGGTCCTGCGGCGTATTGATGTTGCTGCCGTTGCGCACGACGAAGGCTTCGGCGGAGCCGATTTCCGCCGCGACGAAGAACGTTTCGATCGGCAGGCCGCGCGTGACCCCGGCGGCCAGCGGACTGCTGCCCGTGAAGCCGACCTGCACGTCGCCCGAAGCCATCGCGGCGATCACGTCGGCGCCCGTGTTGAATTTGCGCCAGTTGATCTGGTAGCCGCTGTCCTTCTCGTAGCGTCCGCTGGCCTGCGCGATCTTGGATGGCTCGATGTCGGTCTGATAACCGATGGTGACCGTCTTGTCGGCCGCGTGTGCAGGCGACAAGCCAATGAGCGCTGTGGCGAACAGCGGAGCGACGAGTCGAGCGAAAAGCCGTGTATTCATTGCATGAATTCCTGATGGATAGGCAAAGGCCGTTTGAGCGCGGGGCAGCCCTCAGCGCGCGGAGTACAACACGACATCGATCTCGACACGCGCGTCGCGGCCCAGTTGCGCAACGCCGATCGTGGTGCGCGCGGGCAGCCGCGCCGCGTCGCCGAAGTGGGCGTCATAAACGCGGTTGAACCCGGTGTAGTCGCCGTTGAAGTCGCGCAGGTAGATGCGCACGAAGACCGTATCGGCCAGCGTAAAACCCGCGTGCCCGACGATCTGCACGATGTTGCGAAAGCACAGTTGCGCCTGGGCCTCGATGCCTTCGGGCAAGGGCTTTTCCGGCGTGTCGGGGTCGACGGGAAGCTGGCCGGTCACATAAAGCCATCCGTTGGCTTCCACCGCATGGCTATAGCGCGCGGACGGCGGCGGCGGGGCAGCGGAGGGCGACTGATGAAACACAATGGCAGACATGACTTTCCGGCTCCCCGAGCGGCTTGAATGCGGCGTTACGGTGACGTCGTTGTTATAACAACGCGACGATGAGGCGAGTATAGATTTGCCTCTTTTGGCCCCCAAGCGATCATTTCTGACATGCTTATCTGGCCATCGGGTTTGGATGTTTGGCACAATGGAACACGCATTCCTGTATTGCCCCTTTCACCTGCTTGCCTATTGATGACACGAACCCGAAAATCGACCGGCCCGCTTTATGAGCACGTTAGCGAGACCTTGCATGCGCGCATTCTCGACGGCACCTATGCACCCGGCGCGCGTTTGCCAACCGAGCATGCGCTGTGCGAGGCGTATGGCGTCAGCCGCATCACGGTGCGCCAGGCATTGGAGCGACTGCGGCAGGAAGGACTGGTCGAGAAGGTCCACGGGCAGGGCACCTTCGTGCGCAGGTCGCGCGCGGCGCAGAATATCGGTGCGCTGCAAAGCTTCTCGGAAGCAATGACGCCGCTCGGACACCGCGTGTCGAACCGGGTCGAGAGCGCGCGGTTCGTGTGCGTCAACAGCGAGTTGACGCGCCGTCTGCAATTGGGCGAGGCAACCCAGGTGGCGGAAATCCAGCGTGTACGCATGCTGGACGGCGCAGCGGTGTCGTTCGAAGTGACGTACGCGGCGCGCGAAGTGGGCGAGACGTTGATCGCCGCGGACCTCGACGCTCGCGACATCTTTCATGTGATCGAGGAAAGCGGCGTGCGAATCGGTCACGCCGATCTGTCGATTCGCTCGATGCCTGCCAGCGAAGCGGTTGCAGCGGCGTTAGGCGTGGAACCCGGCAGTGCATTGCTTGGAATCGAGCGACTCGTGTATGACCGCGACGGTACGCCGGTGCTTTTCGAGGCGCTGAGTTATCGCGGCGATGCGTTCCAGTATCAGTTGCGGATCGATCGCGCGAAGCGCTAGCTGCTGCGTGCCGCTTCGCGTTGGCATACGAACCGATCATCACATTGCTTATGCTAGATCATTAGCGTAAGCAGCGGTTCGCGGGGCCTTTCGCAAGTCGTCGCCATACCCCGAATTAGTGTTGCGTCCGATTTACGTCCTGTGCATACTACGCGCTGATCGAACGGGGCGCTTCGCCCGCGCCCGAGAGGTCGATTTCACAACGATCTCGCGCAATTCCGCGGTTTTGTACTGCCATCGAATCGGAAGCGGAAAGCGTCGCGCAGCCTCGCAGCATGTTTGAAGCATGCCGCCGAGGCCACATCGAACGAACCGCGGCCGGTTGTCGGCGCTTTGCGCCACTTGCAGTTCGTCCTGAGGTGCACCGATGAAGCGCCATCCTTCGCCAAACACGTCTCAAGGTCTCCGTGATATACGCTCGCTGAAAGCGGTCGTGGTGCATCCGCTGGATCAGGACGGCGAGGAGTTGATGGCGCAGCTTCGGCGCATCGGCAGTCGCGTATGCCGCTTCTGGCCCGCGCCCGATGCGTTGCCCGAAGGCACCGACATCGTCTTCATGGCAATCCGGCCCGAAACGATTTCGAAAGCGTTGCCCTGGCTCGAAGGGCCGGCCGCGCATCCCGTGATACCCGTCGTCAGTTACGAGAACCCGATCTTCATCGAGATCGTGATCAAGCTGAATGCGTACTGTGCCGTGCCGTCGCCGGTTCGGTCGTCGGGCGTGTTGACGGCGATTGCGGTATCGCTGCATCAGCACAAGAGCCGCGTCGCGCTGGAGCGCTACGCGCAACGCGTGACCGAGAAGTTCGCGGATCAGCGCAAGATTCAGCGCGCGAAATCGATACTGATGGAAACGCGCAATCTGACCGAGCCCGAAGCGCACGATCTGTTGCGCTCGCGCGCGATGGGTCAGCGGCAATCGCTCGAAGCCGTATCGGACACGATCATCAAGGCGCACGAAGCGTTGAACTTCTGATGGGAAGCGGTGGCCTGTGCTGTTCGCTAAGGATGCACCGTGCACGATAAGTGTGCTTCGTATCGCCATGATGGGGAGCGCGGGATTTGATTGACTGCGTGATTGACCACGCAAACCCACGCGGTATGGCGTTCAGCCAATTGGCACAGCTTTTGCGTCTAACCCGTTACTCATGTGAGATGTGAGGCTACGCAGCCTCGCACTTGCAGTTGCATTCCGTCGTACACGACAAAGGCGTCGTGGGCGACACAGGCCACACAAGCCCGACAGCCAGACTCGCTCTGGCTTCGGGCTTTTTTTTCGCCCGCGCTCAGGCAGGCACCCACAGACATGCGGGGCACGGGCGTCGCACGACGTTGATTCATCTGATCCGAAGGAATCGATATGGACTCTTTGCAACGAGGCATCGCGGCGACATGAAAAACCTTCCTCTTTCTTCCGCGTCCGGTGAGGCCGGCAATGCGCCGGTTCCGACCGCGCCGGGCGCCCGTATTGGCTTGCTGGTCGAGCGTCATTCGGTCTTGATTCTCGCGCTGCTGCTGCTGATCGCCGTGCCCGCCTTGACGGGCGCTTTCCGGCTCGGCCTGTTCGCGAAGTATCTGAGCTTCGCGTTCTGCGCGGTCGGTCTCGTGCTGACATGGGGCTACGGCGGTATTTTGAGCCTCGGACAAGGCATTTTCTTCGGCCTCGGCAGCTACATGATGGCGATGTACATGAAGCTGGAGGCAAGCGCGAACGACCCCGCGGCGGCCGTATTCGGCGGGGGCGCCACGGTGCCGGACTTCATGACGTGGAACAGCATCGACAAGCTGCCGTGGTGGTGGGTGCCGTTCGAACACGCCTGGTTCACGCTGCCGATGATCATCGTGTTGCCCGCCCTGGTCGCCTTCGTGTTGGGCTACGCGAATTTTCGCAAGCGCGTGGGCGGCGTGTATTTCTCGATCGTGACGCTGGCGCTCGCCTCGATCATGTCCATCGTGATCATCGGCCAGCAAGGCTATACGGGCGGCGTGAACGGCATCACCAATCTGCCGACGTTCATGGGCTACAGCGTGCAGAGCAACACGGCGACGCTCGTGATGTACTACGTGACGGTTGTGCTCCTGCTGTGCGCGGTGCTGGCCGGCCGCTTCATTCTGAAAAGCCGTCTCGGCAAGGTGCTGATCGCGATTCGCGACCGCGAAGACCGCATCCGCTTCTCGGGCTACGACCCGGCGCTGTTCAAGGGCTTCATCTTCGCGGTGGCCGCCATGTATTCGGCGATCGGCGGCGCGATGTTCACGCTGCAAGTGGGTTTCGCATCGCCTTCGGTGTGCGGCATCGTGCCCTCGATCGAAATGGTGATCTATGCCGCGGTGGGCGGGCGTCTTTCGCTCGTTGGCGCGGTGTACGGCACGGTCATCATCGGCGCGGCGAAGAGCTATCTGTCCGAGAACTTCGTCGGTTTCTGGGTCTATTTCATCGGCGCGCTCTTTATCTTCGTGCCCATGCTGCTGCCCAAGGGGCTTGCCGGGGTGGTCGACTGGCTGCGCGAGCAGCGGCCCGCGCGTCGCAACGGTGCGCCCGGCGCGCAGGAGGCCACGCAATGACGTCGATGATCCTGGCCGTCGAGGGCCTCACCGTATCGTTCGACGGCTTCAAGGCCGTGGACGACCTCAACTTCTATGTCGAGGAAAACCAGCTACACGTCGTGATCGGCCCCAACGGAGCGGGCAAGACGACGCTGCTCGACATGATTTGCGGCAAGACCAAGCCGACCTCGGGCACCATCGAATTCAAGGGCATGTACCTGGAGAAGATGCTCGAATATCAAATCACGCGGGCGGGCGTGGGACGCAAATTCCAGAATCCTATGGTGTACGAAGATCTTACGGTTTCGGAGAATCTGGAAATCTCCTATCCGCGCAAGCGCGACGTGATCGGCAGCCTGTTCTTCCACCGCAGTCAGGTGGTGATCGACGAAATCGACCGCGTCGCGCAGATGATTTTCCTGAGCGACCAGCTCGATCGCAAGGCCGCGTTGCTCTCGCACGGCCAGAAGCAGTGGCTCGAAATCGGCATGCTGCTCATGCAAGACCCTGAACTCCTGTTGCTCGACGAGCCGGTGGCGGGCATGAGCGCGCGCGAGCGCGAACTGACGGGCGAATTGCTGAAGACGATCGCGCAAGGGCGCTCGGTCGTCGTGATCGAGCACGACATGGAGTTCGTGAAGTCCGTTGCGCACAAGGTGACGGTGCTGCACCAGGGCAAGACGCTGGCCGAAGGAAAAATGGACGTGGTCCAGAACGACCCGCGCGTGATCGAAGTGTATCTGGGACATTGACGATGCTGAAGATCGACAACCTGAATGTCTTTTACGGCGAAAGCCATGTGCTGCACGATCTGAGCTTCGACCTGTCGCCCGGCGAAACGGTCGCGGTGATGGGCCGCAACGGCATGGGCAAGACCACGCTGCTCAAGTCGCTGATCGGCATGATCGCGACCCGCAGCGGCAAGATCGAGCTCAACGGGCGCGAACTCGCGAAGGCGAAGAGTTACGAGCGCGTGGCTGCGGGCTTCGGCTTCGTGCCGCAAGGGCGCATGATCTTTCCGTACCTGAGCGTCGAGGAAAACATTCTCTCGGGCATGGACCGGTTCAAGCGCGCGGAGATTCCCGAGTACATCTACGACGCCTTTCCCGTGCTTTACGACATGCGCGCGCGGCGCGGCGGCAACCTCTCGGGCGGGCAGCAGCAGCAACTGGCTATCGCGCGCGCGCTCGTGTCGGAGCCGAAGGTGCTGATTCTCGACGAACCGACGGAAGGCATCCAGCCGTCGATCATCAAGGACATCGCCCGCGCGCTCAATCGCCTGAAGAAAGAGCGGGATTTCGCGCTGATCGTGTCCGAGCAGGTGCTCTCGTTCACGCTCGACATCGCCGACCGTTTTCTCATCATCGAAAAAGGCCGCTTCGTGCATAGCGACACGCGCGCGAACGTCGACGCGGACCGCATTACCCGTTACCTGACAATCTGAAGCCGTTCGAAGCGGTTGCAGCGCCGCCGGCGCACAGGGCAATGAGCCCTCCAGTCCATCCAGGAGTCAAGCATGCAGCATGGTGACATTTCGAGCAGTCTCGACACGGTCGGCGTTGCCGTCGTGAACTACAAGATGCCGCGTTTGCATACGCGCGCCGAGGTGCTCGCGAACGCGCGCAACATCGGCGAGATGGTCAAGGGCATGAAAACGGGCTTGCCGGGTCTCGATCTCGTCGTGTTTCCGGAGTACAGCACGCACGGCATCATGTACGACCAGCAGGAGATGTACGACACGGCCAGCGCGATCCCTGGTGAGGAAACCGAAATTTTCGCCGAGGCTTGCCGCAGCGCGAAAGTCTGGGGCGTGTTTTCGCTCACGGGCGAGCGGCACGAGGAGCACCCGCAGAAGGCGCCGTACAACACGCTGATCCTGATGAACGACAAGGGCGAGATCGTGCAGAAGTACCGCAAGATCATGCCGTGGGTGCCGATCGAAGGCTGGTATCCGGGCAACTGCACGTATGTCTCGGAAGGGCCGAAGGGGTTGAAGGTGAGCCTCATCATCTGCGACGACGGCAACTACCCGGAAATCTGGCGCGATTGTGCGATGAAGGGCGCGGAGCTGATCGTGCGCTGCCAGGGCTACATGTACCCGGCGAAAGAGCAGCAGATCACCATGGCCAAGTCGATGGCGTGGGTCAACAACGTCTATGTCGCGGTCGCGAACGCCGCGGGTTTCGACGGCGTCTACTCGTATTTCGGCCACTCGGCGCTGGTCGGCTTCGACGGCCGCACGCTCGGCGAATGCGGCACCGAGGAAATGGGCATCCAGTATGCGGCGCTCTCCAAGAGCCTGATTCGCGACGCGCGCAAGAACATGCAGTCGGAAAACCATCTGTACAAGCTGCTGCATCGCGGCTACACGGGCAAGATCAACTCGCGCGAAGACGCGAACGGCGTTGCCGAATGTCCGTTCGAGTTCTACTCGAAGTGGGTCACGGACCCCGAAGGCACGCGCAAGATGGTCGAGGCGCTCACGCGAAGCACGCCCGGCACGGAGGAATGCCCGATTCCCGGCATTCCGAATCCCGCCGATCTCGCCCACCGGTGAGCGCCGATGATCACTTACACGTCGATCATCGGCAGCGCATCGGAGCCGCGCATCGCCGAGCGGCTGCATGCGCTCGAACATCGCGGCAAGGTCGACACGCTCACGCTGAGCGGCGACGACATCCGCCGCCGCCGGCTGCGCGCGAGCAGCGACGCGGGCATTGAGTGCGGAATCGCGCTGGACCGGCAGGCGCAGCTTTTCGACGGCGCGGTGCTGCACCTCGACGGCGACGCGGCACTGGTCGTGCGCACGGCGCGCACGCCATGGCTGTGCATGACGGCGCGCGACGCGGCGGCGGCGCTCGAACTCGGCTATTTCGCGGGCAACATGCATTGGGCCGTGCGCTTCGACGGCGCGCTGCTCGCCATCGCCGTCAAAGGCCGCGTCGAGGACTATCGCGCGCGGCTCGCCCCGTTGCTGGAGTCGGGCCGTATCCGCGAGGTCGAAGCGCCGGAAGCGAACCACGGACATCACGCGCCTCTTGCCCCTCACGCTCACGACCACCATCACGCACACGACCACGACCACGTTCATGGCTGACGCGATGGGATGGCTCGCCGGCCTGCAACAGGCGGACAGTTTCTTTCCGGGCGGTTCGATGGCGTTTTCCTGGGGCCTCGAAGCGCTGCAACATGCCGGCTACGTGAAGGACGCGGACTCGCTTGCCGTGTTCGTCGAGGCGCAGGCGCTGGAGCGCTGGGCGTCGCTCGATCAGGGCATCGTGTGCGCGGCGTGGCGTGCGGAATCGTTCGATGCGTGGTGCGAGGTCGACGCGACGGCGGAAGCCGTGACGCTCGCCGCGCCGATGCGCGAGGGCGCGCGGCGCCTGGGCCGCACGCTCGCCGACGTGCATGCGCGGCTCGGCTTGCCTGTCGCCGCGCAGATTCGCGCGGCGATAGGCGAAGGCCGCACGCCGGGGCATTTGCCCGCCGTGCAGGGCGCGATCTGGCGCGTGCTCGGCATCGGCGAGGATCACGCGCGCGCGATCTCGGCGCACACGGCCTGCACGGGCGCGGTGAGTTCGGCGGTGCGGCTTGGCATCGTCGGGCACCTCGACGCGCAGCGCGTGCTGAGCGGCCTGCGCCCGCAACTGGCCGCCGTGCTCGACGCTCCCGCGCCATCGCTCGACGCCCTGTGGTCCAACACCTTCGCCGCCGACATTGCCACGATGCGCTGGCAGCGTCACGACGCGCGGCTCTTCGCCAACTGACCCCAACTGACCCCGACGGACCCCAACGGACCCATACGGATGCGCGAATGCTTCTGACACCGACCGAATACGAGCGCCTGACGCTCTACACCGCCGCGGAACTCGCGCGGCGTCACCGCAACAAGGGGCTCAAACTGAATCATCCCGAAGCCGTCGCGATCATCGCCGACGACATTCTCGAAGGCGCGCGCGAAGGGCGCAGCGTCGCGGACCTGATCGCGTGGGGCTCGACGCTGCTCACCGAGGATGACGTGCTGCCGGGCGTGGCCGAACTGCTGCCGGTGCTTCAGGTGGAAGGCTCGTTCCCCGACGGCACCAAGCTCGTGACCGTGCATCAGCCGATCCGCCCCGGCGTCGCGCCGCGTCCCGCCGACGCGGTGGTGCCCGGCGAACTGGTCGCCGCGCAAGGCGATATCGAACTGAACGCGGGCCGCGCGAAGGTCGTGCTGAGCGCGATGAACACGGGCGACCGGCCGATCCAGATCGGCAGCCATTTTCACTTCTTCGAAGTGAACCGCGCGCTGCGCTTCGATCGCGCGGCGGCGTGGGGCATGCGCCTCGACATTCCGGCCGGCACGGCCGTGCGGTTCGAGCCGGGCGACAGCAAGGAGGTGACGCTCGTGGCGATCGCGGGCACCCGCGAGATTTATGGGCTAAACGGTTTGACGGACGGCGCGCTCGACGAGCCGGGACGGCGCGAAGCCGCGCTCGCCCGCGCCGCCGCACACGGTTTTCAGGGAGCCTGAATGGTCACGATGACACGCAAGGCCTACGCCGAGATGTTCGGCCCGACCACGGGCGACGCGATCCGGCTGGGCGACACGTCGCTGTTCGCGCAGATCGAGCACGACTACGCGGTGCCCGGCGAAGAATGCCTGCACGGCGGCGGCAAGACGTTGCGCGACGGCATGGGCCTGAAAGCCGGCCACGACAGCGCGGACGGCGCGCCCGACATGCTGCTGTGCAACGCCACGGTGATCGACCCCGTGCTCGGCGTCGTGAAGGGCGACATCGGCATCAAGGACGGGCGCATCGTCGCCATCGGCAAGGCGGGCAATCCGCAGGTCATGGACGGCGTGCATCCGAAGCTCGTGTGCGGCGTCTCCACCACGGTCAGGGACGCGGAAGGGCTGATCGCAACGCCGGGCGGGATCGACGTGCATGTGCATTTCGATTCGGCCCAGCTATGCGAGCACGCGCTCGCCTCGGGCCTCACGACGCTCATTGGCGGGTCGCTCGGGCCGATCACCGTCGGCATCGATTGCGGCGGCTCGTGGAACGTGGGCCGCATGATGCAGGCATCGGAACACTGGCCGCTGAACTTCGGCTTTCTCGGCCGCGGCAATTCGAGCAAGCCCGGCTCGCTGATCGACCAGTTGCGTGGCGGCTGTCTCGGCTTGAAGATCCACGAGGACTGGGGCGCGATGCCCGCTGTGATCGACACGTGCCTGAGCGTGGCCGATCAATACGACTTCCAGGTGCAACTCCATACCGACACGCTCAACGAATCGGGCTTTCTCGAAGACACCGTTGCGGCGATGAAGGACCGCACGATCCACATGTATCACACGGAAGGCGCGGGCGGCGGCCACGCACCCGACATCATCGCGGTCGCGGGGCGGCTGAACTGTCTGCCCTCGTCGACCAACCCGACCAATCCGTACACCGTGAATACGTTCGACGAGCATCTCGACATGATCATGGTGTGCCATCACCTGAATCCCGCCGTGCCCGAAGACGTCGCGTTCGCGGAGTCGCGCGTGCGCGCGCAGACCATCTCGGCGGAAGACATCCTGCACGATCTGGGCGCGATCTCGATGCTCGGCTCCGATAGCCAGGGCATGGGGCGTATCAACGAAGTGATCTGCCGAACGTGGCAGCTTGCCTCGAAGATGAAGGACCAGCGCGGACGGCTCGACAGCGAACGCACGACGCTCGGCGACAACGAGCGCATCAAGCGCTACATCGCGAAGTACACGATCAACGCGGCGCGCACGTTCGGCATTGCCGATACGATCGGCTCGCTCGAAGACGGCAAGCTCGCCGATATCGTGCTGTGGCGGCCGGCGTTTTTCGGCATCAAGCCGGAAGTGGTCATCAAGGGCGGTTTTATCGCGTGGGGCGCGATGGGCGACTCCGCCGCGTCGCTGATGACCTGCGAGCCGATCGCGATGCGTCCGCAATGGGGCGCCTTCGGGCGTGCGCCTGCGGCGCTTTCGGTGAACTTCGTGAACCAGCTTGCGATAGAAGCGGACGCGGCGCGGCGGCTCGGGCTCGCGCGGCAACTGGTCGGCGCGCGCGGCACGCGCAACCTGAGCAAGCGCGACATGCTGCACAACGACGCCTGTCCGAACATCACCGTGAATCCGCAGACATTCGAAGTCTTTATCGACGGCCAGGTGCTGCGTTGCGACCCGGCGCGCGAGGTGCCGCTGTCGCGGCGCTACATGATGCGCTGATCGAGTCGCCCATCGTCCGAAAACCATTGAATTGAACGGAAGAGATTCGCCATGCACGCTCTCACGACGTTTCCCGATTTTTCCGCAGCGCCGCTCGCGACGTTGCCGCGCGCCGCGCGCGTCGGCATAGGCGGCCCGGTCGGCTCGGGCAAGACGCGCCTGCTCGAACGGTTGATTCCGCGCTTCGCCGCACGCGGGATCGAGCTCGCCGTCATCACCAACGACCTCGTGACGCGCGAGGACGCCGAACGCGTGCGGCGCAGCGGCCTGATCGATCCGGCGCGCGTGCTGGCCGTCGAAACGGGCGCCTGCCCGCATACGGCGATCCGCGAAGACCCGACGTTGAACCTTCAGGCCGCCGACGAACTCGACGCGCAGATCGACGGCCTGCAACTGGTGCTGATCGAATCGGGCGGCGACAATCTCGCGTCGTCGTTTTCGCTCGATCTGGTCGATTACTGGATCTTCGTGATCGACGTCGCAGCCGGCGACGACATCCCGCGCAAGCGCGGGCTCGGCGTGCTGTCGTGCGATCTGCTGGTGATCAACAAGTTCGATCTCGCGCCCCATGTGGGCGTGGATCTGGACCGGATGGTGCGCGAGGCGCATGAGGTGCGCAACGGGCGCGCCGTTGCGTTGACGAACTGCGCGACGGGTGACGGCGTGGATGCCGTCGTGAACGCGATCATGGCGGACGTGCTGTTCGATGCGCATTGACGCCATGCCGCTGCCGCCGCAATCCGGCGTGAACGAGCCGCAACTCGATCTGTGCTTCACGCGCGGGCCCTCCGGCGCGGTGTATCTGTCGCGCCAGCGGGCCGGCTATCCGTTTCACGTCGGGCGCATGCTCGACGCGGCGTCGGGCGGGCGCGTGATCGTGCAATCGACCTCGGGCGGCCTGTTCGAGGGCGAGGACGTGGCGCAGCATGTCGTCGCGACGCAGGGCGCGCAGGCGCGCGTGGAAACGGCGGCGGCGACCATCGTGCATTCGATGACGCACGGCATGGCGCGCTCGCGCGTGCGCCTGGAGGCGATGCCCGGCGCGCAGCTCGAATGGCTGCCGCAGCCCTCGATTCTCTTTCCTGGTGCCCGCCTCGTGAGTCACATCGACGCCGTGTTGCATCCGGGCGCGCGCATGCTGTTGATGGACAGCTACATGAGCCACGATCCTTCGGGCGGCGCGCAACCCTTCGGCGTGCTCGAAGCGTCGATCGACGTGCGCAGCGCAGCGGGGCGGCTGCTCGCGCGCGACGCCTTTCGGCTTGCCGGGTCGGCCTCGCGGCCTTCCGGCGCGGTCTTGCGCCCGCTGGGCGGCGTGCGTGCGCCGTTCGCGGTGCATGGCGGACTCATGGTGCTCACGCTCGACGCGCACGAAGCCACAGCCGCGTTGCATGCGCTCGAAACGCTTGCGCGCCACACGTGCTATGCGGGCGCGAGTCTGTTGCCGAACGGCTGCGGCGCGTTCATGCGTTTGCTCGCCGTGGATGGCCAGACGATGCGCGCCGCGATGCAGCAGGCAGTGGAGGCTGTTCGCGAACGCATGTTGGAAGCGCTAACTTCGACACAAGGCGCGGGAAATGCGCCCATTCCCCACATCGCCCGCGACAAGGAACGCGCATGACGAGGCCACACGCCACCGACCACGCTTTGCCGATCGACGCCTGGCGTCTCGCCCAGGCGCCCTGGTACCGCCCGTCGGGCGACGAGGCCGACTGTTTCGCGGCGGCCTGCGCGGCGCGCCTGCCGATCCTGCTGAAGGGGCCGACGGGCTGCGGCAAGACGCGCCTCGTCGAACACATGGCATGGACGCTCGGGCGTCCGCTCGTGACGATCGCCTGTCATGAGGACATGACGGCGGGCGACCTGATCGGCCGCTATCTGCTCGACGGCAACGGCACCTACTGGCAGGACGGCCCGCTCACGATGGCGGTGCGGCACGGCGCGATCTGTTACCTCGACGAAGTGGTCGAGGCGCGCAACGATACGACCGTCGCGATCCATCCGTTGACGGATGCACGCCGCTTCCTGCCGATTGACAAGCATAACGAAGTGATTGCCGCGCACCCGGATTTCCTGCTCGTGATGTCGTTCAATCCACAGTATCAGCACCGGTCGAAGGATCTGAAAACCTCGACGCGACAGCGCTTCGTCGCGCTCGACATGGGCTGGCCCGATGCGCAGGCGGAAGCGCAGATCGTCGCGCACGAATCGGGCGCCGACGCGGCGCTCGCGCGGCAACTGGTCGAACTCGGCGCACGCACGCGCACGCTCGCGGCGGCCGCGTTGCAGGAGGGCGCATCGACGCGTCTGCTGATCTACACGGCGACGCTGATCGCGGGCGGCATGGATGCGCGCACCGCATGCCGTGTCGCGGTGATCCAGCCGCTCTCGGACGACGCGGACCTGTGCGCCGCGCTGAGCGCCGTGGTCGACAGCCTGTTCGCCTGAGATGACGGCCGCGCGAACCTTCGACGCCGCCGCGCGAGCGCTCGCGCTGTATCTGGAAGCCGGATGGCAAGTGAGCCCGAAGCTGTTGCCGCTCGCGGTGCCGGACGACGATGCATGGTCTAACGCGCGCACGGCCGTGACGGAAGGTGCGCTGCTGCTTCCCGAAGCCGCGCGTGTCGAATCGTCCGGCGATGCTTCGCGCTTTTATCTTGCATGCGCAGCGCACGCAGCCGCGCATCTGACATGGTCCACGCAGCCGTTCGAGCGCGGCAAGCTCACGCCGTTGCAGATCGCGCTGGTTGGCACGATCGAGGATGCACGCGTGGAACGTCTCGCGATGCGGCGCTTTCCCGGCTTGCGCCGCTGGTGGCGGCCGTATCACACGACAGGCCCGGACAGCGCGCGCACCGCGAGCGCGCTCATCGCCCGCCTCGCGCGGGCGCTGTTCGACCCCGAGTACAGCGATAGTGATGGATGGGTCGGCAAAGGGCGACGCCTTTTCGAGGAGGCGTTTGCGAGGACGAACGGCGCGGATGCGTCGATCTCCCGGCACATCGGCAATCTGCTTGGCAACGACCTTGGGCAGATGCGCGTGCAGTTCAATGCGAAGACCTACGCGCAGGAAGCGGCGTATCGCGACGACAACGTATTTCTGTGGGTGGCCGAGCCGCAGCCCGTTGCGCCTGCGCCTGCCGATGCGAACGACGCCCGCAGCGTGTCGGCGGACGCGGTTCCATCCGGCAGCGGCGGCGAAATGCGCGAGGACGAACCGGAGCCGACGCAAGCGGGCGCGGTAGCGGTTTCGGTCGCCCGGTATCGCGAATGGGACTACCTGATACGCCGCTACCGCAACGACTGGTGCCGCGTCGAAACCTTGCGCCCGGCAGCGGGCCACGGCGCGTTCGCCGCGTCGCACGCGAGCGCGTTGCAGGAGCAACGGATGCGGGGATCGTTGCGCGCCGCGCGCCGACGCATGCGTGCCGGGACAACACGCGCCCATGAAGGCGACGCCATTGACCTCGACGCGTGCATTGCCGCGCGCGTCGAAGCGCGGCGCGGTTTGCAACCGGATCTGAAGCCCTTTTTCGTGGCGAACTGGCGCGCGCGACCGCATCCGGTTGCGGTGCTGCTGGATCTTTCGGCATCCTCAGGGTTCAGCGGAACGATGAATGGCGCACTCGCCCTGGGTCGCGTGCTCGGCCGCGCACTGGGTGCCGACGCCTGGCCTTTCGCCATGTACGGTTTTCACTCCGATGGCCGGCAGCGCGTGCGCTTTCACGTCTTCAAGCCCTTCGACGAACCCTGGAGCGAATCGACCGAAGCCGCGCTGCGCGCCGCGCAACCGGGCTTGTCGACGCGTTTCGGCGCCGCGCTGCGCCATCTCGCGACGCAGCTCGCACCCGAAATGCACGACGACATGCGCGCCAGCGTCATCGTGGTGTCGGACGGCGAACCGTTCGACGTCGACAGCTTCGATCCTCGCTATTTGCGCGAAGACATGCGCTGCGCGTTGCGCGAACTCGCGGCGCAGCGTATCGATTGTGTGTGCCTGTCGCTCGATCCGGCGTCGATTGGCGTGGCGGCGGAGATGTTCGGCCGCACGCGCGCCGCCGTGGTCGGCGGCGAAGACGGCGCGGCCGACGCACTGCGCCGCGTGCTTGCCTTCACGAGCTAGCGCGCGTGCGGTAGAGGATCACGAAGCGCGCCGGCCCGTCGCCCGCAGGCAAGGGCGCGCGCGTGAGGCGATAGCGCGACGTCATGAAATCGACCACGGTTGCGGCGGCGGCGGCGGACTGAGCGGGCTTCCACATCCAGATGTCGTCGCGCCGGTCGATCGCGCAGGCGTTGAAGAGGGCGCGCTCGGGGTCGCTCGTCACGCCGATCACCCACTCTTCCATGCGCGCGCCGAACTCCTTGATATAGCTGAAGCATTCGAACTTGATCTGTTGCACGCTGTAGTTCATGACGTTCTCTCTTGCGATGGAATTGCGCGCCCGCTCAGGCCGCTGCGGGCGTCGCGCGCGAGCGCCATTGATCGAACAGACTCGCCCCCGCGCGCTTTTCTTCGGCGGACATATCGCCAAGCACGTTTTCCAGCGCGTTCAGCGCATTGCCGACGCCATGCTGGGCCGCAAGCGAAAGCCACACGAACGCCTGCACGCGGTCGCGCTCCACGCCGCGCGCGCTCGCGTAGCAGAAGCCAAGCCGCGCCTGTGAAGGGTAGTGTCCCTGTTCCGCCGCACGCCGCAGCCAGCGCGCGGCGGCCGCGTCGTCCTGCGCCACGCCGCGGCCTTTCGCATGGAGATTCGCGAGATTGGCCTGCGCAAAGGGATCGCCGTTTTCGGCCGCGCGCTGTATCCAGAGCACGCCTTGCGCCTCGTCGTGCGCGACGCCGGGCGACGAGATGAGCATTGCGCCGAGATTCGCTTGCGCGAGTGCGTGGCCTTGTTGGGCGGCCTTTTCGTACCATTCGAGCGCGCGCGACGTATCGGCCTGGGTGCCTTCGCCGTTTGCATGGAGGGCGGCGAGCCAGGCCTGCGCGTTGGCGTCGCCTGCCTCGGCGAGCACGGAAAAGGCTGCAAACGCGGCCTCGAACTGGCCTTTCGAATAGCAGTCCACGGCGTGGTCGAGTTCGTTGTTCATAGTCTCTGTGAGTAGGATGACGAAGCCGCTTGCGGCGCGAAGTGCGCGATGCGCGCCGCAAGCGTGGTTTCGAACCATTGAACGGCATCGGAATGCATGTTGGCATCTGCATCGGCAATCGCCGCGCGCCGTTGCAGCAAGTCTTGCCAATGCGCGAGCGAATGCGCGCCGTATGTGCTGATGCGGCACAGTACGCTTTGCAGCGCGGTGGGTTGCAGCACCACGAAGCAACGGCTTGTGCTCGTGCGGATGTCGAGCAGGTTCGGATAACGCCACGTAACGGTCAGCGTCTCGTCCGCGTGTCCAGCGTGTCCTATGCGATCACGACTTTCGAACACGGCTTGCACGTTGTTCGCCTCGCCTCGCTGAACGCCGGCTGCAATACGCTGGCCTGCATGCTTCCAGTTCACGTCGAGTTCGAGCCAGGCATGCTCGCGCCGTATGCCTGGCGGCGGGTCCGCGAGCGACGGCGCGAACGCGTTGGCGGCCGGATCGAGATGGACGAAGATCAGCGGACTGTCGCGCGCCACGCGCACGCCGAGCAGTCGCTCGGGCCGCAGCCCGAGATACTGGTACATGCCCTCGGAAGGCGCGCCCGTTTCCGTCGCCTCCAGCGGTGCACTGTCGCGGCTGTAGCCACACGACGTAAACGAGCACGACGTCTTCGCGCCTTGCCTGCATTGCAGCGGCACGACCCGGCAGCCGCCGTGCTGCGCCAGATTGAAACGGCCGGCCAGGCGCCCGCCCGGCATCCGCTGCACATGCACCGCATGATCGCCCGCCGTGAACGGCAACAGGTCGCCCTCGCGACGAAGATCGTCGATCACGCCGATGCAGATCCACTCGCGCGTCCACAGCACGTCGTCTTCCGTTTTGGCGAAGGCGAGCGTGCGGTAGGCGTCGGCTCCGAGTACGGACGCGCTCGCGCCGTGCGCGAGGGGACTTTCGACGATGGCATTCATCGCGTGGGCTCCCTTGCGTCAGGCGGTCGTGACGACGGACGGCGACTCGTAATCCGCGCGCCCGCGATGCTTGTGCGCGCTGGAAGGCGCGGCGGGCAGCGGGCCGTCCGCGGCGAAGCGGTCGAGCACGTTCTTCGTGAGGCGCGAGATGTTGTTATCGCAGTCATTCCACGGCAGCGAACCGCAATAGGCGATCGAGCTGAACGCGAAACATCCACCGCCGTTCGGCGTTTCGTGGAACGTGATGTCGGCGCGCACGCGCGGGTGTACCGTGCCGTCAAGCCCTTGCTGATTGAAGCCGAAATCCTCCATCACGAGCAGATACGCTTCCGTGTGCCGTCCCGCCGAGGTCGCCACGGTCAGGATATGCGGCGGCGAACCCAGCATGGTGTCGACGATATCGAGTTCGAGGCCCGCCGCGCCGCCGCCCACGAGCCCGAAGTTGCCGAGCTTCTCGTCGTAGTCGATGCCTTCGAACGCCCACGCGACGCGCTCGTCGAGACTTTCCGGCGTGCGCGAAAAGTAGGTGGAAATATCGAAGCCTTCCGACGACATGCCCGTACCCGCCACCGAATGCAGATAGCGCCCGCGAAAGCGCCACATGCCGCCCAGTTCGCCCGTTCCCTGGTGATAGTACTCGCCGGGATCGGCGCGCCACGTGCGAATGCCCGATTCGCAGCGGCGCATTTCGGTGATGACGCCGCGGCCCACGTCGTCATACGCGGGATGATACGAATGGACCCAGTACCAGCCGTCCGCGCCCATATACATGATGCGTCCGCCGCGCTGCGTGTAGTCGTGCAGCGCGTCGAGCTGCGCACCGGAATTGTGCTCGGGGTGCGAGCCCGTGATGATCACGTTGTAGTCTTCGAGCCGTGCGAGGCCGTCGTAGGTGAGGTCCTCGTCGGTGAACACGTCGTACTCGTAGCCGAGCGTTTCGAGCCAGCAGATCAGATGCAGGTCGGCGGGATATTGCCACGGCGCCTGCGCGAGGAAGTGATCGTATTTGGGCCGGATGCTGAGAATGGGGCGCAGCCGCGACGACAGGCAGATGCCGCTGCCGTCCGTGTGCGTGTCGTAGATCGAGCCGGCGTATTCGCGATGCTCCGCGAGAAACATGTTCTGCTGCTGCATGATGGGCACGCGGTAGACGAACAGTTCCGCGCCGCCCGCGTTGCACGCGACGTGTTCGTTCGCATAGGCCATGTAGCTGATGGTCGGCACCATGACCGCGATCTTCGACTTCTTCGCGTCGAGTTTCGGCACGATCCAGAACGGGATATAGTCCTCGTCGCCTTCGGCGGTCGTGAGCTTGGCCGCGTAGAAGCGGCTCTTGATATCGTCCGGCACGGTCCATTCGAAGCTCACGTCCCAACGCGCATTGTCGAGATCGTCGTCGTGAAAGTGGATCGCGCCATATTCGCCTTGCGCGTGCTTCCAGTCGAAATTGCGGCCCGCCCAGTTGAAGCCCGTCATCGCGCGAGTCGGGCAATTCACGAGCTTCGCGTCGAATTTGTAGGGGCCGTGGTCGCGGCACACGATCGTGTCGATGCCGTCCGAGAAGTCCCACGCGGCCACGATGCTTTCGGATAGCGGCCCGGTCGGTCCCGAATGGCGGCGCTCGCTCAAACCGGGCTGCACGCCGGCCTTCATCGTTTCGATCTCGAAGCGCGAGAGCGCGCGATTGCACAGACGCGGGCTGTCAATCTTGCCGTTGTAGTGACCGCCGATCAACACGCCTTGCGGCAGCGACGAACGGCCGAGCGGGCCGGGCTCCAGACCCTTGACGTAGCCCGCGATCACGAGCGGCGCGTCGTCGTGCTCGACGGGGCCCGCGTATTGCGCTTCCACGGGGGCGATCGCGGGGTCGAGCGCATAGACGATCTGCGGTTCGTGATACAGCGTGACGGCGCCCGTTTTCGCGTCGTAGGTCGCCGCGAGAAAGTGCCAGGCGTGATCGCGCAGGCGCACGCCCGTGGTGAACGTTCGGTCGTTGATGCGCAGTTCCGCGCAGCCGTCGGCGTTGATGAACAGGCCATAACCCTTGCCTGCGGACCATTTGGTGACGAGCCCCTGTTCGCCGTGCTTCCAGTAGCGTGCGTCGGTGCGCGGCGTGGTGGGCCAGATCCAGCATTGGAGCGTGAAGCTTTGCACGCGCAATTGCGGGGCGTCGTCGACATAGCCGTACGAGCCGCCGTAGACGGCTTGCGCGCGGCCGTCGTAGGTCGCTTCGCAATCGGCTTCGACGGGCTTTTCGATAAAGCCGGGGCCGCGCGGGTTGGTGTCGCCGTTGATCATCTGCACGATCGACGCGTGATACTGCGAAGGGCCGTCACAGTTGACATAGAACCGGATCGTTTCGCCGGGATGAACGCTGAATCGGTCCGCGTACCCGGTGAGTCGCATTGCACACATGGGGAGTTGCTCCTGCCATCAAGCCGCGCAGTGACGCGGCGGTCGTCGGGATTGCATGCGCCAGGCGGCGCACGAAGGAAGGGAAGGCCTCGCGTGGTTCAGGTGACGGGCCAGTTATCGTCGCGGCGTTTGTAGCCTTCGGTGTAATGCTCGGGCATGCCGTCGGTCTCCGACATTTCGTCCAGACGCATCAGAAAGATGGCGTGCTGGATATCCTGTTCGCTGGTGTAAACGTCGTCGGTGGCGAACACGGGCGGCACGCCGCGAATGCCCGAGAGGCGGCCGATGCGCCACGTTTCATCGACCTTCGTGCAGATCACGACGAGCTTGCCTTTGGGCGAAGCGCCGCGCATGCGCAGCAGCACGCGGCGCAGATCGTGGTGTTCGTGCGTGCCGCCCGTTACCACGGTCGTGTCGCCGGGCGTTTCGCACTTGAGGACGGAAAAGCCCGCGACACCATGCATCGAGTCAGTACATTCCTTGTGCAGCGCGATCAGCCGTTCGCGCTCGGGCGTACCTTTTTTGGGGATCGGAATCATGAAATGAACCTCATCACGAGTTGGACAATGTGCTCGCGCTACAGTCGAAAAAAAAGCCCGGCATCCCAGCGTGTGCTGGCATGTCGGGCTTTTTGGCCTTGGGCGGCGAGCAACGTCTTTGTCGCTCGCCGCTATCGAATCGGTTTCGGTTGCGCGCCTGAAGCAGGTGAGCCGTTCAGGCGGAACGCGAAAATGACTGAAGCGACGGTTTAAATGCAACAAGCGTGCCTGTGAACGCGATTCGAGTGGCGACGGCTTGTGTGGACTGTGTTTGCAGGTAATTCGGATAACTGGACAACGTTATGTGACGCTCGAAAAGCAAAAAAAGCGCGCACTGGCTGTGTGCCCGTTCGCGCATCGACGGTGCGCGGCGCACAGCCTGTGGGCGCTCAATGTCGCAACGCGCCCACTCTGACGACTTCGCTCGCCACGGTTTCGATCAGCGCCTGGTCGTCGCGCGCGCGCGAGCAGAGCACGCGATAGGCCTCGTCGTCGGACAACTGGCGCGTCTTCATGATGATCGACTTCGCCAGTTCAATGGTGCGCTGACGCGAGGCCTTGTCTTCGGCGCGCTGAATGAACGTCTGCAACGACTTGCGCTTCTTGTGCTGCGCCATTGTCAACGCAATGGCGGTCAGTACGCCGGAGGAACGAACGGGCGACGGTATGAAGCCGAACGCGTTCAACTGCATGACGGCTTCGATCACCACCGGGTTCTCGTAAGTGATGACGGGAACGATGGGCGGCGCGTTCGCGTCGTCGAGCCACGCGTGATGCGTCGCCATCGTCTGCGGTGTGACGGCCATGACGACCAGATCGGTTTCGTCGAGCGCGGCGTCGAGTTCGGGCCAGCAGACCCGAACCTTGCAGCCGATCCGCTTCAAATGCCCGAGCAGTTCCTCGCGGTCCTGGTCGTCCGGATGCAGCACGGCAATGCGCAGCGACCGGATCGCCTGAAGCGATTCGGGTGTTGGCGGCTTGCGCGTCATGACCAGCCCCCGGCGGCGATTCCGTAGCCGGGGCCGGTGCTCGCGCCGTCCGCCGGCGTGTGGGCAATCACGAAAGGATCGGCGCGCACGCGTTCCGGCGACGCGCTCACGATATCGAACTGGCCCGTGCGATCGGTACGCCCGATGCGCGTGTGCAGCCACGTGTGGTGATTCTCGTCGTCGATGCGCACACGGCCCTGCGGCGCGTCGTATTCCATGCCGGGGATCGCGCGCAGCAGGGCGACGGGATTGTCGCTATTCGTCTTGCGCATCGCATTGGCCAGCACATGCATCTGGAAATACGCGGCTTCCCAGCACATGTTCGTAACGACGTCGCCGCCCATGAAGCGTGCGTAGTTGGCGATGCACGCGCGATTGGCGGGTGAATCGATCGACTGGAAATAGGAGGCCGAAGCAAAATGCCCTTCGCCGAGATGCGCGCCCATGGCCGCAATCTCGGCTTCCGAGGTGGTGACGCTGGCAATCGGCGTGCGGCTGGGGTCGAGGCCGCTGCGCGCGAAGCTGCGATACAGGCGCTCGACACCCACGCCCACCACCGTCGAAAACACGAAGTCGGGCGCGAGCGCGGCAATGCGCGCGGCAATCGCGCGATAGTGCTCCTCGGGCGCATCGAGCGGGACGTAGGTTTCCTCGACCGTTTCGCCGCCGCGCTCGAAAACGAAATCCTTCATGATGCGATTGGTCTCGTACGGATAAATATAATCCGAGCCGATCATGAATACGCGCGAGCCGAAGTTTTCGAGCATGTAATCGGCGAGCGGCACGCAGGTCTGATTCGGCAGCGTGCCCGTGCAAAACACATTGCGGCTGTATTCGAAGCCTTCGTAAAGCGTGGGATAGAAAAGCAGCGCGTTGTGACGCTCGACCACCGGAATCACCAGCTTGCGCCCGCTCGACATATAGCAGCCGACGATTAAACGCACGCCCTGCTCGACAATGAGTTCTTCCGCCATTGCCGCATAGTTGGCCGCAACAGAACCGGGGTCGCGCACATACAGCTGAATCTCGCGGCCGTTCACGCCGCCTGCCCGGTTGATTTCATCCGCGGCAAAAAGCGTGGCGCTTTGCTGCGACGATTCGATGAGGCCGGTCACGCCGCTCGTCGAATACAACACACCGATTTTCACGGGTTCATGCTTCGCTGAAGCCATATTGATTTCCCTGTTACGCCGATGCGTTCTTCGAAGCGCCATCCACCAGACTTGTGCATGCCACGCGCATGTCGCACAGCCAGCGTGCATGTCTGCTGCAAGTTGGCGTGTCGATCGAATGCGCGCAACGCAGCGGGCGAGGCTTCGAAAGCCGGTTGCATCGACGTTGACTCAACATATAAGGCGATGCCGGAAGTGTCGGGGCCGACAGCCGCACCGTATGGCATGGACCTTGCTCGTTCTCGTTCGTGATCAGCAGCAGTGCGCCAGTCCTGCACGACGATCATAGTGAATTCCGCCGCGTCTGACAAAGGTGTCATATACGGCGAAAGGCCAAAAAGCCCGCCAGTCAAGCCTTGCTTGGCTGCGGGCTTTTTTTTGTCCAAAAACTTTATAGATAAAGCCACCATGAAGAATTCTCGTCGCGACTTTCTGAAACAGGCAGTTGCCGCAACAGCCGCCACCGCGCTGCCGGGTTCGATGTTGCTGGGCTCGAATTCGGCGCAGGCCGCGGAACCCATCAAGGTTGGCATTCTGCATTCGCTCACGGGCACGCTGGCGATTGCGGAAGCACATGTCGTGGACGCGGAGAAACTGGCGATCGAAGAAATCAACGCGTCGGGCGGCATTATGGGCCGCCAGATCACGCCGATCGTCGAAGACGGCGCAAGCGACTGGCCGACGTTCGCCGAAAAGGCGCAAAAGCTCGTGGAAAGCGACAAGGTCGCGGCGGTATTCGGCTGCTATACGTCGGCGTCGCGCAAGGCAGTGCTGCCCGTGTTCGAGCGTTATAACGGACTGCTTTACTATCCGACGTACTACGAAGGTCTGGAGATGTCGAAGAACATCATGTACACCGGACAGGAAGCGACACAGCAAACCATTCCCGCGGTCAACTGGCTCGCGAAGAACAAAGGCAAGAAGTTCTATCTGATCGGCTCCGACTATATCTGGCCGCGCACCACGAACCGTATCGCCAAGGCCGCGATTGCGAAGGCGGGCGGCACCGTGCTCGGTGAAGATTATTTCCCGCTCGGCGCAACGGAATTCTCATCGGTCATCAACAAGATCAAGGCGGCCAAGCCCGATGTCATCCTGTCGACCATCGTCGGCGGCTCGAACGTCGCCTTCTACAAGCAGTTGAACTCGCTCGGCATTACCGGCAAGAATCAGCCGATCATGGCGCTGGCCGTGACCGAGGAAGAGGCGATCGGTATCGGCAAGGACAATCTGGTCGGCGTGTATTCGTGCATGGGCTATTTCCAGAGTGTGAAGAACCCGCAGAACGACAAGTTCGTCAAGGCGTTCAAGGCGAAATACGGACAGGACCGCGTGCTCGGCGACACGCTCGAAGCGGCTTATACGGCGGTGTATCTGTGGAAGCTAGGCGTGGAGAAAGCGCAGAGCACGGACGTGCCGAAGGTGGTTGCGGCGTCGTCGGGGCTCGCGTGGGGCGCGCCTGAAGGCGACGTGCATTTCCACGTGAGCAATCACCACTTGTGGAAGCACTCGCGTATCGGCGCGTTCCGGCCGGACGGGCAGGTGGACATCGTCTACGAATCGCCGCTGGTCGAGCCGAATCCGTTCCCGAAGCTCGGCTAAGCGCGCGGGACTCGCTGCAAGGCGGGGGCCGCGTGCACGCTGCACCCGCGACAACATTCAACAAGGTCGCGATCATGTCTCTCGATGTGTTCCTCGTACAGGTATTCAACGGCCTGTCGCTCTTTACCGTGCTGGCGTTGATGGCAGTCGGGCTGGCTATCGTGTTCGGCCTGATGGGCGTAATCAACATGGCGCACGGCGAGTTGATGGCGCTGGGCGCGTATATGACGTATCTGACGTCGCTCGTGTTTCAGAAGCTGTTTCCTTCGCTGATGGGCGCGTATTTGCTCGTCGGCATTCTGGTGGCCTTCGTGGTGACGGCGGCCGTGGGTTTCGTGCTCGAACGCGTGCTGATCCGCCGGCTCTATCACCGGCCGCTCGATACGATGCTCGCCACATGGGGCCTGTCGCTCGTGCTTCAGCAGGTGTACCGGCAGGTTTTCGGGCCGATCGACGTGAGCGTGCCCACGGTGTCCTGGCTGCGCGGCGCCTGGAACGTCACGCCCAATATCGCCTTGCCGCTCAGCCGCATCTTCATTCTGTTTCTCACGCTGGTCGTGGCGCTCGCCGTTTATCTGTTCCTGTTTCGCAGCCGCTGGGGCCTGCGTATCCGCTCGGTCATGCAGAACCGCGCGATGGCGGGCGCGGCGGGCATCGACACCGAGCGTGTCGACGCCGTCACGTTCGCCGTGGGATGCGGACTGGCGGGCATCGCGGGCAGCGCATTGACGATGCTGGCTTCGACGGGGCCGGTGACAGGCCAGCAATACATCGTCGATACCTTCATCGTCGTGGTGTTCGGCGGCATCGAAAGTTTGCTCGGCACCTTTCTTTCCGCGTTTGCGATCGGCCAGCTTCAGTCGATGTTCGAACTGCTGCTCAGCGGTTCGATGGCGAAGGCGAGCATTCTTTTGCTGGTGATCGTGGCGCTGTATTTCCGTCCGCAAGGGTTGTTCGCGCTGAAGGTGCGGCGCTGATGCAGGCCTGATGTGCAACGCCGCTGGATCGACCGTACCCGTACACGTGGGAGAGTTTCGACATGAGTGAACCGCAGGCAGTGACGCAGCAAATGGATTTCGATCTGGACAATCTGACCATCGCGAGCGTGCAGGAAGGTTTCGCGCAAGGGCGCTTCACGGCGGAGTCGCTGGCCGCCGCGTGCTTCGACAGAATTGCGTCGTACAACGAATCGTATAACGCGCTGGTGTTCCTCAACCACGCCGCGCTCGACGACGCGCGCGAGATCGACCGCCGCCGCGCGGCCGGCGAAGTGCTCGGGCCGTTGGCGGGCGTGCCCGTCGTGATCAAGGACCCGATGGACATGGTGGGCTTCCCGACCACGGCGGGCTGGTCGCTGCTCTACAGCAAGACGGGCGGCGTCGATCTGATGCCCGCAACCGATTCGCCCGTCGTCGCGCGAATGCGCGCGGCGGGCGCGGTGATGCTCGGCAAGACCAACGTGCCCGTGCTCAGCCACACCGGCTCGCACGCGAACGATAGCTGGGCGGGGCCGACGCTCAACGTGACGATGCCCGACCGCGTGCCGGGCGGCAGCAGCGCGGGAACGGCATCGGCCGTCGCCGCGGCGATGGCGGTGCTCGGACTCGCGGAAGAAACCGGCGGCTCGATCCAGAACCCGGCGTCGGCGCAGGATCTCGTCGGCATCAAGCCGACCATCGGGCTCGTGCCGAACGCGGGCGTCGTGCCCTTGTCGGGCAATCGCGACGTGGTGGGCCCCATCGCGCGCAACGTGCGCGACGCGGCGCTGTGTCTCGATGTGCTCGCCGGGTATTCGCCGGAGGACCCCAAGACGCTCGCGGGCGTCGGCAAGACGCCGCAGGGGGGCTACGCGGCGAATCTGCGCGGCGATGCCCTGAAGGGCATGCGGATCGGCCTGTATGGCCCGGGGTGGCGCACGCAGCCGCTTTCGGAGGAGGCGTCGCAACTCTACGCGCGCGTGCAGCGGGAATTGCTGGAAGCGGGCGCGATTCTCGTAGACGATCCGTTCGCGGGCTCGGGTTTCGCGGACCTGCGCGAGCCGACCGCGCCGCTCGCGAATTTCGATGCGCGGGGGCTGGAGTCGATTCCCTACGATGTCGAGCAGTATTTGCGCCGTCTGGGTCCGAACGCGGCGCTCAAGACATTCGCCGACTTCGCGAAGGCGACGGAATCGCAGGATGCCTTCGGGCCGAATGGCGTGCTGAGCTTCATGCACAGCCTGCCGCAGTTCGCGGCTGCGCTGGCCAATCCCTCGATGCCGCCCGACATTTCGGAATTCATCGAACTCAAGGCCAAGTATCTGCGCATTTTCGATGCCGTCATGACGGAATACGCACTCGACGCGCTGGTGTTTCCGCAGATGCGCTGCGAGCTACCGGCGCTGCACGGCAAGGAGACGATCCAGGAGACCACGGTGGGCGAGATCAATATCGCGGGCCTGCCCGGTGTCACGGTGCCGGCGGGATACTATGCATCGGGCTCGCCGTTCGGCGTGATTTTCGTGGGACGGCAGTGGGATGAGGCCGCGTTGATCGGGTTCGCGTACGCGTACGAACAGGCGACACATCATCGCAAAGCGCCTGCGTTGATCTGAGCGGCGCCTCGTTGCGGGAGACCGGAAGCCGTGCCGAACGCGCAACGGCTCGCCGGTCTCGATCGAGTTTCACGAGACGCTCAAGGGCTCGCGTTCTGCCACTCCGTCAATCCTTCGCGCGTGTTGAGTTCCATGAATGACGGCGTGGCGCGCAGCCGCTCCACATAGCGCGCAAGATTCGGCCACGACGTAGCGGGGCGCGGCATATTGCGGGTCCAGCGCATGAGCATGAGGGCGAGGAAGTCGGCGGTGCTCAGGCGATCGCCGACCAGATACGGACGTCCGTCGCCAAGCGTCTTGTCCAGGCGCTCCATCGACGCTTCGATCTGCCGGCGCGCAAACTCCTTGATTGCCGTAGCGTCTGCCGGTTCACCGTCGGTCGCGGCGTAGAACCAGCTCCGCATGGCCGGCAACAGCGCGTTGGCCAGATAGATCATGGTCTCGAACCACTCCGGGCGTTCGGCGGCATTCGGCAGCGGGGCAAGCCCGGACTCGGGATGCCGTTCCGCAAGCAGCATGAGCAATGCCGTCGATTCGCCGCGCGGCGTGCCGTCGATCACGAGTGTCGGCACGCGACCGGTGGGATTCAGGCGCAAGTATTCGGGCGCGTGCTGTGCGCCGGCGTCGATGTCGACGAGCCGCGTTTCGAAGGGCACGCCCAGTTCCAGGAGCATCCAGTGCACCGCCATGCTTGCCGCACCGGGGCTGTAATAGAGAATGTAGGACATGATGGGGTTCCGGTATCAGGTTGCGCTGCCAGTCATACGCCCGCCATGTTAGCAACGAAGGGCGCGCGGCGGCGCGGCGAGCGGCATCGCCAACTCACGCGGCCGTCTTGCCGCCCAGATCGATCGCACCGACAAAGTCCTCGGTCACGCGCGGCAGCGTCCGGCCGCGCTTCTTCACGAGCGCAATCGGGCGCACGAACGCCGGATCGTCGATCGCCCGCGTGACGAGCCCGCGCTCGGCATGCACTTCGCGCGCGGATTCGGGCAGCACCGAGATCCCCAGGCCGCCGCGCACCATCGCCACCGCCGTCATCATGTACATCGGCTCGCACGCGATATCGGGCGTGCAGCGCGCGTTCGACAACGCGGCGTCCACGACCGCGCGCACGCTGGTGCCCGGCGCGGTCAGCACGAGCGGCATCGCGGCGAAGTCGTCGACCGTCACGGTGCGCTTGCGGGCAAGCGGGTGCGTTTTCGGGCACACGATCACGAGCCGGTCCTCGCCCGTTTGCAGGACGTCGAGCGTCGCATCGACGCTATGGCCGCCCGTCAGGCCGATATCCACTTCCTCATTGCGCACGAGCGCGTTGACGGCGCTCGCAACGACGTCGCGAATCTGAAACCTCGCCTGCGGCACGCGCTTGCGAAACGCCTGAATGAGTTCGGGCAGCGCGCTGGCCGCGAAGGTCGGCAGGCACGCGAGGCGCACCGTGCCGCTCGAACCGTCGCCGAGTGCGCGCGCGTCGCGCAGGGCCTGCTCCATATCGCTTAACGAGCGCGTGAGGATAGGCAGCAATTCGCGGCCCGTTTGCGTGAGCGCCACGCTGCGGCTGTTGCGATCGAACAGGCGCGCCCCGACCGTTTCCTCCAGGCGGCGAATCTGCACCGTGAGCGCGGGTTGCGACACATGCAGCCGCGCCGCCGCGCGCGTGAAATTGCCCGCCTGCGCCACGGTCACGAAAGCCCGAATATCGCGAAGATTGAGATCCATAACAAAGAGTGATAGCTGCAATCAAATCATTTCAATTGTGTTATTGCAGCGCCGAACTTACGCTGATCGGCACTAAAAGACAAGACTGGAGACACACCATGCTGGCTTTGCTGGGGCTCGTGACGATCGGGGTGCTGCTGGCCGCGATTCTTTCGAAGCGCATGTCGCCGCTCGTCGCGCTCATCATCGTGCCGATCGTCGCGTCGCTGATCGGCGGCTTCGGGCTGCAAACGAGCAAGTTCGTCATCGACGGATTGAAGAGTCTCGCGCCCGTCGTCGGCATGTTCGTGTTTGCGATCCTGTATTTCGGCACGATCACGGACGCGGGCACGCTCGATCCGATCATCGACCGCATCCTGCGCACGGTCGGCACCAAACCCACGCGCATCGTCATGGGCACGACGCTGCTCGCGCTGCTCATTCACCTCGACGGCTCGGGCGCCGTGTGCTTTCTCGTCACGATTCCCGCCATGCTGCCGCTCTACGAGCGCCTGAACATGGACAAGCGCGTGCTGGCCGCGGCCGTTTCAATGGCGGCCGGCATCAACTTCCTGCCGTGGACGGGGCCGATGATCCGCGCTTCGGCGTCGCTGCATCTGCCGATTTCGGCGCTGTTCAATCCGCTGATTCCGGTGCAGATCGTCGGCCTCGTGTTTGTGTTCGGCATGGCGTGGTGGCTCGGTCGGCGCGAGGAAAAGCGCCTCGGCTATTCGTCGGCGAGCGGCGCCGTCCCGCTGCCCAGGCGCGAGTTGACGCCCGAGGAACAGGCGCTGCGCCGCCCGAAGCACTTCTGGTTCAATATCGTGCTGACGATCGTCGTGCTCGGCACCATGGTCGCCATGGGCGAGAAGATTCCGCCCGCGATCATGTTCATGGTGGGCTTGTGCATTGCGCTGATGGTGAATTACCCGAACGTGGACATGCAGCGCAAGCGCGTGGACGCGCATGCGCGCGCCGCGCTGATGATGGCCGGTATCCTGCTCGCAGCGGGCGTGTTCACCGGCGTCATGCAGGGCAGCGGCATGCTCAAGGCGATGGCGCAGGCGGCGGTTGGCTTCGTGCCGCCCGCGTTCGCGGGGCACATTCCCGTCGTGCTCGGCATGCTGTCCATGCCGCTCTCGATGCTTTTCGACCCCGATTCGTTTTATTTCGGCGTGCTGCCTGTGATTGCCGAAGTGGCGTCGCAGCTCGGCGTGCCGGCGGTGCACATCGGCCAGGCCGCGCTGCTTGGCCAGATGACCACCGGCTTTCCCGTGAGCCCGCTCACGCCCGCGACCTTTCTTGTCGTCGGCCTGTGCGGAATCGATCTCGCGGATCATCAGAAGTTTACGTTTCCGCTGCTGTTTGGCGCCTCGATCGTCATGACGATCGCATGCGTCGTGCTGGGCGTGTTTCCGCTGTAAAGAGGAGTTGTTGACGTCATGAACCGGACCGAATCATCAAGGCGCGTGCGCATCGGCGCGGGCGCGGGCTACTCGGGCGACCGCATCGAGCCCGCCGTCGAACTCGCGGAGCACGGCGCGCTGGACTACCTGGTATTCGAATGCCTGGCAGAACGCACCATCGCGATCGCCCAGCAAACGCGCCGCCACCATCCCGAACTCGGCTATGACCCGTTGCTCGAAGCGCGTATGCGCGCGGTGCTGCCGGTCGCCGCCCGCAAGCGCGTGCGGATCATCTCGAACATGGGCGCGGCCAATCCGCGCGCGGCGGCGATCAAGACCGCGCAGATCGCGCGGGAGCTAGGTCTGCAAGG
The DNA here is from genome assembly GCF_003268775.1 of Paraburkholderia unamae. GTDB lineage: Bacteria > Pseudomonadota > Gammaproteobacteria > Burkholderiales > Burkholderiaceae > Paraburkholderia > Paraburkholderia unamae. The sequence continues at coordinate 268,222 of NZ_QLSU01000006.1, forward strand.
CCTGAAGATCGCCGCCGTCACGGGCGACGATGTGCTCGACGTCCTGATGCAATCCCCGCTGCGCTTCGAAGAATCCGGCGACGATGTGAGCCAGTACGCGGCGCGCATCGTCTCGGCCAATGCGTATCTCGGCGCGGCGCCCATTGTCGAGGCGCTCGCGGCGGGCGCGGATATCGTGCTGACCGGCCGCGTCGCGGACCCGTCGTTGTTCGCCGCGCCGCTCATCCACGAGTTCGGCTGGCGCATGGACGACTGGAACACGCTTGGGCAGGCGACCGTGGTCGGGCATCTGCTCGAATGCGCGGGTCAGGTCACGGGCGGCTATTTCGCCGACCCCGGCTACAAGGACGTGCCCGATCTCGCGCGGCTGGGCTTTCCCATCGGCGAAGTGAGCGCCGACGGTAGCCTCGTCGTGACCAAGGTGGCGCACGCGGGCGGCTGCGTGACCGAGGCGACGTGCAAGGAGCAGTTGCTCTACGAGATTCACGACCCGCAGCGCTACTTCCAGCCCGATGTCGTCGCGGACTTTACCGGCGTGCGCGTGGAGCAGGAAGCGCAAGACCGCGTGCGCGTGACGGGCGGACGCGGCCGCGCCCGCACGCCAACGCTGAAGGTGTCGGTCGCGTATGTCGACGGCTACATCGGCGAAGGACAGATTTCCTATGGCGGACCGGGCGCGCTCGCTCGCGCGCGCCTCGCGCTCGACATCGTGCGGGAGCGGCTGGCGCTCACGGGCGTCGATACGAGCGAACTGCGCTTCGACCTGATCGGCGTGAATGCGCTTTACGGCGACGCGCTCGCCGCGAATCGCGATGAGCCGTACGAAGTGCGCGTTCGCGTGGTGGGGCGCACGGCCGATGCCACGCAGGCGGCGCGCATCGGCAACGAGGTCGAAACGCTCTACACCAACGGACCCGCGGGCGGCGGGGGCGTTACCAAAACGACTCGCGAAGTGCTCGCCGTGCAGTCCGTGCTGCTGCCGCGCGACCAGGTGAATCCGGTCTTTCAATGTGTCGAGGCAAGCGATGAAACTGCGTGAACTGGCCCACGGCCGCACCGGCGACAAAGGCAATACGCTGAATATCTCGGTGATCTGCCACGACCCGAAACACTACGCGCATTTGCGCCACGTCCTGACGCCGGAGCGCGTCAAGGCGCATCTCGCCGACGTGGTCAAAGGCGACGTCGCGCGCTACGAACTGCCGCTTCTGGGCGCGTTCAATTTCGTGCTCGGCAACGCGCTGGGGGGCGGCGTCACGCGCTCGCTCGCGCTCGACGCGCACGGCAAGTCGGTGAGCATGGCGCTCCTCGATATTGACGTGGGCGATCTGCCCGGGTGAGCCACACGCCTCAAGACGGCACAGAGGCGTCCTCGCCGATACCGAGCGCATTCAGGAGCCACGCCTTGAAGGTCTCGAAGGCCTCGTGGCGGTGCTGCCTGCGCGGGTGCACGAGATAGTGCCCGACGTATTCCACCTCGCGCGTCGTACCGGCGAGCGGGCGCACCAGTTCGCCGCGTTGCAGTTCGCGCTCCGAAAGCAGCGTCGATTCGAGTACGACCCCAAGGCCGTCCACGGCGGCGGCAATCGCCATTGAGCTGCGGTCGAAGCGCAGGCCATAGTGCGTCGGCGGGGGAAGCTGGTTGGTTTCGAACCAGCCTTTCCACTGGTACATCTGCACCTCGCACTGGATCAGCGGCAGGTGATACAGATCCTCGGGCTTGCGGATGCGCTCCGCGAGCGCCGGGTTGCACAGCGGCGCCAGGCCCTCCAGCGCGAGCGGAATTTTCTCGTGCGGCGAAGGCTTCGGCTCGCCGTAGACGATATCCAGGTCGAAGTCATCGTCGAACCGTGCGTATTCCGTGCTCGCGGAAAAACGCAGGTCGATATCCGGATGATCCCTCACGAAGCCCGCCAGGCGCGGCAGCAGCCATTGCGTCGCAAAGCTCGGTGCGGTGTGCAGCCGCAGCGGCGTGCGCTCGTTGCCCGCGAGCAGCGCGAAGCCGCGCTGGATCTCGTCCATTCCGCGCTGAATGTGCTCCATGAGCATCGCGCCCTCGCGCGTGAGGCGCACCTCCCGCGTGCTGCGCTGGAACAGCCGTTGGCCGAGTTGCTCCTCCAGCTTGCGCACTGAATGGCTCACGGCGCTCGGAGACAGATTCAGGTCGCGCGCGGCGTCGGCGAAGGAAAGGGTCCGACCGGCCGCTTCGAAGACGCGGATATACGCCAGCGGGATCTTGCGAAAGATGTCCATGAGGGGGGATTCGTGAATGGCATTCACGAGCTAGTGTAATCTTTTCTTTTGTCAGGCGCCCTGGAGACCGATACATTGGGGTCACCTCGTGCCCACACCGGTCCGATTGCTGAACAGGAGACAACTGCGGCAATCACCGGTTATCGGGGACTTTTCTCCCGTCTTCCGCTGGAAATGCCATGACAATGATTACGGAGGCCGAGCCGCAAAGCGGCTCGACATCGGTGCCACTTTCGAAAATCGCCGATCACGCGTATCGCATCCGCCGCTTCGCGCTGCGCATGGGCGAAGTGCAGGGCCAGGGCTACATCGGCCAGGCGCTCGGACTCGCCGACGCGCTCGCCGTCACCTGGTGCCACGCGATGAACCTGCGCCCCGAAGATCCCGAATGGGAAGGGCGCGACCGCTTCCTGCTCTCGCACGGCCACTACGCCATCGCCCTGTACGCCGCGCTGATCGAAGCGGGCGTCATTGCGGAAGCGGAACTGGAAACCTACGGCTCCGACGACAGCCGTCTGCCGATGTCGGGCATGGCGACCTATACGCCCGGCATGGAAATCTCGGGCGGCTCGCTCGGCCAGGGCCTGACGATCGCGGTCGGCATGGCGCTCGGCCTGCGTTTGAAGGGCAATCCGGCGTTCGTCTACAACTCGATGTCCGATGGCGAGCTCGACGAAGGCGCCACGTGGGAAGCCGCGCTCTCCGCCGCGCACCACGGCCTGGGCAATCTGATCGCGCTCGTCGACATCAATCGCCAGCAGGCGGACGGCCCCTCGCACGACGTGCTCGGCTTCGAGCCGCTCGCGGACAAGTTCGCGTCGTTCGGCTGGCATGTGGAGCGCGTGAACGGCAACGATCTGCCCGCGCTCGTGCAAGCCTTCGACCGCGCCCGCGCGCTCAAGGAAGCGAAACCGCGCGTGATTCTGCTCGACACGCTGATGGGCAAGGGCGTGCCGTTCCTCGAAACGCGCGAGAAAAATCACTTCATTCGGGTCGACGCGCAGGAGTGGCAGCAAGCCATCGCCGTGCTCGACGAGCATCACCAGCAAGCCCGGCAAGCCCGGCAAGCCCGGCAAGGAGACGCGGCATGAGCGCCGTCATCGAAAAGAAGCCGCGCCTGACGACCTCCGCCATGATCGCGTCGATCGCCTCGGAAGGCCAGCAGACGCGCACCGCGCCGTTCGGCCACGCGCTCGTGGCCGAGGCCGAAAAGCGGCCGAACATCGTCGGCTTGACGGCCGATCTGTCGAAGTACACGGACCTGCATATCTTCGGCCAGGCGTTCCCCGAGCGCTTCTTCCAGATGGGCATGGCCGAACAGTTGTTGATGGGCGCGGCGGGCGGCATGGCGAAGGAAGGCTTCATTGCGTTCGCGACGACCTATGCCGTGTTCGCCACGCGCCGCGCGTATGATTTCATCCATCAGATCATCGCTGAGGAAAATCTCAACGTGAAGATCTGCGCCGCGCTGCCGGGTCTCACGACGGGCTATGGCCCGAGCCACCAGGCGACCGAAGACGTCGCGCTGATGCGCGCCATTCCCGGCATGACCGTGATCGATCCGTGCGACGCGCTGGACACCGAACAGGCGGTGGCCGCGATCGCCGCGCACGAGGGCCCGGTTTACATGCGGCTGCTGCGCGGCAAGGTGCCCGTGGTGCTGGAGGACTACGATTACCGGTTCGAACTCGGCAAGGCGAAGATGCTGCGCGACGGCACCGACGTGCTGATCATTTCGTCCGGAATCCTGACGATGCGCGCGCTCGAAGCCGCGCAGGCGCTGGACGACGGTTCCGCGAGCGTGGGCGTGCTGCACGTGCCGACCATCAAGCCGCTCGACGAGGCCACGATCATCGAGCAATGCCGCAAGCCCGGCCGCCTCGTGATCGTCGCGGAAAACCATAGCGTGATCGGGGGCCTGGGCGACGCCGTGACGAGCGCGCTGGTGCGCCATCGCGTGATGCCCGAGTTCCGGCAGATCGCGCTGCCCGACCGGTTCCTCGACGCGGGCGCGCTGCCCACGCTCCATGACCGCTATGGCATCTCGACGGCGTCGATCGTCGACAACATCAAGACGTGGCTCAAGTGACCCAGGAGACGCAGCGAAAATGAACGTGACATTCATTGGTATTGGCGCCATCGGTTTGCCGATGGCTTTGCAGGTCAAGGGCGCGGGCCACAGCGTGACGGGCGTCGATCTGTCGAGCCACGCGCGCGAACTCGCGCAGGAAAACGGTCTCGCCGCCGTGGACAGCTTCGCGGCCGCGCCTTCGCCCGACGTGGTCGTGGCCATGGTCGCGACGCCGCAGCAGCTTGCCGGGCTGGTCGACAGCGTCGGCACGCGGCTTCACGGCCAGACGTGGGTCATCATGTCCACGGTCGGCCCCGACGCCGTGCGCGAACAAGGCGAGCGCCTCGCGGCCGCCGGCGCGCGCGTGGTCGATGCGCCCGTGACCGGCGGCACGGCGCGCGCCAAAACGGGCCAGCTCGTGATCTTCGCCTCGGGCGCGCAAGGCGATATCGATTCGGTGCGCGCGGTGCTCGACGCGATGGGCAGCGTGCGCGTGACCGGCCCGAGGCTCGGCGACGGCCAGGCCATCAAGGTCGTCAATCAGCATCTGTGCTCGGTGCATATCGTGGCGGCGGCCGAAGCGCTCAATCTGGCGCGCTCGCTCGGCCTCGATCCGGCGGCCGTGCTCGAACTGGTCGAAAAGGGCGCGGCCGGGTCGTGGATGCTCTCGGACCGCGGCCCGCGCATGCTGCAAGGCACCGACGTGACGGTCACGAGTTCGATCAACATCTTCGTGAAGGACAGCGACCTGGTCGCCGCGGCCGCGCAAGCGTGCGGCGCCGAGGTGCCGCTGCTGTCCGTCGCGAACGCACGCTATCACGAGGCGGCGCAAGCGGGCCTAGGCCTGCGCGACGACAGCCGCGTGATCGAAACCTGGCGCTGATACACCGCAGCGGTAGAGACTTTTCAGGTCGTGTAAGACGCTCGACGAAAGCTCGACACGATCCGGCCGCCTGCACGACAGGCGGCCGGGCACCAGCAGTGGAGACAACTCACGATGAGCACCAACAACGAAGGGCGCGCGGTCAAGGTGGCCGTTGCGTCGATGATCGGCTCCGCAGTCGAGAGCTACGACTTCTTTATCTATGGCACCGCCGCCGCGGCGTGGTTCGGCAAGATCTTCTTTCACGCCACCGAACCGATCATCGGCATTCTGGCTTCGTTCGCCACGCTCGCCATCGGCTTCCTGATGCGCCCGCTCGGCGGCTATCTGGCGGGCCACTACGGCGACAGCCTCGGCCGCAAGGCGGTGCTGTTCTGGTCGCTCGTCGGCATGGGCGGCGCGACCGTGCTGATCGGCGCATTGCCGACCTACGAGCAGGCGGGCGTGCTCGCCCCGATCCTGCTGATCCTCCTGCGCATGGTGCAGGGCGTCGGCTTCGGCGCGGAATGGGGCGGCGCGGTGCTCATGGCGTGCGAGCACGCGCCTGAAAAGCGGCGCGGCTTCTTCGGCGCGGTGCCGCAGCTCGGCATTCCGCTCGGCCTGCTGTTCGCCAACGGCGCGTTCCTGCTCTCGGGCGCACTGTTCGAAGGCGACTGGATCTGGCGCGCGCCCTTCCTGCTGTCTTTCGTGATGGTCGCGATCGGCATCTTCATCCGGATGAACGTATCGGAATCGCCGGAATTCGAAGCGATCAAGGCCGAGAACAAGGTGGTGAAGCAGCCCGCGCTCGAAGTCATCAAGAGCGACTGGCGCAGCATCCTGAAGATCGTCGGCCTGCGCATGGCGGAAACGGGCGGCTATTACATCACGACGAGCTTCATGCTCTCGTATGTGGCGCTCGCGCATGTCTCGACCACGCGGCACATTCTGTGGGGCACGCTCATCGGCTCCGCCATCGGCCTCGGCAGCCATCTGTTCTACGGCGCGCTCAGCGACAGGATCGGCCGCCGTCCGGTGTTCATGTTCGGCGCGATCTTCACCATCGCGTTCGGCGTGCCGATGTTCATGCTCATCAACACGGGCGCGGTCATCATGGTGATCGTGGCGGTGGCGCTGTCGCTGCTCTTTAGCCACGATCCGATTTTCGCGGTCGAGGCGAGCTGGTTCTCCGAGCAGTTTCCGGCCAACGTGCGCTCGTCGGGCATTTCGCTGGGCTACAACGGCGCTTCGGTGATCGCGGGACTGCTGCCGATCGTCGCGACGGGAATGTACGGCGCGTTCGGCTGGATCGGGCCCGCGCTGATGTTCTCGGCGCTCGGCGTGGTTTCGACCTGGTGCGCGCTCGCCATGAAGGAAACGGCCCCCGCCGTGATCGAGAAAAACAAGCCGAATCCCGGCACGGAGCGCCGCTTCGCCGCCTGAAATCCGGATTCGCTCCGAACGCGCCACGGATTATTGTCGTCTCGCGCGCCGGCCGCCAATGTCCCACAATGGCGGCATGGCGCGCGAATCGCAGCGATGCGTGCCTGACGATTGACGAACACGGGGCACGACGTGGAAGAGACGGAACTGATGTGGCGGCAACTGCTGAAACTCGACAGAAGTCCCGGCACGGCGTTACAGATCCAGCTTCGCTCCTCACTCGCCAACGCGATACTCGACGGCCGTCTGCCCGACGGCCTGCGCCTGCCCTCCAGCCGCGATCTCGCGCGCATTCTCGACATCTCGCGTAACACGGTCTTGCTCGTGTACGAGCGGCTCGTTGCCGAAGGCCACCTCGAATCGCGCACGCGCGAAGGGCATTTCGTGCGCGCCACGATCAAGCGCACCGGCGTTGCGCCGCTGGCCGCCGAACCCGTCTCGCGCCTGCCCGCGTGGGAGCGCCATTTCAGGCAGCCGGGGACGTTTCGCTGGCTCGACCGGCCGAGCGGCTGGCAAAAGTACCGCTACGCATTCGTGTACGGCCAGTTCGATCCGAAGCTCTTTCCGCTTTCCGACTGGCGCGAATGCAATCGCCTCGCGCTCGAAGTGGGCGCGGTGCGCAACTGGGGCCAGGATGACGTGGACGGCGGCTCGGGCATGCTGATCGATCAGCTCATCCGCACCGTGTTGCCGCGCCGGGGCATTTCGGCGAGACCCGAAGAAGTCATGCTGACGATGGGCACGCAGCACGGCCTTTACATGCTGTCGAAGTTGCTCTGCACGCCGGGGCGCGTGGTCGGCGTGGAGGACCCCGGCTACATGGACGCGCGCAATATCTTCTCGCACGACGGCGCGCGCATCGTGGCGCTGCCCGTCGACGAAGAGGGCTTGAGCATGACGCCAACGCTTGGCGCTTGCCAGTTCGTCTATTGCACGCCGAGCCATCAATGCCCCACCGGCGTCACCATGAGCACGCAGCGGCGGCTCGAACTGCTCGACCATGCGTCGCGGTACGACCAGCTGATCATCGAGGACGACTACGACCCGGAAACGCAATACGTCGGCCAGCCGCTGCCCGCATTGAAGGCGATCGACAAGTGCGACCGCGTGATCTATCTGAGCAGTCTCTCGAAGCTGCTCTCGCCGGGCTTGCGCGTGGGCTTCATCGTGGCGCCGGCCGTGGTGATCGAGCGCCTGCGCGAGTTGCGGCGGCTCATGATCCGCCAGGTGCCCGGCAACAACGAACGCACCGCCGCGCTGTTCATTCGCCACGGCCATTACGACCGGCTGCTGCACAACACGCGCGAATCGTTGCGGCAACGCGCCGGACTCCTCACCCATGCGCTGCGCGAGACGCTGCCCGACCTGACGTTTCGCGAGCCGCAAGGCGGCGCGTCGCTATGGGTGACGCTGCCGGGCCAGATCGATCAGCGCGCGCTGTTCGGGGCGTGCAGCGCGAGCGGCCTGCTGTTCGACCCCGGCGAGCCGTTCTTTCACGAGCCTTCGCACCCGCCGTGCGTACGCCTGGGTTTTTCGGTGATCGACGCCGAGCGCATCGTGCCCGGCGTCGAGGAGTTCGCGCGCCACGTCAACGCGCTGCGCAGGCGGCCGGGCCGCGCTACGCGCGCGAGGTAGCGGCGGCGCGCGGTTTCACGCCGTGCGGCGTGGCGTGCGGCTGCGCCGCGATCGCGCGGGCAAACGCGCCGGCCGCGCTTGCGAGCAGCAACGCCGCGAGCACGTTGGCCGCCGAGACGATCGCGAGCGCCCAGCCGAGCGTGTCGTGACCGAGCGCTTTTGAAAGCGTGTCGTTGATCGCGCCCGTGACGATGGGGCCGAGTCCCGCGCCGATCGCAAGGATGCCGAAGTTATACATCGAGACGATGGTCGCGCGCCGGTCGGCGGGAAAGAGCTGCGTGACGGCGGCGTAGGTCGGCGCCATCCACCACATGCCGAACACGGACATGCCCAGAATGAAGAGGCCGACGAGCGGAACGCTCATGTGGCCCACAGGCAGCGCGAGATGCGCGGGCGTCAACGTGAACGCCACGGCGAACGGAAAGGTCAGCAGCGCGCCGAGCACCGGCACGCCGATTTGCCAGCGTGCGTCGCGCTGCGTGAGCCGGTCGGCAAGCCAGCCGCTCGACAGCGAGCCGATCACGGCGCCGGGCCCCGCCGCGATGCCCATCAGCGTGCCCGCCTCCTTGATGTTCATGCCGTGCGCGCGCACGAGATACGCCGTGCTCCAGGTGCCGAACGCGTAGCCGGAGAAGGCGAGCAGCGCGCCCGCCGCCACGATCATCGCGAACGGGCGGCAGGCCAGCGCGTCGCGCAGCACGGCCCGCGTGGATGCGGGCGCGAGCGTGTGCGGCTGCGTGTGCGCGTTCTGCTGCGCGGCGTCGTGCGTGCGCGCGGGCTCGGCAACGGTGAGCCGCAGCAGCAGCGCGACCGCGAGCCCCGGCAGGCCGAGCCAGAAGAAGGCCGCGCGCCAGCCGTGATACCAGGTGAGCCACGCGCCCACGGTCATGCCGATCAGCGCGCCCGCGGGCGCCGAAAGCATCAGCACGCTGATCGCCCGCGCGCGGCGCTGCGGCGGGTAGAGATCGGCGAGCAGCGACATCGAAGGCGCATTGCTGCCCGACTCGCCAACCGCCACGCCCATGCGCGCGAACGCCAGTTGCCAGTAGCCCGTGACCGTACCGCAGACAATGGTCATGCAGCTCCATGCCGCGCAACTGAGCGCGACGACGTTGCGGCGATTGGCGCGGTCGGCATGGCGCGCGATGGGAATGGCGCAGCAGCAGTACACGGCGGCGAAGGCGAGGCCCGTGAGCAGACCCATGGCTGAATCCGATACGGCGAATTCGCGCTTGATCGGCTCGATGACGACGCCCATCACCTGGCGGTCGATCATGTTGACGGTGGCGATGGCGAAGAGCAGCAGCAGCGTGTAGTGCCGCCGCGCGCCGGTGGGTTCCTGTTTCATTGCATCGTGTCTCCAGGGAGGGCGCGCCTCAGGCGCGGCTGGCGGTGGCGAAGTCGAGCGTGGGCAGCGCCCACGGCCACGCGCGTTCGAGCTGGCCCGCGAGCGAGAACAGCAGGTCCTCGCGGCACAGCCCCGCCGTGAACATCATGCCGACGGGCATGCCATCGGCGGCGAAGCCGCTCGGCACCGACATCGAAGGCTGACCGCTCACGTTGGCCACCACGGTGAACGCCGCGCTGTTCATCATCTTCGCGGCGTACGACTCGAACGGCTGGCTCAGCACGAGTTCGCCGATGTGCGGGGTCTGTCCTGCCGTGACGGGCGAGAGGAGCACGTCGTAGCGCTGCATCAGCGTTTCCATGGCGAGCGAGATCTGCTCGAACGCGCGGCGCGCGCGAAAGAGCGCTTCCGATGTGGCGAGCCGGTTGCGTGCGTAGATGTGCAGCGTGATCGCTTCCAGGTCCGCCTCGGTGGCTTCGCGGCCCAGTGCGGTCTCGCGCTCGCGCAGGGCGGTGACGAGCGCGGCGCCGCTTGCCGTGCCGTGCGCGGTGAAGAGATGCTGCGCATCCACGGGCAGCGTGACGGGCTCGATCGCATGGCCGAGCGATTCGAGGCGGCGCGCGGTTTCGTCGAGCACGCGCTGGATTTCGGCGTCGAGCGGCACACCCGTGAGCGAGGCCGTGACGAGGCCGATGCGCAGCGGCTGCGGGTCGCGTTCGCAGCATTGCGCGTAGGGTGTCGGCGGGGCGGGCAGCCAGTAGGGACTGCCGTGCTCGTGACCGTGGCTCGCGTCGAGCAGCCCCGCCGAGTCGCGCACGCTGCGCGAGACGACGTGAGCGCAACTCGCGCCGAACCAGCCTTCGAAGGCGGCCGGTCCTTGCGGTGTGCGATAACGCGTGGGCTTGAGGCCGAACACGCCACACCACGCGGCGGGAATGCGGATCGAGCCGCCGCCGTCCGTCGCGTGCGCGGCCGGCACGATGCCCGCCGCGACGGCGGCGGCCGCGCCGCCCGACGAGCCGCCCGCGCTGCGCGCGAGGTTCCACGGGTTGCGTGTGGCGCCCCACAGCGCCGATTCGGTGGTGGTGGCGAGGCCGAACTCGGGCGTGGTCGTCTTGCCGAAGATCAGCATGCCCGCGTCGAGATAGCGCTGTGCGAGCGTGTTCGTGTACGAGGCGGGATCGCTGCCCGCGAAGAAGCGGCAGCCGTTCGTGGTGACGGTGCCCGTGAGCGCGGTGTTGAGGTCCTTGAGCAGCATGGGCACGCCCGCGAACGGGCCTGACAATGCGCCCGCGCGCGCGGAGTCTCGCGCCTGCGCGAGGCTTTGCAGGGCGAATGCGTCGTGCCGCAGATTGACGGCTTGCACGAACGGATCAACGGCGTTGCAGCGCGCGATGGCGGCGCCCAGCAGGTCGGCGGGCGCGAGTTCGCCGCTGCGCACGGCGGCGGCCATGGCGGTGGCGTCGAGCGAAAGATAGTCGGCTTGCGTGAGCGAAGCGGCCGGAGCGAGGGATGGGGTAGCGGACATGGCGATAGTCAAACGATAGAGGTGAGGGACCGGCCGCGCTTGCATCGAAGCGCGGCCGGTGCGTTCAGAACGTGAAGGTGAGTGTTTCCTGGAGCAGCAGCGCATCGGGATGATGCGGCGCGAACACGGGGTTCTTCGTATAGGTGAGGCTGCTGATGAGGTACGCGCCGCGAATCACGCGCGCCGCGTACGAAGCCGTATAAGCCATCGTGTAGGCCGCCGGATCGGCGTGATACGACGCGTAGACGTCGCGCAGCACGCCGCTGTACAGGCTCTTTGTGATGCCCACGGCGAGCATGTCGAACGGGCGGCTCGCGAACGGACCGATATAGAACGCCGAAACCTGCACGGCGCGGTTGAGCGCGTTGCGGTCGGCGGGCGACCAGTCGAACTTGGAATCGACATAAAGCCCGCGCGCGTCGTGCCAGGGCCGCGTGAGCTGCCAGGTGCCGGCCACGTAGAACTCGTAGTTGTTGCTCGACGGCGTGGCCGAATTGAAGCGCGTATAGCTGCTCGTGTTGTAGAGCGTGCCGAGGCGCAGCCACATCGCGCTTTCGGTGGGCGAGGCGGCGCGCTTGTAGCCGAGCTCGTTGATGAAGAGCGCGCGTGCGCCGGGCACCGAGAGCCGGAAGCCCGAGGGGTTGTAGTCGATGTCCTTGAGGATGCCCTCGGGGCTCATGCTGCGCGTGACGGCGAAACTGTCGTAGAAGCGCAGCGAGGGGCTGCGCATGATCACGTTGAACGTCGGCGTGGGTTCCGAGGCGGACATGCCCGCCTGGAACGGCACCACGCTCTGCGGCCCGAGCGCGGAAGTCGAGGCGTTGCCGCCGAGCGTCATGCCATAGAAGAGGCGAATGCCGGGAATGAAGCCGTAGATCAGCTCGATGCGCCGGTCGAACAGCGGCTGGTCGATGCCGAAGATCGTCATCGTCGCCACGTGCGGATTCGCGGACCGGTAAGTCGAGGTGGCCCACGACCCCGAGAGCGTGAACTGCGCATTCTGGCTGAAGCCGATGCGCGAAAGGTCGTAGGTCAGGTAGACGTTGGTCGTCTGGTTGTACGTGGGGTCCTGGCCGTTATAGGCCTGTTTGGGCGCGTTATTGCCGTTCAGGTCATAGGCGTAGCCCAGCATGGAGACGAGGCCGAAGCCGAAGCCATGCTCGGCCATCGCGCCGCGCACGCCGCCAAGCTCGGGCGCGACGCGCAGGCACACCGGAAGCGGCACCGTGGCGACTTCGATGCGCGTGGTGTACTGGCTGTAGCCCACGCAGGGCGGCGGCGTGGCGCTTGCCGCGGCGGCGGGCGTCAACGAAGGCGCGGTCGCCATGGAAGACGTCCCTGCGCCGTTCGCGGGAAACGCCGACTGGGCGAGGCTCGCCGCAGCGGGCGCGCGGGTGTCGGACGCGTTGGCCGGATCGGCTGCGTATGCCGTCTGCGCTGTCTGGAAGACGATCCCCGCCGCGACGGCCAGCGCCGTTTTATATAGGTAAGACTGTGTGCTCACTGATGACGTCCTTTGTTCGAATAGTAAGGGAAGGCGTAGCGGCGAAAAAAATGCAGGTTTCAGACCTGTCGATGGAGCCAGCAGCGGTTATCTCCAGGGCCAGCGCGCCGGCGGGGCGCTGGCCGGGCCTGGCTGGCGACTTACGTTGCGGGCTCAACAAATTTCGCTCGGCCGTCGGCGTTCAATCCGGTGCGCGGGCACTGACTGCGGGCGTCGAACATGCACCACGAAGCATCACTATTTCAATTCGGATTGCTAATTAACCGGCATGATTTTCGCCGCTTGTACGCCTGCACCGCACCCAGCACTTAGAGCACTTCGTCGTTCAGGTGATACCAGCGATAAAGGAAACGCTGGCCAATACGCCGGAACGGCGCGAACAACGGCGAGCGGACGCTGCCGAAAATATTCGGGTATTGGAGCCCCGAGTCGTAGATCGGCAAGTCGAATGCCGCAGCGGGCTGGCCGGCGATGCGCTGCGCCATGCGCCGCCCGGCATGCGCCGAAAACGACACGCCATTGCCGCCGTAGCCGAGCGCGTAGAACACGTTGTGATTGCGCTCGGGCTGGGCGATGCGGGGCATCATGTCGTGGCTCACGTCCACCCATCCCCACCACGAATGATCGATGCTCACGTCGCGCAACGCGGGAAACTTGCGGTGCAGGCCGTTGACGAGCACGTCGAAATGCTTCTGGCGCGTGGCGTCGGCGCCCGTGACCGAACTGCGGCTGCCGATTTGCAGGCGATAGTCGGGCAGCAGCCGGTAATAGAAGCGCAGCGTGCGCGTGTCCGTGATCACCTGGTGCGTGAGGAAGTTGGTCGCGCGCCGCTCGCTTTCGGTGAGCGGGCGCGTGACGAGCGAGTTCGAGAGGATCGGCATGATGCGCGAATCGAGCCGCCGGTGCAGGCCGTTGCTCGTATAGCCGCCCGTGGCGAAGGCCACGGCGCGCGCGCGCAGCACGCCGCCCGGCGTGCGCACGTCATAGCCGCCGCCGCGCGCCGTGACGTCCAGCACGGGGCTCGCGGGATGAATCTTGACGCCCAGGGCACGCGCCATGCGCATATAGCCGAAGGCCAGCTTGAGCGGATGCACGCCGATGCCGTCGGGCTCGTGCAGCGCCCCGCAATTTTCGGCGTCGTTCACGTAGTGGGTGCGCACGTCTTCGGCGCTGAGCATGCGTGTGTCGTAGCCGAACACGTCGCGCATGACCTTCGCCTCGTGGCGCAGGAAGTCGAGCTTCTTCTCGCGGTGCGCGATATACAGATGGCCGCCGGGCTGCGGGTCGCAGGGCACTTCGGCCACGAGGCTCTTGAACGTCTCGAAGCCCTCGCGGATCTCGGCGTCGAGGCGCAGCGCCGTTTGCTTGCCCCAGCGCTCGATCCATTGCGAGCGGTAGAGGCGTCCGCTCGCGTTTTGGCCCTGGCCGCCGTTGCGGCTCGTGCAGCCCCAGGCCACGCGGTTGGCTTCGAGCACGGTGGCGCGTATGCCGTGCTCGCGCGCGAGAAAGAGCGCCGTGGCGAGGCCCGTGAAGCCGGAGCCGACCACCACGACGTCAACGTCGGCACTGGCGCGGATCGGGCCGTCGTCCTCGGGGGGCGCGCCCGCGCTCGCCACCCAGTAAGTCGGCGCGTAGTCCACGCCGTGGCCGGGGTTCGCGGCGACGAGCGGATCATAGGTGGGATCGTAGGGCGCAAGGGGCTCGCTCGCGGCGAGTCCGGCGAGCGTTTGCATGGGGTTCATGAGCGGGTTCCGTTGGGTGCCGATTGGGATGGAACCATCTTGCAACGAAAGTCCGCAGGCTCATGGTGCCAACAAAATAAGGCGATGGTGCCAGCGGCGCGGCGGGCTTGCCGGGGCGGGCTGGTTCCATCGCCGGACAGGCCTGGTACCACGGGCCGCGCCCGGCATTGTTTAAGATGGGCGTTTTCGAACCGGGCCGCCGGCACCACGGCGGCAACGGACAGTTTGACCCTCTGACGAGTACCGACTCATGTCATCGAATTCCATCAATATCGCATTCCTTACTGATTTTTCCAGCGCGTGGAATCGCCACGATATCGACGCGTTGATGCGTTTCATGCACGACGACTGCGAGTTCCACGCGGTGGCGGGACCGGACGTCATGGGCCGCAGTTTCATTGGGCGCGATGCGGTGCGCGCGGGCTTCCAGCTTGCCTGGGAGACGTTTCCCGACGCGCGCTGGCTCGACGCGGATCACTTCGTGGCGGGCGCGCGCGGCGTGACCGAGTCGACGTTCCACGGCACGCGCGCGGACGGCAAGCGCGTCGAGGCGCGCATGGTGGACGTGTTCACGTTTCGCGACGGCAAGATTCTGGTGAAGAACGCGTTTCGCAAGGACCGGCCCGCCGCATGAACCGCGCAACGTTGAGCCGGGGCGACCTCGCGGCGGCGGCGGCGGTCGTGGTGATCTGGGGATTCAACTTCGTCGCCATGAAAGTCGCGCTGCGCGATTTCACGTCGATGCAGTTAGGCGCGGTGCGCTATGTGTTCGCCGCCTTGCCGATGATCCTGCTCGTGAGGAAGCCGGCCGTACCGTGGCGCTGGATCGTGGCGTATGGTCTGGTGCAGGGCGTGGGCCAGTTCGGCCTGCTATTTCTGGCGCTGCGCCTGGGCATGACCTCGGCGCTCGCTTCGGTGCTGCAACAAACGCAGGTGTTCTTCACCGCGCTGCTGGCGGGCGCGTTTCTCCACGAAAAGCTGAGCCGTCCGGCCAAGGTCGCGCTCGGGCTGGCGGCCATGGGTCTCGGCTGCTTTGCGATGAACCTGAGCGCCACGGGAGCAGGCTCCGGCTTGACGCTCGCAAGCCTGTTGCTGAATCTGGGCGCGGCGGCGATGTGGGCCGTCGCCAATATTTTCGCGCGGCAGTTGCAGCGGCGCTTTCCCGGCTATTCGCCGTTCGAGTTCGTCGTGTGGTCGAGCCTTGCGCCCATCGCGCCTTTCGTCGCGCTGAGCCTGTATTTCGACGGCGCGGCGGTGTGGCGCGACTGGTCGCATGTTTCGGTGGGGGGATGGGTGGCCGCCGCCTATCTCGGCTGGCTCGCCACGCTCGCGGCCTATGGCTTGTGGACCGGCCTGCTCGCGCGGCACCCCGCCAACCGCATCGCGCCATTCAGCCTTGGCGTGCCGGTCGTCGGGCTGGTTGCGGGCATTCTCGTGCTGGGCGAGTCGATCACGCTGTGGCAGGGCGCCGGTGTGGCGTTCGTCGGCGCTGCGCTGGTGTATTTGCTGTTCGGGCGTTAGCGGCGTCGGCTTCCGCCGTAGGGCGCGCGCTCAATGAACCGGCTGCGCCACGCCGCGCCGCACGGCGTCGCGCAGGGCGCGCGCCGGATGGTGATCGGGCAGGTTCGGGCCGCGTCCGTGAATCTTTTCGCGCAGCGTGCCCGGAGCGTACTCCGTTTGCATCAGGCCGCGCTTTTGCAGCACCGGCACCACGTGATCGACGAACTCGGTCCACCAGCCCAGCGTCGTGACCGGCACCACGTTGAAGCCGTCCACGCCCGCGTCCGCGTAGCGCTGCACTTCGTCGGCAATCTGTTCGGGCGTGCCCGCGAAGCGCCCCGAAACCGTCTCCTTCAGCAGGTCGCCGAACGTGACCGTGCGGTCCGGCGCGGCCTCGATGAAGGCGCGCACGTTGCCGCGCACATGGTTGGTCAGCAGCAGTTCGGATAGCGGCCGGTTCGGATCGATGTCGGACAGATCGACGCCCAAGCTGCCGCTATAGAACGCCTGGAGCGCTTCGAGGCTCAGCCATTCCTTCAACTCGCGGCGGCGCGCGTGCGCCTCCTGTTCCGTCGCGCCGATCACGGGCGCGAGCGACACGATGATCTTCAGTTCGTCCCCGGCGCGGCCGAACGCGCGGGCGCGCGAGCGCAGGTCGGCCACATGCTTCGCGGCGCTCTCGGGTGTGCGCGCCGCGATGAAAGTCGCTTCCGCATGGCGCGCCGCGAACGCGTGGCCCGCTTCCGAGCCGCCCGCCTGGAACAGCAGCGGCGTGCGTTGCGGCGAGGGCTCGGCCAGATGCGGGCCCTCCACGCTGTAGCGCGCGCCGCGATGCAGGATCTTGCGCACCTTCGACGGCTCGGCGAATACGCCGCTTTCGAAGTCGGCGACGAGCGCGTCGTCCTCCCAGCTTGCCTCCCACAGCTTGTAGACGACCTCGACGTACTCTTCGGCCCAGCGATAGCGCTCGTCGTGCTCTTCGAGCTTGTCCTGGCCGAAATTACGCGCGGCGTTGTCGAGGTACGAGGTGACGATATTCCACGCAATGCGCCCGTCGGAAAGATGATCCAGTGTGGACATGCGGCGCGCGAAGTCGAACGGATGATCCTGGATCACCGAACTCGTCACCGCGAAGCCAACGTGCTCGGTGGCCGCCGCGAGCGCCGAAACGAGACTCGCCGGGTCGAGGCTCGGAAATTGCATCGCAGTGCGAATGGATGTGTCGCCGTTGCCGCGAAAGCGGTCGTACACGCCCACCACATCGGCCAGAAACACCGTATCGAAGCGGCCGCGCTCCACGGTCTTCGCGAGTTCGATCCACGGCTGCAAGCGCTTGTATTCCAGTTGGCCACGCCCTTGCGGATGCCGCCAGTAGCCGTGACTATGATGATTGGGCGTGACGTGGGTGAAGGCGTTGAAGATCAGGCGTTGGCGGCTCATGAAGACAGTTCCGTAAGCGGGGCGCGCGACGCCGGTGCGGCCACGCGCACGGGCAGCACCGCGTCGAGCAGGCGCAGCGTCGAGGGGTGCCGCGCGTTGGCGCGCAGATTGGCGGCGTCGAGTGTTTCGATAATGCGTCCGCGCTCCATCACGGCCACGCGGTCGCACAGGAATTCGATCACGGGCAGGCTGTGACCGATGAAGAGATAAGTGAGGCCGAGCGATTCGCGCAACGCCAGCAGCAGGTTCAGGATCTGCGCCTGGATGGAGACGTCGAGCGCGGACGTCGGCTCGTCGAGCACGATGAATTCCGGCTTGACGACCAGCGCGCGCGCAATGCCGATGCGCTGCCGCTGGCCGCCCGAGAAGGCATGCGGATAGCGGTTCAGATGCCGCGCTTCGAGGCCCACGCGTTCGAGCGCTTCCTGCGCCAGCTCGCGCGCGTGCTCGCGGTCGCGCGCGACGCCGAGGCGCAAGGCGGGATCGGCGAGTTGTTCGAGCAGCGTGCGGCGCGGATTGAGCGACGAGGCGCTGTCCTGGAACACGAACTGGAAGCGCCGGCGAAACGCCTTGAGCGCGCTGCCGTCGAGCGTGGCGAGGTCCGCACCGTCGAAGCGCACCGTGCCTTCGCTCGCGGGAATCAGATGCGCGACGACGCGCGCGAGCGTCGATTTGCCCGAGCCGGACGCCCCGATCAGCCCGAAGATCTCGCCGCGCCGCACCTCCAGGCGGGCGTCGATCACGGCATCGAAGCGCCGCGCGCGCGAAGGCAGCCACGATCTCGCGGTGACGAACGTGCGGCGCACGCCGCGCGCTTCGAGCAGCACGGGGGCGGCGTTCGCGGGCGCGCTCGTGTTCGTCCCGCCAGCGCTGCGCTTCTGGCCGCCCGCACCGGCAGCGCCGAGCCGCCGCGAAGGCGACGGGTCGAGCGCACGCAAGCCGATTTCCGGCACGGCGTCGATCAGGCTGCGCGTGTACGCGTGCTTCGGGGCCGCGAGCACGTCCGCGGTGCGCCCCTGTTCGACGATCCGGCCCGCGCGCATCACGGCCACGCGCTGGCTTAGTTCAGCGACTACGCCGAAGTCGTGCGTGATGATCAGGATCGCCACGCCGTGCTCCTGATTCAGGCGCTTGAGCAGGCGCAGGATGTCCTTTTGCAGGACGGCGTCGAGCGCCGTGGTCGGCTCGTCGGCGATCAGCAGGCGCGGGTGATTGAGCGTGGCGAGCGCGATCATCACGCGCTGGCGCATGCCGCCGCTCAACTGGTGCGGCCACGCGCGCAGGGTGCGCGCCGGATCGTCGATGCCGACCTCCGCGAGCGCCTTGGTTGCGCGCGCAAGCGCCTGCGCACGCGTGAGCGGGCGGCGCAGCCGCGCCGTCACGGCGAGTTGGTCGCCGATGCGCATGGTCGGATCGAGCGCGCTCAGCGGGTTCTGGAAGATCGTGGCGACACCGGTGCCGCGCAAGCGTTCGAGTTGCGCTTCGCCGATGCCGACGAGCGGCTGGCCGTCGAAAGTGATGCTGCCGCGCACGCGCGTGACGCCGCGCGGCAGCAGGCCGTTGATCGCGGCGGCCGTCACGCTTTTGCCGGAACCGGACTCGCCGACGAGCGCGACGATCTCGCCCGCTTCGAGCGAAAGCGTCACGCCGCGCACGGCCGGTTCGGCGCCGCGCGGGCCGACGAAATCCACTTCGAGTTGTTCGATGTCGAGCAGGGGCATGATGAGCGAAGAGGAGGTGGCGTGTCAGCCTTGCGGATCGAGTGCGTCGCGCAGGCCGTCGCCTAGCCAGTTGAACGCCACCGAGACGGCGACGATCGCGAGGGCGGGCAGCGTGGCGACGTGCGCGCCGCCCGTGAGCATCACCTTCGCGCCTTCGCTCACCATGCGGCCCCAGTCGGGCATGGGCGGCTGTACGCCGAGGCCGAGATAGCTGAGCCCCGCGAGAAACACGATCATGCCGCCGCACAGCGTCGTGCCGTACACGACGAGCGGCGTGAGCACGTTCGGCAGGATTTCGCGCGCGACGATGTCGAACGTCGACGCGCCCAGTGCGCGCGCCGCTTCGACATACTCGCGCTCGCGCTCGGCCCGCACGTTCGCGTACACGACGCGGGTGAGATAGGGCAGGGCGCTGAACAACACGGTCACGCCCGCCGTGAACGGACCCGCGCCGAACGCCGTGGCGAGATTGATGGCGAGCAGGATCATCGGGAATGCGAACAAAAGGTCGGTTGCGCGCATCACGGCGATGGCGGCGAGACCCCGCGAGTAGCCCGCGTAGAGTCCGAGCGCGAGGCTCGCCACGCAGGCGCCGAGCACCGAAACGACCACGATGGCGAGTGACGTGCGCCCGCCCCACAGCAGGCGGCTCGTCATGTCGCGTCCCTGTGCGTCGAGGCCGAGCCAGTGGCCGGGCGTGCCGACGCCGCCGAGGCGCGCGGCCGGTTCGGCATGGTTCGGGTCGTACGGCGCGAGCCAGGGCGCGGCCAGCGAGACGAACACCGCGAGCGCGATGATGACGACGCCCGCCACGGCCAGCCGGTTGGCGGCGAGCCGCGCGAGCGCGTCGCGCCAGCGTGGCGGCTGCCAGTGCGCATCGTGCGCATCGCTCGCATCGTGTGGGGAGGCGCCGTACGCGTCGTCGATCGGCGCGGCGGAGAGATCGGCTTGCGGCATGGAGATTCCTTGATATGGCGTCGCGCCGGGCCTCAGGCTCGCAGGCGCGGATTCAGCAGGTCGAGCGTGATGTCGGTGACGAGGTTGGCCACGACAAAACACGCGGCAACCAGCATGACGCCCGCCTGTTCGAGCGGATAGTCGCGTCCCGCCGCGGCCACGTAGAGTTGCGAGCCGAGACCGGGCCACGCGAACACGTTCTCGACGAGAATCACGCCCGAGAGCAGATAGCCGATTTGCAGCCCCGTCATGTTGACGACCGGCGCGAGCAGATTGCGGCCCACGTGGCGGCGCAGCAGCGTCCCGCGAGCAAAGCCCAGCGAGCGGAACGTGCGCACGTAGTCG
The DNA here is from genome assembly GCF_003268775.1 of Paraburkholderia unamae. GTDB lineage: Bacteria > Pseudomonadota > Gammaproteobacteria > Burkholderiales > Burkholderiaceae > Paraburkholderia > Paraburkholderia unamae. The sequence continues at coordinate 288,571 of NZ_QLSU01000006.1, forward strand.
GCGCGCTCGATCTCGATCACGCTCGCGCGCACCAGGCGCGCGAGTATCAGCATCGAGATGACCGCCGCGCAGAACGCGGGCAACAGCAGGTGGCGCAGCGTGTCGAGCGCGCCACCGTCGCCGCGCAGGTCGGCGATGCCCGAGGAAGGCAGCCAGTGCAGCTTGAGCGAAAAGAGCCACACGAGCGCGAGGCCGAGCCAGAAGATCGGCACGTTGTGGCCGAGCTGGATCACGAACATCGATATCGCGTCGGCACGGGTGCCGCGCCTGAGCCCCGCGAACACGCCGATCGCCACGCCGAACACCACGCACAGCACGACGGCGGCGGCCGTGAGCAGCAGCGTATTGCCGAACGCCGGCGCAAGCAGGCTGGCAACGGGCACCTTGTAGATGATCGAAGCGCCCCATTGCCCCGAGAGGAAATGGCCCAGCCACACGACATACTGCTGGGGAAGCGGGCGATCGAGACCGTAGGCATGGCGAAGCGCGTCGATCGACGCCTGCGGCACCTGGCCCGCGAGTGCGTTCGAGATGGGGTCGCCCGGCGCGAGATGCGCCGAGACGAACACGAGCACGGAGATCGCGAGAAAGAGCGGAATGGCCGTCAGCAGGCGCAGGAGGATCGTGCGGATCATGTCGAGAGCGAGACGCGCGCGAGGTCGTACCAGTTCTGCGCGGGCACGTTGAAGCCCTTCACCTTCGGGCTGACGGCGAAGTAGCGCGTGAAGGACACGAGCGGCACCGTTGCCGCCTGCTGCTGGAGCAGCCCGTTGGCGTGCTTCCATGCGGTAATCGCCTTCGCTTCGTCCACTTCGTGCGAAGCGGTGTCGATCGCCGCCTTCAGTTCAGGCCCGAGCAGATCGCCGCCGCCGCGCGTGACGACGTAGCCCTGATACACGATGCGCGCCCACAGCGGCGTGACGAAGCCCCACTCCATGCTGGTGAGCGCCACTTCCGGCGCGAGCTTCGGCAGATTCGACGTGTACGTGAGCCATTCCTGCGAGAGGATGTCGACGTGAATGCCGACCTTGGCGAGATCGCGCTGAATCCATTCGATGCTAGGCTGGTTTGCCTCGTCGGTGGCGATGGTGAAGCGGATATCGCCGTCCTTGAAGCCCGCGTCGGCGAGCCGCTTTCTCGCGGCGTCGGGGTCGTAAGCGTAGTCGCGCTGGTTCGCGTCGAACGCGGCGTTGCCAGGGTTGAGGATGCTGTATGCGGCGAGCGCGTGACCCTTGAAGAGCGTCTTCGCGAGACCTTCGCGGTCGATCGCCTGGATGATCGCCTGACGCACGGGCAACTGCTGCGCGAAACGGTTGCGGAAGTTCCACCCCAGATACAGCAACCCCGCCTGGGCGCTTTCGGGCACCGCGTAGCCGCCGCCGGTCAGTGTGTCGACCGCGTCGGGCGGGGTGCGCGTGAGAATGTCGATCTCGCCCGCCTGCAAGGCGGCGAGCCGCGTAGCGTCGTCGGTGATCGGTCTGAACACGATGCGCTCCAGCGGGGCGCGGCCGCCCCAGTACTGATCGTTGCGCGCGAGTTCGGTTTTCTCGCCATGCACGCGCTGCACGAGACGGAACGGTCCGGTGCCCGTCGCGTGTTCGGCGAGGCCGTCCTGGCCGTACTGTTTCAGCGCCTGCGGGCTGAAGATGCCGGACACGTAGTTGCCTTGCGGCAGCATGCGCAGGAAGTCGCGAAACGGATGCTTGAACGTGTAGCGCACCGTCTGGTCGTTCAGTACCTCGAATGACTTGAGGTCGCCGTACACCGCTTTCATGAACGCGTTCGCCTTTACGTCATAGAACTCGAAGCCCGGGTCGCTGAAACGGCGCACGTTGAATTCCACGGCGTGCGCGTCGAAATCGGTGCCGTCGTGAAACTTGACGCCGGGGCGCAGATGAAACGTGAACGTCGTCGCGTCGTCGCTGACATCCCAGCTTTGCGCGAGCGCCGGAATGAGCGGCGGCGGCCCGGCCGAGGCGGGCTTCGACAGATCCTCGGCGACCAGCGATTCGTAGATATGCCGGTCGATCCGGTACGTCTCCCACGAATACTGATGGTTGGGATCGTAGACTGTGGGCTCCTGGTACGAGCCGACCACGAGCGTGCCGCCTTGCGCACCTTGCACGGCCGCCGCGCCTTGCGTGGCGGCCTGGCCGGTTGAGGACGAAGTGCGCCAGAAGCCGTAAGCGACGGCGCCAACGCCAACGGCGGCGCCCGCGGCAAGCACTGCGCGGCGGCGCGGATTGGTCGGCTTATCGGCGGGCGAGTCGGGTGGAGTGTCGGACATCGGGAGAATCAGTCGATCAGGGGTCGAAGGCACGCGCGGCGCTGAAAATGAGCACAGCGATGTGCCGGGAAGCGAAAAGGCTAGATTCGCCAAACGCTTCCGGCAACCATTGATTCATGCAATCGATATGAGCGCTTTTTTGCCATTGCCTGATGCACGCAGGGCGAGCGCCGTTGAATAGCTTATGATTGCGCGCCGAGAATATTCAGAATCAATTCATATAATCGGAGTGCAGAATAATCCGCAAGTCGAATGCTAGGATTGAAACCCGCCGATCAACACGCCGCAGGAATGATGTCAGGTCGTGTTATTGCAGCGGATATCTCCAATCCAACGTCAATTTGATCTGCGAAGCGCCATGCAAGAACCGACGAGACTCAGTGCGTTTGCCAAACCTGGCGTACACGCGGCAGGTGGGCAATGAGCATTGAAGTTCGCGTGCTGCGCGACACCGCCGATCTGCTGGCCGCGCTCACATTGTTTCGCTCCGCGATGATCGGCTTGCCTGCGCTGACCGTAGACGACGCCGTGCGTCTGGTCGGCATGAGCGAGCCGGGGCGCAGCTATGGCGCGTTCGACGGTGGCACGCTGGTCGGCACGACGGAGTCTTACTCGGGCACGCTCACCGTGCCGGGCGGCGCGCGCGTGGCGCATGCCGCGGTGACGCACGTCGGGGTCGCGCCCGGTTGCACGCGGCGGGGCGTAGCCATGGCGTTGCTAGAACGCCAGTTGCGCGACGCGCACGCCGCTGGCGACGTGGTGGCGACATTGCGGGCGTCGTCTGCCACGCTCTATGGCCGCTTCGGTTACGCAGTGGCGTCGTCCACGGCTACGGTCGAGATCGACACGCGGCATGCGCGCCTCGCCGTCGAGTGGCGGCCCGACGCGGTGCGGCTCATCGACCCCGTGCAGGAGTGGGACACGATGCGCCACGTCTACGAACGGCATCCACCGTTGCGCGCGGGCACGATCAGCCGCCCGCCGTACTGGTGGGCGAATGTCGCGCTGCGCGAGCGCGGTGCGCCCACCCCGCACTACCTGGCGACGCATGAAGGCCCCGACGGTCCGGACGGCTATGTGCGCTATCACGCGGCGGCCAGCGACGGCTGGTTCAGCGACCGGCAGCGAACGATCGTCGTCAGCGATTTCGTCGCGCGCACGCCGGGCGCTTCGGCGGATCTGCTCGGCCATGTGTTGTCGCGCGATATCGCGCATCGCATCGTAATCGCCAGTTGTGCGATCGACGAGCCGTTTGGCTGGCTGCTCGACAACTATCGCGACGCGCGCGTGAGCGCGGTGGCCGATGAAACGTGGCTGCGCATTCTCGACGTGCGCGCGGCGCTTGCGGCGCGCTGCTACGGTCACTACGGCGGCGAGGCGGTCATCGAGATCGCCGACCCGCTCATTGCGGGTAACAGCGGGCGCTTTCATTTCTCGGAGCGCGGTGCGCAAGCGACGAGCCGTTCGCCGGATGTCGTGCTCGGCATCGACGCGCTTTCGGCGGTTTATCTCGGCGGCGTGCGCTGGTGGCAACTGGCGCGCGCGGGACGCCTCGACGTGCGCCACGCGCCCGCGCTCGACAGTCTCGACGCCTTGTTCGCTTGTGATGCGGCGCCGTTTAGCGGCACGCGTTTCTAGCGCAGTCCGCTCCCCATCCTCTTTCAACTCAAAGCATTGACCATGAAGGCAAAATTTCTGGAACGCGCGAAGCGGGCGGCGGGTTTCGCGGCGCTCGTCGCGCTTGGCGTGAATGCGGGCGGCGCGCATGCCGCATCGGCCGACGCGCCGCAGCGCGGCGGCACGCTGCGCATTGCCTCGTTGCAGCCCGATATCGACGCATTCGATCCGCAGACCGGTTACAGCATCGATTCGTGGGAGATCCTGCGGGCGGTCACGCGCCAGCTGGTCACCTATCCCGGCTCGCCCGCCGGACTCAAGGACGACACGAAGATCGTGCCCGATCTCGCGAAGTCGTGGGACGTGAGCGCGGACGGCAAGACCTATACGTTCCACCTGCGCGACGGCATCCGCTTCGCGGGCCCCACGCAACGCCCGATTGTCGCGAAGGACTTCGTCTACACGATCAAGCGCTTCTGCGACCCCAACCGCCAGGTCGCGGCGGTCAACTATTTCAATCTCGCGTTCTCGGGATTCGCCGACTACTGCAAGGCCTTCTCGAAGGTGCCGACCGGCGATCTGGCCGCGGCACGCAAGTTCATCGACACGCATGACATCGCGGGCGTCTCCGCGCCCGACGACAAGACGCTCGTGCTGCGCTCCGACACGCGTAATTACGACTTTCTGAACATCCTGTCGATGAACTTCGTGTCGCCGTTGCCAGAAGAAGTCGCCTCGCGCTATTTTCCCGATTCGCAGGAGTTCCGGCGTAGTTTCCCGTCGAGCGGACCGTATTATGTGGAGTCCTATACGAGCGGCCAGCAACTCACGCTCGCGAGAGTGCCCAACTACAACTACGCAAGCGACCCCGCGCGCCACGCCTACGCCGATCGCATCGTGATCGACTTCACCTCGAACAGCGAAGACGCGGTCGTGCAGAAGATCCAGACGGGCGCGGCTGACCTTTCGCTGTATCTGGACGTGCCGCCGCTCGCGACGCTGCGCAGCTACCAGTTGCAGAACAGCCCGCAGTTGCATGCCTCGAACAGCGGCGCGGCGAACTTCATCGTCCTCAACGCGCGGCCCGAGGCACAGAGCGCGGGGGCCAATGCGCTGCGCAAGCTGCCCGTGCGCCAGGCGCTGGCTTACGGCGTGAACAAGGCGCATATCGTCCAGACGCAAGGCGGCACGATCGCCGCCGAGCCGCTCGGGCAGATCATCACGTCCACCACGCTCGGCTATCAGAAGTTCGACCCGTATGGCACCCCGCAGGACCGGGGCGATGCGCAGAAGGCGAAGGCGCTCCTCGCCGGGGCGGGCTACCCCGGCGGCGTGAGCTTCGACCTGGCTTATCGCGCCAATGCGCAGTTTTCGGCCATCGCGGTGACGCTCAAGGAAGACCTCGCCGCCTCGGGCATCAAGCTCAACCTGCTGCCGATCCCGCCGACGCAGTTCCTCGCCTACCTGCAAGACCCGAAGAGCCGCTACGATCTCGCGCTCGCGCAGTTCGCCCCCGACTGGCAGGGGCCGAGCACGCGCATGCTGCTTGGCGGCTGGCTCGACTCCGACGCGTCGCCTTGCGGCAAGGGCAATAACTACGCGATCTGCTATCGCAATCCGCAATTGAACGCGCTCGCGGAAAAAGCGTTCCCCTCGGAGAATCCCGGCCCGATCTGGACCGAGGCGGATCGCCTCGTGTCGGCGGACCTGCCGTGGATTCCGCTGTTCGAAAAGTGCAAGGTGGCGATCACGTCCGACCGCGTCACGAACTGGGTGTGGTCCTCGCTCGCGGTGCAGGCCGACGTGACCAACATCGCGTTGCGCCAGTAACCGCATTTCGTGGACGACCCCCATGGCGCTCCTGGAAATCAACGACCTGCGCGTGAGCTTCGGCGCGCAGGGCGCGCGTAACGAGGTGGTGAGCGGCGTGTCGTTCGCGGTGGATGCGGGCCGCACGCTGGCCGTGGTCGGCGAGTCGGGCTCGGGCAAGAGCGTCTCGCTGCTCGCGGCGACCGGCCTGCTCGGTCCCGGTGCCGAGGTCACGGGCAGTGTGCGCTTCGACGGCCGCGAGATCCTGCACCTGGACGCGCGGCAGTTGCGGGCGTTGCGCGGCGCGCGCATCGGCTACGTGTCGCAGGACCCGTCGAGCAACCTGCATCCGCTCAAGCGTATCGGCGTGCAGATCGCGGAGGCGATCCGCGTGCATCGTCCGCTGCGCGCGCGTGCGTTGCGCGCGCGCGTGATCGAGTTGCTCACGGAGGTCGGGATTCGCGACCCCGAGCGCCGGATCGACGATTATCCGTGGCAGCTTTCCGGCGGCATGCGTCAACGCGTGATGATCGCGATGGCGATCGCGCTGAACCCGCAGCTGGTAATCGCCGACGAACCGACCACGGCGCTCGACGTCACGGTTCAGGCTTCGATCATGCGCCTGCTGCGCCAGCTTCAGGCGCGCCACGGCACGGCGCTCGTCTTTGTGAGCCACGATCTCGCGCTCGTCTCGGACATCGCGGACCATCTCGTCGTCATGCAGCGCGGGCACGTGCGCGAATCGGGCGAAGCGCAAGCGGTGTATCGCGAGCCTTCGCATCCCTATACGCAGCAACTGCTCGAAGCGTCGCTGCCGTTGCGCGCGCCGTTGCGCCCGTCCGCACCGGCGGCGACGCCGTTGTTGCGGGTCGAGGCGGTCTCGCGCGTGCGCACGAGCCGCAGCGGCTGGCGTTCGCACGCTCGCACGGTGCTCGACGCGGTGTCGTTCGACTTGCATGAGGGCGAGATTCTCGGTCTGGTTGGCGAGTCGGGCTCGGGCAAGTCGACCATCGGCCGCATCGTAGCGGGTTTCGACCGCCCCGACGGCGGCCGCGTGCTGCTCGACGGCGACGCTTATGCGCAAGCGGGGCGCGGCGCGCCACGTCTGCAAGCGACTACGCGCCGCGCGATCCAGATGGTGTTCCAGGACCCGTACGGCTCGCTCAATCCGCGCCAGCGCGTGGCGACCGTACTGGCCGAGCCGTTCATCCTCCAGCGCAAGCTCACGGCCGCGCGCATCGAGCAGGAGGTCGCCGCGCTCGCGCAGCGCGTGGGACTGCCTCACGAATTGCTGGAGCGCTTTCCGGCGCAGCTTTCCGGCGGCCAGCGCCAGCGCGTCGCCATCGCGCGCGCGGTGGCGCTTCAGCCGCGCGTGGTGGTGGCCGACGAGCCCGTCTCAGCCCTTGACCTCACCACGCAGCGCCACATCGTGGCGTTGCTGCGCTCATTGCGCGACGCGCTGCGCGTGTCGTTCCTGTTCATCTCGCACGACCTGGCCGTGGTCGGCGAGCTTTGCGATCGCGTGCTCGTGCTCGACGGCGGGCGCATCGTCGAAACCGGCCCGGCGCGCGAGGTGCTCGCGCACCCGCAACATCCCTACACCCGCAAGCTCGTCGATTCCATTCCGGGGCGCGGGCAGCTATTCACTTCCGGTTTAGCGGAGCTCGATCATGTCTAGAGGGTTGCCAGCCCTGTCACCGCCCGTAGCGGGCGCTCAACCCGTGCGGCGCGCCGCCGGCATCACAGGCGTGCTGTTGCGCGAGCGCAGCGTGGTGGTGGGCTTGCTGATTGTGGTTTGCGTGGTGGCGGCGGCGCTGGCCGCGCCGCTCGTTGCCGCTTGGCTGGGCCACGGTCCCACGCAGCAGTTTCGCGACACGGCGCTCTCCGAAATGGGCTTGCCCGTGGGGCCCAGCCGCGCGTTCCCGTTCGGCGCCGACGACAACGGCCGCGACGTATTCGTGCGCACGCTCTATGGCGCGCGCCTCTCGCTGCTGATCGCGCTGCCCGCCACCACGCTCGCCATGGTCGTGGGCACGGTGATCGGACTCGTGGCGGGCTATCTGGGCGGGAACGCGGACCGCATTCTCTCGCAGGCCATCGACGTCACGCTCTCGTTTCCGTTCGTCGTCACCTCGCTCAGCCTGATCGCCTTCGCGCGCGGCGCGGACGGCACGAGCGTCGTGAACCCGGCCACGCTCGTCATCGTCGTCATCGCGCTCTTTTCGTGGACGTATTTCGCGCGGCTCGTGCGCGGCCTGACGCTCGCGCTGCGCAGCCAGCCGTTCGTGGAGGCGGCAGCGATGACGGGGGCGGGGCGCCTGCGCATTCTCTGGCGCGAGATCCTGCCGAACATCGCGCCCGCCGTGATCGTGTACTGGGCGGTTCAGTTGCCGAACAACATCATCGCGGAGGCGACTTTGTCCTTTCTCGGCGTGGGCGTGCAGGCGCCCACCGCAAGCCTCGGCAACATGATCGCCGATGCGCAGCGTTCATCGATGTACCAGGTGCAGCCGTGGTTCCTGCTGGGGCCTGGCATCATGCTGTTCCTGATCGTGGTGGGCTTCAACTCGCTGAGCTCGGGGCTGCGCGACGTGCTCGACCCGTCAAGACGTTAGGAAAACTGACCATGCCAAATCTGCTGCTGCGTCTGCTGCGGACCGTATCGACGCTCCTGATCGTCCTCTTCGCGACCTTTCTGATCACGCGCCTCGCGTATCAGGACCCCGCCGTGATGCTCGCGCCGCGCAACGCGAGCCAGCAGACGATCGACGCCGTGGCGCACGCGCTGCGTCTTGACGAGCCCTGGTATCGCCAGCTTGGCTACTACGTGTATCGCGGGCCCGATATTCAGGGCGCGCCCATGGGCCTCGCCCACTGGCCGCCCGCACTCGGCTATTCGTTCCGCCACCAGGCGCCCGTGACCGATCTGATTCTCGCGAAGGTGCCGGTCACGCTGTCGCTCGCGGCCGGGGCACTGTTTTTTTCGGCGATCTTTTCGGTCGCGCTCGGGGCGATCGCGGCGCGCTACGCAGGCTCGTGGATCGATCGCGGGCTCGCGACCGTCTCGTATGCGGCGCTCTCGGTGCCGACCTTCCTGAGCGGCATGCTCGCGTCGTACTTCCTGTTTTATCACCTGTCGCTGCGCGGCATTCACCTGTTTCCGCCGGGCGGTTACGCGCCGCTCAGCGAGGGCGTGGGCGAATGGGCGCGGCACCTGCTGCTGCCGTGGCTCACGTTGTCGGTGGCGGAGGTGGGCGTGTTCCAGCGCATCGTGCGCTCGTCGATGCTCAACGTGCTGAGCGCCGACTATGTGCGCACCGCGCGGGCCAAAGGCGTGCCCGAGTGGCAGGTGCAACTGCGCCACGCGTGGTCGGCGGCGCTCAATCCGGTGCTGGCGCTCGGCGGGCTGGAACTGGCCACGATCATGGGCGGCGCGATCGTCACGGAACAGATGTTCGGGCTCGACGGCGTGGGCCGTCTCGCGGTCACGTCCGCGCTCGACGGCGACTTTCCGGTCGTGATCGGCACCACCATTTTCGCGGCGTTCGTGTTCGTCGCGTGCACGCTGGCCGTCGATCTGATCGTGCGCTGGCGCGATCCCGCAAGCGCCGCTTAACCGAAGCAAAAAAGTCCTATCCACGAAGAGGCAAACACATCATGAGCCGCGATCTGCTGTTATTGCTGGAACCGAACTTCACCGACCCGCGCCACCCAGGCGAGCGGTTTATCTGCCCGGACGGCGCGCCCATCGAAGGGCTGCTTGCGAGCGACCCGTCGAAAGTCGACCGGCTCGACGTGCGCCGCATTCCGTTCGAGCGTCCTCGCGCGGCGGTGATCGAGGCGCTGGACGCCGATCATCAGGGCTTGCCGGTGCTCGTGCTGGGCGACGAACTGCCCGCGCCCGCCGATGCGCTGACGCTGGGCGAGCGGCGTTTCGTGACCGACACCCGGCGCATTCTCGACCTGCTGGCCGAGCGTCACGGCTTTGCCAAGGTGCATTGAGTCGCCGCATTTTGTCCGTCGAAGCCGTGCGACGTCACGACGTTACGATGACCCGTACGGCTCGTCCTTTTAGCGTGAGCGTCGCTTGCCACGGTGCGCAATCCGCCACCCGTTCCCGGCAGCACGCGCCGCGCAACAGTGGAGAACCAGATTGCCTGTTCCCTTGCACATCGGAATCGAACTTCCCGGAGCGGATCTGCTTGCCGCTTTGGCATCGCCAGCCGGCGACGCCGTGCGCGCGCTCGATGCGAGCGGCGCGGCGTACGCCGTGATCGGCGGCGAGCGCGACGATGAGGCGCCTCGCGTGGCGCCCAGCCCGACCGTGACCGCCGCGCTGCTCGCGCGCCATACGCGGCGTATCGGCCTGGTGGCCGCCGCCTCGCCGCAGCGCGATCACCCGTACAACATCGCACGACGCAGCGCTTCGCTCGATCACTTCAGCGAGGGCCGCGCGGGACTGCTGGCCTTGCGGCACGATCGCGCCACGGCGCTCGGTCTTGGCGAGACATCCGCCTGGACCGACGCGCCCGCCGATGCCGCGACGCTTGCCGAAGCGCTCGTCGCCGTACGCAAGCTCTGGCGGACCTGGCCGCTCGAATCGCTCGACGACGATCCGTCCGTGTCGAGCCGTGCCGTAGTGCGCCTCGCCGTGCACGAAGGCCTCTTTCCAACACGCGGGCCGCTGAACAGCCCCGCCACGCCGCAAGGCGAGCCGGTGGTGTTCTGGCGCTGGCACGCCCACGCAAGCGTTGCCGCGGAACTGGCGGCTTTGCGCGAGGCGGACGTCGTGCAGGTGAACGCGGCGAACCTGGGCGGCTTCCTGCGCGCTGCCGCCGACGTGCTCGACCGCGCGCATGCGAGCGGCGAGCCGATCCAGGTGCATGTTCGAACGCCGTGGACGCCGGCGCTCGATGCGCAACTGAGCGAATGGCGCGGCCATGCGCACGTGGTCGGCGTCACGCTGCTTGCCCGCGAGGGAGAACTGGCCGCGTGGCTCGCGCAAGGCTCGCTCGCCCGGCTGACGAGCGAATCGTCCGTGAACGCGCCCACGCACGCCAACACGCTGCGCGCGCGCCTTGGCATCGCGCGCCGCGCCGACCCCGACCTGAGCGGCCACGCGCCCGCTTTCGAACCCGTCAACAAGGTGGCCGCATGAGTGTCCAAGCTCCTCGTCATGTGATCCTGAACGTCAACGTGCTCGACTTCGGCGTGTCCGCCGCGGCGTTCGAATATTCGGGCCTGCCCGCGCGCTCGGTGACGTCCGCCGACTATTACGCGGGCATTGGCCGGATCGCCGAGCGCGGCAAGCTCGACGCATTCTTTCTTGCCGACAGTCCTGCGCTGCCTCACGATCCGCGCGGCCGGGGCGCGCGGGCGCTGGAGCCTTCGCTGATCCTCGCGGCGGTTGCCGACGCCACGCGCCACCTGGGCGTGATCGGCACGCTCTCCACGACATACAACGACCCGGTCGAACTGGCCGAACGCATGTTGACGCTCGACCACCTGAGCGGCGGCCGCGCGGCATGGAACGCGGTGACCACCTACAGTCCCGCCGTCAGCCCGAACTTCGGCCTGCACGACAATCCCGAGCGCGAGCTGCGTTATCGCCGCGCCAACGAGTTCGTCGACGTGGTGCTGGGCTTGTGGCAGGGCGCGATTTCCGGCACGCCGCTCGCGCATCGCGGCGAGTTCTTCAAGGTGGAAGGGCTGCTCGGTCTGGGCGCCTCGCCGCAAGGCCATCCGTTGCTGGTGCAGGCGGGCGGCTCGCCCCAGGGGCGGCAACTCGCGGGCCGTACGGCCAACGCGGTGTTCGCCGCCGAGCTGGACCTGGACGCCGCCATCGAGCATTACGGGCAGGTCAAGGCCGACGCCGTCGCAGCGGGCCGCCGCCGCGAGGACGTGGCGATCCTGCCGGGCCTCATCACCATCATCGGGAGTACGAAAGAGGAGGCGTATGCGCGCGAAGCACGGCTGAGCGAACTGGCGGGCGGGCGTCACGAAGTGGCGGCGCTCAGCGGGCGGCTGGGATTCGACCTGTCCGAACTGGGTTACGACGAGCGCATTCCCGCGCATGCCTACGCCGAGCTGGCCGATCCGCAGCAGTTCAAGGCGTCGCTGGGCTTTCGCGAATCGATCGTGCGGGTGCTGCGCAAGCGCGCATACACGGTGCGCGAACTGGTTGCCGAGTTCGGCCACAGCACGCACAAGCGTTTCGTCGGCACGCCGGAGGAGATCGCGGACTTCATCGAAACGTGGTTTCGCGCGGGCGCGGCGGACGGCTTCAATCTGATGCCCGATGTGTTTCCCGGCGGCCTCGACGTCTTCGTCGATGAAGTCGTGCCGCTGTTGCGCGCGCGTGGCCTCTTTCGCCACGAGTATGCCGAGGACACGCTGCGGCAACGCTGGGGCGTGGACCTGGCCGAGTCGGTCCCGGCCTGACCCGCGATCGAGCCGCCGCTGTCGAACCCACGACGCGGCGGCTCGTGTTGCCCTTTAGAACAGGTGCTTGATGCCGGCCGACACCGCCAGCTGGTTCGACGTGGTCGAAGGCGACAGATAGCCGATGGACGCAACCGCTTCGCGGCCCCACGAATCGACGCCGCTTGCATGCTGGTACGCAGCCGTTGCGTAGAGCTCGGTGGCCTTCGAGAGCGAGTAACCGGCGCCCAGGTTCCACTGCTCATAACGCGCGCCGCCGCTGCCGTTCAGGTTGCCGCCATTCGTGTAATCGAACGACGTGCCCACGCGCAGCAACGGCGTGACCTGATAGCGCACGCTTGCCCCGACCGTGTTGAATGACGCCGTGCCGTGGTAGTTCTGCGTGTTGAGCGCAGGCGTGGCGCCGAGATCGCGATATTGCGTGTTGGACCAGGCGACGCCCAGGATGGCCGAGCCGATCGTCCAGGTCGAGGCCACGGCGACCGTCTGCTGCGTGCGGGCGGAGGCGAAGCCCGAGATGGACGGATTCGATTCCGGCGACGTGGCGGAACCGGCCGAGCCGAGATTGTTGCCCGTCGCGCTTGCGTTCGCATTCGTGCCATACAGCGAATTGTTCGGGTTGCGCGCGTTGATGATCGACGCCGCGACAGCCAGGTTCGCGCCGGTATAGCTGAAGCCCGCCGACCAGTACTGGTTTTGCGTGAAGTTGCCGGCGATGCCGCCCAGGCTGTACTGCGCGCCGAAGCGGAACCCCGAGAAGGCGTCCGAGCTGTACTTGATCGAATTATTGATGCGGTGCGTGAAGTTCAGGTTGTCGTAGTCGGCCGGATGGATCGCGAGGTTGCCGAAGTACCACGCGTAGAGCAGCGGCGACACATAGTCGACCGCGGCATCGGATTGCCGGCCGAGCGATGCGGTGCCGTAGGTGGGCGCCGCGATCCCGATCCACGCCTGGCGGCCGAACAGGGTGCCGCCCTGGCCCATCGTGCCGTTGGCGACGCTGAAGCCGTTTTCGAGCGTGAACAGCGTCTTGATGCCGCCGCCCAGATCCTCGGTGCCTTTGAGGCCCCAGCGGCTCGAACTCGGGCCCGAGGTGCCGCTGTCGAACTGGGCGACCTGGCCACCGCCTGTGGGCTTGCCGCCGGCGCCCGTTGCCGACGTTTGAACGTTGTTCGCATAGGTCACGTTGCCCGTGACGATACCGTAGAGCGTCACGCTGCTTTGGGCGTAAGCGGCGACGGGGGACAGGGCGAGGGTAGTCAGGGCGAGAAGTGTCTTTTTCATGTTAAAGGCAGAGTCGAGCCGTGATCGGCTTCTGAAGGGTCGTTGTGAAAAATTCGCTTGATCCGCGAATTCATTTCCGGGCGCAAATGAAATGATCGGAGTGCGAATGAAATAGACTGAATCGGTCAGATCAATTTCTTTCGCGATTATTCACTTACCGGGAACTATTTTCCGGAGTCACGGAAGCCCCGGTCAAGGCGAAAACATCGGCAATATCGAACGATTTCTTATACTGATATTTATTCGGTACTGCGATGCGAATGCCGATTCTGTAAAAACCGCTGACGATGTCGATTGTGTCTGCTCAATCGATGGCGGCGCGGCCCGGGCAGGCGAGATGCGCGTCCGGGCCGCGTTTCGTATGCATTCGTGTGACGGGGGCTGCACATCCGGCGCGGCCGCGCAAGCGCTGGATGGAGCGCGCGGGGATGCGTCTAAACAACACCCTGCGCGCCACCCTCAATCACGCGCCCTGACCATACCCCGGCGGCGCCTCGAATCCGCCATACGCGTCTTCGAGCAAGCGCGCGAACGCGATCGGCGTGCGATCTTCCAGCCACGGTCCGATCGCCTGCGCGCCGACCGGCAGTCCGTCGCCGTCGAGACCCAGCGGGAAACTCGTTGCGGGCAGACCGGGCAACACCGGCAAGCCCGCCCAGTAGAAGAAGTCGCTAAAGCGCAGCGTCCGCACACCGTCCGCGAACGTCGCCGCAAACGCGCGCTCGTCCTTGGGCTCGCTGTGATCATGGGGGAAAGCAGGCGTGGGGGCGACGGGCGTAACGACCACGTCGAACGCCTGGAAAAGCGCTGCCCACTGCGAACGCAGCACGAAACGGCGTTCGTTGGCGGCAAGCCAGTCGCGGTGCGAGATCGAAGGCGCGCGCAGCGTGGCGGCTTCATAGCTGTCGTCGCCGGGCGCAAGGGCGGCGAGGCGCGCTTGCGCGGCTTTGTCGGGTAACGGCTGGATGGCCGATGACCCGAGCAGCGTGCGGTACAGCGTGTGAGACGCGCGCAGATCGGGCAGCAAGCCGTCGGGCAGATCGGCGGGACGCTGAAACTTCACACCCTGCGCTTGCAGACGCTCGACCACGCGCTGCGCCACGAGCCGCTCCGACTCCGTCGGCTCCACGCCCGGCCAGCGATCGATCACGAGCACGCGGAAGTCGGCGAGCCGCGCATGGCGCGGGGGCGGCAGCGTCACGCGCCATGCCTTGTTCAACTCCGGGTCGCGGTTGAGCAGCAGGCCGAGCGCCAGATCGAGGTCGGCGGCCGTACGCGCGAGCGGCCCGGCCACGCCCAGGTCACGCGACGCGCGGCGGCCCGGCGGCAGGCCCGAGCCGAGCGTCGCGATGAGACCGTAGCTCGCCTTGTGGCCATAAAGGCCCGTGAAATGCGCGGGAATGCGGATCGAGCCGCCGATGTCCGTGCCCACTTCGAGCGCGACAAAGCCCGCCGCCACGGCCGCCGCGCCGCCGCCCGAGGAACCGCCGGGCGTGCGCGCGAGGTCCCACGGATTGCTCGTGCGGCCGTAGACCGCGTTATAGCTTTGCAGATCGGTGAGCCCATGCGGCACGTTGCTCTTGCCGATCACGACCGCGCCCGCTTCGCGCAATGCCGCGACCACGGCCGAATCGTGCTGCGCGCGGTTGCCGGTCAGTTCGGGCTTGCCGACCGTGGTGACGAGTCCTTCGGCGTCGAACGATTCCTTCACCGTGACGGGCACGCCGAGGAGCGGCTTGCGTTCGCCGCGTGCGAGCGCGGCGTCGGCGGCGCGGGCATCGGCGCGGGCGCGTGCGTCGTCGCGCACCACGACCGCGTTGATCGCGCCATCGAATCGGTCGATGCGCGCGAGGCTGTGTTCGAGCAACGCGAGCGCGCTCACGCGGCCTTCGGCTAGCGCGAGCGCCTGTTCGGCGGCGCTGGCGAACGAGAGTGCATCGAGCGCGTTGGCGGTGTCTTTTTCGTGGATGGTGTCGGGCAGGGCGGCGGTGCTCATGGTTGCGGTTGTCCTTGCGGTAAGGTCGGCATCAGGCCGGTGCGATCCACGCGTCGGACAGGTCGCCCGCCGTGAGATCGATGCTGTTGTTGAGGTTGTGCACGCGGCGGTTGTAAACCTGCACGGCCGAGGGCACCGTCACGAGCGGGAACACGGGCAAGTCGCGCCCCACGATCTGCTGGATCTGCTTGAAGATCGCCGCCCGGCGCGCGTTGTCCTGTTCGACTGCCGCCGTCCTGAAGAGCGTGTCGACCTGGGGGTTCTGGTAATGCGAGGCATTGATCCAGATGAGCGGATGCGCCACGCCGTCGCCCCAGTAGATGCGCTGCACGCCCACGGACGGGTCGTAGAGCCGCCCGAGCCCGTTGATGTTGAGGTCGAAGTCGCGCGCGGTATAGGCGCGGCGCAGGTACGTGGGCAGGTCGCCGTCCAGGATCGTCGCCTTGATGCCCACGCGCGAGAGCGCGGCGCGCAGGTAGTCGGCGCTGCGCCGGAAGTCGCTGCCGGTGAGGTAGTTGATCTTCACCGCGAAGCGCTGGCCGTCCGCGCCACGCGCGTGGCCCGCGGCGTCGAGCAGCGCATTGGCCTTCGCGACATCGTGGGGATAGGCGAAGGTGCTGTCGTCGTAGTAGTCGGCGAGCACGGGCGGCACCGGCGAATTGACCACTTGCGAGCGGCCGTAGAACACATGGGCGCGCAGGAACTCGCGGTCGACGGCGTGTGCGATCGCGCGGCGCACGTCGGCGTTGGCGAGCAGCGGATTGTCGAGATTGAATTCGAGGAACGCGGCGTTGTTCAGGTACGCGTCGTAACTGTCGTCCACGCGCAGGTGCGGCAGGGTCGCGAGGCGCGGCAAGTCCGCGAGCGCGACATTGGTCGCGGCGTCCACTTCGCCGGTTTCGAGCGCCGCCGAAATCGCGCCCTGATCGGGCGTGATGCGATACACCAACTGGTCCAGATGCGGCGCGCCGTGGCGCCAGTAGTCGGGGTTGCGCTTGAGGCTCACGTGCGAGCCGCGCACCCATTTGTCGAACACGAACGGCCCGGTGCCGATGGGCGCGAGCACGTTCGGGCTCGTGGTGGGATCGCCGTCGCCGTAGCGGTGTTGCGGCACGATCGGCAACTCGGCCGAAGCGAGCGCCTTGAGCAGATACGGCGTGGGCTTGTCGAGCACGATCACGGCCGTGAGCGCGTCGGGCGTTTCCACGCCGGAGACGTTCGCGAGCGTAATGCGCCCGCGCGGGCCGAGCCGCTTTTGCGTGAGCACTGAAAAGCGCACGTCGTTCGAGGTGAAGGGCCGGCCGTCGTGCCAGCGCACGTCGGGGCGCAGCGCGAAGGTGTAGCGCAGCCCGTCGCCGCTCACGGACCAGCGCACCGCGAGCAGCGGTTGCTCGCGGAACTGCGCGTCATAGCGCAGCAGTCCTTCCGAAATCTTCGCGCTGATGTTGCGGATCACCGTGTTGGTGTCGAGCAGCGAGACGAGGCCGGGCGGCTCCTGTTGCACCGCGTAGGTGAGGGTGCCGCCCGATACCGGCGTGGCCGAAGTGACCGAAGTGGCGGACGCCCCGGCGGCGCCGGCCGCCTGCGCGCGCGCCGCGAGCGGCACGGCCGCGCCGCTCGCGAACAGGCCGGCGGAAAGTTGCAGGAAGGTCCTGCGGTCGATACTCATCGTGCCTCCAGTGGTGGAAACGGGATTGCGCGCAACCTTGGCGTGAGTGAGGCCGGTTGGGCTAACGCGGGAAGTAGTCGGGCAGGCGGTAGCCCTTATAGATGTCGTTGCGCAGGATCGCGGCGCGGAATTCATCCGACCGATAGGCCGCGACAATGTCGGCGGTCTCCTGCGCATTGCGGTTCGCCGACTTGACGACCACCTGATTCACATAAGGCGAAAGCATCTGTTCGAGCGCGAGCGCTTCGGTCAGGCGGTGCCCGCTCGAAATGGCGAAGTTGCCCTGGATCGCCGCGAAATCGACGTCTTCGAGGGCACGCGGCGCCTGTGCGGTTTCGAGCGGCACGATGCGAATGCCGGCGGGATTGGCGACCACGTCACGCTCGGAAACATCGACGGGATTGGGGTTCTCGCGAATGCGGATCCAGCCGATGGCCTGGAGAATCTTGAGCGCGCGTTCGAGGTTGACCGGGTCGTTCGGCACGGCGACCGTCGCACCGGGTTTGACCTCGGTGAGCGAATGGTGGCGGGTGGAGTAGAGACCCATGGGCGGCGTGGGCACCTGCACGACGCCAACCAGATCGGTTTTGTTGCGGTCGTTGTAGGCCTTCAGGTAGACGGTGTGCTGCATGACATCGGCGGCGATTTCGCCGTGCCACACGGCCTGATTCGCTTCGAGCCCGGTGCTGAAGTTGACGTACTGGACGGTGTAACCCTTGCGCTTGAGTTGCGGCTCGACGCCCTCGCGGAATTCATCGGCGTAAGGGCCGGGCACGAAGCCGACGCGCAGGACGTGCGTGTTGGCGTCGGCCGCCAGGGCGGGCTGCGATTGCAGCGCAAACAGCGCGAAAGCGGAAAACAAGGTTTGGATAACTAATCGATGACGCATGGCGGATTGCTTGGTGTTTTGAAGGGTTTTGAACGAGGCGTTGATCGGCGGACGTGGGGCCGCATCAGGCCGATTATGGTTGTCGCTTCATGGGGCAGCCAATATCGATTCGAGATTTACATATCGGCTAGCCGCATAGACCAGGAAGCCGGGCGCGAGGCGAAGCGGTTATCTGCGGCGGGAATTAGGAGCGCAGGATTTGATGGTTTCCACGCTGCCGAGCGGCTTATAAGATCGGCGTCGTCCCTATTTTTCCGTCGATTTCACGTCGAACCCGCCGAGCATGAACACACGCCGCCACTTCATCCGAGTCTCCGCCGCCGCCGCCGCGCTTGCCGCCCTGCCTGTGCTCGGCACGTCTTCCGCGCGCGCGGCAAGCCCCGCGCGCACGCTGCGCATCGGCAATCAGAAGGGCTATCTCAGTCTGCTCAAAGGGCGTGGGACGCTTGAAAAGCGGCTCGCTCCGCTCGGTGTTTCGGTCACGTGGACGGAGTTCGACGCGGGCCCCGTGCAACTGGAAGCGCTCAATGTGGGCTCGATCGACTTTGGCGACGTGGGCGAAGCACCGCCCATCTTCGCGCAGGCGGCCGGTGCGCCGCTTGCCTATGTCGCGGCTACGGTGCCGCGCCCGCAGTCCGAAGCGGTGCTCGTGCCTCACGCTTCGACCATTCGCAGCGTGGCGGATCTCAAGGGCAAGACGATCGCGCTCAATCGCGGCAGCAATGTCCACTATTTCCTCGTGAAGCTGCTGCAAGCGCACAACGTCCAGTATGGCGACGTGAAAGTCGTTTTCCTCGCGCCTGCCGACGCGCGTGCGGCCTTCGAGCGCGGCTCCATCGACGCGTGGGCGATCTGGGACCCCTTTCTCGCCGCCGCGCAAAAAACGCTCGATGCCCGCATTCTTGCCGACGCGACCGGCGTGGTCGGCAACCGGGCCTACTATTTTTCGTCGCTCGATTACGCGAAGCAAAACCCCGATGTCATCAAGATCCTGATCGACGAATTGAGCCAGATCGATCAATGGGGGCAGGGCAACCGCGCGGCGCTCGCCGCCCAGCTCGCGCAATTGTGGGGCTTGCCCAACGACGTGGTGAGCGAGGTGATCACACGCGTGCAATTCGGCACCGGGCCGATCACGAAAGCCATTCTTGCCGAGCAGCAGCAGATCGCCAATACGTTTTTCGACCTCAAACTGATTCCGAAGCGCGTGAACGTGCTCGAAGCGGCGGCGCCGGGAATCGTTTAGTCATCCATCGCTGTTCGATCCGATTGAGCCACAGGCGCCTACGCACATGAGCAAACCTTCCCGACAGTTGCGCCTCGGCGCATTCCTGATGCAAACCGGCCACCATATCGCGGGCTGGCGTCATCCCGACGCGCAGGCCGACGCGAGCCGCAACTTTCGCCATTACGTCGAGCTTGCGCGCGTGGCCGAGTCCGCGAAATTCGACGCGATCTTTTTCGCCGATTCGTCGGGCGTGCGCAGCACGGATCTCGGCTCGCTCGCCCGCACGGCGCGCAGCGAGTTTTTCGAGCCGCTCACGCTGCTTTCGGCGCTCGCCGCCGTGACCGAGCGCATTGGCCTTATCGCGACCGTTTCCACGTCGTTTCACGAGCCCTTCAACGTGGCGCGCAAGTTCGCTTCGCTCGACCAGATTTCAGGCGGGCGCGCGGGCTGGAATCTCGTCACGTCGAGCAGCACCTCCGAGGCGCACAACTTCAATCTCGACGAATTGCCCGATCACGCGAGCCGTTATCAGCGCGCGGCGGAATTCCACGACGTCGTGCTCGGCCTCTGGGACTCCTGGGACGACGACGCTTTTCCGCGCGACAAAGCGAGCGGCATCTACCTCGATACGGAGAAGCTGCATGTGCTCGGGCATCGCGGCGACTTCTTCAAGGTGCGCGGGCCGCTCAACGTGTCGCGCTCGCCGCAGGGCCGCCCGGTCGTAGTGCAGGCGGGCGCTTCCGAATCGGGCCGCGAGTTGGCCGCGCGAACGGCCGAAGTGATCTTCGTCGCGCATCAGACCTTCGATGAAGCGAAGGCCTTCTACGCCGACATCAAGGGCCGCCTGCCGCGCTACGGTCGCGAGGCCGACGACGTGAAAATCATGCCCGGCATCTTTCCCGTGGTCGGGCGCACGCAAGCGGAGGCCGAAGAAAAGTTCGAACAACTCCAGGCGCTGGTCGACCCCGTGGTCGGCGTGGCCTTGCTTTCCAACGTGATCGGCGGCGTGGATCTTTCCGCGTACGACGTGGACGGCCCGATCCCCGATCTGCCCGAGACCAACGGCCCGAAAAGCCGTCAGCATCTGCTCGTCGATCTCGCGCGGCGCGACAAGCTCACGATTCGCCAGTTGTACTTGCGCATTGCCGGGGCGCGCGGCCATCAACAGGTGGTCGGCACGCCGCAAAGCATTGCCGATCAGTTGCAGCAATGGTTCGAGGAGGGCGGCGCAGACGGCTTCAACATCATGGCACCTTACTTCCCCGGCGGCCTCACCGACTTTGTCGAACTCGTGCTGCCCGAATTGCGGCGGCGCGGGCTTTTCCGCACCGAATACGAAGGCCGCACGTTGCGCGATCACCTCGGGCTCAAGCGCCCCGCGCGCGGCAGCTATCCCTCAGCCTGACCCAACCGGAATTCGCCCTATGTCTGAACACACCGCTGACAACACAATCCACGCCGATATCGACGCTGAACACCACGCCGCCTGGGGCGCGCCGCCGAGCGAGCGCTATGAAGCGCTCGCGCGCGACTGGCGACCGCTCTTTACGCGCATACGCGCGAGCGCCGTCGAACGCGATATCGCTCACCGCCTGCCGCACGAGGAGATCAAGTGGCTGCGCGAGGCGGGCTTCACGCGCCTGCGTTTGCCGCGCGAGCAGGGCGGCGTGGCCGCGACGCTCCCTGAACTGTTCGGATTGCTGATCGAACTGGGCGCCGCCGATACGAACGTGGTGAACGCGGTGCGCGCCCATCTGGGCTTTGTGGAAGACGTGCTCACCGCGCACGAAGCCGAATGGCAGGCGCACTGGCTGGGCAAGCTGTCCGCGGGCGAGCTGATCGGCGCGGGTCTGTCCGAAGCGGGCAGCGCGAAGGTCGGCACCTTCGCCACGACAATCACGCGCACGCCGCAAGGCATTCGCCTCAACGGGCGCAAGTTCTACACCACGGGCTCGCTGTTCGCCGACTGGGTGGCCGTTGCCGCGCAAGACGGCGAAAACACCGTTTATCTTCAGGTGCCGCGCGCGACGCCCGGCGTCGAGGTGATCGACGACTGGGACGGCTTCGGCCAGGCGCTCACGGCCAGCGGCACGGCGACCTTCGTGGATGTCGCCGTCGACCCCGACTGGATTCGTCCCTCGGATACGCGTTTCCCGTATGCGGTGGCGTTCTATCAGCTCGTGCATCTGGCGTCGCTGGCGGGCATCGGCCGCGCGCTCGCCGACGATGTCGCGCGCCGCGTGCGCCGTCGCGACCGCGTCTACAGCAACGGCAATGCCGGGCGCGTTGCCGACGACCCGCAGATTCTCCAGGTGGTCGGCCGCCTGCACAGCGCCGCCTATGCGGCGCGCGCGGTAGTGTTGCAGGCCGCGAAGGCGATCCAGCGCAGCTACGAAGCGCACCAGGACGCCGCCGCCGCGAGCGAATCGCGTCGTCAGGAGGTCCTCAGCCAGGCGGTTGTCCAGGCGCATGCCGACGCGCACATCGAAGTGGACCAGTCCGTCTCGGTCATCACGCGGCTTGTGCTCGATGCGAGCACGGATCTCTTCGACGCGCTCGGCGCATCGGCCACGCTGCGCACCGAGGGGCTCGACCGCTACTGGCGCAATGCGCGCACCATCTCGTCGCATAACCCGCGCGTGTATCGCGAGCGGCAAGTCGGCGCGTTCGCCGTGAACGGCACCGTGCCGCCGAGTTTTTATCGCGTGGGCAAAGGTTGATTGCAGCAGTGAGCGCAGGCAGGCGGATCGCCGCTTGCCTGCGCGCTCAATGGACGTAGCCACCCTTGACGTAGCGCACCGGCTCCGCGTCGATGCGCAGCAGTAACGAGGTCAGCGGGTCGGCCCGGCCGCGCGTCACGCGTTCGCCGCGACCGCCACCCGCTGCGCACAGCAACGTGGCGTCGGCCCATGCGGGGTCGCCCGGTTTCGCTTCGGCACGCAGCCAGCCGTCGCGGTCCGCGATCAACTGCGAGCCCGCGAAGCGTTGCGCCTCGATCCCCGCGATGCCCGCGAACGCATCCCAGGCGCCCGGCGTGACCGCCACGCACGACGCCTTCCCGCTCGTCCCCCAACGCGCCGCTTCGGACGGCGGCGGCAACGCGCCGTCGCGTGACAGCAGCAGCGTCTGCCAGCGCGGATCTTCGAGTGGCGGCGGCGCGGAAGCGTCGATCGCCACGGCGCGCACGCGCTGGCCCGCGCGCCAGCGGGCCAGCGGCTCAGCGGGCGCGTCGCCGCAGCGCACGTCTAGCGCGGGCAGCGCGACCGGCACCGGCCAGCCGTCGCCGTCCCGCACACCGCCGCCCGCTGCCAGGACCTTGAGGTAATCGAGAATCGCCCATGTGTCGGCGTCGCTCAGGCGCGACGCGAACGCGGGCATGGTTGGCGCGCCGTCGCGCGCATGCATGCCGTGCTGCACGCGCCAGAACAACTCGCCGTCCAGCCGGTGGCCGAGCAGCGGGCCGACCACGGTGGGCGGCCAGCGCACGAGCGAGGCGGCGCGCGGGCCGTCGCCGCGTCCCGTATCGCCGTGGCAGGCCGCGCAGTCGCGCGCATAGTGCAGCGCGCCGCGCGCGACGGCTTCCACCGAGAAGGGCGTGGTCTGGAAACTGGTGGGGACGGCGTCGGCGAGCCAGAGCGAGGTGTCGGGCCACGGGGCGAACCACGCCGCGAGAACGGCGGCGGCGAACAGGGCGAGGCGAAGCTTGCGCCAGAAGAGGCCCGCGATGGCGAGCAGCAGCGCGCCACCCGTGGTGGCGAGGGCGAGCGCCAGTTGGCGCGCGACGCCCGCATCGATCAGCAGGATCTCGACCGCGAGCCGCTTCGGCCACGGCCAGGCGGGCTGGCCGTGGCTGTCACCCGCGAAGCCGAAAACGTGCGCCACGCCGCCCAGGGCGACCTGCGCGGCCTGTAGCACGCCAAGAAACGGATTGACCCAGGCGTTGCCGGAAAGCAGCGCGCTCATCGGCGCGCCAGATGCAAAACGATTGGCATTGCTTACCAGCTCGCGTCGAGGCCAAGGTGATGCAAGGCTTCGCGGCGCAGCGCGGCAAAGGCGGGGTCGCCGCGATGGCGCGGATAGGGCAGATCGACATGCAGTTCCGCCGCGACGCGCGCGGGCCTCGGACCGAAGACGATCACGCGCTGCGCGAGAAAGAGCGCCTCCTCCACATCGTGCGTGACGAGCAGCGCGGAGAAGCGATCGCGCTGCCAGAGATCCACGAGTTCGCTTTGCATCGCCAGACGCGTGAGCGAGTCGAGCTTGCCGAGCGGTTCGTCGAGCACGAGCAGGCGCGGGTCGTTGACGAGCGCGCGGGCGAGCGCCACGCGCTGCGACATGCCGCCCGAAAGCTGGTGCGGAAACGCGTCCGCGAACTCCGTGAGGCCCACGCGCGCCAGCTCGATATCCACGCGCTTGCGCTCGCGCTTGAGCACCCCGAGCGCTTCGAGGCCGAGCGCGACGTTCGCGCGTACGCGCCGCCACGGGTAGAGCGTGGGGTCCTGGAACACCACGACGCGCGACGGGTCGGGCCGCTCGATGGGCGCGCCGTCTTGCAGAAGGCGGCCTTGCGTCGCCGGCTCGAGCCCGGCGACGAGGCGCAGCAACGTCGATTTACCGCAGCCGCTCGGTCCGAGCAGCGCGACGAATTCGCCGGGTTCGACCGTCAAGCTGACGTCGTCGAGCACCGCGAGCGGGCCCTTGGGGGTGTCGAACTGGTGGCTCACGCGCTCGACCGCGATGCGTGCGCCGCGGGCGACGCTTCCGGGCGAGGGCGTGGCATGCGCCGCCGTGGTATTTGCCGTATTTGCCGTAGTTACCATTTGACGGTTCCTTTCTGCCACACGAGCGTGCGATCGCGCACGAGGAAAAGCAGGCTGATGAGGCCGGAGAACAAGACGGCCATCAGGAGCAGCGCGGCGTACATGTTCGAGTACGAAGCCCACCCTTGCGCCCACGTGAGGTACCAGCCGAGGCCGGACTTCACACCCATCATCTCGGCCGTCACGAGCACGGTGAACGAGGCGCTCAAGCCCATGAAGAGGCCGACGAACACCTGCGGCAGCGCGGCCGGAATCGCCACGCGCAGGACGAGAAAGCGCTGGCTCGCGCCGAGCGTGCGCGCTACGTCGTAATAGGCCTTGTTGACGCTCGCGACGCCCGACCACGTGAGCACGGTCACGGGAAACGCGGTGGCGAGCGCGATCAGGAAAATGGCGGCGGAGCGGCTCGACGGAAAAATATAGAACGCGAGCGGCAGGAGCGCGGTGGCGGGCACCGGGCCGAGCACGCGCATGACGGGGTGCACCCAGTACCCCACGGCGCGCGACCAGCCGATCGACACCCCCACGAGAAAGCCGACCACGCCGCCATAGAGAAAGCCGACGGCGAGCAGGCCGATTGAATGCGCCACGCAGTCCGCGAGGCGCGCCCAGTCGTCGCGATAGACCTCGACGAGCGCCTGCGGCGGCGCGAAGAACGGCGTGGGCAGCAGCGCGGTCTTGGCCGTGACGATCTCCCACAGTGTGAAGGCGACGGGCAGGGCGACGAGCCACGGCCCCGCCTTGCGCAAGCCGCGCAGCGCGGGCCGCAGCCGCGCGCTCGTGCGCTCGAGCGTGGGCAGCGCGAGCGCGAGGAGCGCGAGCCAGGCCGCGATCGCCCAGTCGGCCGCGCCCAGCTCGGCCGTATAGGCCCAGTCGGAGAAGCCGGTGATGCGGTTCGGCCACTCGCGCGTGACGGCGCCGAACACGGCCCATGCCGCCGCCACCGCGAGGCCCGTGTACCACACGGCCGGGCGGCCGGGCGCGCGTTGCCGGCGCCGGTCGGCGTCGGCGAATGACGGGTTCTCGCCGGCGTTGAGTGCGTTGCCGGCGGCCGTTCTCGCCAGCACCGGTTGTTCGAGCGAAGACATGGCGTTACCCCAGTACGTTGGTGTAGACGGCCGCGGCGAAGCGCTGCGGATCGGTGGTCGGCTTCAGCACGCCCGCGCGCTTGAAGTCTTCAGCGAAATAGGCGATCTCCTGCTGGAGATCGACGTTGGTCGGATGGTGGTCGTAGGTGAGCGACGCGTAGAGCTTCACGAGGTCGTCTTCCGCGAACTTCGGCGTGTACTTCGCGAACGACTTCGCGGCTTCGCGCGGGTTCTCGCGCGAGAAGTCGGTGGCCTGGATCAGCGCGCGCGCGAGCGACGCGGCGGTGGCGCGGTCGCTGCGCAAGAGCGACCCGCGCGCGGCGATCACGCAGCACACCTTGTGCGCGTACTCGTCGGAGAGGTTGCTCGCGAGATGCGTGTAAGCGCCCGGTCGTTGCCGCTCCAGCAGATACAGATTCGGGTCGCCGTCCGCGATGGCCTGGATCTCGCCCTTTTGCACGGCGACGTCGAGCAGGTCGGCGGGATACTGGCGCCAGCTCACGTCGCGGTCGGGGTCGATGCCGTGCTTGAGCAGCAGGATCGCGAAGAAGTTCTTGCCGGGCGAGGCGAGGTCGCTCACGCCCACGGTCTTGCCCTTGAGCGAGGCGAGCGAGGTCACGCCCGCCGCGCTCGCGCCGATCAGGCGCACGCAGCCGCCGTGCACGCTGCTGATGATCTTGACGTCGAAGCCCGCCTCCAGCGGCTTGAGCCAGCGGTGGATCATGCCCACGGCGGCGTCCGCCTTGCCGGTGGAAAGCGTTTGCAGAAGCTGGTCGTTCGACCCCGCATAACTCACGAGGTTGACCTTCAGGCCGTTCTTTTCGAAGAAGCCCTGCTCCTGCGCGACGGCGACGGGCGTGAGGCAAAAACCGTTGGGCGCCCACGCGAAGGTGAAGGGCTTGAGCGGCGGCGCGGACCATGCCTTGCGGCCGAGCGTGAGCACCGGGGCGCTGAGCGCCGTGGCGCCCGCCGCGCGCAGCCATTTGCGGCGTTTCCCGTTTGGGGCGGGTGGGGTGGGGCTGGAACCGTGCAATGCGGCCATGAATCGGTCTCCGTTCGGATCGAAGTGAAGGTTTCGCTTGAGGGGTGGGCGGCTCGCATACGCACGACGGTCAGCCGGGTCGTATGCAATCCTGATTAGATAACGCGTGCTTCGCGACACGATTTTCCGGCCGCGCAGCGATGCGAACGCATGCAGTCGACATCGGAGGTGAGCGTAATCCCGAACACGCTCGGCCAGTAAATAATGAATTGCGCAAACCATATCTGCTTTGCGCCGATTCCAGCTTGGCCGCAAGCGCCGCCGCGAGCGAGGCGCGCCGTGATGACGAAGTGAGGGCCACGCTGATTTGCTAACGCCAAAGCATTCTTTGGCGCGGCGCGCGTCGCGCACTAGCATGAAGTGTCGCGGGTGCTCGTGCCCGCGTGTGTTTTAACCGGATTGAACGGGAACCTACATGCGATACAAGGGATACAACGTCGAACCGTCCGCGTACGCGCTGCCAAGCGGACTCTACGCGGCGAACCTGACCATCGAGAACGGGTCGCCGGCGCTTGAGTCGTCGTTTTCTTTCGAAGCGCTCGATTATTTTTTCGAGCCCGATCACGCCATCGCGTATGCGTCGCGCTGGGCGCGGCTGTGGATCGATCAGCGCGGCCAGGCGGCCGCCCGCCGGCGCGGCGGCTAATCTCATCCAGCGAATCCATTGAATCCATCGCCCCGGCGCGCACGCCGGGGCGCTTTCTCTTTCTCAGGCTTTTACAGGCCCAGCGCGCGACGCGCGGCCATCGTACGCAGCAAGCTGTTGGACGGCGCGTGAATGCGCGCGCACTGCACATTGCGGTGATGGCGTTCGAGCGGATTGTGGCGCGCGATGCCGTGATTGCCCGCGAGTTCCAGCGCGACGTCCACGGCCGCGATGGCGTTGTCCACGACGGTATGCTTGATCACGGCGGAGAGTTCGGCGGGCGCGGTGCCCGCGTCGATCGCATCGGCGTGCGTGCGCAAGAGCCAGTCGTTGGCCGTCAGCAGCATGTCGATGCGTCCCACGCTTTCCTGCACGACGGGCACGGTGGCGAGCGACGCCCCGCCGAGCGCCCCCGGCTTGCGCTCGTTGAGGAAGGCGATCAGCCAGTCGCGGGCGGCGCGCGCCGCGCCGTCGTAGACCGTGCCGACCAGGCTGAAGTACCACGCCGTGGCGTGCGGGTCGCGCTGCACGCCGAGATGCGCGGGCTTCAGCCCGACGACATCGTCAACGGGAATCGCCACGTCCGTGAACACCAAGTCGTGACTCGCCGTGGCCCGCATGCCGAGCGGGTCCCAGGTCTCCACGATGCGCACGCCCGCCGCCTCGCGCGGTACGAGAAAGTGGCCGAGTCGCGGCTCCGGCTCGTCGGTGCGGGCCAGCACGTTGATCCACGTAAGCAAGGGCGCGCCCGTCACATAGAGCTTGTGCCCCGTGATGCGCCACACGTCGCCTTCGCGGCGCGCGAGCGTTTCGGGCAGGCCGCCATGCGAGGGCGAGCCGAGCGCGGGCTCGACCTGCGCCGCGTTGACGAGCGCGCGGCCATCCACGCTGGCACGCGTGAGACGCCGCGCGAGCGCCGCGGACCAGTTGCCCGTGTGTTCGCGCGTGTCGCGCACGATCATGGCGTGCTGGCTGTAGTGCATCGAGAGAATGAGCGCGACGGATGGATCGCCATAGGCGATCTCCGCGACAATGGCGCGCGAGAGCGCGAGCCCCGCGCCGTAGCCGCCATCGCTGCGCGCAATGTTCGCGCGCAGCAAACCGGCTTCGCGCAATGCGCGGAACTGATCGAGCGGCGCGGTGGCGTTGCGGTCATGTTCGTCGGCCACGGCGGCGAAGGCGCGGCCGAGCAGCGCGGCGCGTTCGACCAGTGTGGCGGCCTGATCGTCGTCGCGCGCGAGCGCGGCGTCCGGAGTGAATGCGTTCACGGTGCGCTCCCTTGGCGTTGGCCGGTTAACGTTCGCCGCCCGGCGCGCGGGCGTCCTGCGGGGCGCCATGACGCACGAGCCGCCCGAAGAACGGGTGGCCGGGGTCGTTGAAGCCCGGTGTCGACGGATGACCGCTCGCAACCAGCGAATCGACGAATGCTTCGTCATCCGAATCGAGTCGGTACTGGAGCGCGGGCAGGTAGTCGCGCCATTGCGCCTCGGTGCGCGGGCCCGCGATGGCCGAGGTGATATAGCGGCTGTTGAGCACCCATGCCAGCGCGAACTGCGCGGCCGTGAGATTGCGCGAGCGCGCATGCGCCTCGACGCGCCGCGCGAGTTCGATCGTCTCCGGCCGCCATTCGGTTTCGCTCAGGCGGCGGTCCTGGCGTCCCGCGCGCGTGTCGGCGCCGGGCTGTGCGCCGGGTTCGTACTTGGCGGTCAGCACGCCGCGCGCAAGCGGGCTGTACGAGATCACGCCAAGGCCATAGTGCCAGGCGGCGCTCAACTGCTCCGCTTCGACCTGGCGATTGGCGAGGTTGTAGAGCGGCTGGCTCGCCACGGGGCGCGGCACGCCCAGCAAATCGGCCACGCGGCTGAACTCGGCAATGCGCCACGCGCGATGATTCGACAGACCATAGTGGCGCAGCTTGCCGGCCGCGATGAGATCGCCCAGCGCGCGCACGGTTTCCTCGACCGGCGTGTGATGGTCCTCGCGATGCAGATACACGAGGTCCAGATAATCGGTGTTCAGGCGCGCGAGGCTCGCTTCGACGGCGCGGATCACGTGCTTGCGCGCGGCGCCCGCCGCGTTGACATCGCGTCCGCCGCCCGGCGTGAAGTCGAACGGGTTGCCGAACTTGGTGGCGAGCACCCAGCGATCGCGCTGCCGGGCAATATGGCGGCCGACCACGCGTTCCGATTCGCCCTGGTGGTAGACGTCGGCGGTATCGATCGAATTCACGCCTTGCTCCTGCGCCGCGCCGATGATGCGTTCGGCGGTGGCTTCGTCGGTTTGTCCGCCGAACATCATCGTGCCGAGCGTGAGCGTGGAGATTTTCAGGCCGCTATGGCCAAGTTGCCGGTATTCCATGAATTTTCCTTGAATCTTCCTTGAGTCGTTCAAGCAGGGTGACGTGTGCACGCCTGGTGCGAAAGCCAGACATCGGCGAAACTCGCGGCCGTGCCGTCGGGTGAAATGGTGTGGTCGTGCACGCGCTTCGCGGCGAGCGTGATCCATTGCGGCGAGACGAGATTCAGGTCGGGCAGGTCGCGCTCCAGAATGCGCTGGATTTGCGCGAACTGCTGCTTGCGCTTCGTTTCGTCGCTTTCTCGCGCGGCTTGTGCAAAGAGGCTGTCGATTTGCGGATTGCTGTAGTGCGAGCCGTTGGTGAAGGGCACGCCGGGGCGGAAGTTGTCGGTCGTGTACAAGCGTGCCACGCCCACCACCGGATCGAACAGATTGCTCATGCCGTTCGCCGTGAAATCGAACTGCCGGTCGGTGTAGACACGCTTCAGATAAGCGGCGAGATCCTGGTTGCGGATCGTCACGGCGATCCCCACGCGGGCGAGCGCCGATTTGATGTACTCGCCCGTGCGCGCGGGCAGGTCGCCGATCGGCAGCGGGTCGAGCGTGAGCGCGAAGCGCGTGCCGTCGGCCTTGCGCGGATAACCGGCCTCGTCGAGCAGGCGGTTCGCGCGCGCGATGTCGAACGGGTAAGGCGAGGGCGTCGCGTCGTAGTAGGGGTTCGACGGCATCAGCGGGCTCGCGGTCGGCGTGGCATAGCCGTAGTAGATGATCTTGCGGATCACCTCGCGGTCGATGGCCGAGGCAATCGCCTGGCGCACCTTCAACTGCTTGAGCACGGGGTTGTCGAGATTGAACTCGATGCGCTGCACGCCCGCCTGGAACTCGTAGCCGCGCGTTTCGATGCCGAGCTTCGGATTGGCCTTCAGACGATCGAGGTCGGCGAGCGGCACGGGCGTATCGCCGCCGATATCGACCGAACCGTCCTCGAACGCCACCGCGCGCGCGGCCGGGTCGGCGATGATCTTGACGATGATGCGGTCCAGATACGGCTTGCCGGGGTTCCAGTAGTCGTCGTTGCGCGCATATTCGATGTAACTGCCGCGCACCCATTTGACGAAGCGGAACGGTCCCGTGCCGATGGGCGCGTTGTTGGCCGGATTGGCGAGCACGTCCTTGCCCTCGTAGAGGTGCCTGGGCAGGATCGGCGTTTCCGAGGCCGAGAACGCGCGGATCAGCCACGGCGCGGGCTCGCTGAGCGTGAGCACGACCGTATAAGGGTCGGGCGTGGCGATGGCGCTCAGGGTCGCGAACGTCGTGCGTGCACGCGGATGCACCTTGCGTAGCGCTTCGATGGACCACGCCACGTCCGCCGACGTGAACGGCGCACCGTCATGCCATTTCACGCCGTGCCGCAGATGAAACACATAACGGCGGCCGCCGTCCTCGATGTCCCATGAGGTGGCGAGCAGCGGCTTGGGCTTCAGGTCGAAGTCGTAATCGAGCAGCCCTTCGATCACTTTCGGGCTGACCTTGAGGACATTCACGGCGGTGGTCGCGACATCCACGAGCGCCGTCGGCTCCGGCGTCACCACGAAATTGAGCGTGCCGCCGCGCGTTTGCGCGTGCGCGGCCACGTGCGCGAGTACGCTCGCCGTGACCACGAGCATCAGGAAGACACGGCGGCGCGCCGTGAGCAGGAGGGCAGGAATCATCGGTTCGGCCAAGGCGATCAGCGGAAAAAGGCGCGCTGGCGGGCAGCGCTTCATGAGTGTTGTCGATGGGTCGAACTAGGCGGCGATGGCGGCGGCGCGCTGCGCGCGACGCGCGAGCGCCGCTTCGAGCGGTGCGGGCTCGACCCATTGCGCGAAGTCGAAATCGTTCGGGATGAATCCGTGCTCGAAAAGGAAGTGCTTGAAGTGCGCCAGCGCGTCGAGCGCGGCGGCGTCGAGGCCGATTTCCAGTTGCCGGTGCAGCCCGGCCGGATACGCGCGTGTGACCCAGTGCTCGGCGCTGCGCACTTCGCGCCCGACATAGCGTGTGACCTCGCCGGGGTGCGCGCCGGCCCACGCGGCGACGTCGAGCGTACGCGCGAGCACGCGTTCGACGAGATCGGGCCGTTCGCGCAGCAGTTGTGCATCGACCGTGAGCGGCCGTGGCGTGCCGTTGTTGGCGTGCGCGCGGCGATCGGGATGCGCGCTGATGTCGATCAGCACGCGCGCGCCGAGGACGTTGGCGATGTCGAGGCCCGTCGCGCCCTTGACGAACACCACATCGGCTTCGCCGCGCAGGAGGGCCGCCGCCTCGCGCGAAAATTCGTGGGCGCGCTGGGTATCGAGCCACTCGGCGAGCGGTGCGGTGTCCTGCGCCTTGGCATGGGCGAGGCCGCGGGGCGCGTGCGGCAGATCGACAAGCTCCACGTCGGCGGGCGAGACGCCGATGGCGTCGAGCAACGTGTGGAAACCGCGCAGTGCGGTGGCGCGGTGAAAATCGACCACTTCGGCGGCCGTATTGATCGGCAATCCGAAGCGACGACCGGCGAGCGAAGCGCGCGTTGCCTTAAGCTGCGGATCGAGCGTGATGAGCGCCTGGAATTCGTCGACCCAGCTTATGCCGATAAGCCGCGTGTCGCTGCCTTGCGCGCGCGCCCACAGCGCCGGTATGTTGCCGCCCTGCCGGAACGACCACGGCTGCGTGTGCGTGAAATGCGAGCGACGGATGGCGGGGTCGTCGGCGTCCTGCAACGCCTTCACTTCGATGCCGTCGGCGGCGAATTCCTCTTGCAGCAAGCCTTGCTGCGCGGCAATGCCGAATGGGGTCGGCGCGGGGCAACGGGTGTACCAGAGAAGCGTCATGATGATTCCTGGGTCGCGAGTGGACGCACCGCGCGCAAGCTCTGCGCAGGCAACGTGGAGCAGACGATTATCGGCAAGCGCTTGCCGCAGGGTCAAAGAACGAAAAGTGAAATCGGTCCATGCATGGGCGTGGTTTGCTTTTGCGGCAATGTCGTGCTGCCCGACTGTACGTAATGGCGACCAACGCAGACAGGCGAATAACAAAATGCGAAATCCGTGGTTAGGCGCGGGCTATGCACTCCCTATACTTTTCCTTTTGGCAAAACGCCGTGCGGCCGCCCGTGAGTCCTGACGATTCGCGGGCCTGACAACAAGGAAAATTCGATGTCCGCTCTTCCCACTCAGCTTCCGGTGCGCGATCGCGCTGCCGCTTCGTCATTGCAGGATGCGCTCGCCGATTTGCCCTCGCTCGCGACGATCATCGGCCAGGATGCGGCCGCGCGCGAAGGACGGCGCGAATTGCCCTTCGAGGGCTTCGAAGCGTTCCGGCGCTCCGGGCTCGGGCGTTTGCGGCTGCCGGTGGAATGGGGCGGCCTGGGCGGCTCGCTCGTGGACGAGTTCGAAGTGATCGCGACGCTGGCGGCAGCGGACAGCAATCTCGCGCATGCACTGCGCATTCACTACGACCAGACCGAAGCGCTGCTGCTTTCGGCTCGCACGCCGTTCAACGATTTGCAGATCCAGCGCGTAATTGAAGGCGCGATCTTCGGCGGCGCCTCGACCGAACTGGGCACGTCGCGCCCCGGCGAGCACACCACGGCGCTGCGGCGCGACGGCGAGCATTACCGGCTCGACGGCCGCAAATACTATTCGACCGGCACGGCCTTTTCCGACTATGCGCGCCTGAGCGTGCTGAACGACGAGGGCCGTCCGGTGGTGGCCGTCGTGCCGGTGCGGCGCGAGGGGCTCACGGTGCTCGACGACTGGGACGGCATGGGCCAGCGCATGACGGCGAGCGGCAGTCTCGTGTTCGAGAATCTGCTGGTGCGCGCCGACGAAATCACCGAGCGCGGCCTGACCACGCTCGCGGGCCGCCACGGCGGCGCGCTGCGGCAACTGCATCTCGTGACGGTGGCTGCGGGCATCGTGCGCAACGTGGTTGCCGACGCGAAGCGTTACGTGGTGGAGCACGGGCGTCCCGTGCTGCACAGCACCGCGCCTACCGCGCGTGAGGACGCGTTCATCCAGCAGGTGGTCGGCACGCTCACCGCGCATAGCCATGCGATCGACGCGCTGGTGCGCGAAAACGCCCGCGCGCTCGACCGCTCGGCGCAAGCCATTCGCGCGGGTGCGGCGGATGCGGAATCGCTCGTGCTGGAAGGGGCGCTGGCGACGGCGCGCACGCAGCTCGTGGTGAGCAAGCTGGCGCTCGAAGCTGCGGAGCGGCTGTTCGAAGCGGGCGGCGCGTCGGCCACGTCGCGCGCGCACAATTTCGACCGGCACTGGCGCAACCTGCGCACGATCTTCAGTCACAACCCGCTGCTGCACAAGGCGCGGGTGGTGGGCGACTACGCGCTGAACGGCGTGACGACGCACCTCACCGAAGGCCGCGTGTTCTGAAACCCCGTTAAACGAAGCGCGGCCCGTGCCGGCCGCGTCGATCCTGATTTGAGGAGTGCCTACGAGATGAGCCGAACCTCGGCGAGCGCCGCGCCGCGGCGCCTGCATTTGAACGTCAATATCCTGCACTCGGGCTTCGTGCCGTCGGCGTGGCGTCTGGGCGATGCCGATCCTCGCGCATTCGTGGACGTCGCGCATTACGTGCGCGTCGCGCAACTGGCCGAACGCGGCAAGCTCGACGCCGTGTTTCTCGCCGACAACGCGGCGATCATCGACCAGATCGACTTCCGCCCGATCACGGCGCTCGAACCCACGGTGCTGCTGGCCAGCATCGCGGCGGCGACCACGCATATCGGCGTGATCGGCACGGCTTCGACGAGCTACAACGAGCCCTATAACATCGCGCGCCGTTTCGCCACGCTCGATCACGTGAGCCGTGGGCGCGCGGGCTGGAATGTGGTGACGACGGCCGATCTGCCCTCGGCGCGCAACTTCGGCCACGACGTGGTGCCCGATCACGCGCAACGCTATGCGCGCGCGGCGGAATTCACGGAACTCGTCAAGGCGCTTTGGGATAGCTGGGACGACGACGCCTTTGTTGGCGACAAGGCGAGCGGCCGCTTCATCGACGTGACGAAAGTGCGTCCTGTCGAGCACGATGGCCGCTTTTTCAAGGTGCAGGGGCCGCTGAATCTGCCGCGTCCGCCGCAAGGCCATCCGGTGCTCGTGCAGGCGGGCGGCTCGGGCGACGGCCGCGATCTCGCGGCGCGCCATGCGGAGGCTGTGTTTTCCGCGTCGCAGTCGTTCGAGGAATCGGCGGCGTACCGGCGCGATCTCAACGCCCGCGCTGCCGCCTACGGCCGGCCGCAGGGCGTGCAGGTGCTCGCGGGCCTCACGACCATCATCGGCGCGACCGAGGCCGAGGCGCTACGGCGGCGCGACGAACTCGTCGAGCAGATTCCGTGGCGCTACAGCCTCACGCGCCTTGCCGGCACGCTGGGCATTTCGGCCGATCAACTCGAACTCGACGCGCGGCTGCCCGAGCATCTCGCGCTGCCCAACGGCGGCAACGGCAACCACACATTCTTCCATGCCACGATTGCCGAGGCGCGGCGCGGCGGCCACACGGTGCGCGAGTTGATCCGTTCGCTCGCGGGCGGGGGCGGGCATCGCGTGATCGTTGGCACGCCTGAGCAAGTCGCCGACGATATCGAACACTGGTTCAAGGGCGAGGCCGCCGACGGCTTCAACCTCATGCCCGACGCGCTGCCGGACGGGCTGGAAGCGTTCGTGGACGGCGTGGTGCCGATCCTGCAACGGCGGGGCCTCTTTCGAACCGAATACGAAGGCAATACGCTGCGTTCGCATCTCGGGCTGGAGCGGCCGGGCGTGCGCGAGGCCGCGATTCTGTAATGGCTGCAAGCTGCGCCTAGCGGCGCAGCCCGGCTTCGTGCAGCAAAGGCAGCACACGCTCGCCGAAGAAGTCGAGGTCGGGCTGAAAATCGAAGAAACTCAACTGCACGCCGTTGATGCCCGCCGCGTGCAGCTTGACGATCTTCCCGGCCACCTCTTCGGGCGAGCCCACGATCGTGATGTTGCCGCCCACCGCGCGCGAGGCCGCCTTCGCACGATCCTCGAAACCGCCGCGCCACGCATGCGCGTCGCTGTCGAAGCGATGAAAGCTCCCTTCGTCGGCGTGCGCGACGATGGCGTCGTGATAGGCGTGCGCCTCGGCGGACGTCTCGCGGCAGATCACCATCGGATTGATCAGCGTGCGCACCTCGCGCCCATACGCGCGCGCGGCGGCCTTCACGCGCGCGGTGTGCGCGGGCAACGCCTCCAGCGCGCGATCGATCTGCGGGCCCGCCGGGCTCGTGATGAACACCACGTCGGAGTAGCGGGCCGCAAAATCGATGCCCGCGTCGGAGCCCGTCGCATTGATGAGCAGCGGGCGTCCGTAGCGCGGCTTGGGCGTGACGAACGCGCCTTGCAGTCGCCAGCTTGACAGTTCCGGCTCGAAGCTGAAGTTATCCGGTTGCGCCCACAACTGTTGAACGGCGTCGAGGAATTCGGCTGCCATGTCATAGCGCCGGTCGTGCTCGATGCGGTTCCAGCCGAACATTTCGTGTTCGACCGCGCGGTGCCCCGTGACCACGTTAATGGCCCAGCGGCCGCGCGAGATGTGGTCCAGCGTGGCGGAGAACTTCGCGAAGTGCAGCGGGTGCCACGGCCCGTAGAGCACATGCGTCGTGGCGGCGAGGATGATGCGCTCGGTGCGTGCGGTGAGCGCGGCCAGCGTCATGAAGGAGTCGAGCGCCTGGCCGTCGAATACGCCGCCATAGCCGCCTTTGGGCAGCCATTGCGACAGGGCGAAGACGAGATCGAAGCCGAGCGTTTCGCACTTCTGCACGAGCGCGGCATTGTAGTCGAACGACCAGTCGGTGCCGCGCGGCAGCGTGGAGGCGCTCCAGCCGCCCGCCTGGATCGGCAGGAACAGGCCGAGCATGAGCGGCTGCGCGAACGCGCGCGCCGCCGGGCTGTCGGCAAAGGCGGCGGGAGAGGCCACGGGAACGAAGGGCGTCGATACGCGGGAAGAAACGGCAGACGATGCGTGCCGCTGCGCCACGGGAGCCACAGAAGTTTCGCTCAAGACGGACACCTTGGAGGTTCGTTGCGGCGCGGGGCGCCTTGCGGGTGGATCGATGAATTAAACACGCCGCGCGTGCGAATAACAAAGAAGCTTTTCTGCTTTCCAATTGAGGCGCCGCCCGGCTGCATTCACCGTTGGGCGCGCCGGGTCATATGGTTAGCAGCATCGCTTGGTTAGCGCGTGAGAGGGCCGTTGCTACGATTGCAGATCTGTCGCCACGGCGCGAATTTACCGGCTCTGGCAGATCGCCACGCCCGGCCTCATCGAAATCGGAACGCATCAGCATGTCACGTTTGACCCGTCGAGCCTTTCTTGTTGCAAGCGGCGCGGCCGCCGCCACGGCGGGGTTTCCCGCGCTCGCCCGCGCCCAGGGCGCCGTTGCGCGCAAGCGCGGCGGCACGCTGAACGTATTGATCAATCCCGAGCCGCCCGTGCTGGTGTCGATCTTCCAGACCACGGGACCGGCGCTCGCCGCGAGCTCGAAAGTGCTGGAAGGGCTGCTCGCTTATGACTTCGACCTGCGCCCGCAGCCGCAACTCGCGACCGCCTGGACCGTGAGCCCCGATGGATTGCGCTACACGTTCAAGCTGCGGCCGAACGTACGCTGGCACGATGGCCAGCCGTTCACGTCCGCCGACGTGGCGTTCTCGGTGGAACTGCTCAGGGCGATTCACCCGCGCGGGCGCAGCACCTTTGCGAACGTGACGAAGGTGCAGACGCCCGACGCGAATACGGCCATCATCGAGTTGTCGAAGCCCGCGCCATTTCTCATCAAGGCGCTTTCGGCGGGCGAGTCGCCGATCGTGCCGAAGCACCTGTACGCCACGGGCGATCCGCTCACCAACCCGCACAACAACGCGCCAATCGGCACCGGGCCGTTTCGCTTCAAGTCGTGGACGCGCGGCGCGAGCATCGTCTACGAACGCAATCCCGACTACTGGGACGCGGGCAAGCCGTATATCGACGCGCTCGTCTACAAGGTCATTCCCGATCCGGCCGCGCGTTCGGCGGCGTTCGAAACCGGCGCGCTCGATCTGGGCGGCGAGAACCCCGTGCCGCTCACCGACTTGCCGCGCCTCACGCAACTGCCGCAGCTCACGACCGAAACGCGTGGCTACCGCTTTCTCGAACCGCTCGCGGAGATCGACTTCAATCTCGATCATCCGGTGCTCAAGGACCAGCGCGTGCGCCAGGCCATTGCGCACGCGATCAACCCGCAGGTCGTGCAAAAGACCGTGGCCTACGGTTACGCCGACGTCTCGCCCACGCCCATCACGCCCGCTTCGCCGTATCACGACGCACAGCTCGCGCCTTACGCGTTCGACCCGCAGGCGGCCGAGGCGCTGCTCGATGCAGCAGGCAAGCCGCGCGGCGCGGACGGCGTGCGCTTCAAGCTGACGCACGATTACCTGCCGTACGGCGACATGTACCAGCGCCAGGCGGGCTACGTGAAGTCGGCGCTCGCGCGCGTGGGGATCGACGTCACGGTACGTGCGCAGGATCTGCCGTCGTTCCTCAAGCGCGTCTATGCCGACCGCCAGTTCGACTTCACGAGCATCGGCGTGAACACGCTGTTCGATCCGGCTGTGGGCGTCCAGCGTCTTTACTGGTCGAAGAACATCCGGCCCGGCGTGCCGTTCTCGAACGCGCCGCATTACAGCAGCGCGGAAGCGGACCGCTTGCTCGAAGCCGCCTCGGTCGAGATCGACGAAAACCGCCGCGTGGTCCTTTACAAGCAGTTCCAGCAGACCGTTTATCGCGATCTGCCGATCCTCAACCTCGTCGCGCCGCGCATGGTCACGCTCGCCAACCGCCGCGTGCACGATCACACGGTGAGCGCGCAAGGTCTGGAGGGCAACTTCGCCGATGTCTGGCTGAGTGCCTGAAATGCGCATCAACGAGTAACGGAGCCCGACGATGAGCCGAAGCGCCCGCTGGCAAACGATCCTGCGCCGCACCGCCTGGCAGGCGCTGCCCACGGTGCTCGGCATCGTGATCCTCAACTTCTTCCTGCTCAAGCTGATGCCGGGCGACGCCGCCGACGTGATCGCCGGTGAAGCCGGCTCCGCGACGACGGAAACGATGACCCTGCTGCGCGCGAAGTTCGGGCTCGACCAGCCCGTGCTCGTGCAGCTATGGACCTATCTGAAGCATCTCGCGCATTTCAGCCTCGGCTATTCGCCGCGCTACGACATGCCCGTGATGCAACTGATCCTCTCGCGGCTGCCCAACACCTTGCTGCTGATGGGCGTGGCGCTTTCGCTCGCGCTCGTGGCGGGCGTGGTGCTGGGCGCCGTGATGGCGCACTGGGCGGGCAAGTGGCCGGACCGTGTGCTCTCGGTGTTCGCGCTGCTGTTCTATTCGACGCCGGGCTTCTGGATCGGCCTGCTCGCCATCATTCTGTTCGCGGTGCGGCTGGGCTGGCTGCCGAGCGGCGGCAACGTCACGATCGGAGCGAACCTGCACGGCTTCGCTTACGCCGCCGATATCGCGAGGCATGTGCTGCTGCCGGCGGCGACCCTTGCCACCTTCTTCGTGGCGATCTACGCACGTATCACGCGCGCGGCGATGATCGAAGTGCAGCGTCAGGATTTCGTGCGCACGGCGCAGGCCAAGGGGCTGAGCCCGTGGCGCGTGACGGTGCGCCACGTGCTGCGCAACGCGCTGATGCCGCTCACCACGCTCGTGGGGCTGCATTTCGGCACGCTGCTGGGCGGCGCGGCCGTGACGGAGACGGTGTTCAGCTGGCCGGGGCTCGGCCGCCTCGCGCTCGATGCGGTGCTGGCGCGCGATTTCAGTGTGCTGCTGGGCGTGCTGTTGTTGTCGTCGCTGCTTGTTATCGTCGCGAACGTTCTCGTCGATCTGCTACAGGCGTGGCTCGATCCGCGCGTAGGTTGAATCAGTTGCGTCGCCGCGGCGCAGCCTCGGCGACGCCTTCACGGAGGAACCCCAATGAGTTTCGAATCGCCGGATCTGCCGGTTCAGGCGCAGCGCGCCGCCGCGAGCGAAGGTTCGTCGTGGCGGCGTCAACTGGCGTTCGCGCTGCTTGGCCGCCGCGGCGGCGATGCCGGGGGCGCAGCCGCGCGGCGCGGCGGTCGCGCTTTCTGGCGCGCGCTGTTGCGCAATCCTTCGGCATGCGCCGGTCTCGTGCTGCTCGCCGCGTTCGTGCTGCTTGCGGTGCTCGCGCCGCGACTCTACCCCGGCGACCCGCTCGACATGGTGGGCGGCCCGTTCGAGTGGCCGGGCAGCGACCCGCAATTCCTGCTTGGCACCGACTCGCTCGGGCGCGATGTGGCGGCGGGCGTGGCGCATGGCGCGCGCGTGTCGCTGCTGATCGGCGCGGCCTCGGCCGGCATCGGGCTCGTGATCGGCACGCTGGTCGGCGCCATCGGCGGCTATTTCGGAGGCCTGATCGACGACGCGCTGGTGCGCGTGACCGAACTGTTCCAGACCGTGCCGTCCTTTTTGCTGGTGATCGTGCTCGTGGCGATCGGGCGGCCCAACGTGGTGGTGATCGCGCTCGCCATCGGCATTGCCTCGTGGCCCACGGTCGCGCGCATCGTGCGCGCGGAATTCCGCACGCTGCGGCGCTCGGACTTCGTGCTCGCGGCGCGCAGCCAGGGGTTCAGCAACACGCGCATCATTTTTGGCGAAATCCTGCCCAACGCGTTGCCGCCCGTGATCGTCAGCGCCTCGGTGATGGTGGCGAGCGCCATCCTGATCGAATCGTCGCTGTCGTTTCTCGGCATGGGCGACCCGAACGTCGTGAGCTGGGGCGCGATGATCGGCTCCGGCCGCGATTCGCTGCGCACGGCGTGGTATCTCACGGCGATTCCAGGCGCTGCCATCGTGCTCGCGGTGCTCGCCCTCAATCTGCTCGGCGACGGCCTGAACGAGGCCCTCAATCCGCGTCAACGGCAACGATCGTAAAGGTGTCATGTGAGCCAACTGCTTGAAGTGCGCGATCTGCGCGTGAATTTCGGGGCGCACGAAGCCGTGCGCGGCGTGAGCTTCGACATTGCCGCGGGCGAGACGCTCGCACTGGTGGGCGAGTCGGGCAGCGGCAAATCCGCCACGGCGCTTTCGCTCATGCAACTCGTTGCGCAGCCCGGCCGCGTGACGGGCAGCGTGCGCTTCGAGGGGCGCGAACTGCTGGGCTTGCCGCCCAAGGCGGTGCGCGAACTGCGCGGCCGGCAGATCTCGATGATCTTTCAGGAGCCGATGACCTCGCTCAATCCGGTGCTCCCGGTCGGCGCGCAGATCGTGGAGACGCTGCGCCAGCACGAAACACTGACGCGCCAGGCCGCCCGCGCGCGCGCCGTCGAACTGCTCGATCTCGTGCGCATTCCCGAACCGCGGCGCCGCTTCGACGACTATCCGCACGAGCTTTCGGGCGGCCAGCGCCAGCGCGTGATGATCGCGATGGCGGTGGCCTGCCGCCCCCGCTTGCTGATTGCCGACGAACCCACCACCGCGCTCGACGTGACGATCCAGGCGCGCATTCTCGAACTGCTTGACGCGCTGCGCCGCGAGCTGTCGATGTCGCTGTTGCTGATCACGCACGACCTGGGCGTCGTGGCCGACCATGCGGACCGCGTGGCGGTGATGCTGGCCGGTCGCAAGGTGGAGGAGGCGGCAACGCCGGAGCTGTTCGCGCATCCACGCCATGCTTATACGCGCGGACTCCTGAGCGCCTCGCTCAATCTGGCCGACGATCTGCACTACCAGTCGTGGACCTTGCCGGAAATCCGCCACACGGTAACGTCGGACCGGCCCGGTGAGGAAGGCGGCTTCGTGGTGGTGCCGCGCACGGTGCCTGAACGCGCGGTGTCGAGCATTCAGGCCGCCGACGCTGCACCGCTGCTCGCCGTGCACGACCTGCGCGTGACGTATGCGCAGCGCCACGGCGCACCCGCGCATCATGCCGTGGACGGCGTGTCGTTCGACATCGGCCGGGGCGAGACGGTGGGGCTCGTGGGCGAATCGGGCTGCGGCAAGTCCACGCTTTCGCGCGCGATCATGCGCCTCACGCCGGTGGCCAACGGCTCGATCGCGCTGGAGGGGACCGATCTCGTCGCGCTCGGCGAGCGCGCATTG
Organism: Paraburkholderia unamae; assembly: GCF_003268775.1. Taxonomy (GTDB): domain Bacteria; phylum Pseudomonadota; class Gammaproteobacteria; order Burkholderiales; family Burkholderiaceae; genus Paraburkholderia; species Paraburkholderia unamae. The sequence goes on from NZ_QLSU01000006.1 coordinate 329,841, forward strand.
CGGCCTTTGCGTCGCAAGGTGCAGATGGTCTTTCAGGATCCCTATGCATCGCTCAATCCGCGCCGCACGGTGGGCGACATTCTCGAAACCGTGCTGGCCGTGAACGGCGTGGGCGAGGCGGCAGCGCGCCGTGCTCGCGTGCGCTCGGTGCTGGAGCGCGTGGGGCTTCCTGCGGCGTCGCTTGGCCGTTTTCCGCATGAATTCTCGGGCGGGCAGCGTCAGCGCATAGGCATTGCGCGCGCACTCGTGCTCGAACCCGCGTTGCTGATCTGCGACGAGCCGGTTTCCGCGCTCGACGTCTCGATCCAGGCGCAGATCCTCAATCTGCTCGTCGAACTCAAGCGCGAGCTTGGGCTCTCCATGCTCTTCATCTCGCACGATCTTTCGGTCGTGCGCTACATCGCCGACCGCGTGCATGTGATGCAGCAGGGCAAGATCGTCGAAAGCGGCGACCACGAGAACATCTGGCGCGCGCCCCGGCATCCGTATACGCGCACGCTGCTCGCCGCGATTCCCGGGCGCGAACTGGAAGCCGAAGCGGCCTGAACGCGCTTTGCAATGACCTGCGCGTGCGATATCGATAAGCGCGTTCTGGAGATATCGATCTGCCAATCCGTTATTGGAGCGGCGCGCGGCGGCTTTCTATACTCGGTGTTCCATCAGCACTCGCATGCAGCGAGTGCCAATTCAACAGCGAACCCAATCGCGCATCACCGAGAGAATTCAGCCCATGAGCCTGCGCCCACTGCACGACCGCGTGATCGTTAAACGACTCGACCAGGAAACCCGCACGACGTCGGGCATCGTCATTCCCGACAGCGCCGCCGAAAAGCCCGACCAGGGCGAAGTGCTCGCTGTCGGCCCCGGCCGGCGCGACAACGACGGCCGCCGCATCGCGCCGGACCTGAGCGTGGGCGACCGCGTGCTGTTCGGCAAATACGCCGGCCAGACCGTGAAGGTCGATGGCAATGAACTGCTCGTGCTGCGCGAAGAAGACATCGTCGCAGTCGTCAATCAATAAACGAGAACCTGAGAGAACCCGTCATCATGGCAGCCAAAGACATCGTATTCGGCGACATCGCCCGCACCAAACTCATCGAAGGCGTGAACCTGCTCGCCGACGTGGTCAAAGTCACGCTCGGCCCGAAAGGCCGCAACGTCGTGCTCGAACGCAGCTTCGGCTCGCCTGTCGTGACCAAGGACGGCGTGTCCGTCGCCAAGGAAATCGAACTGGCCGACAAGCTCCAGAACATCGGCGCGCAAGTGGTCAAGGAAGTCGCTTCGAAAACGAGCGACGCCGCGGGCGACGGCACCACGACCGCCACCGTGCTCGCCCAGGCGATCGTGCGCGAAGGCCAGAAGTACGTGGCGGCCGGGCTCAACCCGCTCGACCTGAAGCGCGGCATCGACAAGGCCGTGCACGCGGCCGTCGAGGAACTGAAGAAGATCAGCAAGCCCACCACGACGAGCAAGGAGATCGCCCAGGTGGCGACGATCTCGGCCAACGGCGAGGAGTCGATCGGCCAGCGCATTGCCGAGGCGATCGACCGCGTGGGCAAGGAAGGCGTGATCACGGTCGAGGACGGCAAGTCGCTCGAAGACGAACTGGACGTCGTGGAAGGCCTGCAATTCGATCGCGGCTATCTCTCGCCGTACTTCATCAACAATCCGGACAAGCAGGTCGCGGAACTCGACAATCCGTTCATCCTGCTGCACGACAAGAAGATCTCGAACATTCGCGACCTGCTGCCGGTGCTGGAGCAAGTGGCGAAGGCGGGGCGGCCGCTGCTGCTGATCGCCGAGGATATCGAGGGCGAGGCGCTCGCCACGCTCGTCGTGAACAACATTCGCGGCGTGCTCAAGACCGTGGCCGTGAAGGCGCCGGGCTTCGGCGATCGCCGCAAGGCGCTGCTCGAAGACATCGCGATCCTCACGGGCGGCCAGGTGGTCGCCGAGGAAACCGGCCTCACGCTCGAAAAGGCCACGCTCCAGGAACTGGGCCAGGCCAAGCGCATCGAGGTGGGCAAGGAAAACACCACGGTGATCGACGGTGCGGGCGAAGCGAGCGCGATTGAAGCGCGCGTGAAGCAGATTCGCGCGCAGATCGAGGAAGCCAGCTCCGACTATGACCGCGAGAAGCTCCAGGAGCGCGTGGCGAAGCTCGCGGGCGGCGTGGCCGTCATCAAGGTCGGGGGCGCCACCGAAATCGAAGTGAAGGAAAAGAAGGACCGCGTGGACGACGCGCTGCACGCCACGCGCGCCGCCGTGGAAGAGGGCATCGTGCCGGGCGGCGGCGTGGCGCTCATTCGCGTGCGTCAGGCGATTCTCGACCTGAAGGGCAATAACGCGGATCAGACGGCGGGCGTGAAGATCGTGCTGCGCGCGCTCGAAGAACCGCTGCGCCAGATCGTGACCAACGCGGGCGAAGAAGCCAGCGTGGTCGCGGCGAAGGTCGCGGAAGGTCAGGGGAACTTCGGCTACGACGCGGCGACGGGCGAGTACGGCGATCTGGTGGAAAAGGGCGTGCTCGACCCGACGAAGGTCACGCGCACCGCGCTGCAAAACGCGGCTTCCGTGGCGGGCCTCCTGCTCACCACCGATGCGACGGTGCACGAGGCGCCCAAGGCTTCGGCGGCGGCTCCGGCGGGCGGCCCCGGCGGCGCGGATCTCGGCTTCTAAGCCGGCTGGGCAGGCGTAGCAGGCTTGGCGGGCGATGGGGAAAGCCCGCGGCCTGAACGCATCGAAGGCCGCCCTGGCGTTGCGCCACGGAGCGGCCTGAGTCTTTTGCGGCACGCGGTTTTACAGCATCCGGCAACGCATCGGCCAACGAACCCATATCGATCATGACGACACTGAACGAGTATCTGACACAAAAGCGCGCGGCGTGGCTCGCCAAAAAAGAGGCGGCGCGCAGCAATCCCGATCTGAAGGCCAACGTGCTCAAGGCACAGGTGCGCGCGCTCGGGCGCAGTGGCGTGCGCGAGATCCGCATTCGCGATTTTCAGGTGATCAGCGACAGCCCGGCGGATTTCGCGGGCTACAACCTGGGCCCCGCGTCGCCCGAGCTTCAGCTTGGCGTGCTGGGAAGCTGCCTCACGCATATCACGCTGATCCAGGCCGCCGAGCGCGGCCTTTCCATCGACTCGATCGACGTCGAGGTGACGGGCGAGCAGCATCCGCTCGCCCAGCAGCCGGGCTTCGAGCACATCCCGATCTTTCCGCACAATATCCGCTATACGCTCGATATCGTTTCGCCGGAGTCCGCCGAGACGATTCGCGCGCTCCATGAAGCCGTGGAAGCCGTGTGCCCGATCTTCAACCTGCTCAAGCAGCCGCAGACGATCGATGGCGAGCTTCGGCATACGGTGTCCGCGCCCGCCGCGTCCACCGCGCAAGCGCAGGCGGCCTGAGCGCACGTTGGCGTACTGGGCAGGGTGGCGGCGCGACGCTCAGCGAAATTTCCGCGCTAGTGCTTCAATGTGGGGTGCGGCGCCGTTGCCGGTTGGCATCGGCGGTTCGCCATGTCGTGTTCCGATCCACTGACCTTTCTGGACCCTATGACGAATCCCACTGAAATCAAGGCCCTCGTATTCGACGTCTTCGGCACCGTGGTGGACTGGCGAAACGGTGTCGCGAGCCAGGCCGCCGTTTTTCTGCAACGCCACGCGCCGCATCTCGACGCGTTCGAATTCGCCGACGCCTGGCGGCGCGAGTATTCGCCCTCCATGGAGGAGATCCGCAGCGCGCGCCGGCCGTATGTGCGCCTTGACGTGCTGCATCGCGAGAACCTCCTGAAAGTGCTGGAACGTAGCGGTATTACCGGAGTCGCGGACGCCGAGATCGATGAACTCAACCTGGCCTGGCATCGTCTCGATCCGTGGCCGGAAGTCGTCGAGGCGCTCGGCCGCCTGAAGCGCCGCTTCATCATCGCGCCGTTGTCGAACGGAAATATCCGCCTGATGGTGGACATGGCCAAGCGCGCCGGTTTGCCTTGGGACGCCATTCTCGGCGCCGAGGTGGTGCGTGCGTACAAGCCATCGCCGCAGGTGTATAGCGAAACCGTGGACATTCTGGCGCTCAAGCCTGCCGAACTGTGTCTTGTCGCGGCGCATAACGGCGACCTGGCGGTCGCGCGGCGGCAAGGGCTTTCGACGGCCTTCGTGCCGCGGCCGACCGAACACGGCGCGCAGCAGAAAACGGATCTGGCCGCCGAGCAGGCGTGGGATTTCGTCGTGAACGATTTGAGCGAGCTTGCGAACCGGCTTGGTTGCTGAGGCGTTTTTCAGCGAGGCGCGCAGGCAGATTCATGGCACTGCTTATGATATGCCGCGCGCACTAGCAAGCTTATGGGCTTTTCATCGTTGACCAGACCCTTTTCATTTGATGATATGGACGCCCTTCAAGTCGACAGGGCGGAACATGAATCGAGGATCGAGAAATCCATTGCGCCAAGCCGCGACGGCAGGGGTCTTGCTGAGCGCGTTGGCATCGCTCTCGGCGTGCAACCAGTCCGATAGCGCGCAAGCCGCGCAGCAGAGCGCGGCGGCGAAGCCCGTCTCGGGCGGCACGCTCACGTGGGGCGTGACCACCGAGCCCGCGTGCTTCGATCCGCATCGCTCCTCGCAGCAGAACGCCTTCTGGGTGATCCGCAATTACGTCGACTCGCTGATCTACAAACAGCGCGACGGTTCGTACTCGCCGTGGCTCGCGAAGTCGTGGAGCGTGTCGGACGACGGCAAGACCTACACCTTCAACCTGCGCGACGACGTGCACTTCACCGACGGCACGCCGTTCGACGCGCAGGCCGTCAAGGCCAACTTCGATTACATCATCGCCAACGTGGCGACCACGGGATCGTCGGCGGCGCTGCTCGCGCGTCTCGATCACGTGGAAGCGGTCTCGCCCTCGGTCGTGCACATCGTGCTCAAGCAGGCGGATTCCACGTTGCTCGCGTCGCTTTCGAGCGTGAGCCTCGGTTTCATTTCGCCTAAGGCGCTCGCCGCGAATCACGATGTGTGCGGGGGCGGCCCCGGCATCGTGGGCACGGGGCCGTTCGTGTTCAGCGCGTATCAGCGTGGACAGTCGGCCACCTTCACGCGCAACGCCGATTACCGCTGGGCGCCGAGCGCGGCACAGCATCAGGGCCCGGCGTGGCTCGACAAGGTGGTGTACCGCTTCCTGCCGGAAGCTTCGGTGCGCACCGGCGCGCTCAGTTCGGGGCAGGTCGATCTGATCGAAGGCGTGCAGCCCACCGACGCGAGCGTGTTCGATCATGTCGCGGGCTTCCAGTTCTTCACGGGGCCTTCGGCGGCCACGACATCGTTCACGCTCAACGTGAACTACACCGCATGGCCGACCGACGACGTGCGCGTGCGTCGCGCGCTGCGCGACGGCTTCGACGTCGACGGCATCGTCAAGAGCATTTATCTGGGCACCGTGGGCCGCGCGTGGTCGAACATCGGTCCCGACAATCCCGACTACGCAACGGCGTTGAAAGGCTCGTGGGGCAACAAGATCGCCGAGGCGAATCGTCTGCTCGACCAGGCGGGCTGGACGACGCGCGACAGCGAGGGCTTTCGCACGAAGGACGGCAAGCGTCTGACGATCGAAGTGGGCTATCCGCAGCCATACATTCGCGACAGCCGCGACGTGCTGATCCACGCGGTCCAGTCGGCGCTGCGGCAGAACGTGGGGCTCGATCTGCATCTGCGTATCACGACGGCGGGCGAGTTCGAAAACCAGAAGGTCACCGGCCGCTGGAGCGCTTATCCGAACACGGAAAACGCCTCCGATGCCGCGTTCGAACTCTGGGACAACCTGGGCGACGCGGGCTTCCTCTACCGCGCCGTGCCGGCGCGCGACGCCGTGCTCACGGGCAAGATCAACGAGGCGCGCAGGCTGCCGGTAGGCGACGAACGCCGCAAGCTGCTGGCCGAGATCCAGCAGTACGCGCTGGATCAGGCCTATGTCGTGCCGCTCTATACGCCTCAGTATCACCTCGCCGCGAAAGCGAACGTGCATGGCGTGGGGTTCGAGCCGTCGCTGGACGGCCCGTCGAGTGCTTACGAACTCTGGGTCGACAAACAAGGCACGTCCTGAACGCGCCGCCACGCGCGTCTTCTTCCTCGTCATTTGCTTATGCGCCGCCGCCCGGCAAGCTTATCGAATCTTCATGGTTGACCCGGGCGGCGCGAACTGATGAATTTGCGGTTTCCTCCATTATTAAACTGATCCAGTGATGCTTCGAAGGCCAAAACAATTCGTTTCGCCCATTTTTTCCGCTATGGCGTTGGGTAGTGCGTTGCTCTCACTCGCGGCGTGCAACCAGTCCGATAGCGCGCAGGCCGCGCAGCAGAGCGCGGCGGCGAAGCCCGTCTCGGGCGGCACGCTCACGTGGGGCGTGACCACCGAGCCCGCGTGCTTCGATCCGCATCGCTCCTCGCAGCAGAACGCCTTCTGGGTGATCCGCAATTACGTCGACTCGCTGATCTACAAACAGCGCGACGGTTCGTACTCGCCGTGGCTCGCGAAGTCGTGGAGCGTGTCGGACGACGGCAAGACCTACACCTTCAACCTGCGCGACGACGTGCACTTCACCGACGGCACGCCGTTCGACGCGCAGGCCGTCAAGGCCAACTTCGATTACATCGTCGCCAATGCGGCGACCACGGCGCCTTCCGCTTCGCTGCTCGTGCATTTCGATCATGTCGAGGTGGTGTCGCCTTCGGTCGTGCATATCGTGCTGAAGCAAGCGGATTCGACCACGCTCGAATCGCTTTCCAGCGTGAAGCTCGGCTTTATTTCGCCTAAGGCGCTCGCCGCGAATCACGATCTGTGCGGGGGCGGCCCCGGCATCGTGGGCACGGGGCCGTTCGTGTTCAGCGCGTATCAGCGCGGCCAGTCGGCAACGTTCACGCGCAACGCCGATTACCGCTGGGCGCCGAGCGCCGCGCAGCATCAGGGCCCGGCGTGGCTCGACAAGGTGGTGTACCGCTTCCTGCCGGAAGCTTCGGTGCGCACCGGCGCGCTCAGTTCGGGGCAGGTCGATCTGATCGAGGGCGTGCAGCCCACCGACGCGAGCGTGTTCGATCATGTCGAAGGCTTCCAGTTCCTGACCGGTCCTTCCGCCACGACATCGTTCACGCTCAACGTGAACTACACGGCATGGCCCGCCGACGATGTACGCGTGCGCCGCGCGCTGCGCGACGGCTTCGATCTGGACGGCATCGTCAAGAGCGTCTATCTCGGCACGGTGCGCCGCGCGTGGTCGAACATCGGCCCCGACAATCCCGACTATGCGAAGTCGCTGCAAGGCTCGTGGGGCAACAAGGTCGCCGAGGCGAACCGTCTGCTCGATCAGGCGGGCTGGACCGCGCGTGACAGCGAGGGCTTCCGCACGAAAGACGGCAAGCGTCTGACGATCGAAGTGGGTTATCCGCAGCCGTACATTCGCGACAGTCGCGACGTGCTGATCCGCGCGATCCAGTCGGCGCTGCGGCAGAACGTGGGGCTCGATCTGCGCCTGCGCATCACCACGGCGGGTGAGTTCGCGACCCAGCAGCACACGGGTGTCTGGAGCATTTACCCGAACACGGACAACCCGTCCGATGTCGCGATGGAGTTGTGGGACATGCTCGGCGATCGCGGCTTCCTCTACCAGGCGATTCCGAAGTCGGACGCTTCGCTCACGGGCAAGATCAACGAGGCGCGCAGGCTGCCGGTGGGCGAGCCGCGCCGCAAGCTGCTGGGCGAGGTCCAGCAGTACGCGGTCGATCAGGGGTACATCGTGCCGCTCTATGCGCCGCAATACCATCTGGCCGCGAAGTCGTCGGTGCATGGCATCGGCTTTGAGCCGCAACTCGACGGTCCCGCGAGCGCGTACGAGCTTTGGGTCGACAAGCAAGGGGGATGACATGCTGCGTAAAGTGGTGACCCGCCTGCTGACGGGCCTGCTGGTGCTGTGGCTCGCGGCCAGCGCGGCGTTCGTGACGATCCACGCGCTGCCCGGCCGCATCGAGGACATCCTCGCGGGCGACCTCTCGTACCCCGGCCTGCGCGAGGCGATCGCGGCCCAATGGGGCCTCGATCGCAGCCTGCCCTGGCAGTACGGGCAGTTCGTGCTGCGCCTCGCGCGCGGCGATCTCGGCACCTCGTTCGTGCTCCAGCAACCGGTGGGCGCGGTGCTCTCGAGCCAGCTCTGGCCGACCGTTCAACTGGCGGCTTCGGCGGGCGTGCTGGCCGTGCTGCTCGCGCTCGGCGTGGCCACGGCCACTGCGGGGGCCGGGGCGCGCGGCGCGTGGTCCACGCGGATCGCCTCGGCGGCGGAACTCGTGTTCACGTCCACGCCGGTGTTCTGGGGCGGGTTGCTGCTGCTCATCGCGTTCTCGTTCCATTGGCGGCTCTTTCCGGTGTCGGGGGGCGCCGGGTGGCGCTCGCTCGTGCTGCCTGCCATCACGCTTGCGCTGCCCACCGCCGGCATGCTTTCGCAGGTCATGCGCGAGGCGCTCGACGCCGCGTTCGAGCGCCCGTTCGTGACCACCGTGCGTGCGCGCGGCGTTTCCGAAGCGGGGCTGCGCGTGGGCCATCTGCTGCGCCATGCGTTGCTGCCGGTTGTGACGCTCGGCGGCTGGCTGATCGGCGGCCTGCTCGGCGGCGCCGTCATCACCGAGAAGCTGTTCGGCAGGCCGGGCCTCGGCAGCATCACGCTCGACGCCGTGACGTCGCAGGACGTGCCCGTGGTGCTCGCGGTCGTGCTGCTCGCCGCTTTCGTCCATGTGGTGATCTCGACCGCGCTCGACATTGCCTATCTGTTCATCGATCCGAGGTTGCGCAGCCAATGAGCGACATTTCCGTTTCCTCCGCGCCGGCTGCGAGCGGCCTGCGCGCCACCATCGGCTTGCGGCGGCTCTCGCGCGTGCCGGCTTCCGTGCTGCTCGCGGCGGCGTTTCTGGCCGTGCTCGCGTTCGCCATCGCGCTGCCTTCGGCCATCACGCCTTACGACCCCTTGCTCAGCGACGTCGCGCACGCCATGCAGCCGCCCGACGCGGCGCACTGGCTCGGCACCGACCGCATCGGCCGCGACGTGCTCGCGCGCGTGGTCTACGGCGCGCGCTACTCGCTGCTCATCGGCCTGGCGAGCATGCTCGTGAGCCTGCTGATCGGGCTCGTGACGGGCCTGAGCGCGGGGCTGGGAACGCGGCTCGTCGACGAGTCGGCGTCACGCGTGTTCGACGTGCTTTCCGCGTTTCCGCCCGTGCTGCTCTCGCTTTTCGTGGTGGCGTTTCTCGGTCAGGGCATCGTCAATATCGCCGTGGCGGTCGGCATTGCGGGCATCCCCAAGTTCGGGCGCGTGCTGCGCGCGCAAACGCTCGTCGTGCGGCGCGCCGACTATGTCACCCAGGCTGTGATCTTCGGCCTCTCGCGCCGCGAAGTGTTCTGGCGGCACGTGCTGCCGAACGTGCTGGCGGCCGTGCCCGTGATCGCGACCATTGACATCGGCAGCGCGATCATCGCCGTTTCGGGGCTGAGCTTTCTCGGGCTCGGCCCGCAGCCACCGACGCCGGAGTGGGGCGTGATGCTCGCGGAAGGCCGCGACGTCCTGCGCGTGGCGTGGTGGCCGAGCGTGTTTCCGGGCCTGGCGATCACGCTTACCGTGATCGCGTTCACGACGATCGGCAAACACCTGTCGCGCATCTATGGAGTCCGCACGCGATGAGCGAGATATTCACTTCCGAAGCTTCGGCGCCCCATGTGCCTGGGCGCACGCTCGTTGACGTGACGGGGCTGTCGATCGGTTTCGACGATGTCAACGGCGGCCGCCCGCTCGTGCGCGGCGTCGATCTGTCGATTCGCGCCGGAGAGTGCGTGGCGCTCGTCGGCGAATCGGGTTCGGGCAAGAGCCTCACCGCACGCAGCCTGATCGGCCTCGCGGGCGCGCATGCGCGCATCGGCGCGCAGCGCTTCGAGATCGACGGCCGTGCGGCGCTTGCGTTTCGCGAGCGCGACTGGCGCCAGGTGCGCGGCGGCTTCGCGGGGCTCGTGATGCAGGACGCGCTCGTGTCGCTCGACCCGCTGCGCACGGTGGGCCGCGAAATCGGCGAGACGCTGGCGCGCCACGTGAAGGGTCAATCGCGCGCGCAGCGCACGGCGGCCGTGCATGCGGTGATGCGCGACGTCGGCATCGCGCAGCCCGAGCGCCGCGCCGCGCAATACGCGCACGAGCTTTCGGGCGGGCTGCGCCAGCGCGCGTTGATCGCCTCTGCGATCGCCGCGAGCCCCGCGCTCGTCATCGCCGACGAACCGACCACGGCGCTCGACGTGACCGTGCAGGCGCAGGTGCTCGCGGTGCTGGAGGCGCGCTTGCGCGCAGGCGTGGGCGTGCTGCTCATCAGCCATGATCTTGCCGTCGTTGCGGGCATTGCCGATCGCGTGATCGTGATGCATCGCGGCGAAGTGGTCGATAGCGGCCCGACGCGCGACGTGCTCGAACGGCCCACGCATCCCTACACGCGCCAGTTGCTGGCCGCGCAGCCCGGCGCACAGTCGCGCGGCTACCGGCTCGGCTCCGCGCGCTTCGTCGAGGAGCGCGGCGGCGTGATCGTGCGCGAGCCGTTGCCGCCTCGTGCGCGCGCGGTGGGCGGCGTGGTCCTGAGCGCACAGGGTATCGGCAAGCGGTATGCGCACGGCCGGCCCGACGCGAATGCGTTCGTGGCGCTCGACGACGTCTCGTTCGACGTGCGCGAGGGCGAAGTGCTCGGCATCGTCGGCGAGTCGGGGTCGGGCAAGAGCACCTCGGCCAATATCGTGCTGGGCCTGCTCGCGCCCACGAGCGGCGAGGTGGCATTTCTCGGCGAGCGCTGGAACGGCGCGGGCGTGAGCGAGACGCAGCGCGGCGCGCGGCGGCCGCTCATGCGCTATATCCCGCAGGACCCGCTGAGCGCGTTCGACCCGCGTCACAGCGTTGGCCGCTTGCTCGCCGACGGCCTGCATAGCCAGCGTCTCGCGCGGCGCGCCGTGCTGGAGCGCAGCGTAACGCTGCTCGAACAGGTGGGGCTGGACGCGAGCTATCTCGATCGGCTGCCGGTTTCGCTCTCGGGCGGGCAGCGCCAGCGCATTGCCATTGCGCGCGCGATTGCTTCGGAGCCCGCACTGATCGTCTGCGACGAGCCCGTTTCGGCGCTCGATGTGTACGTCCAGGCGCAAGTGCTCGATCTGCTCGGCGAATTGCAGGCGCGCTCGGGCACCGCGCTGCTGTTCATCTCGCATGATCTCGACGTCGTGCAGCACGTGAGCGATCGCGTGCTGGTGCTCAAGGACGGGCGCGCAGTGGAAACCGGCGCGACGGCCGAGGTGTTCGCCGCGCCCCAGGCCGACTACACGAAGCTGTTGCTGCGCTCCGCGCCGGATTTGCGGGTGCAACGCCGGGCGGCTTGATCGCTGGAGGCGGGGAATACGACAAGCGCAAGGAAAACCCGCGCCACGGGAAATTCCTAAGCACAAATCGTTCGTTCCCACGCCGCCGCGCCGGTTCGATACTCGATGAATCGATCGTTCCTTTCATGGCTTCCATTCATGACCCAGTCCTCAGCACCCGATCATTTCGCAAGCGAAACATTGCGCCTCATCGGCCCCGACCCGGAGAACTGGGTCGTCGAGCGTCCCGGCCTTGATCACAACGTCGTGGTCGTCGGCGGCGGGCAGACGGGCGCGGCGTTTGCCTTCGCGCTGCGGCGCGCGGGCATCGGCAAGGTGAGCGTGATTGACCGCGCGCCCGATGAGGCCCGCGCGGGCGTATGGACCACCTATGCGCGCATGAACCGCCTGCGCACGCCCAAGACGCTGGCGGGGCCGGAAGCGGGCCTGCCGGCGCTGAGCTTCCAGGCGTGGTACGAAGCGCGCCACGGCGAGGCCGCCTATGCGCAGATCGAGCGCGCGGGGCGCGAGGACTGGGCGGCCTATCTCGCGTGGTATCGCGAGTTTCTCGGCATTACGGTTCGCTATGGCACGACGCTCGAACGCATCGAACCCCAGGGCGATCACTTCAGGCTCCACCTCGCGGTTCGGCAGGGCGAGACGCTGGAGCGCCGCGTGGAAACCGCCCGCAAGATCGTGCTCGGCAATGGCGTGGCCGGTAACGGCCGGCCCAATGTCGAAGGGCCGCTCGCGACGCTGCCGCGCAGCCACTTCGCGCACACGTCTGATGCGATCGACTTCGCGTCGCTGCGCGGGAAATCGGTGGCGGTGATCGGCGCGGCGGCTTCGGCGTTCGATGCGGCCGCAACGGCACTCGAAGCCGGTGCGGCCGACGTGCATCTGTTCTCGCGCCGCGCGAGCCTCGCGGCCGTGCCGGTGAATCGCGCGCGCGCCTATCCGGGCGCTTACGAGAATTACCCCGCGCTGCCCGACGCGCTGCGCTGGCGGCAGGCGCTGCGCTTCAGGCGCGCGGGCTCCACGCCGCCCGCCGACGCCGTGGCGCGCGCCACACGCTTCGACAATTTCCACTTGCACACGGGCACGCAGTGGAAAGAGGCGACGGTTGACGACGCACGCGTGCGCGCCTGGGTGGACGGCGGATCGTTTGCGTTCGACTTCGTGATCGCGGGCACGGGTTATGCCGTCGATCTGCATGCGCGGCCCGAGCTGGCGGACGTGGCCGACCACGTGCTGCTCTGGCGCGACCGGTACACGGCGCAGGAGACCGAGCGCGACGAAGGGCTGGGCGCGCATCCCTACCTGGGCGACGCTTTGGAGTACCTGGAAAAGACGCCGGGCGCGGCACCGTATCTGAAGCATATCCACGTGTTCAACCCGGCCGCATTCGTGAGCCGAGGCTTGCCGGTCGGCGACGTGCCCAGCATGAAGCGCGATATCCCGGCGGTGGTCCGGCGCATCAGCGAAGATCTCTTTCTCGATGATCTGGAGGCGCACGAGGCGCGCATGACCGCGGACGTTCCCGCCGATTTCGATGTTTCGCACTACGAGCAACGCGTCGTTCGCTAAGCCGTGTGGCAGCGCCATTCCCTTAATTCCGTCCCCATTCGCCGGCCATCATGAACGCACAAGTCATCGCAGACGACAACCCGATCCGTATCGCGCCGCTTTCGGCCCACATTGGCGCCGAAATCAGCGGTGTCGATCTTTCGCGGCCTTTGCCGCAGCCGCAGATCGATGCCATTCGCGCCGCGCTGCTCAAGTGGCGCGTGGTGTTTTTCCGCGAGCAGTTTCTGAGCCACGAGCAGCAGGTGGCGTTTTCGGCGCAATTCGGTGAGTTGACGGTGGGGCACCCGGTTTTCGGCCATGTCGAAGGGCATCCCCAGATCTATTCGATCGCCAAGTTTCGCAAGGCCACGCGCTTCGAAGGCGCGCCGCTGCTGCGGCCGTGGACGGGCTGGCATACCGACGTGACCGCCGCCGTGAATCCGCCGTTCGCCTCCATCCTGCGCGGCGTGACCATTCCGCCCTATGGCGGCGACACACAGTGGACCAACCTCGTCGTCGCCTACGAGAAATTGTCCGCGCCGCTGCGCGCCTTCGTCGACGGCTTGCGCGGCGTGCATCGCTTCGCGCCGCCCGCGGGTTCGAGCGGCACCGGCGCCTTCGAGCAGGCCGTGAAGGACCAGACGCTCGTGAGCGAGCACCCGCTCGTGCGCGTGCATCCGGAAACGGGCGAGCGTGCGCTTTACGTGAGCCCCGGCTTCCTCAAGCAGATTGTCGGCCTCGCGCCGCGCGAGAGCCAGGTGCTGCTCGAACTGCTTTGGGAGCACGTCACGCGGCCCGAATTCACGGTGCGGTTCAAGTGGGAACCGGGCAGCGTCGCGTTCTGGGACAACCGCTCGACCGCGCATCTCGCGCCCACCGACATCTTCGATCTCGACTTCGACCGTCAGCTATACCGCACGACGCTTATGGGCGACGTGCCCGTCGGCCCCGATGGCAAGCCCTCGGTTGCGATCCAGGGCTCGCCCGTGGGCGCGGCCGCCGCTATTGCGCTCAACTGAGCGGGGCAACGCGCAAACCCGATGACGATTAAAGATCGGGCAACGCCGCTGCGTTGCCCGACTGCGCAAGCTCGGCCTCTTCGCTCGGAGAGCGCCCGAAATGCCTGCGATATTCGCGGCTGAACTGCGACGCACTGTCGTAACCCACGTCGATCCCCACTTCACCTACGCGCGCCGCGCCCGCGAGAATGCGCCGCCGCGCTTCTTCCAGTCTGATTTCGCGCCGGTATTCGAGCGGCGTCATCGCCGTGATCGCCTTGAAATGGCGATGCAGCGAGGTCGCGCTCATGCCGACGCGCGACGCCAGGTCATCGATACGAAACGGCAGGTGGTAATGGTCGCGAAGCCAACGGGTTGCGCGGTCGATCTGCGTCAGGTTGGGATCGCTGGCGAGACCGGCGAGGACAGGACCGAACGCGCCTTGCAGGAGGCGGTAAATGATCTCGCGCTCGATCATGGGCGCGAGCACGGTAGCGTCCTGCGGCCGGTCGAGTATGCCCAGCAAGCGGGTGATCGGGTCGATGAGGTCTTGCTCCAGCGCACCGGTGACGAGCCCGCATGCGCCGCCTTGTGGCGCGGGCCGCGCGGGCATGGTCGACCAGACCTCGGCCACGCGCAGGCGTTCGAGCGTCAACGTCACCGCAAGGTGCGGTTTGTCGGGGCGCGCTTCGGTCACACTGGCCGTGACGGGCAGATCGGCTGTGGCGACGAGGCACTGCGACGGCCCCGCGTCGTGAACCGTGCGCCCGAGCATCACGCGCTTGCGCCCCTGAAGCACCACGCAAAGGCGGGGCTCGTAGAGGCTGCGCACGGGCTTCGTGGGCTGCGCGCAGTTAAAGAGGGTGACGTTGGGTAGCGACGTCGCCTTGCGCGGCTGATGGCAGTGCCGCAGCACTAGCCGCTGAAGCGCCGATTGCGGGTTGGCTGGCATGGCGTATCGGCCTCGAAGTGGGGTTGCGCGCGCGGCGTGCAGCCAGGCGCGTTGGCAGGATCGTGCAAGACATGGATCGTAACGGACTAACGCGCCATCGCGCCGCCGCGCCATCATTGCACCCACATTCTGTGCAAAACGAGGACGCAACGATGGCAGCATTACCTGAAGATTCCGTATGGTTCGTGACCGGCAGTTCATCGGGCCTGGGCCGCGAGATAGCCGCATTGGCGCTCGCGCGCGGCTGGCGCGTTGTGCTGGCGGCACGCAATCCCGAAGATATGGCGAGCCTCGCCGGCGAGTATCCCGATACCGCCATGACGACTCGCCTGGACGTGACCGATGCGGCGTCGATCGCCGAGGCGGTGAGCGCCGCGCAGGCAAGATTCGGCCGCCTGGACGTGCTGGTGAACGCGGCGGGCTATGGCTATCTCGCGGCCATCGAGGAAGGCGAGGAGCATGACATACGCGCGCAGTTCGAAACCAACGTGTTCGGCCTGCTGGCCGTCACACGGGCCGTGCTGCCCGGCATGCGGGCGCGGCGTCGCGGGCATGTCGTGAACTTTTCTTCGCTCGGCGGTATCGTCGCATTCGCGGCCACGGGCTACTATCACGCGACGAAATTCGCCGTCGAAGCGCTGTCCGAATCGCTGGCGCACGAAGTGGGGCCGCTTGGCATCGGCGTCACGATTGTCGAGCCGGGCGCGTTTCGCACGCAATGGGCGGGTCGTTCGATGATCGCCTCCAGAACGGTGATCGACGATTACGCGCCCACGGCCGGCAAGCGCCGCGAGGCGACAAGAGCGGTCTCGGGCCAGCAGCCGGGCGATCCGGCCAGGGCGGCCGCAGCGGTGATCGCCGCGCTGGAATCGGATGCGCCGCCGCTGCGGCTCCTGCTCGGCAAATCGGCGCTCGACGTCGCGCTCAAGCGCCTCGACTCCCTGCGTGCGAATTTCGAGGCGTGGCGCGAACTCACGGAAGGGACCGACTTTCCAGCCGCTTGATTTGGCCACTGAATGGGCCTCTGATTGGGCCTCTGAAGCGCGGGTGTTCACGTCGCCTTGGCCACCCGGCGCGCCGCCGCATCGCGCCGGGGCGGTGCGCTGAATAATCGTCCGTACTCCCGACTGAATTGCGAAGGGCTCTCGTAGCCGACACGAAAGCCCGCTTCGGCCGCGCCGAGTCCTTCGGCCAGCATCAGGCGGCGCGCTTCCTGCAAGCGGATCTGCGTGCGAAAGCGCAGCGGGCTCATGTGCGTCGCCGCCTTGAACTGCGCGTGAAACGTCGAGACGCTCATGTCGGCGATGCCGGCCAGATCGTCGATGGCGAAATCTTCCCGGTAATGGCGCCGGATATAGGCCACGGCTTTCTGTATCCGCCTGATGCGCCCTGTCTGGTACACGATCTGGCGCAGCATGCCGGCTTGCGGCCCGCGCAGCAAACGGTAAAGAATTTCGCGTTCGATCAGTGGCGCGAGCGCGCGCACGTCCTCGGGCGTATCGAGCAGATGGAGGAGGCGCGCGGCCGCGTCGATGAGTGGCGGCGTGGCCGTTCCCACCGCGATGGCGGGCGAAGCGCGCCCGGCGTCGTGCGGCGCGTGCGGCTCGTTGTGAATGAGCACGTCGGCGAGCGTTTCGCGGTTCAGCGGCAAGCGCACGCTGAGATACGGCGCGCCCGCGCTCGCCTCGACCACGGCGCCGATCACCGGCAGGTCGAGCCCGACGACCAGATAGTGCGCGGGATCGTATTGATACTCGCGGCCGCCGACGCTCGCGCGCTTGCGTCCTTGCGCAACGATGCAGCACGAGGGTTCGTAAAGCGTATGAACCGGCTCGGTTGCCGCCGACGCGCGCAACAGGCCCACGCCCTCGATGGCGGTGTCGAGCGAGCCGTCCACGGGGGCATGGCGCGCGATCAGGTTCGCGAGATCGTCGATATTTTCCATGGGGCGAGTGTCGCATGGCAAGGCGCGTTGCGCATGAGTGCTCGCGCGGTTTCAGAGAATCGTGCAAGAAACTCGGAGGACCAGGCTAACGGTCGGACGTGCGCTCGCGCGATCCTGTCGGCTCATCCAGAACGAATCGGGAACCTGAAATGAATAGCGAGAACATCGAATCAAAAGTGGTGCTGATTACCGGCGCGAGCAGCGGCATTGGCGCCGAAACGGCGCGCTATCTGGGCGCGCGCGGCGCGCGGCTGCTGCTGGGCGCTCGCCGCACGCAGCGGCTTGCCGCGCTCTGCGAAGAGATTCGTTCGAGCGGCGGTGCGGCGGCCTGGCGCGCGCTCGACGTGACGCGCCGCGAGGACAACGTCGCGTTCGTGGAAGCGGCGCTGGCGGAGTATGGGCAAGTGGACGTGATCGTCAACAATGCGGGCGTCATGCCGCTTTCGCCCATGAATGCGCTCAAGGTCGACGAGTGGGACCGCATGGTCGACGTCAACATCAAGGGCGTGCTGTACGGCGTGGCGGCGGTGTTGCCGGTGATGAACCGTCAGGGCTTCGGGCAGATCGTGAATGTGTCGTCCATCGGCGGGCTGCGGGTGTCGCCCACGGCGGCCGTCTACTGTGCGACGAAATACGCGGTGCGGGCGATCTCCGACGGTCTGCGCCAGGAGAACGACAAGCTGCGCGTGACGAGCATTTGCCCCGGCGTGGTCACATCCGAGCTTGCCGACACCATCACGGACCCGGCCACCGCCGCGGCGATGGCCGCGTACCGCAGTATCGCGCTGGACCCGCAGGCCATCGCGGCGGCCATCGCCTATGCCATTTCGCAACCGGCCGACGTCGATGTGAACGAGATCGTGGTGCGCCCCACCGCGACGGTGGGCGGCTGAAGCGAGGGGGGGCTGCCGCGGCCTGATCAGTTTCGGTACGACGAATCTCGTCGGTCAAGAAAGCGAAGCATGGCGGGCCACTCCATTTCTCCGTACGGGCGTCGTGTGGATGGCTTGTACAAGTAGTTGGTCTTCTCGATGACCTCGTCGGTTGGAAGATGCAGCTCGGCCTGGCAGGACATGGCGTCGACTTGCGCGCGGCACGCATTCTCGAACCAGTAAGCGGCATTGAACGCCTGAGGAATGGATGCGCTGGCAACGAGCAGTCCGTGGTTGCGCAGCAACATCACTTCGGCGTTGCCGAGGTCCCGGGCAAGCGATTCGCGTTCCTCAAGATCGACAGCGACGCCTTGATAGTCGTGATAGGCAACGGTGCCGAATCGCATGGCCGTTTGCGTGAGAGGCAGCAGGCCGCATTTGAGCGCGCCAATGGCCATGCTCGCGCGGCTATGCGTGTGGATGACACACGTCACGTCCGGCCGGGCCGCGTGCACGGCGCTATGAATGACGTATCCGGCCCGGTTCGCACCATACGTGCCTTCCAGAGGATTGAGCAGCTCGTTGCCTTCCAGGTCGATCGCGATCAGGCTCGATGCCGTGATTTCTTCATACAGGTAGCCATATGGATTGATGAGGAGGCGTTCCTCCTCGCCGGGTACGCGAGCGGTAATGTGGTTGTAGATCAGGTCGCTCAAGCCGAAATGCGGCATCAACCGATAGCATGCGGCAAGGTTCACGCGCGTGGTCCACTCTTCGTCGGATACGAGGTCGCGGACTTTCGAAAGTTTGTCTGTCTTGGTCAACATGGGGGCGTTCCTGAAGCGAAAGAGAAGAATCGGATCTCAAGAAAACTGGTAGAGCTGGGCAGGGTTATCCACCAGCACCTTCTGCTGGATCGCGGGATCGGGCGCCCAGCGCATGAAGGCATCGAGCAATTCGCCGTCGTCGGGAATCGTGCCCTCGAATGAGGGATGCGGCCAGTCCGTGCCCCAGACGCACCGCTGCGGCGCGTACGCGATCAGGTTGGCTGCGATGTCGTCGACGTCTTCGAAGGGATACCCGGCGGCGGACGAACGGTACGCGCATACCTTGAGCCACACGCGGCCGCTGTCCAGGAGGGAGCGCAACGCGTCGTAAGCGGGGTGCTTCACGCCCCAGGTGCAAGGAACGTGGCCGAGGTGGTCGATCACGACTTCGGTTGGAAGTGCCTGGAGCGTCGGCGCGATCTCGGGCAATGCCGCGCCGTTGAGGAACACTTGCGTGTGCCATCCGAGCGGCGCGATCCGTTTGGCGAGCGCACTCAAATGCGCGGCCGGCGGCCCGCCCGGCGTGACCAGGTTGACGCGGACGCCGCGCACGCCCGCGTCGTGCATCCTCTTCAACTCGGCGTCGCTGATCGACGGATCGACGACCGCGACGCCACGGGCCCGCTTTTGCCCGAAGTGTTCGAGCGCGGCAAGCGTGCAGCGGTTGTCCGTGCCATAAACGCTTGCCTGCACGATGACGACCCGCCCTGTACCGAGAATGTCCTGCACGGCCTCGTATTGCGCGATCGACGCTTCGGGCGGCGTATAGGCTCGGCTCGGGCTCAGCGGAAACCGGGCGTGGGGGCCAATGATGTGAATGTGACAGTCGCAGGCGTTCGCGGGTGCCTTTTTCAGCGGATGGCGGATCGACTGCCTTGCGGGCTGGCAGAGTGGTGGAGCAGTTGTTGCGGCATGCATCGCGATAGAACTCCTTGCAATGTGCGAAGGGTGGGCGGAGCACGATCAGGCCGTGTACCCTCTCGTGGCGTCGTTGTCCGTCTCGGGGGAACCGGCGGCTTCGTCCTCGGGCAAACTGCGGCCCAGTGTTTCCGGCAGCGTGAGGATGGCGAGAACCATGACCGCGTAAGCGCCGACGCCAAATATGGCGATGGCGTTCGCCAGCCCGACCTCGCTCGTGAGTTTGCCGACCAGCGCCGGGAATAGCGCGCCGATACCGCGGCCGAAGTTGTAGCAAAACCCTTGCCCCGTGGCGCGGACACGCGTGGGGAAGAGTTCGGTCATGAACGGCCCCATCGGCGAGAACATCATGAAAGCACACAGTCCGAGCGGGAACCCCAGAAACAGCATGGTTTCGTTGCCGAAGGGCACCAGCATGTAGAGGGCGAGCAGAATCGCGGCGCCCACCGCGCTGACGAAGAAGGTCTTCTTGCGGCCAATGAGGTCGGCGAGATAGGCGCCCAGCACAAACCCGACGAATGCGCCGGCGATCATGACGAAGGTATAGCCAGTAGTGCCAATGACCGAGAGGCCGCGCGTTGTTTTAAGGTAAGTCGGCAGCCAGATCAGGAATGTGTACGACCCGCCGATCGAACCTGTTGCCAGCGCCGACACGCGCAACGTGGTTGTCAGGTACTCGGGACGGAAGATCGCGAGCAGACCCGACGATTCAGCATGTTCTTTCCGGTTGCGCTGCTGCCCGAGATAAAGATGCGACTCGGGAACGTGACGCCGAACCCAAAAGACCAGCAAAGCAGGCGCGAGGCCGATCCAGAACAGCGCGCGCCACGCGATCGCTTCGGGCATGATCGAGAAGAACAAGCCGAACAGCAGCGCCGCGAGCCCCCAGCCTACCGCCCAGCCGCTCTGCACGATGCCCACGCTGCGGCCGCGATACTCCTTTCGAACGACTTCGCCAATCAGGACCGCGCCGGTCGCCCATTCGCCGCCAAATCCAAAACCCTGTAGCGCGCGACAGATGAAGAGTTGCTCGTAGTTCTGGGCAAAGCCGCTCAGAAACGTGAACAACGCGTACCAGAAAATCGTCACCTGCAATACGCGGACTCTTCCGAATCGATCAGCGGCGAAGCCCGAAAGCCATCCTCCCACCGCGGAGAGCAGCAGCGTGACGGTACCCAGCACGCCCGCCTGTGACGTATTGATATGCCACGTCAGCATGAGGGTCGGTATGACGAAACTGAAGATCTGGACGTCCAGCGCATCCAGCGTCCAGCCAAGGAAGCAGCCCGTCATCGTGCTTCGCTCAGTCTTGTTGAGATGCTTTATCCACATGCCTGTCTCCATTGCCGTGCGCTTTTGGCAGCGCTTTTTTTAAGGAACCTGGCGCGAACGCGATCAGGCGCGCGCAGGCCGCGCGTACCAGGTGGAGGAAGCTCCGGGTGCAGTCGATTCGTCAGTACACGCTAAATTGATGATACGGATTTTCCTCGGCCGCAACTTTCGCCGCCGAGGAATAGTTCACGGGTTGAAATTCGTTGCCTTACGCCGGCGTTTCGCCGTGGGTGTGCATTGCGCTGCACGATGGGCGATGGCGTGCGGGGGCGATGCGGCGCGTTGAGGTAGCGAGCGTTCTGGCGAGAAGGATTGCTGCGATGCGATCAGCAGGCGCAGTTTCTGCGCCGTGCTTTCATGTTTCGAGAACCGCCGATTCAATCTCCAGCGCGTCGGCGACGCGGCGCAGCTTCAAGCGGAGTTCGTCAACGCTCGACTCCGGAAACTGCTCCGGCTTGCCCGTGATGACGAATGCCGCAAATGTCTCGCCTGCACGATTGCGCACGGGCAGCGCATACGCGAATGAATGGGGCACGAGGTCGCCGAGATTGAGGCCCATGCCATATTGAGCGGAGCGCTCTCTCATTCGCTTGAGGCCGTTGAGCCGGCCGTGGCCATGCCGCTTGATTTCCTGCTCGGTGTTTTCAGCGACGATTCGGCTGGCTTCGCGCTCCGGCAACGTCAGCAGGATGGCAAGGCCGCCGGCCGAGGTGATCAATGGCCTGCGGGTGCCCGGATGCATCATGGTTCCCGTATGAAGCGCGCTGCCCTCGCGCACGGCGCACACGAAATCGTCCCCGCTTCTCAGGAGCAGCATGGCAACGCAATTCATTTCGTGTGCGAACACGCGAAGTATGGTTTCCGCGCTGCGCTGAAACTGGGCGTGCTCGGGCAGGGCGAGTCCGAGTTCGAACAGCAATGGGCCCGGCAAATAGTGACGGTCATCATGGCGCTGCCGCACCAGCCGCTCGTCGACGAGGCGTGTCAATACGCGGTGCACGGTGGCCCGGTCCTCCTCGCATGCGTGGGCCAGGTCGCTGAGGCGCCATCCGATGCCTGGCCGGCTGGCGACCATGCGCATCACCTTGATGCTGCGCGAAAGACTGCGTGTGCCCGGCCGTTCCTGGGGCGCGCGAACCTGCTGCGCTTCGTTAGAGGGCGAGCCGCGAGACTCGGTCACCGCGCTGGCCACGCCGGTGGTGTGTGGATTCGCGACCTCGCGCATGACAGGACTCCAGGTTGGGGCGGGCTGTTGCTCCCCATGGCGCGGAGCGGTACAGCGTTTTATACGGGCTTGCCGGGCTTGTTGATCCGTATATGTATACGAGTCGTGGAAAGTACCAGGAGCGATGTGCGCCCGGAAAGCCCTGTTCCACGCCCTGGCGGGACGTTATTTCGTTCACCCCGATCTTAGGGTTTCCATCAGGTCCCGCACGCAGCCAGGCATGCCATCGAGTTCGCGCACGAGCAGGCTGCGCTCGCGTATCGCCCACGGCTCTTCGAGCGGTACGGTAACGAGCCGCATCGTTTTGCGGTGCCGCACAGCGGCGGACTCCGGAATAATGCCGATGCCGACACCCGATTCGATCATCCGGCAGATTGCCTCATAGCTGGCAAGCTGAATACGCATGGGCAATGTCCGGCCGAGGTTCTCCACGTGTGACGCGACAAGATCGAACAGCGTGCTGCCTTCACGATAGGTGATGTGAGGATAGTCGAGGGTCTCGGCGAGCGTGACGGAGGGCTTTGCCGCGAGCTTGTGGCCCTCGGGCAAGGCCAGCAGAAGCCGGTCGGTGCTGTGGTGAATGACTTCGAGCCCCTGAGCTTCCACTGGACCTGCGATCAGGCCGATGTCCGCCGAGCCATCGAGCACGCCTCTGACGATTTCGCGCGACAGCCGCTCCTGAAGATCCACGGTGACCGCGGGGCGGGTGGCCAGGAATTGCGCCAGCACCTCCGGCAGATGCTCCGTTACCGCGGTGGTGTTGGCAAAGATGCGAACGTGGCCAAAGAAGCCGCTCCCATACTCCGCGAATTCGCTCTTCACATAGTCGACCTGACGCAGGATCACTCTCGCGTGCGTCAAGAGTTTCTCGCCGGCGGGCGTGAGTGTCACGCCCCGGCTGTCGCGATAGAGCAGCCGGGCGCCAAGCTGGTTCTCCAGCGCCTTGATGCGCGCGCTGGTCGCGGCCGGCGACAGGTTGGCGCGCCGGGCGCCCTGGGTGACGCTCGACGACTCCGCTACGTGAATGAATACACGGATATCCGCGAGATCAAAGTGCATGCCGGGTTGTTCCTGTTGCACGACGAGGGGCGCCCGACGGGCCGCTGCCTCGCGCGTCTGTGTCGGGCGGCGAGAGCTTGAGCGACGGCGGCGGTTCGCGAGCGTTCGGCTCAGCCGAATCCGGGTCCCCAAAAAGCAAGATTCGCCGAACGCGCGGCCAATAGTAGCATCATCGAACGCTCAACAACAACGCGATAAACGACAACGGCGGCGGCCAGGGCGTGGGTTGGAGCGGGTATCGCGAGGGACCGGGAGAAGGTGCCGGAACCACCCATCATTACTTCACAGTACTAATGAGTTTGAAACGATCAATGGTGAATTCACGCATGAAAATCATCGATTCGGATGTTCACCCGTGGGTGCCGGGCGATATCGACGGCCTCAAACCTTATATGAGCAAGCACTGGCAGATGAAGTTCGAAGGCAAGCGCGCGACGCTGCCCGACCATCCGCTTCGTCCGCCGCTGGCGGGCGCGACCTCGATCCGCCGTGACGCCACGACACCGGCTGGCGGCATCGGCGGCTCCGACCCGCACTTCCTGCGCGAGGACCACCTGGACAAGCTCGACATCGAATATGCCGTGCTGTCGTCGATCCAGGCGGGCAAGCTCGTCTCGCTGCCGAACGCGGGTGAAGCCGTTGTCCTCGCGCGCGCCTTCAACGATTACTTCATCGACAAATGGCTGGACGTGGACAGCCGCTACCGCCTTGCCATGTGCGTGGCGGCGCATGACCCGCACGAGGCCGCGAAGGAGATTCGCCGCATTGGCGGCAGGGAAGAGATCGTGGCGGTGTACCTGCCGCTTGTGAATATCCTGATGGGCAACACGCACTATTTCCCCATCTACGAGGCCGCCGAAGAACTGGGCCTGCCGATCTTTCTCCACCCCACGGGTACGGAAGGCGCGTTTCAGACCAGCGTGGCGTTCGCGGGCGGCGTGCCCAGCACCTATATCGAGCGGCATTCCTGTTTCCCGCAAATCGCAATGGGAAACATCGCCAGCCTCTTGTTTGAAGGCGTATTCGTGCGCTTTCCAAAGCTGATGATCCTCGCTGCCGAATTCGGCTTCGGATGGGTGCCGCATATGCTTTGGCGCTTCGATCAGAACTGGCGCCAGTTCCGCCGCGAAGTGCCCTGGCTCGAAAAGGAACCGAGTTCTTACGTGCTGGACCACGTTCGCTTCACCAGCCAGCCGCTGGAGGAGCCCGAAAAAGACGAGTACCTGACGCAGATTCTCGAAATGGTGCATGCCGAGCGCACGATCCTCTTCAGCACCGACTACCCGCACTGGGACACGGACTATCCGCAGACCACCTTCCAGCGTTTGCCCGCGACCATGAAGCAGCGCATTTTCCATGACAACGCGGCCGAGTTGTTCAACCTGAAATCGCACTGCGCATTGGGAGCCACACATGGAGCATAACGTCGGCCGTCTGGACGAACTGCCGGAAAACGACGCGTTGACGCTCGACGTGGACGGCAGACCCGTGGGTGTATTCAAGGTCGGTCACAAGGTGTACGCCGTGAGGAACCTGTGCCCGCACAAGCGGGCGCCGCTGGCGCGAGGCACCGTTGAAGGCACGATGCTGCCCACCGCGTGCGCAGGCGAATACCGCTTTGGCATGGAAGGCCAGGTGCTCAAGTGCCCGTGGCATGGCTGGGAATTCGACATCGAAACGGGCCAGTGCCTGTTTGGCGTGAGCGACAGCCGCGTCAAGACCTACCCGGTCTCCGTGCGGGACGGGGACGTGTACGTGGACATTTGAAGTGCCCCTGCAAACCGCTCGAAACCACTGGGAAGCGACATGAACGAAGCAAAGCGAAGCGAGAAATTCGAACGAGGACTGGCAACGCGGCGTGCGGTGCTCGGCGACGAATACGTGGCGAAGGCGCTTGACAGCGCGACGGAATACAACTGGCCGATGCAACAACTCGTCACCGAGTATTGCTGGGACGAAATCTGGAATCGCCCCGGGCTGAGCCGCCGGGATCGTTCGCTGCTCAATCTCGGCATGATCTCGGCGCTCGGCCGCATGACCGAACTGAAGGCGCATGTGCGAGGCGCGATCAATAACGGGTGGACCCGCGAAGAACTGCGAGAGGTGTTCATGCAGGTCATGGTGTATTGCGGTGTGCCGGCGGCGGTCGACAGCTTTCGGATAGTGCAGGAGGTGATCGCAGACATGGAAAGCGCCGGGAAATCATGAGGAACCCGAACGGAGGTGTCGTCATCGTCGGGGCGGGGCAGGCGGGTGTATCTTGTGCGTTCAAGCTGCGGGCGCTTGGCTACGCTGGCGAGATCACCATAGCCGGTGGCGAACCGCATTTGCCCTATCACCGCCCGCCGTTGTCGAAGAAATATCTGAACGGTGACGGGGACGCCGCGCGCCTGCTGATCAAAAGCCGTGACCTTTACGAGAGCGAGCGCATACGGTTGCGGGTGGATTGCCCCGTCGTCGCGATCCACCGCGAGGAGAAACACGTCGAGTTGGCCGACGGCGGGGTGCTCGGCTATGACCATCTGATACTCGCAACGGGTGCGCGCCCTCGGTGCTTGCCCGTGGTTCATGGCGCGAGGGCGCCGAAAGTCCACCTGTTTCGCACGCTTGCCGATGCAGAGGCACTGCGCGAGAGCCTGGTGCGAGACCGGCACCTGCTCGTGGTGGGCGGCGGCTTTATCGGGCTCGAAACGGCGGCGGTGGCGAGGAATCTCGGCATGCGGGTCACCGTCATCGAGCGCGACCAGCGAATTCTCTCGCGCGTGGCTTGCGCGGAAACCGCCGCATATTTCAGGGCGCTGCATGAGGCCAATGGTGTGCGTATGCACGAAGGCGTGGCGTTGACGCGGCTGGAGCAGGGCGAGAACGGGATGATTGCCGCGCGCCTGTCCAATGGCGTTTCGATCGAGCCGGACGTCGTGGTGGCGGGCATCGGCGTGGTGCCCGAAACGGGTCTCGCCGGGCAGGCGCACTTGCTGGTGGACAACGGCATCGTGGTTGACGGATCGGGACGCACGATCGACCCCTTCATCTATGCGGCTGGCGACTGCGCGCGCTTTCCGTATCGGGGCCAGCGGGTACGGCTCGAGTCCGTTCAAAACGCGGTTGATATGGCCGAAGCCGTGGCGCGTGCGATCGTTGGCGAGAGCGTCGAATATCGGCCGGTTCCGTGGTTCTGGTCCGATCAGTATTCGACCCGGCTGCAAATCGCCGGCCTGAATCTCGGCTACACGCACGTTGCCGTGCGCAAGGCACAGGGGGCGGCGCGCTCCGTCTGGTACTACGAGGGCCCTCGCTTGCTGGCGGTGGACGCCATCAACGACACGAAAGCCTTCATGAGCGCAAAGCGGTGGCTGGAAGCCGGGTGTAGCCCCGTTGCGCACGAAATCGAAAATCCGAACGTGGCGTTGGCCGATGTTTCGTTGTCGGGACAAAGCGCATTGATCAATTGAAGCGGGAGCACCGTGATGCCCACCATCATTTTTATCGAGCCAGGCGGCAAGCAACGCGAAGTGAGCGCGGAGGCGGGCCAATCCGTCATGGAGGCCGCGGTCCAGAACGGCGTGAGAGGCATAGACGCGGATTGCGGCGGCGCATGCACTTGCGCCACCTGCCACGGGTATGTCGACGAAGCGTGGCGTGATCGGATCGCGCCTGCCGAAGCAGTCGAAGTCGACCTGCTCGACTTCGCGTACATGCGCGCCGAGGGATCGCGGCTCACCTGTCAACTCAAGGTCTGCGACGGCATGGACGGTCTGTTGATCCGGCTGCCGGAATCGCAGGGCTGAAAAGCGGATTCATACAACGTGTCAGGGGCAATCATGAAACAGCGTATTGCAGTTGTGGGGCTGGGGCAAATGGGCGGGCGCATCGCCGGAAGGCTGCTGGATACGGGCCACCGTATCGGCGTTTTCGACACCGATGGGAGCCGGGCACAAGCGCTGGCGGCACGCGGCGCGACGCCCTACGCCAACCTTCGAAGTCTCGGTTCGGAACATGACGTCGTCCTCACTGTTCTTCCCGATGCCGACATCGTCAGGCGTGTCGTGCTGGACGAAGGCGGGCTGGCCAGTGGCATGACCCGCAGCAGCCTCCTGATCGACGTGACGACTTCGGTGCCGTCGGTCACGAAAGAGATCGCCGGTGCGCTCGGGCAGCGCGGCATCCTGATGCTCGATGCGCCGGTGAGCGGCGGCGTGCAAAAGGCCGAGACCGGCGCCCTCACGATCATGGCCGGAGGCGACGCGGCAGTGCTGCGGCAGGCCATGCCGGTCTTGCAGGCGATTGGCGCGCAGGTGTTTCACATGGGCGCCATTGGGGCGGGCCACACCGCCAAGGCGCTGAATAATCTCATCACGGCGACGACGCTCGCCATCACGTCCGAGGCGATGGCGCTGGGCGTGAAGCTGGGCGTAGACGCGCAAACGCTGCTCGATGTCATTAACGCAGGTAGCGGGCGCAGCGCCGCGAGCGAAACCAAGTTCCCCCAGCAGATTCTTTCCAGAAAGTTCGAACCAGGCTTTTCGATGGCGCTCATGCTCAAGGACGTGGGCATCGCGCTTGCCATGGCGCGCGACGCGCACGCGCCCGCGCATGTCGGGGCGGCCGTTCATGCGCTTTGGAAGCACGGGGTCGATCAAGGTCGTGGCGGAATGGATCATTCAGCGATCGCCCTGGTCGTCGAAGAGATGGCCGGCGTGCAGATCGGCGCCGATTCGGCTCGCGCAAGCGCATGAGCAACCGGTCACTGCCTTTGGAGGGCGCGGACGCTGCTGTACGTGCGCCGTGCAACAACGCTCGCGCCAGCGCGTGGCTACGCCGCTCGCTACGCGCGCGCACGCGCTGGTTCTCCTTGCGCGGCGCGGGCGCCCTGGTCGCGGTTGGCTATATGGACCCCGGGAACTGGGCCACGGCGCTGGGAGGCGGGGCGAAATACGGTTATCAATTGCTGAGCGTCGTATTCGCGTCGAGTTTGATGGGCCTGCTGCTGCAATGGCTGGCTTCGAAAGTCGGCGTGGTAACCGGGAAAGATCTCGCGCAGTTGTGCCGCGAGCGCTACAGTCCGCGCTTAACGATCATGCTTTGGCTCGGCTGCGAGATTGCGATCATCGCGTGCGACGTTGCGGAGGTCGTCGGCAGCGCGGTCGCGTTGCAGCTATTGCTGGGCGTATCGCTTTCGGCTGGCGTAATGCTTTCCGCCATCGGGACCTTTGCGATGCTCTCACTTCAGCGTCGTGGCCGCGCGCCATTGCAAACCGCCGTCACCGCGCTGATTTTCTTTGTGGCGTGCTGCTTCGTGATCGAACTGGCGCTGGCGAGCCCGTCATGGCATCGCGCGGTGGCCGGGCTCGTGCCGCCGGCCGCGCTGCTGCGCGACCCCGGCATGCTGTGGCTGGCCGCCGGCATGTTGGGCGCGACGGTGATGCCGCACAACCTCTACCTCCACTCCGCGCTCGTGAAAAATCACGCCCTCGGGCGCGATGACCGCTTGGTCTCGAAGGCCATCAAAGCCGTCAATGCCGACACGCTGATTTCCCTCAGCCTCGCCTTTCTCGTGAATGCCGCGCTGTTGATCGTGGCCGCGGCCGTGTTCCACGCGAGCGGCCATGACGAAGTCAGCGACCTGGCCGAGGCCCATCGCCTGATTGCGCCGCTTGTCGGCAGCCACTGGGCAAGCCTTGTTTTCGCGGCCGCGCTGCTGGCGTGCGGACTGAACGCGACGGTCACCGGCACGCTGGCCGGACAGGCGGTGATGGAAGGCTTCCTGCAATTGAGAAGCGCGCCGTGGGCGCGTGCGCTGCTGACCCGAACGCTCGCGATCGGTCCCGCACTGCTCGCCGTGAGCGCGTTTGGCGAGCACGGGTCGAATCAACTGCTCATTGCCAGTCAGGTCGTGTTGAGTATTCAGCTGCCGTTTGCCGTCGTTCCGCTCGTGCGCTTTGCCGCCGACGCGGGCCTCATGGGGGCATTCCGCATCAAGCGCATTCCGCTTGCCCTTGCGTGGGCGTGCGTTGCGATCGTCGTCGCATTGAATCTGCTGCTGGTTTGGCAGGTCGTGACGGACAGCCCGGCGCAAAGCCTGTTTTGATGCGGGGTTGAGAAGACCGCTCGCACGCGTGTCGCGCTGCAACATGCAATTGCAGCGCATTGACCAGGTAATCCACCAGGTATCGAAACTTTGGGACTTCCAGCGAGTTGTGCCTATACTGAATTCGAAATAGCAAATTACTTTTCGCCATTTCGAAAAATGAAGCCTACCGACCGAGCATTGGGAATTTTCGAAGCCTTCGAGGCCGAGGGGCGGCCCATGACATTGAGCGAGCTCTCGCAGGCAGCGGGGCTGCCGGTCAGCACCAGTCACGGCATCGTGCGTGTGCTGATGGAGCGCGGCTACCTCTACCTCACGAGCCGCCGAAAGGACCTCTTTCCCACGCGCCGCCTGTATGACATGGCGGAAAAGATCATGGCGCACGATCCCTATCTGGAGCGGCTGGAGCCCTTTCTGGAAACGCTGCGCGACGCGACTCAGGAAACCGTTATCGTCGGCAAGCGCCAGCACGACGAGATTGTTTATCTGCGCGTGCTCGAAGGGCCGCAAACCATTCGCTACAGCTCGGCGGCGGGCGCGCTGAAGCCATTGCATTCGACATCGATAGGCAAAGCCATGCTGGGCCGTGTGGCGCCCGAGGAACTGCGCCGCCAGCTCGCGCAAGCGCCGTTGCCCGCCGTCACGGATCACACCGTGACTTCGCATGAGGCCTTGTTCGAGGAAATCGCTCAGGCGCGCGAGCACGGCTACTTCGTGACGCGCGGCGAAAGTGTGAGCGACGTCTACGCGGTTGCGGTTCCCGTGAACGTGAATCGCGACGTGCTCGGCATTGCGGTGGCCGGGCCGCGCCATCGCATGGAAGCGGTCATCGAGCGCGTTGCGGGGCTTCTGCTCGACGTACAGCGCGATATCGAGCGAGGCAACCCATGAGTGGGGCGCTTCATGGTGAGCACGCAATCAGGGAGCAACGCCGATGAGCGATGCCGAACGCCTGGTTGTCAGCCACATGCGCGACGGCGTCCTGTACGTGACGATCAATCGCGCGGAGAAGCGCAACGCGTTGAGCCGGGCGACACTGGCGGCATTGCGTGAAACGTTTGCGCACGCGGCGCGCGACGAAGCGCTGCACGCGGTGGTGCTCTCGGGCGCGGGCGATCGTTCGTTCGCGGCGGGCGGCGACTTGCGCGAATTCGACACGCTGCGCAGCGAGGCCGATGCGATCGCGCTGTTCGACCACGCCGCCGCCACGCTCGACGCCATTCGCGCCACGCCCGTGCCGGTGATCGCCGCGCTCAACGGCAGCGCGCTCGGCGGCGGGGCGGAACTGGCCATGGCTTGCGACTACCGCGTGGCCGCGCCGCACGCCGCGATCGGTTTTATCCAGGCAACGCTTGCGATCACCACGGGTTTCAGCGGCGCGGCCGATCTTTTCGCACTGCTTGGCGCTTCGCGCGCCATGCGCGTGCTGGCCGCCGCGCAGGCGATGGAGCCACGCGAGGCGCAAGCGCTCGGGCTGATCGACGAGGTCTGCGGCGACACACAGCCGCTCGACGCGCTCGTGGCGAGCTTCGTCGCGCCCTTCACCGCGCGCCCGCCGCACGTCTTGCGCGCCATCAAGCAACTGGCGAACGCGCATCGGCGCGTTGCGTGGCAGGCGATGCGCGATGCCGAGCGCGACGCGTTCGCCGCGACCTGGATTGCGCCGGAGCACTGGGCGCGGGCGCAGCAGTTCCTGGAGCGACGGCGCGCACCAGCGCACGGCGCGAGCACATAGGACCGCGAGAGCGGCTTCGAGGCGAGCAAGCCCGGCCACGATGCGGCTGGCGAGTTCTTGGGGAGTGCATGAAGTGAAGTCAAGTACAGCGGAACTCGACGAAGCGATGAGCGTGCCATACCCGGATCGCACGCCCTCCGGGCTGCGCGTGCCGGTGGTCGCGGGGCCGGCACAGGAAGACCCGCATGCGCGCATCGGCGAGCCTGGCCGTTTCCCGTTCACGCGCGGCATTTTTCCCGACGGCTATCGCGGCCGGCTCTGGACGATGCGCCAGTACTCGGGTTTCGGCACGGCGGAAGAGTCGAATGAGCGCTATCGATTTTTGCTCCAGCAAGGGCAGACAGGACTTTCCGTCGCGCTCGACTTGCCCACTCAATGCGGCCTCGATCCCGAGGACGCCATGGCGCGTTCGGAAATCGGCAAGGTGGGGGTGTCGCTTTCGAACCTCTCCGAAATGGAGTTACTGTTCAAGGGCATCGACCTGAGCCGCATTTCGACGTCGTTCACGATCAACGGCACCGCCGCGATGATCTACGCCATGTACGTGGCCTGCGCCGACAAGCAGGGCGTGCCGCGAGAGAAGCTCACCGGAACGATACAGAACGACATCCTCAAGGAATATGTCGCACGCGGAACGTGGATCTTCCCGGTGCGCCCCTCGATGCGCCTGATCGCCGACTCGATCCTCTACTCGAACGACGTGTCGCCGCGCTTCAACCCTATCTCCATCGCGGGCGCGCACATGCGCGACGCGGGCTGCACGGCAGTGGAAGAAATGGCCTATACGCTCGCCAACGGGCTCGCCTATGTCGATGCCGTCGTGGCGCGCGGCGGCGATGTGGCGAAATTCGCGCGGCGATTGAGCTTTTTCTTCTACGTCCACATGGACCTGTTCGAGGAAGTGGCGAAGTTCCGGGCAGGGCGGCGCGTGTGGGCGCGGCTGATCAAGGAGCGCTACGGCGTGGACGACGAAAAGGCACAGATGTTCCGCTTCGGCGTGGTGTGCGGCGGTTCTTCGCTGACTTCCGCGCAGCCCTATAACAACATCGTGCGGGTAGCCATCGAAACCTGTGCGGCGGTGATGGGCGGGGCGCAGTCGGTGTTCACCTGCGCGTATGACGAAGCGTTCCAGATCCCTACCGAGTTTTCGGCCGAAATAGCGTTGCGCACGCAACAGATCATCGGCTACGAAAGCGGCATTGCCCGTTCGGTGGACCCGCTCGGCGGTTCGTACTTCGTTGAGGAGCTGACCGACCGCAGCGAGGCGCGCGTGCGCGAGCTGATGTCCGAGATTGATGACTACGGTGGCGCGGTGAAGGCGATCGAAGACGGCTGGCTGCAATTGCGCATCGCGCAGAGCGCGTTGCAGCGCAAGCGCGACACGGACGCGCAGGAGCGGATCGTGGTGGGCCAGAACTGCTTCAGGCGCGAGGACCAGGCCGAGCAGCCGGGCGAACTCTTTCACCTCAATCCGCAGGCGAGCGCGACGGTTCTCGAGCGCTTCGAGCGCCTGCGCGACACGCGCAACGAGGCCGAGGCGCGCAAAACGCTCGCGGCGCTTGGCGAGGTGGCGGCGCGCGAGGAAGGCAACCTGATGCCGTATCTCGTCGACTGCTGCCATGCCTATGCAACGGTCGGCGAGATGGTCGCGCAACTGAAGGCGCAGTGGGGCGAATTCGAGGAGCCGGTACATCTATGAACGCACTGGATCAAGCAGCACCCGCGGCGGGCGCCGCGCAGCGGGCGGGCACCAGCGCCACCCCGCTCAAGGGCAAGCGCATCCTGGTTGCGAAGCCGGGTCTCGACGGTCATGACATCGGTGCCAAGGTGATCGCCCTCGCGCTGCGCGACGCCGGCGCAAGCGTGATCTACACGGGATTGCGAAAGAGTCCTGACTATATCGTGCGGGTCGCCGTGGACGAAGACGTCGACGCCGTCGGCCTCTCCATTCTATCGGGCAGCCACAACGAACTCGTCGCGCGTACCGTGGCGTTGCTCGCGCAAAGCGGTGCGGGCGATATTCCCGTGTTCGTGGGCGGCACGATTCCGGCCGATGACCGTGCGGCCTTCCTGCGCGCGGGCATTCGCGGCGTGTTCACGAGCGACATGCCGCTCGACGACGTGATCGACGCCGTGGCGAAGGTGCTGCGATGAACGCGCATTCGCGCGCGGCGCAAGGCGGCCCGCTCGCGGGCATCCGCGTGATCGAAGTCGGGCACATGCTGATGGGCCCTTACTGCGCGATGCTGCTGGCCGACCTCGGCGCGCAGGTCATCAAGATCGAACCGCCCGAGGGCGATATCGGCCGCGCGATCAGCCCGCATTCGATTGGCCCGCACAACGCGTATTTCGCAAGCTTGAACCGCAGCAAGGAAAGCGTCGTGCTCGATCTCGCGAGCGAAAGCGGACGGCGCTCGCTGGCGGCGCTCGCGCGCGACGCGCACGCGCTCGTGACCAACCTGCGGCCTCAGGCCATACGCAGGCTGGGCCTTACCTACGAGCATCTGCGCGCGTTCAACGAGCGCATCGTGTGCGTGGCGCTCACCGGCTTCGGGCTCGACAGCCCGCATGCGGACCTGCCCGCGTATGACTATGTGATTCAGGCGCTCACCGGCATCATGAATCTCACGGGCGATCCGGGCGGGCCGCCCACCAAGGCGGGCTACTCGGCCGTGGACAATTCGACCGGCATCATGGGCGCCGTGGGACTGCTGGCGAAAATCGTGGAAGGACGCGGCGGCCAGGTGGACATCGCGATGTTCGACGTCATGGTTTCGCAACTGAACTACCTCGCAGGCGCGGTGCTCAATGGCGGCGAGACGCCCATGCGCCACCCGCTGTCCTCGCATCCGTATATCGTTCCGGCGCAACTCTTCAAGACCCGCGACGACTGGCTCATGGTCTTCATCACCCACGACAACTTCTGGCGCATTTTCGCGCAGCGCGTGGGGCGCCCCGAGTGGGTCACGCAACCGGGGTTCGCGACCATGGCCGAGCGGCGCGCGCACCGCCCGGAAGTGCTGGCGGCCTTGTCGGCGCTGTTCGAGCGTGAAACCACCCAGCACTGGCTCGATTGCCTCGCTTCGTCGGGCGTGGTCGTTTCGCGGCTCGCGAGCATCGCGGAGGCGCTCGCGAGCGTGCAGAGCGAGGCGCGCGAGATGGTGGTCGAGATCGAGTCGGAAGCGGGGCCGCTCAAGGTCGTCGGCAATCCCGTGCGCATCGACGGCGTGCGCACGCGCTATGGGTTGCCGCCGCTGCTCGGCGAGCATACGGCCGCCTGGGCGGCCGAGGTGCCGACATGAGCACGGCGCAGACGCGGGTGCAGCCAGACGAAGCCGGGTTGGCCGCGCGGCGCAGGCTCGCGCGCGACCTCTCGCGTCTCGCCGATGCTTCGGTAACCGAAGCATTGGCGGCGTTGCGCGACGAGCCGCAAGCGGCGGCCCGCCGCGTCGGCTTCACGGGGCCGCCCGGCGCGGGCAAGAGCACGCTGATCGGCCGCCTCGCCAGGCTGCGCGCCGCGCGCGGCGAGGCGCTCGCGATCGTCGCCATCGACCCGAGCAGCCCGAAGTCTTCCGGTGCGTTGCTGGGCGACCGCGTGCGCATGGACGCGCTGCTGGCGGGCACCGACGTGTATATCCGCTCGCTCCCTAGCGGCCGCTGCGCAGACGGTCTGAGCGATAACCTGGCCGACGTGCTGGCCGCCATCGCGGCCGCGGGCTTCGGCGAGATCCTGATCGAGACGGTTGGCGTCGGCCAGATCGAAGCGGGTGCACGCTCGCTCGTCGATACGCTCGTGCTGATGATGGGTCCGCAATCGGGCGACCAGATCCAGGCGATGAAGGCGGGCGTGCTCGAAACCGCGGACATCGTGGTTGTCA
This sequence comes from Paraburkholderia unamae, assembly GCF_003268775.1. Classification (GTDB taxonomy): domain Bacteria; phylum Pseudomonadota; class Gammaproteobacteria; order Burkholderiales; family Burkholderiaceae; genus Paraburkholderia; species Paraburkholderia unamae. The sequence goes on from NZ_QLSU01000006.1 coordinate 364,648, forward strand.
ACAAGGCCGACCTGCCGGGCGCCGAGCGCATGGCGCAGGATATTCGCAACGTGCTCGAACGCCAGCGCGGCGCGGGGCGGCGCGTGCCGCCGGTGCTGCTCACGCAGGCGAGCGAGGGTGCGTCGATCGAAGGCCTGTCACACGCAATCGACGAGCATGAAGCGTGGCGCGCGGCCCATGCCGACCTCGCGCAGGCAGCCGAAACCCGCAGGCTCTGGCACGCGCGCAGCCTGCTCAACCGCCGTGTGGCGGAACTGCTCGATGCGCTTCCGGCTGGCGTTCGCGAAGCGGGCGTCGTGCAGATTTACGGACATGTGGCGCGCATGCTGAGCGAGCCACGCTGATCCGGCCGCGCCAGTCCGCTGGTTCGTTAGTCGGTCAACAACGCCATGTGATTGCAGGAGACACGGATGAGACGGTTTCGTAACCTGATGTTCGCCCTTTCTTGCGCCGCGCTGTGCCTGTGCGCGACCTTGCCCGCCGCCCGCGCGGACGACACGATCACCCTGAAAATGGCCCACCAGTGGCCCGACGATCCGAACGACTACGTGGTTGCCACGGGCAAGAAGTTCGCCGAGGAGGTGACGCAGCGCTCGGGCGGCAAAATCCACATCAACATCTTCCCTGCGGAATCGCTCGTCAAGGCGCTCAACATGCACACGGCGCTGCGCAACGGTAGCGTGGATCTTGCTATCTACCCGTATATCTACGCGGCCGGCGCGATTCCCCAGCTCAATCTGATCCTGCTGCCGGGTCTCTGGAAGACGCCCGAGGACGTCTACCGGTTCCGCACTTCCGCGCCTTGGAAGGAACTGGAGGCGAAGATCGAGGCATACGGCTTCAAGACGCTCTGCTGGATTCAGATCTCGGGCGGCATGGCCTCACGCTCGAAGCCCATCAACGTGCCCGGCGACCTGAAGCAGCAGAAGGTGCGCGGCGCGGGCAAGATGATGGAGGCCGCCTTGCAGAGCGCGGGCGCGAGCACCGTGTCGATGGCTTCGTCCGAAACCTATAGCGCGATGCAACTGGGCTTGCTCGACGGCTTGTGGACGTCGTCGGGCACGTTCGGCTCTTACCGGCTCTATGAAGTGGCGAAGTATTACAACTCGCCCGAGCAGTACAGCATCTACTACACGATCGAGCCCATCGCGATCAGCATGAAAACGTGGAACCGCCTCACGCCCGCGCAGCAGAAGATCATGACCGATGTGGGACAGAGCCTGGAGCAGGGCGCATTCGAAGGCGCCAAAGCTGACGACCGGCGCGTGGCGCAGCTATTCGCGAGCCACGGGGTGCAGATCCACAAGATGATGCTCGACGAGTGGAACCAGTGGGAGAAGCTGTTCCAGCAGGTGAGCTTCCCGAAGTTTCGAAGCGAAGTGCCGGATGGGGCGCGTCTGCTCGACGAGAGCCTGGCGCTCTACAAGTAGGGGCAAGGGCATGCAGCGTCCATTCGAGCGGTGGGAGCGGCGGCTCGATGCGCTTTACAAAGGCATCGAGCTTTCGGTTGGCATGGCCGTGATCGCCACGGTCGCGGTGATCTCATACGGCGTGCTTGCGCGCGAGGTACTGCATTTCTCCGATGTCTGGGTGACCGAGGTGACGACGTATCTCATGGCGTACATGACGTTCGTCGGCACGGCGGCGCTCGCCTGGCAGTCGCGCCACCTCCAGGTGGATGTGCTCGGGCATTGCGTGGGCGAGGGCGCGCGGCGCGCTCTTGCGTTCGCCGCGGCGCTGGTCGCGACCGCCGTGGCGTTGGTGGTCGCCGTGCTCGCGCTCGAATTCTGGTGGGATGCGTGGACGAGCGGCGAACGGTCGTGGGGCATGTTCTCGCTGCCGCTGTGGATTCCCTATCTATGTCTCGTAGCCGGCTCGGCCATGCTCGTGCTGGCTCAGGTCGCGCGCGTCGCTTCGCTCGCCTTCACGGCCAAAGGCGCGCGGCAAGCGCCGGGCGCACACGACAAGCTCGACGAGCTCGCGCTGGGGAGGGAGAAGTGACGCAGATCTTCATCGGTGCGGGCATGTTCGGCGGCCTGCTCGCGGTGCTCTCGTTTGGCGTGCCGATTGCGTTTGCACTGCTGTTCGTCGCGCTCGTCTCGCTCTTTGTGACTGGCGGCGGGTGGGACGCACTGAACCTGATCGCGAGCACGTATTGGGGATCGGTCGCGACGTTCACGCTCACTTCGGTGCCTATGTTCATGTTCATGGGCGCGATCGTTTCCGCCTCGGGCATGGGCGCGCGGCTCTACGGCGCGATGGCGACGATACTCGACGGCGTGCCGGGCGGTCTTGCCGTGGCGACCACTTTGGCCTGCGGCGTGATGGCCGCCGTGTCGGGTTCGAGCGTGGCGACGGCGGCTGCCGTGGGCGGCTTCGCGGTGTCGGAAATGCGCCGGCACGGGGTGCCTTCCGGGCAGGCTTGCGGGTCGGTGGCGGCCGGCGGCACGCTCGGCATTCTCCTGCCGCCCAGCATTCCGCTGATCGTCTACAGCGTGATTGCCGAGCAGTCCATCGGGCGGCTCTTCGTGGCGACACTGGTGCCGGGCGCCATCATGGCGGCCGCGTTCGGCGTGTATCAGATCGCGCTTGCGCTGCGCCGGCGCGAGCAGGGCGGCGCGGGTCGCACCCGGCCGCTCGCGCCGCTCAAGGCGCGTGTTCTCGCACTCAAGGACATCGGTCCATTCGCACTGCTCATTCTCATCATTCTCGGTTCGCTCTACCGCGGTCTCGCGACGCCGCAAGAGGCGGCCTCGCTCGGCATCGTGGCGAGCCTTGTTCTGGCCGGTGTCGTGTACCGCGAGCTGACCTGGCGGAAATTCCGCGAGATTCTCGTGAACGCCGCGCAAAGCAGCGTGATGATTCTCGCCGTGATTTCCTCGGCCATCGTATTCGGCTACGTGATGACCACGAGCCAGGTGGCGATTTCGCTTACGCAGGCCGTGGCGGGGGCGCATGTCGCGCCGTGGGTGCTGTTCGTGAGCATCAATCTGCTGCTGATCTTTCTGGGCTGCTTCATGGAGACGATCGCGATCATCGTCGTGACGATGCCCGTGCTCGTGCCGGTGGTGCAGGCTTACCACTGGAATCTCATCTGGTTCGGCGTGGTGGTCGTCATCAACATGGAAATGGCGCTGATCCATCCGCCGGTGGGGCTCAATCTCTTCGTCGTGCGCAGCGTCGCGCCCGACGTGCCGCTGCGCCGCATCGTGCTCGGCACGCTGCCCTATGTGTTCATCATGGCAGCGGTGCTCGCGCTGATCGGCGTGTTCCCGCAGTTGACCATGCTGATCACGCCGGCGACTTGAGACCGGGGGCATCCGCGTCCTCCGGCCGCGGAGCGTGTGCAAGACCGCGCAACAGCGCGAGTACGGTTGTGATGGCCGGACAGGGCACGCCGGCTTGCTCGCCGAGTTGCCGGACCTGGCCGACGATGGCTTCCACTTCGAGCGAGGCGCCGCGCAGGACGTCTTGCAGCATGGAAGGCTTCACGCCCTGCCATGGCGGCGTGCCCGCAGGCGCGCCGCCGCTCGCGAGCGCGGCCTCGATGCGCGCGGGCGCGTCCGCGATCTCCGCGCCGCATGCGTGGGCAATGGCCGCGACCTCGCGGGCAAGCTGGAGGCAAAGGTCGGGGAGGCCGGGTACGCCGCGAAGCGCATCGATGGGCAGCCGCGTGAGTGCACACACGACATTGAGCGGGACGTTGCGCGCCACCTTCGTCCAAATCTCGCGGCGCAGGTCGGTGCACGCCTCGGCGGCGAGCCCCGCTCGCGCGAGAAGTTCGGCTGTGGTTTGCAGACGCCCGCTGAGCCTGGCATCCGGCTCGCCGAACAGCCAGCGGTTCTGGCCGCTGTGGCGAATCACGCCGGGGGCGACGATTTCGTTGGCCGAGTAGACGACGCAACCCAGTGCGTGCTCGGGCCGCACGACGCTCCAGAGGCGCGCGTGCGGATCGACGAGCGGCAACGCAGCGGGCTGGCCGGTGCCATGCCGCCACCACCAGGGGATGCCGTTCGCGACGAACACGACCCAGCCCGAGGCCGCGCGCAGGCGCGCTATCGGCTCGGCGGCGCCGCTCTGCGCAAACGCCTTCAGGGTGACGAACACGATGTCCTGCTCGGGCAACGCGTCAGGGGCATGCGTGGCGGCAGCCGGGTGCGCGACATATCGTTCGGTACCCGAAACGATGGTGAGGCCGTTGGCGCGTATGGCGGCCAGATGCGCGCCGCGCGCGACGATCGAGATCTCATGGCCGCCGCTCGCGATCAGGCGGCCGGCGAGATAGCCGCCTACCGCGCCCGCGCCGAAAACGGCGATTTTCATGGGGCGGGCTCAGGCGCCGCGCGGGCAGGGTGCGTCGATTTCCTCGACGTCGAGTTGCGCATAGGCGCTCGCGGCGCCGCTCGTGTGCCATGGGTGCGCGCCTTCGGCCACGGCGCGGATCGCGGCTTCGTCGCGCGCCATGCGCTGGAACGCGGCGTCGATGACCGTCTGCGCTTCGCCATGCGCGACGACGACGACGCCGTCACCGTCCGCGATCACGAGGTCGCCGGGGTGGACGAGCACGCCGTCGCAGGACACGGACGTATTGACCGCACCGTGCCCGGACTTGAGCGGACGCGCGGGCGAGATCAACGTGGACCACACCGGAAATCGCATGTTTTCAAGCGTATTCGTATCGCGGATGCAGCCTTGGACCACCACGCCGGCAAGCCCCTTGGCGGCGGCGTAATGAGCGGCTACGTCGCCCCATTGCGCGCCCGAGCTTTGCGCGTGCGTGACGACCACCAGCACGTCGCCGCGCTGCGCGAGATAGAGCGCGCGGTGCATCATCAGGTTGTCGCCTGGCGCGCAGACGGCGGTGACAGCAGGCCCGGCGATCGTGAGTCCCCGGTTCAGGGGGCGCATGCGCGGCGTCATGAGGCCGCTACGGGCGTTCGGGCCCATGGCTTCGTGAACGTCCGCGGTGCTCAACTGAACGGCGCGCTCGCAAAGGGCTGCCGGTACGCGCTCGACTTGTGTGTAGACCTTCGAAATGCCCATGGTGTCCTCCGTGAAGATGGACTCCGATATTGAATGGCGCGATCGAGGCGGACAAGCACGCAGGCCGCGCGTGTTTTGCAATGTGAACCGTTGCCTGTTCATCCGGTGCTTGCGGGATTTCTCTAGCGGTACTAAAGAGCGCATCGCGCTAGTATCGAAAGGCGCGCCCGCCGGCAGGGGGCTTTGCTTATTCCGGCAATGAGCGACCACGCGAGGACATGCGATGCGACTCGATACCTTTGACACTGCCGCGATAGCCGCCACGTCGATCCAGCGGATCGTGGCGGGCGGTTTGGCCGCGGCTTGCGCGCCAATGGACGAAACGTCTGCGCCCGATGAGGCGGGGCGCCCTCGCTCGGGCACGCAGAGCCTGGAGCGCGCCGTTTGCCTGCTGCGCGAGCTGGCCTCGCGCAATCGCGCCGGCTGGCGGCTCGGCGAACTGGCGGCGCGCTGCGGCATCGACAAGGGCTCGGCGCACCGGTTGCTCGCCTGCCTGGTGCGCGAGCGCCTCGTCGAGCAGCGATCGTCCGACCGGCGCTATCAGCTCGGCCCGCTGTTGTGGGAGCTCGCGCTTTCCGCGCCGGCCCGCGCCGCATCGCCCGACGTTTGCCGCGAGCATCTCGCGGGCGTGGCGAAGCGCTTTGGCGGACTCGCCTTCCTGATGGTCAAGAGCGGCAACGAGTACGTGTGCGCAATGCGCACGGGCCACGCGGAACTTCGCGCGGTGTCGGTCGAAGCGGGCACGCGCCGTCCGCTCATTACCTCGGCGGGTGGCGTTTCCATTCTGCTGGCGCTGCCGGAAGCCGAAGCGAATTGCATTCGCCAAAACAATATCCGTCAGGAGCTCTCGCGCTGCGGCGACGTGCGCATGCGCAGTCTGGACCAGATGTACCGGCGCTCCCAGGCCTTCGGCTACGGCGTGAATCTCGGCGACGTGGTGCCCGGCATTCATGCCGTGGGCGTGCCCGTGTTCAGCCGCCCCGGCAAGCCGGTCGCCTCGCTTTGCCTCATGACGTGGTCTGACAGTCTGCCCGAGGCGCGGGTGGACGAAGCCTGTGAGGCGCTCATGGCGCAAGCGCCCGCCGCCGCGGCGTGTTGCACAGCTGAAGCCGCGCCCTGACTTTGCTCCCTGAAGTGTGGCGCCGCAAGGGCCCCACGCCGTCTCCCTTCCCTGCGCTGCATAGTCCATAAGCCGCGCGGCGATGCCTCGCGCGCTTCTCCCTTTGCGCAGCGCAAAAAAGTTCACACTGCAAAACGCCGCGCCGCCGCTCGATTGCCGCTGTCCTGAACGCCCGACACAATGAATCAACAGGACAACGTAAGAGGACGGGAATGGACATCGAGAAGGCAATCAATCTCGACGATCTGCGGCGGTTGGCGAAGAAGCGGCTACCGCGCATAGCGTTCGACTTCATCGAAGGCGGTGCGGACGACGAGCACTGCCTCACGCGCAATCGCGAGGCGTTTCAGCGCTATCAGCTCGTGCCGCGCTACCTCGTGGATGTTTCGCGCCGCGACCAGTCCTGCACGCTGCTCGGGCGCACCTACGCAAGTCCCTTTGGCATCTCGCCCACCGGGCTCGCAGGCCTCTTTCGGCCGAACGCGGACCTGATGCTCGCGGCCGAAGCGGCAGCCGCGAACATTCCTTACCTGATGTCGAGTGCGAGCACGGATTCGATCGAGGAAGCGGCAAAAGTCGCGCCGCACAATACGTGGTTTCAGATTTACGGCACGCGCAACGACACGATCAATGACGATCTCGTTCGCCGCGCCCGCGACGCCGCGCTTGAAACCCTGGTGTTGACCGTGGACGTGCCCGTCAATTCGAATCGTGAGCGCAACCGCCGCAATGGCTTTACGCGACCGCTCAAGCTTTCGCCGGCCATCGTGTTCGAGGCGATGGGCCACCCGTTCTGGGTGCTGCGCTACCTGCGCAGCGGCGGCATGCCGATGATGAAGAACTGGGCGAACTACGCGCCGCCGGGCGCGCGGGCGGGCGACGTGGCCGACCTGTACGGCACGCTCACGCCCGCGCCCGCCACGACGTGGCGCACGCTCGAGCGTGTGCGCAACCTGTGGCCTGGCAAGCTCGTCGTGAAGGGCGTCTTGCACCATCGCGACGCGGCGCTTGCCATGAACGCAGGCGTGGATGGAATCATCGTTTCGAATCACGGCGGGCGGCAACTCGACGGCGCGCCATCGCCGCTCGAGATGCTGCCTGCGATCAAGGCGGCCGTGGACGGGCGCGTGGAACTGATGCTCGACAGCGGCGTGCGCCGAGGCTCGGACGTGATCGTGGCGTTGTGCCTCGGCGCGCGCGCCGTGACCTTCGGGAGACCCACGCTGTACGGGGCGGCCGCAGGCGGCCAGTCCGGCGTACGCAAGGCCATCGAGATCATGCGCCGCGAGGTGGATGTCGTGATGGCGCAAATCGGTTGCGCGAGTTTGAAGGAGCTGGGTGCTGCGAATCTTCACGGCTGGCCTCAAGCCGGCGAATCGCGGCGCGACGCCCTGCTGCGGCGCGAAGGCGACGCGGTACTCAACGTTGATTAGGGGCCGCGCAGCGGTCTTGATACCAAAACAGGAGACACCCAGTGAAAAAGCCTATGCCTTTCGCGACCACGCCGTGGGTTCGCGGCGCGCTCGCCGTGTGCGTGCTGTGCACCGCAGTCTATGCGCACGCGGCCATCATGTGGCGCGCCTACACCTATAACGCGGCGGCCACCGTCACCGCCGTGAAGGGACTCAACGCGCTATTCGAGCAAATCCGCGCCGACACGGACAACGCGCTTTCCATCCGGCTCAATCTCGGCGGCACGCTCGCCATCAGCGCGACCAATATCACGGAGGCGGTGGCGGGCAACGTCGTGCAGATGGGCGACGACGCCTTCTTCGTGGGCAGCGTGCCGGTGGGCGGCACCGTGCGCCTGCCCATGCTGATTGGCGACCGCGCGGCGTTCGACCGCGGCTGGGCGGCAGAGGCGCCGTTTCTCAAGGCGGCCTACGACAAGAAGGGCATTGTGCTGCTGGGTCACTATACGTTCCCGATCAACGTGATCTGGTCGCGCAAGAAGCTCACCTCGCTTGCCGATATCGCAGGCCAGAAGATTCGCGTGATTTCGCCGGAGCAGGCCGAATTCATCCAGCGCCTTGGCGGCATTCCCGTGACGCTCGGCACCTCGGAAGTCGCGGCGGCGCTCGATCGCGGCGTGATCGACGGCGTGACGACCGCGAGTTCGGGCTACGGCTATATCTGGCGAGACCTCCTCAAGTACCGCTACAACCTCAACATCAGCTTTATCGATTCGCTGATCCTGGTGAACAAGCAGGCGTGGACCGCCTTGCCGCCGCAAACCCAGGCGAAGGTGCAGCACGACGTGGATGCGGCCACGGCCCGCATTTCCGACGCCATGGCGCAGGAAGAGGACCAGTTGACGAGCCAGCTCGGCAGCAGCGGCATTACGGTCACCACGCCCACGCCCGCCGACATGGCGCAGGCGCGGCGCCTCATCGCGCCATATTGGGACTCGTGGGCCACCGCACGCGGCGACACGGCGGAGCAGGCACTGACGAAGGTTCGTGCCGCAATCGAGAGGTGAGACCATGAAAGCAGGCATTGTCATGAGCAAGCCCGCCGATGCGCCCGAGATTGCGGCGAGTGCATCGGCCGGGAGCGAAACGCCGGACGAGCAGGCCGATGAAAGCCGCATCGACTGGCTGTGCCGGTGGATCACGCAGCTCGCCGTGATCGCGCTGATCCTGATGATCGCGACCGAAGTGATCGCGCGCAGCGTGTTCCACCTCTCCCTCGAAGTGACCGACGAACTGGGCGGCTATGCGCTGATCGTCATCACGTTCGTGAGCTTGCCCACCTGCCAGGCGCAGGGGGCGTTCCATCACGTGCATTTTCTCGACGCAAAGCTCGGGCCGCTCGCACGCGCCGTGCTGCGTGCCGTGTTCAGTGCCGTTAGCCTTGCCGCCATCGCTGTCCTGTTCTGGCAGTTCGTGCTGTTCGCCATCACGAGCTGGCAGTCGGGCGACGTGGCGGCAACCACGCTGCTCACGCCGCTGTGGATGCCGCGCGCGATCATGTGCTTCGGCTCCGCGTGTCTGTGTCTTTCGCTGTGCCGCACGCTGCATCGTGACTGGCTTTGCATCGCGGCCCTCTTGCAAAGGAGAAACGGATGATCGCGCATCTCCAACTCGTCGTGACGTTTCTGCTGTTTCTCGGCCTGCTCGGCGCGGGCATGGCGGTGCCGTTCGCCATTCTCGTGCCCGCGCTCGCCTATCTGTACATGCAAGGCGGCGTTGCCGCGTTCAGCGGTATCGGGCTCACGAGCTGGGGCAGCATGAACAGCTATACGCTCACGGCCATTCCGCTCTTCATCCTGATGGCCGAGTGTATTCAGGCGAGCGGCCTGGGTTTTCGCGTGTACGGGGGCCTCGCGCGCCTCTTCCGGCGTATGCCCGGCGGCCTCATTCAGACCAACCTGATCGGCTGCGCGCTGTTCGCCGCGGTAAGCGGTTCGAGCATCGCCACGGCGGCGGCGGTGGGCAACGTGGCGCTGCCGCAGCTTGGCGCGCGCCGTTACGACCGCAAGCTCTCCACCGGCTCGCTTGCCGCCGGGGGCACGCTCGGCATCCTGTTTCCGCCGAGCATTGCGCTCATCGTGTACGGCACCTTCACCGAGACTTCGGTCGCCAAGCTCTTCATGGCGGGCGTCGTGCCCGGCATCATGCTCACGACGCTGTTCGTCATTTACGTGGCCATTCGCGCGCTCATGCGTCCGGACCTCGTGGAGCGGCCCGACGAAACGCCTACGCGCCTCGCCATCCTGATTCGAGCGCTCTGCGACGTGCTGCCGCTCGGGCTGCTCGTGGGCGGCGTGCTGGGCGCGATCTACGCGGGCATTGCCACGCCGACCGAAGCGGCGGCGGTGGGCTGTGTCGCAGCCATTGTCATCTGCCGGCTATTCGCGACCTTCACATGGCGAACACTCACGACGTCGCTGCGCAAAGCCACGCTCATCGTCGGCAACATCATCTTCATCACCTACGCCGCGTACATTTTTTCCTATGCCATGACCTATGCGGGCGTTGGCGAAGAGATCACCTCGTTCATCGTGGGCCTGCATTTGACGAAGCCGCAGTTCTTCATCGCGCTGCTCATCCTGTACACGGTGCTCGGCGCGTTGATCGAGAGCCTTGGCATGATCGTCATTACCGTGCCGCTGCTCGCCCCGGTGCTGGCGAGCTACGGCATCGATCCGGTCTGGTTTGGCGTGGTGGTCGTGATGTTCATCGAAATGGGGCAAATCACGCCGCCCATCGGCATCAATCTATTCGTTATCCAGAGCATTTCGAAGGGATCGATTACGGAAGTCGTGCAAGGCACGATACCTTTTCACCTCATCATGTTCGTGCTGCTCGCGCTGCTGATGGCGTTTCCACAAATCGCCCTGTGGCTGCCCACGCGCATGATTGGCTAATGACAATACCGGAGACGCATTCATGTTCGACCCGCCGAAGAGACTGAAGCCGGAACTGTTCGCGAAGATTCCCGAGCGCCTGCACGCGCGCGAGCGCACCTCACAATGGGTCAACGTGCAGCAGCACGGCAGCCCGACGCCCGTGTTTCTGGAGGGGCCGTCGTTCGATCGGGAAGGCAACCTGTGGGTCGTCGACATTCCGTGGGGGCGCCTCTTCAAGATCACGCCGCGTGGTGACGTGACGCTCGAACTGGAGTACGACGGCGAGCCGAACGGGCTCAAGTTTCATCCGGACGGGCGCGCGTTCATCGCCGACTACCGGCACGGCATCATGGTGTTCGACCCGCAAACGGGTGTGATCGAGCCATATTTCGTGCGGCCCACACTCGAACGCTTCAAGGGGTGCAACGACCTGTTCTTCGCGTCGAATGGCGATCTCTACTTCACCGATCAGGGGCAGACCGGCCTGCACGACCCGACGGGCCGGCTCTACCGGCTGCGCGTCAACGGCCGGCTCGAATGCGTGCTGAACAATGTGCCGAGCCCCAACGGGTTGGCGCTCAATCTGGACGAAACGGCGGTGTATCTGGCGGTGACGCGCGACAACGCGATCTGGCGCGTGCCGCTGCTCGAAGACGGCACCGCAACGAAGGTCGGTGTTTATCTCCAGATGTCGGGAGGCGGTGGCCCGGACGGGATCGCGCTTGACGAGCAGGGTGGTCTCGCGGTCTGCCATGTGGGCTTCGGGGCAGTGTGGATTTTCAGTCCGAAGGGAGAGCCACTTTACCGCATCGACTCGCCGTATTCGTTGACCACGACGAACTGCGCCTATGGCGGCCCCGAGAATCGCGATCTTTATATCGTCGACTCGCGCGCGGGCTGCATCTTGAAGGCCGAGGTGCCGGTGGCCGGCAAGCTCATGTATTCCCATGCCGGGTGAGGCAACGAGCCCGGTTGAACATTCATCATGGAGCGATGGAATGGATACGTTGGACAGGTTGAACGGTACGCCGCTCAAGGAAGGCATGGCGGTGGAGGTGCATGCGGACGTGAACGACTTTCTGCGCGGCACAAGGTCGGTCGATGAACTGGAGGCGCTCTGGCGCGCGTACCCCGTGCTGATCTTCCGGCGTCAGGCGGTGCTGGAGGAGGAACTGGTGGGCTTCTCGTCGCTGCTGGGCGAGTGCGAGGTCGTGAGCCGGAAAGACATTCTGTCTCCGTACTCCGACAAGGTCATTTACTTCAGCACGCTGCGCTATGCGGACGGCCGCAACCTGGGCGGCTTCGCGGGCGGCGAGGACGTGGACTGGCATTCGGATCAGACCTTCAGACCCGCGCCCTCCACTGGCGCGATACTTTATGGCGTCGAAGTGCCGCGCGACGGTGGCGACATTTACTGGGCGGACCAGTATCACGCGTGGTCGCTGCTGCCCGAGGAGGTGCGCAGCAAGATCGACGGACGGATCGGCACGTATCGCTACGCGAAGCGTCTGGCGATCATGAACGCCACCGAGCTGAAGGGAAAATTCGACGAGCTTTCCCGCGCGCCGGACGTGCGCCACCCCGTGGTGCTGGAGCACCCGCTTACGGGCCGCAAGGCGCTTTATGCCGACCCGACCACGCTTGTTTCCATCGACGGGCTGACCGAAGCGGAGAACGCGCGCATCCTGCCACTGCTTTTCGCGGCCGGCGGCGACCCCTCGGCGGTCTATCGGCACAAGGTGCTGTCCGGCGACCTCATGATGTGGGATAACGGCTGCACGATGCACCGCCGCGACGTGATGACGCTCGAACAGCCGCGTCTGATGAAGCGCACGACCTTCCGGCTGCCGGCCGCGAAGTACTGCGTGCCGCACTGAGCCCCACGGGACATGCCGCGCTTGCTGCGCTAGTCGCGGCACTCCGCGCGGTCGTCGCTGGAAGCGCACAGCAGTTCGTCCAACCCGATGAGCGCGCCTAGCCGCTTCGCGAACAACTCGACAGCGTCGCGGCAATCCGAGCCCACCCGCAGCCAGGCGTGGCAGTGAACGCCGCGCCTCATCACGCGTAGCGACAGCAGTTCAACGCCACTTCGTCTCGCACATCCCGTCACGCGCTCAATCGATGCATAGGCATCGTCATTGTCGCTCGTGAACGTCACCTGCAACTGGTGGTGATAGCAGTTGGTGTCGGACATGGTGATCTCGGGCGGGGCGTGAGTCAACTCGGTTCCTGGCAGTTTAGCGGGGCACGGCTGGCCCCGTGGCCCGTGTCCGAGACGAAGTTCACATTGCAACATTTTCGTGCGCAGGCAATTTGTCACGCCGCGCAAAAGAGAAAATTCAACATGTGAAATACGCCATGTGAGCGGGGCTTCTGCCCGGTGAAGTCCCACGATATCGTTGACGGGTTCGCAACTGGCGAGTGGCTCCTCAATCGCCAGCGTGGTACGAAAGCTAACTGGGTAGTAAGTGATCCTCATAAATAATCACAAGGAGACTTTCATGGCATCACGTTCCGTCGCCCGTGTGGTGGCGGCCAGCTCGTTGCTGGCCGCCGCTTCGGCTCATGCGCAGAGCAGCGTCACGTTATACGGCGTGATCGACGCTGGCCTGAACTACATCAGCAACGTGCAGACCGGGCGCACCGCGTCCGGCTTGCAGGGCGAGCACCAGTATTCATTTCAGGACGGCGCGACCGGCGGCATTCGCGGCAGCCGCTGGGGGTTGCGCGGCACCGAGGATCTGGGCGGCGGTCTCAATGCGATCTTCGTGCTGGAGAACGGCTTTTCGATCAACAACGGCACGCTCGCGCAAGGCGGCGCGGAGTTCGGCCGCCAGGCTTACGTCGGCCTGCAAAGTCCCTACGGCAACGCAACGGCTGGGCGCCAGTACGACTCGGTGGTCGATTTCATTCAGCCGTTCCTTTCGGGCGCTGCATGGGCGGGCTATTTCGGCGCGCATGCGGGAGACGTCGACAATACGCTGAACACCCGCCGGATCAATAATTCCGTCAAGTTCATGAGCGTCGACTACGCGGGGTTCCGCTTCGGCGGCCTTTATAGTTTTGGCGGCGTGCCGGGCAGCGTGGGGCACAACCAGGTCTGGTCGGCGGGCGCGAGCTATCGCAACGGCTCGCTTGCGCTGGCGGCGGCATACCTCAACGCGCGCAATCCGAACCTGTCGTTCTACGGCACGAATCCAAACGCGGGTACGACGGCGGCGAGCAATAACCTCGGAAGCGTGGGTTCGGCAACCTCGCCGCAGTCCAATCCGATCTATGCCGGTTATGCGTCGGCTTCGACCACGCAAATCGTCAGCGCGGCGGGCTCGTACCAACTGGGGCCGGCCTCCGTCGGCCTCATTTACTCGAACGTGCAGTTCAGGGGGCTCGGCTCGTCGTCCGGTCCCAACCCGTTTGGCTACTCCGGAACGGCGACGTTCAACAACGCGGAAGTCAACCTGCGCTACCAGATCAATTCCGCGTTGCTCGCGGGCGTGGCCTATATGTACACGCACAACTCGGGCGCGGACAACACGGGCAGCGCGAGCTACAACCAGGTGCAGGCGGGTACCGACTACTTCCTCTCCAAGCGCACCGACGTGTATCTCATCGTGGCGTATCAGCATGCATCGGGGCACGATTCGCTCAATCAGCCCGCGGTTGCCTATATCACGGGTCAAACGCCTTCGGCGAACAATCATCAGGTTGGCGTTCGCATCGGCATGAGCCATCGCTTCTGACGCACGCTGCACGCCGGGTTCAACATGTGAAACTGTCGAGGGCGGCACGGCTTCACAGGTTTTCCCGGTGCACATAAGGTAAGGACTCGTCCCATCGGATTTCGAGCATGAAGAATCAAACAGCCATCAATCTCGAAGACCTGCGCCAGCAGGCCCGGCGCAAGCTGCCGCGCATTGCGTTCGACTTCATCGACGGCGGCGCGGACGACGAGCGCTGCTTGCAGCGCAACCGCGACGCGTTCTCGCGCCACTGTCTCGTGCCGCGCTATCTGCGCAACGTCAGCCGCCGCGATCAGAGCGTCGTGCTGTTCGGGCAGACCTACGCGAGCCCGATTGGCATTTCGCCCACGGGCCTCGCGGGGCTTTGGCGCCCCGACGCGGATCTCATGCAGGCGGCGGCCGCGCGCGAAGCGAACGTGCCGTTCCTGCTGTCGAGTTCGAGCAACGCCTCGCTCGAAGAAACGGCGGCGCTCGCGCCCGGCAACGTGTGGTTCCAGATGTATTGCACGAGCGACACGCACATCAATGCCGATTTCGTGCGCCGCGCCGCACGGGCGAACGTGCGCGTGCTGGTCGTGACGATCGACGTGCCCGTCAACGCCAATCGCGAGCGCAATCGCCGCAACGGTTTTTCGCGGCCGTTTCGCATGACGCCCGGCGTCGTGCTGGAGGCGCTCGGCCACCCGGCCTGGGTGCTGCGCTACCTGCGCACCGGCGGCATTCCGATGATGCGCAACTGGCAACCCTATGCACCCGAAGGCGCCAGCGCGGCGCAGGTCGCCGACATGTTCGGCACGCTGACGCCGGCGCCCATGGTCTGCTGGGACCATCTGCACCGCATTCGCGAGGCCTGGAGCGGCCCGCTCGTGATCAAGGGCCTGCTCCACCCCGAAGACGCGCTCGAGGCCGTGCGCATCGGCGCGGACGGCCTCGTGGTGTCGAACCACGGCGGCCGCCAGCTCGACGCCGCGCCGTCGCCGCTGGAGATGCTGCCCGCGATCCGCGCCGCCGTGGGCGAGCGTGTGGAGCTGATTCTCGACAGCGGCGTGAGGCGCGGCTCCGACGTGGTGATTGCGCGCTGCCTCGGTGCAAGTTCCGCGGTATTCGGCCGGCCTTCGCTCTATGGCGTCGCGGCGGCTGGCGAGGCGGGCGTGGCGCGCGCGCTGCATATCATGCGCAGCGAGATCGACATGGTGATGGCGCAGATCGGCTGCGCGGCGTTCAGTGAGCTCGACGCGCGCTATTTGTGGCAAGCCGGGCGCGATGGCGCCGCGCCGGAGAGGCAGGCGATCGAGCCCGCCATGCTGGCTGCGAGGTTGGGCGCGGCGGCCTGAACGCAGCGCGATGCCTGCACGTAAAAGGCGCGTGCCGATCGAAATAAATTCGGCATGCTAACGAAAGTGTTGAATTCCACTGGAGAGAGTGACATGAACGAGGTCATTGGATTTGTTGGCGTGGGCAGCATGGGCGGGCCGATCGCTTCGCGGCTGCTCGATACCGGGCACGAACTGGTGATTTACGACACGCGGCCGGAGGCGCTTGCTCGCTTTGCGGACCGCAAGGTGACGGTGGCTCAGTCGCCGCGCGAGGTGGCGGAGCGCGCGCGCATCGTGCTCGTGAGCCTGCCCACGCCCGACGTGGTGAGGAAGGTGGCGACGGGGCCGGACGGCTTGTGCGAAGGCGAGACGATGCGGATTTATGTCGACCTCTCCACCACCGGCCCGCAAACGTCGGAGGAAGTGGCGGAGCGGCTCGCACGCGGCGGCGTGGGCGTGGTCGATGCGCCCGTGACGGGCGGCGTGACGGGCGCGGCTACCGGCAAGCTGGTGTTCATCGCCGCCGGGGCCGAGGCGGTGCTCGCGCAGGTCATGCCGCTGCTTGCGCATCTGGGGCAAGTTGAAGTCGTCGGTGCGAGGCCCGGTATGGGGCAGAGTCTGAAGCTCATCAACAACGTGCTGGCGGCCACGCATATGGCGATCACCGCCGAGGCCATGGTGCTGGGCGTGAAGGCAGGGCTCGATCCGGACACCATGCTCAAGGTGCTCAACAAGGGCTCCGGGCGCAACCCCTCCACGGAGGAGCGCTTTCCGAAGTTCGTGCTCACGCGCAAGTTCGACAACGGCTTTGCGAATGCCCTGATGCGCAAGGACCTCAAGCTCTGCATGGAGATGGCGGAAACGCTTCAGGTGCCGCTCTGGGTGGCCACGGCGGTGGACCGGCTGTGGATGCAGACCGTGGTCCAGGTCGGGCCGCACGAGAACACCACCACGATCGTCAAGACCATCGAGCAGTGGGCTGGCGTGGAAGTGCGCGGCCAGGCGGCATCGGCAGCGTGAACACCGGTTTCGCGGCGACGCGAGGCATACCTATGAGGGACCTGACATGAAGCTCAAAGACCCCGGACTGTTGCGCGAGGCCGCGTTCGTTGCCGGCGCGTGGCGGCCGGTTCGCAACGACGGCGCAACGGTAAGCAACCCCACCAACGGCGAACGCGTGGGCGAGCAACCCATGCTCGCGCTCGCCGAAGTGGACCAGGCAATCGAGTCGGCGCACGCCGCGTTTGGCGCCTGGCGCGAGCATACCGGCAAGGAGCGCGCGGCGGTGCTGCGCCGCTGGGCCGATCTCGTCATGGCCAACGCGGACGATCTCGCCTGGATCATGACCGCCGAGCAGGGCAAGCCGCTGGCGGAAGCGCGCGGCGAGATCGCCTATGCGGCCAGCTTTCTCGAATGGTTCGGCGAGGAGGCAAAGCGCGGCTACGGCCACACGATTCCCGAGCCGAGGCGCGGCCAGCGCATCAAGGTCATCAAGGAACCGCTGGGCGTGTGTGCGGCCATCACGCCCTGGAACTTCCCTTCGGCGATGGTCACGCGCAAGGTCGCGCCCGCCATAGCCGCGGGCTGCACCGTCCTGCTCAAGCCGGCGCCGCAAACGCCGTTTTCCGCGCTGGCGCTATGCGTGCTGGCCGAGCGCGCGGGCTTGCCGCAGGGCGTGTTGTCGGTGCTGACGGGCGAAGCGCGGATGATCGGCGAGGCGTTCTGCGAGAGTCATCTGATCCGCAAGATTTCGTTTACGGGGTCGACGGCGGTGGGCAAGTCGCTGATGGCAAACGCCGCCGGCACGCTCAAAAAGCTCTCGCTGGAACTTGGCGGCAATGCGCCGTTCATCGTTTTCGACGACGCCGACGTCGAAGCGGCGGTGGCGGGGGCGATGGCCTCGAAGTTCAGGAACGCCGGGCAAACCTGCGTGTGCGTCAATCGCTTCTTTGTGCAGCGGGGTATTCACGACGCGTTCGTCGCACGCCTGAAGGCGGCCGTGGCGGACCTGCGGGTAGGCGACGGCTACGCCGAGGGCACGACGATCGGGCCGCTCGTCAACCACGCCGCGGTCGAGAAGGTGGAGCGGCTCGTCATGCAGGCGATCGATGCGGGCGCAACGGCCGATCTCGTCGTGCGGGCGCCGGCGGGCGGATCGTTCTATGCGCCCACGGTTCTCACCGGGGTACAGCCGTCGATGCAGATCTCGCGCGAAGAGATCTTCGGGCCGGTGGCCGCGATCACGCGCTTCGATACGGAAGACGAGGTCATCCGGCTCGCAAACGCCACGCGCTATGGTCTGGCCGCCTACGTCTACACGCAGAACATGCGCCGCGGCCACCGCATCGAGCGTGAGCTCGAGTACGGAATCATTGGCGTGAATGAAGGGCTGGTCTCGACCGAAGTTGCGCCGTTCGGCGGCGTAAAGGAATCGGGTTTCGGCAAGGAAGGCTCGTTTTACGGGCTCGATGAGTATCTCGACAGCAAATACATCTGTCACGGCGGCGTTGCCTGAGCGCGAGGGCAACGCACGACACTACCGGAGTTCGTCATGAATCAAGCAGGAAGTCCATCGTTCGACGTCGAGGTTCGCGACGTCGATTATCTCAACAAGGCCGGCACGCCGCTGAAGGCCCGGCTCTATCTGCCCCAGGGGGCGGGCCCGTTTCCCATGGTCGTCGAAATTCACGGCGGCGCCTGGTGCAGGGGCAGCCGGCTCGACGAGCACAATCTGAACGAGACGCTTGCACGGCGCGGCATCGCGGTTGCCGCCATCGATTTCACGATGCCGCCGGAGGGCAGCTTTCCCGCGTCGCTGCGCGATATCAATCACGCGGTGCGCTGGGTGAAGGCGGCAGCCTCGCAATGGCGCACGCGGCCCGAGCTGGTGGGCTTGCTCGGCGTTTCGAGCGGCGGCCATCAGGCCGTCGTGACGGCCATGCGGCCGCGCGATCCGCTATTCGCGGCCGAGCTGCCCGAGCCGTCTGCGCCGC
The DNA here is from genome assembly GCF_003268775.1 of Paraburkholderia unamae. Lineage (GTDB taxonomy): Bacteria > Pseudomonadota > Gammaproteobacteria > Burkholderiales > Burkholderiaceae > Paraburkholderia > Paraburkholderia unamae. The sequence continues at coordinate 383,211 of NZ_QLSU01000006.1, forward strand.
CGGCGAACGTCGACGCGGACGTGGCCTTCGTCGTCGCGTGCTGGCCGGTCATCGACCCGCTTGGCCGCTATCGCTACGCCAAGGCGTTGCAGGCGAGCGGCAAGCCGTATCCCGAAGCGATCGATCGCGTGATCCCGGACCAGGAGAAGTACTGGCTAACCGAAGAGGCAATGGGCGAGGGCAGCCCGGCGGCCGCACTGGAGCGCGGCGAGGGGTTCGAAATGCCCCCTCTGCTCTATATCCAGGGTGAAGAGGACATCGTGCATCCGCGCGCCCATCTCGACCGGTTCGTGGCCGCCTGGCGCCGTGCGGGCGGTACCGTGACGTTGCAGCTCTACGCCGGCGAAGCGGAGAGTTTCATCACGCGCCGCCCCGGCTCCGCGGGAACCGCCGCCGCCATTGCCGATATCGGCGACTTCGTGCTGAAGCAGGGGCAAGCCATCCTGGCGGATTCCTTCTCCTGATCACACCCACGCGCATGCGCCCCGGGACGTTGTCGGCACAAGGTTCAACATGTGAAACAACGGCCCGTGGCGGCGGTCCTTGCCAGAAAGGGAAAGGGCTAACATGAATCCACGCCGGCCCGCGCGACAAGCGGCAAGCCAGGCATCCACATAACCCATCGATCCCGCGCCGAGGCACCCATCACATGAAGGTATTAGCAGAAGGTTTGAAATTTCCCGAAGGTCCGGTCGCAATGGCCGATGGCTCCGTCTGCTTCGTCGAGATCGCCGCGGGGCGCGTATCGCGGGTGAGCCGCACCGGCGTCGTCACGGAAGTCGCGAAAACCGGTGGCGGCCCCAACGGTCTCGCCGTGGGCCCCGATGGCGCGCTGTACGTCTGCAACAACGGTGGTTTCCTCACCCGCGAGGTCGACGGTGAAACCCACGTCATTCACGGCGAGTTGCCCGCCGACTACGTGAGCGGCTCCATCCAGCGCGTCGATCCGCATACGGGGGAGGTCACGACGCTCTATACCCGCTGCGGCGACGTGGCGCTGAGCGCCCCGAACGATCTCGTGTTCGACGCCTACGGCGGCTTTTATTTCACGGATTTCGGCAAGATCCGCAAGCGCAGCCGCGACACGGGCAGCGTGTATTACGCCTTGCCCGATGGGCGCTCGATCCGGGAGGTCGTGCATCCCATCGCGAATCCGAATGGCATTGGTCTCTCGCCCGACCAGCGCACGCTCTATGTGGCAGAAACCGAAACGTCGCGGCTGTGGGCGTTCTCGATCCGCGAGCCGGGCAGCGTGGAGAGGCACGGCTTTCCCTCGCCGAACGGCGGCCGGCTGGTGTGCGGCTTGCCGGGCTACCAGCGCTTCGACAGCCTCGCGCTGGAGGCGGGCGGCAACCTCTGCGTGGGCACGCTGATCGCCGGGCAGGTGACGGTGATCAGCCCCGAAGGGCAGGTCGTGCGCCAGGTGGCCATGCCCGAAGCGTATCCCACGAACATCTGCTTTGGCGGGCACGGCATGCGCAAGGCTTATGTGACGCTCTCGCATACCGGCCGGCTGGTCGAGCTCGACTGGGATGCGCCGGGACTCGAACTGAACTTCAACGCCTGAGCGGTTCTGCACGCCGGGGCTCTCCCGGCGCAATACCGGGCAACCGGACAAGCAACCGGACAACCAACAAGACAAGCGGCTCGCACCGGATCGGCGTCGTATGGAAGCGAGCGCGAGGAGACATGATGAACATGACGAACGACGGGAGCGCGCGGCCAGCGCTCTGGCGAGTGTGCGTGGCCGCCGTGGCCGGGTCGACCATTGAAGGTTTCGATTTTCTCGCCTACGGCACGGCCTCGGCACTGGTCTTCGGGAAGGTATTTTTCGCGAATCTCGATCCGACCACGGCCACCATCGCCTCGTTTGCGACGTTTGCCACCGGCTTGCTCGCGAGGCCCGTGGGTGGCGTGATCTTCGGCCACTACGGCGACCGCGTCGGCCGCAAGGCCATGCTTTCCATCAGCCTCATCCTCATGGGCATTTCCACGCTGGGCATCGGGCTCGTTCCGGGTTATGCGGCGATCGGCGCGCTCGCGCCCATTTTGCTTGTGCTCTTGCGCATGATGCAGGGCGTGGCGTTCGGCGGCGAATTCGGCGGCGCGATTCTGATGGCCGTGGAGCATGCGCCGCCGCGCTGGAAGGGCGTACTCGGCGCGCTGCCGCTCGCGGGCGTGCCCATGGGGCTGGTCCTTTCGGCGCTGTCGTTTTCATTCGTCACGCGATTGCCCGAGGCCGACTTCCTGAGCTGGGGATGGCGCTTGCCGTTCATCGCCAGCATCGTGCTCGTGGCGGGCGGCTACTATATCCGCTCGTCGATTCCGGAAACGCCCGACTTCGTCGAAGTGCAAAAGCAGCGCCGCACCGCGAACGTGCCGTCGCTGGAGGTCCTGCGCGCGCACGGCAAGCTGCTGCTGCTCACCATCGGCAACAAGCTGGGTGAAGTGACGCTCTATTACACCGTTACGGTCTTCCTGATCGCCTATGCGGCGAAACTCGGCTTCAGCAAGGCCGACACGCTGCACGCGCTGCTGGTTGGCGCGTGCTGCCAGGTGGCGGGCATGATCGTGGTGGGCTGGCTGTGCTCGAAAGTCGGCGGCCGCAGCGTCGCGCGCATTGGCGGCGTGGCCATGGCGCTGTCGATTTCCGCGTTGATCGCGATGATCGAAACGCATGATCCGTTCTACCTCACGCTTGCGCTCGCCCTCGCGCTGGGCGTGGTTCATCCGCTCGTTTATGCGCCGCAAGCGGCGTTCTACAGCGCGCAGTTTCCCGCCGAACTGCGTTACTCGGGCCTTTCGCTCGCCATTCAGCTCGGTGCCGCCATCGGGGGCGGCATGGCGCCGATCATCGCCACCCAGTTGAGCGCCCAATACGCGAGCCTGACGCCGATTGCGTTCTATGTCGGTGGCGTCGGCTTGCTCGGTACGCTGTGCGCCTGCTTCATGCGCGCGGGCGATGCGCACGAAAGCGAGGAACCCGCGCTCGGCGCCGCTCGCACCCATTGAGCCGGGGCGAGCGTGACGGCCTGGAGCGTGCCCGCCGTGACAGCCGGCATGACGCTGTCCATCCTCCTCGCGTTCGTGACTTCCAGCATCGACGACTTCGTGCTGCTGGTTTGTCTCTATGCGGAGCGCCGCGTGCCGGCTCGCGAGGTCACCGTTGCGAAACTGGCTTGCGCCGCGCTCTCGCTCGGTCTGGCGCTCGCTTGCGCGCGTGCGTGCCTGGCGTTGCCGCTGCCCGTCTCGCGGGCCGTGGGGCTCGTGCCGCTCGCCCTCGGCATCAAGCGCCTCGCCGAACGGCGCTCGGCGCCGCAGGGCGTCCGCGCCGAACCGGAACCCGAACGATCGGGCGCGCACGCGGAGCGTGCCGTGCGGCGCTTCGCACGGTGCCTCTTCATTCTCCTTGCGGCAAGCCTCGACAATATCGCGCTCTACATTCCGCTGTTCGCGCAGGGAAGTCACGGCGAAGCGGCGCTCGCATGGGCCGTCGTCATGCCGATGACCTTGCTGCTGTGCACGGCTGCGCTGGTGTCGAGCCGCCTGCGCGTGCCGCTTCGAGCACGCCGTCTGCGCCTTGACGCCGTCGTGCCGTACCTGATGATTTATATCGGTATCAAGGCGCTCGCAGCCTCGCTGCTCTGAAGTGCACTCGTACCCGTACCGGCGCCACGCCTGAATGCCTGCCGCCTCGCGCACAGTTTCAGCATTCGAAACTTCGGCCGCGCGCGGTGTTATCGGGCGTACGTGAAGCGGCTATCGTTATCTGGTGCCGCCGACATGAACCGGCGGCCCAACAAACACCAAACGGAGACAATGATGACGATCACAACGCGCGGCCGCCGAAGCCGCTGGCTCATGCATGCCTGCACCGTCGCGCTTGCGGCCTGTAGCGTGAGCGCCGCGAGCGCCGCTGAGAACTGGCGGGCCTACACGTATAACGCGGTCGCGACCGTCACCCCGGTCAAGGGCATGCAGGCCATGCTGGACGAGATTCGCGCCGAAACCGGAGGACAACTGAATATCCGCCTCAACGTCGGCGGCACGCTTCCGATTACCGAGAGCAATATCACCCAGGCCGTTGCCGACAACATGGTGCAGATGGGCGACGACGCGGGCTTCGTCGGCAACCTGCCGGTGGGCGGGCTCGTGCGTCTGCCGCTGCTGCTGGGCACCCGCGCGGATTTCGACAAGGCGTGGCGCATCGAGGCGCCGTACCTGCGCGACGAACTGCGGGCCAAGCATATCGTGCTGCTCGGCCGCTATATCTACCCTGAGAACGTGATGTGGTCCAAGCGCAAGCTGACATCGCTCGCGGACCTGCAAGGCCAGAAGGTGCGCGTGATATCGCCGGAACAGGCGCAGTTCATCAAGGTGCTCGGCGGCATTCCGATTACGCTCGGCCCGGCGGAAGTGGCGCCGGCGCTCGACCGTGGCGTGATCGACGGCGTGCTCACGGCAACCTCGGGATACGGCTATGTCTGGCGCGATCTTCTTAAATATAGCTACCGATTGAATGTCAGTTATATCGACTCGCTCATTCTCGTCAACGAGGACGCCTGGAACACGCTGTCTCCCGAGGTGCAGGCCAAGGTGCAGGCATCGGTCGACAAATACACGTCGCTCATCACGACGCAGATGGTGACGGAAGACGACCAGCTCACGAAGAAGCTGGCCGCTTCCGGCATGGTGATCACCGAGCCGAGCGCGGCGGATCTCGCAGAGGCCGAGCGGCGCATCAGTCCGTACTGGAAGGCATGGGGCGAGCGGCGGCCGGACCTGCAAAGCGCCTTGCAGAAAGTGCGTACTGCGGTAGGGAGGTGAGATGAGCGAGATCGGCAAACCCCTGCCCGTTGCTGGCGGGATGAACGTTGCCTCAGCCGCGTGTGAGCTCGACGCCGGACACGACGCCGGACACGCCGCGCCCGCCACGGAAGGCATGGTGGAGACGCTGGCGCGCTGGGTCGTGCACGCCGTCGTGATTGGCCTGCTGGCGATGATGGGCGTCGAAATGTTCGTGCGCGCGGCGCTCGGCATGTCGATGCAGATCAGCAACGAGGTGGGCGGCTATGCGCTGGTGGCGATCTGCTTTCTGTCGCTGGCGTCCGGCCAGTCGCTTCATGCGTATCACCGCGTGCAGTTCGTGGACCGCTGGCTGGGAGGCGCGGCGCAGGCGTGGCTGAAGCTCGTGTTCGACGCGCTTTCGCTGTTGGTTGCGTGCGTGCTGCTCGGCGAAATGGTGCGCTTCGAAATGCTCACATGGCAATCGGGTGACGTGGCGGCGACTTCCCTGATGACGCCGCTCTGGCTGCCGCGCGCCGCCATGCTGCTGGGCGTGGCCGGGCTCGCCTGCGCGTTGGTCCGCACGCTGGCCGCCGACGCGCGCCGTATCCGTGGCGGCCAGTCCGTCGAACCGCGGCGCGCTTGAAGGAGAATGAATATGGATGGTGCAGTGCTGATCGTGACGATCTTTGTTCTCTTCATCGGGTTGCTGGCGGCGGGCATGGCCGTGCCGTTCGCCATTCTTCTGCCCGCCGTGCTCTACCTGTTCCTGCAAGGCGGCTGGGCGGCGCTGCACGGTCTTGGCATGGCGAGCTGGGGCAGCATGGACAGCTATACGCTCACGGCCATTCCGCTGTTCGTGCTGATGGCCGAGATCCTCCAGGGCAGCGGGCTTGGCGTGCGCGTGTACAACGGTCTCGCGCGTCTCGTGCGGCGCGTGCCGGGCGGTCTCTTGCAGACGAATATCGCGGGCTGTGCGGTGTTCGCGGCCGTCAGCGGTTCGAGCATCGCGACGGCGGCGTCGATCGGGCAAGTGGCGCTGCCGCAGCTCAAGGCGCGCAAGTACGATATGCGTGTGGCCACAGGCTCGCTGGCCGCGGGCGGCACGCTCGGCATTCTCGTGCCGCCATCGATCGGCATGATCGTGTATGCGTCGTTCACGGACACATCCGTGGTCAAGCTGTTCATGGCCGGTGTCGTGCCCGGCGTGGCGCTCACGCTCATGTTCATGGCCTACGTGGTGGTGGCCGCGCTGCTGCGTCCGCATATCGCGCCCGACAATAGCGGCGACGCACCGCCCATGAGCGCACTGCGGGCGATTTTCGACATCGTGCCCTTCATGCTGTTGATTGCGGGCATCATGGGCGCGATCTATAGCGGCATTGCCACGCCCACCGAGGCCGCGGCCGCCGGTTGTCTCTTCGCGCTCGTCATCGCACGCGTGTTTGGCACGCTGACGTGGCGCGTGCTGTATGAAGCGCTCAAGCGCTCGATGCTCACCGTCAGCAATATTCTCTTCATCACGTATGCCGCTTTCATCTTCTCGTATGCCATGGCTTTTGCAGGCGTTGGAGAGGAAATCACCCGCTTCATCATTTCGATGCAGTTGAGCAAGGCGGGCTTCTTCGTCGCGCTCTTCGTGCTGTTCACGTTGCTGGGCGCATTGGTGGAAAGCCTCGGCATGATCGTGATTACCGTGCCCTTGCTCTACCCGCTGCTGTCGAGCTATGGCATCGACCCGGTGTGGTTCGGCGTGGTCGTCGTGGTGTTCATCGAAATGGGGCAGATCACGCCGCCTATCGGTATCAACCTGTTCGTGATTCAGGGCATCTCACGCGGGAATCTCGCCGACGTGGTGGCCGGCACCGTGCCCTTTCACGCGCTGATGTTCGTGCTCCTCGCACTGCTCATGGTGTGGCCGGAGCTCGCGCTGTGGCTGCCCAATCATCTGGCCGCCGGTTGAGCCGGGGCCTCTGGAGATCATCATGTTCGCAACACCCGAGAAGTTGAAGGCCGAGATTTTCGCGCGCATTCCCGAGAAGTTTCATATGCGGGACCGGCATTGCGACTGGACGAGAACGCAGTTGCACGGCGCGCAGGCGCAACTCTTCATTGAAGGGCCGTCGTTCGACCGCGACGGCAACCTCTGGGTCACGGATATTCCGTGGGGCCGTATTTTTCGCATCGACAAGACGGGCCATGTCGAGCTCGTGGTCGAGTACGACGGCGAGCCGAACGGGCTGAAGTTCCATCCCGACGGGCGCGCGTTCATTGCCGACTACCGGCGCGGCATCATGGTGCTGGACCCGCTGCGCGGCACGGTCGAGCCGTTGCTCGAGCGCGCGCGGCTCGAACGCTTCAAGGGCTGCAATGATCTGTTCTTCGCCTCGAACGGCGACCTGTATTTCACCGACCAGGGGCAAACGGGGCTGCACGACCCGAGCGGCAGACTGTTCCGCCTGCGTGCTTCAGGGCAACTCGACCTCGTGCTGGAGGGCATTCCCAGCCCGAACGGTCTCGTCCTCAATCTCGACGAAACCGCGGTCTATCTGGCTGTCACGCGCGACAACGCGATCTGGCGCGTGCCCTTGATGGCCGATGGCACCGCCACGAAGGTGGGCGTCTACATCCAGATGTCGGGCGGCGGCGGCCCCGACGGCATTGCGCTCGATGCGGCTGGCGGCCTCGCGGTCTGCCACGTCGGCTTCGGCGCGGTGTGGCTCTTTAGCCCGCGCGGCGAGCCGCTGTACCGCATCGATGCGCCGGAAGGGCTCGCAACTACCAATTGCGCCTACGGTGGAGACGGCAATCATACGCTCTACATGCTCGAATCGCGGACCGGCACGGTTTTCACCGCGCGCGTGCCCGTAGCCGGGCAGCCGATGTATTCGCATCGGCGTTGAGCGCGCGGAGCCAGTGAGAGCGCCGCGCGGTCGGGCTGCTTGCGCGAAACAAGTAGAAGGGCAGATGGACCTCGCAGACATGGTTGCCGTAGCGCCCGGCGCGCCCGGTGTGTCCTCGCGTTTCGGCACGCAGAGCCTCGCGCGCGGCATCAGGCTGATGCGGGTGATCGCGACGAGACCGCTGGTTGGCTGGAGACTGACCGACCTCGCCATTGCCTGCGATCAGGACAAGGCGACCGTGCGCCGCATGCTGGCCTGCCTCGTGGAGGAGCGGCTCGTCGAGCAGCGCGAGAGCGACCGCCGCTATCTGCCCGGACCGCTGATGTATGAGCTTGGGCTTGCGTTGCCGCAGCATGGCGCTTTCCAGCGGCGCGCGGAGGTCATTGTCGAGGACTTCGCTTCGCGCATGGGCGGCATTGCCCTGTTCCAGTTGCGCAGCGGCAGCGACTTCGTATGCAGCATTCGTGCGGGCACTGTGCAGATGACGGGGGCCATGGTCTATCCGGGCGGCCGCCGGCCGTTGTTCACTTCGGCCGGCGGCGTTGCGATCCTGCAAACCTTGCCGCCCGAAGAAGCCACGGCCGTTCTCATGGATAACGTGAATCAGGAGATCAAGCGGCACGGCCCGGTGCGCCTCGCCTCGCTACAGAAAATGCGCGATCGCTCGGAGCGGCACGGGTTCGGCGTCAACTTCGGCTATGTCGTGCCGAACTCCTATGCCTTTGCGGTTCCGGTACGCGGTTCGGATGGCCATGCATTTGGCGCGGTCTGCATCATTGGCACGCCCGAGGCTTACGGCGAAGAACGGCTCGACGACGTGCACGAGGCGTTGGTGGCCGTGCAGGCGCGCCTCGAAGCCGCGGCGCGCGAGTGCGGTCTGTGAGCGCACTGGGCGGAACGCCCCGGCACGAAAAATACCCGTTATTTTGATGAAAGCAAGGAGAAGGTGATGCTTTATTACGTAGCAATGCAAATTAATATTCCGGAGACGCTCGATGCCGAACGGGTCGAGACGATCAAGGCCGCGGAGCGCTCACGGGCGATCGAGATTCAGGAAACGGGCAAGTGGCCGCATCTATGGCGCGTAGTCGGCCAATACGCCAATGTCAGCATCTTTGATGTCGAAAGCAACGACGAGCTGCATCAACTGCTGTCGTCGCTGCCGCTTTTTCCGTATATGTCGATTCAGGTCACACCGCTCTCGCGTCATCCCGCGGCCATCTGACGTTCCCGCCGCCGCACGCACGCATTTCCGGTGCACAGCGGCTGCGCTGTGGCGCTTGCCTTGACTGGCGCCTCCGCGTTTCGTAGTGGTGGAGGGATTCGCCTCTACACGAGCGCGATGCAAGGCGGGTGTGCTGGACGGTGTGGCGGCCATTCTGGCACCGAAAGCTGAGCCATCCTTTGCCCACCTCGATCTGGATCTGTGATGGCCTCCAGATTTCAAAACTGCAATCTCCGGCGTCAAATTTGAAATATCCAGGTGCTGTGGCGGAACGTTCAGGCTGCCTGGAATGAAGCTTTTCCTTGTGTGGCATGGATTGGCGCGCGTCTTGCTTAAAGGACCGCCACCGCACCACGCGGAAAGTCGCGAAATCGTCGCCTGTCTTCAACGGAGCGGTTGCCGACACAGAACCATCAGTGAGGAGACAAACATGAACGATAGCGAAGCAGCCGTGCGATTGGCGCGCGCAAGCCGAACGGCGCCATCAGCGCTGGAGAGCAGCCCGGGCGGTGATTGCCGCCGCAGTTGCACGCGCCACCCCGCGAACTGGGCGTGGGCAACCTTGTACAACCAATACGACTGGATGGATGTGCACACGCTCTCCGGCGAGTTAGACCCGCTCTGAGACGCCGCGCGTCGCCTCGACACGTCCAACGCCCGGCGCGCTCCACACCGGCCATCTCCTTCGACAGCACTGCGGAGTGCGGCCGGGCCCGCCAATCCATCGTCATCACCTCGCTCGCCCGGCTCGGCGCGAGCCATACACCATGACTTACGCCCCTATCAAATCGCTGCTCATTGCCAACCGCTCCGAGATCGCCATCCGTGTGATGCGTGCCGCAGCGGAGCTGGACATTCGCACGGTCGCCATCTATTCGAAGGAAGACCGTCTCGCGCTGCATCGCTTCAAGTCCGACGAAAGCTACCTGGTCGGAGAGGGCAAGAAGCCCCTTGCGGCTTATCTCGACATTGACGACGTGCTGCGCATCGCGAGGCAGGCAAACGTTGACGCGATCCATCCCGGCTATGGCTTTCTCTCCGAGAATCCGGAGTTCGCCCAGGCGGTGATCGATGCGGGCATGCGCTGGGTCGGCCCGGCTCCCGAGGTGATGCGCATGCTCGGCAACAAGGTCGCGGCGCGTAACGCGGCGGTGGCGGCCGGCGTACCGGTGATGCCGGCTTCCGATCCCTTGCCGCACGACCTTGAACAATGCAAGCGCCTCGCCGCGCAAATCGGCTACCCGTTGATGCTCAAGGCGAGCTGGGGCGGCGGCGGCCGCGGCATGCGCGTGCTGGAAAGCGAGCAGGATCTCGCCACGTCGATTGCCGCCGCGCGCCGCGAAGCGCTTGCCGCATTCGGCAATGACGAAGTCTATGTCGAGAAACTGGTGCGCAACGCACGCCATGTGGAAGTGCAGGTGCTCGGCGACGCGCACGGCAATCTCGTGCATCTCCACGAACGCGACTGCACGGTGCAGCGGCGCAACCAGAAAGTCGTCGAACGGGCGCCCGCGCCCTACCTCGATCCCGCGGGCCGCGCCGAACTCTGCGAAGCGGCACTGCGCCTGATGCGCGCGGTCGGCTACACGCATGCGGGCACGGTGGAGTTCCTCATGGACGCCGACACCGGCCGGTTCTATTTCATCGAGGTGAATCCACGGATTCAGGTCGAGCACACGGTGACGGAAATGATCACCGGCGTCGATATCGTCAAGGCGCAGATCCGCATCACGGAGGGCGGCCGCATCGGCCTCATCGAAGACAGCGTGCATGAAACCGGTGCCGTTGCCGAGCGCGCGGCGGGCGTGCCCGCACAGGCCGACATTCCGCTGAACGGCCATGCGCTGCAATGCCGGATCACGACCGAAGATCCCGACAATGGCTTCCTGCCCGACTATGGGCGCTTGTCCGCATACCGCAGCGCATCGGGTTTCGGCGTGCGTCTCGACGCAGGCACGGCCTATGGCGGCGCGGAAATCACCCCTTACTACGATTCACTGCTGGTCAAGGTGACAACGTGGGCGCCGACGGCCGTCGAATCGATTCGACGCATGGATCGTGCGCTGCGCGAGTTCCGCATTCGCGGCGTGGCGTCGAACCTGCAATTCCTCGAAAACGTCATCAACCATCCGGCCTTCGGGCGGGCAGAGGTGACCACCCGATTCATCGATCGCACGCCCGAGCTGCTCGCCTTTGCGAAACGGCGCGACCGCGCCACCAAGCTGCTGCGCTATCTCGGCGAGACCAGTGTCAACGGTCATCCGGAGATGGCGGGCCGCTCGCTGCCCGCGCTGCCGCTGTCGAAGCCGGTGCTGCCTTGCGTGAACACGGGCGTGCCGTTGCCAAAGGGCACGCGTGACCGTCTGCGCGAGCTTGGCGCGGACCGTTTTGCGAAGTGGATGCTGGATCAGAAACAAGTGCTTCTGACCGACACCACGATGCGCGACGCACACCAGTCGCTGTTCGCAACCCGCATGCGAACTGCCGACATGCTGCCGATCGCGCCGTTCTACGCGCGCGAACTTCCGCAGCTATTTTCAATGGAGTGCTGGGGCGGGGCGACGTTCGATGTGGCGCTGCGCTTTCTCAAGGAAGACCCGTGGCAACGCCTCGCGCAATTGCGCGAACGGGTGCCCAATATCCTCTTCCAGATGCTGCTGCGCGGCTCGAATGCTGTCGGCTACACGAACTACGCGGACAACGTTGTGCGCTTTTTCGTGCAGCAGGCGGCGGTTGCGGGCGTAGACGTGTTCCGCGTATTCGATTCGCTGAACTGGGTGCGCAACATGCGCGTAGCGATCGACGCGGTACGCGAGAGCGGCGCGCTGTGCGAAGGTGCGATCTGCTATACCGGCGATGTGTTTGACCAAGCCCGTCCGAAGTATGACCTGAAATACTACGTGGGGATCGCACGCGAACTCCAGCAAGCCGGGGTGCACATTCTCGGCATCAAGGACATGGCGGGCATTTGCCGACCGCAGGCCGCCGCGGCGCTCGTGAAAGCGCTCAAGGAGGAGACCGGCTTGCCGGTGCATTTCCATACGCATGACACGAGCGGCATTTCGGCGGCTTCGGCGCTCGCCGCGATCGAGGCAGGCTGCGACGCAGTCGATGGCGCGCTCGACGCCATGAGCGGGCTGACGTCGCAGCCCAATCTTTCCAGTATCGCGGCCGCGCTGAGCGGCAGCGAGCGCGATCCGGGGCTCAGCCTCGAACGGCTGCATGAAGCGTCGATGTACTGGGAAGGCGTGCGCCGCTACTACGCACCGTTCGAATCGGACATCCGCAGCGGCACCGCCGACGTGTACCGTCACGAGATGCCGGGCGGGCAGTACACGAATTTGCGCGAGCAGGCGCGCTCGCTTGGCATCGAGCATCGCTGGACCGAAGTGTCGCGCGCTTACGCCGATGTAAACCGGATGTTCGGCGATATCGTGAAGGTGACGCCCACCTCCAAGGTGGTGGGCGACATGGCGCTCATGATGGTGGCGAACGACCTGAGTGCTGCCGACGTGCGCGACGCGGCGAAGGACATTGCGTTTCCGGAGTCGGTCGTGTCTCTCTTCAAGGGCGAGCTTGGCTTCCCGCCCGACGGCTTCCCCGCGGACTTGTCGCGCAAGGTCCTGCGCGGTGAACCCCCCGCGCCTTACCGGCCTGGCGACCAGCTTGCCGCGGTCGATCTGGCCGCGGCGCGCGCGCAGGGCGAGGCGGCCTGCGAGCATCCGCTCGACGACCGGCAACTGGCTTCGTACCTGATGTACCCGAAGCAGACGGCTGACTACCATGCGCACCTGCGGACGTATAGCGACACGTCGGTCCTGCCGACGCCGGCGTTCCTCTATGGCCTGCAACAGCAGGAGGAGATCGCCGTCGACATCGACGCGGGCAAGACGCTGCTCGTCTCGCTCCAGGGCCAGCACGCGGACGGTGACGAGGGCATGGTGAAGGTCCAGTTCGAACTGAATGGCCAATCGCGCACGACGACCGTCGAGCAGCGCCGCGCCGCGCAGGCGTCCGCGGTACGCAATGGCCGGGCAGTCGCCGATCCGGAGAACCCGCTGCATGTCGCCGCGCCGATGCCTGGCTCCGTGGTGACCGTGGCGGTTCAGCCCGGGCAACGCGTTGCCGCCGGCAGCACGCTGATCGCGCTGGAGGCCATGAAGATGGAGACGCATATCGCGGCTGAGCGCGACTGCGTGATCGCCGCCGTGCACGTCCAGGCAGGGGATCGTGTTGCCGCGAAGGATCTGCTCATCGAACTACGGGAAGCGGGCGGTTGAGAGAACACTTTTCGTGTGTGGGGTGGTGGCTCGTGATCAGGGCGGTGTTTTCATAACGCCCGGCACCAACGTGCCCGATTTCGGGATGCCGCCACCGCTCCCGTCGATCTGGAACCGGACTGTCGTGGCGTCCACGCTCCGACAGTCCAGCGTTCACCTCAATGATCGTGCCTAACCTGGCTGATAAGAGGTTGCTGACTTGCCTTTCGGCTCAGCAGCAGCGTCATGACGGCGGAAACCGCGAGCGTCGCCGCGACGACATAGAGCCCAAGCGTGTAGCTGCCCGTCATGCCTTTCAGCCACCCAATCACGGCCGGGCCCACAAAGCCGCCGAGATTGCCGATGGAGTTGATCGACGCGATGCCCGCCGCGGCGCCCGCACCCGAAAGAAATAGGCTCGGCATGGCCCAAAGCGGAGCCTTTGCGGCACTGATGCCAACGTTCACGACAGTCAGTGCGAGCACGATCATCAGCGCCGTATTGGCTTGGCCTGCAAGAACGAATGCCAGGCATGCAAGCACGCAAGGGATGACCACGTGCCAGGTGCGTTCACCCGTGCGGTCGGAGTGTCGCGCCCAAAGAACCATGACGACGATGGCGATGAGGCTGGGAATGGCGTTGATGAGCCCCGTTTGCAGTGAGTTGAAGCCGAACTGGCCGATCATCAGCGGGGCCCAGAGACCGAGCGTGTAGAGCCCGGCAGACGTGCCGAAATAGATCAGCGCAAGCGCGAGCACACGAGGATCGAGCAGCGCCTTGAGCGCGCCAGTCGTGTGGCCCGCGTGACTTTCACGGAGATCCGCTTCCTCCTTTAACCTGGCGATGAGCCAGTCACGTTCTTCCGCGTGCAGCCAGGTCGCTTGCCTTGGCGAGTCGATCAGACGCTTGAGGACCACGAAGCCGAGCACCACGGCCGGAACGGCCTCGATGATGTAAAGAAGCTGCCAGTCAGCAAGACCGAACATCGGCGGCAGTTGCATGATGGCGCCCGAGACCGGCGAGCCGAGCGCGGTGGACAGCGGCGCCGCTGCCATGAACCAGGCTGCCGCTACGGCGCGTTGCTTCGTCGGAAACCAGAGGCTCAGATAGAGAATGATGCCGGGGAAGAAGCCGGCTTCCGCCACGCCGAGCAGGAAACGCAGGACATAAAAGCTGGTCGGGCCGGATACGAAGGCCGAGGCGGCCGACACGATGCCCCACGTGATCATGACTCGCGCAATCCATATCCGCGCGCCCACGCGATGCAGGATGAGATTGGACGGCACCTCGAACAGGAAGTAGCCGACGAAGAACAAACCACCGCCTAGTCCGAACGCAGCCGGCGAAAGTCCGATGTCCTTGTTCATCGTCATCGCCGCGAAGCCGACATTGACGCGGTCGAGAAAGCTGACGAAGTAGAGCAGCATCACGAACGGAATGATGCGCCACATGAGCTTGCGGGATACCCGGGATTCGAGATCCTGATCTGAGTGCATTGTCTCCTCCTTGAAAGGAAGTCGCACCGGTTGTTTGAACGCGTTGTGGCGGTGCGGTGGTGGAATGGCGAGAAAACCGTGGTTATTGATGCGCGCTGAAACGGCTGAACACGTCGCCGGGCTTCCATGCTGCGGCGTCGCCGAGTTCCGCCTCGATCATGAGCAGGCGGTTGTACTTCGCCACACGGTCGGAGCGGCACAGCGAGCCCGTCTTGATCTGTGAAGCGGCCGTACACACGCTGAGATCCGCAATGGTGGTGTCTTCGCTGTCGCCGGAGCGATGCGAGACGACTGACGCATAGCCGGCTGCCGTCGCGGTTGCAATCGCATCGAGCGTTTCTGTGAGCGTGCCGATCTGGTTGGGCTTGATGAGAATGGCGTTGGCGATTTGCTGGCCAATGCCCTCCTGAAGCGTGCATGCGTCGGTGACAAACAGGTCGTCGCCTACGAGTTGCACGCGCTGGCCAAGCCGTTGGGTCAGCAAGCGCCAACCGTTCCAGTCGTTCTCCGCCATGCCGTCTTCGATGGAGACAATCGGATAGTGGTTGACGAGCGCTTCGAGATACGCCGCGAAGCCATCGGCGTCGAAGCTGCGTTGTTCCGAGGCGAGCGTATAGCGGTCTTCGGCATAAAACTCGGAGCTGGCGACGTCGAGGGCGAGCGCTATGTCACGGCCGGCCCTGAAGCCGGCCAGCGCAATCGCGTCCATGATCGTGTCGAGCGCGGCGGCGCTGGAAGGCAGGTCGGGCGCGAAGCCGCCTTCGTCGCCCACGCCGGTGCTTAGCCCCTGCTTGCGCAGCGTGCTGCGCAACGCGTGGAAAACCTCCACGCCCCAGCGGATCGCCTCCGTGAAGCTCGGCGCGCCAACCGGCAATATCATGAACTCCTGAATATCGACGCTGTTGTCCGCGTGGGCGCCGCCGTTGAGGATGTTCATCATCGGCAACGGCAACGTGGGCGAGGTGTTCATCGAGAGGAAGCGGTAGAGTGGGGCGCCCGCGGCTTGCGCCGCCGCTCTTGCGCTCGCCAGCGAGACAGCGAGCAGCGCATTCGCGCCGAGCCGCTGTTTCCCCGGCGACCCGTCCAGGTCGATCATGATGCGGTCGATGCGTTCCTGCGCCGTGGCGTCCTGATCGAGCAGCGCGTTGCGCAACGCGCCATTCACATGCGCCACGGCCTGACGCACGCCTTTGCCGCCGTAGCGCTGCGGGTCCTTGTCGCGCAGCTCGACGGCTTCGCGCTCACCCGTCGACGCGCCGGACGGAACGATGGCGAAGCCCTGCGAGCCGTCATGCAGACTCACACGCGCGGCGACGGTGGGGTTGCCGCGCGAATCGAGCAGTTCGAATCCTTCGATGTGTTGGATACGTGCCATGTCGACGCTCACTGGATTTGTGCGATGCGCATGAGGTTGGTCGTGCCGGCGGTGCCGAACGGCATGCCGGCGGAGATGACGACGGTTTGCCCGCTCACGCCGATGCCCGCGCTACGCACGGTCTCGCACGCCAGTTCGCTGACCGCCGCGACATCTCCGGCTTCCTCGCTCACGACCGGGTGCACGCCCCAGGCGAGCGTGAGCCGGCGCGCGACCGCGAGATGCGGCGTCATGCCGACAATCGGCACGCAGGGCCGCTCGCGCGCCATACGCAGCGCGGAGTAGCCCGAACTCGTGTAGGCAACCGTTGCCACCGCGTCGAGCAACTGTGTGACGTGGCGCACTGCGAATCCGATTGCATCGGGCACCACGGCGCGCGGCGCCGCATGCGAGGCGGCGATGACCTCGCGGTAGTACGGGTCGCTTTCGGTGCGCGCGATGATGCGATCCATCGTGCGCACGGCTTCGACGGGATACTGGCCGCTCGCGGATTCGGCGGAGAGCATCACGGCGTCGGCGCCGTCGTAGATCGCCGTGGCGACGTCGGAGGCCTCCGCGCGCGTGGGCACCGGCGCGCTGACCATCGATTCGAGCATCTGCGTCGCGACGATCACAGGCTTGCCGAGCTTGCGGCAGGTCCGCAGGATGCGCTTCTGGATGGCCGGAACCTGTTCGGCGGGCACCTCGACGCCCAGGTCGCCGCGCGCGACCATGATCGCGTCGGCCTCCTCGACAATCGCTTCGAGGCTGCCGATGGCGGCGGGCTTTTCCAGCTTGGCGAGCAGGGCCGCGCGACCCTGCACGATCTCGCGGACTTCGCGCAGGTCTGCCACGCGTTGCACGAACGACAGCGCGACCCAGTCGACGCCCAGTTCGAGACCGAACGCGAGATCGCGTCGATCCTTTTCCGTCAACGCAGAAAGCGGCAGCACCACGTCGGGCACGTTGACGCCCTTGCGCTCGGAGAGCGTGCCGCCGATCACGACAACCGTATCGGCCGACTCCGCGTCGCAACGCTCGACGCGCAACTGAATGCGGCCATCGTCGAGCAGCAGCGTCGTGCCGGGCTGGATTGCCGCGAAGATTTCCGGATGGGGGAGCGCGACGCGCTCGATGCTGCCCGGCTGCTCGCGTGCGAGGTCGAGCCGGAACGCAGCGCCCGCTTCGAGACGCACGGGTCCGTTTGCGAAGGTGCCGACGCGCAGCTTCGGCCCTTGCAGATCGAGCAGCACGCCGATGGGGCGGCCGACTTCTCGCTCGATCGCGCGGATGACTTCGAGTCGCGCTCGATGGTCCTCCTGGGTGCCGTGACTGAAATTCAGGCGAAATACATCGGCGCCCGCATGAAAGAGCGCTTCGATCGTTTCGCGTCGCGTGCTGGCAGGTCCCAGCGTGGCGACGATTTTGGCATTACGGGTGCGGCGCATGACGAGGGTTCCTTAAGCCGTGGCGGTTTCGCCGCCGATATAGATCGCACGAAAGTCGTTGACGTTGGTGTGGGTCGGGCCGGTGACGAGCGAGTCGCCGAGCGCCTGGAAGAAGCCGTGGCCGTCGTTGTTGTCGAGGCTGGCGGCCGGGTCGATTCCGGCGGCGCGCGCACGGGCAAGCGTGTCGGGCGCGAGGCGCGCGCCCGCGATGTCTTCCTGACCGTCAACGCCGTCGGTGTCGCCGGCAAGCGCGTGGATTTGAGGCAGACCGTTCAGGGCAAGCCCGAGCGAAAGCAGGAACTCGACATTGCGCCCGCCGCGACCCGTGCCGCGCACGGTCACCGTGGTCTCGCCGCCGGAGAGCAGAATGCAAGGTGTCCTGAATGGCTGGCCGCGCTGTGCGATTTGCCTGGCGATGCCCGCCATGACCGTGCCGACTTCGCGGGCCTCGCCTTCAATCGAATCGCCGAGAATATGCACGTCGACGCCTTGCTTCGCGGCGCATTGCGCGGCGGCTTCGAGCGCCATTTGCGGCGTGGCGATGAAATGAGATTCAACGCGCGACAGCCTGGCGTCGCCGGGTTTGAGTGTTTCCAGTTCAGCGGACTTTAGTTGTGCGCGCAATGGATTCGGCACGTCGATCGCGTAGCGCTCGAGAATGGCGAGTGCGTCGGCGCAGGTCGTCGCGTCGGGCACGGTCGGTCCGGAGGCGACGTCGGCGGCGCTGTCTGCGGGGACGTCGGAGATGATCAGGTTGACGACGCGCGCGGGATGGCACGCGGCCGCGAGACGGCCGCCCTTGATCGCGGAAAGATGGCGGCGCACGCAGTTCATTTCGGCGATGGTCGCGCCGCTCGCGAGCAGCGCGCGGTTGATGGCCTGCTTCGCTTCGAGCGTGAGGCCGGGCGCCGGCAGGGGCAGCAGTGCGGAGCCGCCGCCCGAAATCAGGCAGATCACGAGATCGTCTTCGCTCAGTCCCGAGACGCATTCGAGCATGCGCTGCGCCGCGCGCAAACCGGCTTCGTCGGGCACCGGATGCGCGGCTTCGACGACCTCGATGCGCTCGCACGGCACGCCATAGCCGTAGCGCGTGACGACGAGGCCTTCGAGCGGTCCATGCCAGTGCGCTTCGAGCGCGCGAGCCATGGCGGCGGACGCCTTGCCGGCGCCGATCACGAGCGTCTTGCCGCGCGGCGGCTCGGGCAGGAAGGCACGCACGCGCAATTCGGGCTGGGCGACGGCCACGGCGGCGGTGAACATGTCTTCGAGTAGCCGGGGGATGTCGACTGGGGCGGCCCCGCGCGGCGAGGTGGGGGAACGGCTTTGCATGTGCGGTTCAGGCCTCGAAAGCGTGCATGGGGAGGGCGGGGAGGCAGGACACACGGTCTCCTTCGTTTCTTGAGGGCGAGCGTCACCACGACGGCGCGTGCGCCGTCGAATCGCGGTGAGGGGGGAGCCGTCGCCGCTGACGGTGGCGCTGCGCTAGCGCGCGCCCGTCAGGGCGAAGACAGGATGCGGTGCCGCTTAGGCGGGTGCGGTCGTCTTTTCGAGCAGGGCGCAGACGGCGTCGGTCACCTGCTTCGTGGTGGCGTTGCCGCCCAGGTCGCCCGTGTGCAGCGCGGGGTTGGCCGTGACGGCTTCGATGGCCTGCATCACGTGCGCGGCGGCCTCGTGCTCGCCGAGGTGTTCGAGCAGCATCACGACCGACCAGAACGTGCCGATGGGATT
>NZ_QLSU01000007.1 GCF_003268775.1 Paraburkholderia unamae
TTGCCGAATGCGTTGATGATCTGGTTCAGGTCGCCACCAGCCTGGTTGAGCTGGTTTGCCCAGTAAATCAGGCCAGCCGGGTCAGCCGGACGGCCATAGTAGGCGATGTAAGCCTGTTGTACCTGGGAGTAGTAATCTGCAGCAGCCATGTATAAACACCCCAAAAAGGTCTGTTATTGCCGTTTAATGTGTCGGCATCGCAAGAGGGACACTCATCAAGGCAAGACAATCCACATGCGATTGACGATGCCCCGCCCCGGACGGGCCGGGACGAGGGTGAATTGTCAGTTGAGTGAAAAGCACAAAATGTGATCGCACGCACAAAACCGAAAATTCCTTGCGGACTGTTGCGAGTGCTTCCTTGATGCGTAGTTGTACTTATCGGTTGCCGGACGGCAGGCGGGCAGAAGCCCGTGGGATGGGGCCGTCAACCCCGATTCTATGGAGTCGACGGCTTGCTGCTGGGTGTTACATGGCTGCCCCACTTGGGGGCTGCTCATTCTAAGCAGCGCGAATATGAAATACTGTGACGCATATCACAATTACGACAACGGTCCGCAATTGTTAGTCACTCAAAGGCAAATTAGCAGCGTGTGTGCGAGCGAATAGCCGATAGCAAAAACAGCGCAAACGTTTGCACAGAATTTGCCTTGCGATCGACACATAACGAACCAATCCGCTACCGCCATTTCTTTTCCGTTGTGCTGGAAACGTTGTCATCACAACGGCATCACGGCGATGACCCGCACGCGTTCGCCCTACGTTCGCACCAAGGTCCGACGTCACACCGCGTCACCGTCACGTCACGATCCACGCCCGCAGAAATGTGACGACCATCACATTTTGAACGCCGGGTGCACGAGATGACCTTGCGTCGTCCCCTCCCCTTTCCCGCCCTGCCTGTCCAACGCCGGCAACATCGCCGCCTCCCCCGCCACAACCGGGAGCGATCAATGACAAGTCAACATCCGCCCCTAATTGCAAACGTTTTCGTGCGCCGCCCGCTCTTCAAATCATTGAAATAAACCCTTCATTGCATCTTTATTGCCGAATCGATAGAACCTCGGCCACTGCATCATTGAAAGCAGAAGCAAGAGTTGAAAGCGCACCCTGACGTTTGAAAGTAAAAAGAAAGGGTTAGAACAATTGGAATTTGGCTGAGAAATCAGGGAATGGAATCCGCTTCTATGCCGCGCCTGGAGGCATGTGAATATGCGTGCCACATCGCACCGGCAATTGAAGAATCCGAATCGCTATTCGTCTGATGAATTAGATAAATGCCAAAGGTTTTACAGCCGGTTGCCGTAATACAAGTGCAAAACGCGCGAGACCAAAACGCAAGCGAACAACCGGCGCGCCATTCAACCAGAACGATTAAATCGTCGAGAGACCCACAACTTATCCGAGAGGCCAGGCACCACCCGTTGCTGAGAGACTGAATACACGATCGCTGCAAAAGCAAGATTCATCGACAAAGAACAAGCAAAACATCCGAGAGAGGCACGAAAGCTCCAGCGAACGCTCATTCGCTTCGCCGGGGTAGTTTCGATGCGCCAGGCAATGAATACCCATCACGACGTATTGAAAGATCAGGTTCTGCTTTGCAATGCAAGAGACGAAATCGTTGACGTCGCAACCAGATTCACCAAGGTTGCAACCGTCAAGGAGGGCGATTACATCTGCTTCCAGGGAGATGCGCAGGCACCGCTCATTTTCCTCATCGAAGGTCAGTTGCGCGTCTCGACGTATTCCGAGGACGGCACGGAACTCCCGGTGAGTGTCGTCAATCCGCGCGAATGCGCGGGCGAGGTTTCCATCCTCAACCGCGTGCCGGTGTGCGCCAATGTCGCCGCGGCCAAGGACAGCGTGGTCGGCCTGCTCGACCGCGCCCATGCGCGCCAGTTGCTCGGCGATCCCGATGTCGCGCGCGCGCTGAACAACCTCATGGCGCAGCGCTATATGGGCCTCATCACCGCCCGCAATGCGCATAGCCAGTCGCGCGCCGGCGCGCGCGTGAGCGCCGTGATCGAGTCGACCATCGGCGAGCGGCTGGCGGGCGATCTCCCGCTCGTCGAGTTGCCCAATCAGAGCACGATCGCGGCGATGGCGAAGGTGAGCCGCGAAACGGTCTCGCGCGTGATCTCGTCGCTGGAAAAGCGCGGCGTCATCAAGCGCGAAGGCCGCGCGATCCGCATCAACGATCGCATGGCGCTGCGCCAGCTCGCTGCCGGCTGAGCGACAAAGGGCGGCTACAAATCCGCCGCTACAAACAAAAATGGCCAGCGTTGCGCTGGCCATTTTTCATGCTGCGGGTTGTTACCCCCGGACTCAGACCACCACGGTCTGCGCCTCGCCTTCCTTGCTTGCGCGCACCACGCCGATCTTCCACACCTGCTCGCCGGCTGCGGCCAGTTGGGCTACGGCAGCGTCGGCCTGATCGGCCGCCACGACCACGGCCATGCCAATGCCGCAGTTGAACACGCGGTGCATTTCCGCATCGGCCACGCCGCCGTGCTTTTGCAGCCACGAGAAGAGCGGCGGCAGCGGCCATGCTGCCTGATCCAGTTCGGCCGTGAGGCCTTCGCGCAGCACGCGCGGAATGTTCTCGACGAGACCGCCGCCCGTGATGTGCGCCATGCCCTTCACGGTAATCGTTTCCATCAGCTTGAGCAGCGGCTTCACGTAGATGCGCGTGGGCGCCATCAGCGCGTCGGCAAGCGAGCGGCCGTCAAAGTCGGCGGCGAGGTCCGGCTGCGCGCGCTCGATGATCTTGCGCACGAGCGAGAAGCCGTTCGAATGGATGCCGCTCGAGGCGAGACCCAGCACCACGTCGCCGGGGGCGATCGTGCTGCCGTCGATGATCTTGCTCTTTTCCACGGCGCCCACCGCGAAGCCGGCCAGATCGTATTCGCCGTCGGGGTACATGCCCGGCATTTCGGCCGTTTCGCCGCCGATCAGCGCGCAGCCCGACAGTTCGCAGCCTTGTGCGATGCCCTTCACGACCGTGGCCGCCGTATCGACGTCCAGCTTGCCGCAGGCGAAGTAGTCGAGGAAGAACAGCGGCTCGGCGCCCTGCACGAGGATGTCATTCACGCTCATCGCGACGAGATCCTGGCCGACCGTGTCGTGTTTGTTCAGATGAAACGCGAGGCGCAGCTTGGTGCCCACGCCGTCGGTGCCCGAAACGAGCACGGGCTCCTTGTACTTCTTCGGCACTTCGAAGAGCGCGCCGAATCCGCCGATGCCGCCCATCACGCCTTCGCGCAGGGTCTTCTTCGCAAACGGCTTGATGCGATCGACGAGCGCGTCGCCCGCGACCATGTCGACGCCAGCGTCGGCGTAGGAGAGGCCTTGTTCCTGCGACTGTGCCTGATTAGCGGGGCCGGATTTCGGTTGATTCATGGGGAAGCGCCAGAAGGTCGGTAAAATGCGATTTTAACCGATTGACGGCGCCTCGCCGCCGCGCCCGGAGCGAGTTTTGGCGCGCACGCGCCTTCGCCCCCAACCGGAACCCTGGTTTTGCCGCAGAACACACCGTTTTTCACGCCGTATCCGCGTCGGACCGCTCACCGGACCGGGGGCTCGCACGCCCCTGGCGTCGTGTCGCGGCGACACTGCGGTGTCCGCGGTCATTCCCGCGGTCATAGCCGCAGTCATTGCGATAGCACGCTTTACCAGAACTGATTCCGTCCAGACAGACCGTGCAGCGACAGTTAACGCTCGATCTCGGCACCCCGCCGCCATCGACCTTCGACAACTTCCATATCGGCGCCAACGCCGAGCTGGTCGCACGCCTGCGCGGTCTCGACGCGGCGCTCACGGCGGGCCCGATCTCCGACCGCACGTTCTACGTCTGGGGCGAGCCCGGCAACGGCCGCAGCCATCTGCTGCAAGCGCTCGCCTACGAAGCGCCGCCGGGCCACGTGCGCTATATCGGGCCGCAAAGCGCGCTGGCCGCGTTCACGTTCGATCCGCGCGTGACGATCTACGCGGTGGACGACTGCGACGCGCTTTCGGGCGCCCAGCAGATCGCCCTGTTCAACCTGTTCAACGAGGTGCGCGCGTACCCCGCCTGCGCGCTCGTCGCGACGGGCAGCGCGCCGCCCATGGGGCTCGCGGTGCGCGAGGACCTGCGCACGCGCCTTGGCTGGGGCCTCGTGTTCCACCTCGCGCCGCTTTCCGACGAAGGCAAGGCGGCCATCCTCAAGCTCGCGGCGCGCGAGCGCGGCATTGCGCTGGCCGACGATGTGCCCGCCTACCTGCTCACGCATTTCCGGCGCGACATGCCGAGCTTGATGGGGCTGCTCGACGCGCTCGACCGCTTCTCGCTCGAACAGAAGCGCGCGGTGACGCTGCCGCTCTTGCGCACGATGCTCGCCAAGGGCGTGGGCGAGCTGGTGAGCGTCGCGAGCGCGATGGAGCCGGACGATCTGCCGCCCGAAGACGATCCGGCAACGGATGACACGGGCAAGGCAGGCGACGCGGGCGACGCCGATGCGGCGCAAACGCCGCCAGATGCGGGCGACGCACTGCTCTTGCCCCTGGCTGCCCCCGACGCCCCCGAGCCCGCCGTGGCAGATGCCGCGCCGGACGACTCCGCCCAACCCTACGAGGCGCCGAAGCCGCCCGCCTTGCAGGCGCGAGAGCCGCTGCCGGTGCCGTTCGACAAGCCGACCGACAACGTCGAAGGCGAATTGGGGGCCAAATACCGTCATGTGGTCCACAAGGAACTGGGCACCGAACTCAAGGGCGAAGTCGAAGCCGACGTGAGCAACGAAATGACCGGCGAGCTGCGCGGCGATCTCGATCCGCCTGCGGCGGCGGTGGAACAAACACCGGAACAAACACTGGAACAAGCGCCAGAACAAACGCCGACCGCGCCCGATGCACCAGACACACCCGCAGCGCCCGACTCAGCCGCCACGAACAACACGCCCGTGGATCACGCCGAAGGCGAAGCACCGCCCCGGCCCGACGCGCCTGCCGTGCCGGGCGGGCCGAACCCACCCGAATCTCCCGCGGACTGCGCCGCACCGACGCCGCCCGCCGGCGCAGGCAACGGCGGCCCCCGCTTCAAGTAAAATGAGCGCCCATGGCTAACCTTGCACTTTTCGATCTCGATCACACGCTGATCCCCACCGACAGCGACCACGAATGGGGCCGCTTCATGGTGAAGCTCGGCATCGTGGACGCCGAGCGCTTCGCCGAACAGAACGACCGCTTCTACGCCGACTACAAGGCCGGCCGGCTCGACATTCAGGCTTACCTCGTCGCCATGCTCACGCCGCTCGCGAAGTATTCGCGCGCGCAGTTGAAGGCATGGCACGACCAGTACATGCACGAAGTCATCACGCCGACCATCCTGCCGGCCGCGCTGGAGCTCGTGAAACAGCACAAGGAAGCGGGCGACCTCTGCTGCGTGGTCACCGCCACCAACGAATTCATCACGGCGCCCATCGCCGAGGCGTTCGGCGTGGAAAAGCTGATCGCGTGCGAAGTCGAAACCGTGGACGGCCATCCGGCGTCGGCTTTCACCGGCCGCCCGACCGGCACGCCGAGCTACCGCGAAGGCAAGATCGTGCGCGTCGAACAATGGCTCACCTCGATCGGCAAGCGCTGGTCGGACTTCGAGCACAGCTACTTCTATAGCGACTCACACAACGACATTCCGCTGCTCGAAAAGGTCACCGACCCGATCGCCACCAACCCCGACGACACCCTGCGCGCTCACGCGCAAAAAGCGGGCTGGCGCATCCTCGATTTGTTCCAAGCCCAGTGATCAAGAAACTCATCCGCAAGCTGTTCGGCCAGGACGACGCCGAAACGGCGCAAGACAGCGAAACCCAGGCCGCCGAGCCGCACGCCGCCGAACATGAAGGCGCGCAGGCCGGCAGCACGCGTGCGCGCCGCAAGCCGGCCGGCGCACAGAAGTCATCGAAGCCGCGCGCGGCCAAGGGCGTCAGCGACCCGGCCACGCCCGTGATCCTGTCCGCCGATGTCCACGGCATCAATCCCGCGCTCATTTCGCGCAACGCCGTGCGCGTGACCGAAGGCCTGCAACAGGCGGGCTTCCGGGCGTTCATCGTGGGCGGTGCGGTGCGCGACCTGCTGCTCGGCGTGGCGCCCAAGGACTTCGACGTGGCGACCGACGCCACACCCGACCAGGTGCAGAAGCTGTTCCGCCGCGCGCGCATCATCGGCCGGCGTTTTCAGATCGTGCACGTGCAGTTCGGCCAGGAAATCATCGAGGTCTCGACGTTCCGCGCGCTGGTGGACGCGCCGGCCGCCGACACCGCGCCTGCCCCCGCTCCGGCGCCCGCGAAGCGCATGCGCCGCGACGAGCTCGACCGCAAGACCCACGCCGTGGACGCAAGCGGCCGCGTGCTGCGCGACAACGTGTGGGGCGAGCAGCACGAAGACGCCACGCGCCGCGACTTCACGATCAACGCGATGTACTACGACCCGGCCACGCAGACGGTGCTCGACTATCACAACGGGATGGCCGACATGCGCGCGCGCCTGTTGCGCATGATCGGCGACCCGGCCACGCGTTACCGCGAAGATCCGGTGCGCATGATGCGCGTGGTGCGTTTCGCGGCGAAGCTCGGCTTCGAGATCGAGGAACACACGCGCGAGCCGATCACGAAGCTCGCGGACCTCATCAACAACGTGCCGGCGGCGCGTCTGTTCGACGAGATGCTCAAGCTGCTGCTCTCGGGCCACGCGCTCGAATGCCTCAAGTGGTTGCGCAAGGAAGGGCTGCATCACGGCCTGCTGCCGCTGCTCGACGTGATTCTCGAACAGCCGCAGGGCGAGCGCTTCATCACGCTCGCGCTCTCGAACACCGACGCGCGCGTGCGTGCGGGCAAGCCGGTATCGCCGGGCTTCCTGTTCGCCACGCTCCTGTGGCACGACGTGCAGCAACGCTGGCAGCAGTACACGGCCGAGGGCGAAATTCCGGTGCCGGCGCTGCATCGCGCGATGGACGACGTGATCGACGCGCAAACGGAGAAGCTCGCGATCCATCGCCGCTACTCGTCGGACATGCGCGAGATCTGGGGCTTGCAACTGCGCCTCGAAAAGCGCGGCCGCAGCGCGATGAAGCTGCTGGAACACCAAAGATTTAGAGCGGCGTATGATTTCCTCCTGCTGCGCTGCGAATCGGGAGAGCTCGACGCCGAGGTCGGCCAGTGGTGGACCGACTTCATCGACGGCGACGGCGCGGCCCGCGAAGCCCTGCTCGCGCAGGGCGGCAAGGAACGCGCGCCGCGCAAGCGCCGCCGCCGCGGCGGCGCGAAGAGCCGTAAAACGGGCGAAGATGGCGCGCCGGAGCATGGCGACGCCGGTGACGTGCGTGAAGCGAGCAGTGCAGACCATGGCGACCACGCCGGTCCGCACGAGGACTGACATCGTGCGAGGTCGCGGCACGCCGCGACGCGCATGGGTCGAACCGCAACGAAAGTCGCAGGAAGTGAAGCCATGACGGTTGCCTGGCTGGGAATTGGCGCGAATCTGGGGGATGCGCGCCAGACTCTCAAAGACGCGGTGGTGTGCCTTGCACAACAGCACACCCTCTCCGTCGTCGCCAAATCGAGTCTGTACCGCACCGCGCCCATCGACGCGGGCGGCGACGACTATTACAACTGCGTCGTGAAGATCGAGACCTGTCTCGACGTTCACGCGCTGCTTGGGCTGTGCCAGCGCGTCGAGCATCACTTCGGCCGGGAGCGTCCCTTTCGCAACGCGCCCCGCACGCTCGACATCGACATCCTGCTCTACGGCGCGCTGCGCATCGACGAACCCGATCTCATCGTGCCGCATCCGCGCATGACGGGCCGCGCGTTCGCGCTCGTGCCGCTCGTCGAGATCGATCCCGAACTCGTGATTCCGGGCCTGGGCCCGGCCAGCGCGTTCCTCACCGCCGTGGCCGACCAGCGCATCGAGAAGGTCAAGCCGATGTGCCAGTGCCTTGGCATCGCGAGCACGCCGGACGTGCCGCCGCCGGACAACTGCCGATGAGCACGACGCCCCTGCCGCTCGTGAGCGCACGCGCCCCGCGGCCCGCAGCGCTCCAGTACATCGTGATCGAAGGGCCGATCGGCGCGGGCAAGACCACGCTCGCCACGCGCCTCGCCGAACGCTGGTCGATGCAGACCCTCTTCGAATCGAACGCCGACAATCCGTTCCTGGAGCGCGTCTATCGCGAAGCCGGTGCGTCCTCGCACGCGCTCGCCGCGCAGTTGCACGTCGCGCTGCAACGCGAACGGCTCGCGCACGACGTGGCCGCGCGCCGCGCCGCGGGCGTACCGCTCGTGACGAATTTTCTGGGCGAGCGCAACGACCTGTTCGCGCGCCTCACCTTGAGCGACGACGAACTGCCGCTCTTTCGCGCACTCGCCGCGCGTCTTGCCGTGAACGCGTCCGCGCCCGACCTCGTCGTCTATTTGCAGGCGAGCCCCGAGGTGCTCTACGCACGCATCCAGAAGCGCGCGGTGCCGCGCGAGCTGCATATCTCGGACGCGTTCCTGCGAGCGCTGTGCGACAGCTACAACGACTTTTTCTATCATTACGATCGTGCGCCGGTGTTGACCGTCGGCGCGGAGCATCTGGATCTGCCCGACTCCGATGCGGACCTTGCGCTGATCGCCGAACGTATCGAGACGATGCGCGGCCGCAAGGAATCGTTCGTCAAGGGCACGTCGCTATAGCCGTCGCGCTGACGCGACCCGGCGACGCCGCCCCTCCCCGTTTTCCCCTTTCCCAACGGATTTCCCCATGACTTACCTGCAGGAAACGAGCCGCAGCGCGGTCACCGTGCCCAAACTCCAGGCCATGCGCGACGCGGGCGAGCGCATCGCCATGCTGACCTGCTACGACGCGAGCTTCTCGGCGCTGTGCGACCGCGCGGGCGTGGATACGGTGCTGATCGGCGACTCGCTCGGCAATGTGCTCCAGGGCCACACGACGACGCTGCCCGTCACCATCGACGACATCGCCTATCACACGGCCTGCGTGGCGCGCGCGCAAACGAAGGCGCTGATCGTCGCCGATCTGCCGTTCGGCACCTTCGGCACGCCCGAAGACGCGTTCGCGAACTCGGTGAAGCTCATGCGCGCGGGCGCGCAGATGGTGAAGATCGAAGGCGGCGAATGGCTCGCGCCGACGGTGAAGATGCTGGTCGAGCGCGCCGTGCCGGTGTGCGCGCACATCGGTCTCACGCCGCAGTCGGTGCATGCGTTCGGCGGGTTCAAGGTGCAAGGCAAGAGCGACGCGGCCGCCACGCAACTGATTCGCGACGCGCTCGCGCTCCAGGAAGCGGGCGCGCAGCTCGTGGTGATCGAGGCCGTGCCCGCGGCGCTCGGCACGGAAGTCACGAGGCAACTGCGCATTCCGACCATCGGCATTGGCGCGGGTGTGGACTGCTCGGGCCAGGTGCTCGTGCTGCACGACATGCTCGGCATTTTCCCCGGCAAGCGCCCGCGCTTCGTGAAGGACTTCATGACGGGCCAGCCCGATATCGAATCGGCCGTGCGGGCGTATGTGCAAGCCGTGAAGGAAGGCACGTTCCCCGGACCCGAGCACGTGTTCTGATCGGGCAATCTCGCTTCGCTGAATGAAAAAGCGCGCTCCGGGGAGCGCGCTTCGTTTTTGTGGTTCGCGACAGCCGCTTCACTGCATCAAGCGCGCCGGCACCGCGCCGCGCAGTGCGTTGGTGATGAGCAAGGCTTCGGCGTTGAGGACGTCTTCGCGCGTGAGCACGCGCTCCTTCGCGCCAAACGATGCGTCGTCGAGCAGCACGCCGCGCATCACGCCCGGCAGCACGCCCGAGGCAAGCGGCGGCGTCCACCAGGCGCCCTCGAGCTTCACGAACACGTTCGAGCGGCCGCCTTCGGTCAGCTCGCCGCGCTCGTTGAAGAACAGCATGTCGAAGCCGCCCTGCGCCTCCGCCTCGCGCCAGGCGCGATCGAATTCGGCGCGGCGCGTGGTCTTGCGCAGCAACAGCGCGTCGGCGGATTCGATCGGCGCAAAGCCGTGGTCCGGCGCGAGCAGCACGCCCACGGTGTCGTGCGCGAGCGGCGCGAGCGGCGCGCTTGTGAGCGTGGCCGCCCCGCTCTTGCCGAGCGCGAGGCGCACGCGGTGCGGCGCGCTTTCGTCGGCGAACGCGGCGCAAGCTTCGCCGATACGCGCGCGCAACGCCTCCACATCGCACGGAAAACCGAGCCACGCCGCGCTCGCCGCAAGCCGCGCGAGGTGGCGTTCGACATGGCGCACGCCGAGCGCGCGCGTCGCGAACATCGTTTCGAAGCATTCGATGCCGGGATCGGCTTCGGTCAGGAATCGGGCTTTCAAACGGCACTCCTCGTATTCGTCGGCGGCCACGCTGTCGAGCACGATGCCCGCGCCCACGCCCATCTCGCCGCGTCGCGTGGCGCCCGCGCCCTTGCCGGGCGCATCGAGCGTCAGCGTGCGGATCACGACCGAAAGGCAGAAGTCGCCGCAAGCGTCGCCTTCGCGAGGCGCGTCGAGCCAGCCTATCGTGCCCGTATAGAGCCCGCGCGGCGCGTGCTCCAACGCCTCGATCAGCTCCATCGTCCGGTGCTTGGGCGCGCCCGTGATCGAGCCGCACGGAAAGAGCGCGCGCAACGTGTCGGCGAATGTCGTGCCTTCGCGCAGCAACGCCTGAACGGTCGAGGTCATCTGCCAGACGGAGGCATAAGGCTCCACGCTGAATAGCGCCGGCACCTGCACCGAGCCCGTTTGCGCCACGCGCGAGAGATCGTTGCGCAGGAGATCGACGATCATCACGTTTTCGGCGCGATTCTTCGGGTCGGTCGCGAGAAAGCGCTCGGCGGCGGCGTCCTGCGCGGCGTCCGACGAGCGCGCGGCCGTGCCCTTCATGGGTTTCGCGCGCAACGTCGTGCCGTGCTTCTCGACGAACAGCTCCGGCGAGCACGAGAGCACCCAACGCTCGCCCGGCAACGCGATCAGCGCGCCATAGCGCACGCGCTGACGCTCGCGCAGCCGCCGGTAAAGCGCGAGCGGCGAGCCGAACGCCTCGAAGCCGAGCCGATACGTGTAGTTGATCTGATACGACTCGCCCGCGCGCAAGGCGTCCTGCACGGCGGCGATGTCCTGTTCGAAACGCGCGCGATCGACCCCGATCGTCACACCCGCCACGCCCGCGGCCGCAGGGGCTTCACAGCCCTCTTGCGCGGCGAGCCACACATCGGCCTCTTCGCGCGAAAGCTTCTCGCAGCGTTCGAACAATAAAAAACGCAGCGCGGCGTGGCCGTGCTGCGTTTGACTGGATGACGACGCTTCGTGCTTCGCGAATTCGAGCGCACGCCCGAACTCGTAGTCGCCGAGCACGAGCGCATGGCGTCCCGCGCTCAGTTCGGCGTTCGCTTGCGCGCACACCGCGTCGAGGTCCGCCGCGCGCTCGCATGCCAGCTCGCGCACGAACCCCGTATAGAGGCGGCTCGAACGGCTCGCCGCCGTCGAGTCGCCGTCGTCGAGCAGCGCGAAAACCGCCCCACCCGTCGCGCCACCAGGATTGACTGCCATTGCTTTGACTACCTGCTACTTGCCTGCTGCGTGGTGACGCCGCAAAACGGCATCAGTCGAAGAAGCTCTTCACGCGGTCGAACCAGCTCTTGCTTTGCGGGCTGTGGCGCGAGCCGCCTTCCACGAGCGACTTCTCGAATTGCTGGAGCAACTCGCGCTGGTGATCGGTGAGCTTGACCGGCGTTTCCACCTGGACATGCACGTACAGATCGCCGGCAATGCTCGAACGCAGGCCCTTGATGCCCTTGCCGCGCAGGCGGAACGTCTTGCCCGACTGCGTGCCTTCGGGCACCGTGAAGCTCGCACGGCCCGCCAGCGTCGGCACTTCGATCTCGCCGCCGAGCGCCGCCGTGGTGAACGGAATCGGCATCTGGCAGTGCAGGTCGTCGCCGTCGCGCTCGAACACCGCGTGCTGCTTGATGTGGATCTCGACGTACAGATCGCCCGACGGCCCGCCGTTGATGCCAGGCTCACCGTTGCCGGCCGAGCGAATGCGCATGCCGTCGTCGATGCCCGCCGGAATCTTCACTTCGAGCGTCTTGGTTTCCTTCACCTTCCCTGCGCCGTGGCAGTTCGTGCACGGTTCGGGAATGTAGGAACCCGTGCCGTGGCACTTCGGGCAGGTCTGCTGGATGCTGAAAAAGCCTTGCGACATGCGCACCTGGCCCGAACCGTGACAGGTCGGGCAGGTTTCCGGCTTGGTGCCGGGCTTCGCGCCCGAGCCGTGACACACTTCACAGCCGCTCCAGCCCGGCACGCGAATTTGCGTCTCGTAGCCGTGCGCCGCCTGCTCCAGCGTGATTTCCATGCTGTAGCGCAGGTCCGCGCCGCGGTACACCTGCGGGCCGCTGCGCTGGCCGCCGCGACCGCCCGCGGCCTGGCCGAAGATATCGCCGAAGATGTCGCCGAAAGCGTCCGCGAAGCCGCCAAAGCCCTGCGCACCGGCGCCGCCCATGTTGGGATCGACGCCCGCGTGGCCGTACTGGTCGTATGCCGCGCGCTTTTGCGAGTCCGACAGCATCTCGTAGGCCTCTTTGACCTCCTTGAAATGCTCTTCCGCATCCTTGTTGTCCGGATTGCGGTCGGGGTGATACTTCATCGCCAGCTTGCGATACGCCTTCTTGATTTCGTCGTCGCTCGCGTTCTTCGCGACGCCCAGAACCTCGTAGTAATCCCGTTTCGCCATATCGGTTCAACGCCGGCCGTGTGCTTCGCGGCCCACGCCGGCTCCTCTTGAATGCTGGATCTCGTGACCCGTTTGCCGTTCCTTCGAACATCCGCACGGGCGTTTTCACGCCGCGGCGGCCCCTGAAAGAGAACGGCCTCCATAAAACAAATGTGCCCGGAGAGCCGAACGGCTCGCCAGGCGCTTCAAAGCTGACACGCATCGTAACCGATGCGGCCGCTTTCGTAACGTCACGACCGCCCGCCGATCAGGCGAAACGGTCATGACCGCCACGAACCGACTTAGTCCTTCTTGACTTCCTTGAACTCGGCGTCGACCACGTCGTCCGCGTTGTTCTGCGCGCCCTGCTCGGCCGCGCCCGCACCTGCGGCGCCCGCACCGGCTGCACCTGCCGCCCCGGCTTGCTGCGCTTGCATGTCGGCGTACATCTTTTCGCCGAGCTTCTGCGAAGCGGTGGACAGCGTCTCGACCTTCGCCTCGATCGTCGCCTTGTCGGCCGACGCGTTCTTCAGCGTTTCTTCGAGGTCCTTCAGCGCGGTTTCGATCGCTTCCTTCTCGCTGGCTTCGATCTTGTCGCCGTACTCGGCCACGGCCTTCTTCGTGCTGTGAACCAGCGCGTCGCCCTGGTTGCGCGCGTCGGCCAGCTCACGCAGACGGTGATCTTCTTCCGCGTTCGCTTCGGCGTCCTTCACCATCTTCTCGATTTCGGCTTCCGAAAGACCCGAGTTCGCCTTGATCGTGATGCGGTTTTCCTTGCCGGTCGCCTTGTCCTTCGCGCCGACGTGCAGAATGCCGTTCGCGTCGATGTCGAAGCTCACTTCGATCTGCGGCACGCCGCGCGGTGCGGGCGGAATGCCTTCGAGGTTGAACTCGCCCAGCAGCTTGTTGCCCGCCGCCATTTCGCGTTCGCCCTGGAACACCTTGATCGTCACGGCCGACTGGCTGTCGTCCGCCGTCGAGTAGACCTGTGCGTGCTTGGTCGGGATCGTGGTGTTCTTGTTGATCATCTTCGTCATCACGCCGCCGAGCGTCTCGATACCGAGCGAGAGCGGGGTGACGTCGAGGAGCAGCACGTCCTTACGGTCGCCCGACAGAACCTGACCTTGAATCGCGGCGCCAACGGCCACGGCTTCGTCCGGGTTCACGTCACGGCGCGGGTCCTTGCCGAAGAACTCCTTGACCTTCTCCTGCACCTTCGGCATACGCGTCTGGCCGCCGACGAGAATCACGTCGTCGATGTCGCTGACCTTCACGCCTGCGTCCTTGATCGCCACGCGGCACGGCTCGATGGTGCGCTCGATCAGTTCTTCGACCAGCGCTTCCAGCTTGGCGCGCGTGATCTTCAGGTTCAAGTGCTTCGGACCCGATGCGTCCGCCGTGATATACGGCAGGTTGATTTCGGTCTGCTGGCCCGACGAGAGTTCGATCTTGGCCTTTTCAGCGGCTTCCTTCAGGCGTTGCAGCGCGAGCACGTCCTTCGAGAGGTCGACGCCCTGCTCCTTCTTGAACTCGCCGATGATGTAATCGATGATGCGCTGGTCGAAGTCTTCGCCGCCGAGGAACGTGTCGCCGTTGGTCGAGAGCACTTCGAACTGCATTTCGCCGTCAACGTCCGCGATTTCGATGATCGAGATGTCGAACGTGCCGCCGCCCAGGTCGAACACGGCGATCTTGCGGTCGCCCTTTTCGGCCTTGTCCAGACCGAAGGCGAGCGCGGCTGCCGTCGGCTCGTTGATGATGCGCTTGACTTCCAGACCGGCGATGCGGCCAGCGTCCTTGGTAGCCTGACGCTGGCTGTCGTTGAAGTACGCGGGAACCGTGATCACGGCTTCGGTGACCGGCTCGCCGAGGTAGTCTTCAGCGGTCTTCTTCATCTTGCGCAGCACTTCGGCCGACACCTGCGACGGCGCGAGCTTCGAGCCATGCGCTTCGACCCAGGCGTCGCCGTTGTCGTGCTTGACGATCTTGTAGGGCATCAGGCCGATGTCCTTTTGCACTTCCTTCTCGTCGAAGCGGCGGCCGATCAGGCGCTTGACCGCGTACAGCGTGTTCTTCGGGTTGGTGACCGACTGGCGCTTGGCCGGCGCGCCGACCAGCACTTCGTTGTCGTCCATGTAGGCGATGATCGACGGCGTCGTACGGGCGCCTTCGGAATTCTCGATCACCTTGACCTGATTGCCTTCCATCAGCGCCACGCACGAGTTGGTGGTGCCGAGGTCAATACCAATGATTTTGCCCATTTTTCTCAAATCTCCAATTTTGATCGCTGTGCGGACGCCGCTTTCGCGCTGCTTTAAAACTTCACGCTCAACGCCGCGTGCTTCGTTTAGCGCGGCTAGTGTCCACAAAAATTCGGAACTGCTGCCCAAATAAGTGCCGAGACGGCGTTTTCAAGGGGTTCAGGCTATGCGTTCCATCATTTTTTTCAATCGGCGCCCCGTTTTGTCGCCCAGGCCGCCGATTGCCTTTCTTTCCGCTTACTTCGGTGCCGAAACGGTCACGAGCGCCGGACGCAGCACGCGGTCGGCGATCACATAGCCCTTTTGCAGCACGTTGACGACGGTGTTGGCTTCCTGCTCGGACGGCACCATCGAAATGGCCTGGTGACGGTGCGGGTCGAACTTCTCGCCCACCGGGTTGATCGCGAGGACCTTGCCCTTCTCGAGCGCGCCGGTGAGTTGCCTGAGCGTGAGCTCGACGCCTTCGTTGACCTTGGCCAGATCGTCGGAGTTGTGCGCGAGCGCGGCTTCGAGGCTGTCCATCACCGGCAGCAGATGCTCGGCGAAGCTTTCGATGGCGAACTTGTGCGCCTTGGTGACGTCTTCCTGCGCGCGGCGGCGGACGTTTTCCGTCTCGGCCTTGGCGCGGACGAAGGCGTCCTGCAATTCGGCGATCTTCGCCTGGGCTTCCGCCAGCGCGGCAGCGTTCTGGTCCACGCCGCCTTGCGTTGCCTGCTCGGCAGCTTCGGCCGCCTGTGGCTGGCCAGCCGGCGCCTGGGCTTGCGACGCCTCGTCCGCGGGCGTGGGGTTCTGGCTCGTCGGGTTCTCTTGCGTGTTTTCCATGTCGCTGAACGTCGTTGAATAGTAAAAAAGGGAACAAAGCATCGGGCGCGTTGCCGCCGCCCTTTCCGCCGCGCCGCCGGCTGTTGCGCCAGCGCGACAGATGCTTCATACATCGGGACAGCACATGGGTGCCGGATCGCTTGTTTCAAGGCCTTCCGGCGTTTTTTTATACAGGGATCAAGGCGCCGAAACTGCCCGTTACAACCATTACCGCAGTGCCGCAAGAATGAAATTGAGTACGGGCCAACCCTGACCTACACTCAGGAACAGGTGCTGCTCATGGCGTGTTTACCCTGAGTGCGGCACCGTACCGAATGGGCCTGGGATTAGCAAATTTTTAGCCAACAAACTCGCTAACCAGGCCTCGAAACTGGCCGTTTTGCAGCAATCCCAAGGGGGAGTACCGTGAAACTGACCTTTGCCATATCGGTGGTCGCGCTGGTACTCATCGCCGGAACCACGACCATCTGCATGTCAGGCGCCGTGAACGAAAACACGACGGAGTACGGTGGCGTGCACGCCACGATGGAAGCGCTGTTCAACCCTCACGCGAAAGTTTGTCGATAGTGCGGCGGTCGCGCTTGGTCGGCCTGCCCTGCAACACGGCGGCCGGCTCCCGAAAGAGCCGCCGCCGCTCCTGTTCGGCCGTGCGCCGCTCGCGCCCGGCCGCGGTTTCCGCATAAAGCGTTTGCGCAACGCTGGCGGGGCCGCGCACGTCGCAAATGCCCAGCACTTCCACTTCCCACACCACGTGATCGATCTCGAATTCCACGAGGTCGCCCACGCGCACGTCCTTCGACGCCTTCACGGCGTCGCCGCGAATGCGCACGTGGCCCTTGTTCACGGCGTCCGAGGCGAGCGAGCGCGTCTTGAAGAAGCGCGCCGCCCAGAGCCACTTGTCGATGCGCAACCGCGCGCCAGGTTCAGTCGAGATCTTGTAGTTCATCAGATGCTTTCCGGATGAGCCGCCGAGGTGGCCACTCAGGCCACCGCGCCGGCGCTCGCCGCGGCCTGCACGGGCCAGCCCTGCAAGTGCTGCGCAACGATCTCGCCCAGCGCCGAAATCCATGCGGGCGAAGCGTTCAGGCACGGAATGCGGTGGAATTCCTTGCCGCCGCCGTGCAGGAATTCGTCGCGCACCTCCATGCCGATTTCCTCGATGGTTTCGAGGCAGTCGGCCGTGAAACCGGGGCAAAACACGTCGGCGCGCCGCACGCCGCCCGCGCCCAGCTCGCGCAGCGTCGGCGCCGTGTACGGCTGGAGCCACTGCGCGCGCCCGAAACGCGACTGGAACGTGACCCGGCACTCCACCGGCGTCAGCTCCAGCGCGTGCGTGAGCAGCGCGGCGGTCTGCTGGCACTGGTCGTGATACGGGTCGCCGAGGTCGAGCGTACGGCTCGGCACGCCGTGAAAGCTCAGCACGAGGCGATCGCCCGCGGCGAAATCGGGCTTGCCGTGTGCGTGCCAGTACTGGTGCACCTGGGCCGCGAGCGCCGCGATATAGGCCGGATGGTCGTGATAGCCGCGCACCGTGCGGATTTCCGGCTGGTTGCGCATGCGCCGCAGCGCGACGAACGCCGCGTCGAACGCCGTGGCCGTGGTCGACGCCGAATATTGCGGGTACATCGGCATGAGCAGGATGCGTTCCGCGCCCGCCAGCTTGAGCTGGTTGAGCATCGCCGGGATGTCGGGCGTGCCGTAGCGCATCGCGTAGTCGACGAGCACCGTGTAGTCGTTGATCTGTAGCAGATGGCGCAGGCCGTCGGTCTGCTTTTGCGTGTGCACGCGCAGCGGCGAGCCCTCGGGCGTCCACACCGCCGCGTACTTTTTCGCCGACGAGCGGCCGCGCAGCGGCAGGATCAGCGCGCGCAGGATGACCTGCCAGATGGGCGCCGGAATCTCGACCACGCGCGGATCGGAGAGGAACTGCGCGAGATAGCGGCGCACGGCGCGCGGCGTGGGCGCGTCCGGCGTGCCCAGATTGATGAGCAGCACGGCGACGCGATGCGCCGCGGCGGACTGCGAAGGCCGCTCCAGGTCGAAACGCATAGGCGAGTCAGTGGCGCCACGCTTTTCGCGCGGCAACGGTTGCATGAAACAAGCATTATAGCGGGCGCCCCTGGCGGGCCAACCGGGTGGCGCCGCGCCGCCGTTCGCGGGCTCGCCGCACGTTGGCCGTTCGGCTAATGGCGCGCAACGCGGCTTTCGGCGACGATCTCAGGAAAGGCGGGGGTGGCCCCGGCCCGGCGCTCAGTTCTGGCTGAGCGTGAGCGAAAGCAGGCGCGCGGTGATGTCCACGATCGGAATCACGCGGTTGTAGGCCATGCGGGTCGGCCCGATCACGCCGAGCGTACCCACGATCTTGCCGTTCACCTCGTAGGGCGCCGTCACCACGCTCATTTCCTCGATCGGCACGAGGTTCGACTCGCCGCCGATGAAAATCTGCACGCCCTGCGCGTGACTCGAAACGTCGAGCAGTTGCAGGAGGCTGGTTTTCTGGTCGAACACGTCGAACAGCTTGCGCAGGCGCGCCATGTCCGACGAAAGATCGGCCACTTCGAGCAGGTTGCGCTCGCCGGAGATGAGCACGGTGTCGCCGCTTTCGGGCTCCTCGGTGCTCGCGGTCACGGCCGCGTGCATGAGTGTCGTCATGTCGCCGCGCAGCGCGTCGATTTCCTCGCGCAAGCGGCGGCGCACCTCGTCGAACGAAAGGCCGGCAAAATGCGCGTTGATGTAATTGGAGGCTTCGATCAGCTCGGAAGGCGTGAAGTCGCGCTGCGTCGCCATGATGCGGTTCTGCACGTCGCCTTCGGGCGTCACGATGATGAGCAGGATGCGCTTGTCGGACAGGCGCATGAACTCGATCTGCTTGAACACGTGGCTGCGCCGCGGCGTGAGCACCACGCCCGCGAACTGCGAGAGGTTCGACAGCACGCTGGCCGCCGCCGCCACCACCTTCTGCGGCTCGCCGGGGCGCAGCGTGGTTTTCACCGCGCGCGTGACCGCGTCGTCCTCGGAACCTGGCTCGACGGTGAGCATGGTGTCGACGAACAGGCGGTAGCCGCGCGGCGTGGGCACGCGCCCGGCCGAGGTGTGCGGGCTGGACACGAGCCCCAGTTCCTCGAGGTCCGACATCACGTTGCGAATGGTCGCTGGGCTCAGCTCCAGGCCGGAATAGCGCGACAACGTGCGCGAGCCGACCGGCTGACCTTCGGCGATGTAGCGCTCGATCAGCGTTTTGAGGAGGGTTTGTGCGCGGGGATCTAGCATGACTGAAAATTTTAGCCTAATGGCGGGTTCACGGCGAGTACGCCGCGTGGCGCGGCCTTCGGGCAAGCCGCGCGGCACGGCGCGCGGCTTGCTGCCCGCGCCCCCGGCCGGCGCGCCTCGCGCTCGCGTTTTGTCATCGCCGTGTCACCGGCTTCGGGCTGGAAAGCGCGGCATGCAAGGCCCGGCGGGGCGTCCGGGGCCCGCGCCAGGTTCTTTTCGCGACCTGACTATGGTGTAATGCCGGCATGCAGATCCATAAGATCCAGAGCCAGTTCAAGACGGTTGCGCTAGTCGGGCGCAGCAATACGCCAGGCATCGCCGAGCCGCTGTCGGCGCTCGCCCAGACCATTGCGAAGCGCGGCTTCGAGGTCGTGTTCGAAGCGCAGACCGCGGAGGAAATCGGCGCGCAGGGCTATCCCGCGCTTCAGCCCGCCGAGATCGGCGCGCGCGCGGACGTAGCCGTGGTGCTCGGCGGCGATGGCACGATGCTCGGCATCGGCCGCCAGCTCGCGCCCTACCGCACGCCGCTCATCGGCATCAACCACGGGCGTCTCGGCTTCATCACCGACATCGCGTTTTCCGAAATGCAGGAGGTCGTGCCGCAACTGCTCGCGGGCTCGTTCGAGCGCGAGGAGCGCTCGCTGCTCGAATCGCGCATCACGCGCGACGGCGACCCGATCTATCACGCGCTCGCCTTCAATGACGTGGTCGTGAACCGCAGCGGCTTTTCCGGCATGGCGGAGCTGCGCGTGAACGTGGACGGCCGCTTCATGTACAACCAGCGCTCGGACGGCCTGATCGTCGCGACGCCCACGGGCTCGACCGCTTACGCGCTCTCGTCGCAGGGGCCGATCCTGCATCCGCAATTGCAAGGCATCGTGCTCGTGCCGATTGCCCCGCATGCGCTTTCGAACCGCCCCATCGTGCTGCCGGACGACTGCAAGGTGAGCATCCAGATCGTGGCGGGACGCGACGTCAACGTGAACTTCGACATGCAGTCGTTCACGGCGCTCGAACTGAACGACGTGATCGAGGTGCGCCGCTCGCGCCACACCGTGCCCTTCCTGCACCCCGTGGGCTACAGCTACTACCGTACGCTGCGCAAGAAGCTGCACTGGAACGAGCACCCCTCGTTGCAGAACGACCCGGAAGACTGAACCCGAGCCCTACCGAGCCCCACCACACGCCCATGCTTCGCCATCTCTCGATTCGCGACTTCGTGATCGTCGCCGCGCTCGACCTTGAGTTCGACCTTGGCTTCACCGTGTTCTCCGGCGAAACGGGCGCGGGCAAGTCGATCCTGATCGACGCCCTCGCGCTTACGCTCGGCGCGCGCGCCGATGCGTCCGTCGTGCGCACGGGCGAAAGCCGCGCCGACATCACCGCCGAATTCGACGCGCCGGCGCACGTCGCGCGCTGGCTCGACGAGCAGGCGCTCGCGAATGTCGACGCAGGCGACAGCGAGCCCTCCGTCATGATGCGCCGCGTGGTGGACAGCGGCGGCCGCTCGCGCGCCTTCATCAACGGCACGCCGGCCACGCTCGCGCAATTGCGCGAACTGGGCGAGATGCTGGTGGACATCCACGGCCAGCACGCGCATCAGTTGCTCATGCGGCCCGACGCGCAGCGCGAGCTGTTCGACACGCACGCGGGCCTCACCGATCTGGCCGCCACGGTCACGCGCGCATGGCGCGATGCGCGCGACGCCCGGCTGGCGCTGCAAACCGCCACGTCGCGCGACCGCGAACTGCAACTGGAGCGCGAGCGCCTCGCCTGGCAGCTCGCCGAACTCGACAAGCTCGCGCCGCAGCCCGGCGAATGGGAAGAGGTGAACGCCGAGCACGTGCGGCTTTCGAACTCGGCAAACCTGATCAGCGGCGTGCAGGGCGCGCTCGCGGCGTTGTCGGAATCCGACGACGCAATGATCTCGCAGCTGAATTCGATCGTCTCGAAGCTGCGCGATCTCGCCGAGGTCGACGCCGAACTCAACGACGCGCTCGCCGCGCTCGACCCCGCCGCGATCCAGCTTCAGGAAGCGGCCTACTCGCTCTCGCATTACGCGCAGCGCCTCGACCTCGATCCGCACCGGCTCGCGCAGGTGGAGCAGCGCCTCGACGCGCTGCACTCGGCCGCGCGCAAGTTCCGCCTTCAGGCCGAGGCGCTGCCCGACGAGCACGCGGCGCGCCGCCAGCAACTCGCGGCGCTCGACGCCGCGTCCGATCTCGACGGCCTGCGCGCCGCCGCGCAGAAAGCGCAGGACGCGTACCTCGCCAAGGCGCACCAGCTCTCCAAGGCGCGCGCAAAGGCTGCGCGGACGCTCGGCGCGGCGGTCACCCAGGGCATGCAGGAACTGGCGATGGCGGGCGGCAGTTTCGATGTCGCGCTCGTGCCGCTCGGCAACGCATCCAGTGGCGAGCCGATCGGCGGTGCGAACGGTCTGGAGCAGATCGAATTCCGCGTGGCGGGTCACGCGGGCGTGCCGCTGCGCCCGCTTGCGAAGATCGCCTCGGGCGGCGAGCTCGCGCGCATCAGCCTCGCGCTCGCCGTGATCGCGAGCGCCGCGAGCCCCACGCCCACGCTGATCTTCGACGAAGTCGATACGGGCATCGGCGGCGGCGTGGCGGAAGTCGTCGGGCGTCTGCTGCACCAGCTCGGCGGCGAGCGCCAGGTGCTGTGCGTCACGCACCTGCCGCAGGTCGCGGCGCGCGGCGACCGCCACTTCCAGGTATCGAAGTCCGGCGACGGCAACGGCGGCACGGTCTCGGCCGTCATGCCGCTCGACCGCGGCGGCCGCGTGGAGGAAGTCGCGCGCATGCTGGGCGGTCTGGAGATTACCGCGACAACCCGGCGGCATGCGAAGGAGATGCTGGCGGCTTGAGGGCGTCCCCTCGCGCCCTAGCCCTCCCCCCGCTCCCCAAACACCCGCTTCCACAACGCCAGCACGGCCGCGCGCTCGGCCTCCACGCGCGCCGGGTCCACCCGCGCCGTCTCCATGCCGTCCAGGCGCAACTGGTGTTGCAGCTTGCGATAGAGCCGGTAGGCCGAGCCGATCGTCTCCGCCTCCTCCTCGCTCATGAGCCCGAAGCGCGACACCTCGCGCAAGAGCGCGATATTGCCGGTATTGCGGATCAGTTCGGGGTCTTGCGCAGCGTGCAGCAGCACCCAGTACTGCACGAGGAACTCTATGTCCACCATGCCGCCGCGGTCGTGCTTCAGGTCGAAAAGCTCGGTGCGGTTCGGGTGGCCCTCCTCCACGCGCTGGCGCATCTCGACGATCTCCTTCGCGAGCGGCGCGGCGTCGCGCGGCGTGGTGAGCACCTGCACGCGAATCGACTCGAAAACCTGGCCGATCGCCGCGTCCCCGGCCGAGAAGCGCGCGCGCGTGAGCGCCTGGTGCTCCCACACCCACGCCGTGTTCGCCGCGTCGCCTTCGCGCAACTGGTAGCGCCGGAACGCGTCGAGGTCGGTCACGAGCAGCCCCGACTCGCCGTTCGGCCGCAGGCGCAGATCGATGTCGAACAGCGTGCCCGCGCCGGTGGCCGTGGTGAGCCACGTGATGAGGCGGCGCGCGAAGGTCGCGTAGATCTCCGAGGCGCGTTCGTCCTCGTCCTCGTACAGAAAGATGATGTCGAGGTCCGACGCGTAGCCCAGCTCCTTGCCGCCGAGCTTGCCGTAGGCGATCGCCGCGAAGCGCGGCACCTCGCGATGGCGCTTGGCGAACTGCTTCCACACGGTCTCGATGGTCACGTCGAGCACGGCGTCGGCGAGTTCCGAGAGGCGGTCGCTCACGTGCTCCACCGAGAGCCGCCCCGCGAGGTCGTTGAGCAGGATGCGGAACACTTCGGCCTGGTGCGCGTGGCGCAGCAGGTCCATCTGCTGCTCGACATCGGCGGCGGCGGCAAGGCGCGCGCGCAAGAGGCGCGAGAACTCGGGCCAGTCGAAGGGCGAGGAAATCGCCTCGTCGTCGAGCAGTTCGTCGAGCAGTTGGGGATGGCGGATCAGATAGCCCGCCGCCCAGCGCGACGCGCCCAGCACCTTGAGCACGCGGTTGAGCGCGTCCGGGTATTCGGTGAGCAGCGCGAGGTACGCGCCGCGCCGGATCACGGCTTCGAGCAGGTCGAACATGCGCGCGAGGGTGTCGCCGCGCCGCGCGCGCGGTTCCAGCGTGCGTGCGGCGTCGAGCGCGCGCTGCGCGACGCTGTCGAAGCGCTCGCGGCTCTTTTCGGGCAGCCCCGCGTAACGCGACGACTGCCAGAGGCCCCGCAGGCGCGCGAGCAGCGGCGCGGGGTCGTCGATGCCGAGTTGGGCGAGCCGCTCGAGCAGGCCGCCGTCGGCGCCCTCTTCACCCAGCGCGGTGCTCCAGACCCACGCGGCGGCGCCGTCGTCGGCCGCGCCATTGCCGGTCTCGCCGCCCACCTTGTCGGAGAAGATCTGCACGAACTGGCGCTCCACCCTTTCGCGGTGGCCGTCGAGCGTCGTCATCAGCGCGGCGTAATCGGCGAAGCCTAGCGACTGCGCGAGTGCGGCGCGCTCGCCGGGATCGACGGGCATGGCGTGCGTCTGGGCGTCGTCGCGGTATTGCAGGCGGTGCTCCAGCACGCGCAGGAAGTGATAGGCGCGCGTGAGGTCGCTGCACACCTCGGGCGCGATCAGCCCGCGCGCGGCGGCGTAGCCGAGCACGGCGAGCGTGGGGCGCACGCGAAAACCCGCGTCCTGGCCGCCGCGAATGAGCTGGAACACCTGGGCGCTGAACTCGATCTCGCGGATGCCGCCGCGCCCGAGCTTGATGTCGTCGGCCTTGTCGGGGCGCATCATCGCGCGCCGCTGCGCTTCCTGCCGGATCTGCACGTGCAGCGAGCGGATCGCGCTGATCACGCCGAAATCCAGGTAGCGCCGGTACACGAAGGGCTTCACGAGCGAATCGAGCTGGCGCGCAAGGCGCAGCGCGCTCTCGCTTTCCTCCTCGGAAACGAGCCGCCCCTTGATCCATGCGTAGCGCTCCCACTCGCGCCCTTGCACGTAGAAGTACTCTTCGAGCATGCCGAGGCTGCACACGAGCGGCCCCGAGTCGCCATTCGGGCGCAGCCGCATGTCGACGCGAAACACGAAGCCGTCGCCCGTCACGTCGCTCAGCGCGCCGATCAGGCGCTTGCCCACGCGCGTGAAGAAGTCCTGCGTGGCGATGGGCGAGCGCTGGCCGCCCGTGGTTTCGCCGTCGTCTTCATAAACGAAGATCAGGTCGATGTCCGAC
This sequence comes from Paraburkholderia unamae, assembly GCF_003268775.1. Taxonomy (GTDB): domain Bacteria; phylum Pseudomonadota; class Gammaproteobacteria; order Burkholderiales; family Burkholderiaceae; genus Paraburkholderia; species Paraburkholderia unamae. Next base: position 24,335 of record NZ_QLSU01000007.1, read on the forward strand.
GATACGTTCAGCTCGCGCCCGCCGAGCTTGCCCATGCCCACCACGCCGAGCGTGAGGCGCTCGCCATTGGGGCCGCGCGGCTCGCCGAACAGCGTTTCGAGGTCGGCGCTCACGCAGGCGAGCGCGCGCTGGATCGCGACTTCGGCGAGATCGGTCATGCTGCCCGTGACTTCGGCGACATCGGCCACGCCGCCGAGATCGCGCTCCATGACCGCGCAGATCACTTCCACGCGCAACTGGCGCAGCACCTTCTTCAACTGTTCGTCGGTGAGCGGCGCGCCGGGTGCGGCGCTTGCTTGCGCACTCAGCGCGTCGAGCCGCGCGACAATGCGCTCGCGCGCGAGCGGCGCGGCGGCCAGCGCCTCGACCTGCGCCGCCAGTTCGGGACGCGCGGCGTAGGCACGCGCGGCGTAACGGGAATAACTGGAACTCAGAAGGGGGATGTCGGTCATGAAGGGCTGCTTGCCAGGAAGGCGCTGTCTCGTGTCTGGGGTTGCTGTGGCGCAATCGGGAGGGTCCGCCCTGTGCAACGATTGCACCGATTGCACCGCTTACCGACCTTTCCGGCGCTTTTGCCGCTGCGCGCCGAGGCACGCCGATGCATCCGGCATCGCGCACGCTGCGGTGCAATAAGTCATGTGCATCACGCGCCGCACAGCCATCCCGGCTTCCCCGGATGGTCGTCCAGGCGGCCCTGTGTGATACATTTCGTGGTTAGAACGCAACGCTACCATACCCCACCCGCCGCAGCATGTCCGAGCGAAACGATCACGCCGGCCTACCCCAATCTGGACATGCCAGCCAGGCTACCGAGCCAGGGGGTCCGCACCATCATCATCCGGTCCTGCGCCACACGTTTCGCGTGCTGGCGCTCATCGCGCTCGTCCTGTATTTCATCGTCTCGGTCCTGCTGCTCGGGCTGCGCTACGTTGTGCTGCCGCAAGTGGACAACTTCCGGCCGCGCATCGAGAAGCTCGTCTCCGAGAAGATTCACGCCGAATTCCGCATCGGCAAGCTCGCGCCGCACTGGTCGGGCTTCCAGCCCGGCATCGACATCAGCGATCTGACGATCCGCGACCGCCACGGCGAGATCGCGCTCGACGTGCCGCACGCCACGGCCTCGGTGTCGTGGCGCTCGGTCGTGCTGCTCGAGCCGCTGCTCTCCAGCATCGTGGTCGAGCAGCCCGACGTGCACATCGCCCGCGAGGACGACGGCACGCTCACCATCGCGGGCGTGCCGGTGCCGACCGCGCACACGGGCAACGCCACGTTCACGACCTGGCTCATGCGCCAGCAGGCCATCGTGCTGCGCGGCGGCACGCTGCGCTGGCACGACGCCACGCGCGACGTCCCCGACCTCGCGCTCTCGCACATCCGCCTTGCGATCCTCAACGACGGCTACGACCACCGCGTCGCGCTCCAGGCGCCCGCCGAGGGCACCGTGCTGCACGGCCCGCTCGACTTCCGCGCGCACTTCACGCACGCGCGCTTCGCGCAGGCCGGCAAGCCGATCGGCTGGACCGGCGACACCTATCTGTCGACCGGCCCCGTCGATCTGCCCACGCTCGCGCGCTACATCCACATGCCGATCGCCACCTACGCCGGGCGCATCGACAACTCGATCTGGGCGCACTTCGCGAACGGCCGCATTCTGGAAGCGAGCGGCGCGCTCGAAGGCACCAACGTCGCGCTGCGCGTGCGGCCCACGCAGCCCTTGCTCGACGTGCCCGTCGCGGGCTTCCACTGGAGCGTGGGACTCGAGCCCGGCGACTTCACGCTCAAGCTGCGCGACTTCCACGCCGAACTGGGCCAGCCGCCGCTCGACGACGGCACGCCGCTCACGCGCTCGCTCGCGCTCACGACGCTCGACGCGCGCTTTCGCCAGCAAACGCTCCAGCACGGCCAGCTCATGAGCGTGCGCGGCGACCGCATCGATCTCGGCATCCTCGCCGAATTCATGCGCGCGCTGCCGCTGCCGGGGCGCGTGCTCAACGCGCTCGTGCGCTTCGACCCGCGCGGGCTGGTGGCGAACTACGAGCTGGGCCTCGAGCGCGCGAAGCCCGAGTCGGGCGAGGCGGCCGCCGAGCAGCGCTCCACGAGCCTCGAGCCCATCACCCACTATCGCTTCAAGGGCGACCTGCAAGGCATCAGCGTGAACGCACAGGAGCCGGGGCCGGGTCTCACGCCCCGCGGCCACCCGCGCGCGGGCCTGCCGGGTGTCGAGAACCTCTGGGGACATATCGACGCCGACGAGTCGCACGGCAGCCTCAACCTCGACACCAATCAAGCCGCCATCACGCTGCCCGGCGTATTCGACAACCCGCGCCTCACATTCGACCGCCTCTACGGCGCGGCCAAATGGACCGTGGCCGCCGAGCGCGAGCCCGGCAACCGCCTGAAGGCCTTCACCGTCGACGTCTCAGACTTCGGCGTGCAAAACGCCGACGCGCGCGCGAAGCTGACCGCGCACTACACGAACCCCGGCAAGGGGCGCGGCTCGCTCGACCTGGTCGCCCATTTCGACGAGGCCCAGGTCAAGGCGATCCCGCGCTACCTGCCCACCAGCATCAGCGAGAAAACGCGCATCTATCTCGGCCACGGCCTGCAAGCGGGGCTCTCGAAGGGCGCCACGATCGAGATCCACGGCGACCTGACCAAATTCCCCTACTCGCGCGACCCCGAGGCGGGCCAGTTCCGCATCGTCGCGCCGTTCGCGGGCGGGCGCTTCGACCCGTCGCCGTTCCCGCCGCGCCCGATGCGCAACGGCGCGCCGAACGTCTGGCCGGCGTTCGACGGCATCGACGGCGTGTTCAAGCTGCACGAGAACAAGCTGCGCTTCGACGTCGAGCGCGGCCACTACCGCAACTTCGTGCTGCGCAACGTGAGCGGGCGCATCGAGGAGCTGGGCATCAAGGGCTCCGACATCGTGATCGAGGGCAGCGGGCGCGGGCCGCTCGCGGACCTGCTCGATTACGCGGACAACAGCTCGCTCGGCTACATGTCGAAGCACGCCGCCGCGAAGCTACACGCGCAAGGCCAGTCCACGCTCGCGCTCAAGCTCACGATTCCGCGCAAGCCGATGCCGAAGGTGCTGGTGGCGGGCGCCGTCGGCTTCGAGAACAACACGCTCACCGCGGCCCACCTCCCGCCGATCTCCCAGCTCAACGGCCGCGTGCGCTTCGAGAACCGCAGCGCCACCGTCGAGCGGCTCACGGCGCGCTTTCTCGGCGGCGACCTGCGCGCGAGCGGCGGGCTGCACGAGGACGGCCGCTATTCAGTGAACGTGGCGGGCGACGTGGCCGTCGACGCGGCGCGCGGGCTCGACCTGCGCGGCACGGCGGCGGCCGTGGTCGGCCGCCTTTCGGGCGCGGCGCCCTACTCGCTCTCGGTGGCGGGCGAGCGCGGCCATCTGCCCGACGTGAAGGCCGACGCCGACCTCACCGGCCTCGGGCTCGACCTGCCCGCGCCGTTCGGCAAGAAAGTGGGCGAGCCGATGCCGCTGCGCTTCGCGTTGCAGCCGGGCACGGGCGACGCGACGCAAGGCGACGCCGACGCTGCCGCGTTCCAGCACGCCGAACTCACGCTCGGGCCGCTCGCGGCGCGCTATGTGCTCAAACGCCATCCCGGCCAGGTGCCGGAGGTGATGCGCGGCGCGATCGGCATGAACCGGCCCGCCGACCTGCCTTCGGAAGGCGTGACGGCCGCCGTCGACCTGCCGACCTTCGACGCCGACGCGTGGCGCGCGGTGGTCCAGCAGTTGCGTGCAGCGGCGGCGCAAGCCCAGCTGCCAGGTGCATCGCCCGCGCCTGCGGCGGCCGCACAGCCAAACCTGCCGTCGAACGCAACCCGCACCGCCAACACAACCAACGCCACGAGCGCCACGGCCGCCGCACCCGCCACCGCCGCGTCCTCCCCGCTCGCTCCCAACGGCGCAGTCGGGCAATTCCTGCCTTCGCGCTTCGCCGTGCACGTCGGCATGCTCACGCTGCTCAAGCGGCACTGGGAAAACGTCGTGCTGGGCGCGTCGCGCAGCGGCGAGCGCGGCAACGAATGGCAGGCGAACGTCGCCTCCAACCAGGTGTCGGGCCACGTCGCGTGGAAGCCCGGCGCCGTGCCGGGCGCCCCCGGCACGCTCGAAGCCCGGCTCGCGCGCCTCACCGTGCCCGCCGCCACCGAAAACGACCTGCTCGGCCAGGCGATGTCGCAGCCCGCGCAGAACATGCCGTCGATCGATCTCGTCGTGAACCAGCTCATCGTGCGCGGGCGCGACTTCGGCCGTCTCCAGGTGAACGCGCACAACTACGACGACAACGGCGTGCCGGTCTGGCAGCTCGACCAGCTCGACATCATCAATCCGGACGCGCACTTCACCGCCACGGAGAACTGGCGCGCGGTGGGCGACTCCAGCGCGAGCGACGACTCGGCCGCCGCCGGCATGCAGGCAGAGCGCCGCACCGCGCTCGACTTCCATCTCGACATCAAGGACGCCGGCGCGCTGCTCGAGCGCGCCGGCAAGCCGCACGTGCTCAAGTCGGGCTCGGGCACGCTCACGGGCAACCTGGCGTGGCGCGGCGGCCCGACGCGCGTCGACTTCCCGTCGCTCAACGGCAACCTCGCGCTGGATCTGCACCACGGCCAGATCCTCAAGGTCGATCCTGGCGTGGCGAAGCTGCTCGGCGTGCTGAGCCTGCAAAGCCTCGCGCGCTTCGCGCAGATGGACTTCCGCGACGTGATCGGCGAAGGCCTGCCCTTCACGAGCGTGACGGGCACCGGGCAGATCCAGAACGGCATTGGCAGCACCAACGACTTCAAGCTCGTCACCGCGCCCGCGCGCGCGACGATGGCGGGCAGCGTCGACCTCGCGCACGAAACCCAAGACCTGCGCGTGCGCGTGGTGCCGACGGTCAGCGCGGGCGCGGGCGTGGTCGCGGCGGCCATCATCAATCCGCTTTTCGGGCTGGGCGCGCTGATCGGCGACATCGTGCTCTCGCACACGCTCGAACACGCCTTCGCGATGGACTTCCAGATCACGGGCCCGTGGTCCAAACCGCACGTCGAGCGGCTGCCCGGCGATCAGGGTAAGATGGACGCGCAGACGCCCGCCGCCGCGCACTGAACGCGCACCACGCGCGAACTGAGCGCACACCGGGCGCGCCTCGCGGGTACGCAATATGCGCGAGGCTTCCCAACCTCATTCAAGATCCGCCGATGAGCGCTACTCCCCTTGAGTCGTTTCGCGTCGCCGCGTTGCAGATGGTCAGCACGCCGGATCGCGAACGCAATCTCGCCGAGGCCGAAAAGCTGATCGCCGAGGCCGCCGCCGCGGGCGCGCGCCTCGTGTTGCTGCCCGAATATTTCTGCTTCATGGGCCACAAGGACAGCGACAAGCTCGCCATTCGCGAGCCGCATGGCGACGGCCCGATCCAGCGCTTTCTCGCCGACGCGGCGAAGCGGCACGGCGTGTGGGTGATCGGCGGCACGCTGCCGCTGAAGGCGCCCGAAGAAAACCGCGTGCTCAACACCACGCTCGTGTTCGACCCGAACGGCGAAGAACGCGCGCGCTACGACAAGATCCACCTCTTCAACTTCGAAAAAGGCGCCGAATCGTTCGACGAGGCGCGCACGATCCGTCCCGGCGCCGAGGTGCGCACCTTCGAGGCGCCGTTTGGGCGGGTCGGCCTCTCGGTCTGCTACGATCTGCGCTTTCCCGAGCTGTACCGGCGCATGGGCGATTGCGCGCTGATGGTCGTGCCCTCGGCGTTCACGTACACCACGGGCAAGGCGCACTGGGAAATCCTGCTGCGCGCCCGCGCGATCGAGAACCAGTGCTACGTGCTCGCCGCGGCGCAAGGCGGCAAGCACGAGAACGGCCGGCGCACCTGGGGCCACAGCATGCTGATCGACCCGTGGGGCGAGATCGTGGCCGTGCACGACGAAGAGGCAGGCGTCGTGGCCGGTGACATCGACCACGAACGCATCGCCGCGGTGCGCGCGAGCCTGCCCGCGTGGCGGCATCGCGTGCTCGACTGCGCTTGATTTCGCAGCATCGCGCCCGAATCTTCTTTAGACAGACTCATCGATCGATCCCACTCTTCGCATGAACATCATCGAACCCGGCATCCGCAATCTGGCGACCGCGAAGGAACTGCTCCTTACGCCCTATGGCCTCGACGAGGCAGTGCTCACGCGCACGCTCGGCGAGATCTTCACGCACCGCGTCGACTACGCCGACCTCTACTTCCAGACCACGCGCAGCGAGGCCTGGAGTCTTGAGGAAGGCATCGTCAAGTCGGGCAGCTTCAGCATCGACCAGGGCGTGGGCGTGCGCGCCGTGTCCGGCGAGCGCACCGCTTTCGCGTACTCCGACGACCTCTCGCCCGAAGCGATCCGTCAGGCCGCCATCGCCACGCGCTCGATTGCCAGGGCCGGCGGCGGCAAGCAGAAAATCCAGGTGGCGAAGTCGCTCACCGGCATTGCGGGCCGCGACCTTTACCTGCCGTCCGACCCGCTCTCCTCGCTCGACGCCACCGAAAAGGTGAAGCTGCTCGAGCGCATCGAACAGATGGCGCGCTCGCGCGACCCGCGCATCACCCAGGTGATGGCCGCGCTCGCGGGCGAATACGACGTGGTGCTCGTCGCGCGCAGCGACGGCGCGCTCGCCGCCGACATCCGCCCGCTCGTGCGCGTTTCCGTCACGGTGATCGCCGAGCAGAACGGCCGCCGCGAGATCGGCAACGGCGGCGGCGGCGGCCGCTACGACTACGGCTATTTCACCGACGACATCCTCTCGAAGTACGTGGACGACGCCGTGCACGCGGCTTTGGTGAACCTCGAAGCGCGCCCCGCTCCGGCCGGCGCGATGACCGTCGTGCTCGGCCCGGGCTGGCCCGGCGTGCTGCTGCACGAGGCGATCGGCCACGGCCTGGAAGGCGACTTCAACCGCAAGGGCTCGTCGGCGTTCGCCGGACGCATTGGCGATCAGGTGGCCGCCAAGGGCGTGACCGTGGTGGACGACGGCACGCTGCCCAACCGCCGCGGGTCGCTGAACATCGACGACGAAGGCAACCCCACGCAGTGCACGACGCTGATCGAGGACGGCATTCTCAAGGGCTACATCCAGGACTCGCTCAACGCGCGCCTCATGAAGATGCCTGTGACGGGCAACGCGCGCCGCGAGTCGTACGCCGCGCTGCCGATGCCGCGCATGACCAACACCTACATGCTCAACGGCGACAAGGATCCGCAGGAAATCCTCGCCTCGGTGAAGAACGGCCTCTACGCCGTGAACTTCGGCGGCGGCCAGGTGGACATCACCAACGGCAAGTTCGTGTTCTCGGCCTCCGAGGCGTACATGATCGAGGACGGCAAGATCACCTACCCCGTGAAGGGCGCGACGCTCATCGGCAGCGGCCCCGAGTCGCTCAAGTACGTGAGCATGATCGGCAACGACATGCGCCTCGACTCGGGCGTGGGCGTGTGCGGCAAGGAGGGCCAGAGCGTGCCGGTGGGCGTGGGCCAGCCGACGCTGCGCATCGACCGCATGACGGTGGGCGGCACGGTCTGAGTTGCAGGTTTCGTGCGCGGCAGTGCGGAAAAACCGCATCGCCGCGCGGACTTTCTGCATGCAATACTATTTTTTCGCGGATTGTCCGCTTTTTTGCACAACCCGGCTTGCCAGCCACGAGAAGGCCGGGTTATAAAAGCAATTACCTTTTCGACGTTACGAACGTTCAGACCCAAACCGCCATGTTCGCCACGAAGTTTTACTTTTACTTCTTTTGGTATCTCAGACCGCTGGCGGATCGAGAGGGTTGATAGTACGCGCAGGACCCCGAACACACGAGAAACCGCCAGCCAAGACTGGCGGTTTTTTTTCGCCCTTAGCTTCACGAGCCACATTTTCATCTAACCGAATTTCGAAGCACCGTCCGCACGACGCACGCTACACAGGATCCGGAGAAAACGACCATGCCCCCGCACAACACCGACGATGTCCGCATCCGCGAACTCAAGGAACTCACGCCGCCCGCTCACCTGATCCGCGAATTCCCCTGCTCGGAAGCCGCCTCGACGCTGATCTACGAATCGCGCCGCGCCATGCACCGCATCCTGCACGGCATGGACGACCGCCTGATCGTCATCGTCGGGCCGTGCTCGATTCACGACACCAAGGCCGCCGTCGACTACGCGAAGAAGCTCGTCGAAGAACGCAAGCGCTTCAAGAACGAGCTCGAAATCGTGATGCGCGTGTACTTCGAAAAGCCGCGTACGACGGTGGGCTGGAAAGGCCTCATCAACGACCCGTTCCTCGACAACAGCTTCAAGATCAACGACGGCCTGCGCACCGCGCGCGAACTGCTCGTCTCGATCAACGAACTGGGCCTGCCCGCCGGCACCGAATACCTCGACATGATCAGCCCGCAGTACATCGCCGACCTGATCTCGTGGGGCGCGATCGGTGCGCGCACAACGGAATCGCAGGTGCACCGCGAACTGGCTTCGGGACTGTCGTGCCCGGTGGGCTTCAAGAACGGCACCGACGGCAACGTGAAGATCGCCGTGGACGCCATCAAGGCCGCCTCACAGCCGCACCATTTCCTGTCGGTGACGAAGGGCGGCCACTCGGCCATCGTCTCGACCGCGGGCAATGAGGACTGCCACGTCATCCTGCGCGGCGGCAAGACGCCGAACTACGACGCACAGAGCGTGAACGCCGCGTGCAGCGACATCGGCAAGGCGGGCCTCGCCGCGCGCCTGATGATCGACGCAAGCCACGCGAACAGCTCGAAGAAGCACGAGAACCAGATTCCCGTGTGCGCCGACATCGGCCGCCAGGTCGCGGCGGGCGACGAGCGCATCGTCGGCGTGATGGTGGAATCACACCTCGTGGCGGGTCGCCAGGATCTGAAGGAAGGCTGCGAGCTGACCTACGGCCAGAGCATTACCGATGCGTGCATCGGCTGGGACGAAAGCGTAGGCGTGCTCGAAGGCCTCGCCGAGGCCGTGAAGCAGCGCCGGATCGCGCGCGGCTCGGGCAACTGATGGTGAAGTGATGGCGGCCAGTCGGCGGCGCGTCGCTGTGAAAACTCACAGCCGCGCCGCGCGCTCTGGTCTGATCGCGCCGATACACAAATCGGCGATGCCGATCACGTTGCCGATGAGCCTGCCGCGCCGGTCGAGGTGCGCCTCCGGGCGCACCGATTTCATGCAGTTCATGCTCAGCGCGCGCAGGATGTTGCTGGTCGCTTCCTTGCGCGACATCACGCCTTTGTTGCACAGGTACATTGCGTTGACCACCTGCGAGTAACCGAAGCGGCGGCCCGACACGCGCCCGCCTCGCAAGCCGAGATGGACGCCCAGCAGATAGTCGCAGTACACGACCCCGCCACGGCGCGCAAGCCGCCGCGAGAAGTCCTTGTCCTCCAGCCACCCGTAAAGCACGAGACGCTCGTCAAAGCGCAGATCGGCGATGGCCTGCGCGCGGCACGCCATGTTGCAGCCATACAGCTCCACGCAGGGCCTCAGCGGCGGACGCCGCAACACTTCGGCTTGCGCACCGTCCACGAGCGCGACCGCCTCTTCCCACGGAATCGGCTGCGTGTTGGCGCCGTCGCGCAGCGTACGGCCCGAAAAACCCACGAGCGTCGGGTCGCTTTCGAATAGCTGCACGCAGAGTTCGATCCAGTGCCGCTCGGGCGCGAAGTCGTCGTCCAGGAAGATCACGACATCGGTTTGCGGTGCAAGTGCATCGAGCGCGCGATTGCGCTGCACGCTCGACCCCGCGGTGCCGATGATTTCATCCACGCGCAGACCGTTGGCGTCGTACGGGCCGATATCGTCCGCGTTGCTCGCGGAGAGAATGATCTGGTCCGGCCGCACCGTTTGCCGCGCGAGCAGACGCACGACCCAGGCCGTCGCCGAAGGCCGCCCTTTCGTCGCGATCACCGCCGTGACGCGCATGCGCGCCTTCGCATCATGCACAGCGGCGCAGGGAAGCGGGAGATCATCGGTTGCGCGCGTCGTCATCGGTTTCTCCGCAGTCCGGTGGTCACTTCGACTCACGCCGAGGTTAGCACGGGACCCTCATACGCCCGCGACGCGCCGATTCAAGTTGTCCGAAACGTTCTATTGAACGACTGATTCCAACAGTTTGCGAACGACGTCGCATCGCGCACTGCACGCATGGCGCGTTGTGTATTGATCGCGTATTTACCGCACGCTTTTTATCGCGTTGGAGTCGCGCTTTTTACGCGCCTTTCATTACGCCTTTATCTCGCCTTTTACCGCATGTTTTGCGCGTTTTTATCGCGTCATTATCGTGCTTTTATCGATTACGCATCGCCCATAGCGCGGTAGCGTTTTCCGCTTTCGTCCAATAGCAATTTTTGGATTCCTCTTTTGCAGCCGCTCGCCTAAAACTGCTAGATGAGATTCGCGCAAATTTGACCGAATCAACCATCACCTGGAAGAATCGCCTCAACATGACCGCGTCGACACGTCGGAGCCAGGCAGTGGAAAAGGAGACCGTCACCTCCGGCACACCGCCATGCGAAGGCGAATGCGACGCGGGGCTCACGCGGCTCGCACAGACCAGGCGACCCGTGGTCTTTTACGTGCAGCCGTTGATTGCGCGCTATCGCATCGAAGTCATCGAGTCGCTCAACCGGCTTTTCTCCGTGAAGGTGTTCGCCTGCTCCAAGGGCGTGGAGACCAACGGCTTTTCGCGCGAGAAGCCCGACTGCGACGAGTTCGTCGAAACGCGTATCGCGGGCCTGCCCTCGCGACGCATCCGCATGCAAAGCCAGGTGCTGGGCCGCATCGTTCTCGAACGTCCCGACGCAGTCCTGATCTTTGCAGACGTCCGCTATCTTTCGCTGTGGCTCGCGCTCCTTGCCGGGCGCATGATGCGCGTGCCCGTGCTGATTCACGGCCAGGGGCTCTACCGGCACAAGTCCGCGGGCTTCATGCGCACGGTCTGCTACCGGCTCGCGGTCGCGCTCGCCGTGCGCTACGTCTGCTATACCGAGGCGTCGCGCCGCTCGCTCGTCGACATCGGCTGCCCGATTGCGAAGCTCGTGGTGGCGAACAACTCGCTCACCGTCTCAAGCGGCATCGAACCCGAAGCGAAAACCGGCAGCGAGAACGGCGTCCTCTTCATCGGCAGGCTGCGCGAAGGCTCGGAGATCGAACCGCTGATCGACGTGGTCGGCCAGTTGCATGACGAAGGCAACGATATCGCGCTGCACGTGATCGGCGACGGCGAGCACGGCGAGCGACTCAAACGCAAATACGCCGACCGCACCGATGTGATCTGGTACGGCGCGCTCTTCGACGACGACGCCATCGCCACGATCAGCCGGCGCTGCCGCGTGGGCTGCTATCCCGGTTCGGCGGGACTGAGCGTCGTGCACATGTTCGCGCTGAGCCTGCCGCCCATCGTGCACGACCGGCTGCCGCTGCACATGGGACCGGAGCCGGGTTATGTCGAGGACGGCCGCACCGGCTTTTTCTTCGGCCGCGACGGCGGCGCGCCGGCGCTCGCGGCCACGTTGCGGCGCATCTGGGCCATGCCGCCCGCTGAAATGCGCGCGGCGGCCGCCGCCGCGCATGCCGTGTATTGCCAGCTCAACTCGCCCACGCTCGGCCATCAGCTCGCCGAGATCGTCGAAGCGGCCTTGCGTGCGTGAGCACGTAATCGCCTCCTGAGCGTATCGAGCCAGCAGCGCCTCACTCGGCCATCGCGCCTGCCGCGCGCGCCTGGCGCGACACGCGATACAGCATCCAGCTCGCGCAGGAAGCCAGCCCGAACGTCATCGCCCATGCGATGCCGGTGACGTTCCACAGGTGCATGGCGGGCGGCACCGACACGATCAGCGCCCCGACCTGAAGCAGCGAAGCGACCGTGACCGCGCGCGCGTCGCCCACGGCGCGCAGATACGAAGCCAGCACGGAATTCAGCGCGCTGATCGCCATGTTGATGACGAAGATGCGAAAGAGCGGCACGGCGGAGAGCCACGCCGCGCCAAGCACGAGCGAAAAGAGCGGCTCGGCGGCAAAGCGCAGCACGATCACCACGCACGCGAGACCGAGCGCCGCCGCGGCGAGATACCAGCGGAACAGGCGCGCGGCCGCTTGCGCGCCGCCGCGATGATGCGCGGCGAAGGTGGGGAACAGGTACTGCGACATCGCGAGCGCGGCATCGGCGAGCAGCATCTGCGCGAGCTTCGACGACATCTGCCAGGCGCCCAGTTGCGTCGGCCCGAGCAGCTTGCCGACCACGACCTTGTCGAACTGGTTGGTGATGAGGATGATGACGCTGCTCGCCCAGATCCAGCGGCTAAAGCCGACGTAGTGGCCGATGCCCGACCAGCGCAGCCGCACCGGCGGGCGCGGCGAGAGCGCGATCCACGTGACGATGCTCTTCACCGCCTCGCCGACCATCATGCCGAGCAGCAGCGAATACGGCCCCGCGCCCGCCAGCGCGAGCGCGATGCCGAGGCCGCAGTCGATGCACGCCGACGAGATCTCGATGGCCGCGATGTACTGAAAGTGCCGCTCGCGCTGCGCGATGAAATACGCGGGCGAGGCAAGCCCGCGCAGCAGCGGCAGCAACGCCGCGAGCTGCACGAGCCCAATGGCGCCGCCCAAGTGGAACTGCGCGTCCATGAGCGGCGCGCTTGCAACCAGCAGCAGCCCGATCAGCAAGCCGCGCGTGGCGAGCGTGGTCCACACGGCACCCGCTTCGGCGCGCGAGGGCGGCGCAGGGCCCTGGATCACGGCCTGCGCGAGCCCTGTGTCGGAGAGCGCTTCGGCAATCGCCACCGCGAGCAGCGCGACGCTCGCGAGACCGATCGCGGAAGGCCCGAGAATGCGCCCGATCACGAGGAACTTGACGGCCACGAGGCCCCGCACGACGACCTGTTGCAGCAATACCCAGGTCGCCGCTCCCGGACCGAAACCCGCCTTCACCGGCAACGCCGGCAGCCGCATCGCGCGCAATGTGCCTCTCCCATGTTCGAGAACGCTTTTTGGACCCCGAGTTCTGGACGTTACCGCGGCTCGAATGTCACCGAGCGCCATCAGCCAGGTGGATTCGGACGCCCGGGCCGTGGCGCGTCCGGCCGCGCGCCGCCCCGCCCGGCAACGCAACACGCGCCCGCACCCCAGGCATTTTCGGCCAGCCCACGCTTCGATTTGGCGCGTGCTGCGCGCCCCACGCTGCTATGGTGTTCGAAACACTTTCTATTCGTCAGGCCTCCTGCATGGACACCGTGTCGATCGCCAGATACCGCAGCACCGATCCCAACTCGCCGGACGCACCGGACATGCCCGATGCCAACGACGGCGGCGCGAGCCCTGTTGCCGCGTCATCGACGGACGACGGCTGGATCGCGATCATCGAACCGAACCTCACCGGCCACCGCTGGCGCTACGTCGAGTGGATTTCGCAGGCCTGCGTGGAGGCGGGACATCGCTGCCTCATCATCACCGATACCGAATTCGCGACGCACCCGTTTGCGCAGCGCGTGGTGAGCGCGGCGCGGCCCGATGTGCGGCTCGTGCCGCTCGATCTGCATACGGTGCCTCCCGGCCCGCAATACGCGATGAGCGTGTACATGCGCTTTCGCGCGTTCTACGCGCGCGCGCTCGAACAGGTGAGCCGCACGGAACGCGTGCGCCTGGTCGTCGCGCCCTACGCCGATTACTTCTTCTACACGCTGGGCGGGCTGGGCTCGCCGTTCGGCGACACGCCCTGGATCGCCATCGTCATGGGCATGACGTTTCATCACGCGAATTTTGGCTTGCGCACGCCGCGCCGGCCGCTCGTCGATCTGGCCAAGTCGGCGCTGTTCCGGCGCGCCATGCGCGCACGCGGGTTGCGAACGCTCTTCACGATCGACCCGACCTTGCCCGACTGGTTCGCAGGCACGAAACCGCGACACGCCGCGCCGCTCGACTACGTGGCCGATCCGTTTCCGGAAATCGAGGGCGTGGACCCGCAGCTCGCGCGCGCGCGTCTCGGCCTCGACGCGCACTCGCGTTATCTGCTGGTTTATGGCGCGATCAGCGAGCGCAAGGGCATTCGCGAGTTATTGCCCGCGCTCGCGCACAAACACGACGCGCCCTGCCTCGTGATCGCCGGCGAGCAGGAGGAGTACACGCGCGCGTTCATCAACGAGCACGCGCCGCAACTCACTCATGCGCCCGTGATCTTCGACCAGTTCGTTTCCGAGGACATGGAGCGCGATCTCTTTTCCGCGTGCGACGCCGTCTGGCTCGGCTACAAGCAGCACTACGGGATGAGCGGCGTGCTCGTGCAGGCGTACCGCTTCGGCAAGCCGGTGGTGGCGAGCGCCGACGGTTTGATCGGCTGGTATTGCCGCGACGGCGCCATGGGCCCGCTGATCGACGATCTCGAACCCGCCACGATCTCGCGTGCGCTCGAAGCGCTCGCCCGGCGCTGGAACGAAGGCGCGCCGGTCATGCAGGCGAGCGGCGAGCACCTGCTCTCGCGCAACACGCTCGACCAGTTCAAGCGCACGCTGCAAGCTGCGATGGCTTGAGCGCTTCACCCTGGCAATCCGGCAAATATTTAGCAAACCAAAGCGTTGATCGACCGATCTTGCGTGCACTGCAAGCGGCTCACGCAATCCCTTCGACCTTGCCTTCCACGGCGGAACCCTCCTGGCGTTCAGCAACCACGGCCCCGCGCATGTCGGGGAACAACGCGTCGCGCAGGCGCAGGAACGGGAATTCCACGGCGCGCGTGGTCAGATAGCCCAACGCGATCGCGATGACGAACTGCGCCGCGAGCACCACGGGCCAGGCCACGAGCGAGGGCACGCCGAGCGCGCTCGCCTTGTGGATCAGGTAGTCGCCGGGCGCGAGCGCGAGCGAATGCCAGAGGTAGATCCCGTACGAATACACGCCCAGCCACGCAAGCCCGCGATACAGCCACGTCGAGCGCACGCGCCCCGAATGTTCGAGCACGAGCACGATGAAGGCGCAGAAGCCCAGCGCCTGGATCGTGTAGCCCACGCTCTCGTCGAGCGCGACGTGGGGCGTGGCGAATGCAAGCCAGGCAAGCAGCAGCGCCACCGCGCCGAGGAGCCAGCGTTTCTTCGCGGCGACGGTTTGCCAGATTTCGGGCTTCATCCAGTAGACGGTCGCGAGCATGACGCCGATGAGCAGGCTGTCCATGCGGTACTGCGTGTAATTGAACGCGCCCTCCAGGTCGCCGCTCGCGACCGCCGCACAACGCGCGCCGAGCACGATCAGGCACAGCGTGGCCATCACGACGATGAGCGCGTTCGCGCGCAGCTTGAAATGCGCGAGCAGGATGAGGAGCGCGGGCAGAAACAGATAAAAGTGTTCTTCGACGGCGAGACTCCAGGTTTGCGCAATGGAGGTGCCGAAGTAATTCTGCATGTGCGTGAGGTTTTGCCAGAGAAACGTGTCGCGCGGGTGGCGGCCGGCAATCGCATGAAAGAGGATCAGCGCGTAGTACGCCGGCCAGATCTTGAAGATGCGTCGCACGATGAAGCGCCGCGCGCCGATCCGGCCCGACTGCGCATACTGGCGCAACAGCAGCCCGCCCACGAGAAAACCGCTCAGCGTGAAAAACAGGTTCACGCCTTCGTGGCCGAAGCTTTTCAGCGGGTACTCGAGAATGCCGACCCACGCGTGGCCGGTACGCACGGTGTGAAAGTGATAGCCCATCACGACGAAGATCGCGATGCCACGCACGAAGTCGAGCTCGACGGATCGCCCACGCGTCGACAACCTCACACCGTGCATCAGCTTCATGACGCTTTCCTCGCTCAGTCCGTGCCGAAATCCCCAGCAAGGCAGACGCTGAAAACTTACTCCTGCTGACCCCATCATGCGCACAGCCGCCGTGCAGCGTGCGCCAACTTCCCGGCGTTCTCGGCCACGCGTGTACGGCAAACCACGTACCGGATCAGAATATTTTTCCGGCCGCCACAACCCAGCCGCTTCCCGCCACGCGCATGCGCAAGCCTCTTGCGCCGTTTTATATTGACTTGAGCCTTCGCATGCCACGCGTCTGCACGACGCATTCGTCATGCGACCCCATGCACCGCACCGGGAGGAATGCCGATGCGAAACAAACATGCCGTTTTGTGGATCTGGGTGTGTCTTGTGCCTCTCGCCTTCGACTACAAGGCGCCCGACTCCGGCTTCGGGCACAGCGCACAATGGCTGGCCGTTTTTCCGGCGCTCGCCGGGTCGGCCATCCTCGCGATGATCGGCCCGCGCTTCGCGCGCCCGGCTCGCCTGCGCTCGTTCGTCACGGGCGCGCTCGTATTGAGCCTCGTGGGCAGTGTGATCGCCCAGATGCTCCAGCACAACCCCGTTGGCCAGTACCTGCGCGTGATCCTGCCGTTTTTGCTGTTCGTGCTCGGCTACCTGGCGATGTGCCGCCCGTGGCACCCCATACGCGTCATGCAGATGCAGCGCGCGCTCTACTATGCGAACGTGCTGGGCCTGCTATTCACGTTTTGCTTCGGCCTGCTCGTCGTCGGCGGACCGCTCTCCGATATCCGCTTCCGGATCGTCTCGCCGACCTTGCTGGCGCTGCAAGGCATGCTGCTGCACCAGTTCATCGTCGCGCGGCGCTTCAACATGACGATGGTGCTCGTTTTCCTCGCCACGCTGGTGGTCGAATTGCTGAGCGTCACGCGCAGCCTGCTGCTCGCCACCGTGCTGCTCGCCGTGTTCGCCGCGTGGCTCGCCTCACCGTCGCTGAGCCACCTGATCAAGTCGTTCTTCCGCGCGGGCGTGGCGCTTTCGTTCGTCGTGGCGCTTGGCGTGGGGACGGCCTGGCTTTTTCCGTCCATCACGAACCACTGGAGCCAGCGCGTGAACGCCGCGCAGAAGTCGGACTCCGATCGGGACCCAACCACCGTCACGCGTATCGCGGAGATGCGCGACCAGTACGACCAGGTCACCGCGTCGGCGGAATCGCTGCTGTTCGGCAAGGGCTTTGGCCACGAGTACCGCTATTCGCCGCTCTATTTTCAGTACGTGAACCAGACGTTCAGCAAGTCTGATTATTTCAACACCAGCGACTGGGTGGCGGGCCACAACTTCTGGGTGTACCAGCTCTACGCGGAAGGCATCCTGTTCGGCGCCTGCATGCCGCTCGCGGTGATCGTCGCGCTCGTGGTCGCCGGACGGGCCTTCCGGCGCTGGCGCCGCATCGCGCCGCGCCACCCGCTGCTCATGCCGATGAGCATGGCGATTCTCATGCTCGCCGCGTTGCCGGGCGCGTCGATCGGCGGCAATCCGCTCGGCACGCGCTTCTCGGGGCTCGTGTACGGCATCGCGCTCGGCCTGATCGTTGCGCTGTACTCGCAACTGCATCACCGCATCGACCTCGTGCGCCGTCAGCAGCGCATGCACCCGGCTTACCGGCGCGAACACGCCGAACCCGCTTTCAGACCAACGGCGCCCCCGGCGGCGCCGGTGCCGCTCAATACCTATGCGACTCCGGAGCCCCGATGAACATCCTGCACCTCGTGTCCACCGTCGACCCCCGCTCGGGCGGCCCGATCGAAGGCGTGCGCCAGAGCGGCCTCGCCATGGGCGCGCTCGGCCATCAGATCGAAGTGGCCTCGCTCGATCCGATCGACGCGCCTTACGTGCGCGATTTTCCGCTTTCGCTGCATGCCCTCGGGCCCGGTCGCGGGCACTACGGCTACAGCGCCGGCTACGTGCCGTGGCTGCGCGCGAACGCCGGGCGCTTCGACGCCGCGATCGTGCACGGACTCTGGCAGTACCACGGCTTCGGCGCCTGGCGCGCGCTGCGTCACGCGCAGGTGCCCTACTACGTCTACACGCACGGCATGCTCGACCCGTGGTTCCGCACCACCTATCCCGTCAAGCATATGAAGAAATGGGCGTACTGGCCGTGGGCCGATTATCGCGTGCTGCGCGACGCCGCCGCCGTGGTCTTCACGACCGACGAGGAACGCCTGCTCGCGCGCGAATCGTTCTGGCTCTATCGCGCAAACGAGCGCGTCGTGCCGTTCGGCACCAACGGGCCGCAAGACGACGCGCGCACGTTGCGTGACGCCTTTCTGCAAGCATCGCCGCATTTGCAGAACAAGCGCATCGTGCTTTTTCTCGGCCGTCTGCATCCGAAGAAGGGCTGCGACATGCTGATTCACGCGTTCGCCGAACATGCCCGCGAAACGCCCGACGCGCACCTGCTGATGGCGGGCCCCGACAAGGGCAACTGGCAGCCGGCCTTGCAGGCGATCGCGCAATCGCACGGCATCGCGCACCGCATCAGCTGGCCGGGCATGCTGCAAGGCAACCTCAAGTGGGGCGCGTTTTTTGCAAGCGATGTGTTCGTGCTGCCCTCGCACCAGGAGAACTTCGGCGTGTCGGTGGCGGAGGCGCTCGCGTGCGGTCTGCCCGTGCTGGTCTCCGACAAGGTCGGCGTGTGGCGCGAAGTCGAAGCGGATCAAGCGGGCTTCGTCGCACCGGACACGGTAGCGGGCACGCGGCGGCTTTTCGCGGCGTGGCGCGCACTGGACGAGCGCGCGCGCGACGCGATGCGCGCCCAGGCACGGCACACCTTCGACGCGCGCTTCGCGATGGATCGCATGGTGCGCGCGCTGCTCGGCTTGTTGCAGGAGCATCCGTCGCACGCCGGCGCGCGGCTGCGCGCGGGGCGTCCCATCAACGTCATGGCGCGCGTCGATCCGGATGTGGAGCAGGCGGAGCGCACGGATCGCGCAGAGCACACAGAACACGCGGCGTCGGCACAGAACTGAATGTCGCAGCGCCTTGGCCCGAGGTTGAATCCGCGGGCGGCGCAATGAATCAGATAGCGGATTGGCTGGGATTGGCAGGGGTGACGAAGCAACGCGGCTGAAGCGTCAAAACCATACGAACGATAAGCCTGGCGTTGCACTTTCGTGGCGATGTGCGAATCCTGATAGTGAGGGGGCAAGACTATGTTAAACAACACACCGGTTGGTTCGAGCGCGCAGGCCAACGACGCAACCGCGACGCAACGCACGCACGAGGACCTCTCGTGCAGCGAGGCATGCAACAGCACACGCGCTCATCGCAGGGCGACGGCAGGCCGCGCATGGGCCGCCATGGCGGCGCTTGCGGCGATCACGGCCCTGATCGCGGGCTGCGGGCTGTCGCCCGGCATGACGGCGCCTTCGAGCGTCACCCAGGCGAAGGCCGCCACCGGCGCCGCGCACACCGGCGGCAAGGACGATCAGCCGCCGGCCGGCGCGCTCGTCGAGATCAACAACGAGCTGGTCGCGAAGGAGGCGGCGGAGCGGCCGACCACGATCCCGACCAACGTCGAAACGCTGTTCGGCACGCCCAAGCCCTACACGCTCGGGCCCGGCGACGTGCTAAGCATAGTCGTGTGGGATCACCCCGAGATGAACCTGCCCTCGGGCGGCGGTGGCGGCGGCAACGGGCAGCAGGATCAAAGCGCAAGCCAGGTCCACTCGGGCTATACCGTCGACTCGTCGGGCGCGATCCAAGTGGCCTACGTGGGCCCGATTCACGTGGCCGGGCTCACCGAGATGGAAGCGCGCAACCTCGTGGCGAGCAAGCTCGCCTACTACCTGAACAAGCCGCAGGTGACGCTGCGCATCGAGTCGTATCGCAGCCGCCGCGTGTACGTGGACGGCGAGGTGCGCACGCCGGGCCTCATGGTGCTCAACGACATGACGATGTCGCTGCCCGAGGCGATCAACCGCGCGGGCGGCTTCACGGCGGCGGGCGACCGCTCGCGGGTTAGCGTGACGCGCGGCGACAAGACGATCCTGGTGAACATCCCCGACATGATCAAGAAGGGCGTGAACCCGGACAAGATCCTGCTGCAAAACGGCGATCTCGTGCGCGTGTATTCGGCCAACGAAAGCCGGGTGTTCGTGCTGGGCGAAGTCGGCCATCCCGGTCCGCTTCCGTTCGACAACGGGCATCTGTCGCTGAACGACGCGCTGGGTAACGCGGGCGGCATCAGCCAGGGCTCGGGCGACGCCTCGCAGGTGTACGTGGTGCGCGGGCAAAAAGAAGGACATCGAACGGTCTTCCACCTCGACGCTTCCACGCCGGAAGCGATGGCCACGGCCGACGAGTTCGATCTGAAGCCGAACGACGTGGTGTTCGTCGACGCCTCCGCGCTCGTGAAGTGGAGCCGCGTGGTCAACCTGATCCTGCCGAGCACGCAGGCGGCGGCGGCAGGCCGGGCGGTGGGTTACGGGGGATACTAGTTGGGAGCCGGATGGGAGTTGATGTGAGCAGGCCTGCGGGCCTGCTCACGCTCCGTCTGGAAGCGATCCGAAGTGCTTCGGTCGCGCAGCGTTACGACTTGCCTTCCTGAAAGCGCCAGCGAATGAAGCGGCACGGATTGCCGCCATACACGCCGCCCGCTTCGAGCGAGCGATGCACGACCGAGAGCGGCGTGACGACGGCCGAGCGCCCGATGGTCACGCCCATCTGCACGACGCATTTCGACGAGACCCACGCGCCGTCCTCGATCACGATCGGGGCCACGTGCAGGTCCATGTTCGTGCGCAGGTCGTGCGAGCCCGCGCTGAGAAATGCGCCCTGCGAAATGCACACGTTCGAACCGATGCGAATGGGCGCCTGGTTGTAGATCCACACGTCCACGCCGATCCAGCAGTTCTCGCCCATCTCGAGATTCCACGGCGCCTTCACGCGCATGGGATGCACGAGGCGGCAGCCCGCGCCGACCTTCGCGCCAAAGAGGCGCAAGAGCCCCACGCGCAGCGCCGAGAGCGGCAGCAGACGGTTGTCGAGCACGCAGGTCTCGACAACGTACCACACGGCCTGCACGAGCTTGCCGCGGCGCGCGACGTAGTTGCCTTTGCCCGCGCGGCTCAAGTCGATCACGCGAATTTCCGCCTGTGTGGACGGCGACGTATGCGGCTGCGCGACGCCCGCAGGCGACGGCTCGCCCGCGCCCTCATCGCGAGCACCGATGCCCATGCTCCCGATACCTTCGACCGTTTCCGCCATGAACGCTCCTTGCCCATCCGGGTCGATTTCTGTTTGCGGCTTGCCGTTTCATTATCGGGCGGCCGTCATGCCCGCTCGCGCGCGTGGCCGACACTGCCGGGGTTTTGGCGCGGCGGCCGGGCGCGGTGTGGGCAACATGAAGGCATGACGCCGCATTGTTGGCGGCGCGCAGGATAGACGCCATGCCCAATCTTTCTCGTCGTCAGGCTCCGGGGGGCGTGCACGGCACGCTCCGCAACGCCGCCCCTTATGTGCTCGCCGTCGCGCTGCAAGCCGCGTGCGCCGCCTGGCCATGCGCTGCGCTTGCGCAACTAGCGCCAGGCGCGGCCTCGTCCGGCTCGTCTGAAACGACGAGCGGTCAAGGCGACACCCTGTCGTCCTCGGTGAGCCGTCAAAAATCCGATGAACAACGCATGCTCGGCGGCCCGAGAACGTCGGACAATCCGTACAGCGTGAGCCCGTACACCAGCAACGGCGCCTCGCCGAGCGACGCCGAAGACGCGCTCACGAACGAAAAGCACATGCACGTCGTGACGCCTGGCGATTACGCCGCGAGCGAGGCGAGCGCCTCGGGCGGCCGCGATGGCGGCCAGGCGGCCGCAAGCGGCGGCCGGGGCGCTTCGAGCCGCAGCCGGATCGCGGCCAACGGCATGTCGCGCGCGGGCAACGCGGTGTCGAAGACCGGCGGCGGCGCGAGGGGCCATTCCGCATTCTCCGGGTATGACTACGGCGCCAAGGAGACCTCGCCGACGGCCCAGCTCTATGGCAATCCGTATGCCAGTCCGTACGGATCGTCGGGTCAGTCCAACGCGCAGCTTTACAAGTCGCCCTGGTAAGCGACGCGGCACGTCGTCTCACACCCCGTCAAACGTCGGACTGCTCGACCTCCTGCAACGTCGATCCGCCCGTGCCGGCCTTGTGCGCGGCGGCCGCGCCACGCGCGCCGTTTGCGCCACGCGCGGCGGCGGGCGGCGCTCCGGCAGACGGCGGCGCGGGCACCTCGCCCGCGAGCGCAGCCAGCCTTTCTTCGAGCGCCCTGAAGGTGGCCTGCGGCGACAGCATGCGCTGCGCGTAGCGTCGCGCTGCGCGCCCGAGCGTCGCGCGCCGGCCGGGGTCGCCCGCGAGCTTGACGATCGCGGCCGCGAGCGCCTCGCCGTCCTCGGGCGGCACGACCACGCCATGGTCCGACACCACCTCGTAGAGGCTCGTGCCGGGCCGCGCCATCGCAACAACCGCACGGCCGCTCGCGAGCATGCCGGTGAGCTTGGAAGGCATCACGAGGTCGGCCGCGTCGTTGCGTTGCGGCAGCACGTGGATGTCGGCGACGTTGAGCAGTTCGTTGAGCATGGCGACTGGCTGCACTGGCAGCACGTGGCAGTTCGGCAACGCAGCACAACGCTCCTGCAACTCGCGCCTGGCCGCGCCGTCGCCGCAAAACACGAAGCTGATGTCGGGCCGCGCGGCGAGCGCCGTTGCGACATCGGCGAGAATGTCGATGCCCTGCTTCGCGCCCATGTTGCCCGAGTAGAGCACGACGGTGTTGCCCGGCGCGATGCCAAGACGCCGCCGGAACGCGCTCGGGTACGGCAACGGGAAAATCGCGTTGGTGTCCACCCAGTTCGGCAGGCACACGGCGCGCGAAGCCTCCACGCCCTTGGCGCTCACGCGCTCGACCATGCGCGGCGAAATCGACGAAACCACGTCGAAGCGCCGCAGCAGCAAGCGTTCGGCCGCGCGCGCGATGCGCGAAGCGCGCCCGCCTTGCAGCAGCCCGAGATCGAACGCCGCATCCACTTCGAAGTCCTGAATGTGCAGCCAGCTTCCCGCGCCCACGGCGCGTGCCAGCATGAGCGCGCCCGGCGCGCACAGCAGCGTGGGCGCGATCAGCATGACGACCTGCGGGCGCCACACGGCAAGCCGCATGAGCAGCGGCAGCGAGGCGAGCGCGAAGCTCGCCAGGTGCACGATGCGCTTCAGTCCGCCCTGCTGCGCCGGCACCCACAACGGCGCGCGCCAGATGTTCACGCCCTGGCGCACGTCGCGCCGGTAGCGCCACGCGCGATAGCCGTCATGCACACGCCACTGCGGATAATACGGCGGCGCACACACCACGCGCACTTCGTGCCCGTGCGCCGCGAGCAGCTCCGCCATTTCGGCCGTGTACTTGCCCACGCCCGTGACTTCGGGCGAATAGTTCAGTCCGTAGATCAGGATTCTCATTGCGTCGCTTTCCTGCGTGACTGCCGCTTCGTTTCGGCTCGCGCGCCCGAGCGAAAAAAAGCGGGCGTCGTGCATCCGGTCCGCGCACGACGCCCACCACCAACCAGACGCCCGTCGATTCAGGCCCGCATGCCCGACTCGTACGCCGGCGCCGTCTGCGTTTGGAGATAGTCGTCGTAAGTGCGCGCGAGCCCTTCGTCGAGGCCGATATGCGCGTGCCAGCCCAGCCCGCCCAGGCGCGAGACGTCGAGCAGCTTGCGCGGCGTGCCGTCGGGCTTGGTCGCGTCGAACACCAGTTCGCCTTCGAAGCCCACCACGTCGCACACGCGCTG
Source organism: Paraburkholderia unamae (assembly GCF_003268775.1). Classification (GTDB taxonomy): domain Bacteria; phylum Pseudomonadota; class Gammaproteobacteria; order Burkholderiales; family Burkholderiaceae; genus Paraburkholderia; species Paraburkholderia unamae. The sequence goes on from NZ_QLSU01000007.1 coordinate 47,929, forward strand.
CGCGAGGTCGTGGATCGACAGATCCTCGCCCACGCCCACGTTGTAGACACCGTCGCCGGTCTCGTGCTCCAGCACGAAGAGGGTTGCGTCCGCGAGGTCGTCGACATGGAGGAACTCGCGGCGCGGCTTGCCCGACCCCCACACGGTCAGCGTGCGCTGGCCGCTCACGCGCGCCTCGTGCGCCTTGCGGATCAGCGCGGGCAGCACGTGGCTGCTGCCGAGGTCGTAGTTGTCGTTGGGGCCGTAGAGATTGGTCGGCATCAGCGAAACGAAATGTGTGCCGTACTGGCGGTTGTACGCTTCGCACAGCTTCAGGCCCGCGATCTTCGCGATCGCGTAGGCCTCGTTGGTCGGCTCCAGCGGCGCGGTGAGCAGATAGTTCTCGCGAATCGGCTGCGGGCATTCGCGCGGATAGATGCACGAGGAGCCGAAGAACACCAGCCGCTCCACGCCCGCGTTATACGACGCGCGGATCACATTCGTCTCGATCGCCAGGTTGTCCCAGGCGAATTGGGCGGGCTGAGTGGAGTTCGCGAGAATGCCGCCCACGCGCGCCGCCGCGAGCAGCACCGCGTCGATGCTCTCGCCTTCGAAGAACGCATCGACGGCGGCCTGATCGGTGAGGTCCAGCTCCGCGCGCGTGCGCGTGACGAGGTTCCAGTAGCCGTGCGCCTGCAAGGCGCGCACGAGCGCGGAACCCACCATGCCGCGATGGCCGGCCACGAAGATTCGGGAATGCTTGTCCATGTGCGCGTCACTCGTGATGTTCGAGAGCCCGGAAGCCGGCCAGCGTGACGAGCGCGTCGCGCCGGGCGATCTGGTAGTCGGCCCGCACCATCTCCTTGACGAGCGAGTGGAACGAAGTGACCGGTTTCCAGCCGAGTTTCTCCTGCGCTTTCGAGGCGTCGCCGAGCAGCGTTTCCACTTCGGTCGGGCGGAAGTAGCGCGGGTCGACGCGCACGATCACGTCGCCCGGTTCGAGCCGCATGTCGCGCGCGTCCACATGATCGACAATGCCGACCTCGTCCACGCCGTTGCCCTCGAAGCGCACGGTGATGCCGAGTTCCGACGCCGCCGCGCGGACGAAGTCGCGCACGCTGTATTGCACGCCCGTCGCGATCACATAGTCTTCCGGCTCGGGCTGCTGGAGCATGCGCCACTGCATGTCGACGTAGTCGCGTGCGTGGCCCCAGTCGCGCATGGCCGAAAGGTTGCCGAGATAGAGCACCTTCTGCAACCCGACCGCGATGCGCGCGATGGCGCGCGTGATCTTGCGCGTGACGAAGGTCTCGCCGCGCTGCGGCGACTCGTGATTGAAGAGAATGCCGTTGCACGCGAAGATGCCGTGCGCCTCGCGATAGTTGACCGTGGTCCAGTACGCGAACAGCTTCGCGACCGCGTACGGACTGCGCGGGTAGAACGGCGTGGTCTCGCGCTGCGGCACTTCCTGCACGAGCCCGTAAAGCTCGGAGGTCGAGGCCTGGTAGAAGCGCGTTTTCTGGGTGAGCCCGAGAATGCGGATCGCCTCCAGAATGCGCAGCGTGCCGAGGCCGTCCGCATTCGCCGTGTACTCGGGTTCCTCGAACGACACCGCCACGTGGCTTTGGGCGGCGAGGTTGTAGATTTCATCGGGCGCGACGCGCTGGATCACGCGCAAGAGGGCCGTGGAATCGGTCAGCTCGCCGTGATGAAGCTGGATGCCGGGTTCCGGGTCGTGCACGTCGCGATACAGGTGATCGATGCGGTCCGTGTTGAAAAGCGACGAGCGCCGCTTGATGCCATGCACCTCGTAGCCTTTGTTCAAAAGCAGTTCTGCCAGATACGAACCGTCCTGACCGGTGATGCCGGTGATCAACGCAACCTTACGAGCCATCGCCATCGTTCTCTCCTCGCGTGAGCGATATGGGATTCGGAGGGTCCATCATCCGCGGCGGCCCCCCAGCCAACCGCGGACCCGCTGCTACCTAACCTGCAACGCTTTCGTAACCGTAGTAACCGCCGCGATAACCGCCGCCGATGAACGCGCCCGTCTTCGGCACGTCGGTGAGCAGCACGCCGCGCAGGTTCACGCCGCCGATACGCAGGCGCTTGACCGTTTCCTCCAGCTCCGAAATCGGGTGGCGACCGTGGCGAATCGCGAGCAGCGTCGTGCCCGCATAGCGCCCGATCACCGTCGAATCGGTCACGGCGAGCACCGGCGGCGTATCGACGATCACAAGGTCGTATCTCGACTTCAGTTCGTCGAGCAGCGCTTCGAAGCGCGCGCTCATGAGAAGCTCGGATGGATGCGAGTGCAACGAACCTTTGGCAAGCACGTCAAGGCCCGGCAGCACTTCGTGCTGGATCGCCGTGTCGAGCTCCGCGCCGAGCAGCACGTCCGATAGCCCCGGCTGGTGCGCGATGCCGAAGTGCGAGTGCACGTCGCCGCGCCGCATGTCGCCATCGACGATCAGCACGCGCTTGTTCACCGAAGCGACCAGCGCGGCCAGATTGACCGAGAGGAACGACTTGCCGATGTCGGGCCGCGAGCCCGTGAGCATCACGATGTTGTTGCGCGCGTCGTTGAGCGTGAGCTGGAGCGAGGTGCGCAGGCTGCGCACGCCCTCCACGGCGATATCCTGCGGATTCTGCTGCGCAAGCACGTGCAGCCCGCGGCGGCGCGACGCGACGTGATGCTGGAGGCGCAATTGCTGCGGGCTGCGCGGCACCACGGCGAAAACGGGCACGCCGAGCGCGGCTTCGAGTTCGTCGGGGCGTTCCACGCCGCCGTACAGCGACTTGCGCACGAACGCGACAAGCACGCCCAGCACGAGGCCCGCGCCGATGGCGAGCACGATCACGAGCAGCTTCTTCGGGCGCACCGGATCATCGGGCGCTTCGGCGAAGTCCACCACGCGCACGTCGCCCACCTGCCCCGCCCGCGCGACCCGCAGTTGCTGCGCGCTGTTCAGGAGGCTCGTATAAAGCTCGGTGCTCACGTGCACGTCGCGCAGGAGCCGCACGGCGGTCTGCTCGGTGTCCGGCAGTTGCGCCACGTTGCGCGTGAGTTGCGACTGCGCGCTTTGCAGCGTGCCGATCTGCGCGTCGAGCGCCTGGACAGCCGGGTGATGCTCGGTGAAGCGCTGCGCAAGTTCCGCGCGTTGCTGGCGCAGGTCTTCGAGCCGGATCTTGTTGTCGCTCACCTGCTGGAGCAGCAGCCGGCTTTCTTCGCCGAGATCGACGGTGCCGTGCTCGTTACGGAACTTGTTGTACTTCTGCTCGGCCGCGTCCACCTGCGAGCGCAGTTGCGGCAGTTGCTCGTCGAGGAAGGCAAGCATGTGTTCGGCTTCGGCCGAGCGGCTCGCCACGTCCTGCTTGATGAATTCCTGCGCGACGTTGTTGAGGATCGAGGCCGTGAGCTTGCTGTTATGGCCTTCGAGGCTCGCGCGGATCACGCCCGATTGCAGCCCCACTTCCTGGATGTCGAGCGCATGTTCGAGCCGGTCGACGGTGGTGAGCGTCGAGGCGCGCGTGACGAGGAATGGCGTGCCGGGCGCGCCGCTCAGGCTGTCCACGTGCAGCGAGATCGGCCCGACCGCCGTGTTGGCCTTCACGTCTTCGCCCACGCGGCCTTGCAGGAGCGGAATGCCGTCGGGGTCGCGCAGCGTGAAGGTGCCGGGCTCGTCGCCCGCCACGAGCGTGAAGTCGCGCTCGTAAAACGCCTCGGGCGTATCGAAGCGCGACACCTTGATGTCGCCGCCGGACCACGCGTAGCCCGTTGGCCGCAGAAACGACGGCAGATGCTGCGCCCACGGCGCGCCGAGAATGCCGGAGAGCATGCCGCCGATCACGGGCATGGTGCGCGGGCGCGCCCCGATGTCGAGGTGCAGCCGCCGCACCGTCTCTTCGGTCACGTTGCGCGACTTGAGCATTTCGATCACGCCGTTCGCAGACGACTTCTCGTCGAACATGCCCGTGAGCGGCGGCAAGCTGCTGTCCTTCTTGCTGCCGTCGCCCTTGTCGACTAGGTGGAACAGCACGTCGGCGCGATACGTCGGCGTGGCGAGGAACGCATACGCCGTGCCGAGCAGCGTGACGGCCAGCGTCACGATAGCGATCGCACGCCAGTTCGCAACCATCGTTTGCAGATAGTCGCCCAGATATCGCTCGTCGGCGCCAGCCGCGCCGTAGTAAGCGCCGTCATAGTTCATCGCCATCTTGCTTCTCCCGAAACCTGGTGATGCTCGCGCGAGTGCGCGCCCATCGGGTTCGTGCCGCCGCGCTCAGTAAGCGTTGCGGCCAACCAGCCCGTGAATGATCGTGGCCGCGATAATGCGCATGTCGAGCCAGAACGACCAGTGGCCGAGGTAATAGAGGTCGTGCGCTACGCGCATCTCCATCTTCTCGAGGCGATCGGTCTCGCCGCGAAAACCGTTGACCTGCGCCCAGCCGGTAATGCCGGGCTTGATGCGATAGCGGTGGATGTAACCGGTCACCACGCGCTGATAAAGATCGTCGTGTTCGAGCGCATGCGGGCGGGGTCCGACCACTGACATGTCGCCGCGTAACACGTTGTAGAACTGCGGCAGTTCGTCGAGACTCGTGCGGCGCAGGAACGCGCCAATGCGCGTCACGCGCGGGTCGTGCCGCGTGGCCTGACTCACGGTGCCGGGCGCTTCCTTGTGCACGCGCATCGTGCGGAACTTGTAGATCGTGAACACGCGGCCGTCCGCGCCCTTGCGCCGTTGCTTGAAGAACACCGGTCCCGGCGACGACAGCTTCACCGCGATCGCAATGCCAATCAGCAGCGGCATGAGGCTCACGAGCGCAAGGCTGGCAAACACGCGATCGAACACCGCTTTCTTGAACTGCGCGCTCGCGGGCAGCGGCGAGGCCACGAGGTTGATCGCCGGTACGCCGAGCAGCTCGATCACGCTACTGGTGTCGAAGAGGGCCAGCGAGCGCACGTCCGGAATGAAGCGGATATTCACGAGGTCGTTGCGAAATTCGGTCACGAGCCGCACCACGGTGCGCTCCTCCGCAAGCGACAGCGCAAGCCACAACTCGTGCACGTCGTGCTCGCGGATATAGCGCGCGAACCCTTCGACGGTGTCGCAAACGGTGGTCTCGCTCGCGCTCGCAGGCGACGTTTGCGGCATCGTGTTGTAGAGGGCACCCGCGCGAAAGCCCGAGCCGGGCTCCGCTGCGATACGGCGCACGATCTCGTCGCACTGCGAGGCGGAACCCGCGATGGCGACTTGATGCAGGTTCAGGCCGGCGCGCCGCACGTGCGAGAGCACGCCGTGCGCCAGGATGCGCCACGTGATGAGCAGGCCGCCCGCCACCGCGGTCCAGTAGGCAAACCACAGGCGCGAGACGGCGTCCACGTGATGCATCGTCGAGTACATCGAGATCAGCGCGCAGGCCTGCACCACGAGCCACGCCAGCGACACCTGCCCCGCGAGCAGCGCCTTGGAGCGGCCGCGCCACGACTGATAGAGTTCGAACGCCGGAAAGATCACGAGCGCGAACGCGGCCGCAAGCAGCACGAACGCTTCGTTCACGCCGCGCGGCACGACATCTTCGAAGCGGATCTCCGATGCCACGCTCGCGCCGATCATCACGGCAGCCACGTCGAGCACTCTGGCCATCAGATTCTGAAGCTCGCGCATGCTTTCTCCCTGTCGCTCGTGGCGGATCGCTCAACCGCAGCGGCCGTAGGTATCGTCGAAGCGGACGATATCGTCCTCGCCCAGATACGCTCCCGACTGCACCTCGATGATTTCGAGCGGCACCTTGCCGGGGTTTTCGAGCCGGTGCCGCACGCCAAGCGGAATGTAAGTCGACTCGTTCTCGCTCATCAGGAAGGATTCCTCACCACGCGTGACGAGCGCGGTGCCGCGCACCACCGTCCAGTGTTCGGCGCGATGGTGATGCAGTTGCAGCGACAGCCGCGCGCCCGGCGTGACCACGATGCGCTTGACCTGGAAGCGCTCGCCCTGATCGATCGAATCGTAAAAGCCCCATGGGCGCTGCACCTTGCGGTGCGAATCGGCCTCTGGTGCGCGCTGCGCCTTGATGCGCGCGACGAGCCCCTTCACGTCCTGCACTTTCGAGCGGTCGGCCACGAGCACGGCGTCGGCGGTTTCGACGACCACGAGGTTCGAGGTGCCCACGCAGGCCACGAGCCGCCCGTCGGAGTGCGCGTAAGTCGCGACCGCCCCTTCGAACAGCACGCGCCCGCGCCCCACGTTGCCGTCTTCGTCCTTGTCCATCGCGGCCCATACGGCGTCCCACGAGCCGAGGTCCGACCAGCCCGCATCGAGCGCGACCACCACGCCCTCGGGCGTCCAGCCTTCGCTGGCCGACAGGCGCTCCATCACCGCGTAATCGATCGAGTCGGCGGGTGCGCCTTTGAACGCCGCCACGGCAGGCCGGAACACGGCGCCGTCATGCTGGCCGTCCACGAAGGCTGCAAGACACGCCTCGTGCATGTCGGGTTGCAGCGCGCGCAGTGCGTCGAGCCACACGCTCGCGCGCATCACGAAGATGCCGCTGTTCCACCAGTAGCCGCCTTGCGTGACGTACTGCATGGCAAGCTCGGGCGCCGGTTTCTCGACGAAGCCGTCGATGCGGCGCGCGCCGTCTTCGAGCGCCTCGCCCACGCGGATGTAACCGAATCCTGTTTCAGGCGAGCGCGGCGGCACGCCCAGCGTGACGATGGCGCCGCGCTGCGCGTGGCGCGCGGCGCATTCGAGCGCGCGCTGTAGCGCCCCGACATCGGCGATGGCGTGGTCCGAGGGCATCACGACAAGGATCGCGTCGTCGCCGTTGGCGCACGCTAGCGCCGCGCCAAGCGTGAGCGCCGGCGCGGTATCGCGCCGCGCGGGCTCGACCACGAGCCGCGCGTCCATGCCGCAAGCACGCAGTTGATCGACGATCACGAAGCGATGTTCTTCGCCACATACGACGATCGGTGCGCTCGCGACCTGCCACTCGGGCGAAAAGCCGTCGAGACGATGCACGGTCGCTTGCAGCAGCGTGTCGCTGCCCACCACGCCAATTAGCTGTTTAGGAAAATGTTCGCGCGACATCGGCCACAACCGTGTGCCCGAGCCGCCTGCCAGCACGATGGGCACGATGCGCGTACACGCCGCCGCGCCTTCGGGCGCGCTGCGCTCGCTCTCGGCACGGGCCTGACCCTGCTGGATCGATGACCTTTCAATCATATTCGGACTCCTGCATATCGGGCAGGATCGGCTCGGCTCGCGATGTGCGATCCCCGAAGTGCGATCCCCTTTGTAACGAAGTGCGACCGTTGTTACCGCTGCGTTACGACATCGGCGTTGCGTGCGCGCGTCACGACATCTAGACGCCCGCTTCGCGACGGCTTTGTTCGCGGTATTCGGTGGGCGAAATCATCATGCGCTTGCGAAAGATCTTGGCGAGACGGTCGCCATTGCCCATGCCGGTGCGCCGCGCGATCTTGTCGACCGGCAATTCCGAATCGGTGAGCAGGCTGCACGTGATCGCAAGACGCGCATGCAACAAGTAATCCGATGGCGTGATGCCCATTTCGAGCTTGAAGCGGCGTAGAAAATTGCGTTCGCTCATGGCCGCCACCTGCGCCGCGTCCGCAATCGAAATGGCTCGCTGGCAGTTCTCCTGTAGCCAGCGCGCCGCCGCCCTGACCTTGTCGGCCGGTGCACTGCCGAGTGCGTCGCCAAGGAAAGGCATGAGGTTGCCGCCCGAATCGGGCATGAGCCGCTCCGTTACCGCGCGCGCAACATCCACACCCAGATCGCGCTTGACGAGCGTAAGGGCGCTTTTCATCGACTCGAGCCGGTCGCCGGCGTCGCCGCCGGTTTCGTCGCGACCGTTCTGCATCGCGTACGAGCCGAACTCGTGCTGTGTGCGCTGACTGCACAGGCTCGCCGCCTCGAGCAACGAACGGCCTTCGCCGATCGGACGAATGGTGCCGGTGTTCGCATGCACGTGACGCAGCCACGCAATGAGGCGCTCGTCGTTGGCGGCCGTGAAGGCGCCCTTGCCGCCCGCCACGAACAGCGCGTCGAAGCCCACATAGTGACGCGCGTCGAGCCCGTCGGTCCATACCCGCACCGACGACGAACAGGTGACGTTGCCGCCATCGGCGGAAAGGATGCTTACATCGTAAGGCGAAGTACGGGCGGTGTCGGTCGAGAGTTCATTAGCGACATGAAACACTTCCGCCACAATCCCGGCGCCGAGAAGCGAACAACCATCGAACAGCAGAATCGCGATGTGACGCACCTCTCGACTGATGCCCGCGGTAACCAGATGCGGGCGACTGTACGACGGCAAATCCAGACTTGCGTACGCCATGCTTTTCCCCTAAACAGTCCCCCGTCCGAAGCGAAAAGTCCCGGTAATAGCATTTCGATAGCATTCCGTGTGCAGTGCATCATAGGCAGATAAAAATTCCTGCAACGACGACTGACCGAAACTGGCGAGACATTGGCGCATTTAGTCCGGTCGCGGACCGATTAGAAGCATGCGCACAACTGCATGAGACAAGGAGCAAACTGCGTGAAAGGCAATTCGTTCGATTACATCAACCTGGCAAAAATGGCTGAAATGCTGATAGAGCGGTATTTTCGCCTTTGTTACTACCAATTCCTCAATGCCTGCCGATCGATGCGTGCGCACGGGATGGAGGCTAATCAGGCGATAAAAAACCGCCTGCCTATTCGTCTGATTAAATGATGTTTAAGAGGCATTGAGCACCGATTCAGCCGATGTGAAGCGCATTTTAAACCCATTAATTCCTGGGTGCGTCGCACAATAAAAAAATTCACAAACAGGCAATTTATATGAAAGCGCTAAGCGAGCACTGCACAAGTCATGCGCGAAGGCTTGTGGAGAAATTGCGAAAAATAACTGGACCCTGGCGTCAAGTGACGCGTGCAAGCAACTAGTCTTAGCCTTTCAGGTTGTGAGGAAAGCCCTATGACTGAGCGCTCCGACGTTGCGTCAACACTCATGAAGCACACCCGCGCGGCGCTCGCGCTCGCGGGTTTATTGGCCTCATTCACCTGCCACGCCGCCGATGCGCCCGTATGCAGCAGCAGCAGCGGCCGCGCCGCGGCGGCGGGCGACGAACTCATTGCGGCCGACACACCCGGCAGCGACGGCACGCAACTCTTTGCTCGCGGCAAGAGCATCCGTATCGACGTCACGACGCGCGCCACGCGCGACGACAAGGTGCGATGGGACATCTCCGACACGTGGAGCCGCACGCAGGCAAGCGGCAGCTTCGCGGTGGCGGCGGGGCCGCGCGTCACGTCACTCACCTGCACGATGCGGCAGGCGGGCTACTTCGCGTTTTCGGCTTCACTGGCATCGCAGTCGTCAGCGGGTTTGCCCCAGCGCGGCACGCGGCCCGCCGGCATCGCGACCTTCGGCGTGCTGCCCGACGTGAGCAGCGCACTGCCCGCGCCCACCTTCTCGCGCCAGGACCTGCACCGCTTCGGCGGCCAAGGCTCCGCCTATATCGCGCCTGGGCAGCACTGCTGCGGCGGCGACGGCCTGCGTCCGCTCTATACGGACCTGGGCCTCGCATGGGCCAACGACAAACGCGGCTGGTACGTCATGGAACCGAAAGGTCCCAACACGTTCGATCCCGCCAGCTCGGAACTCGATCTCCAGTTCAAGCCCGGCGACATCATGCGCTTGATCCAGCTCGACGGCATTCCCGCATGGGCGAGCCCGAACGGCCAGGAAACGCACAGCTTCGCGCCGAACTCGCTGGCTCAGTTACGCGATTACATGGCGCGCGTGGGCACGGAGTCCGCACGCATCCGAGCGAAAACCTTCCCGCGCCAGGCGCGCAATTACTATCAGGTCACCTGGGAACCCGACGCGGACGGCGGGCTGCCCTGGAAAGACACCGATGCGCATTTCGTCGATCTCTACAAGACGATTTACGAAGGCATTCACTCGACCGACCCGTCGGCGGTCGTCATGGGGCCCACCTACGCGGGCGTCCAGGGCAACACGAAGTGGTTGAAGCAGTTCGCACCGCTTGGCATTGCCAGGTATCTGGACGGTGTGACGATCCACGGCTACTACGACTTCGGCACGAGTCCCTCGCATCCACCCGAGCGGCTCTACGGCACGCCCGACAAAGGCACGCTCTCGCTGCCCGAGGCCATGCGCGAACTGCGCGCGACGATGCGCGACGTGCTCAAGCCGGGCGCACCGCTCTTCGTAACCGAAACGGGCATCAGCTACGACATCGGCAAAAACTACGCGCCTGACTATCCCGATGCGCAAACGCTCTACGCGCAGGGCGCGGTTGTCGCGCGCGCGCATCTGATCATGCTCGGCGAGGGCGCGGACACGACCTTCATTTTCTACGGCGCGGATATGCCGGAGACCACGCCGGGCTACGGCGTGTTCTTCGAGCTCGATCATCCCAAGGGCATGTACGGCGCGTCGAACATCAGCCCGAAGCCGGCCGCGCTCGCGGTCGCCACGATGACGCGGCTCGTCGACGGCACGTATACGCTCGGACCGCTGCGCGGCACGCCCGCGGGCGTCTACGCCTATGCGTTCGCGCGGCCGAACAATGACAAAAGCAATGGCAAAAGCGGCGGCAAGGTGATCACGGCGCTGTGGAGCCACGACAACGCGCGCTGGAGCGCGAAAGCCGGCTTCGACTCGATGCGCGCCACGAACTACACGCTCCAGGTGGACGCACGCGGGCGCTCGGGCCAGGTCAGCGTATTCGACATGATGGGCAACCTCACGACGATGACCTACAACGACGGCATGCTGCCGCTGCGCCTGACCGAGTCGCCCGTCTATGTCGTGTCGGACAACGCGGACGTCATGCGCTCGAATGCGATCACGCCCGCGGGATACGTCGCTCCGAAGCCATGAGCGCCGCGCGAGCGCCCCAATCTTGGCCCACGATAGCGAGACTTAGGCGGCTGCGGACAGTGCAACGCGAAATTGGGCCGCCTAGACTGCTGTTGAACGCGCTGCTGATGAACACGCCCTGCTCACAGCGGCTGCACCCGGACTATCGCATCGACACGACCGAGACCCCACGGATACGCTCCTCCATGCTGTCGCCTACCGAATTCCTCGAGGTGGTGCGGCTCGCACCGCTCGTAGCGATCGACCTGATCGTCGCCGACGCCGATGGCCGCGTGCTGCTTGGCCAGCGGCGCAATCGCCCGGCGCGCGGCACCTGGTTCGTACCGGGCGGCCGCATCCGCAAGGACGAGCGGCTCGACGCCGCGTTCACGCGCATCGTCCAGACGGAGCTCGGCATTGCGAGCATGCAGCGCTCGTCGGCGCGCTTCGTCGGCGTGTACGAGCATCACTATCCGGACAACTTCGCGGCCGAGAACGGCATCGGCACACACTACGTCGTGCTCGCCTACGCGTTCATGCTGGACAGCACGGTGCCCGTGGGCCGTTTCGACCAGCACAGCCAGTATGCGTGGCTGTGGCCGGAAGAGTTGCTCGTGCGCGATGACGTGCACAAGAATACGAAGGAGTACTTTCGATAAGGTTTGACCGGCGCGGGACGGGCGCGAGCGATGCGGCTCGCGCCTCAGGAAGGATGCGCTACCGCGCGTTCATTCCACCACAGCCGTCTGCGCAATTGATGCTGTGTCCGCCGTGCCAGCGTCGTCGGCATCGACAGCCGCGAGGTTGGCAACGAGCGCGGCCCGCTCGCGCAGCCACGCACCGAATGCGTCGCGCAGTTCGGGATGGCGCAGCGCGTAATCCACCGTCGCCTGGAGATAGCCGAGCTTGCTGCCGCAATCGAAGCGGCATCCCGTGTAGCGATACGCGAGCACCTGCTCGGCCGCGAGCATCGACTGGATCGCGTCGCTCAACTGCCACTCTTCGCGCGGCGCGGGACGCAAGGCGCGCAAATGATCGAAGATGCCCGGCATCAACACGTAGCGTCCCACGACACCGAGCGTGGAAGGCGCGTCGTCGGGCTCGGGCTTCTCCACGATGCGCGACATGCGGAACACGTGCTCGTCCCAGGGGCGACCCGTCACGACGCCATACGAGCGCGAATGCTTGCGCTCGATGTCCTCCACCGCGACGAGGGAGCAATGGTAGTGGTCGAAGCGCTCCAGCATCTGCGCGAGCACGGGCGTGTCGGCATCGATGAGGTCGTCGGCGAGGAGAACCGCGAACGGCTCGTCGCCGATGATCTTCTGCGCGCACAGCACCGCATGCCCGAGACCGAGCGGCTCGGGCTGGCGCACGAATATGCATTCGACATGCGCGGGCTTGATGCCCTGCACGGTTTCGAGCAGCGCCGCCTTGCCGCGCGCCTGAAGCTCGCGCTCGATCTCATAGGACTTGTCGAAATGGTCTTCGATGGCGCGCTTGCCGCGCCCCGTCACGAAGATCAGTTCGGTCACGCCCGCGGCCACGGCCTCTTCGACCGCATACTGAATGAGCGGCTTGTCCACGACCGGCAACATTTCCTTGGGGCTTGCCTTGGTGGCCGGCAGAAAACGCGTGCCGAGACCCGCAACCGGAAAAACAGCCTTGCGCACTTTTATCATGATCGTCTCGTGTCTCGCAGCGGTTCGGTGGCGCGCCCGGAGGTGCGGCGATCATGGACGCGAAGCCAGCTTACCCAGCGGATATCGAGCCATTCTGCCAACTTCTCGGCATTTTCAGACTGTGGCGTGCGGTGGCGGCGGACCGGCCTATCATGAATCCCGAGAGCGTGATGTGAACGCGCACACGAGCCAAGCCCGGGCGCGCGACGCAAAAACGCAACGTACTCCCGCGAATCCTTTCTGCGCGAGGAACCGGCCATGCACATCGATCGGGTGGTCTGCCGGCAAGCCGCCTTCCAGCCGCGCGGCGCTCATTTCAAGTTCGGACACGTGGCCAAACGCATCGGCATCCTGGTTTTCGAGGGCTTCCCGCTCGGGGACGTGACCTTGCTCGCCGACGTGTTTCGTCTTGCAAACGACGCCTGCGCCGACACACTCCCCGCCTACTCGCTCGTCTTGCTTTCCGAGGCGGGCGGCAACGTGGCCAGCGGCTGCGGCCTGCGCGTATGGACCGAAAGCCTGCACGGGCCGCTGCGCAGCGGCTTCGACACGCTTTTCATCGCGGGCGGCCGGGGCGCGGCCGAAGCGCGCGACAACGTGCGGCTCATCGCGCGGCTGCAAGCGCTCGCGCCGAAGGTGCGCATCCTGCGTGCGCTCGGCGAAGGCCGCGCCGTGCTCGCCGCCGCCGACGTGCCCTTCCTGCGCGGCAGCGGCAACACGGCGACCTCGGCGCAGCGGCTGCGCCGCGCGCTCGAAGCGCGCAACGCGGGCGCTTCGGTCATCGCGCCTTCGGAGGCGCTCGTCGCCGCGCTCAAGGTCGTCAAGCGCAATCACGGCGTGGCGCTCGCGCAGCGCGTGTCCGAGGACTCGATGCCGGGTTCGTGGGAGCGGCTTGGCCCCATGCTCGACGACGGCGAGTCGGACAGCGCCAACGGCAAGATCAATTCGGCCGCGCACTGGCTGCGCGAGAACTATCACCAGCCGATCTCGGTCGCCGACGCGGCGCGCGTCGCGCAGATGAGCATGCGCAATTTCCTGCGACACTTCAAGACGCAGACGGGCCTCACGCCCTCCGAGTACCTGCTGCGCACGCGGCTCGACGCAAGCTGCCTGCTGCTCGCGCAGACCAATCTGCCGATCGACGAGATCGCACAACGCTGCGGCGTGCCGCGCGGCGAACGGCTCGCGCGCATCTTCCGGCGGCGGCTGTCGATTTCGCCGTCGGGGTATCGCGCGGTGAACCGGCGCGCTTCGGGTGAGTGAGGTGGCGCGAGATTGAGGCCTTCCTGAAGCTGAAAACACGCCGCATAACAGGCCATAAATCAGGCCACAAACGCACGACGCCGCGCATTCGCGCGGCGTCGTTTTCATTCAGACGGGGTTGCCCGGCCGGTTACAGCATGCCGGAGCCGAAGATCTCCGTGTGAATGCGCGAGGCATCCACACCGCGTGCAATCAACGCCTCGCGCTGCTCGCGCATGAAGGCCACCGGACCGCACAGATAGTAATCGGCATCGGGCAGCATCACGTCCGCTTCGATGAGGCCGATGTCCATGCGGCCTTCGAAGTCGTAATCCACACCCTTGCGGTCGGCCGCGCCCACCTCTTCGTAGAACACCGCGCGCTTGACGTTTGGATACTCCGAAACAGCGTGACGCAGGAAGTCGCGGAATGCATGCACTTTCGTGTTGCGGCAGGCGTGCACGAACGTCACCTTGCGCTCGCTGCGCCCGGCGAGCAGCGTGGCGAGCATCGACTTCATCGGCGTGATGCCCACGCCGCCGCTCATCAGCACGACCGGCGTGGTCTTCTTGCGATCGAGCGTGAATTCGCCCATCGGCGCGCTCACGTGCACCACCGTCCCCTCTTCCACGCCGTCGTGCATGAGGTTCGACACGTGGCCCGGCTGCGCGTCGCCGCGGCCCGCCTCGCGCTTCACGGAGATGCGCAGCCACTTGCCGTTGGGCGCGTCAGAAAGGCTGTACTGACGCGGCTGGTCCACGCCGAGCTTGTCGACGAAGCGCGTCACGCTCACGTACTGGCCCGGCTCGAAACCGCCAGCCGACGCGCCGTCGGCCGGTGCGAGATAGAACGAGGTGATCTCGTCGCTTTCAACTTGCTTGCGCATTACCTTGAACGGGCGGAAGCCGCTCCACGACGCGCCCTCGTACAGCTTCGCCTCGGTGCCGATCATGATGTTCGCGAGCTGGTCGTAGGCGACGGTCCAGGCTTCCAGCGTGGGCGAGTCGACGGCGTCGCCGAGCACGTCCACAACGGCGCCGAGCAGATGGCGGCCGACGATCGGATAGTGCTCGGGACGGATGTTCAGGCTCGCGTGCTTGTGCGCGATATGCGTGACCGCGCCGCCCAGCACGCCGAGGTTGTCGATGTTCGCCGCATAGGCGTAGACGGCGCGCGCGAGGGTTTCGGGCTGGCTGCCGCTTTGCTGGTGCGTCTGATTGAAGATGTTCTTGAGCTCGGGATGCGCGGCAAACATGCGCTGGTAGAAATGCTTGGTGATCGTGGCGCCGTGCTCGGCGAAAACGGGCGCGGTGGCCTTGACGCGGGCGATCTGGTCAGCGGTGAGCGCAGTCATTTGCGGCTTCTCCTTGTTAAACATGCACACAAGATACATCTTTAACGCGACAGGCCGACCCAGGCATTTTGTCGCACCCCTGCATTTTCCGGATTGCGCCGCGCGCGAGGCCGCGGCGGGTGGCCGCCGCAGGGGCTCGCACAGGTCTTTTACGACGCGGGAAAGCGTGTTTCACCTCGTCGCGCATGACGGCTTGCGCCGAATCGCGAGCCTTCGTTCGAACCCTCTTTATGCGCCCTTGCCCGCACCGCGATCGTGCCGCCAGAGCACGTCGGTGCCGCTCGCCGCGCGGTTGAGCACGCGCGCGAGCACGAACAGCAGATCGGACAGCCGGTTCACGTAGCGGCGCGGCGTGTCGGCAAGTGGCGGTCCCGAGTTCGGCGCGGCGCCCAGCGCGACGACCGCGCGCTCGGCGCGCCGGCAAACGGTGCGGCAGACGTGCGCCAGCGCGGCGGCGCGAGAGCCGCCCGGCAGGATGAACTCCTTGAGCGGCGGCAGGGTGGCGTTGTAGTGCGCGAGCCAGGCGTCGAGGCGCGCGAGGTGCTCGTCGGTGACGAGCGTGTGGCCCGGTATGCAAAGCTCGCCACCCAGATCGAACAGATCGTGCTGGATCGCGACGAGCGCATCGCGCACGTCGTCGGGAAGCGTCTCGCACAGCAGCACGCCGATCTGCGAATTCAGCTCGTCGACGTCGCCGATCGCGGCGATGCGCGCGTCGTCCTTGCGCACGCGGCTGCCGTCGCCGAGTCCGGTCGAACCGTCGTCGCCGGTGCGTGTCGCGATCTTGCTCAGGCGATTGCCCATGATGTGCCCCTCCGAGGCGGTGGATTGGCGCGGCTTGCGCATGGCGCGCCATTATAGGTTTCGTGCAGCGCAGCATGGGGGCGCGCCGCGCGGGCGCGAACGTTCAGCGTAAAATGAACCGAGCCAGAAATCACGTCCATACGAAGGAGACACCCGCGTGAATCACCCCGCGCCGCCGGCTACCGCACGCCGCCCGTTCCCCACCGTTCTCCTCGATGAATTGCGCAGCGCGTTCGGCGAACGCGTCTCCGTCTCCGAAGCCGTGCGCGCCCATCACGGCCGCGACGAGTCGCCCTTCGACCCGCAACTGCCCGACGCCGTGGTGTTCGCGCAGAGCACCGAGGAAATCCAGACCATCGTCAAGCTGTGCGCCCGCCATGGCGTGCCGATCATTCCTTACGGCAACGGCTCGTCGCTCGAAGGCCACTTGCTGGCCGTGCAGGGCGGCGTGTCGATCGACCTCTCGCAGATGAACCGCGTGCTCTCGATCAACGCCGAAGACCTCACCGTGACGGTGGAGCCGGGCATCTCCCGCAAGCAGCTCAACGAAGCGCTGCGCGACACGGGCCTGTTCTTCCCGATCGACCCGGGCGCGGACGCGAGCATTGGCGGCATGTCGGCCACACGCGCCTCCGGCACCAACGCCGTGCGCTACGGCACGATGCGCGAGAACGTGCTCGGCCTCACCGCCGTGCTCGCCGACGGCCGCGTGATCAAGACCGGCACGCGCGCGCGCAAGTCGTCGGCGGGCTACGATCTCACGCGCCTGTTCGTGGGCTCGGAGGGCACGCTTGGCATCATCACCGAAATCACGGTGCGGCTCTACCCGCAGCCCGAGGCGGTTTCGGCGGCGGTGTGCGCGTTCCCCTCGATGGCCGAGGCCGTGCGCACGGTGATCGAAACGATCCAGATGGGCGTGCCGGTCGCGCGCGTGGAGTTCATCGACTCGCTCGCGGTGCGCGCGATCAACAAGCATTCGAACCTCACGCTGCGCGAGAAGCACACGCTCTTCTTCGAATTTCACGGCACCGAGGCTGGTGTTGCGGAACAGGCGCAGATCGTTCAGGAGATCGCCGCGCAGCACGGTGGCGAAGGCTTCGAATGGGCCACGCGCCCTGAAGACCGCAGCCGCCTCTGGAACGCGCGCCACAACGCTTACTTCGCGATGTTGCAACTGAAGCCCGGCTGCCGCGCGGTCACGACCGACGTGTGCGTGCCGATCTCGCGCCTTGCCGAATGCGTGATCGAGACGGAAGCCGACCTCAAGGCCTCGCCGCTGCCCTGCCCGATCGTCGGCCACGTGGGCGACGGCAACTTCCACGTGGCGATCCTGATCGACCCGGACAAGCCCGAGGAGATCGAGGAAGCCGAGCGCCTGAACCACCGCATCGTGCAGCGCGCGATCGCCATGGACGGCACCTGCACCGGCGAGCACGGCGTGGGGCTGCACAAGATGGGTTTCCTCGTGGAGGAGCACGGCGCCGACACCATCGACACGATGCGCGCGATCAAGCATGCACTCGATCCGCACAATCTGATGAATCCGGGCAAGATCTTCAGCTGGGCGGCCTGAGACGCGCCAGGCGCGTAGCGCCGCCCATGCGCCGCTGGCGCGCACGCAAGATGCGCCCGGCGGCACGACAAACACGCGGGAGGAGACATGAACGCACCGGACGGGAAAATGCCCGACCTGAGCCCGGAAGCACTCGCGCAACGCCAGCGCGAAGTGGTTCAGGCGCTGATGGCAGTGCTGCCGGCGCACTGCCTGCTGCATCGTGAAGAAGACACCGTCGCCTACGAGTGCGACGGGCTGGCCGCCTACCGGCGGCTGCCGCTCGCGGTGGCGCTGCCGGAAACCGAGTCGCAGGTGCAGCGCATCGTGCAGATCTGCCGGCGCCTCGACGTGCCGATCGTGCCGCGCGGCGCGGGCACCGGCCTCTCGGGCGGCGCCATGCCGATCCGGCACGGCATCGTGCTTTCCGTCGCGCGCTTCAAGCGCATTCTCGAAGTCGATCCCTACGCGCGCACAGCCACCGTGCAACCCGGCGTGCGCAATCTCGCGGTGTCGGAAGCCGCGGCGCCCTTCGGCCTCTACTACGCGCCCGACCCTTCCTCGCAGATCGCCTGCACGATAGGCGGCAACGTTTCGGAAAATTCGGGCGGCGTGCATTGCCTCAAGTACGGCCTCACCGTGCATAACGTGCTGCGCGTGCGCGCGGTGACGATGGAGGGCGAGGTCGTCGAATTCGGCTCGCTCGCGCCCGACGCGCCCGGCCTCGATCTGCTCGCGGTGATGATCGGCAGCGAGGGCATGTTCGCCATCGTGACCGAAGTCACCGTGAAGCTGATTCCGCGCCCGCAAACGGCGCAGGTGATCATGGCGAGTTTCGACGACGTGGTGAAGGGCGGCGACGCCGTGGCGGGCATCATCGCCTCGGGCATCATTCCGGCGGGCCTCGAAATGATGGACAAGCCGGCCACCCGCGCCGTGGAAGAGTTCGTGAACGCGGGCTACGACCTCGACGCCGCCGCGATCCTGCTGTGCGAAGCCGACGGCACGCCCGAGGAAGTGGCCGACGAGATCGCGCGTACGACCGTAGTGCTGCGCGAGCATGGCGCGACGCGCATCCAGATTTCGCGCACCGAGGAAGAACGCCTGCGCTTCTGGTCGGGCCGCAAAAACGCGTTTCCGGCGGCGGGCCGCATCTCGCCCGACTACTACTGCATGGACGGCACCGTGCCGCGCCGCGCGATCGGGCCGCTGCTCGCGCGCATCCACGAGATGGAAAAGCAGTATGGATTGCGCTGCATCAATGTTTTCCATGCGGGCGACGGCAACATGCACCCGCTCATTCTCTTCAACGGCAACGACCTCGACGAGTGGCATCGCGCCGAGGCCTTCGGCTCGGACATTCTCGAAACCTGCGTCGAGCTGGGCGGCACGGTCACGGGCGAGCATGGCGTGGGCATCGAGAAGATCAATTCGATGTGCGTGCAGTTCTCGCCCGAGGAGCGCGACGCGTTTCACGCGGTGAAGCACGCGTTCGACCCGGCCGGGCTGCTCAACCCCGACAAGGGCATTCCCACGCGCGCGCGCTGCGCCGAGTACGGGCGCATGCACGTGCGCGGGAATCTGTTGCCGCACCCCGAGTTGCCGCGCTTCTGACAGACGGACTAACAGACACACCAACAGATGCACAAGCACGCGCCAGCCACCGCGCCGCTTATGCGTTTCGCGTGACCCGCATGCGGGTCCGCTCCGGGTTGTCAGGCGAGGTTCGCTCAGTACAATCGAACGAACCATATAACGAACGAGCGCGACCATCACGACATGGAAGAGGACGACATCGTCTCGGACTGGTCCGAACGCATCCGCACCGCGAGCGCCGAAGCCCGTGCGCTGCGCATTCGCGGCGGGGGCACCAAGGACTGGTACGGCCAGACGCTCGAAGGCGAGATTCTCGACACGCGCGCGCACCGCGGCATCATTGCCTATGACCCGGCCGAACTCGTGATCACGGCGCGCGCCGGCACGCCGCTCGCGGAAATCGAGACAGCGCTCGCGGCGCACGGCCAGATGCTCGCCTTCGAGCCGCCGCATTTCGGCGCCCAGGCGACGCTCGGCGGTTGCATCGCGGCAGGCATTGCCGGGCCGCGGCGCGCGAGCGCCGGGGCGCCGCGCGACTTCGTCCTGGGCGCGGTGCTCATGAACGGCCACGGCCAGGTGCTGCATTTCGGCGGCCAGGTCGTAAAGAACGTGGCGGGCTACGACGTCTCGCGGCTCATGGCGGGATCGCTCGGCACGCTCGGCCTGTTGCTGGAGCTCTCCGTGAAGGTGCTGCCCGTGCCGCAGGCCGAAACCACGCTCAAGTTCGACATGAACGGCACCGACGCCGTGCGCAAGCTCAACGAATGGGGCGGCCACCCGCTGCCGATGACGGCGAGCGCCTGGCGCAACGGCACGCTCGCGGTGCGGCTTGCGGGCGCGGAAGCGGCCGTGAAAACGGCGCGCTCGAGCCTGGGCGGCGAAGTGGTGGACGCCGTGGAAGCCGAGCGCTTCTGGGCAAGCCTGCGCGAGCAGACCGATCCGTTCTTCGCCTCGATCGCACCGAACGCGGCGCTGTGGCGGCTCGCCTTGCCGTCCATCGCCGAGCCCCTGCAACTGCCCGGCGCACAGCTCATGGAATGGGGCGGCGCGCAGCGCTGGTGGATCACCGAAACCGACGCGCAAACGGTGCGCATCAGCGCGAAGCAGGCGGGCGGCCACGCCACGATATTTCGCACCGGGCGCGACTACGACCGCAGCGCGGGCGTGTTCACGCCCTTGCCCGCGCCGCTCATGAAGATTCATCGCGGCCTGAAAGCCGCGTTCGACCCGGCCCGCATCTTTAATCGCGGCCGGCTGTATTCCGACTTCTGACGACACCGACACGCGGCGATGCAGACGAACCTCGCGGACTTCATTCGCAACACTCCCGACGGCGACGAAGCCGACGCGATCCTGCGCAAGTGCGTGCATTGCGGCTTCTGCACCGCGACCTGCCCGACCTATCAACTGCTTGGCGACGAGCTGGATGGCCCGCGCGGGCGCATCTACCTCATGAAGCAGATGGTGGAAGGCGCACCGGTCACGAAGAGCACGCTCATGCATCTGGACCGCTGCCTCACGTGCCGCAGTTGCGAGACCACCTGCCCTTCGGGCGTGCAGTACGGGCGCCTCGTGGAGTTGGGCCGCAAGCACGCCGAGCAGATGGTGGAGCGGCCGCTGCGCCAGCGCTTCATGCGCCGCCTGCTCGCGGGCCTGTTGCCGCGCCGTGCGCTTTTCACGCCCGCCATGCGCCTCGGGCAGCAGGTGCGCCCGCTCCTGCCCAAGCGCCTGCGCGACAAGGTGCCGGTGCGCCAGCGCCCGCTCGCGTGGCCCACGGCGACGCACGCGCGCAAGATGCTGATGCTGCAAGGCTGCGTGCAGCCTTCGATGATGCCCAACATCAACATCGCCACTGCGCGCGTGCTGGACGCGCTCGGCATCGAGACGATCGTGGCGCCGCAGTCGGGCTGCTGCGGAGCGATCCGCCTGCACATGGGTTACGCCGACGACGCGCTCGCCGACGTGCGCGCGAACATCGACGCCTGGTGGCCCTACATCGAGCAAGGCGTGGAAGCGATCGTGATGAACGCCTCGGGCTGCGGCGCGACGGTGAAGGAATACGCGCACCTGCTGCGCGACGATCCGGCCTACGTGGAAAAAGCGCGCCGCGTGGTCGAACTCACGCGCGATCTTTCCGAATTGCTGCCCGCATTCGAGGAGCAACTCGTCGCGACCACGCGGCGGCGCGGCATCAAGACGGTGGCATGGCACCCGCCCTGCACGCTTCAACACGGCCAGCAGTTGCGCGGCGGCGTGGAGAAGCTGCTCACGGCGCTCGGCCTCGACGTGCGGCTGCCCGCCGACAGCCATCTTTGCTGCGGCTCGGCGGGCACCTACTCGATCATGCAGCCGCGCCTTTCCTATGCGCTGCGCAACCAGAAGGTGGACCGGCTCCAGGCCCTGGAGCCGCAACTGATCGTTTCGGCCAACATAGGCTGCATCACGCACCTGCAAAGCGGCACGGCAATTCCGGTCACGCACTGGATTGAACTGGTCGAACATATGCTGGCGGCGAATTAGGCAGGGCTGAAGGCAACCGGGCGACTGAGCGCATCGGGGACGGAACCAGCGTAACGAGGCGCCGCCTACGCAAACAGTCGGCCAAATGGCGTAGGAAGGGTCCTACGCTTTCTGGCCAGTTTTTCGCGCCTTGCGCAGTCCGTATAATGGCCGTCGTTCTGATCGTTTTGGATCCAAAACCGGCGTGCACCCGTAAGCGCGCCGGCCTCAAGCACGATGACCGATCTCTCCCACAATCTCGAAGCCGTCCGCGAGCGCATCGCCGCCGCCGCCCGCAACGCCGGCCGCGACCCGCAAAGCGTGGAGTTGCTCGCGGTTTCGAAAACGTTTCCCGCGCAGGACGTGCGCGCCGCCCACGCCGCCGGCCAGCGCGCGTTCGGCGAAAACTACGTGCAGGAAAGCGTGGACAAGATCGAGGCGCTCGCCGACCTGCGTGCAGGTCTCGAATGGCATTTCATCGGGCCGCTCCAATCGAACAAGACACGCCCCGTGGCCGAGCGTTTCGACTGGGTCCATTCAGTCGATCGTCTGAAGATTGCCGAACGCCTGTCGGCGCAGCGTCCGGCCGGCATGGCGCCGCTCAACGTCTGCCTGCAAGTCAACGTGAGCGGCGAAGCCAGCAAGAGCGGCGTCACCCCGCAAGAAGCGCAGCAGGTCGCGAGGCAGATCGCGGCCCTGCCCAACCTGCGCCTGCGCGGGCTCATGTCGATCCCAGAGCCGGAAACCTCGCTCGAGGCGCAACGCGCGCCGCACCGCCAGTTGCGCGAGCTGTTCGACGCGCTCTGCGCAGAAGGCCTCGCGCTCGACACGCTCTCCATGGGCATGTCGGCCGACCTCGAAGCCGCGGTGCTGGAAGGCGCGACGATCGTGCGCGTCGGCACCGCGATCTTCGGCGCGCGCGACTACTCCCACTGATTCACTGACCGATTCCATCACCATGAAAATTGCCTTCATCGGCGGCGGCAACATGGCCGCCGCACTCATCGGCGGCCTGATCCGCAAGGGCGTTCCCGCCGACAACCTCTACGCGATCGATCCGAACGAGGACGCCCGCAAGCGCAGCGCCGAGCAGTTCGGCGTGCGCACCGGCGCCGCCGCGGACGCCGCGCTCGCCGCGTACGACGCGGTGCTGATCGCCGTGAAGCCGCAAATCGCCAAGGCCGTGGCCGAAGGCATCGCGCCGCACCTGGGTGCGCATCAGGTCGTCATCAGCATCATGGCCGGCATTCGCATCGACGACTTGTCGCGCTGGCTGAACGGCCACGCGCGCGTCGTGCGCACGATGCCGAACACGCCCGCGCTGATCGGCATGGGCGCAACTGGCCTCGTCGCGAGCAGCGGCGTGGACGCGGCGGGCCGCCAGCTCGCCTCCGACGTGCTCGGCGCCGTCGGTCAAACCGTCTGGTTCGACGACGAAGCGAAGATCGACGCGGTCACGGGCATTTCGGGCAGCGGCCCGGCCTACGTGTTCTATTTCATCGAAGCGCTGGAAGAAGCGGCGCGCCAGCTCGGCATGGACGAGCAGCAAGGCCGCGCGCTCGCCATCGCCACGTTCACGGGTGCCGCGCAGCTCGCGCTGCAATCGGACGAGCCGCCCGCGGTGCTGCGCGAGCGCGTGACGTCGAAGGGCGGCACCACCGCCGCCGCGCTGGCGTCGTTCGACGCCTCGGGCGTGAAAGCCGCCATCGTCAAGGGCGTGCTCGCGGCCGATGCGCGCGCGAAGGAAATGGGCGAAGAGTTCGGCAAGCAATAAGCCAACTGGTCCCGAATAAAAAAGCGCCGGGTGTGTCATGCACACCCGGCGCTTTTTTTCATATGAAGTCGATACGGCCTTAAAGTCCCGCGACGGCGTAATGCGCCGCGATCCCCACGAACAGCACGCCGCCCAGCCAGTTGTTGTGGCGGAACGCCGCGAAGCACGGCATGCGCTCGCGGTCCTTGATCAGCGTGTAGTGGTAAATCGCGCAGCCCACGGCCGCCGCCCAACCGAGCCAGTAGAGCCAGCCGAAGCCCAGCGCCAGGCCCACCCACACGTAAATGCCGAGCGTGACCGCGTAGCAGAGCATGATTGCCAGCACGTCGAAGCGGCCGAAGGTGAGCGCCGAGGTGCGAATGCCGATCTTGATGTCGTCGTCGCGATCGACCATCGCGTATTCGGTGTCGTAGGCTACGGACCAGAACACGTTCGCGGCCAGCATGATCCACGCGAGCGCCGGTACGTGGTCCTGCACGGCGGCGAACGCCATGGGAATGCCAAAGCCGAACGCGATACCCAGATACGCCTGCGGAATCGCGAAAAAACGCTTCGTGAACGGATACGAGGCCGCCACGAACAGCGCCACAACGGAAAGCTGCTTGGTGAGCCCGTTCAGCGGCAGGATGAGCAGGAACGACACGAGCGCGAGCCCCGCCGCGATCGCCACGGCCTCCCACGCGCGGATACGGCCCGACGTGATCGGACGCTCGGCCGTGCGCTTTACATGGCGGTCGAAGTCGCGGTCGGCGTAATCGTTGATCGCGCAGCCCGCCGAGCGCATCAGCACCGTGCCGATGGTGAAAATGACCAGCAGCGAGACCGGCGGATGGCCGTCGGAGGCGATCCACAGCGCGTTGAGCGTCGGCCACAGCAGCAGCAGGCTGCCGATCGGCTTGTCCATGCGGACGAGCCGCAAATAGAGCGGGAGTCGGGCGAACATGATCGGGGCGGGAAAAGCAATGCCGCTATTGTAGGCCAGGGCGCGGGCGCTTCGCCGCGAGCCGCGCCCGCGTCCGCGCAAAAACGCAGGCCCGCCGGGCATCCGGCGGGCCTGCGTCGCAAACTCGTCGCAACTCGTCGCAATCAGTGAGCGGCGCCTGCGCGCCGCGTACGGATCAAGCGAGCAGCGAGCGCAGCATCCACGCGGTCTTTTCGTGCGTCTGCATGCGTTGCGTGAGCAGGTCGGCGGTCGGCTCGTCGTTGGCGGCTTCGGTTGCCGGGAAGATCGCGCGCGCCGTGCGCACCACGGCTTCCTGACCTTCCACGAGCTGGCGGATCATGTCTTCCGCCGCGGGCACGCCGTCGGCTTCCGGAATCGACGAGAGCTTCGCGAACTCCTTGTAGCTGCCCGGTGCGTGCACGCCCAGCGCGCGAATGCGCTCGGCGATCGCGTCGACGGCAAGCGCGAGTTCGTTGTACTGCCCCTCGAACATCAGATGGAGCGTGTTGAACATCGGCCCCGTGACGTTCCAGTGGAAGTTGTGCGTCTTCAGATACAGCGTGTAGGTGTCCGCGAGCAGGCGCGAGAGGCCGTCCGCGATCTTCTTGCGATCCTTGTCGCTGATGCCGATATTCACATGCTGTATGGTTGCTTTTTTGGCCATGACGACTCCTTGTGTAGCAATGAGACTACGCGTGCGTGTCGATGCGCTGCCGTCGCGCGCTCGCCTCACAGGCGCCGCGCGAGAGCTCGATCGGCTGCCAGTGTAGCCTGGAAATATCGAAAAACCGGCTCATCCGGCCCTACTGTCCGGGTCGAGCCGCGTCGATGTCCGGGCGCCTCGTGCAACGTGCACAAGGCTCAGTGACCCGCCAGATGCGCGAGGACTTGCGAGGCGATTGCGACGAAACCGCTCGCGAGAATGGCGAAGCTCACCACGCGGCGCACGATCTGCGTGCCTTCGGCGCGTGTTTGTGCCATCGCGGCGGCTGCGCCGGAGCCCAGGGTCTTGCGGGTCATCGTCATCGTTCGGGTCATGATCGTGCTCCTTTGACGTCACGGTTCCTGCTCATTGCGGGGCGGCTCGCTGGCACAACGATGCGACAACGAGCCACGCCCCGTTTCCTTACTTCGCCTGCTCCGCCAGCTTCGCGATCGCGTCGATCACGCCTTGCGCATACGCCGGATCGGCGCGGCGGAAGTGCTCGATCTGACGCTCGACGATCTCCTGCGGCACGCCTTCGATATGCCGCGCGATGTTCGCGAAGAGCCGCTCGCGCTGGCCCGCGTCGAACAACCGGAACAGCGCGCCCGGCTGGCTGTAGTAATCGTCGTCCTCGCGGTGATCGTAGTGATCGACCGCACCCGCCGCGAGCGGCGGCTCGCCCGCCTGCGGACGCTGTGCGAAGTCGCCGAAGCGGCTCGGCTCGTAGTTCACGGTGCCGCCCAGATTGCCGTCGGTGCGCATGGCGCCGTCACGGTGATACGAGTGGAACGGGCAGCGCGGCGCGTTCACCGGAATCTGGTGATGGTTGATGCCGAGGCGATAACGCTGCGTGTCGCCATACGAGAACAAGCGCCCCTGCAACAGGCGGTCCGGCGAGAAGCCAATGCCCGGCACCACGTTCGCGGGCGAGAAGGCGGCCTGCTCGACATCGGCGAAATAGTTCTCCGGATTGCGGTTCAGCTCGATCGTGCCGACGTCGATCAGCGGGTAATCCTTGTGCGGCCACACCTTCGTGATGTCGAACGGGTTGTACGGCACCTTCGCGGCGTCGGCCTCAGGCATCACCTGAATGCGGAAATGCCACTTCGGGAAATTGCCCTTCTCGATCTCGCTGAAGAGGTCGCGCTGCGCCGATTCGCGGTCCTGAGCAATCACCTGCGCCGCTTCGGCGTCGCTGTAGTTCTCCACGCCCTGCGCCGACTTGAAGTGAAACTTCACGTAAAAGCGCTCGTTGTTCGCGTTGATGAACGAGAACGTGTGCGAGCCGAAGCCGTGCTGCTTGCGATAGTTCTTCGGAATGCCGCGATCGCTCATCAGAATCGTCACCTGATGCAGCGACTCGGGGTGCCGCGCCCAGAAGTCCCACGCCGCCACGTTGCTGCGCATGTTCGTGCGCGGATCGCGCTTTTGCGTGTGGATGAAATCCGGGAACTTGAGCGGGTCGCGAATGAAGAACACCGGCGTGTTGTTGCCGACGATGTCCCAGTTGCCCTCTTCCGTGTAGAACTTGATCGAGAAGCCGCGCACGTCGCGTTCGGCGTCGGCCGCGCCGCGCTCGCCCGCCACGGTCGAGAAGCGGATGAAGAGCGGCGTTTCCTTGCCGGCTTCGCCGAACACTTTGGCCTTGGTGAAGCGCGAGATGTCGTGCGTGACCTTGAGCGTGCCGAACGCGCCCGAGCCCTTGGCGTGCACGCGGCGCTCGGGAATCACTTCGCGGTCGAAGTGCGCGAGCTTTTCGAGCAGCCACACGTCTTGCAGCATGACGGGACCGCGCGGACCGGCGGTGAGCGAGTTCTGGTTGTCGACGACGGGCGCGCCTGCGGCCGAGGTGAGGGTGCGGTCGGTCATGTGCTGGATTCCTTGTCTGCTTGTGAGTTCTGGCATGCGGTGAAACGAGGCGAAGCGGCGATGGCCGTCAGGCGGACAGCGCGCGGTCGACCAGCAGCGAGAACGCCACGGTGCGAAGGCCTGAAGCGGCGCTGGCGTTTGCCTTGGGTGCAGTGAGTGCGGCGGGTGCTGCCGTGGTCGGGACGTTGGTTTGCATCGCTTCCTCCATCGGGTATCGGTTGTGATCCGTTGGAGAGACCTTAACTCACGCTATCTATTTCGATAATTTGATTTACTCAATCTATCGAATAGGCGCAAGTTATTAGGGACGCAAGCTAAATCGGAGGGAATGGCGCGCAGCCGGATGCCGCGCGTGAAGCAAGGCTCGCGCCGCGCACCCTGTAGGCGCGCGGCGCTGGGAACATCAGACCACCTCGGCGGCGGCTTCGATCTTCTTGACGCCTGGGAGCTCGCAGGCGTGAATGGCATCGACGATTGCCTCGATCGCCGGCAGGCGCGTGAAGCTCTTGCGCCACGCAAGCACCACGCGGCGGTCCGGCACCGGCTCGTCGAACGGCACGTAGGAGAGCAGGCCGGAATCGACGCCGCCCGCGTGTGGCTTCACTTCCGTGACCGACATGCGCGGCAGCACGGTAATGCCCACGCCGCTCGCGACCATATGGCGGATGGTTTCCAGCGACGAGCCTTCAAAGGTCTTCTGGATGCCGTCCGCGTTCTGCGAGAAGCGCATCAGTTCCGGGCACACGCCCAGCACATGGTCGCGGAAGCAGTGGCCGCTGCCGAGCAGCAGCATGGTTTCCTGCTTGAGATCGTCCGGGTCGATCTTCTCGCGCTGCTCCCATGCATGGCCCGAGGGCAGCGCCACGACGAACGGCTCGTCGTAGAGCGGCCGCAGCGTGAGGCCGGTTTCCGGGAACGGCAGCGCCATGATGGCCACGTCGATCTCGCCCTGCTTGAGCAGCTCGATGAGCTTGAGCGTGTAGTTCTCTTGCAGCATGAGCGGCATTTGCGGCACGCGCTTGATCATCTGCTTGACGAGAGTAGGCAGCAGGTACGGTCCGATCGTATAGATCACGCCGAGGCGCAGCGGCCCCACCAGCGGATCCTTGCCCTGCTTGGCGATTTCCTTGATCGCGAGCGTCTGTTCGAGCACGCGCTGCGCCTGCGTCACGATCTGCTCACCGATGGGCGTCACGCTCACTTCGCTCGTGCCGCGTTCGAAAATCTGTACGTTCAGTTCGTCTTCGAGCTTCTTGATGGCGACCGAAAGCGTCGGCTGGCTCACGAAGCAGGCTTCCGCGGCCCGTCCGAAGTGGCGCTCGCGGGCTACCGCGACAATGTATTTCAGTTCAGTGAGCGTCATTGGGGGACCAATCAGGAAAGGTGAATCAATAGTTTGTAGTTATACACCTATGACGGCGATTCGCCAATAATCAACACCCCCATGCGGGGCGCGATCATCGTAAAGGGTCAGACGGCGTGGGCATGCGCAGGTTCCGCGCAATGATCCATTACGCTTTTGTCCATTACGCTTTCAGATATTGTTCGCGCGCGCCCAGCCAGCGGTTCAGGTGCTGCGTGACGACGTGCGGGAATGCCTGCAACAGGCGCTCGGCCGCGCCGCGCGCGGGCTCGATGAGCCAGGCGTCGTTTTCGAGGCTCGCAAAACGCAGCATGGCCGCGCCCGACTGGCGCGCGCCGAGGAATTCGCCGGGGCCGCGAATTTCGAGGTCCTTGCGGGCGATCTCGAAGCCGTCCGTGGTCTCGCGCATGGTTTGCAGCCGCGCGCGGCCCGTGAGCGACAACGGCCCCGTGTAGAGCAGCACACACACCGAAGCTGCGCTGCCCCGCCCCACGCGACCGCGTAGCTGGTGCAACTGCGCGAGGCCGAAGCGCTCGGCATGCTCGATCACCATGAGCGAGGCGTTGGGCACGTCCACGCCCACTTCGATCACCGTCGTCGCCACGAGCAACTGCACGTCGTTGCGGGAGAACGCATCCATCACGGCGGCCTTGTCCGTGGACGCGAGACGCCCGTGCACGAGGCCCACGGTCAGCTCGGGCAGCGCGGCCACGAGGGTTTCGTAGGTCTCTACCGCCGTTTGCAGTTGCAGCGTCTCGCTTTCTTCGATCAGCGGACAGACCCAGTACACCTGACGGCCCGTGAGCGCCGCCGCGCGCACGCGCGCGATCACTTCCTCGCGGCGTGCGTCGGACACGAGCTTCGTGAGGATCGGCGTGCGGCCGGGCGGCAATTCGTCGATGGTGGAAACGTCGAGGTCCGCGTAGTAGGTCATGGCGAGCGTGCGCGGAATGGGCGTGGCCGACATCATCAGTTGATGCGGCTGGAACTCGCGGTGCGCCTCGTCGGCCGACTTCGCGTTCTGCGCCTTCGCGCGCAACGCAAGCCGCTGCTCTACGCCGAAGCGATGCTGTTCGTCGACGATCACGAGGCCAAGGCGCGCGAATTCCACGGCCTCCTGAATGATCGCGTGCGTGCCGATCACGAGCTGCGCCGTGCCGAGCGCTGCGGCTTCGAGCGCCGCGCGCTTTTCCTTCGCCTTGAGGCTGCCCGCGAGCCACGCCACCTGCACGCCGAGCGGTTCGAGCCAGCCGCGCAGCTTGCGCGCGTGCTGCTCCGCGAGAATTTCGGTGGGCGCCATGAGCGCGGCCTGGTAGCCCGCGTCGATCGCCTGCGCGGCCGCGAGCGCCGCCACCACGGTCTTGCCGCTGCCCACGTCGCCTTGCAGCAGGCGCTGCATCGGGTGCGGCTGTTCGAGGTCGTGGGCGATCTCCGCCACCACGCGCTCCTGCGCGCTCGTCAACGTGAACGGCAGCGCGCCGCGCAGACGCGCGAGCAGCGTGGAGGCTTGCGCGCGGCCCGCGACATGGCGCGCCATCGCGGGCGCGGCGCGCGTGCGGCGCTCCTCGTGCGCGCGCTTGAGCGACAGTTGCTGCGCGAGCAGCTCGTCGAACTTGATGCGCGTCCAGGCCGGGTGCGTGCCATCGATGAACTCATGCTCGTCGGCATCGATGGGCGGGTGGTGCAGCGTCTTCACCGCGTCGATCAGCGGCGGCAGGTTCAGCGGTTGCGTGAACTCGCGCGCCACCGCTTCGGGCAGCAGCTCGGGCAAATGTGCGCGGGAGAGCGCGTTCTCGATCGCCTTGCGCAGATACGCCTGGCTCACGCCCGCCGTGGACGGATACACGGGCGTGAGCGCCTGCGGCAGCGGCGTGTCGCCCTCCACGACCTTCACGGCCGGGTGCACCATCTCCATGCCGAAGAAGCCGCCGCGCACGTCGCCGCGCACGCGCAGCCGCTTGCCGATCGCCATCTGCGCGACCTGCGAGCCGTAGAAGTTCAGGAAGCGCAGGTGCAGTTCGTCGCCGTTGTGGTCCTGGAGCTTCACGACCAGTTGCCGGCGCGGGCGGTAGGCGATCTCGTTGTCGAACACCACGCCTTCGGTTTGCGCGATGCCGCCGGGCAGCAACTCGCCGATGGGCGTGAGCGTGGTTTCGTCCTCGTAGCGCATCGGCAAATGCAGCACGAGGTCGATGTCGCTGTGCAGGCCGAGTTTGGCGAGGCGGTCGGCGGTTTTGGCGAGCTTGGGCTTGTCTTTGGCGGCGGCTTTTTCCGCGGCCTTTTCAGCGGATTTCGCCGCGGATTTCGCCGCGGACTTTTTTGCGGCGCGTTTGCGCGCGGGCAGCGCAGCGCCTTGCGCCGCCTCCGGTTGCCGCGCCGGGGCGCCGTCTTCGGGCGTGCGCGCGTCGTCGTGCGCTTCGCTCTCGGAATCGGCTTCGGACATCAATCGGCTAACGGACGGGGGCATGGGCTGCTTCGCAAGTACAATATCGGCTTTCCGGCATGGCGCGGCGCGTGCAGCGCGACGGCCCTGGCCATCGGGCACATCGCGCATGTCACGCATGTCGCACACGCGCATGTCCCGCAATCATAGCCGCTCATCACGCGTGAGCGGCCATCGCAGCCGCTTTTTGGGGCGCAACCGCTTGGCGGTTCGG
Organism: Paraburkholderia unamae; assembly: GCF_003268775.1. Lineage (GTDB taxonomy): Bacteria > Pseudomonadota > Gammaproteobacteria > Burkholderiales > Burkholderiaceae > Paraburkholderia > Paraburkholderia unamae. Next base: position 78,851 of record NZ_QLSU01000007.1, read on the forward strand.
CCCCGCAAAGCCGCCGCGCGCCGGGCCTCCGGCGCATTTCCGTTATTTCAGGCCGTATGTTCAAGCTTTCCGATTTCGATTTCGACCTCCCCGAGGCACTGATCGCGCAGACCGCCCTGCCCGAGCGCAGCGCGAGCCGTCTGCTGGAGGTCGACAACGCCGCGCCGTTGCCCGGCGAACCCGCGCGTCTCACCGACCGCCGCTTTTCCGACCTGCCCGCGTGCCTCGCGCCGGGCGACCTGCTCGTCTTCAACGATACCAAGGTGCTGAAGGCGCGTTTCTTCGGCCAGAAGGCCAGCGGCGGCAAGATCGAGGTGCTGGTGGAGCGCCTGACCGGCGCGCGCACGGCACTCGCGCAGATCCGCGCGAGCAAGAGCCCCGGCCCCGGCACGGTGCTGCGCCTGGCCGACGCGTTCGACGTGACGGTCGGCGAGCGCGTCGATCAGTTCTACACACTGCATTTCCCCGACGACTGCCTCACGCTCATCGAGCAATACGGCCGTCTGCCGCTGCCGCCCTACATCACGCACGACGCCGATGCGAGCGACGAAACGCGCTACCAGACGGTGTTCGCGCAGAATCCGGGCGCGGTGGCCGCGCCCACGGCGGGCCTGCACTTCGACGACGCTCTGCTCGCGCAACTCGACGCACAAGGCGTGGAGCGCGCCACGCTCACGCTGCACGTGGGCGCGGGCACGTTCCAGCCCGTGCGCGTGGAGAATATCGCCGAGCACAAGATGCACAGCGAGTGGTATCAACTGCCGCAGTCGCTCGTCGACAAGATCGCGGCCACGCGTGCGCGCGGCGGCCGGGTGATCGCGGTGGGCACGACCTCGATGCGCGCGCTCGAAGCCGCCGCGCGCGACGCCGCGAACGAAAACCGCGAACTCGCGGCAACCCAGGCGGAAACCGATATTTTCATCACGCCGGGCTACCGGTTCCGCGTGGTGGACCGGCTCGTGACGAACTTCCACCTGCCGAAGTCGACGCTCTTGATGCTGGTTTCGGCGTTCGCGGGCATCGAAACGATCCGTGCGGCGTATCGTCACGCCATTGCCGAGCGGTATCGATTCTTCAGCTACGGCGACGCCATGCTGCTCACGAAAACCGACGACGCGCTCAACAAGTAACACGCACGTTTCCCCGGCCCTCGCGCGCCACGAAAAAACGCGCGACGGCGAATCACCATTTGCGCCGGACTGTTTTCCGGTAGCACAGGAGTCCATGCATGACCGACGGTCATCAAAACAACGCACGCGCCGAACACGGCACCTATCTGGGCGAACGCCCGCAAAACGGCCTCAAATTCGAACTGCTCGGCACCGACGGCCTCGCCCGGCGCGGGCGCGTCACGCTCAATCACGGCGTGGTCGAAACGCCCATCTTCATGCCCGTGGGCACCTACGGCACCGTGAAGGCCACGCAGCCGCGCGAGCTGGAAGAGATGAAGGCGCAGATCGTCCTCGGCAACACCTTCCACCTGTGGCTGCGCCCGGGTCTGGAAACGATCGAGGCGCACGGCGGCCTGCACCGCTTCATGGGCTGGAACCGGCCCATCCTCACGGATTCGGGCGGCTTCCAGGTGTTCTCGCTCGGCGACCTGCGCAAGATCTCCGAAGACGGCGTGCGTTTCGCCTCGCCCGTGAACGGCGACAAGCTGTTCCTCTCGCCCGAAGTGTCGATGCAGATCCAGAAGGTGCTGAATTCGGACATCGTCATGCAGTTCGACGAATGCACGCCCTACGCGACCAACGGCGTGCCCACCACGCACAAGGAAGCCGCCGATTCCATGCGCATGTCGATGCGCTGGGCGCAGCGCTCGATCGACGAGTTCAACCGACTCGGCAACCCGAACGCGTTGTTCGGCATCGTGCAGGGCGGCATGTTCGAGGACCTGCGCGACGAATCGCTCGCCGGCCTTTCGCAGATGCCGTTCCACGGCTACGCAATCGGCGGCCTTTCGGTGGGCGAGCCGAAGGAAGACATGATGCGCGTGCTCGAACACATCGCGCCGAAGCTGCCCGCCGACAAGCCGCACTACCTGATGGGCGTGGGCACGCCGGAAGACCTGGTGGCGGGCGTGGCCTCGGGCGTGGACATGTTCGACTGCGTGATGCCCACGCGCAACGCGCGCAACGGCTGGATCTTCACGCGCTTTGGCGACGTCAAGATCCGCAACGCGACGCACAAGAACTCGCTGCGCCCGCTCGACGAGCAGTGCGGCTGCTACACCTGCCGCAACTTCACTCGCGGCTACCTGCATCACCTGCACCGCGTGGGCGAAATTCTCGGCGCGCAGCTCAACACGATCCACAATCTGCACTACTACCTTGAGCTGATGAGCGAGATGCGCTCGGCGATCGAAACGAAGACGTTCGCGGCGTTCCGCCAGCGCTTTGCCGAGCAGCGCGCACGCGGCGTGGACTGAGAGGGCGTCTCACGACGGCGTGCCGCGTGCCCGACGCCAGATATTACAATAACCTTTCGAAACAATGACGCAGACCGGGCATTCGCTGCGCTCCGGCCACCTCGCTTTTCACGCACGCGCATACAACGCGGGGGTGGGATTCGAGATAAACGCTTGATCGGAAAGCCTATTTTGCGTCATCGTCGTGGAGAATGCCGGTGGTAGAATAACCGGCTCGCTTTTTGTGATCGTAAAAACGGAGAGACCAACGTGTCGTTCATTTCCAATGCCTTCGCGCAAGGCAGTGCAGCAGGTGGTGCCGAATCGAGCCTCATGAGCTTCCTGCCGCTCATCCTGATGTTCGCCGTGCTGTACTTCATCATGATCCGTCCGCAGATGAAGCGTCAGAAAGAACATCGCAACATGCTCTCGGCCATGGCCAAGGGCGACGAAGTGATCACGAGCGGCGGCATCGTCGGCAAGGTGACCAAGGTCAGCGAAGCCTACGTGGGCGTCGAAATCGCCGACGGCACGGAAATCACCGTGCAGAAGTCGTCGGTCTCGACCATCCTGCCGAAGGGCACGATCAAGTCGCTGTAAGGCCTCGTAGAATCATCAGGGCCGTTGCCTTCGCACGAACGGCCTCGCGCATCCGGCCCGCCCTCGCAGCCACTGACCAGAAAACGTCAATGCAGGAACGCCCCGAAGGCTCAGCCGGACGCGCGCGCAACGCACAGGCCATCCCCCTCCCCCGTTGGGTCAACCAATGAACCGTTATCCCCTCTGGAAATATGTCGTGATGCTGGTGGCGCTCGTCATCGGCTTCGTGTACACATTGCCCAATTTCTTCGGCGAAGCGCCCGCCGTCCAGGTGTCGAGCGGCAAGGCGACCGTCAAGCTCGACTCGGGCACGCTCGCCCAGGTCGAAGCCGCGCTGGCCGCGAACAACATCAAGGCGACCGACCTCACGTTCGACAACTCGTCGATGAACGCGAACATCCGCGTGCGCGTCGCCGACACGGACACGCAGCTGCGCCTGAAAGACGCGCTCAACAAAGCGCTCAACGCCGACCTGAGCGACCCGCAGTACATCGTCGCGCTGAACCTGCAAAGCGCCTCGCCGCGCTGGCTCACGGGCCTGCACGCGCTGCCGATGTATCTCGGCCTCGACCTGCGCGGCGGCGTGCACTTCCTGCTCCAGGTCGACATGAACGGCGCGCTCAACAAGAAGCTCGATTCCGACGCTTCCGACGTGCGCACGCTCCTGCGTGACAAGAACATCCGCGACGGCGGCGTGAACCGCGTGAACCAGTCGGTGGTCGTGAATTTCGCCGACGCCGACGTGGCCGAGCAGGCGCGCAAGGTGCTCGCAAGCTCGGGCGGCATCACCGAATTGCAGTGGGCCTCGCAGAACAACCCCGAAGGCGGCGTACAGCTCATCGGCACGTTCACGCCGGCCGTGAAAACCTCGGTTCAGCAAGCCGCGCTCAAGCAGAACATCCAGACGCTGCATAACCGCGTGAACGAGCTTGGCGTGGCCGAGCCCGTGATCCAGCAGCAAGGCGACGACCGCATCGTGGTCGAGCTGCCGGGCGTGCAGGACACCGCGAAGGCGAAGGACATCATCGGCCGCACGGCAACGCTCGAAGCGCGCCTCGCCGACCCGATGGGCCTGCATCCGGACGTGAATGCGCCGGTGCCGCCGGGCGACGAGCTGTTCACGCAAGGCAACGCCGCGCCGGTGCTGCTGCGCAAGCAGGTGATCTTCACGGGCGACCGCATCATCGACGCCTCGGCCGGCTTTGACGAGCATCAGCGTCCGTCGGTCAACATCCGCCTCGACTCGGCGGGCGGCCGCGCGGTGCGCGCCGTCTCGCGCGACAACATCGGCAAGCCGATGGCGATGGTGCTGTTCGAAAAGGGCAAGGGCGAAGTGCTGACGGTGGCGACCATCCAGTCGGAACTGGGCGACCGCTTCCAGATCACGGGCCAGCCCACGCCGCAGGCCGCCGCCGACCTCGCGCTGCTGCTGCGCGCCGGTTCGCTCGCCGCGCCGATGGACATCATCGAAGAACGCACGGTCGGGCCGAGCCTGGGCGCGGACAATATTCGCAAGGGTTTCGACTCGGTGATCTACGGCTTCGCCGCCATCGCCGTGTTCATGATCGCGTACTACATGCTGTTCGGCGCGATCTCGATGATCGGCCTCTCGGTGAACCTGCTGCTGCTCGTGGCCGTGCTCTCGCTCATGCAGGCCACGCTCACGCTGCCCGGCATCGCGGCTATCGCGCTCGCGCTCGGTATGGCCATCGACGCGAACGTGCTCATCAACGAGCGCGTGCGCGAAGAACTGCGCCACGGCGCGCCGCCGCAACTGGCCATCCAGAACGGCTACGCGCACGCCTGGGCGACGATTCTCGACTCGAACGTGACCACGCTCATCGCCGGTCTCGCGCTGCTCGCGTTCGGTTCGGGCCCGGTGCGCGGCTTCGCGATCGTGCACTGTATCGGCATTCTCACGTCGATGTTCTCGGCCGTGTTCTTCTCGCGCGGTCTCGTGAACCTCTGGTACGGCGGCAAGAAGAAGCTCAAGTCGCTCGCAGTGGGCCAGGTGTGGCGTCCGGAACCCGAGGAAGCCGCACCGGCGCTCGCCGGCGCCGATGCAGGCACGGACACCGGCCGCGCCGTCACCGCCGCCACCACCGGCGGCAAGAAGCGCGAGGCGGCCAAGGAAGCCAAGGGCGCCGCGCGCGCCAAGCCGGTCGTGCGCCGCCGCGATGCCCAGGGTGGCACCGGCGGCTCAGGCAACAACACCGGCTCGTCCCGCTGATACGGAGTCAAGACCATGGAATTTTTCCGCATCCGCAAAGACATCCCGTTCATGAAGCACGCGTTGATCTTCAACGCGATCTCGTTCATTACCTTCATTGCGGCGGTGTTCTTCCTCTTCCACCGTGGCCTGCATCTGTCGATCGAGTTCACGGGCGGCACGGTCATCGAAGTGCAGTACCCGCAGGCGGTGCCGCTAGAGCCGCTGCGCGACTCGCTCACGAAGATCGGCTACGGCGACGCCCAGGTGCAGAACTTCGGCACCTCGCGCGACGTGCTGATCCGCCTGCCGCTCAAGCAGGGCCTCTCCTCGGCCCAGCAGAGCGACCAGGTGATGGCCACGCTCAAGGCGGCCGAACCCCAGGTGCAGTTGCAGCGCGTGGAGTTCGTGGGCCCGCAGGTCGGCAAGGAACTCGCCACCGACGGCCTGATGGCGCTCGCCTGCGTGGTGGCGGGCATCATCATCTACCTGTCGTTCCGCTTCGAATGGAAGTACGCCGTGGCCGGCGTGATCGCGAACCTGCACGACGTCGTGATCATCCTGGGCTTCTTCGCGTTCTTCCAGTGGGAGTTCTCGCTCTCGGTGCTCGCGGCGGTGCTCGCGGTGCTCGGCTACTCGGTGAACGAATCGGTCGTTATCTTCGACCGGATTCGCGAGACCTTCCGGCGCGAGCGCAAGATGAGCGTGAGCGAAGTCATCAACCACGCGATCACGAGCACGATGTCGCGAACCATCATCACCCACGGTTGTACGGAAATGATGGTGCTCTCGATGTTCTTCTTCGGCGGCCCGACGCTGCACTACTTCGCGCTGGCGCTGACGGTGGGTATTCTCTTCGGCATCTACTCGTCGGTGTTCGTCGCGGCGGCGCTCGCGATGTGGCTCGGCGTGAAGCGCGAGGACCTCATCAAGGACAAGAAGGAAAAGTACGATCCGAACGATCCGAACGCGGGCGCGCAGGTGTAAGCGCTCCTGAACGAAAAAACCGGTTCACACGAACCGGTTTTTTTTCGTCCGCGCCGAGCGGCCCGTGCTACTGCTTGATGCCTTCGGCCTGGATATGCAGCTTGGTCTTCATCTTGAAGCCGTACTTCTTGCCCATGTCCATGCCGAAGTCGTCGCGGTTGAATTCCGCCTCGGCCTCCACGCCGCACACCTCGCGCTTGAGCACCGGGTGCTGCACGCACTTGAACGACTCGATTTCGAGCTTGAGCGGCCGGGTCACGCCGTGCAGCGTGAGCTCGCCGATCACCTCCTTCGGCTTGTCGCCGTCGAAAACGATGCGCGTGCCCTTGTAGGTGGCGGTGGGAAATTGCGCGACGTTGAAGAACTCGTCGCTCACGAGATGCTTGTCGAGCTCGGGATTGCCGGTCTGCACGGAGGCCGGATCGATCGTCACGTCCACGGTGCCGGTTTTCGCCGCGCGATCCAGCGTGACGGTGCCCGTGGTCTTCGTGAACTTGCCGCGCCAGATGGAAAGGCCGCCGAAATGATCGGCCTCGAAGCTCGGAAAGGTGTGGTTCGGATCGAGCTGGTAAGTGTCGGCGGCGTGCGCCAGCTGGGCGGCAAACGTCACCGCGGCGGCTCCTGCGGCCATCAACGCGAACTTCGTCAAGGCGAACGTGTTCAAAGGCGGCTCCAGTCGAGGCAACGCAAAGGAACGGCGCCGCCGCGTGCGTTGCCCGCTACTTGTGCGCGACGACGATATGAAACTTGATCAGCACCTCGTCGGCCACCATCGAGGTGTCCTTCCACTCGCCCGTGCCGATGTCGAAGGCGAGGCGATGGATCGGCAGCGTGCCGTCGAAGGTTTGCGTCGCGCCTTGCTGCGTCAGCACGACGGGCACGGCCACCTTCTGCGTGCGCCCCTTGATTGTCAGGTTGCCGTCCACGCGGTACTGGTTCGGCGCGGTCGGCGCGATCGCGGTCGAGACGAAGGTGGCCTGCGGGAACGCCTTCGCGTCGAACCATTCGGGCCCGCGCACCGACTCATTGTAGGTCGCGTCGCCCAGATCGTAGCTGGTCATGTCCATCGTGATCCGAGCGGTGCCGGCGGCCGGCTTCGCCGGGTCGAAGTCGATCTGCGCGCTGAACTTCGTGAAACTGCCCTGCACCGCCACGCCCATCTGGCGCGAGACGGCGACAATCGTGCTCTTTGCCGCGTCGAGCTGCGCATAGGCGCTCGCGCCCGCAAGCAACGCCGCAGCGCCGCCCGCCCAGAGCGCAAAGGCGCCCACGGCCGAGCGCCACCGCCAGGCCAGACCCCACCCCGTGAATGCATTCATGATCGTCTCGCGTTAATTGCGCAGTTAGATTTCACGCACTGACCGCAGCCACGTTCCGCAGCCAGCCGGCCCCTATGCCCAAAAGATAATCCAATTTGCGTGACAACAAACATCTGGAGATACCGCGCACCGCCTGGGCGGGCTCGCGTACGTGAGCGGCGCAAACGTGGCACACTTCGCAGCCCGCTCGTTGCCGCGGGCGCGCGCCAGCCGGGGCTTGCCGGACCGTTTCGGTGCAGCGTCCGGCGCGTTTGGTAACATGGCGCGAGGCGTCGCCCGCACCCCGTGACATGCGCGCCGACGCCGCACGTCCTTTGTTCACGTCGTTTTGCGTCACCTGCCCGCATGGCCCAGGACAAACTGATCGCGTGTCACGATTGCGACGCGCTCTACCGAAAACCGCGGCTGCTCGGCCGCCAGACAGCGCGCTGCTCGCGCTGCGGCGCGACGCTCTACAGCAGCGCCGCGTCGCAGCTCGACCGCATCTGCGCCGTCACCGTCGCGGCGCTCGTCACCTTCCTCATCGCCCAGTCGTTTCCGATCATCGAACTCGACGCGAACGGCATCACCACGGAATCGAGCCTGTTCGGCGCGCTCGTCGTGCTGTGGCACGAGGACATGGAGATCATCGCGGTGATGGTGTTCTGCGCAACCATCCTCTTTCCGCTCACGGAGATGGTCGCGCTCCTGTACGTGCTGCTGCCGGTGAGGCGCGGCTATATCCCGCCTGGCTTCAATCTCGTGCTGCGCGCGATCCAGTTCGTGCGCCCCTGGGGCATGCTCGAAGTGTTCATGCTCGGCGTGCTCATCACGATCGTGAAGATGGTGAGCCTTGCGCGCGTGATTCCCGAAACCGCGCTGTTCGCCTTCGGCGCGCTCACGCTCATGTTCACCGTGGTCGTGACTTTCGATGCGCGCACGCTCTGGGACATCGCCGACGGCCTGCGCGACGCCGCCCGCGCGCCGCGCGAGGGCGGCGCGGGGCCGAACGGGCAGGCGGGCGGCGCCGGCGGTTCACCGCATCGCGCGCCGGACGGCCCGCCATCGCCTGCGCCACCTTCGTCGCTTTCGCCCTCCTCGCCCGCCCCGTTGGCCGAACCCGAGATTCGTGACCCCGCCGCGCCCGCGCAAGGCCCGGCGAAGCCGCGCGGCGGCCCGCTCAACAAGGCGCCCCGATGAAATACCAGACCGCGAACGACGCCGGCTATATTTCCTGCCACGCCTGCGGCCACGTGCAGCCGCACGTGCTGCCGCGCGCGGGCACGCACCAGCACTGCCACCGCTGCGGCTCGCCGCTGCACGAGCGCAACCCCGACAGCATCATGCGCACGTGGGCGCTGCTGATCGCCGCGGCGCTGCTCTACATTCCCGCCAACCTGCTGCCGGTCATGCACACGGCGTCGCTCGTCGGCGACGAGGACGACACCATCATGAGCGGCGTGGTCTACTTCTGGACCTCGGGCTCGTGGCCGCTCGCGATCATCGTGTTCATCGCGAGCATTCTCGTGCCGATGCTCAAGCTCTCGGTGCTCTCGCTGCTCACGTTCACCGCCCAGCGGCGCTCGACCTGGCGCCCCGTGGAACGCTCGAAACTCTACCGGCTCGTGGAGTTCATCGGCCGCTGGTCGATGCTTGACGTGTTCGTTGTCACGCTCACCGTCGCGCTGGTACGCTTCCAGTCGCTCGCCGTGATCACGGCGGGGCCCGGCGCCATCGCGTTCGGCTCGGTCGTGATCCTGACGATGATCGCGTCGATGCAGTTCGATCCTCGCTTGATCTGGGATCCCGTGGACGAAGACAAACACAAGCCTGCGCAACAATCTCAGGATCACCCTCATGAATAACCCGAAAGGACCGACCCCGCCCAACGGCGGCGGACCGCTCCCGCCCAACCTTCCCGAACCGGAGATCGTCAAGCCGAAGCGCTGGCTGCCTTCGCTCGTGTGGATCGTGCCGCTCATCGCCGCGCTGATCGGCGTGGCGCTCGTCGTGAAGTCGGTCGCCACGCGCGGCCCGACCATCACGATCAGCTTTTCGAGCGCCGAAGGGCTCGAACCGGGCAAGACCAAGGTCAAGTACAAGGACGTCGACATCGGCTCGGTGCGCGCGATCAAGCTCTCGCCCAACCTTTCGCACGTGATCGTCACGGTCGAGCTCACGAAGGACGCCGAACGATTCGCCGTGAAGGACAGCCGCTTCTGGGTCGTGCGCCCGCGCGTGGGTGCAAGCGGCGTTTCGGGCCTCACCACGCTGCTTTCAGGTTCGTATATCGGCGCGGACGCCGGCCGCGCGCAGGAATCGCAAAGCGATTTCGTCGGGCTGGAGGCGCCGCCCGCCGTGACCATCGACGAAAAAGGCCACCGCTACACGCTGCACAGCGCAACGCTCGGCTCGCTCGACATCGGCACGCCCATCTTCTTCCGGCGCATTCAGGTGGGCCAGGTCACGGGCTACTCGCTCGACAAGGACGGCACCGGCGTCACGGTGCAGGTGTTCGTGGGCGCGCCGTACGACCAGTACGTGGGCACCAACACGCGCTGGTGGCATGCGAGCGGCGTGAACGTGCAGCTCGATTCGAGCGGCATCAAGGTCAACACGCAGTCGCTCGCCACGGTCATCGTGGGCGGCCTCGCATTCCAGGCGCCTTCCGGCCAGCAGATGGGCCCGCAGGCGCCTGACAACGCCACCTTCGCGCTCGCCTCCGACGAGACCGATGCGATGCGCGAGCCGGACGGCGCGCCGCAACGCGTGGTGATGTACTTCAACCAGTCGTTGCGCGGGCTCTCCGTGGGCGCGCCGGTCGACTTCCGCGGCATCGTGCTCGGCCAGGTGACCGACATCGGCATCGAGTACGACCCGAAGGAGCACAACTTCCGCATGCCGGTGACGATGGATCTGTATCCGCTGCGCCTGTCGCGCCGCATCCGCGGCGAAGCGCCGGCGCCGCACACGCCGCAAAGCCAGGAGCTGCTCAAGCGCCTCGTCGCGCGCGGCCTGCGCGGCCAGTTGCGCACGGGCAACCTGATCACGGGCCAGCTCTACATCGCACTCGACATCTTCCCGAAGGCGAGCCAGGCGACGGTCGACTTCAGCCACGATCCGATGGAGCTGCCCACGGTGCCGAACTCGCTCGAAGAGTTGCAGCTTCAGGTGGCGGACATCGCGAAGAAGCTCGACAAGATTCCGTTCGACAAGATCGGCAACAACCTGAACGACTCGCTCAAGAGCGCCAACCAGCTGTTCGCGCAGGTGAACGACCAGCTCCTGCCGCAGATGCGCGGCACGCTCGACGAAGCGCAGAAGACCTTCAGCGCCGCGCAGGCCACGCTCCAGCAGGACTCGCCGCTACAGTCCGACGTGCATCAGGCGATGCAGGAGCTCACGCGCACGCTGCAATCGCTCAACGCGCTCTCCGACTATCTGGAGCGCCATCCCGAATCACTGCTGCGCGGCAAACCAGGAGACAAGCCATGACGTTCCGACGCGTCCCCGCCCTTGCCACGCTCGGCGCCGTGGTCATGGCCGCCGCGCTGGCGGGTTGCGGCTCGCCCGCCAGCCGCTTCTACACGCTCAGCCCGACCGACGACGGCGCGCGCACGACGGCCGCCGCCGCGCCGAGCGCGGGCAACGCCCCGTGGCTGATCGCGCTGGCGCCTGTAGACGTCCCGCCGCAGGTCGCGAAATTGCAGCTCGTCGTGCAAACCGACGCGAGCCAGGTGCGCGTGCTGGAGCAGGAGCGCTGGGCCTCGCTGCCCGGCGACGAGATCCGCCGCGCGCTTTCGGGCGATCTCACACAGCAGCTCGGCACCATCGACGTGTACGGCTCGCCGCATCCCGAAGGCGTGCCCGTGTACCGCGTGAGCGTGAACGTGCAGCGCTTCGAATCGTGGCCGGGCTCGCATGCGCTCATCGACGCCGTGTGGAGCGTGCGCGCGCTCGACACGCAAACCGTCCTGACCTGCCGCACCGTGCTCAACGAGCCCGTGGGCGACGGCTATGACGCGCTCGTGGTCGGCCATCGCCGCGCGGTCGCCGACCTCTCGCAGTCGATCGCAAGCGGCGTGCGCACGCTCGCGGCCGCGCCGCGCGTGAGCACGGCGACGAGCGGCGCGAAGTCCGCCGCGCACGCGAAGCCGGTCGCGCGCATTGCCTGCCCGCAGCCCGTGCCCGCCGCTGCCGCCCCCGTGCAGCAACCCTCACAACAACCCGCCGGCGGCTGAGCCGCCCGTTTCACCCAGGCGCGGCCGGCGGCGGTGCGTGGCGCGGCGCGGCAGCCCCCTGGGCTGCTTTCGCCCTCGGCCCGCCGCACCGGGCCGCCCGCCGCGCCGTCCTCACCCACGCCTCATGTTCCACTCCCTCAAGACGCTCTGGAAAAAATGGCGCGCGTCGCGCAACGCCGGACAGCAGCTCGACGCGCTGCTTGCGCTCGCCGACGCCGACGCGCCCTACGCCGAGCGCAGCGAATGGCTGATCGAACTCGCGCACTGGATCCACCGGCGCGGCCAGCTCGATCAGCCGGACTCCGGCGCGCAAGCCGACGCCCCGGCGCACCGCGCACCGCCCGAACATGCGCGCGTGCGCTACCTGCTGCACGTGCTCGATCGCAACCCAGCCTGGAAGGCCAACGTCGGCGCGATGCTGCGCAAGCTGCTGCGCGAGAGCGACAGCATTTCGCTGCTGTGCGACGCGGGCATGCCGGTGCATTCGGGTCTGCTCGGCGCGCTCGTGGGCCGCTTGCAGGCGCAGCTCATTCCGCCCGCGCCGAACCGGCGCGACCTCGCCGCGCTCGTCACGCTGATGTTCCCGGCAACGCTCGACCCCGAATGGATCGCCACGCTGCCGCCGGAACTGCTCGCGCGGCTCAAAGCGCTGGCCGCCGAACCGGTCGAAGCACCCGCGCCCGCCTCCACGCCGCAGCCCGGCGAGTTTTCGCTCGACCTGCTGACCGCGCTGCACAACCTCACCTGCCAGATCAGCTCCACGGGCCTTTCGCCGACGGTGCGCGGCCGCCTTTCGATCGACGACGCGCACGTGGCCGTCGAGCGCCTGCCGTTCTACCGCCTCACGCGCGCGATGCTCTCGGTGGAAAATGCGCGCGACGAGGGCGACGCCGCCCGTCTGCTGCACGAAGTGACGTGGCTGCGCCTCTTGCTCGACGACTGCCGCCGCGCCACCAACGACGTCTTCGCCCACCTCTACCGCAACGGCGTGCGCGTGGACACGGTGTTCCAGGTCGAGCGCATGCGCATGCGGATCGTGCGCGCGGAGCGCCTGCTCGACGCATGGATGGCCGCCGGCGACGCCCCGTTGCAGGCGCGCCTCGTGGCCGACCTCGTGAAAGCGAACCAGGAAAGCCAGAGCATCGCGCACCTGCTGCGCAGCAATTTCGCGCTGCTCTCGCGCAAGGTGGTCGAGCTTTCCGCCGACACGGGCGAGCACTACATCGCGCGCGACCGCGCCGAATACCTCGCGATGCTGCGCATGGCCGCGGGCGGCGGGCTCGTGACGGCGGTGACGGTGTATGTGAAGTTCGGCATCACGGGCGCCCATTTGCCGTCGATGATCGAGGGCGTGTTTGCGGGGTTCAACTACGCGCTGAGCTTCCTCGTCATGCACTTCTGCCACTTCTCGCTCGCGACCAAGCAGCCCGCGATGACCGCGCCCACCCTCGCGCGCGAGCTCGACGACGCGAAGGAACCGCCGGGCCGGGCGCGCTTCGCCTCGACCGTGGTGGCGCTCATGCGCACTCAGGCGGCGGCCGTGCTGGGCAATGTGCTGCTCGTGTTTCCGGCGTGCCTCGCCGTGCAATTGCTGTGCGGCTGGCTCTTTCACGCCGAGCTGATCTCGCCCGCCAAGGCGCACTCGACGCTGCAATCGTTCTCGCTCGCCGGGCCCACGCCGTTCTATGCCGCGCTGACCGGCGTGCTGCTGTGGCTCTCCAGCCTGTTCGCGGGCTGGGCCGACAACTGGTTCGTGCTGCACCGCGTGGAGGACGCGCTCGCGTGGAACCGGCGGCTGCGCATGACGCTCGGCGTCGCGGGCGCGGCGCGCCTCGCGCGCTTTTGCCGCGTGAACGCGGCGGGCGTATGGGGCAACGTCGTGCTCGGCATGATGCTCGGCTTCGTGCCCGCCGTGGTTTCGGCCATCGCGTTCCATTACGAGGTGCGGCACGTGACGCTCTCGGCGGGCTCGATCGGCGTGGCGCTGGGCGTGCTCGGCCCCGGCGCGCTGCGCTCGGGCGAACTGTGGTGGGCCGTCGCGGGCGTCGCCAGCATGGCGGTGCTCAACGTCGCGGTGAGCTTCGCGCTCGCCCTACAGATGGCGCTGCGCTCGCGCGACCTGCGGCGCAAGGACGTGCGGCCGCTCATGCGCGTGGTCTGGCGGCGCATCGTGCGGCGCCCGATCGATCTCGTGTGGCCGATGCGAAAGGGAGTGGATTGAGACAGGTTAGTAGCAAATAAAGTGATTAAGCGGGAGATTGGCTGACGATCCGTCTGAGCTAATGGGGTGCACTCCGTGACGGCGGCCGGCGTTTATCGCCCACTCGCCAGATGTGATTGCGCGCGCCCGTGCCACGGCACGGGTCGCCCGCGACACGGGTATCCGCCGCGAAGATCTCCGATGGTTCCGATAAGGCGCATGTGTTCAAGCCGCCCGCCGGATAAGCGCAGCGGGGTACGCCCTACCCCGAGCGCCGCAGCAACGACCACCCATCCCAGGCGCCCCGCGCAACCCGCGTACAATAGCGCCTTCCCCGCAGCGTCCCATCCTTCTTCATGTCTCTCGATTTCTTTGCTCCCTGCCCGCGCGGCCTCGAAGCCGCGCTCGCCGCCGAACTGGCCGAAACCGCGCAACAGCGCCTGCCGCCCGGCGCGCTCCAGGTCGGCGCCGAGGTGCCCGGCGGCGTGCACTTTCGCGGCAACTGGGCCGGCGGCATTGCCGCGAACCTGCATTCGCGCATCGCGAGCCGCGTGCTCCTGAAAATCGCCCAGCGTCCCTACCGCAGCGAGCAGGACATCTATGAGCTCGCGCGCGAACAGCGCTGGGACCAGTGGTTCACGCCGGACGAGACGCTGCGCGTCGATATCACCGCGATCAAGTCGCCGCTGCGCAGCCTCGAATTCGCCACGCTGCGCGTGAAGGACGGGATCTGCGACCGCATGCGCGACAAGGCGGGCGCGCGTCCGAGCATCGACACCGCGTATCCCGACGTGCGCGTCTTCGCCTTCCTCACCGCGAACGAGTGCACGCTTTATCTCGACACTTCGGGCGAGCCGCTTTTCAAGCGCGGCTGGCGTCTGGACAAGGGCGCGGCGCCGCTGCGCGAGAATCTCGCGGCGGGCATCCTGCGCCTCACGGGCTGGACGGCCGGCACGCCGCTCTACGACCCGATGTGCGGCAGCGGCACCTTCCTCGCGGAAGCCGCGCAAGTCGCGCAGGACATCGCGCCGGGGCTGGATCGCCGCTTCGGTTTTGAGTCGCTCAAGCAGGCCGACATGGCCGCGTGGCGCCACCTCAAGAGCGAGGCCAACACGGCGCGCAACGCCGCGCAGAGCAAGCCGCGCGATCTGCTGATTTTCGGCAGCGACATCTCCGATGTCATGTTGGAAAAGGCACGCGCGAACTTCAAGCGCGCGGGCTTCGGCAACGTGCCGCTCAAGCAGCTCGACGCACGCAACATGACGCCGCCCTCCGACGCGCCCGGCGTTCTGGTGGCGAATCCGCCGTATGGCGAGCGTATCGAGGTGCGCGGGCGCAATGCGCGCGGCGAAGCGCGCCCCACGGCGCGCGAGCTGCGCGGTGACGACGACGAAGGCTTTCGCCGCGCCAAGGACGAAGCGCCCGACGCCGAGTTCTTCCAGGCGCTCGGCGACGCGCTCAAGCAGCGCTTCACGGGCTGGCGCGCATTCGTCCTCACCTCCGACCGCAAGCTGCCGGGCCAGTTGCGCCTGCGTGAAGCCGCCAAGACGCCGCTCTACAACGGCGCGCTCGAATGCCGCCTGTTCCGCTTCGACCTGATCGCGGGCAGCGTGCGCCAGCGTCCCGCCAGCGGCGGCGCGAATCCCGCCGCCGGCAAAGACAACGGCAACGGCGACGCGAACTGACGTTCGCAAACGCGTGGCGGCGCGCGACGCTCTCGCCGCCACGCGCCCCTCAGCGCGGCGCTAAACCGCCAGCGGATACCCTTCGTACTCCGGAAACATCTTCGGCAGCGTGAACGCCGGCATCGAATAGCGCGAGAAGCAGCGCGAGGTCGAAGCCGGGTGGATCAGATGCAGGCAGCTCGCCTGCTTGTCGTCGGCGGCGAGCACCGTGCGGCCCGCCTCGACGATGCGGCGAATGAAGCTCTCGTCTTCGCAAAGATCGACCTCGTCGAAACGCGCCACGTCGAATAGCGCCTTGCGATACACGTACGAGAAGCCGTAGAAGAGGATGAAGTCCGCGCCGATCTTCATCTTGTCGTGGAATTCGACCGTCGCGACGCTGTTGCCGGTCAGCACATAGTGCAGCCCCACGCGCGCATTCAGGTCCATGTAGCCGAAGAACTGCGTGTGCGGCGCGTACATCCAGAACGTCGAGAGCTTCATGAGGTCCGCGCCGTTGTCCTCCAGCATCCGCACCATGCCCGCGAGATAGTGTGACGCGTAGTGGTCGTCGTCGTCGAAGTGCGCGATCAGCGCGCCGCGCGATTCGTTCACGAGAAAGTTGCGCTTGGCGCCGATCGACATGCGCGTTTTCGACCAGTAGTAGCGCACGCGCGCATCGGTCTGCGACAGCGCGCGGAGAAACTCGCTGGGCTGCGGGCTGTCGTCGAGGATGAGCCACTCCCACGCCACGCGCTGGCGCTCGATGCAGCGCCAGATGGCCGGCAGGAAGGGCTCGCGGTTGCCCGTGGGAGTGATGATCGAAACGGTGGGTGACATACGTGTGCGTAAGCGTTTGGAGCGGCTTGCAACCCGCAAGCGGACCCCGCGATTACACCAGATACGCCGCCGCCTCTCTCTCGAAAACCTTCGAAACGCGCGTCGCGACGCCCGGCAAGGCTACTGACAGCACGCTGTCAGCAGGCCCCCTGCACACTGCTTCTACGCCATCCGGCGAGGCCGCCGCCGCCCGGCTGCCGCCACCTACCGTCCGCCGTAGCTTACGAGGAGTGTACCGTGTCAACCGATCTGTCCCGTGTGATCTCGTGGTTCGAAATCCCCGCGCACGACCTGGAGCGCGCCGCCCGCTTTTACGAAACCGCTTTCGACACTGCACTGCAACGCGAGGTGGTCGGCGGCGTGCCCATGGCGCTTTTCGCGCACACCGAAACGGAAACCGGAGGCTGCATCGTGTTCAATCCGCACGACGCCAAGCCTGACCCGAAGGGCGTGCTCGTGTATCTGAACGCGCAGCCGTCGGTCACGGCCGTGCTCGACCGCGTGCAGAAGGCGGGCGGCAAGCAGCAGGGGCCGGCCGTCGAGTTGCCGAACAACTTCGGTTATATCGGCTTCTTCATCGACACCGAAGGCAACCGCGTGGGCCTGCACGCGCCCAAGCTCGGTTAAGCGCGAACCGCGGCGCGCGGGCGGCGATATCATTCGCGGCTAAAGGGCTTATGGTGTTTCTCGTGCCTGTCGTGCCCAAAGTGCTTACGGTGCCTAACGTGCTTATCGTCCTTATGCCGCTCACCGCGTCCGACCTCGCGCCCGCCCTGCCATGACCCGCCGCGCCGACCGCCTCTTTCGCATCGCCGAACTGCTGCGCGGCCGGCGCCTCACCACCGCGCAGCAACTCGCCGAATGGCTCGAAGTCTCGCCGCGCACGGTGTATCGCGACGTGCGCGACCTGCAACTCTCGGGCGTGCCGATCGAGGGCGAAGCGGGCATCGGCTACCGGCTCGCACGCACGGCGAGCCTGCCGCCGCTCACCTTCACCGCCGACGAACTCACGGCGCTCGCCGTGGGTGCGCGCATGGCCGAATCGTGGGGCGGTGCGGCGCTCGCGGGCGGCGCTCGGGGCGCACTCGCGAAGATCGCCGCCGCGATGCCCGCGGAAAAGCGCGCCGTGCTGGAACGGCTTGCCGTCTTCGCGCCCGCGTATCACATGGACCCCACGTTCTCGGACAAGCTCGACGCGCTGCATCGCGCCGTGGATACGCGGCTCGTCGTGCGCTTCGCCTACTGCGACCGCATCGGCGCGCATACGGAGCGGCGCATCTGGCCGCTTGGCCTCGTGTACTGGGGCGCGCAATGGACCGTGGGCGCATGGTGCGAAATGCGCGAGGATTTCCGCAATTTCAATATCGCGCGCATGGAAAACGTGGACGTGCTCGAGCCGTTTCCCGACGTGAGCGGACGGCGTCTCGCCGATTATCTGCGGCGCGTGAATGCGCCTTCGCTGTGAAGCATTCAAGCACTCGCCAATGAAAAAGGCGCGCATCGCTGCGCGCCTTTGGCGTGGGTTCGAAGCCAGCAGCGCTTACTCCACCGCCTTCACCATCTCCTCGATCACCTTCTTCGCATCGCCGAACACCATCATGGTTTTATCCATGTAGAAGAGTTCGTTGTCGAGACCCGCGTAACCGGCCGCCATCGAGCGCTTGTTCACGAGGATCGTGCGCGCCTTGTACGCCTCGATGATCGGCATGCCCGCGATCGGCGACTTCGGGTCGTTCTTCGCCGCCGGGTTCACCACGTCGTTCGCGCCCAGGACCAGCACCACATCGGTCTGGCCGAACTCGTTGTTGATGTCCTCCATCTCGTACACCATGTCGTAGGGCACTTCCGCTTCCGCGAGCAGCACGTTCATGTGGCCCGGCATGCGGCCCGCTACGGGGTGGATCGCGTAACGCACGTCCACGCCCTTCTCCACGAGCTTGTCCGTCAGTTCCTTCAACGCATGCTGCGCGCGCGCCACGGCAAGACCGTAGCCCGGCACGATCACCACGCTTTCGGCGTTGCCGAGCATGAACGCGGCGTCATCGGCCGAACCCGACTTCACCGGACGCTGCTCCTGCGCGCCGCCCGCCGTCGCCGCACTCGCCTCGCCGCCGAAGCCGCCCAGCAGCACGTTGAAGAACGAGCGGTTCATCGCGTGGCACATGATGTACGAGAGAATCGCGCCCGACGAGCCCACCAGCGACCCCGCGATAATCAGCATCGCGTTGTTCAGCGAGAAGCCGATGCCCGCCGCCGCCCAGCCCGAGTACGAGTTCAGCATCGACACGACCACGGGCATGTCCGCGCCGCCGATCGGGATGATGATGAGCACGCCCAGCGCGAACGCGATCAACGTCATGATGATGAACGGCAGCCACGACTGCGTGATGAAGAACAAGACGCCGAAGCCGATCATGCCGAGCGCGAGCATCAGGTTGATCAGATGCTGGCCGGAGTACACCACGGGCGCGCCCTGGAACAGGCGGAACTTATACTTGCCCGAGAGCTTGCCGAAGGCGATCACTGAGCCTGAGAACGTGATCGCACCGACGAACGTGCCGATGAACAGTTCGATGCGGTTGCCGTAGGGCAGGAAGCCCGGATACGGCGCATCCTCGGCCACCAGCCCGAACGCAGCAGGCTCGGAAACGACCGCGTACGCAATGCACACCGCCGCAAGACCGATCAGCGAGTGCATGGCCGCGACCAGTTCCGGCATCTTCGTCATCTCGACGCGCGCCGCGACAAAAGCGCCAAGCCCGCCGCCCACCACGAGTGCGCCGAACAGCAGCGCAAGACCCAGGCCGAGGTTCGAGCCGAACTGTGCGGACTCCTTCGCGATCAGCGCAAGCGTGGTGAGAATGGCAATGGCCATGCCGACCATGCCGAACAGGTTGCCGGCGCGTGCGCTCTTGGGGTTGGATAACCCCTTGAGCGCCTGGATGAAGCAGACCGACGCCACCAGATAAAGGAGCGTAACGACATTCATGCTCATTTATGCGCCCTCCTTGGCCGGAAGCTTCTTCGGTTCCTTCTTGCGGAACATCTCCAGCATCCGCCTCGTAACGAGGAACCCGCCGAACACGTTCACGGCCGCGAGCAGCACGGCAAACGTGCCGAAGAACTTGCCCGCGCCGCCCACGGTGAGGCCCGTGGCGAGCATCGCGCCGACGATCACGATCGCCGAGATGGCATTGGTCACTGCCATGAGCGGCGTATGCAGCGCGGGCGTGACATTCCAGACCACGTGATAGCCCACGTACACGGCCAGCACGAAGATGATCAGGTTGATGACGGTATGGTTGATGACTTCCATTCTTGTTCTCCTCCTCGTCATGCCTTGCGCGTGACAGCGCCGTCGCGCGCCAGCAGCGTGGCCGCGACGATGTCGTCCGCGAGATCGATGTTGAGCGCGCCTTCCTTCGTGACGATGAGCTTCAGGAAGTCGAGCAGGTTGCGCGCGTAGAGCGCCGAGGCGTCGGCGGCGACCATCGAGGCAAGGTTCGTGTAACCGCAGATCTGCACGCCGTGCTGCATCACCACCTTGTCGGCCTCGGTGAGCGGGCAGTTGCCGCCGCGCCGGCCGCTGGCCTGATCGGCAACGGGGCCGCGCCCTGCCGCGAGGTCGATGACCACCGAGCCGGGCTTCATCGCCTGCACGGTTTCAGAGGGCAGGAGCGTCGGCGCATCGCGGCCCGGAATCAGCGCGGTCGAAATGACGATGTCGGCCTGCTTCGCGCGCTCGTGCACCAGCGCCGACTGGCGCGTGAGCCACGAGGGCGGCATGGGGCGCGCATAGCCGCCCACGCCTTCCGCTGCTTCGCGTTCCTCATCGGTTTCGTAGGGCACGTCGAGGAATTTCGCGCCGAGCGACTCGATCTGCTCTTTTACCGCCGGGCGCACGTCCGAGGCTTCGATCACCGCGCCCAGGCGCTTCGCCGTGGCGATGGCCTGCAAGCCCGCTACCCCCGCGCCGAGAATCAGCACGCGAGCGGCTTTCACCGTACCGGCGGCGGTCATCAGCATCGGCATAAAGCGCGGATAGAGGTTCGCCGCCACAAGCACCGCCTTGTAGCCGGCGATATTGGCCTGCGAGGACAGCACGTCCAGGCTTTGCGCCCGCGTGGTGCGCGGCGCGGCTTCCAGCGCGAAGGCGGTGACACCCGCCTCGGCAAGCTTCGCGGCGTTCTCCGCGTTAAAGGGATCGAGCATGCCGACCAGCACGGCGCCGCGCTTCATGAACGGCAGTTCGCTGACGGTGGGCGACTGGACCTTGAGCACGAGTTCCGCGCCAAACGCCGTGGCGGCGTCGGCAACCTGCGCGCCAACGGCCGTATAGGCCTCGTCGGGATAGCTCGCGCCAGTGCCGGCGCCCGCCTGGATCGTGACCGTATGGCCCTGTGCGACGTACTTCTTGACTGTCTCCGGCGTCGCGGCCACGCGGGTTTCGTTCGCCCGCGTCTCGGCAGGCACTCCAATATGCATTGTTGTTTCCTCCTCGCCTTCTTGTTCTATCTGTTCTGGCTCGATTCGAGCGAAGGGAGGCCGGCAAAACGGCGTTGAAGCGCCGGCATCCATTGCAACGGCAAAACGTCGGCACCACTTTAACCGAAAGCAGCAGCGCGCTTATAGCGGGAATTGCCCGCTTTTGTGCGTTGCACACAACATCCCGCGCCGTCCGACCGGACGGTCGGGAGAACCAGGCATGTGGGACCGGCAGCCATCCCGTCAGGTTGGCAAACGATCCGGCCCCGGGCACCGTTTGCGGCGTGCCGGTAAAATACCGGCCCATGAATGAGGAAACCTGGGCACCCCACGTCACCGTGGCCGCGATCGTCGAGCGCGACGGGCGTTTTCTGCTCGTCGAGGAGCACACGGGCGCCGGCCTGCGCCTGAACCAGCCCGCCGGGCATCTGGAAGCGGGCGAGACGCTGCACGAGGCCGTGGTGCGCGAAGCGCTCGAGGAAACCGCGTACGCGTTCACGCCCGAGGCGCTCGTCGGCGTGTACATGACGCATTTCGGCAAGCCGGGCGAGAGCGGCGCGACGTATCTGCGCTTCACGTACTGCGGCAGTGTCGCGGCCGAACCGGAAAACCGCGCCCTCGACCCGGACATCGTCCGCACGGTGTGGATGAGCGCAGACGAGTTGCGCGCGGCGAGCGAGCGTCATCGCACGCCGCTCGTGATGCGCTGCGTCGACGATTACCTCGCAGGCAAGCGCGTGCCGCTGGATTTCGTCCAGACGCACGCGACGGCGCCCAAAACAGGCGCGGGACCCAAGAGCTGAACAAGGCAGCAAGGCAATGAGCAAACGTAAAGTCGTGGTAGGCATGTCGGGCGGCGTCGATTCGTCGGTTACCGCATGGCTGCTCAAGGAGCAGGGGTTCGACGTCGTCGGCCTCTTCATGAAGAACTGGGAAGACGACGACGACGGCGAGTACTGCTCGACGCGTCAGGACTGGATCGACGTCGTGTCGGTCGCGGACCTGATCGGCATCGACGTGGAAGCGGTGAACTTCGCCGCCGAGTACAAGGACCGCGTGTTCGCGGAGTTCCTGCGCGAGTATTCCGCGGGCCGCACGCCGAACCCGGACGTGCTGTGCAACGCCGAGATCAAGTTCAAGGCTTTCCTCGACCACGCCATGTCGCTCGGCGCGGAAACGATCGCCACGGGCCACTATGCGCGCGTGCGCCAGAACCCCGAGCGTGACGGTCGTTTCGAACTACTGAAGGCGCTCGACCATACGAAGGACCAGTCGTACTTCCTGCATCGCCTGAACCAGGCACAGCTTTCGAAGACGATGTTCCCGCTCGGCGAGATTCCCAAGACGAAGGTGCGCGAGATCGCCGAGCAGATCGGTCTGCCGAACGCGAAAAAGAAGGATTCCACAGGAATCTGCTTCATCGGGGAGCGGCCGTTCCGCGACTTCCTGAACCGCTATCTGCCGACCAGGCCTGGCCCGATGATGACGCCCGACGGCAAGGTCGTGGGCGAGCACATCGGCCTCGCGTTCTACACGTTCGGGCAGCGCAAGGGCATTGGCCTCGGCGGCAGCAAGGACGGCAGCGGCGAAGCGTGGTTCGTGGCGGGCAAGGACATCGCGTCGAACACGCTCTATGTCGTGCAGGGCCACGACCATCCGTGGCTGCTCGCGCATGAGCTGCGCGCGGGCAACGTGAGCTGGGTGGCGGGCGAGCCGCCCGCGCAGGATCATGCGTGCGGCGCGAAAACGCGCTATCGCCAGGCCGACGCGCCCTGCTCGTTCCACACGGCCGACGATTTCGGCGCAGGCCAGTTCACGCTGCGTTTTCCCGACGCGCAGTGGGCCGTGACGCCCGGCCAGTCGGCGGTGCTCTATGACGGCGACGTGTGCCTGGGCGGCGGCATCATCGAAGCGGTGACCACGCTCGAGCCGCACATCCCGGCCGTGCCGCCGCCCGAAGCGCCGAAGAAAAAGAAGCGCGTGGCGCGCAAGAAGCCTGCGGCAGCGGCACCGTCAACAACGGCTGCATGACGCCGGCCACGGCAGGCCAAACGTAAGGAATCACAAGGCGGCGCGCAAGGCGCCGCTTTTTTTACGTCAGACTTTTTCGCCTTGCCCGCAGATCCCTCAAGCACCCTGCCCGGTTCCCGGCCAGATTCACGAACTTGCGGCATCATTCCCGCAAGCCGCGCCCGGCAACCCGCGCGGCTGACGCGCACCGCCCCTTTACGAGAGGATGCAGGCGCGCGCATCAAATCAAGTTCGAGGAGTTCCCCCAATGTTTTCCCGACGTTATCTCGCCATGTGGGGCGCGGTGCTGCTGCTTGCAGCCTGCGTCGCCGCCGCGGCGCTCCATCATCTGTCGTGGTACTGCGTGATCGTGCCCGCGCTGCTCGTTGCGCTCGGCATCTACGACATGTTCCAGGAGCGTCACGCGATCCTGCGCAACTATCCGATCTGGGGCCATCTGCGCTTTCTGTTCGAGTTCGTGCGGCCCGAGATCCGCCAGTACTTCGTCGAGGACGACACCGACGAAAAGCCCTTCTCGCTCGCCCAGCGCAGCCTCGTCTACCAGCGCGCGAAGAACGCCGTCGACAGCCGCCCGTACGGCACCGAGCTCGACGTGAAGGCCGTGGGCCACGAGTGGATCAGCCACTCGCTCGCGCCCACCAAGCTCGAAGGCAGCGACTTTCGCGTGCTCGTGGGCGGCAACCGCGCGCAGCCGTATTCGATGTCGATCTTCAACATCTCGGCGATGAGCTTCGGCGCGCTCTCCGCCAACGCGATCCGCGCGCTCAACATGGGCGCGAAAAAAGGCGGCTTCGCGCACGACACGGGCGAAGGCTCGATGTCGAAATATCACCGCGAGAACGGCGGCGACATCATCTGGGAGATCGCCTCGGGCTACTTCGGCTGCCGCAATGAAGACGGCACCTTCAGCGCCGAGAAGTTCCAGCGCCTCGCGGGCGAACCGCAGGTGAAGATGATCGAAGTGAAGCTCTCGCAAGGCGCGAAGCCCGGCCACGGCGGCATGCTGCTCGCGGCGAAAGTCACGCCGGAGATTGCCGAAACACGCGGCATTCCTATCGGCAAGGACTGCGTTTCGCCCGCGCGCCACTCGGAGTTCTCCACGCCGCGCGGCCTGCTCGAATTCGTCGAGCGTCTGCGCAAGCTCTCGGGCGGCAAGCCCACGGGCTTCAAGCTGTGCATCGGGCATCCGTGGGAGTTCTTCGGCATCGCCAAGGCCATGCTCGAAACCGGCATCCTGCCCGACTTCATCGTCGTGGACGGCGCCGAAGGCGGCACGGGCGCCGCGCCGCTCGAATTCACCGACCATATCGGCACGCCGCTCCAGGAAGGCCTGCTGCTCGTGCACAACACGCTGGTGGGCATCGGCCTGCGCGACAAGATCAAGATCGGCGCGAGCGGCAAGATCATCACGGCGTTCGACATCGCGCGCACGCTTGCGATCGGCGCCGACTGGGTCAACTCCGCGCGCGGCTTCATGTTCGCCGTGGGCTGCATCCAGGCGCAGAAGTGCCACTCCGACCGCTGCCCGACCGGCGTCGCCACGCAAGACCCCGTGCGCCAGCGCGCGCTGAACGTGCCCGACAAGGGCGAGCGCGTCTTCAACTTCCATCACAACACGCTGCATGCGCTCCAGGAGCTGATCCAGGCCGCCGGTCTCTCCAGCCCATCGGATCTGCGTGCGCATCACATCGTGCGGCGCGTGTCGTCGTATGAAGTGAAGCTGATGTCGGAACTGCTCAGATACCTGAAGCCAGGCGATCTGCTCGAAGGCCGCTATCGTTATCAGCTGTATGAGAAGTGGTGGCCGGTTGCGCGCAGCGATTCGTTTGCGCCGGCCGAGGAAAAGATCGCCTGAGACATGGCGATCGCGCCGCCGCAATGAGCGGTGCGCGGCGAATCAGGAATCAGAGGGCGCGCCTTGCGCGCGTCCTGCTGCGAACGCCCGGGGGCAATGCCATGCCGCGCCGGGCGTTGTCACGTTAGAAGCCCGTTAGTTTTGCGGCACCGTGTCGATGAACGACTGGCGCTGCGAGAGCTTCTCGTAATGGCGCGCGAGATTCGGATGCGTCTCGCGCCAGTTCAGATCCGGTACGCGGAAGTCGAGATAGCCGAGCGCGCAACCCACGGCGATATCGGCGAGCGAATAGCGGTTGCCCGCGCACCACGTGTTGCCGCCCAGCCCCTTCGCCATCGCGTCGAGGCCTTCGTGAATCTTGCGCTCCTGGCGCTTCACCCAGGCTTCGTTGCGCTGCTCCGGCGTGCGCTGCGTGCCTTCGAGGCGAATCAGCACGGTCGCGTCGAGCATGCCGTCGGCGAGCGCTTCCCAGCAACGCACTTCGATGCGCTCACGGCCCGCGGGCGGAATGAGCTTGGCCACGGGCGACAGCATGTCGACGTATTCGCAGATCACGCGCGAGTCGAACACGGCCTCGCCGTCGTCCATCACGAGACACGGGACCTTGCCGAGCGGGTTGAAATCGTGGATCGCGGTTTCCGCGGTCCACACGTTTTCGAGCACCAGCTTGTAGTCGATTTTCTTTTCGGCGAGCGTGATCCGCGCCTTGCGGACATACGGGCTGCCGAGCGAACCGATAAGTTTCATCGCACCTGCCTTTTCTGGAATCCGGCCGAAGTATACGTGGTATTCACCTTTTTCTGACGCGTAGTCTGATTTTCGTCAGCTTTTTTCCGACAGCTAATGTCAGCGAAAGACGACAACGGCACTGGCCGCGTCCCTTTGTAGTGAGGCGCTACAATCACAGCATGGACTCGAACCCGTCGACCCTCAGGCAAACCGCCCCGGCCGCCACTGGCGAAACCCACCCCGCTGCCGACGTGCAGCACGGCCCCGACGGCGGCGCCGCGCTCTATCGCGCGCGCCGCGAACGCGTGCTGGCCGCGCTGCGCGCGCAAGGCGGCGGCGTCGCGCTCGTGCCGACCGCGCCCGAAGCGCTGCGCAACCGCGACGCCGATTATCCCTACCGGCACGACAGCTACTTCTACTACCTCACCGGCTTCACGGAGCCCGAGGCGCTGCTCGTGCTCGACGCGAACGCGGGTGAGAACCAGCCCGCCGCGGTCCTGTTCTGCCGCGCGAAGAACGTCGAGCGCGAAACGTGGGAAGGCTTTCGCTACGGACCCGACGGCGCGCGCGAGGCGTTCGGCTTCGACGCCGCATTCCCCTTCGACGAACTCGACACGCGCATCCCGCAGCTCATCGCGAACCGCCCGGCGCTGCATTACGCGCTCGCGGGCTCGGAGCGCTTCGATGCGCAGGTGAAGCGCTGGATCGACGCGGTGCGCGCGCAAGGACGCAGCGGCGTCACTGCCCCCGCCGCCGCGTACGACCTGCTGCCGCTTCTCGACGACATGCGTGTGATCAAGGACGCGCACGAACTCGACACGATGCGGCGCGCCGGGAAAATCTCGGCGCTCGCCCACGTACGCGCGATGCAAACCTGCCGCCCCGGCATGCGCGAATACGAAATCGAAGCCGAGCTGCTCTATACGTTCCGCAAGCACGGCGCGCAGACGCCGGCCTACGGCTCGATCGTCGCTGCGGGCGCGAACGCCTGCGTGCTGCACTATCCGGCAGGCAACGCCGTGGCGCGCGAGGGGGACCTCATCCTCATCGACGCCGCGTGCGAGCTGAACGGTTACGCCTCCGACATCACGCGCACGTTCCCTGCGGGCGGCCGCTTCACGAGCGCGCAGCGCGAGCTTTACGACATCGTGCTCGCCGCGCAGCAAGCCGCCATCGACGCCACGCGCGCCGGGGTGAATTTCGAGGCGCCGCACGAGGCCGCCGTGCGCGTGCTCGCACAAGGGCTGCTCGATACGGGCATCGTCGACCGGCAGCGCTTTGCGAGCGTCGACGACGTGATCGCCGAGCGCGCCTATGCGCGTTTTTACATGCATCGCACCGGGCACTGGCTCGGTATGGACGTGCACGACGCGGGCGATTACCGCGAGCGCGGCGCAGCGAAAAGCGCGGAGAATCCCGACGCCCCGCCGCCCTGGCGCACGCTGCGAGCCGGCATGACGCTGACGATCGAACCGGGCCTTTATATCCGCGCGGCCGAGGACGTGCCCGAGCGCTACTGGGACATCGGCATCCGTATCGAGGACGACGCGATCGTCACCGAAACCGGTTGCGAACTCATCACGCGCGACGTGCCCGTGGCCGCCGACGCAATCGAAGCGCTGATGCAGAACGCGCAAGGCCGCGCCTGACGCGCGCGAAGACTCCAGACGAAGCGAAGCAAACGACATGAACGCAGTTTCCGGCGGCGCGAACGCGCCTACGCCGTTCGATCACGACGTGACGATCGTCGGCGCGGGTCCGGTGGGCCTCGCGCTCGCGGGCTGGCTCGCGCGGCGCAGCGCCACGCAAGGGCTTTCGATCGCGCTGATCGACGCGCGCGAGCCCGAAGACAGCGCCGGCGACCCACGCGCGATCGCCGTCTCGCAGGGCAGCCGCACGCTGCTCGAAGCGCTCGCGTGGCCGCACGACGCGACGCCCATCGAGCGCATCCATGTTTCGCAGCGCGGCCATTTCGGGCGCACGCTGATCGACCGCCACGACTACGACCTGCCCGCGCTCGGCTATGTCGCGCGCTACGGCGCGATCGTGCAGTCGCTCGCGCAAGCCGTGCGCGGCACGGGCGTGCACTGGCTCCATCACGCGCAGGCGCATGATCCGGTCGTCGAACACGACGGCGTGACGCTGCCCGTGTTGAGCGCGGGCGTCGAACGGCGCTTGCGCACGCGCATTCTCGTGAACGCCGAAGGCGGGCTGTATCGTCCGCAAACACAGCGTCCGGTGGGAGACGAAGCCGACGAAGGCGACGCAAGCAACAACCGCGACACCGCCAGCGCCCCGTCCGCGCAGGCGCGCGGCGACATCAAGCGCACGCGTGACTATGGCCAGACGGCGCTGGTCGGCGTGGTCACGCTGTCCGCGCCGCAGCCGCACGTGGCGTGGGAGCGCTTCACGAACGAAGGCCCGATCGCGCTGCTGCCGATGGGCGGCGTGCGCGGCGCCGATTACGCGCTCGTGTGGTGCTGCTCGCCGGCGCAGGCCGGGCGCCGGGCGCAACTGAACGACGCCGATTTCCTCGCCGAGCTCGGAGCCGCATTCGGCCCGCGCATGGGGCGCTTCACGCAGGTCCACGGGCGCTCGGCGTTCCCGCTCGGCCTGAACGCGCTCGACGCGCTGGTGTCGGGCCACGGCCGCATCGCGGCGGTTGGCAACGCGGCGCAGACGCTGCATCCGGTGGCCGGCCAGGGCCTCAATCTCGGCCTGCGCGACGCCCACGCACTCACCGATTCCCTCGCGCAGCATGGCGCGACGCCGCGCGCGCTCGCCGACTTCGCGGGCCGCCGCGCGTTCGACCGGCGCATGACGATCGGCGCGACCGATACGCTCGCGCGACTGTTCACCGTCGATTTCGGCCCGCTCGCCACGCTGCGCGGGCTCGCGCTCACCGCGCTGGAATTCGTGCCGCCCGTGAAAACGGCGCTCGCGCGGCAGATGATGTTTGGGCAGCGGAGTTGACCGAATCGGCAAGACAAAATCGATTCGGATGTGTGCCTCGGGCATCTACGCTAAAATAGATACAATTTGTAGATACGCTAGGGAGGATCGAAGATGGATACTGCAAAGATCTTCAAGCACGGCGGCTCGCAGGCTGTCAGGCTCCCAAAGGACTTCCGCTTCGAGACCACGGAAGTGCGAATTCGCCGTCACGGCGCTTCTGTCATCCTCGAACCGATCGCGCAAGACTGGGCATGGCTCACGCCGCTGATCGGCCCGATCGATGCCGACTTCGAAGCCGCCGCCACCACGCAACCCGCAGACCAGGAGCGGCCTGACCTGGACTTGTTCGAGTGAAGTACCTGCTGGACACAAATGCCGTGATCGCAATTCTGAAGGGCGAACCGGCTGTCATTGCGCGCCTGCGCGCGCATCAGCCCGCCGATTTCGGACTGCCTTCGATCGTCTCGCACGAGCTCTACTACGGCGCCTATAAAAGCCAACGGGCCGCTTCAAATCTGGCTCGCATCGAAGCGCTGCAATTCGAAGTCGTATCATTCGACGCCGAAGACGCGCAGCACGCCGGTGAAATCCGGGCACAACTCGCAACCTCGGGCACACCCATTGGGCCCTATGACGCGCTGATCGCCGGTCAGGCGCGCGCCCGAGGGTTGGTGCTCGTCACCCACAACGTGCGTGAATTCGCGCGCGTGAGCGAGTTGCAAGTCGAGGACTGGCAGGGCGGAGCATGAATTGCCCCACGTACATCGTCCCAGTCGCGCACTGATGCGCACAGCGCCATCACGGGGTCGAATCACACCTCCTTAAAGCGCTTTAAAGCGTTTCACCCCGCCGCAAAACAAGACCAGGGTCCGCTTAGCGCGACCTGCCATCTCGTTAACGCTAAAATACGCGTTTCCCCTTTTCAAATACACGCCGCCCGCCGCGCCAGCCGGAATTTCATCCGGGTCGCGGCAACCGGCTTCGCACGCGCGTCATGTTCACTATCGGCCGTCACACCCTGCGTAATAACCTGTTCGTCGCCCCCATGGCGGGTGTGACCGACCGGCCGTTCCGTCAGTTGTGCAAGCGCCTTGGCGCGGGCTATGCGGTTTCGGAGATGGTCGCCTCGAACGCGCAGCTCTGGAAAAGCGAAAAGACCATGCGCCGCGCCAATCACGCGGGCGAAGTCGAGCCGATCTCCGTGCAGATCGCCGGGGCCGACCCGGAAATGATGGCCGAAGCCGCGCGCTACAACGTAGCCAACGGCGCGCAGATCATCGACATCAACATGGGTTGCCCGGCCAAGAAGGTCTGCAACGTTGCGGCCGGCTCGGCGCTCCTGCAAAACGAGCCGCTCGTCGCGCGCATCGTCAAGGCCGTGGTCGACGCCGTGGGCGTGGGCCCCGATGCCGTGCCCGTCACGCTCAAGATCCGCACCGGCTGGGACCGCGACAACCGCAACGCGCTCACCATCGCGCGCATTGCGCAGGATTGCGGCATCGCCATGCTCACCGTGCACGGCCGCACGCGCGCCGACCTCTATCACGGTGAAGCGGAGTACGAAACGATTGCCGCGGTCAAAGCCGCCGCGGGCATTCCCGTGGTCGCCAACGGCGACATTACGTCGCCCCGCAAGGCACGCGAGGTGCTCGCGCTCACGGGCGCAGACGCCATCATGATCGGCCGCGCGGCGCAGGGACGCCCGTGGCTGTTCCGTGAAATCGAACATTTCCTGGCGACGGGCGAGCTGCTGCCGCCGCCGCGCGTGGACGAAATCCAGTCGATCATGAATGAGCATCTGGAGGACCACTACGCGTTTTATGGCGAGTTTACGGGTGTGCGTACTGCGCGCAAGCATATCGGCTGGTACACTCGCGGCCTTTGCGGCGCCAATACGTTCCGGCATCGTATGAATACGCTGGACACCACGCGCGAGCAGCTCGTCGCCGTCAACCAGTTCTTCGACGAGCAGAAGGCGCGTTCCGAGCGCCTCGTCTACGTCGACGACGAGAACAACAGCGGCGATGACGGCAACGACGGCGGCGAATCAACCGATCGACTGGCAGCATGAGCAAGCACAACATCGAAAAATCCGTCCGCGAGAGTCTTGGCATTTATTTCCAGGATCTCGACGGCAGCAATCCGCACGACGTCTACGAAATGGTGATGGCGTGCGTCGAAAAACCGATGCTCGAGGTGGTGCTCGAGCAGGCAGGCGGCAATCAGTCGCTGGCCGCCGAGTATCTCGGCATCAACCGCAACACGCTGCGCAAGAAGCTCCAGCAGCACGGCCTGCTGTAACGCCGCTGCGTTTTACTGGACTTTCGGCGGGGCCCCCTCGATCTCTCGGCAATCTACCTCGTTACTCATCATGATCAGGCAAGCGCTCATCTCCGTTTCCGATAAGGCCGGCATCGTCGACTTCGCGAAGTCGCTGTCGGACCTCGGCGTCAAGATTCTCTCGACCGGCGGCACCGCGAAACTGCTCGCGGACGCGGGCCTTTCCGTCACCGAAGTGGCCGACTACACCGGCTTTCCGGAAATGCTCGATGGGCGCGTGAAAACGCTGCACCCGAAGGTCCACGGCGGCATTCTCGCGCGCCGCGACCTGCCCGAGCACATGGCCGCGCTCGAAAAGCACGACATCCCGACGATCGACCTGCTCGTCGTGAACCTCTACCCGTTCGTCCAGACGGTGTCGAAGGAAGAGTGCACGCTCGAAGACGCGATCGAGAACATCGATATCGGCGGCCCGACCATGCTGCGCTCGGCGGCGAAGAACCATCGCGACGTGACCGTGGTGGTCGACCCGGCCGACTACGCGAAGGTGCTGGAAGAGATGCGCGCGAACGGCAACACCGTGAGCTACGCGACGAACTTCCGCCTAGCGACCAAGGTGTTCTCGCACACCGCTCAATATGACGGCGCGATCACGAACTACCTCACGAGCCTGACCGAAGCGCTCGAGCACAAGTCGCGCAACACCTACCCGGCCGTGCTGAACCTCGCGTTCGACAAGGTCCAGGATCTGCGCTACGGCGAAAACCCGCACCAGAGCGCCGCGTTCTACCGCGACCTCACGACGCCCGCCGGCGCGCTCGCGAACTACACGCAGATCCAGGGCAAGGAACTCTCGTACAACAACATCGCCGACTCGGACGCGGCATGGGAATGCGTGAAGACGTTCGACGCGCCGGCCTGCGTCATCATCAAGCACGCCAACCCGTGCGGCGTGGCGATCGGCACGAACGCGCTCGAAGCCTACTCGAAGGCATTCCAGACCGACCCGACCTCGGCGTTCGGCGGCATCATCGCGTTCAACCGCGAAGTGGACGAAGCGGCGGCTCAGGCCGTGGCGAAGCAGTTCGTCGAAGTGCTGATCGCGCCGTCGTTCTCGGAAGCCGCGAAGACCGTGTTCGCCGCGAAGCAGAACGTGCGTCTGCTCGAAATCGCGCTCGGCGATGGCCATAACGCGTTCGATCTGAAGCGCGTGGGCGGCGGCCTGCTCGTGCAATCGCTCGACGCGAAGAACGTGCAGCCGCACGAACTGCGCGTGGTGACGAAGCGCCACCCCACGCCGAAGGAAATGGACGACCTGATGTTCGCATGGCGCGTTGCCAAGTTCGTGAAGTCGAACGCCATCGTGTTCTGCGCGAACGGCATGACGATGGGCGTGGGCGCGGGCCAGATGAGCCGCGTGGACTCGGCACGCATCGCCAGCATCAAGGCGGAAAACGCGGGCCTCAAGCTCGCGGGCACGGCCGTGGCCTCGGACGCGTTCTTCCCGTTCCGCGACGGCCTCGACGTGGTGGTGAACGCGGGCGCGACCTGCGTGATCCAGCCGGGCGGCTCGATGCGCGACGACGAAGTGATCGCCGCCGCCGACGAGCACAACATCGCGATGGTGATGACGGGCATTCGCCACTTCCGTCACTGATCTTCGCCGCTCTGGTTTCATTCGGTTGCATGCGGCGCGTGACCTGCACGTGACGCGCCGCCTGTGCAAAGCCCGCTGGACGCCAGTCTCGCGGGCTTTTTCTTTGCGCGGGACGCCTGGGTCGCCCGCGCCTTCAAGGCTCGCGGCATCTGTGCCGTTCGTTGTACCATCGCAGGCACATCCGCATTTCCCGCATTTCATGAGAATTCTCGGCATCGACCCCGGCTTGCGCGTCACCGGCTTCGGCGTGATCGAACGTCACGGCCATCAGCTCACGTACGTCGCAAGCGGCGTCATCCGTACCGCCGATGCCGATCTGCCCACGCGCCTCGGCACCATCTTCGAAGGCGTCTCCACGCTGATCCGCCAGCACGCGCCCGACCAGGCCGCGATCGAAAAGGTCTTCGTCAACGTCAATCCGCAGTCGACGCTCCTGCTCGGCCAGGCGCGTGGCGCGGCCATTTGCGGACTCGTCTCGGGCGGCGTGCCGGTGGCCGAGTACACCGCGCTGCAACTCAAGCAGGCCGTGGTCGGCTATGGCCGCGCGACCAAGGAACAGATGCAGCAGATGGTCGTGCGCCTGCTCGCCCTCACGGGCGTGCCCGGCACCGACGCCGCCGACGCGCTCGGCATGGCGATCTGCCATGCGCACAGCGGCGATACGCTGGCCACGCTCGGCGGGCTCGCGCCGGCGCTCGCGAAGAAAGGCGTGCGGGTGCGGCGCGGGCGTCTGATTGGCTGAATGCCCGGCGGCTAGACGGGCATAAGCGCCCTGGCCGAACGATCAACGTTCCGGCTGCGCGCTCCGCGCGGCCCTGCCCTCCGCTACACTCTCCACCTTTCCCTCATCACAGAAACCGCCATGATCGGTCGCATTGCCGGCGTATTGCTGGAAAAGAACCCGCCGCACCTGCTCATCGACTGCAACGGCGTCGGCTACGAAGTCGACGTGCCGATGAGCACGTTCTACAATCTGCCCGGCACCGGCGAAAAAATCGTGCTGCTCACGCAGATGATCGTTCGCGAAGACGCGCACCTGCTCTTCGGCTTCGGCACGCAGGAGGAACGCGCGACGTTTCGCGAGCTGCTCAAGATCAGCGGCATCGGCGCGCGCATGGCGCTTGCCGTGCTCTCCGGCATGAGCGTGAACGACCTCGCGCAGGCGGTCACGCAGCAGGACGCGGCGCGCCTCACGCGCGTGCCCGGCATCGGCAAGAAAACGGCCGAGCGTCTGCTGCTCGAACTCAAGGGCAAGCTCGGCGCGGACCTCGGCGCGATGGCCGCCGCCGCTTCGCCTTCCGACCACGCGAACGACATCCTCAACGCCCTGCTCGCGCTCGGCTATTCGGAGAAAGAAGGCCTCGCCGCGATCAAGAACGTGCCGGCCGGCACCGGCGTTTCCGAGGGCATCAAGCTCGCGCTCAAGGCGCTTTCCAAGGTCTGATTCCCGCGCGCGCACGCGGGTCCGGCAGTTAGTTGCAAGCGCTGACGCGGCGCGCGGGACGGCCCCGCCGCTGCATAGACCGCGCGGTACGCGCGGTACAATCGTTGGATGATCGAAACCGACAAACTCGCCGCCAACCATGCCGGCGCCGACCGCGTGATCGCCGCCACGCCCGCCTCGTCACGCGAGGAAGCGTTCGAACGCGCATTGCGCCCGCGCCAGCTCGACGAATATGTCGGCCAGGAAAAGGTACGCGGTCAGCTCGAAATCTTCATCGAGGCCGCCAAGCGCCGCTCCGAACCGCTCGACCACGTGCTGCTGTTCGGGCCGCCGGGCCTCGGCAAGACCACGCTCGCGCACATCATCGCGCGCGAAATGGGGGTCAACCTGCGGCAGACGTCGGGCCCGGTGCTGGAGCGCGCGGGCGATCTCGCGGCACTGCTCACCAATCTCGAAGCCAACGACGTGCTCTTCATCGACGAGATTCACCGGCTCTCGCCGGTTGTCGAGGAAATCCTGTACCCGGCGCTCGAGGACTATCAGATCGACATCATGATCGGCGAAGGGCCGGCCGCGCGCAGCGTGAAGCTCGACCTCCAGCCGTTCACGCTGGTGGGCGCGACCACGCGCGCGGGCATGCTCACGAATCCGCTGCGCGACCGCTTCGGCATCGTCTCGCGTCTGGAGTTCTACAACGCGAGTGAGCTCTCGCGCATCGTGCAGCGCTCCGCTTCGCTGCTCGGCGCGCAGATCCACCCTGACGGCGCGTTCGAAATCGCGCGCCGCTCGCGCGGCACGCCGCGTATCGCGAACCGCCTGCTGCGTCGCGTGCGCGACTATGCCGAAGTGAAGGCCGATGGCGCGATCACCGCGAACGTTGCCGACGCCGCGCTGCGCATGCTCGACGTCGACCCCGTGGGCTTCGACCTGATGGACCGCAAGCTGCTCGAAGCGATCCTGCACAAGTTCGACGGCGGTCCGGTGGGCGTTGACAACCTCGCCGCCGCGATCGGCGAGGAACGCGACACGATCGAGGACGTGCTCGAGCCGTACCTGATCCAGCAAGGCTATTTGCAGCGCACGCCACGCGGGCGCGTGGCCACGCAGCTCAGCTACCGCCACTTCGGCCTCACGGTGCCGGACGACGCATCGACGGGCGGCGACTGGGACCCGGACGCGTCGTAAGGCGCGCGAACGTCAACGCAGCACGAGCGAGAGCACGATGTCCGATCACGCCGGCCGTCCTCCCAACGCTCCCGAGCCGACCGGCTTCGCCGGCCAGCTCGCGCGCCGCTTGCGCATGACGCTCGCTGAAAGCGTCACGCATCTCACCACGGGCAGCGGCCCGAAGCTCGATTATTCGAATCCGCCGGGCGACCCCGGCCTCTTCGGCCCCGACGCCGTATGCTGGAAGGTCCACGCCGATTTCGCCGCGATGATGGCGGGCGGCGTCAGCGCGTTGCTGCTGCAAGCGCTGCATCCGCTCGCGCTCGCCGGCGTGTGGGACCACTCCACGTTTCGCACCGACATACTCGGGCGGCTGCGCCGCACTGCGACCTTCATCGCGGGCACGACCTACGGCAGCCGCGCCGACGCGCTGGCCTTGATCGAACGCGTGAAGCAGATCCACCTGGCCGTAACAGGCACCGCGCCCGATGGCCGCCCCTACCGCGCGAGCGATCCCGTCTTGCTGACGTGGGTGCACGTGGCCGAGGTCTCGAGCTTTCTCGGCGCGTATATACGCTACGTGAACCCCGCGCTGCCGGGCGAGGCCCAGGATCAGTACTACGCCGAAGTCGCGCAGATTGCCGAACTGCTCGGTGCCGTGAACGTACCCCGGTCGCGCGCGCAAGTGTCGGCGTATCTGCAATCGATGCAGCCCGAACTCGTCGCGAGCGAGCGCACGTTCGAAGTCGTGCGCGTGCTCATGGAGGCGCCCGCGCCGCGCCCGGCCATGCGCCCCGCCGGCGCGCTCATCCGCAATGCGGGCATCGACCTGTTGCCGCCCTTCGCGCAGCAGATGCTCGGCTTCGACTCGTTCGCCTTCGCGCGCCGCGCCGTCGTGCGGCCGGGCATGCGCGCCGTCGCACCGGTGCTGCGCTGGGCCCTCGTCAACGGCGTGTCGAAACGCGCGCGGCGGCGGGCTGCTGCCGCCAAGCCCACGCAATAAGCCGATAAGCCCTAGGGCACGCGATAAAAAAAGCGGCCAACCCGCTCGCGCAGGTTGGCCGCTTCATTTGCAGCGCATCGAGGCGCGTGCGTCCTTACATCTTCACCACGTCGAGCAGCGTCTTCTTGCCTGCCTTGTAGTTGTACAGCGAGATCACGCCGTGCTTGAGGTCGCCCTTCGCGTCGAAGCTCGTCTCGCCGATCACGCCCTTGTAGTCCGTGGTCGGGATTTGCGCGAGGATCTTCGCGTGGTCGGTGGAGTTCGCGCGCTTCATCGCGTCGACGATGATGTACACCGCGTCATACGTGAACGGCGCGTCGAATTCGATCGGGTGACCGAAGCGCTTCTCGTACTTCGCCGCGAACGCCGCGCCGCCGTTCATGCGCTCGACCGCCATGCCGGCCTGCGAGCAGACGATGTTGTCCGTCGCCGGGCCCGCGAGCTGCGCGAGGCTTTCCGTGCACACGCCGTCGCCCGACAGCACCTTCGCGCGCAGGCCGAGCTGCTTGGCCTGCTTCGCGAACGGGCCGCCGGTGGCGTCCATGCCACCGTACATGATCGCGTCGGGGTTCTCGCCCTTGATCTTCGTGAGAATCGCGCGGAAGTCCACGGCCTTGTCGTTGGTCGCGTCGTGCGAGAGCACCTTCATGCCGAGCGACTTCGCGGTCTTCTCGAACTCGTTCGCGAGGCCCTGGCCGTAGGCGGTCGAATCGTCGACCACGGCCACGGTCTTCACGTTCAGGCTCTTGGCCGCGTAGTCGGCGAGTGCCGGACCTTGCTGGGCGTCGGTCGCGACCACGCGATACGTGGTCTTGAAGCCCTGCTGCGTGTACGACGGATTGGTCGACGACGGCGAGATCTGCACGATGCCCGCATCGCTGTAGATCTTCGACGCCGGGATCGACGCGCCCGAGTTCAGGTGGCCGATCACGGCCGCGACCTTGTCGTCGACGAGCTTCTGCGCGACCTGGGTAGCCTGGCGCGGGTCGGCGGCATCATCCTGGGCGTCGAGCACGAGCGTGACCTTCTGGCCGTCGATCGTGAGGCCCTTGGCGTTGATTTCCTCGATGGCGAGGCGTGCGCCGTTTTCGTTGTCCTTGCCGAGGTGGGCCGAGCCACCCGTGAGCGGACCGACGTGGCCGATCTTGACGACCTGGTCGGCCGACGCATTGCCCGACATGGCCGCGAGCGCGATAACTGCCGCGCTCACCGGCAGCAGCTTGTGAAGCTTGTACGTCATTGAACTCTCTCCTGCGATTTTTTCTGGGAACTACCCGTTCGTATGCAACCCTCGGCTCGCCGCCTCACGCTCTTGTTGCGCGTGCGTCCCTCTTCAACGCAGGGCCGGGCGGATAGCCCGGTGGCCAGCGTGCCCAAAGGTCGGACAAATGTTAGCAGGCTGCTTAACTTTGTGGTTGGGCTTTGGAAAGAACCTGCAAGCGGCGGGTAAGGACGAGCGGAGAGCAGCCGCGAGCAGCGCGCCGCAGGGGAAAGGCAGGAAGAGAAAAGCGCGGCAGAACGCCGCGCTTCGTAGCGAGTCGGCTTAGCGCCCCGCTTCGGGCGTGCGCTTGAAGCCGTCGTCGGCGCTCGCGCCGCCCAGATGGGTCACGTCGCCCCATGCGACGACGCGCGCCTGCGTGACATAGCCATCGCGCTCGAAATCGACGATGTTCACGCTCGTATTGAGCAGTTGCCACGCGCGCGGTTCGTCGAGCGCGAGGCCGTTCGCGAAGCGGTACACGCAGTCGAGCACGCCGCCGTGGGCGACGCAGGCAATACGGCCGCCCGGATGCATGGCGAGAATCGGCTCAAGCGCATGCAGCACGCGATGGTAGAACTCGCGCTGCGACTCGCCCTCGGGCGGCTCGAAGCCGGGGTCGCGCGTTTGCCAATGCGCGTATTCGTCGGGAAAGCGCTCGG
Organism: Paraburkholderia unamae; assembly: GCF_003268775.1. Taxonomy (GTDB): domain Bacteria; phylum Pseudomonadota; class Gammaproteobacteria; order Burkholderiales; family Burkholderiaceae; genus Paraburkholderia; species Paraburkholderia unamae. Next base: position 116,823 of record NZ_QLSU01000007.1, read on the forward strand.
AAATCTCGTCGCTGTCGTGGCCCTGGAAGGCGCCGTAGTTACGCTCGCGCAAGCCTTCAGTGAGTTGCACCGGCAGGCCCAGCACCTGGGCAACAGGTTGTGCGGTCTGTTGCGCGCGCAACAGGTCGCTGGACCAGATCGCGTCGAGCCGCGCGCCCGCCTGCGCTTCCTGCGCGAAGCGCGCGCCAAGCTGCTGCGCCTGCGCCACGCCGCTTTCGGCGAGCGGAATGTCGATATGCCCCTGAATCCGCTTGATGCGGTTCCAGGCCGTTTCGCCGTGGCGGATGAAGAGGATCTGCGTGGTCATAGTCAAAAGCGCATGGCTCAGTTGCGCACTTGCAGCCAGAACGTCACGGGGCCGTCGTTGACGAGCGACACCTGCATGTCGGCGCCAAACTCGCCGGTCTCGACGGTGGGATGTTTCTCACGCGCGGCGGCGACGAAATAGTCGAAGAGACGCCGCCCCTCGTCGGGCGGCGCGGCCGGCGTGAAGCTCGGGCGCAGGCCGCTGTTCGTATCGGCCGCGAGCGTGAACTGCGAAACGAGCAGCAGGCCGCCCGCCCCGCCGTTGCCGTCGATGTTCTGCACCGGCAGGTTCATCTTGCCCGCCGCGTCGCTGAACACGCGATAGCCGAGTAGCTTCGCGAGCAGCTTGTCGGCACTCGCTTCGGTGTCGCCGCGCTCCGCGCAAACCAGCGCGAGCAGCCCCTGGCCGATCGCGCCGGTCACGCGCTCGCTGTTACCGTCCGCGACGCGCACCTCGGCGCGCTGCACACGCTGGATCAGCGCAATCATGCCGTGAGCGTCACGCGCGCGAAGCGGCGCTTGCCCACCTGCACGACGAACTCGCCCGCCTCGACCTTCAGGCCCTTGTCGGACACGGTGGCGCCGTCGATCTTCACGCCGCCCTGCTCGATGTTGCGCAGCGCCTCGCTGGTGGAGGGCACGAGTCCCGCCTGCTTGAGCAACTGGCCGATGGCGAGCGGCGCACCCGCGATCGTGACCGACGGAATGTCGTCCGGCACGCCGCCCTTCGCGCGGTGGTTGAAGTCTTCGAGCGCGCGCTCGGCGTCGCCCTGCGAGTGAAAGCGCGCGACGATTTCCTGTGCGAGCAGCACCTTGAAGTCGCGCGGATTGCGGCCCGCCTCGATCTCGCGCTTGAAGCCTTCGATTTCCGCCATCGGACGGAACGAGAGCAGCGTGAAATAACGCCACATCAGCGTGTCCGAAATGGACATGAGCTTGCCGAACATGTCGTTGGGCTTCTCGCTGATGCCGATGTAGTTGTTCTTCGACTTCGACATCTTCTCGACGCCGTCGAGACCTTCGAGCAGCGGCATCGTGAGAATGCATTGCTGCTCCTGGCCGTACTGCTTTTGCAGTTCGCGGCCCACGAGCAGGTTGAACTTCTGGTCCGTGCCGCCGAGTTCCAGGTCGGCGTTCAGCGCGACCGAGTCGTAACCCTGCATGAGCGGGTAGAGGAATTCGTGGATCGAAATCGGCACGCCGCCCTGGAAGCGCTTGGTGAAGTCCTCGCGCTCCAGAATGCGCGCAACCGTGTAACGCGATGCGAGCTTGATCATGCCGTCGGCGCCGAGCGGCATCGACCATTCGCTGTTGTAGCGGATCTCGGTCTTTTCACGGTCGAGCACCAGCGCGGCCTGCTCGAAATACGTTTTCGCGTTCGACTCGATCTGCTCGCGCGTGAGCGGCGGACGCGTGGCATTGCGGCCCGACGGATCGCCGATCAGCGAGGTAAAGTCGCCGATCAGGAAGATCACGGTATGGCCGAGATCCTGCAACTGGCGCATCTTGTTGAGCACGACCGTGTGGCCGATGTGGATGTCGGGCGCGGTCGGGTCAAGACCGAGCTTGATGCGCAGCGGCTTGCCCGTGGCCGCGCTGCGGGCGAGCTTCTGCTCGAATTCTTCTTCGATCAGCAGCTCGTCCACGCCGCGCTTCGTGACGGCGAGCGCGTGACGGACTTCGTCGGTGACCGGAAAGGCGTCTTTTGCGCCGCTGTTGGCACCGCTGTTGGCGCCGTTGCTGGAGGTGGACTCGGTGCTCATGCTTCGATCGTATCGCTCGTTAAGTCTGGGTCTAGACCGCGATTTTACGTGATTCGACTCGCCTGGCCGAAGTTTGCGGCCTCATGCGCGCACCAAAACTCGCGCCTGGCTCACGTACGGGCGGGAGCGCGCTCCACCCGCGGCACGCCCTTCGCTCGCGCCTGCCAGAGGTCGTAAGCCATCTGCATGGCAAGCCACAGGTCGGCACGGCCGCCGTTTTCCGCGCCAAGCCACGCCTCCAGGCGCAGCGCCATTTCGGGGGAGATGCCGGCGCGCCCGTTGAGCACGCGCGAAAGCGCGGCGCGCGTGACGCCGAGCTGCGCCGCGGCCTCGGTCACGGTGAGCCCCAGTTCGGGGAGGATGTCCTCGCGCAACGTTTCGCCAGGGTGCGGCGGGTTGTGCATGCGTATCGTGTCGTTCATCTTGCTCGTGCCTCGGTGGTCATCGTCAATAGCAGGTGTCAGTGGTAGTCGTGATAGTCGACGAGGATCGCGTGGCGGCCTTCGAACGCGAAGGTCAAGCGCCAGTTGCCGTTGACGCTGACCGCATGGTGCCCGTCGAAACGGCCGTCCAGCGCATGGCAGCGCCAGCCCGGCACGTTCATGTCATGCGGCGACTCGGCCTCGTCGAGCCGAGCCAGTTGGCGCCTCAGACGCGGTATGTGATCGGGCCGGATGCCCGCCTTGGTGCCGGTGAAGAACAGCGCCTTCAGCCCTTTGTGATTCCACGACTTGATCATGATTCTCCAGACCAGGCAGATCGAACATGAATGGGTCTGGAGCCTGGCGGGGCCAGTTGGCCTTGGTACGCGCCCTCCGTATAGCGTATAGCCACACTATACGAATTCGCCATTGTGAGGTCAACGTATTGCAAGCAGAGGTTGATCTCGCGCAGGGCTCCAGCGCCGCCCGTCCCTGAGCGGCCAGAAAGAGCGTCCCACGGCGCGAGGGGCCGCAACAGTCAGCCATTCGGCTTACGTTTGAGCGACATTGCCCCGATAATCTCCTGCACGGGACTGAAACCGCATTCACGAAAGGAGTACAACGTGGCGCCACGCGACGCACGAAACGAGAGCGCACACGCCGCCGACGGCGTGTATTTCGGCCTGATGTCGGGCACCAGCATGGACGGCGTGGACGGCATTGCCGTGCGCTTCGAGGCGGGCCAGCGGCCGGTGGTGCTGGCCGAGGCGTTCGTGGGCTTCGCGCAGGGACTGCGCGAGGCGCTCTTTTCGTTGCAGCAGCCTGGCGAGAACGAGATCGAGCGCGAGGCGCTCGCCGGCAATGCACTGGCGGCCCGCTACGCGGTGTGCTGCCACGAATTGCTGCGCGCGGGCAATCTCTCCGCCGACGGCGTGCGCGCGATCGGCGCGCACGGCCAGACCGTGCGGCATCGGCCCGAGAAGGGTTACACGGTGCAGATCCAGAATCCGGCGCTGCTCGCGGAGCTCGCCCACATCGACGTGATCGCCGACTTCCGTAGCCGCGATGTCGCCTCGGGCGGCCAGGGCGCGCCGCTCGTGCCCGCGTTTCACGCGACGCTGTTCGGCTCGCAGGAAGAAACGCGCGTAGTCTGCAATCTTGGCGGCATCAGCAACATCACGGTGCTTTCGTCCACGGGCGCCGTGCGGGGCTTCGACTGCGGCCCCGCCAACGCGCTGCTCGACCTCTGGGCCGAACGGCATCTGGGCAAGCCTTACGACGAGAACGGCAAGTTCGCCGCGAGCGGCAATCTGCATCAGCCGCTGTTGAACGCCCTGCTCGACGAGCCGTTCTTCGAGCAGCAGCCGCCCAAGAGTACGGGCCGCGACCTCTTCAATGCCGCGTGGCTCGACGAAAAGCTCAAGGGCTTCGAATCGCTCTCGCCCGCCGACGTGCAAGCGACGCTCGTCGCGCTGACCGCCGTGAGCGTGGCGCGCGAAATCGAACGCCACGCGAGCGATTGCCGCGCGGTGTATGTCTGCGGCGGCGGCGCGCGCAATCCCGCGTTGATGGCGGCGCTCCAGAAAGCGCTCGAAACGGGCGGCGTGGCCGGGGTGCCGGTCATGACAACCGAGGCACTCGGCGTGCCGCCGCATCAGGTCGAACCGCTCGCCTTTGCGTGGCTCGCCATGCGCTGCGTGGCGCGCGAGCCGGGCAATCTGGCGGCCGTGACCGGGGCGGCGGGCGAGCGCGTGCTCGGCGCGATCTACCCGCGCTGAGCGCGCAGGACGGCCACGCGCTGCATCAATAAAAAACGGGGCCAAAGCCCCGTTTTCATTTCAGCCAGGCCGTTCGATCAGACCGAGAACGACGAACCGCAACCGCACGTGGTGGTCGCGTTCGGGTTCTTGATGACGAACTGCGCGCCGTTGAGATCGTCCTTGTAGTCGATCTCGGCGCCGACGAGGTACTGATAGCTCATCGAGTCGATCAGAAGTTGCACACCGTTGCGGTTCATCACGGTGTCGTCTTCGTTGACCGCCTCGTCGAACGTAAATCCGTACTGGAAGCCCGAACAGCCGCCGCCCTGCACGAATACGCGCAGCTTCAGCTCCGGGTTGCCTTCCTCGTCGATCAGTTGCTTGACCTTGTCAGCCGCTGCTTCGGTGAAAACGAAGGGACCGGGCATTTCGGTCGCGGTGGTTTCGGTGACAGTGCTCATTCGAACTCTCCAGAAAAACTTCTAGCCGCTATTGTAGGGCTGTTCCTCAGATCGTGCTTAAGCCCACAAAATCAAGGGTTTCTCGCCCACGACAACAGCGCGCCAGATGTGCAAAAGCCGCCCGGCGCATGGCAGCGCGGACGGCTTTTGCAGCAGCGCCGTGCCCCGCGAGGGGCACAGGCCAAAGCGCCAATCTGAAATTAACGCTTCGAGAACTGCTTGCGGCGACGTGCCTTGTGGAAACCGACCTTCTTACGTTCCACTTCACGTGCGTCACGGGTGACGAAGCCAGCTTGCGACAGTGCCGGCTTGAGCGTCGCGTCGTAGTCCATCAGCGCGCGCGTGATGCCGTGGCGAACTGCGCCGGCCTGGCCGGTTTCGCCGCCGCCGTTCACGTTCACCTTGATGTCGAACGTCGTGCCGTGGTTCGTGAGTTCCAGCGGTTGACGCACGATCATGAGCGACGTTTCGCGCGAGAAGTAGTCGGCGATGGGCTTGCCGTTGACGATGATCTCGCCCTTGCCCGACTTGATGAAGACACGAGCGACTGCGCTCTTGCGGCGGCCCGTACCGTAATTCCAGTTACCGATCATGTGGGCTCCCCTTAGATCTCGAGCGCCTTCGGCTGTTGAGCCGAGTGCGGATGCGTTGCGTCTGCGTAGACCTTGAGCTTCTTGATCATCGCGTAGCCCAGCGGGCCCTTCGGCAGCATGCCCTTCACGGCCTTCTCGAGCGCGCGGCCCGGGAAGCGTTCTTGCATCTTGCCAAACGTCGTTTCGTAGATACCGCCCGGGTAGCCCGAGTGACGGTAGTACTTCTTGTCCGTGGTCTTGTTGCCCGTGACCTTCAGCTTGCCGGCGTTAATGATGATGATGAAATCACCAGTGTCGACGTGCGGGGTGAACTCAGGCTTGTGCTTGCCGCGAAGACGGCGTGCCACTTCGCTGGCGACACGGCCGAGAACCTTATCCGTCGCGTCAATCACGTACCATTCGCGCTGCACTTCATGTGCCTTGGCGGAAAAAGTCTTCATGATCGATCCAAAAAATATGCTGTGCCCTGATTCGGTCCTGCTTGTATGGTGACGCTCGTTGGCGCCGGCGCAGGCTCTCCCTGGCTGAGGTTCCCCATGAAATTCCATGAAGGCTTGCCCCAGTTTCCCGCGGGCATGGATGCGGGAAACCCACGATTATAAAGGAAAAAATCCGCGGGAGCCAAGTTTTTGGTGCCGCGCGCGTGCCAAGCCCGCCCCCACCTGGCGATTTGTGCGCTTCTTGCTGTCATCTCGCGTTTATTTGACGCATATCGCCCTTATTCGGACGGACGCTTGTTTTGGATCGAGTGACGCGTCACACAATCAATCCGGATTTCAGGGAATGGTCAAGCGCAGGGTCGGTCTGGCCGACGATCACCCCATCATCATGGATGCGCTGGAGTCGGCGCTGGTGGGCTCGGGTGAGTGAATGAAAGCGGGAATAAAAAAAGCCCGAACGCACTGGTTCGGGCTTAATCCACCTTTTGGAGGAGGGTGGAGGAGACATGCTGAGGTGTCGTGAAACACGACAACCAACGAAGCAAATTATACGGATCGACCTTGTGCGACGCAAGAGGATTTGCATTACGAAATTTAAAACCATAATGTGAAAAGCAATGCAGCCTCGGTAATTTCAGAAAAAGCACGGAAAATCATGGCATTGCCGATGGATCCCGCGCAAGCCATGCGACATGACTAGAGCGAAACCCCTAATTGCGTAGGGGAAATTTGCCTTGCACGTCGGATGATGCGTCGCAACATTCAAGCGGGGCGCATGGATCGTGCGCCGCGATGCCCCCCGGACATACCAGTAAGGTGCGGGCTACAATGCCGTCTGAATCGAGAACTTGCGCAGGGGCAAACGCATGGAATGCAAAGTTAGCTGGATGGGTCAGGACGGTATGGCGTTCGCGGCCGAAACGGGCAGCGGTCACCTCGTCAACATGGACGGCGCGCCGGAAGGCGGCGGCCACAACCTCGCGCCGCGGCCGATGGAAATGGTGCTGCTCGGCACGGGCGGCTGCACGGCTTATGACGTCGTGCTGATCCTGAAGAAGAGCCGCCAGGAAGTGAGCGGCTGCAACGTGACGCTCAAAGCCGAGCGCGCGAGCGAGGACCCGAAGGTCTTCACGAAGATCCACTTCCACTTCACCGTGACCGGCAAGAACCTGAACCCGGCCACTGTGGAACGCGCGATCAACCTCTCGCACGACAAGTACTGCTCGGCGTCGATCATGATCGGCAAGACCGCCGAGATCACGCACACGTTCGAGATCGTCGCGGCCTAAGGCCCGGCGACGCTCTCGCGATCGGCAAAAGACAAAGCCGGCGCGGTTCTTCGATGAACCGCGCCGGCTTTTTGCATGAATGAGGCTGCAAAGCAGGCCGATAAGCCGGATTCTGTGCACGCGGCGCGTCCGAAGACGCGCCGCGCGTGGCAGCCATTCCTCTAGGCGCGCCATTGCTGACGCGCTCAAGCTTCCTACCCGCAGACGGAATGGGGGCCCCATCCTGCATCCCGAAGATGCGCGCCTGCCTACTTGGAATTGCTCCGGGTGGAGGTTACCGTGCCGTCTACGTCGCCGCAGACGCGGTGCGCTCTTACCGCACCGTTTCACCCTTACCTGATCCCGACCGAAGTCGGGCCATCGGCGGTCTGTTCTCTGTTGCCCTGTTCCGCGTGTCGCCACGGATGGCCGTTAGCCATCACCCTGCCCTGTGGAGTCCGGACTTTCCTCGCCCCCTCGACCGAAATCTCGGGGCCGCGACTGCCTGGCCTGCTTTGCGAGGCGCGATCTTAGCACGTGCGGGCGCGTCGCGCCGGGGGCCGGATCGATTGCCGAATGCCGACGATCGCCGCCGAGCGTTTAGCGCGCGCGGCGGCCCGCACGGAATACCGTGGCATCGTCGTAGAAAGCGGAATCTTCGTTTTGCGGCCACCAGCCCGGAATGCCCAGCACCGGCAGCGGCGCGAAGCTGCGGCCGTTGAGCGCGCCGGGCGTGGCATCGGCGGCAAGCGTGGCGCTCACCGTTTCATCCAGATGCGCGTCGCGTTGCGCGCGCGGCCAGGTGAAATAGGCTTCGGGGACCTCGACCACCCACGCATGCGCCGTGCAGGCCGCATAGGGCGCGATCAACTTTTCGAGCAGCGCATGGCCGAACACGCGCACTTCACAGCGCGCGCCGCCCTCGTTGCCCTCGCCCGCGCTTGCGAACCGGGCCGGCGTTTCCCAGGCCGAGCGCCGCGCCACGAACAACGTGCGCCAGTCGAAGCTGCGCAGCGCCGCCGTGAGCGCCGGGTCCGACGACACGTACAGCACCGCATTCTCGTCGAACAACGTGAGCGCATCGCGCACGCCGCCGCGCGTGGGACCCACGCCCAGCACGTCGATGGCCGCGGCCTGGCGCGCGTTCAGCGTCGCCTTGATGCGCGGAAACGCAAACCACGCGAGCGCGTTGAAGAAGTCGTGGAGATTGTGGCGCGTGGGCACACAGCCCGTCGCGGCGATGTGCGCCTCGTAGGCCGCGCCTTCGGGCAGGTCGTCCTGGGCAATGAAGCCAAGACGCTGCCCACGCCCCGTGAACTGAACGCTGGCGCGCGCGTCGGCGTTCAGTTCGTCGAGATACGGCGCGTAACCCGCCAGCGCGGCCTGCTGCCAGCGCCGCCCGCGCGCTTCGTGTTGCGCGAACCAGGGACGCGCCCAGTCAATGTCGGCGAAACTGCCCGCGGGCAAGGTGCGACGCGGCGCTGGCATCGGTGCGTGCGCATCGATTGCCGCGACCGCAGCGACCGTTGCGCCCGCAGCCACGCCCGGCCCCGCCTCGCTCAAGCGAGCTTCCAGCCGATCGTCTCGCCGCCGCGCAGCGGCACGATGGGCGTGCCGCCCGCTTCGACTTCGGCGGGCAGCGTCCAGGTCTCGCGGTGCAGCGTGACCGTTTCGCTCGCGCGCGGCAGACCGTAGAAGTCCGCGCCGTAGAAGCTCGCGAAGCCTTCGAGCTTGTCGAGCGCGCCCGCATTGTCGAACGCCTCCGCATAGAGTTCGAGCGCGTGCAGCGCCGTGTAGCAGCCCGCGCAGCCGCACGCGTGTTCCTTCAGGCCCTTCGCATGCGGCGCGCTGTCGGTGCCGAGGAAGAAGCGATGATCGCCCGAGGTTGCGGCCTCGACGAGCGCGACGCGGTGCGTTTCGCGCTTGAGCACGGGCAGGCAGTAGTAGTGCGGACGGATGCCGCCCTGGAAGATCGCGTTGCGGTTGTACAGCAGGTGATGCGCGGTGATCGTCGCGCCGAGCAGACCAGGCGCCGCGTTATCGGCACGGATGTAGTCGACCGCGTCCTTCGTCGTGATGTGTTCGAACACCACCTTGAGCGCCGGGAAGTCGCGGCGCAGCGGCGTCATCACGCGGTCAATAAAGACCTTCTCGCGGTCGAACAGGTCGATATCGGCGCTCGTCACTTCACCGTGCACGAGCAGCGGCATGCCCACTTCCTGCATCGCTTCGAGCGTCTTCGCGCACTTGCGGATGTCGGTCACGCCGGCGTCCGAGTTCGTCGTCGCGCCCGCCGGGTACAGCTTCACGCCGTGCACGAAGCCGCTCGCCTTCGCGCGGCGGATTTCCTCGGGCGGCATGTTGTCGGTGAGATAAAGCGTCATCAGCGGCTCGAACGTCGAGCCCGCCGGCAGCGCCGCGAGAATGCGCTCGCGGTAGGCGGCGGCCTGCTCCGTGGTCGTCACGGGCGGCTTCAGGTTCGGCATGATGATCGCGCGGCCGAACTGGCGCGCGGTGTGCGGCAGCACCGCCGCGAGCATGGCGCCGTCGCGCACGTGCAGGTGCCAGTCGTCGGGGCGGGCGAGCGTGAGAGTCGTGGGGGAAGAAGCGTTCATGGCAGGAATCAGCGCGGCTACGAATGAATGAACGGCGGTGCGCTCGCCGGAACGCGCGCAGGCTGCCGGAAATTCCGGGCATATCACGGGAACAAGCACAGCGCTGACCGATGCGGGATCAAGGCGGGCGCTGTGCGCACCGTCGCGTGCACACGACAATTCGCGACGCCTGCACGCCGGCGTGCGCCCTTCGACGCAAACCTGCAATGCATCCGACAAATTTCGTATTGGCGAGCTGCGGGCCGGTGATATGCTTGGAAAATCATCATTGTACCGGTTCATGTAACAACCCAGCGGCCCCGTCTGCGAGCGTAGCCGCCTTAGTTGCATCACGCACCATCAGCACCATGTGCCAACTTCTCGGAATGAACTGCGCCGCGCCGACGGACGTCACGTTCTCCTTCACAGGATTCGCGGCGCGCGGCGGCGCCACCGATCACCACGCCGACGGCTGGGGGATCGCGTTCTTCGAGGACAAGGCCTGCCGCCTCTTCATCGACAACGAGGCTTCGGCGCGCTCGCCCATCGCCGAGATGGTCAAGCACTACCCCATCAAGTCGCGCAACACCATTGCGCATATCCGCAAGGCCACGCAAGGCAGTTGCGCACTGGAGAACAGTCACCCGTTCCAGCGCGAACTGTGGGGCCGGCACTGGATCTTCGCGCATAACGGCGACCTTCAGGACTTCAATCCGGTGATGTCGGGCGTGTACCAGCCGGTCGGCACGACCGACAGCGAGCGCGCGTTCTGCGTGCTGCTGCAAGGTCTGCGCAAGGCGTTCCCCGGCGCGCAGCCACCGCTCGACGAGCTGTTCGCCGCGCTCGAATCGCTCACGCGCGAGATCACGCAGTTCGGTGTGTTCAACTTCCTGATGTCGAACGGCCAGGCGCTGTTCGCGCATTGCTCGACGCATCTCTACTATCTGGTGCGGCGCTGGCCGTTCTCGACGGCGCATCTCGTCGACGCCGACGTGTCCATCGACTTCGCCAAGTACACGACGCCCGAGGACCGCGTGGCCGTGATCGCCACCGCGCCGCTCACCGACAACGAAGTCTGGACCCGCTTCGCCCCCGGCGACCTGATGATGTTCCAGCACGGCGACGTGATCGCGCAAACCAGCGTGCCGGTTCCGCAAAAGGTGCTCGACAAGCTCGCCAACCCTTGCCTCGATGCGTCCGCAAGCGCGCCGCGCGCGGCGCAGCCCGGCGAGCTTGCCCCGGAGGCCGTGGAAGCCTTGCAGACCTGGGGCGAGTGAGGCTCGCACAGGGCTCCCGCCCAAGGCACACGCCGGAAACGAAAAAAGCCGCGCAACTTGCGCGGCTTTTTTTCTTGCGACTCCCAGGCGATAACGGCTGACGCGCGAGCGCCCCTCAGTGCAGGATCTTCGCGAGAAAGTCCTTCGCGCGATCCGACTTCGGGCTCGCAAAGAAGGCCTCCTTCTGGTCGTCCTCGACGATGAGCCCCTGGTCCATGAAGATCACGCGGTGCGCGACCTTTTTCGCAAAGCCCATTTCGTGCGTCACGCACATCATGGTCATGCCTTCCTGGGCCAGCTCCACCATCACGTCGAGCACCTCGTTGATCATCTCGGGGTCGAGCGCCGAGGTCGGCTCGTCGAACAGCATGGCGATCGGGTCCATCGACAGCGCGCGCGCGATCGCCACGCGCTGCTGCTGACCGCCCGAAAGCTGGCCGGGGAATTTGTCGGCATGCGCGCGCAGGCCCACGCGGTCGAGCAGCTTCAGGCCCTTTTGCGTCGCTTCGTCCTTGCCGCGGCCGAGCACCTTGATCTGCGCGAGCGTGAGATTCTCGGTAATCGACAGATGCGGGAACAGTTCGAAGTGCTGGAACACCATGCCCACCTTCGCGCGCAGCTTCGAGAGATTGGTGCGCTTGTCGCCCACCGACTGGCCGTTCACGAGAATCTCGCCCTGCTGGAACGGTTCGAGCCCGTTGACGGTCTTGATGAGCGTGGATTTGCCCGAGCCCGAGGGCCCGCACACCACCACGACCTCACCCTTCTTCACTTCCGTCGTGCAGTCGGTCAGCACCTGGAACTGGCCGTACCACTTCGAAACGTTCTTAATTGAAATCATCTTGCGACCTTTTTCTGAAGACCTTTCACAAGGCTCGACGCGACCACGCAAACCACGAAATAGCATGCGCCCGCGAACAGTACCATCTCGACCGTGGTGCCGTCACGATCGCCGATATTGGTGGCCGTGCGAAAGAAGTCCGCAAGGCTGATCACGTACACGAGCGAGGTGTCCTGAAAGAGCACGATGGCCTGCGTGAGCAAAAGCGGCACCATCGCGCGAAACGCCTGCGGGAGCACCACGTAGCGCATCGCCTGGCCGTAGCGCATGCCGAGCGCGAACGACGCGTTCACCTGCCCGCGCGGCACCGCCTGGATGCCGGCGCGGATGATCTCCGAATAGTACGCGGCCTCGAACAGCGAGAACGCGACCATTGCCGAGGCAAGGCGAATGTCAATGTCAGGCGAGAGGCCCAGCACGCTTTGCAGCACCTGCGGCACGATCAGGAAGAACCACAGCAGAACCATCACGAGCGGGATCGAGCGGAAGATCGTGACGTAGCCCTTCGAGAACCATTCGAGCGGCTTCACGCTCGACAGGCGCATGAGCGCGAGCAGCGTGCCCCACAGAATGCCGATCACGATCGCGCACAGTGTGATCTTGAAGGTGACGATCGCGCCCGTCCACAGCGTGGGCAGCGCGCCTGGAATACCGCTCCAGTCGAAATGATGCATCACTTGCCTCCGATGTAGCCGGGGAGCCGGGACTTCGACTCGACCCAGCGCATGAGCGCCATCACCACGAGATTGATGAGCACGTACGCGAGCGTGACCGCGATGAACGACTCATAGGTCTGCGCCGTGTAGTCGACGAGCTGGCGAGCCTGGGCCGAGAGATCGAGCAGGCCGATCGTCGAGGCGACCGCCGAGTTCTTGAAGATGTTGAGGAACTCGGAGGTGAGCGGCGGCACGATGATGCGGTACGCGACCGGCAGCAGTACATAACGATACGTTTGCCACTGCGTGAAGCCCATCGCGAGGCCGGCTGCGCGCTGGCCGCGCGGCAACGCGTTGATGCCCGAGCGCACCTGCTCGCACACGCGCGCGCCGGTGAAAAGGCCCAGACACAGAATGGACGACGAAAAGAATTGCGCGTTGGGCGGCAACTGCTTGAACCAGTTGCCGAGCGCGGGCGGCAGCAGTTCCGGTATCACGAGATACCAGACGAAGAACTGCACGATCAGCGGGATGTTGCGAAACACGGCCACATAGACCGTGCCCGCTCCCGAGGCCCATTTATTGGGCGCCGTGCGCAGCACGCCGAAGAACGATCCCACGACGAGCGCGATCACCCACGCGGCGAGCGACACCGTGACCGTGACCCAGAGGCCCGAGATGAGCCAGCCGAGATAGGTGGTGGGTTCGCCGGTGGAAACCGGACTCAGCAGAATGCCCCAGTTCCAGTGATAGGACATGAAAGAACTCCAGGAAAAAAGAACGGAAGAAGGCGGCCTTCTTCCGTTCCGTTCCAGTTACAAGCCGGGGGCGGGACGAACCCGGTCGCCGATCAGTCGATTGCCTTGTCGTTCGGATTCTTGAACAGCGCCTTCATGTCGTCGCTCATCGGGAAGTTCAGGTTCAGGCCCTTCGGCGGAATCGGCGACTCGAACCACTTCTTGTAGATCGCGTTGCCGTCGCTCGAGGTCTGCACCTTGGCGATCGCGTCGTCGGCGATCTTCTTGAACTCGGGGTCGTTCTTGCGCATCATGCAGCCGTACGCTTCACGCGACTGCGCCTGGCCGACGATCACGAAGTCGCCCGGATTGTTCGACTTCGCGCGCTCGCCCGCGAGCAGCGCGTCGTCCATCATGAACGCCACCGCGCGACCCGTGGAGAGCGTCATGAACGACTCGCCGTGGTCCTTCGCGCTGATGATGTTCATGCCCATGCTCTTGTCCTGGTTCATCTTGCGCAGGAGGCGCTCGGACGTCGTGCCCGCCGTCGTCACGACGGTCTTGCCCTTCAGGTCGGCGAAGTCCTTGACGCCCGAATCCTTCTTCGTCATGAGGCGCGTGCCGATCACGAAGATCGTGTTCGTGAAGGCAGCCTGCTGCTGACGTTCCGCATTGTTCGTGGTCGAGCCGCACTCGATGTCCACCGTGCCGTTCTGCACGAGCGGAATGCGGTTTTGCGACGTGATCGGCACGAGCTTGACCTTGAGGTTGGGCATGTTGAGCTTCTGCTTGACCGCCTCGACGATCTTTTCTGCGTAGTCCTGCGAATAGCCGATCACATTCTGCTTGTCGTCGTAGTACGAGAACGGAATGGACGACTCGCGGTGACCCAGCGAAATGACGCCCGTGTCCTTGATTTTCTTGAGCGTGCCCGATTCCTGCGCGAAGGCGCCGGTGGCGGCGAAACCCAGGAGCGCGAGGATTGTGGCGGTCTTTTTGATCTGCATTTTTTTCTCCGTTGCAATACGTTGCAGGTAACTCATTGAGTGTAGCAAAGTAATTATTTTGAAAGAATCAAGAGTGACCCTGGCGCAACGCGCGCAGCGCATTTTCCCCTCCAGATGTGCGAAGGCGGACGCCCCCTTGTGGAGAGCGTCCGCCTTCTCTGCGCCTTGATGTGCAGCGCAAAAACTGTCACTGGCACTGATGCCAGTTCGGGCCCCGGCGCGCGCCTTTACCGGCCGCGCGCGGCGCCCTTTCTCCTGCTGGTCAGGGATACAGGCCGCGCATTTCGCGCGCCATCAGAATGCGCTTACATGCAACGATGAACGCCGCCGTACGCATCGAGACCTTCTGCTCGCTCGAAACCTGCCACACCGCCGTAAAGGCTTCGCGCATCACGCGCTCGAGACGTTCGTTGATCTCGTGCTCGGTCCAGAAGAAGCTCGAGAAGTCCTGCACCCACTCGAAGTACGAAACCGTCACGCCGCCCGCGTTCGCCACGACGTCGGGAATCACGAGAACGCCCTTGTCGTGCAGGATGTCGTCGGCTGCCGTCGTGGTCGGGCCGTTCGCGCCTTCCACGATGATCTTCGTGCGGATCTTGCCCGCGTTCTTTTCCGTGATCTGGTTTTCCAGCGCGGCCGGAATGAGGATGTCGGTTTCGACGGTCCAGAATTCGTCGTTCGCCATCACTTCGGCGCCCGCGAAGCCCGCCACGCCGCCCGTCTTCGCAACGTGCTCGAGCAGCGCTTCCGCGCTCATGCCGCTCGAGTTATAGAGCGAGCCGGTATGGTCTTGCACCGCGACGATCTTCGAGCCCGCTTCCTGGAAGAGGCGCGCGGCAATGCCGCCCACGTTGCCGAAGCCCTGCACGGCAATGCGTGCGCCGTCGATCGAAAGACCCGTGCGGCGCGCCGCTTCGCAGCCCACGACGAACACGCCGCGGCCCGTGGCCTCGCGACGGCCGAGCGAGCCGCCGAGCGAGATGGGCTTGCCCGTCACGACGCCCGTGGCCGTCTGGCCCTGGTTCATCGAGTAGGTGTCCATCATCCACGCCATGATCTGCTCGTTCGTGTTGACGTCCGGCGCGGGAATGTCGGTGTTCGGTCCGATGATGATGCCGATTTCGCTGGTGTAGCGGCGCGTGACGCGCTCGAGCTCACCACGCGAAAGCGTGCGCGGATCGACGCGGATACCGCCCTTCGCGCCGCCGTACGGCACGTTCACCGCAGCGTTCTTCACCGACATCCACGCGGACAGCGCCATCACTTCGGAGAGCGTAACGTCCTGGTGATAACGCACGCCGCCCTTGCCGGGACCGCGCGAAACGTTGTGCTGGACACGATAGCCTTCGAAGTGCGCAACGGTGCCGTTATCGAGTTCGATGGGGCAATCGACGATCAGGATGCGCTTGGGGCGCTTGAGCGTTTCGAGCCAGCGCGAGAGCGAGCCGAGATACGGCGCGACGCGATCGACCTGACGAAGATAGTTGCCCCACGGGCCGAGATCGTCGGCGTGGAGATAGGAGGGAACCGACTGCAATTGGGAAGACATGAACGCTCCGATCGAACAAGTGGTGCCATTGTCAGAAAACGCCCACGTGAAATCCAATGCCGTTTGATCATCCCGTTATGCTTTTCGTGCATAACGTCCCCGAAGTCGAAAAAACGTGTCGCGGGCACCGTGTTTCCAGCCTTACAGGCTGAAATAACATGACTGTTTGCACGATTGATGGTGATCATCACGTGATTGTTGCTGCGCGCGAAATACCTCAATGCGGCGTCGATGCATGTGCCATGCGAGAGCCGCGCTCCCGTTGCGGGCGCCGCCGTTTCGCATCGTCCTGAGCTTTACAGTGCGTTCAGGTTGGCGATTCGTCAGCCTGCGCGGCCGCCGCGCGCCGCCGCGCCTTCGCGTTGCGCAAGCTCCGCGCTCACGGCTTCCCACAGTTCGCGCACGAGCGCCTGGCGCGCGTCGTCGCCTTGCGTCGCGAGTTTGTCGCGATACAGGCGGATTTCCATGTCGAGCGTGAACTGCCCCTCGGGCACGCCGCGCGTGCCGCGATCGAGCCGGATCAGATGTCCCTGCGCCACCGCGTCCTCCACCGCGCTGTGCGGCAGAAAGGCGATGCCGTGACCGGCCAGCGCCATCGCCTTGAGGCCTTCAGCCATATCGGTTTCGTACACGCGATCCAGATAGAGCCGCGCCGGTGCGTTGGCGACGATCACCTCGGTCATGCGGCCCAGATAGGCGTTCGGCGTGTACGAGAGATACGGTGCGGGCGCATCGGGCGTGCCCGGCAGCGTGTAACGCGCGCGCCCTGCCCGCTGCGACGCGGAGTACGGACTGATCGACTCGATGCCGAGTGTAAGCGTGTCGTATCGCGCGGGGTCGAGCGTCACCGGATGGCTCGGGTGGTGGTAGCCCATCACGAGGTCGCAGCCGCCCTCCACGAGCGAGAGCACAGCGTCGTGCACGTTGAGCGCGCGCAGGCGCGTGTGGATGCGGCCGAGCTTCGCCTCGATGTGCTGGAGCCAGCGGGGAAAGTACGTGAGCGATAGCGTGTGCGGCACCGCGAACTCGATGGTCGCGGCGGGCGTGGCCGTATGGCCGCGCAGCAGCGTGCGCGCCTCGTGAAACTGCGAGAGCATCGCGAGCGCCTGCTCGTAGAAAACCTGGCCCGCGGCGGTGAGGCGTGTCGGATATACCGAACGATCGATCAGTTCGGTGCCGAGCCACGCTTCGAGTGCCTGGATGCGGCGCGAGAAGGCCGGTTGCGTCACGTGGCGCAACTCGGCCGAGCGGCTGAAACTATGCGTCTCCGCGAGCGAAACGAAGTCTTCGAGCCATTTGAGTTCCATGCGGGGCCAGCGAGCGGATGAGAAGTCCGCATTCTAGGCCCGCGCGCGCACGGCCGGGTGGCGGCGCGGCGAATTTCGCGCCGTGCCGGCGGGATGCTTTGGAAGACGCTTAACGGGACGCCGTGCCAAGCGCGGCTTGCAGTTGCGCGACCACGCCGCTCCAGTCGCCGAGCGTGGACTGGCGGAACACGCGCGCCGACGGATACCAGACCGAATCGGCGCGATCCTTGCCCCAGCGCCAGTCGGGCTGCGCGGCCAGCAGCACCCACACCGGCTTGCCGAGCGCGCCGGCGAGGTGCGCCACCGAGGTATCGACGGTAATGACGAGGTCGAGCGCCGCGATAAGCGCCGCCGTGGCCGCGAAGTCGTGCAGATCGTCGCCGAGCGCGTCCATCGGCCAGCGCCCCGCGACTCGCGCGAGTTGCGCGGCCCCCGGTCCCTTCTGGATCGCGAACCAGGCGTTGCCGGTGAGTTCGGCAAGCGGCAGGAGCGATTCGAGCGGCACGGAGCGGAACGCGTCGAAATGGTGGCGCGGGTTGCCCGCCCACACGAGCCCGATGCGGCGACGCGCGGCGCCGGACAGCGCATTCACGCGTGCGCGCCACGCAACGGCCTGCACGGAGTCGGCGCGCATGTAAGGCGTGGCGGCGTAGATCGGCCGGCCGGGGAACTTGAGCGGGAGGCTCATCACGTCGCACCTGTAGTCGTATTCCGACGCGAAGGCTTCGTCACTCGGCGCGGCGTCGAGCACGCGCGCCACGCCCGGCACCGTCGCGGCGAGCGTCGCCAGTTCCGGGGCGACCCACGCGTCGACCTGCGCGCCCATCTGCGCGAGCAGGCCCGCATAGCGCACGAACTGGATCTGGTCGCCCACGCCCTGCTCGCGGCAGATCAGAAAACGCTTGCCCGCGAGCGGCTCCCCTTGCCATTCGGCGCCAGGCCGTTTGGGGTAATTGGGCTTGCCGATGGTGGTGATCTTGCGGTTTTCGAACAGCGGCCAGCCGTCCGCATAGTCCTCGCGCCTGAGCATCAGCATGCCCAACTGGAAACCCGATTCCGGCAAGCCGGGGTTCAGTTCCAGCGCGCGGCGATATTCGACTTCCGCTTCGTCGTAACGCGCGAGCGCCGTTAGCGCGAAGGCGAGATTGTTGATGACGCCCGCCCCGTCGGGCTTGAGCTCGATCGCGCGGCGGTAAAGCGGAATCGCCTCTTCATAGCGGTGCATCGCATCGTAGGCGTAGCCGAGTTCGAAGAGCGCGAGCACGTTGTCGGGGTCGCGCGCGATCACGGGCTCGAAGCAGGCGGCGGCTTCGGCGTGCTTTTCCATGCCGCGCAGTAGCCGTCCCATATGGATCAGCGTATTCGGGTCGCGCGGGTCGAGCGCCGCGGCCGCGCGGAATTCCTCCAGCGCGTCGGCCTTTTGCCCGGCCGCTTCGAGCGCGCGCCCGAGGTTGAACGCAAAATGCGCCGAATTCGGCTCCAGCGCGCGCGCGCGACGGTAGTGCTGCGCGGCGTCCGCGCGATCGCCGAGTTCCATCAGCGCATTGCCGAGGTTGTTGTGCGCGTTCGCGAAATCGGGCGCGATAGCCAGCGCCTTGCGCTGCCACGCGGCGGCGCCCGTGTGGTCGCCCTGGCGCGCGGCGACCACGCCGCGGTTGGCCTGGTATTCGGCGTTGTCCGGCGCTTGCGTGAGAGCGCGGTCGATCAGGGCGGCGGCTTGCGCCAGGTCGTCGCGGCCGAGCGCGATCACACCGAGATAGTGCAGCGCGCCGGGATGATCGGGCTGCGCGTCGAGTGCGGACTCGTAAAGGTCGCTTGCGTCGTCGATCCGGCCCGCGCGGTGGTAGGCGAGACCGGCGTCGACCAGGGCCGCGGCCTGCTCGGAAGCGATGGTGGAAGCGAGGGGGGGAGCATCGGGAGACATGGCAGCAAACATTTGATTAGGCGCAAACTTTTGACGTGATCGCACTCTATACCCGTCTCAAAACCCCCGATCTCGTTAAGCGGCCGGCGCGACGGAACGCCTCAGGGCGCATCGCACGCCGGCGCTGAACCATGCCTGACAGCCCCGCCCTCGGGCCCTGTCGGCGAGGTGCTAAAATACGCGGTTCCCGCCGTCGTCAATCCGACCGCAACCGACCGCCAACTGAGTCCTACTGAGCGTAACGCCCCACGTTACGTCCCCATCATGTCCGACACTCGTCCCGATACCCTCTTCGCGCTCAACGCGCTCTCCCCGCTCGACGGCCGCTATGCCTCGAAAACCGAAGCCCTGCGCGACTGGCTCTCGGAAGCCGCATTCATGCGCAACCGCGTGACCGTGGAAATTCACTGGCTGATCGCGCTCTCGCAGGCGGGTTTCGCGGAAGTGCCGCGCTTCTCGGAAGCGTCGGAGCAGTTCCTGCTCAAGCTCGCCGAGAACTTCACGGCGCACGACGCCGCGCGCATCAAGGACATCGAGCGCGTGACGAACCACGACGTGAAGGCCGTGGAGTACTGGCTCAAGGAGTCGGTGAAGGGTCAGCCGGAACTGGAGCGCGCAAGCGAATTCATCCACTTCGCCTGCACCTCGGAAGACATCAATAACACGTCGCACGGCCTGATGCTCGCGGGCGCCCGCGAGCACGTGATCCTGCCGGCGTTGCGCTCGGTGCATCAGCGCCTTGTGACGCTCGCGCACACGCACGCCGAGCAGCCGATGCTCTCGCGCACGCACGGCCAGCCGGCCAGCCCGACGACGCTCGGCAAGGAAATCGCCAACGTCGCGGCGCGTCTCGCGCGCGCGATCACGCGCATCGAGAAGGTCGAACTGCTCGGCAAGATGAACGGCGCGGTCGGCAACTTCAATGCGCACCTCTCGGCATATCCGGAATTCGACTGGGAAGCATTCTCGAAGAAGGTCGTTGAAGAGCGCCTGAAGCTCACGTTCAACCCGTACACGATCCAGATCGAACCGCACGACTACATGGCGGAACTGTTCGACGCCGTCGCGCGCGCGAACACGATCCTGCTCGACCTCGATCGCGACGTGTGGGGCTACATCTCGCTCGGCTACTTCAAGCAGAAGACGAAGGCTGGCGAAATCGGCTCGTCGACCATGCCGCACAAGGTCAACCCGATCGACTTCGAAAACTCGGAAGGCAACCTCGGCCTCGCCAACGCCACGCTGCGCCACCTGGCCGACAAGCTGCCGGTCTCGCGCTGGCAGCGCGACCTCACCGACTCGACCGTGCTGCGCAACATCGGCGTGGCGTTCGGCTACTCGCTGCTGTCGTACGACGCGCTGATCCGCGGCCTGGACAAGCTCGAAGTGAACCCGCAGCGTCTGAACGACGACCTCGACGCAACGTGGGAAGTGCTGGCCGAGCCGGTGCAGACGGTGATGCGCCGCTACGGCATCGAGAACCCGTACGAGCAGTTGAAGGAACTCACGCGCGGCAAGGGCATCACGCGCGAAGCGTTGCAGACGTTCGTGAGCGGTCTCGCGATTCCTGAAGACGCGAAGAAGCGTCTGCTCGACATGACGCCCGCGTCGTACGTCGGCAAGGCCGTGGAACTGGCGAAGCGCATTTCGTAATCGCCATACGGCCAGGCCATAAAAAAAGCGCTCGATTGAATCGAGCGCTTTTTTCGTTTACCGCCGCCAACGCGTTATCGCTGCGCGCGGCGCACTTCCAGTTGCTTCATCACCTCGTCGACGATCTGCTCGGGCGAGAGTTCGATGCTCACCTCGATCGCCTCATCCGGGCCCGGCGCTTCGAGCGTCTCGAGCTGGCTTTGCAGCAGCGACGGGTCGAAGAAGTGGCCGGTGCGCGAGACGAGGCGCTCGTGCAGCACGTCGAACGAGCCCTTCAGGTACACGAAGCACACGTCGCGATCGTTGCCGCGCAGGATGTCGCGATACGAGCGCTTGAGCGACGAGCACGTGAAAACGGCCGTATCGTGCGCGCGCTGCTTCTCCTCGATCGCGGCGCGAATCGTACGCAGCCACGGCCAGCGGTCGTCGTCGGTGAGGGGGATGCCGTCGTGCATCTTCTTCTTGTTGGCTTCGCTGTGAAAAGCGTCGCCATCGGTGAAGTCGCACTTGAGGCGCTCGGCGAGCATTTCGCCGATGCGTGTCTTGCCGGCGCCCGACACGCCCATCGCTATCAGGATCATTTACCGCTCCAGTTCTACACCACCGCTGCCAAGGCAAATGTGAGGCCAAGGCCCAGCAGCGAAATAATCGTTTCCAGCAGCGACCAGGTCTTGAACGTCTGACCCACGGTCATGCCGAAATACTCCTTGATCAGCCAGAATCCGCCGTCGTTGACGTGCGAGAAGATCAGCGAGCCCGAGCCCGTAGCGAGCACGAGCAACTCCGGCTTCACCGTCATGGCGCTGGCCGACGCGATCGGCGCGACGATGCCGCATGCCGTGGTCATGGCGACCGTGGCCGAACCCGTGGCAAGACGGATCAGCGCGGCGACGAGCCAGCCGAGCAGAAGCGGCGACAGATGCTCGTTCTGTGCCAGCTCGACGATCTGCTTCGATACGCCGCTGTCCATCAGCACGCGGCCAAAGCCGCCGCCCGCGCCGACGATCAGCGTGATGCCCGCGATCGGCGCGAGACAGTCGCCGCAGAACTTCTGGATCTGCTCGCGCGTGAAGCCGCGTTGCGCGCCGAAGGTCCAGAAGCTTACCAGCACGGCGATCAGCAGGGCGACGTCCGAGGTGCCGATAAAGTGCAACAGATTGTTCGGCAGCGTCTTGGGCGTGAACACGAGATCGGCCCAGCTACCCACCAGCATCAGGATCACGGGCAGCAGGATCGTGAAGAGCGTCACGCCGAAGCTCGGCAGTTCGCTATCGGGCTTGGGATCGGCCTTGCTCACGAACTGTTCGGACAGCGGATTGCTCTCCGGCAGCTTGATGAAGCGGTGAATGAAGAGCGCGAACAGCGGCCCGGCGATGATCGCCGTGGGCACGCCTACGATCAGGCCGTAAGCGATGGTCTTGCCGATGTCGGCGTGATACGCCTGCACGGCGAGGAGCGCGGCCGGGTGCGGCGGAATCAGCCCGTGCACGACGGAGAGACCCGCCACCATCGGCAAGCCGATCAGCAGCAGCGACTTGCCGGTGCGCTTGGCGACGTTGAACGCGATCGGAATCAGCAGCACGAAGCCGACTTCGAAGAACACCGGCAAGCCGACGATGATCGCGACGACCATCATGGCCCAGTGAATGTTCTTCTCGCCGAACCAGCGGATGAGCGTCGTGGCGATGCGCTCGGCGCCGCCCGATTCGGCCATCATCTTGCCGAGCATCGTGCCGAGGCCCACCACGATGGCGATGTGGCCAAGCGTGTTGCCGTTGCCGGTTTCGAACGACTTGACGATCTGATCCATCGGCATGCCGACGGCCAGGCCGAGCAGCAGCGAAACGATGATCAGGACGAGAAACGGATAAACCTTGAAGCGCGTGATCAGCAGGATCAGCGCAGCGATCGCGACGAGCGCGTAAATCAGCAGCATGCTGCCGTGGGCCACTCCCATGAGGCTCTTCTCCAGGTAGTTGTTCGATGTCCTTTCGCCCGGTGCGCCGACGCGTGCGCGGCGGCGGCACACGCGGAATCTACGCGGTGCGAAAGGGGCCGGCCGTCGCCGGGCCGGGGATTGTAGAGGTTATAACGACTTTTGGCGCAGCGTGCTGGAAAGACGAGCGAGCCGCGCAAGGCGCGCGCCTGAAAGGCGCCGTTTGCGCGGCTCGTTATGCCCCCAGACTCGCGGGCGCAGCGTTCCGGTCATCGTTGCGCCGCAACATGCGGCGCGGGGTCAAGCGAAGCGGTATCAGCGCACCGGGCGCGACAGCTCGCTCGCGGCATGCGCGAGACGCGTGATTTCGTCCCAGTTCTGCGAAGCGAGCGCAGCCTTCGGCGTGAGCCACGAACCGCCTACGCACACCACGTTCGGCAGCGCGAGGAAGGTCGGCGCCGATTCGGCGCTGATGCCGCCCGTCGGGCAGAACTTGAGCGTCGGGAACGGGCCATGGAACGCTTGCAGCATGTTCAGACCGCCGGCCGGCACTGCCGGGAAGAACTTCACGATCTCGTAACCCAGTTCCATCGCGACGATGATGTCGGTCGGCGTCATCACGCCCGGCAGGAGCGGCAGGCCCGCGTCGAGCGACGCCTGATGGATCTCGCGCGTGAGGCCCGGCGACACGCCGAACTGCGCGCCGGCCTGCTTCGCGAGTGCGCAGTGCTCGGGCTTCGTGATCGTGCCCACACCCACGACGATGTCCGGCGCGATTTTGGCGGCGCGCTCGATGGCTTCGAGACCGGCTTTCGTGCGCAGCGTGATTTCCAGCACCTTCACGCCGCCCGCGTGCAGCGCGCGCGAAACGTGCTCGCCCTGCTCCGGCGTGTCGAAGGCGAGCACCGGAATGACGGGACCCAGGCGGACGATGTCGGCCACTGTGCTATTTGCCATGTTCAGGCTCCTTGATGATGAAATCAGTTCGCGGCGTGGGCCGCGGCGTTCGTCGTGTGCGCGACCGGTGCGGCCGGCGCAGTCGCGGCCTGCTCGCCGACGAGCGGCCCGAACACCGTTGCGCCCAGCTCGGCCGGTGCGGCGGCGGCGCGGAACACGCCAAACAGCTCGCGGCCGAAGCCCACTTCGTTGAGATCCTGGTGCGCGGGCTGCGCGACCGGGCGCGCTTCCCACTCGGCGGCGTCCACTTCGATGTCGAGCAAGCCTTCCACGGCGTCGATCACGATCGTATCGCCGTCGCGCACCTTGCCGATCGGCCCGTGCAGCAGCGTTTCCGGCGAAACGTGGATCACGGCCGGCACCTTGCCCGACGCGCCCGACATGCGCCCGTCGGTGACGAGCGCCACATGAAAGCCCTTGTCCTGCAACACGCCGAGCAGCGGCGTGAGGCGGTGCAGCTCCGGCATGCCGTTCGCGCGCGCGCCCTGGAAGCGCACGACAGCCACGAAATCGCGCTCCAGCTCGCCGCGATCGAACGCTTCCTGCACGGCTTCCTGCGAATCGAACACGATGGCGGGCGCACGCACTTTGCGGCGCTCCGGCGCCACGGCCGACACCTTGATGACGCCGCGACCCAGACGCCCCTGCATCAGGCGCAGGCCGCCGTCCGGCTGGAACGGCGTCGCGAGCGGACGCAGAACGGACTCGTCAGCGCTTTTTTCCACGGCCGAAACCCACGTGAGCTTGCCGTCGATGAGCTTCGGCTCTTCGGTGTAATGACGCAGGCCCTTGCCCGCGACAGTGTTCACGTCTTCGTGCAGCAGCCCGCCGTCGAGCAGTTCGCGCACGAGGAAGGCGATGCCGCCCGCCGCGTGGAAATGGTTCACGTCGGCCTTGCCGTTCGGGTACACGCGCGCGAGCAGCGGCACGGCGTCCGAGAGCACGTCGAAATCGTTCCAGTCGATGATGATGCCTGCCGCCCGCGCCATCGCCACGAGGTGCAGTGTGTGATTGGTCGAGCCGCCCGTGGCCATCAGCGCGACGATGCCGTTGATCACGGCCTTTTCGTCGACCACGTGACCAATCGGCGTGTAGTTGCCGCGCTCGACGGTGAGTTCGAGCACCCGGCGCGCCGCAGCGGCGGTCAGCTCGTCGCGCAGCGGCGTATGGGGATGGATGAACGCGGAGCCCGGCAGATGCAGGCCCATGATCTCCATGAGCATCTGGTTGCTGTTGGCCGTGCCGTAGAACGTGCAGGTGCCGTGACCGTGATAGGCGGCCGCCTCCGATTCGAGCAGCGCCGCGCGGTCGCACTGGCCGGTGGCGAACTGCTGGCGCACCTTGGCCTTGTCGTCGTTTGAGATGCCGCTCGTCATCGGGCCGGCGGGCACGAAAACGGTGGGCAGATGACCGAACTGCAACGCGCCGATCACGAGGCCCGGCACGATCTTGTCGCACACGCCCAGGCACAGCGCCGCATCGAACATGTTGTGCGTGAGCGCCACGGCCGTGCTCATCGCGATCACCTCGCGCGAGAACAGCGACAGCTCCATGCCGGCGTTGCCCTGCGTGACGCCGTCGCACATCGCCGGCACGCCGCCCGCGAACTGCGCCACGCCGCCGCCTTCGCGGGCCGCCTTCTTGATGATGTCGGGGAAATCCTTGTAGGGCGCGTGCGCCGAGAGCATCTCGTTATAAGCCGAGACGATGCCGATGTTCGGCTCGCGAATCGACTTGATC
The DNA here is from genome assembly GCF_003268775.1 of Paraburkholderia unamae. GTDB lineage: Bacteria > Pseudomonadota > Gammaproteobacteria > Burkholderiales > Burkholderiaceae > Paraburkholderia > Paraburkholderia unamae. The sequence goes on from NZ_QLSU01000007.1 coordinate 142,014, forward strand.
GAGATCTTGTCGCGGCCTTCGAGGCCGGCGAAACCGTGCGCAAGATTCGCGCACGAGAGCGCGCCACGCGCCGGGAAACGATCCTGAGCGGCCGCAATGCGCGCGAGATAGGCCTCGCGGGTCGGCTTGCTGCGCTCGATCACGCGCTGCGTGACCTTCATCAACTGAGAATGCGGGGAAACCATCGAATCTCCTTCCTTCTTGTCTCGGCGGGGACGCTCGGGGCCAGATCAGGCGCGCCTGCGGCGCTCCAGACAGCGATGGCGCGATGTTAGTAGAAAAACTACAAGCCGACAATCCCGGTTAGACCCTGGGGGCGCAACGTTACACGAACGCCTAGTCTTATTACTGACGGGACTCGCGCGACGCTGCGCAACCAACCCGGAGAGAAGCAAACGACGATCCTGTAGTTTTTGTACATAACGTACGATCCGCTATAGTCCACGGATCTTTCAGCATAGTGCGAGTTTCCCGATGCTGCTGTCCCAGGTGAAAGCCATGCGCGAGCAATTGCGCCCTTCGGAGCGCAAGCTCGCCGATTACGTGGTGGAAGCGCCGCGCGAGGTGCTCGACCTTTCGATGACCGAGGTCGCCGAGCGCGCGGGCGTGAGCCAGCCGACCATCGCACGGTTCTGTCATGCGCTGGGTTTCTCGGGATTCCGGGAGTTCAAGATCCGCCTCGCCCAGGCCGTTGCCGCCGACCTGCCAACGGAACATCCGGCCGTCTATCGCGACGTGAGTCCGAACGAACCAGTGCCGGGCGTCGCGGCGAAGGTGCTGGACCGGACCATCGGCGCGCTCGTGCAGGTGCGCAACAACCTCTCGACCGACTCGCTCGCCGCGGCCATCGACCTGCTCGCCAACGCTGCGCGCATCGAGTTCTATGGCGCAGGCGGCTCGGGCATCGCCGCGCAGGACATGCAGCACAAGTTCTTTCGCCTTGGCATGCCGAGCGTCGCGTACGCGGACCCGCACACATTCCTGATGTCGGCGGCGCTGCTCGGGCCCGGTGACGTGGTCGTGGCGATCTCGAACACGGGACGTACGCGCGACATCGTGGACGCCGCGCGCACGGCGCTCGGCCGTGGCGCGAAGGTCATCGCGATCACGCATGGCACGTCTCCGCTCGCGCGGCTCGCGAGCGTGGGCCTGCACGCAAACGTCGACGAGGACACCGACGTCTTTTCGCCGATGACTTCACGCACCTCGCATCTCGCGATCGGCGACATCCTCGCGGTGGGCGTGGCGCTCCAACGCGGCCCCGAACTCGCTGAAAAGCTCGCCGACGCGAAAGACATCATCGCGCGGCGAAGGCTGGACCCGAACGGCTAAACCCGAACCGCTGGATTCGCTGCGCCCTCTCTCGTGCTAAAAAGCGTCGACGCAAAAAAAGCGGACTCCCGAAAGAGTCCGCTTTGTCGCTTTGTGTCCGGGCGCGAACCACACGCCCGAACGCAAGCCATGATTCCGGCTGACCGGAAGCGGCCGTACCGCGCCGCGTCCGGTTCGCCCTCAGGCGCTTACCACTGATACGACATACCGCCGCCGAAGGTCGCGCCGCCGCTCGAACCATAACCACCGCCCAGCTTCACCTTGAGGTTCTGGGTGATGCGAGCCGATGCGCCCAACGCCACGGCCTGGTAGCCCTGGAAGTTCGCCGTACCGACACCCACCGCGATGGTCTTGCCCTGATCGACGTCCGGGATCATCGTGAGCGCCGTTGCCGCCGCCACGCCGCTGTATGCGGTGCGCGCCACGGAGTTCACGTTGCTCTGGAGCGCATTCAAGCCGCTCTGCAACTGACCCATGTTCGCCGCGTCGGTCGGGTTGACGCCGTTCGCCACATTGGTGATGCGACGTTCGTTGCCCTCCGAACCCACGGACACGGTGTTGTCCTCGTCCGCCACCGAGTTCGCACCCAGCGCAACCGAGTTGTTGCCCGTGGCCTTCGCGCTGTCGCCAATCGCCGTCGAGCTCGCACCCGAAGCAATCGCACCACCGCCCGCCGCGATCGAGTTGGTGCCCGTGGCCGAAGCCGCACCGCTCGTCGTGTTGGTCGACAGATACTCAGAACCGTTGACGTTGATGTTCTGGATCTGCTGGTTCAGGTTCGGGCAGCACGTATTTCCAGGCTGACGGCATAGGAGATGGCAGCGACAACGCCTATGTTGCGACGAATTCGTACGGCGTGGCAGTCGGCGCGATGTCCACCGCAACGGGTGCGAACTCCACGGCGCTTGGTTCACAGACGTTGGCAACCGGTACCGCCACAACGGCAATTGGCGTCAATTCGACGGCAAGCGGGCAAGGCGCGCTCGCGATCGGCAGCGCCAAGGCGACGGGGAAGAATGCGATCGCGTTGGGTAATGGCGAGGTCGCTTCGGGAGACAACACATTCGCCGCGGGCTTCAATGCGAAAGCTACCGGCTTGAACTCGTTGGCATTCGGCAACACGGCGGCGGCGAGCGCTACGGACTCCATGGCGTTCGGTACGATCGCTCAGGTCAGTTCGACGGCCACCAATTCCATCGCGCTCGGTCGAGCGACCAGCGTCCTCAGCGGCGCCACCGATTCGGTTGCGCTGGGCTCGAGTTCGGTTGCCGACCGCATGAATTCGATCTCGGTGGGCTCGGCGAACAGGCAGCGCCAGATCATCTACGTTGCGAAGGGCACGGCCGGCACCGATGCGGTGAACGTCAGCCAGTTGACGGATGCCGTTAGCGCATTCGGCTCTGGCGCATCGGTTGGCGCGAATGGCTCGGTCGTCAAGCCGGCCTATGCCATCGACGGCAACACCTATAACAACGTAGGTGACGCGCTTGCGGCGCTAAACGCAAGTGCCGTCCAATATGACGATACGTCGTTCTCCAAGGTGACGCTGGGTGGCTCGGGCCACGCGCCGGTTACGATGACGAACGTGGCGAATGGCGCGCTGAACGCCACGAGCCTGGACGCGGTGAATGGCCAGCAGCTTAATGCGACGAACACGAATGTGTCGAAACTGGCGGGCGATGTCACGGATATCTACGGCAAGCTCGCGGATGCCGTGATTTACGACACGTCATCGCATGATTCGGTGACGCTGGGTGGTTCGGGTCATGCCGCAGTCACGCTGACGAATGTGGCGAACGGTGGTTTGACGGCCTTGAGCGTTGACGCGGTGAACGGCTCGCAGCTTTATGCACTGGGTGCGAAGACGGATGCCTCGGGCAACATCACCAACGCGTTCGTGGCATACGACGACACGTCGATGAACACGGTGACGCTGGGCGGCTCGGATCATGATCCGGTCAAGCTGACAAACGTGGCGAACGGCGGCATGAACGCGTCGAGCGTTGACGCGGTGAACGGCTCGCAGCTCTATGCACTGGGCGCGAAGACGGATGCCTCGGGCAACATCACCAACGCGTTCGTGGCGTACGACGACACGTCGATGGGCAAGGTCACGCTGGGTGGCGATGCGGATCATGCTCCGGTCGTGTTGACGAACGTGGCGAAGTCGCGCCAACCGTCGACCCAAGCGATCGCACCGCCTGAACCTGCTGGCTGACCGCCTGAACCTGGTCGTCGACGTTCTGGATGGCAGCCAGCATCTGGTTGCTGGTCTGCTTGAGCGCCGCCTGCGTGGTCGCCGCGGTAGCGCCCATCGCCTGCGATACCTGACCGACGGTTGCCGCATCACTATCCGCCTGACCGTCCATCACATTGGTAATGCGACGCATCAGACCGGTTGAGCTGTTACCCACGGAGATCGTCAGACCCTCGTCCGCGACGGAGTTAAGGCCCAGCGCAACCGAGTTGAGAGTGGTAGCCTTAGCAGCATTCGGCGAGTTCCAGGTGCCGCCGATACCGCCGATGTACGGGTTGCCCGTCACGACGGCGTCATGCATTTGCTTCACGTTGACCGCGTCCGTGTTCGCCACACCCGCCGCCACGTTCGCCAACGTCACCGGCGTGCTCGAACCCACGCCACCCAGCGTCACAGTGGTCATCGACGTACCGTCGTAATGAACCGCCAACGGATCGGTGCCGCTACCGCCCACGTCCAGCGCAGCAAGCGCCTTGCCGACGCTGTTGTATGTCGTCCCGTTCTTGAGCACAAAGCTCGGTGTGCTGATCGAGCCGTTCGCGTTCACGGTTGTCGAGCCGCCCAGCGCGCTCGCCGTGCTCGAAGCGAGCCCATAGAGCTGCGAACCGTTAATGGCATCGATGCTGCCCGCGTTCACGGCACCCGCAGCCACGTTGGTCAGCGCGACCGGAACGTGCGATTTCCCAACGCCGCCGAGCGTGACCGCGTTATGCGCCGTTGAGTCGTACAGCACCGCGTCGATGCTGCCGCTGGCGTTCGTGATGCTGCCGTAAAGCGCGGTGAATGCATCGCCGGTGTTGAAGTAGACCTTTCCGCCGAGGTTGTACGTCGGCCCCGTAAACGAGCCCGTGCTCGTCATTGACGAACCGCTGCCAAACGCCTGAGCCACCGAGTTACCCAAGCCGTAGAGCTGCGAACCGTTGACCGCGTCCTGACTATAGGAATTGACCGCACCGTTGGCGAGAGCGATGATCTTGTTGCCGGTCAGGCTGGTCTGGTTCTCAAGGAAGATGCCGTTGCCCGCCCCAACGAGTACTGTTCCGCTAGTCGCGTTGAACGACATGTAGGTCTGGTTTCCAACTGCGGCCCCACTATAGGCGCGGTTTTGGTAACTGCCGTTGATCCACAAGCCGCCCCCGGCCGCATAGCAATCCCCGACGGCCTGGAGACCCATATTCGCAATGATGGACGTACCGTCGGTGGCACCGGCATGGCACTCCTCAATAGTCCCGCCTTCTTGGGCAGCGAATGCGGCAGGAGAAATTGCCCCCATGACCGCCAGCGCCATGGCCGAGCGGCCGAGATTCGTCCGCGTGAGTGCGCCGACCACCGCGTCGATGCCCAGACCTGCAGAGCCGCTTGCGCTCTTGCTACGTCCGCTCGCATTTTCCTGCACGGCAACCCACGTTTTCGTCGACTCGTTCCAGACCGAGCGATACACCTTATTCATTTGCAATCCTTAATTATTTGTCAAGATCCACAAAATTCGACGGGTCTTGCCATCCCGCCAGAAACCGCACTCAAACCAGCGCGAACTCTTTCGTCTACGAGCGGCCCACTGCGAAACGTCCACCGACGCCTCGTAGCCCCAACCGGACCAGCACATTGAGATTGCCGCTGGAACCACCCCCGTTTTTGCGGCCACAGCAAGCTTGCCGTGCGACAAGGAAGATTCCTGTGGATGCGTTCCCTATCGATCCATATGTCCTGTTCATTCGTTGCCCCGTTCAAGAAGGAATATCAACCGAGTCGCCCGCGTCTATACGGCATTAACGCGCCGTCATCGGATGAGCGACATAAACCAAAGACGATATTCACGAATACCCTGCTGGCGGACCTCAAAAATTTCCACCCATCGCGCAAAAGTGCACTTACTCAGAATAAAGTTAGCTATTTCTGACAGAATTTAGGGGTCCGTACGCAGTAACAGTTGCGACTTTATGGACTTGAATTCGTAAGGAACATAAGAGAACTCTTAAAGAAAAATATCTCGGAGAACGGGATAGATTTGACCGCGAATCACACTGACACGGCGTCCCAGGCTAGTCAGATCAAGCTGGCAGGATTCCAAAAAGTCAATTTAAATTTTCAGGAGTGTAAGGTTGATTTTTCTTAAATCGATAGCTTAAAGCAGTCATTTATTACGCTTAAGGTCGCCATTTATTACAATAAACATTACAAAAACCTACACGAATTAGGAATAAATCTCATTAACCATCGTCGGATGCAGTAAATATCGGTAGATTGGTCAAATAAATCCGTTGCGCGGATTTACCACGTCAATACCGCTCACGTCGCAAGACTCGTCGCACGACCGGATACTGAGACGCTCCCTTTCCACCGCGGCGCCGTTGCATCGCGACAACACATATCATCCTGGGCGGCTTTGAGACTTGTCCTATATGACTGGCTCAATCCGACGCATAGACTTCGGTATGTCGGGAAACGCTGACATACACTTCACCTCACACGAGGCCAATCGGGCGTCACGCAGACTTCGCCAGCATCGAGCCAATTGCGCGCGCTTATGCGCCGGCCACGCACCAGCCACGCCTCCTTCGTTTCCCGTTGCGCAAGCCTCACGGCTTCGTCGTCACACCCAAGGAAACGCCATGAAACGCATGTTCATCATCGCGGCCGCCAGCGTCCTGGCCACGGCCGCCTATGCTTCGGCCACGCCGAACGCGAGCAGTCCCATCTCTGAAAAGCTCCAGCTCGAACTGCTGGAGCACCAGTGGACCCAAGCCGCATCCGCAGGCGACCGCCCGGTGCTCAACGACTTGCTGGACGATAAGTTCATCGAAATATTTCCCGGCAACGTCCGGCGCAACAAGAACGACCTGCTGGCCGCTCCCGCGCTGCCGGCCGGCGGTTCACAGGTGCTGGAGGATGTGCGCGTGCAGGTGCTGGACGACGTCGCGGTCGTGACCGGCATCAACCGGTTCACGCCGGCGGCGGGCTACAAGGCGGTGGAGTATCGCTTCACCGACGTGTTCGTGAAGCGCGAGGACGGCTGGCGCGTTGCGGCGGCACGCATGCGCCGCAAGGAAGCGAGCAGCGCTTGATCTGCCCGCGGGGAAGTGAGGAAGGGAGCGTCAGAAAGGCTTGATGACGGCAAGCGCCACCGCAGCGAGCATGCCGAGCACCGGCAGTTCGTTGAACATGCGATACCACTTGTCCGAGCGCCGGTTCTCGCCGCGCTCGAAAGTCTTGAGCAGGCGTCCGCAGTAAGCGTGGTACGCGATGAGCAGCACCACCACGGCCACTTTCGCGTGGATCCAGCCCTGCCCCCGCCCGATGCCCACCACGAGCCACAGCCAAAGCCCGCAAAGCAGCGCGGGAACAGCGATCATCGTCATGAAGCGATAGAGCTTGCGCGCCATGATAAGCAGGCGCTTGACGGCCGCGGGCTCGGTTTCCATCGCGAGGTTCACGAAGATGCGCGGCAGGTAAAAGAGGCCCGCGAACCAGGAGGCGATCAGCACGATGTGAAATGTCTTGACCCAAAGCATCGACATCTTTTTTCTTCTTCGTGAGCGATTGAACAGTCAGGCGACGCGCTGCGACACGCGCCGCCGCCGGTGCCGCGCGATTACTGACGGCCTTCGCCGTGGCCCAGCACCACGTATTTGAGCGAGGTCAGCCCTTCCAGGCCAACCGGGCCGCGTGCATGCAGCTTGTCGTTCGAAATGCCGATCTCGGCGCCGAGGCCGAACTCGAAGCCGTCGGCGAAACGCGTCGAGGCGTTCACCATCACGCTGGCCGAGTCCACTTCGCGCAGGAAGCGCATGGCGCGGTCGTGGTCTTCGGTCACGATCGCGTCGGTGTGGTGCGAGCCGTAGTGGTTGATGTGCTCGACTGCGTCGTCGAGCGTGTCGACCACCTTCACCGCCAGCACGGGCGCGAGGTACTCGGTGCGCCAATCTTCTTCGGTAGCGTCCACGAGCGGGCCGACGCCGGCTTCCGCGAGAATCGCGCGTGCGGCTGCATCCACGCGCAGTTCCACTTCCTTTTCGCGATACAGACGGCCAAGCGGCGGCAGCACGTCATGCGCAATGCCGCGCGCGACGAGCAGCGTCTCCATCGTGTTGCAGGTGCCGTAGCGATGCGTTTTCGCGTTGTCGCACACGCTCAGCGCCTTCGCGAGGTCGGCGCGGTCGTCCACGTACACGTGGCAAATGCCGTCCAGGTGCTTGATCATCGGCACGCGCGCCTCGGCCATCAGGCGCTCGATCAGGCTCTTGCCGCCGCGCGGCACGATCACGTCCACGAATTCCGTCATGGTGATGAGCTTGCCCACCGCCGCACGGTCAGCCGTCTCGACCACCTGCACCGCGTCTTGCGGCAGCCCCGCCGCCGCGAGCCCTTCGCCGATCAGCTTCGCGAGCGCCGTGTTGCATTCGAGCGCCTCGGAACCGCCGCGCAGGATGGTGGCGTTGCCCGATTTCAGGCACAGCGCCGCCGCGTCGATCGTCACGTTCGGGCGCGACTCGTAGATGATGCCGATCACGCCGAGCGGCACGCGCATCTGCCCCACCTGAATGCCGCTCGGGCGGAACTTGAGGTTGCCGATCTCGCCGATAGGGTCCGCCAGCGCGGCCACCTGGCGCAGGCCTTCGACCATCGTCTTCAGCGCCTTGTCCGAGAGCGTGAGGCGGTCGATGAAGGCCGCGTCGTGGCCCTTCTCCTTCGCGCGCGCGAGATCGCGGGCGTTCGCCTCCTTGAGCTGCTGCGCGTCGCGCTCGATGGCTTGCGCCACCGCGTCGAGCGCCGCGTTCTTCGCGGCCGTCGAGGCCCGGGCCATCGCGCGCGAAGCCTTGCGGGCGCGGCGGCCGAGATCGGTCATGTACTGGTCGATATCCATGGTGTTTTCTGTAGTGCGGCGCGCCAGTCGCAGTCAGCGGGATGCGGGCGAGCGGTTCGATTCAATGCGGTTCAAGCCGATTTTAAGGCCAGCCGCCTGGGTTTGCTGGGCGTGGCCGGAAAGCCCGGGAGGCGCAGCGGGCGTCAAGCAGGTGCCGTAGCGCCAGTTGGGGCGAGCGTCGAACGCTTCAGCCCGGGCGGCGCGACGGCCCTGCGGTGCGTGGTCGGGCCGCCGCCGCAGCGGCGGCTGCCGCCGCGGCCGGGCTGGCCGGCTGGGCGCGCCCCGGCGCAGCAGCACCACGCGCGCCGCCGGCGGCGCGCGCCTGCGTCGCACCGTCGCGGGGCGCGGCCACCAGCATCGCCAGTTCGAAGAGGCCGTCCCAGGCGTCGGGCGGCAGCGCGTTGCGCCAGTCGGCGCGCGATTGTCCGGAAAGCCCCTTCACCTGGCGATCGAGGCGCGCGGCGAGCGCGAGGCCGCGTTCGAGCGTCGCTTCGGTCAGGCGCGAGAGCGCGGGCCCGATGAGCCGCTCGCGCGGCCCCCACACACGGTTCTCGCGCAGCAGCATGGCAAGCGGCTTGCCCGCCGCCACGCCGCGCTTGATGCGCAGCAGCGTGCGGATTTCCTCCACCACGGCCCACAACACGAGCACCGAGGCCTCGCCTTCGCCGCGCAGCCCGTCGAGCATGCGGGAGAGGCGGCCCACGTCGCCGGTGAGCATCGCTTCGTTGAGCTTGAATACGTCGTAACGCGCGACGTTGAGCACGGCGTCGTGAATCTGCTCGAAATTCAGCACGCCTTGCGGATAGAGCAGCCCGAGCTTCTGGATTTCCTGATGCGCCGCCAGCAGGTTGCCTTCCACGCGCTCCGCCACGAATTGCAGCGCGCGCCGGCCGTCCTCGCCGGGCGCCACGCGCTGGCCTTGCAGCGCAAGACGCTGGCCGATCCAGTTCGGCAACGCGGCGCGTTCCACGGGATCGACCTTCAGCGCGACGCCGCTTTCGGCCAGCGCCGAGAACCACGCGGACTTCTGCGTGGCCGCATCGAGCCGCGGCAGCGTGACGAGCATCAGCACGTCGGGATTCGAGGCGGCGGCGAGGGTCTTGAGCGCGTCCGCGCCTTCCTTGCCGGGCTTGCCCGAGGGAATGCGCAATTCGACCAGTTGGCGATCGCCGAACAGCGACATCGACTGGCTCGCGCCCAGCAGCGAACTCCAGTCGAAGCCGCGCTCGACCGTGAACACCGAGCGGTCGGTGAAGCCTGCCGCGCGTGCGGCCGCGCGGATGCGGTCGCACGCCTCCTGGGCGAGCAGGTGCTCGTCGCCATAGACGACGTACAGGCCGGCCAGGCCTTTCGCGAGGTGCGGTTCGAGTGCGTCGGGTCGCAGTTGCATGAATCGGTCGGAGATCGCTCAGGAAGTGGACACGGCGCGCATCAGAGCGGCGGCGGCGGCAGCGGCGCGCGCGGCGACACACCCGGCACGACCTGATCCGGCGTCGGGTTCAGCGTCTTCAGCACGGCAAGACGCCGCATGAGCTGGTCGACGGCATCGTTTTGCATGTCCGTGAACAGCAGTTCGGCTTCTTGCGACTTCGCGGTCGAGAACTGGTCGCTATAGGTCATGGCGCGGTTCAGTGCGATCGTGCTCGGCTGGATCAGCACGGTGCCGTCCTTGCCCACCAGCGTGTAGTTCAGCCAGTAGTTGATCTGGTATTCCTCGACGGAGCCGAACGAGTTGAGCGTGAGCGTGCTGAAGTTGCGCGTTTCGGTCACGTGCAACACGGCGTCGGCATTGGCCGTCGATTCGACCACCACCGAGTCGCTACCGCCCTCGACCATGCGCGTGAGGCGCCCATTGAACGACGGCGGCGCGCCGACGACGGCGAGACGCTTGAACGCGAAGTTATGCTCGCCGCGCAGCTGGAAGCCGCACGCCGAGAGGGCCAGCGCACCGCCGGCCACGAGCGGGAACAGCCTGAGGAACGATCTGCGAATCACATGGACTCCCTGGGTTCGCGACAGAGTCGCCGGTGCCGGCTCGAGCGGCGCGGCGCGTTAGATGCGCGCAGCGCCGCCAGCATGGCCTTGATTGCGCTTAGACCACGACGTTCACGAGGCGGCCCGGCACGACGATAATCTTCTTCGGTGCACGGCCTTCCGCGAACTTGACGAACATCTCGTGCGCGAGCGCGGCGGCTTCGATCGCTTCCTTCGGTGCGTCCTTCGCCACCGTCACCGCGCCGCGCACCTTGCCGTTCACCTGGAGCACGAGTTCGATTTCAGCCTGTTCCAGCGCCTTCTCGTCGACCTTCGGCCAGGGCGCGTCGAGCAGCGTGCCGTATTCGTCGCCGTAACCCAGCGCCTTCCAGAGTTCGAACGCGATGTGCGGCACGACCGGGTACAGCACGCGCAACAGCACGCCGAACGTTTCGCGCTGCACGCCTGCGCCCGCACCCTTGGCGCTGTCGATGGCGTTGAGCATCTTCATCGACGCCGAAACGACGGTGTTGTACTGCAAGCGCTGATAGTCGAAGTCGGCCTGCTTGAGCACGCTATAGACTTCGCGGCGCAGCGCCTTTTCGACGTCGGTGAGCGCGGCGGCGTCGAACGAGGCGCGCGACTTGATCGCATCGGCGTTCGCCACCCCGAAGGCCCACACGCGACGCAGGAAGCGGCTCGCGCCTTCCACGCCCGCGCCAGACCATTCGAGCTGCTGCTCGGGAGGCGCCGCGAACATCGTGAACAGACGCGCCGTATCCGCGCCGTACTGGTCGATCAGCACCTGCGGGTCGACGCCGTTGTTCTTCGACTTCGACATCTTCTCGATGCCGCCCAGCACTACGGACTGGCCGTCGGCATTGAGCGTGGCGCCGGTCGGGCGGCCCTTGTCGTCATGCACGACGGTCACGTCGGCCGGGTTGTACCAGGTCTTCTTGCCCGCGGCGTCTTCGCGGTAGAAGGTTTCGTTGAGCACCATGCCCTGCGTGAGCAGGTTCTTCGCCGGTTCGCCGAACTTCACGAGGCCCAGGTCGCGCGAGACCTTCGCCCAGAAGCGCGAGTACAAGAGGTGAAGAATGGCGTGCTCGATGCCGCCGATGTACTGGTCCATCGGCATCCAGTAGTCGGTGCGCTCGTCCACCATGTTCTTCGCGTCCGGCGCGGCGTAGCGGTAGAAGTACCACGACGAGTCGACGAACGTGTCCATCGTGTCGGTTTCGCGCTTCGCGTCGGCGCCGCAGGTCGGGCACTTGCAGTTCAGGAATGCTTCGGACTTCGCGAGCGGGTTGCCCGTGCCGTCCGGCACGAGGTCTTCCGGCAGCACGACCGGCAGATCCTTTTCCGGCACCGGCACATCGCCGCAGCTCGGGCAATGGATGATCGGGATCGGCGTGCCCCAGTAGCGCTGGCGCGAAATGCCCCAGTCGCGCAGACGCCACGTGACCTGCTTGTCGCCGAGGTCGAGCGCCTTGAGGTCGGCTGCGACGGCGTCAACGGCCGCCGTGTAGGCGAGGCCGTCGTACTTGCCGCTGTTCACGCAAACCGCGCGTTCCTTGTCGCCGTACCATTCCTGCCAGCCGTCGAGCGAATACGTCTCGCCTTCCACGGCGATCACCTGCTTGATCGGCAGGTTGTACTTCTGGGCGAACGCGAAGTCGCGCTCGTCGTGGCCCGGCACGCCCATCACGGCGCCTTCACCATAGCTCATCAGCACGTAGTTGCCGATCCACACCGGCACCTGCTCGTGCGTGACGGGGTGCGTGACGGTGAAGCCCGTGGGCACGCCCTTCTTTTCCATCGTCGCGACATCGGCTTCCGCCACGCCGCCGCGCTTGCATTCGTCAATGAACGCTTGAAGTTCCGGCTTGCCCTGCGCGAGACGCGTGGCGAGCGGGTGCTCGGCCGCGATCGCCGCGAAGGTCACGCCCATGATCGTGTCGGCGCGCGTGGTGAACACGCGCAGCAGCTTCTTCTCGCCGTCCAGCTCATACGGGAAGCCGAAGTTCACGCCGAAGCTCTTGCCGATCCAGTTCTGCTGCATGATCTTCACGCGCTCGGGCCAGCCGAGGCCGTCGAGGTCGTTCAGCAGTTCGTCGGCGTATTGCGTAATGCGCAGGTAGTACATCGGGATTTCGCGCTTTTCCACGAGCGCGCCCGAACGCCAGCCGCGCCCGTCGATCACCTGCTCGTTGGCGAGCACGGTCTGATCGACCGGGTCCCAGTTCACCGTACCGGTCTTCTTGTAGGCAATGCCCTTTTCGAGCATCTTCAGGAAGAACCACTGGTTCCACTTGTAGTAGTCGGGCTTGCAGGTGGCGATTTCACGCGACCAGTCGATGGCGAGGCCCATCGAGTTCATCTGGCCCTTCATGTACTCGATATTGTCGTACGTCCACTTCGCCGGGGGCACGCTGTTGGCCATCGCGGCGTTCTCGGCCGGCATGCCGAACGCGTCCCAGCCCATCGGCATCAACGTGTTGTAGCCGTTCATGCGCAAGTAGCGGTACATCACGTCGTTGATCGTGTAGTTCCGCACGTGGCCCATGTGCAGCTTGCCCGACGGATACGGCAGCATCGAGACGCAGTAGAACTTGGGCTTGTCGGCCTTTTCGGCCGTCCGGTAAGCGTCGGTGGCGCGCCATTCGCCTTGCGCGGCGGATTCGACGTCGGAGGGAACGTATTTTTCGAGCATGGTGTGGATGGTGAACGCTGGAAACGGGCGCTTTCGGTGCCGGATGCACCGGGCCGGCCGTTCACGATACCGGCAGGTTGCGGCGGTTTCGCGGGGCCCGTTTTTAAAGGAAACGTTGATTATACCGTTGACTGGCGCGTGCTCAGTCGCGTACTCAATGCGCCCCGCCGGGCGGCTCGGTCACGAAGCCAAGGCGCGTGAGCCCGGCCTGCTGCGCGGCCCCCATCACCTGGGCGATCACGTCGTAGCGCGTCTCGCGCGCGGCGCGCAGTTGCAGCTCGGGCTGCTGCGACTCTGGCTGCTTGCCCGCGGCCGTGAAGCGCGCGCGCAGTTCGTCGAGCGTGATGGGCTGGGCGTTCCAGTAGAGCTTGCCGGCCGCGTCGATGGAAAGCGTGACGGTTTGCGCCGTTTGCTGCGCGGGCTGCGCCTCGACTTTCGGCAAATCGAGTCGGATCGCGTGCGTGAAAAGCGGCGCGGTGATGATGAAGATGACAAGCAGCACGAGCATGACGTCGATGAGCGGCGTCATGTTGATGTCGGACATCGGCGCCCCGTCGCGCTTCTTTTCGAGTCCTCCGAATGCCATGCGCGGTGCCTCCTACGACTCGGCCCGCGCGCCTTCGCGCAGCGCGCCGTGCCCGCCTTCGCGCCGCAGCGGCGCGCCTTCCGGCGCACTGGCGTAAGCGTGCAGATCGTGCGCGAAGCCGTCGAGATCGTCGCAAAGCTGGCGCACGAGGCGACCCAGGATGTTATAGGCGAGCACCGCCGGAATCGCGACGACGAGGCCGAAGGCCGTCATGATGAGCGCCTCGCCCACCGGGCCGGCCACGTTCTCGATCATCGCCTGGCCGCTCGCGGCAATGCTGCCGAGCGCGTGATAGATGCCCCAGACAGTACCGAGCAGGCCCACGAACGGCGCCGTGCTGCCCACGGACGCGAGCAGCACCTGGCCGAATTCGAGCCGCCGCTGCGACGCCTGAAGCGCGCCGCGCAACGCCCGCAGCACGCGCTCGCCGCGGTCCACGCGGGCGAGCATCACGCCGTGCGTATCGGCTTCCTCGACGGCAAGCGCCGCCTGGGCGAGCGGCAGGAACACCCGCTCGCGATCGACGCCGCGCATGGCGGCCACGCCATCGGCGAGCGTGCGCGCCTGCCAGAAACGGGCGATGGCGCGCGGCCCCTGGCGCTTCGCGCGCAGCAGGACCCAGCTCTTCACGATGAGGAAGCACCAGCTCGCAATGGACATGGCGAGCAACACCCACGCCACCGCGTGGGTAACCGCGTCGCCGGTTTGCAGATAGTGAATGACCCCGGAACTCGCCGCCATCGGACCTCGCTCACTGTCTGTCCGGCGCACGCACCGGACGGTAAGGGAAACGCTCAGCGCAGGCCGAGCACGTCCTGCATATCGTACAGGCCGTTGGCCTTGTCTTGCAGAAAGCGCGCGGCGCGCACGCTGCCTTGCGCGTACGAAAGGCGGCTCGAGGACTTGTGCGTGATCTCGATGCGCTCGCCAATGCCCGCGAACAGCACCGTATGATCGCCGACGATGTCGCCGCCGCGAATCGCCGAAAACCCGATCGTCGAGGGGTCGCGCTCGCCCGTCACGCCTTCGCGGCCGTACACGGCGCATTCGTCGAGGTCGCGGCCGAGCGCGCGCGCCACGGCTTCGCCCATCGCAAGCGCGGTGCCCGAGGGGGCGTCGACCTTGTGGCGATGGTGCGCCTCGATGATCTCGATGTCATAGCCGGTCTCGAAAAAGCGCGCCGCGTATTCGAGCAGCTTGAGCGTGACGTTCACGCCCACGCTCATGTTCGCCGCGAACACGACGCCGACCTTTTGCGCGGCCGCGCCAAGCTGCGCCTTTTGCTGGGCGTCGAAGCCGGTGGTGCCGATCACCATCTTCACGCCGTGGCGCTGCGCCGCCTCGAGGTGCGCGAGCGTGCCCTCGGGGCGCGTGAAGTCGATCAGGCAGTCGCTTTGCGCGAAAACCTGCTCGATGTCGTCGGTGATGCGCACGCCGGTGTTCTTGCCGAGGAACGCGCCCGCGTCCTGGCCGATGGCGGCCGAACCCTTGCGCACGAGCGCGCCCGAAAGCGTGACATCGGGAGAATTGAGGACGGTTTCGATCAGCATGCGGCCCATGCGGCCCGATGCACCGGCGATTGCGATTTTCATGAGTCTTCCTGCCAAGGTGTCGCCAGCGGCACTACGCAGCGCCGCCGCCAAATGAACGCGGCGGCCGGTAGTGACACCCGGCCGCCGGCTGGATGCGTGGCGCGCCGCGCGCACCACGCCCTGATTGTGCAACGGCTGCTGCCAGCCGGGTCGGTACCGTGCGGTTGCCGATTAGTTGCTCGGGGCCGCGGCGCCCGAAGCCGGCACCGTGGGCGGCGCCGCGAGCGACGAATCGCGCGCGGGGCCGGAAGGCGCCGTGTTGGTGTCGCCCGTGCCTTGCGCGCCGGCGGCCGGGCCGACCGGGTTGCTCGGCGGCACGCCCTGGATTTGCGGCGCCGGCTGACGATGCAACTGGACCTGCGACGGCATCGTGCCGACGTTCTGCGGCAGCGCCGACGACTGCGGATTGCCCGCGCGCACCGAGGGCGTGAAGCCCGACGGCGTTTGCACGGCTTCCGTCGCGCGGTTGGCGGCGGCGGCGGCCTGCGCGTTGGCGTCCTGCGGCAGGGCGTTGGTGGCCGTGCCGAGTTCCGACGTCGGCGTGCGCGCGGTGTCGGGCACGCTCGGGCCCGTCGCGCTCGTGCCGGTGTCCGGCGCGCCGGCGGCTGCGGCCACGGGAGCCGAAGCGCCCGAAGCCGGCGCGGCGGCAGCGGCCTTCTTCTTGCCGCTGCGGTCGCCGTCGATTTCGGCGAGCAGTTCGAGGTTCGAGGGCAGGTCTTCGCCGCCCGACCAGCTCGCGACGCGATCGCCTTCGAACATCACGACAAAGTCACGCTGCTGGACCACCGCCGTCGAGCCGCGCTTGAAGTAGAAGACGTAGTCCCAGCGGTTCGCGTGGAACATGTCGGTGAGCAGCGGCGTGCCGAGCAGTTGCTTGACCTCGGCCCGCGACATGCCCACCTTCATTTGCGCCGCGGCTTCCGCCGAGACGAAATTGCCTTGCACGATGGTGATGCGGTAAGGCGTGATGCTCTGGGCGACCCGTTGCGTCAGGCTGTCGTAAGTGGAACAACCGGCGAGCGCCGCGAACGCGGCCGCAGCCAGCAGGGTGCACGCCAGGCGGCCGCCGTTCATGCGCCGGCCGATCGTTGTGAATTCTGGAATCATTTCCCTCACCGTGCGGGCTTTTCGCGAAGCCGCGCGTATTCTGTAGAAGTTCGATTGAAGTTCTGCCGAAAATGCCCGGAACGGCAAAAACGCATTAACATAAGAACCTAGCATTGTACTCCAGGGACTTATCGTCATGACCAATCCAACCGATCTCAAGAACATCGGCCTCAAGGCGACGCTGCCTCGCCTCAAGATCCTGGAGATTTTTCAGCATAGCCCGGTGCGTCACCTGACCGCCGAAGACGTCTATCGCAACCTGCTGAACGAGGAACTCGACATCGGCCTCGCCACGGTTTACCGGGTTCTCACGCAGTTCGAGCAGGCGGGACTGCTCACGCGCAGCAACTTCGAGTCGGGCAAAGCCGTGTTCGAGCTCAACGAAGGCAGCCACCACGACCACCTCGTGTGCCTCGACTGCGGCATTGTGGAGGAATTTTTCGACCCCGAAATCGAAAAGCGCCAGCAGATGATCGCCAACGAGCGCGGCTTCAAGCTCCAGGAGCACGCACTCGCCCTCTACGGCGCGTGCACGAAGGAAAACTGCCCGCACCGCAAGCACTGAGCGGTCGCAGGCTCCAGAAGGGAAAACGCCACGGCAGGGTTGCCGTGGCGTTTTCGTTTGGCGCGTCGAAACACGTCGAAGCGCGTCGAATTTTGAGAAAGAAATTCGAAAAACCCCTGCGGGCCCTCAGGCGAGGGCAAGCGGCTCGTGGGCGCGCGCCAGGCGCCACGGCGCGGCGAGCGTGATCTCGTCGCAGTTCGGCTGCGCGCCGCCACGATCGATCACCACGAAGTCGCTCACCCGGTCGAAGGCGAGTAGCGGGTGATGCCAGACGCCTTTGGCGTAGTTGACGCCCTGCCCGCGCCCGGCCCAGAACGCCCGCAGGTGCGCCGGATCGAACGCGCCCGCCGGCGCGACCACCACCGCGTAGCCCACGTCGCCGAGCGGCACGAACGCCTGGCTGCCGAGCGGATGCCGCTCCATCATCGCGATCTCGACGGGCCACGCGCGCGGCTGGGCGCGAAACACGTTCACGATGGGCCGGCCGCCCGCCTCGTCCACGTCGATGGCGGCGAGATCGTGAAAGCGCTCGGTCGTGCCGCCGTTGATCGGAAAATGGCGCGCGCCTTCGAGCTCGATGACGTCGCCAAACGGCGCGAAAGCCGCGCGCGTCAAGGGTTCCATGTGCAGGATGTGCATCGCGGCTCCTCGCTCAAACGGGTTCGCCCCACAGGCGCAGGCGCGAGACCCCGCCGTCCGGGAAAATATTGAAACGCACGTGCGTGACCGGGCCGAGCGCGGCAAGCCCGCTTTCGAACCCATGCTGCTTGTCCATTTCGAGCTTCTGCTCGCCGAGCAGCTCCGGCCAGAACATCGCCTGGGTGACGAGCGAGTCGTCGGTGCCGCCCGTCACGCTCGCCGCCTGGAGCGAGCAGCGGTCCGGATAGTTGCCCTTGAAGTGGGCCGTGTCGACTTCGATCTTGCGGATGATGCCGGGCCGCGCGAGCGCCACGATCGCCCAGTCGTTGCCCGGTTCGCGGCGGCGGCGCGTTTCCCAGCCGTCGCCCATGTTCACGCCGCGGCCCGGCATGAGGAGCGTGGAAGCCAGCCCGAAGTGCTGGTTGTTGGCGGCGACGAGATACGCGCCGTTTTCGATCGCACCAAGGTCGACCAGACTGCCGCGCTCAAGCGTGCTCCAGTCGCGCCTGGGCTGGCCGTACACGCGCAGGCGCGCCAGACCGCCATCGGGATAGAGATTCACGCGCAGATGCGTGAACGCGCGCGTATCGCTCACTTCGACGTAATGATGCTGGTTGCCCTGCAAGGTCGTCGCCGCAACGAGGGTCTGCCAGTCGGCGTTGTCGCCCGGCGCTTCGTCGTCGGCCGCCGGCGCGTAGCACGCCTCGATCGAGGCGGCCGGCGGGAAATTGCCCGTGAAATGGCTCGTGTCGAGGTCCACGCCGTAAATCACGCCGGGGCGCGCGAGCCGCACCACGCAGAAGTCGTGGCCCGTCGTACGCTTGCGGCGCGTTTCCCAGCCGTCCATCCACTTGCCGTGGTCGTCGTACTTGCCGGGGATGAACACCGCGGGTTGCGGGTCGAGCATGCGCTCCTTCGGCGCGAAGAACTCGTCGCTCGCATGCAGGGCGCGGGCGCCCAGGCGCGGGTCGGCGAGATTCATGTAGCGGCGCGTGAAGGCGGGAGCGTTGGGGTCGAGTGTCGGAATGGCCATGATGGTGTCGTTTCGCTGGGGTTGTTCAGTGAGTCGAAGGAAAGCGGCGCGCCAGCGCCAGGGTTCAGGCGTGCGCGGGCTTGCCGCCGAGCGCGCTGTCGCCGGCATGCGCGTCGTCTGCATCGCTCTCGCCTGCGGGCACGTAGAGGAAGCCTTCGTCGAGATTCAGCACGCGCCGGGCGCGCACCTTGTCGATGTCGTGCTCCCACACCGCCACGACCACCGTCGCGACGCAGTTGCCGATCAGGTTCGTGAGCGCGCGGGCGATGCCGACGAACCAGTCCACCGGCAGGATCAGCACGAGGCCGAGCACCGGAATCGCGGGAATGGCGGAGAGCGTGGCGGCGAGAATCACGATGGCCGAGCCGGGAATGCCGTGCGCACCCTTGGAGGTGATGAGCGAGACGAGCACCACGACAATGAGGTCGTGCACGGAAAGCGGCGTGTTCGTGGCCTGCGCGATGAAGATCACCGCAAGCGTCAGGTAGATCGAAAAGCCGTCGAGGTTGAACGAGTAGCCGGTCGGGATCACGAGGCCCACGGTGGAGTCCTTCACGCCCATGAATTCGAGCTTGCGCATGATTTGCGGCAGCACGGCGTCCGAGGAGGCGGTGCCGAGCACGATGGAAAGCTCCTCGCGCAGGTAGCGGATCAGCTTGAACACGTTGAAGCCGGCGAGGCGCATGACGATGCCGAGCACGACGGCGACAAACACGATGCAGCTCGCGTAGAACACGATCACGAGCAGGCCGAGTTGCTTGAGCGAGGCGACGCCGTACGTGCCGGTCGTGAACGCGATCGCGCCGAGCACGCCCAGCGGCGCGAGCTTGATGATGAAGCCCATCACGCGGAAGAACACCTGCGAGAGTTCGTCGATGAGGCTGTTCACGCGCTGCGCCTTCGGCCCGAGCAGCGAGAGCGCGCTGCCGAACAGCACCGAGAACACGAGGATCTGGAGGATGTCGCCCTTCGCGAAGGCATCGAACGCGGTGTCGGGGATGATCTTCAGCAGGAACGCGGCCGTGTCCTTGAGGTTCCTGGCGTGCTCGGTGTAAGTCGCGAGCGACGCCGCGTCGAGCGAATGCAGATCCACGTTCATGCCCGCGCCGGGACGCGTGACATACGCGAGCACGGCGCCGATCACGAGCGCGACGGTCGTCATCGCCTCGAAGTAGACCACCGACTTCAGGCCGACGCGCCCCACCTTCTTCAAATCGCCCGCGTGCGCCATGCCGCTCACCACCACGCAGAACACAATGGGCCCGATCACCATCTTGATGAGTTTGAGAAAGCCGTCGCCGAGCGGCCGCAGCGACTGGGCGAAATGGGGAAACACCGCGCCTACCACGATGCCCAGCACGAGGGCGATCACTACGCGGCCAAACAGCGAATTGAAGAACTTCGTCACGACTTTCTCCTACTGAGCGAGGGGGAGCTAGCAACTGTTCTGACTGGTCTGACCAGTACTGTTATGGCGGATAGTAGGAAGCCGATATACTGGAGTCAAGGTCGGGGAGCGCGGTGTTTACCCTTGCGCGGTCTGACCAGTTTGCGGGCCGGAGCGCAACGCCTGATGGCGCGGCCCATGGCCGTTGACGCGATGCACCATGCGGGTGCGCCACACAGGACTACAATACCGGTCAGACCACGCGAGCCAAGCGCGCCAACCGATGAAAACCGTTCCGCACACCGTTACCGACGCCGCCATCGCCACGATCCGCGAACGGATCGAAGGCGGCTTGTACCCGGTCGGCAGCCTGCTGCCCGCGCAGCGGCAGCTTTCGGAGGAACTGGCGATCAGCCGCGCGTCGCTGCGCGAGGCGCTCTCCACGCTCGAAGCGCTCGGCATGCTGTCGATCCGCGCGGGCAAGGGCGTGTACGTGACGAGCGCGCAGGCGACGAACGCACACCCGTGGCGCTTTGCCGATCAGTCGTCGCTGCCCGACACCTACCAGATGCGCTACGCGCTCGAAGGCTTCGCCGCGCGCATGGCGGCGCTGGCGATCGGCGACGCCGACGTCGCGTGGCTCGAACAGAACACCGAGGCGCTGCACAGCGCCCTCGCCTGCGACGAACTCGACGAAGCCGCGCAGCTCGACTTCGAATTCCACATGCGCATCGTGAATCTCGCGGGCAATGCGGCGATCGAGTCGATCCTGCGCAGCAGCGCCGACATCATGAAGGAGAGCCAGCGCATGCCGTTCTACCGGCGCGAGCGCGTGCTCTCCACGCATCGCGAGCACGGCCTGATCGTGGCGGCGCTCAAGGCGCGCGACTCGGCGGCAGCCGGCGAGGCGATCGAGGCGCACATCGCCAATGCGGCGCAGCGCGCAGGCGTGTATTTCCCGACGCCGCCCGCGTTCGCCGCCGCGCCCCAAAGCGCCATCGAAAGATAAGGACGAAAAAAAACCGCCCCGAGGGGCGGTTTTTTCATCCAGCGTGTAAAGCGTGCTTACTTCGCGTTCGCGAAAGCCACCGCCGTGTCCAGCATGCGGTTCGAGAAGCCCCACTCGTTGTCGTACCAGCTCGACACCTTCACGAGACGGCCCGAGACCTTCGTGAGCGTGGCGTCGAACGTCGACGATGCCGGGTTGTGGTTGAAGTCGATCGACACCAGCGGTGCCTCGTTGTAGCCCAGGATGCCCTTGAGCGCGCCTTCCGAAGCTTCCTTCATGATCGCGTTGACTTCTTCGACCGTCGTGTCGCGCTTGGCGATGAACGACAGGTCGACGATCGACACGTTGATGGTCGGGACGCGAATGGCGTAGCCGTCCAGCTTGCCGTTCAGTTCCGGCAGCACGAGGCCGACAGCCGATGCTGCACCCGTCTTCGTCGGGATCTGGCTGTGCGTGGCCGAGCGCGCGCGGCGCAGGTCTTCGTGGTACACGTCGGTCAGGACCTGGTCGTTCGTGTACGCGTGGATCGTCGTCATCAGGCCGGTTTCGAGGCCGATCTTGTCGTTCAGCGGCTTGACGAGCGGTGCCAGGCAGTTGGTCGTGCACGATGCGTTCGAGATGACCGTGTCCGTCGCCTTCAGCACGTCGTGGTTCACGCCGTAGACGATCGTTGCGTCGACGTCCTTACCGCCCGGCGCCGAGATGATGACCTTCTTCGCGCCGCCCTTCAGGTGGGCGCTGGCCTTTTCCTTGGTCGTGAAGAAGCCCGTGCACTCGAACACGATGTCGACGCCCAGCTCGCCCCACGGCAGTTCGGCCGGGTTGCGGTTGGCCAGCACGCGGATACGGTCGCCGTTGACGACGAGGTAGTCGCCGTCCACCTTCACTTCGCCCGGGAACTTGCCGTGCGCGGTGTCGTATTGCGTCAGATGCGCGTTGGTCTTCGCGTCACCCAGGTCGTTGATCGCAACGATCTGGATGTCGTGCTTCTTGCCGTTCTCGTAGAGCGCGCGAAGCGTGTTACGGCCGATGCGGCCGTAGCCGTTGATAGCGACGCGAATGGTCATGGTTTATCTCCTGAGGGCTGAAAAATTCTGTACCGGTGCTGCACTGGCGCCGACGCCTGGCTGGGGCGGCTCGAGCGGAATTCGAGCGGGCGCTCAAGGCAGCGGGCCCGCCAGATCTTGCCGATCAGGCGGGCCCGTTACGCATGCTTAGTTGTCGAGTGCGGCCTTGGCCGTCGCCACGACATGATCGACCGTGAAGCCGAAGTGCTTGAACAGCACGCCAGCCGGGGCCGATTCGCCGAACGTGTCGATGCCGACCACGCCGCCTTCGAGGCCCACGTACTTGCGCCAGAAGTCGGTCACACCGGCTTCGATCGCGACGCGGCGCACGCCCTTGGGCAGCACGCGCTCCTTGTATTCGGCGTCCTGCTTGTCGTACACGTTCGTGGACGGCATGGACACCACGCGGGCGCCGATGCCTTCGCGCTGGAGCGCTTCGACGGCCTTCATCGCCAGTTCGACTTCAGAACCCGTGGCGATCAGGATGATCTTGCGGCTCGGGATGTCGTCGTTCCAGTCCTTGAGCACGTAACCGCCCTTGGCGATGTTCGCGATCTGCGCGTCGGTGCGCTCGTTGAACTGAAGGTTCTGGCGGCTGAAAATGAGGCTCGACGGGCCGTGATGCGAGATCGACTCGGTCCAGGCCACCGCGGTTTCCACGGTGTCGGCCGGGCGCCAGAGCGTCATGTTCGGAATCAGGCGCAGGCTCGCGACCTGTTCGATCGACTGGTGCGTCGGGCCGTCTTCGCCGAGACCGATCGAGTCGTGCGTGAACACGAAGATCGAAGGGCACTTCATCAGCGCGGCCACGCGCAGCGCGTTGCGGCTGTAGTCCGAGAACGTGAGGAACGTGCCGCCGAACGCCTTGTAGCCGCCGTGCAGGTTCAGGCCGTTGAGCGCCGCGCTCATGCCGAACTCGCGCACGCCGTAGTTGATGTGGTTGCCCCACTGGATACCGGTTTCGCCCGCCTTGGCGGCGCGCACGGCCTTCGAGGCCTTCCAGTTCGTGAGGTTCGAGCCGGTCAGGTCGGCCGAGCCCCCGAGCAGTTCGGGCAGTGCGGCGGCGAGGCCTTCGATGGCCTGCTGCGAAGCCTTGCGGGTCGCGACCGTTTCCTTGCGAGAATCGGCACCGGCGACGATGGCGGCGGCCTTCTGCGCCCAGTCGGCGGGCAGCTGGTGGGCCATGCGGCGCTCGAATTCAGCGGCTTCGGTCGGGTACTTCGACTGGTAAGCGGCGAATTGTTCGTTCCACGTGGCTTCGAACTTCGCGCCGGCAGCCTTGGCGTCCCAGTCTGCGTAGACTTCCTGCGGCAGCGTGAACGGCTCCCACGTCCAGCCCACCGCTTCGCGCCACTTGGCGATTTCTTCGGCGCCGAGCGGCGCGCCGTGCACGTCGTGACCGCCCGCCTTGGTCGGCGCGCCGTGACCGATCTGCGTCTTGCAGCAGATCAGCGTGGGCTTGTCCGAAGCCTTCGCCTGCTTGATGGCGGCGTCCACTGCGTCCACGTCGTGACCGTTCACATGCGGGATCACGTTCCAGCCGTAGGCTTCGAAGCGCTTGGGCGTGTCGTCGTGGAACCAGTTGACCACGTCGCCGTCGATCGAAATGCCGTTGTCGTCGTACAGCGCGATCAGCTTGTTCAGCTTGAGCGTGCCGGCGAGCGAGCAGGCTTCGTGCGAGATGCCTTCCATCAGGCAGCCGTCGCCGAGGAACACATAGGTGTGGTGATCGACGATCTTCGCGTCGGCCTTGTTGAACTCCGCCGCGAGCAGGGCTTCAGCCAGCGCCATGCCGACCGAGTTCGCCAGACCCTGGCCGAGCGGGCCGGTGGTCGTCTCGACGCCCGGCGTGATGCCGAATTCGGGGTGGCCCGGCGTTTTCGAGTGCAGTTGACGGAAGTTCTTGAGCTCCGCCATCGGCAGGTCGTAGCCGGTCAGGTGCAGCAGCGAGTACAGCAGCATCGAGCCGTGGCCGTTCGACAGCACGAAACGGTCACGGTCGTTCCAGTGCGGGTTCGTCGGGTTATGGCGCAGATGGCGCGACCACAGCGCGACGGCGATCTCGGCCATGCCCATGGGCATGCCGGGGTGACCGGAGTTCGCTTGCTGAACGGCGTCCATGGACAGCGCGCGGATCGCGTTGGCCATCAGCTGGGTGGTAGCGGGGGAGGCGGAGGACGAGGTCGTCATGTCGAGTCCGGAAGTGTGCAAAAAGCGGCGTGGGCGGCCACGTCACGAAGCGCGGGCGCACACAGCAGCGCGGGGGTCCGAAGCTCGGCAAATCGCCCGCTCGGGCGCACATGCGGCGCCAGGAGACGCGAAACGGCCGGAGCAAACGGAGGAGGCTGCAAAGCGCAATATTCTAGCAGATCGTGGGGATTATCCCTGGCTGTAAGGCGAGAGGAACGCGGCGTCCGCCCGCGATTCTCCCCCGCTTGACCAGCCTTCGGCTTGTTGCGGGCCGCCACGGCCGGGGGCGGCTGCGCGGCGCCTATAATGCCGCTGTCGAACCGATTTTTGGCCCCATTTTTCGCGCGCTTTCGTAGGCTCACGCGCGCGGGCCATGCCTCAGGAATTCCGTGACCGCTCCCCTGCTCTTCCATCCCGCTGCCGACGCGCTTTACGGCTTTCCAGGCGCGCGCCGCCTCGCGGCCGCCGATACGCCCTGGCAGCGCATCGAGGTCTGGGACACGCCGCAACTGGGTTGCCTCTTCACGCTGGACGGCCGCCCGATGACCTCCGCCGGCGACGAGTTCATCTACCACGAGTGCATGACCCACCCGGCCGCGCTCACGCATCCCGCCCCGCGCGCGGCGCTCGTGCTGGGCGGTGGCGACGGCGGCGCGGCGCGCCAGTTGCTGCGCCATCCGGGTATCGAGCGTATCGTCGTGGCCGAGCTCGACCCCGACGTGGTGCGCCTGACGGGCGACTACCTGCCCGAAGTGCGCGGCAGCGCCTTCGAAGACCCGCGCGTAGAACTCGTGATTGGCGACGCGGCGGCGTTCGTGGCCTCCATGGGCGCATCCGGAGCCGCCACGGCCCGGCAGCGCTTCGACCTGGTCGTGTTCGATCTGACCCCGCCGGATTCGCCCGCCGCCGGGCTCTACACGCGCGAGTTCTACAGCGCCCTCAAAGGCGTGATGAGCGCCGACGCGCTCGTCTCGCTGCATCTCGGCTCGCCGTTCCATCACGCGGCGCGCGTGGGCGCGCTGCTCGCCGGTTTGCGCGAGTCCTTCGCCGTCGTGCGGCCGCTTGCCGCGTATGTCCCGCTCTACGGCTCGCTGTGGCTGATGGCGATCGCCAGCGACATGCTCGACCCCGCGTCGATCGACCCGGCCACGCTGCAAGCTCGCCAGGCCGGGCGCCAACTCGAAGCGCTGCGCTTCTACGACGCACGGTTGCACGAGTCGCTCTTAAAAGCGCCTTTCACTGCCCGCGATAAACTAGGCGAATTCCTACAGCTTTAGTGGTCCTGTCCGTGGACAATGGCAGGTCGCAAACGCTTTCTTCGTGCGCACCCACGCCCAGTAACGGCGCACGGCGCCTCATCCGAACCGCGAATCTGGAGAGACTCGATGACCGCACCCCGCCCTGCCGGCGTGCCGTGGCTGACACCGTATCTGACGGTGCGCGATGCGCGCGCCGCGCTGACCTTTTATGAGGCGGCCTTCGGTTTTGGCGTACGCGACAGCGTGGTGGACGACGGCGCGATCATGCACGTGGAAATGACCTACCACGATCAGTTGATCGTCATGTTCGCGCCGGAGGGCGCATTCGGTTCGACGGCGCGCACGCCCAAAAGCGCGCAAACCGTCGCGCCGCAATCCTTTTATTTGTATGTCGACGATGTCGACGCGGTTTATGCGCGGGCCCTCGAAGCCGGCGCGAAATCGCTGAGCGAGCCACAGGACCAATTCTGGGGGGACCGTTTTGCACAGGTCGAAGACCTCGACGGTTACCGCTGGGCGCTTGCTCGCCACCTGTCCTGAATCAATGAGAAATAGTCTTATGCCCCGCTTTTTCGTCGGCAGTTCCCTGCACACCGACGAGGTCGTCACACTCCCGGACGAAGTCACGCGTCACGTTCAGGTGCTGCGCCTGCAACCCGGCGACACCATCGTTTTGTTCAACGGCCTTGGCGGCGAATACAGCGCCGAGATTCTCGGCATGGAGCGGCGCGACACGCAGGTGCGCATTGGCCCGTTCCGCGACATCGAAACCGAGCCGCCCTACCGGCTCACGCTCGCACAAGGCATTGCCGGCAGCGACAAGATGGACTGGCTGATCGAAAAAGCGGTTGAACTGGGCGCGACGAACTTCGTGCCGCTCACCACCTCGCGCAGCGTCGTGCGGCTCTCGGGCGACCGGGCGGTGCGCCGCCAGGCGCACTGGCAGCGCATCGTGCAATCGTCGTGCGAACAGTGCGGGCGCAACCTCATGCCCGACGTCGCGCCCACACGCGAAATCGCCACCTGGCTCGGCTCGCTGCCCAAGCGCCCCGGCGAAGGCGAGCTGCGCGTGCTGCTTTCCCCGCGTGCGAACGTCTCGTTTTCGACCCTGCCGGCCGAGCCGCCCACGGGTGAAATCACGGTGCTGGTGGGCCCGGAGGGCGGTTTCTCGTCGCCCGAAGAGGCCGCGGCGCTGGACCACGGCTTTATCGCCGTGGGGCTCGGGCCGCGCGTGCTGCGCACCGAAACGGCAGGCATCGCCGTGCTGTCGGCGCTCGCCGCGCGCTGGGGCGGCTGGTAATCGCGCCGCCGGGTGCGCCGGTAAAAATGACAAAGCCCGCCGGAAGGCGGGCTCGCGGTTTTCTGTCGCATGCGCGCGACGGAATGTTCCGTTGACCGTCAGGCGAACGAATAAAAGACCCGGAACGGCACCTGGCGCTCGGCCCAGTATTCGGACGCCTCGCGGAACACGTCGAGCAGCGTCTCGCGGCCGTCCTTGTCGAACTTCTGCGCGATCGGCAGTCCTTCGAGCACGATCACGAAGCCCGGCTGCTCGCCGGCCTTCTGCACCAGATCGGTCAGGCAGTCGTACAAACCATCGTAGTTCTTGCCGAAATGCTTCGGAAACAGAAACGATGTGGCGATGGTTTCGAGCACTTCCTGCTTGGTTTGCGCATTTGCGCAGAACGCGTAGAGGAAATGCTGGTTCAGCCGCTGCGCTTCGTCGGCGAGATCCTGCACGCGAAACGCCCGAATCGACTGGACGATGTTCGGCCGCACGGTCGCAAACAGGTCCATGGCCTCCTCGTTCAATGAAAGCGCCGCCTCTTTGTCGCGCGACTCGCTGTCTTCCTTCAACTGCATGACGCGCTGGAACAGGTTGCCCTCCCCGGACGCGAACAGATCGCTCGCGACCCGCGGGTCGTGTGCGTAAACGTTATCGCTCATACCGCTCATCCCGGTGTCAATCAATAATTCGCCTGAAACTGGCGTAGTGGTCGTCGGAGTAGTAACAGTTGTCGGTCCGCTTGCGCGAGCCGCCGCAAACAATGCGCTGGGCGCCGCGGTTATGCGCGCCCGGCGTCGGAACGGTGTATTCGTGATAGTAGCCCCGCCGGTGCGGTGGCAATATCCGCTCAAAATTACCGAATACGACGCCGTCCTTCTCGTACGGGAACGGGCCGCCCGCCGCAATCAGGCTCAACGTATTCACCGCCTCGCGCGGCAGTTCGTTGACCGAAATGCTGCCGACGGAAGCGCCCGTGTCGTCCGTCTGGCTGGTGCGAGCCTGAACGCCGGTCGGCGCCAGCGCCGCCACGGCCATAAGCGCCGCCGCCATCACCCGCCGCAAGCCCGGCAGTCCGGAAAACCCGGACGATCTGGACAATCCGCCGCCGAAACAATGAGTTAGACGAGGCGCCATCACCTGGTTCCCGCTTCCCGGGTTACGCGTTCGACGACCATGGAGGGTAGGCACCCTTCCTCTCGGAAGAGCGCCCCCCTAAGAACCGTACGTGCGACTTTCACCGCATACGGCTCAAGCCTACATTCATTCCAATCAAAGCCCCATCACATCACTGTAATGGAACCGGCTTAGTTACCGCAACATTCCCAGCGTGTACCTGCTGGTGACAGTGAGGGTGTAACAGCACCCGGTTAGACAAAGCATCTGTACCACCATGCACCCGATACTCTAGGTGATGATCGTGCCAGCCTGTATCGTCCGTTAGAGCAGAGCCACAATGCGCGCATAACCCGCTTTGCGACATGTACAACTTGGCCCATTGCTTCCGGTAACGCATCGAGTCCCACATGCGTTCCTGCCGCAACTGCTCGCCGTACTGCTCCCACATCGGATCAAAGGGATCAAACCCTCCTTTAATCTTCTTGTGCCGGTGGATTTCCGTACCGCTAAGCTGGTACAGCTCCGACAACCCTTTCCTACCGTCTTCGTGAACCACGGGTGCAGAGAACACCCAATCGCGCCCACCGACGGTGTGGAAGTACGTCTTCCGCAGCCAGTCGGAGTTCTTGTTTGGATGCCTGCGCTTCGACCATCGCCAGAGCTTCCGGAAAATCAGGTGCTCTAAACGCGTGTACGCCTGCTTGGCTACCACGGGACTGTGATACTGCGCCCAGCCTCGTAGCATCGGGTTCAGCAAGCGGATCAGTTCCTCCTGCTTCACCGTCTTGTTACCGCTGATCGTTTCCGCCACCTTGCGATAGAACGTCTTCACGTTCTTCCTGCTCGGTTTGATGAGTAGTTTTCCCAAGTACTTCCGGAAATTCCACCCAAGGAAATCGAAGCCTTCGTCAATGTGTACGACCCTAGTTTTCTCCTCGGATAACCGAAGTCCTCGCTGAGCCAGGAACACTTCCACCCAAGGGCGGATTTCGCTTTCCAACAGCTCTTTCGAGTCGCCGGTGATTACGAAATCGTCCGCGTATCGCACCACATTCACTTTCAGCTTCTTAGCCCTCACGATCCCGAACTTCGCACCGAGGTGCGAAATCAGTTCACGCTCTAAGCCGTTCAGCGTCACGTTAGCCAGTGTCGGGGAAATAATGCCTCCCTGCGGCGTACCGGCCTCAGTCGCCTGTAACTGACCCTTGTAAATCAGGCCAGCTTTCAGCCACTTCCGGAGAATGCCCCTGTCCATTGGAACATGAGACAGCAGCCAGTCGTGGTTGATCCAGTCGAAGCATCCCTTGATATCCGCTTCCAGTACCCATTGGGCCGAAACCCGTTTGGATATGGTGACGAAGATCTGGGACATGGCGTCTGCCGTCGAACGATTCCTCCTGAACCCGTAAGAGTTTGGGTCGCTCGTCGATTCTGCCACTGGCTCCAAGCCCAGCAGATACAGGGCTTGCATCGCCCTGTCCCGCATGGTCGGAATGCCCAGAGGGCGCTCCTTCCCATTGGACTTGGGGATAAAGACTCTCCGTAAAGGCCGAGGCTTGTACCCGCGCCGCTTCAACCTGCCGACAGCTTCCCATCGGCTCTCAGGCGAATCCCACAGTTCGCGATCGACTCCAGCCGTTCGCGCACCCTGGTTTTGCGTAACACGTCGTACCGCATAAAGCTTCGCGGACAACGTGCGGGTCAGCATCCGTTGCAGGGCCTTCACCCTGCGCCAGTCGCCTTCCCGCGTCGCCTTCGCAATTCGAATCTGCATCCCTCTCACGTTCCGCTCAACTCGTCGCCAATCTACGGCGTACCAGTTGTTGTCCGGCGCGTGTGAAAGCGCAGACCCATCCTTTCGGACAGATACTCTCATGCTGCTCTCCCGCTTGAAGAAGTGACTTCCCGCGCGAAGAGCATCACGTCCCCTTGCGGGAGCGTTTTGCTCCCGCATCGGGGGTAAGAACAACACTGACGACCGCAAGGCCGCCAGCAATCACTATTTCCGCTAGAGGGTAGTCAGCCGTCTTGCGACGGTAGACCAGACGGAAGTCTGCCCGCTTTCGCGTGGGGTAATGTCTCAACCCCTATGCATCCCATTACAGGACACCTTTCGCTTTTTCCGTCCTCCCATACCCGCACGGCCAACAGCGTTCCTTGCGGTCCGCCTGCCTGCAATGATCCGCAGGCAACCATACGGGCTTACCACGTTCCCGGCATGTCACACGATTGACTTAGGTTCTACCTATTCCCCGGCGGTCTAGTGACGACGTAACCCGTGCTTTCAGCGAGTTATCCGACCGCGTACCGTTTGGCTTGTGCCTGTCAGCAGCTTAGGCACGGTCCTTATCACGAGGTTTATCAGTAGTTCACTAAAGTTAACCATATCAATCAGCCTAGCCCCTCAACCCCCTTGCTGCTGGGAGTCTCCGGTAGATCGTTTCACAACAGCCTACCGCCCGTGCTTCCGGGGGACGCATTGTCGAAGAAGCTTCAGACCCCACCGTTACCAGTGACGCATGTTCTTCTAGGCTACTGCTGGTCGTACAACAGGTTCTCTGCACTCACATCTACTTCCAGTGAGGCCGAACAATGACACACCGAGCTTTCGCTCGTATCCGCTAGCGAATCCCCTACCCTCAAGATAGAGGAAAATTGCAAACGACACCCCGCCTTGTCGGCGGAGGTGAAGCCGCTGACTGGGCGGGACCTAATGGTAATCAGGTCAATGCAACAAGGATTCCCGGCTGACTGCTCCGGTCTCCAATTTCACTTAAAGGTGCACCTTTATGGGATGCATCTGTTACTTCAAGTGCGACCAACAAGGTGGTCGCCCGCGGAGGGCATGGTGAGTTTCCTCAATAACCCTCTGTAAAGGTGATGCTTTTTCAGTCGATGCTCCGTGACGTGGAGCAGGCGGACACGAGCGTGCGTGTCGCACGAAAGGTGTAAGGGTATCGCTAATGATGCCTGGAAGCAACGTTAGCCGGGCGACGACGACTAGAGCTTGACGACGCACAAGCACGGGATAGGTAAATTTTACAATCTCGTTTTGCGCTTCGAGGCCCGATTTCTCCGCACAAAAAAAGCGGCGCGCTCGTCCGGAGCGCGCCGCTTTTTTGTGCAAACCGCCGGGCTCGCCGGCGTGAGCCGGCTTAACGCGATGCGTTCACGTCGGCAACGAGCAGCGCCGTCATGTTGACAATGCGGCGCACGGTGGCCGAAGCCGTCAGCACGTGCACCGGCTTGGCCGCGCCCAGCAGGATCGGCCCGATGGCGATGTTGTTGCCCGCCGCCGTCTTGAGCAGGTTGTACGAAATGTTCGCCGCGTCGATGTTCGGCATGATGAGCAGGTTCGCTTCGCCTTCGAGCGTCGACTCCGGCAGGATTTCGCGGCGCAGGGTGGCGTCGAGCGCCACGTCGCCGTGCATTTCGCCGTCCACATGCAGGTCCGGCGCACGTTCCTTGAGGAGTTCGAGCAGATCGCGCATCTTCTGCGCGGAAGGCGCGTTGCTCGAACCGAAGTTCGAGTGCGAGCACAACGCGACCTTCGGCTCGATGCCGAAGCGGCGCACTTCCTCGGCAGCCATGATGGTGATTTCGGCGAGCTGCTCGGGCGTCGGATCGACGTTCACGTGCGTGTCGACGATGAAGATCTGGCGGTTCGGCAGCACGAGCGCGTTCATCGCCGCGTACACGTTGCAGCCCGCCTTCTTGCCGATCACCTGGTCGATGAAGTGCAGATGGCGGTGCGTCGTGCTGACCGTGCCGCAGATCATGCCGTCGGCTTCGCCCCGCTGCACGAGCATCGAGCCGATCAGCGTCGTGCGGCGGCGCATTTCGAGCTTCGCCATTTGCTGCGTGATGCCCTTGCGCGCCATGAGCTTGGCGTAGCTTTGCCAGAAGTCGCGATAGCGCTCGTCGTGGTCGGTGTTGACGACCGTGTAATCCTGGCCCGCGACAAGACGCAGACCGTAACGCGCGATGCGCTGCTCGATCACAGCCGGGCGGCCGATCAGGATAGGCTTGGCGAGCTTTTCGTCGATCACGATCTGCACGGCGCGCAGGATGCGCTCTTCTTCGCCCTCGGCGAACACGATGCGCTTCTTCTCCGGCTCCACGGCGCGCGCGAGCTGGAAGATCGGCTTCATCGTCGTGCCGCTGTGGTAGACGAACTGCTGGAGATGCTGCTCGTAAGCGTCCATGTCCTCGATCGGACGCGTCGCGACGCCCGAGTCCATGGCCGCCTTCGCCACGGCCGGCGCGATCTTCACGATCAGACGCGGATCGAAGGGCTTCGGAATCAGATATTCAGGCCCGAATTGCAGATCCTGGATGCCATAGGCCGTGGCCACCACGTCGCTCTGCTCCTGGCGCGCCAGTTCCGCAATCGCGTTCACGGCGGCGATTTCCATCTCGCGCGTGATGGTGGTCGCGCCCACGTCGAGCGCGCCGCGGAAGATGAACGGGAAGCACAGGACGTTGTTCACCTGGTTCGGGTAGTCCGTGCGGCCCGTGGCGAGCACGGCGTCCGGACGCACTTCGAGCGCCAGCTCCGGCAGGATTTCCGGCGTGGGGTTCGCGAGCGCGAGAATCAGCGGCTTCGCGGCCATCTGCTTGACCATGTCCTGCTTGAGCACGCCGCCGGCGGAAAGGCCGAGGAAAATGTCGGCGCCTTCGATCACTTCGGCAAGCGTGCGCGCGTTGGTCTCACGCGCGAAACGCTCCTTGTCCGGATCCATCAGCTCGGTGCGGCCCTTGTAGACCACGCCCGCGAGGTCGGTCACGATGATGTTTTCGAGCGGCAGGCCGAGATCGACGAGCAGGTCCAGACACGCCAGCGCCGCTGCGCCCGCGCCCGAGGCGACGAGCTTCACGTCCTTGATGTCCTTGCCCACGACCTTCAGGCCGTTCGAGAAGGCGGCCGCGACCACGATGGCCGTGCCGTGCTGGTCGTCGTGGAAGACCGGAATCTTCATGCGCTTGCGCGCTTCCCGTTCGACGATGAAGCACTCGGGCGCCTTGATGTCTTCGAGGTTGATGCCGCCGAAGGTCGGCTCGAGCGCGGCGATCACGTCGACGAGCTTGTGCGGGTCCGATTCGTTCAACTCGATGTCGAAGACGTCGATGCCCGCGAACTTCTTGAAGAGCACCGCCTTGCCTTCCATCACCGGCTTCGAAGCGAGCGGCCCGATGTTGCCGAGCCCGAGCACGGCCGTGCCGTTCGACACGACGCCCACCAGATTGCTGCGCGCCGTGAAGCGCGCGGCGTTGAGCGGATTCTCGACGATCGCCTCGCAGGCGAACGCCACGCCCGGCGAGTACGCGAGCGAGAGATCGCGCTGGTTGATCATCTGCTTGGTCGGCGCAATCGCGATCTTCCCAGGCGTGGGGAACTCGTGATAATCGAGTGCGGCTTCGCGAAGCTTGTTCGTGGCGGGATTCGACATAAGAGGCAGGACGTTAGTGCGGATTAGAATGACAACTCGAACGCTAAGTTGACCGATTGTAGCGCCAATCCCTGACAGCATTCCTTACAGTTAAGGCGCAAGTGCCGCGACTCCGATGCGGGAAACGACGCGCCGGCCACGCCTCACGTAATAGACCTTTCGTCATGCTTTCCGAGTTCTCTCTCATCGACCGATATTTCGCACGCCGCGCGCGCGAGCACACACAACGCGCGACGCTTGGCATAGGCGACGACTGCGCGCTCATCGCGCCCGCCCCCGGCGAAATGCTGGCCGTTTCGACCGACATGCTGGTGGAAGGCCGCCACTTCTTCCCGGATATCGATCCGCACGCGCTCGGCCACAAGGCGCTCGCGGTCAACCTGTCGGACCTCGCCGCGATGGGCGCACAGCCGCTCGGCTTCACGCTCGCGTTCGCGCTGCCCAAGCCCGGCGAGGACTGGCTCGCCGCGTTCAGCGCCGGGCTTTTCGAGCTGGCCGACCGCTTCGACTGCGAGCTGATTGGCGGCGACACCACGGCGGGACCGCTCAATCTTTGCCTTACGGTTTTCGGTTCGGTGCGTCAGGATGTCGCACTCCGGCGCGACGCCGCGCAGGCCGGCGACGACATCTGGGTGTCCGGCACGCCCGGCGACGCGCGCGCGGGCCTCGGCATGATGCGCGGCGAATGGCAGATGGGTGCGCTGGTGGATGAGAAGGACGCCGCGCATTTTCGCCGCGCGCTCGAATATCCCGAACCGCGCGTGGCGCTCGGGCTCGCGCTGCGCGGCGTGGCGCGCGCGGCGCTCGATGTCTCCGACGGACTGGCCGGCGACCTGCGCCATATCCTGGAGCGATCGAATCTCGCGGCGACCGTCGATGTGGACGCGCTGCCGCTCTCGCCCGCGCTCGCGCGTCTGCCGCGCGACGTGCAGCTGCAATGCGCGCTCGCGGGCGGCGACGATTACGAGCTGTGCTTCACCGCCGCCCCGGCGCAACGCGAGGCCGTCGAGGCGGCGGCGCAACAGGCCGGCGTGCGCGTCACGCGCATCGGTACAATGAGTTCGCCCGCATCGACTCACGACGCCCCCGAGATTCGCTGGCGCGACGCCGCGGGCGCGCCGCTCAACCTGACGTTGCAAGGCTTCGATCACTTCCATGCAGACTGACCCCACGCCCTCGCCCGCCGACGAATACGCGACGGGGGGCCAGCCGGCTCCCGCAAAAGGCCCGGCGTCCGGCGCACCGAAACCCGGTCCGCGCCGCGCCGACGCGGCGTTCATGCTCACGCATCCGTTGCACATCGTCTCGCTCGGCTTCGGCTCCGGCCTTTCGCGCCTCGCGCCCGGCACGGCCGGCACGCTGTTCGCATGGGCCGCGTTCGAAGTGCTCAACCGCTACCTCACCGTGACCGAGTGGGGCTTGCTGATCATCGTGGGCTTTTTCGCGGGCATCGCCATCACGGGCTTCACCGCGAAGAAGCTCAGCGTGGAAGATCCCTCGGCCATCGTCTGGGACGAAATCGTCGCGTTCTGGCTCGTGCTGCTGATGATCACGCCCGTCGACTTCACGGGACGCCTGTGGGCCTTCGTGGTGTTCCGCTTTTTCGACACGGTGAAACCGCCGCCCATCCGCTATTTCGACCGGCATTTCAAGGGCGGCCTCGGCATCATGCTCGACGACATCGTCGCCGCCTTTTTCACGCTGCTCGTCATCGCGCTCTGGCGCATGTCGGTCTGAAGCGACTTCGCCACCCTTTCCACGGATTGCCGCAATGTCTACCGACTCCGTCGTTCACCAACTCGCCATCCGCGTCGGCAACAAGCTGCGCGACGGGCGTCTCATGCTCGCGACCGCCGAGTCCTGCACCGGCGGCATGGTCGCCACCGCCATCACCGACATCTCGGGTAGCAGCGGCTGGTTCGAGCGCGGCTTCGTCACCTATTCGAACCAGGCGAAGTCCGAGATGATCGGCGTGCCGTCCGAACTGATCGAAAAGCACGGCGCGGTGAGCGAGCCGGTTGCGCGCGCCATGGCCGAAGGCGCGCTCAGCAACAGCCGGGCACAAGTTTCGCTCGCCATCACCGGCGTCGCCGGGCCTGGCGGCGGCACGCCGGAAAAACCCGTCGGCATGGTGTCGTTCGGCTGGAGCAACCGGCTGCATACGAGCGTCGAGACGCTGGTGTTCAAGGGCGACCGCGAACAGATTCGCGTGCAAGCCGCCGCGCACGCGCTGCGCGGGCTGCTCGCGCTCATCGACGAACAGGAACGCTGACGCGTCCGGCGGCCTTCCCGCCGGACGCCGTCACCCAACGGTCATAAACGGCTATCACGGGCTACAGGAGGCCGCCATCATGGCAACCGCGAACCACGCAGTCGAAGAACTGATCCGCCGCTTCGGGCTCGAACCGCACCCCGAAGGCGGCTACTACAGCGAAACCTATCGCGCCGACAAGCTCGTGCGCCGTGACGGCGCAAACGACGCAGACGGCACGCGCGCGGCCTCGACGGCCATCTACTTCCTGCTTGCGGAAGGCGCGTATTCGGCGTGGCACCGCATCCGCTCCGACGAGCTCTGGCACTTCTACGCGGGCTCCCCCATCGAAATCCATTCGATCGACGAGCGCGGCGTGCTCTCCACGCGCAAGCTCGGCCATGCGCTCGACCATCCGGGCACGGTATTCCAGGCCGTGGTGCCGGCGGGCCACTGGTTCGCGGCCCGCTGCTGCGACCCGTCCACCTATGCGCTCGTGGGCTGCACCGTGGCGCCGGGGTTCGAATTCAGCGAGTTCGAAATCGCCGATGTGACCGCGCTGGCCGAAAAATATCCACTGCATCGCTCGATCATCGAATTGTTCGGCAAGCCGGCTTCGGCAGGAAGAAGCAACTGACTGGACGCCTCCGGCAACAGCCGGGCGAGGCGCCATTGGGACGTCAGCGATTCGCGGCCTTGGCAGCCGTTTCGCACAGCGCCTCAAAATCCTTGCTGACATTGAATTCGCGCATTTCGCGAAGCGACGCACAGGCAAGCTGAGCGAATCGGCGTGACGCTTCCAGGGTTAGCGCGGCGGTCGAGCCCGGAACCGCCTGCATGCCCATCATGCCGCGAAAGAAGCGCTCAGCGTGAATGGATGGGTGATAGTGCATGCGCACTCGCTTGCGGTCATGCAAACGCGGATTGCCGAATATCATGAGCAGTGCCAACGAAAACGCACCATCCTCACCGCCCAGGCGACGAAATACTTCGTCGGCAGGAAATCCTCCTAGCGCGGCGTAAGCCGAGCGTCGGATGACAAGGCTGCTGGGCACCGTATTGCTCAACGTATCCGCCACTTTCCGGAAATCCGGATGCGCGACGATATCAGCCGGAAAGCCGCAATATTCAACGTCCAGCCGGATGGAGGGCTCACGTGGGTGCCTCGCCAGATACTCGACGGCGTCACGCAGCGCGCCCGGCAAGTATTCGTCGTCGGCGTCGAGGAAAGCCAGCAGTGGATGCGCGGCATTCAGCGCCCCCCAGTTGCGCGCACGCGCGGCTCCGCCGTTCTGCGGCATGCGCAACAACTCGATTCGTGAATATTGGCGCGCGTATGCGGCGCAAACGGTCGCTGACGCGTCCTGCGAGCCATCGTCCACGACGAGAATTTGCGTCGCTTCGGGCTGCGCCAGGCAGCTATCCAGCGCGCGTGCGAGCGTGTGCCCGGCGTTGAAGCAGGGAACAATTACGGAAATTGACATAACGAAAGTCTGCAAGAGAGAAGCGCCGGTTCAAGTGCGTTCCAAACGTCGTCCGCGCGAATAACAAATATCCATCCTTCCCCTGCCGGCAGTCAATCAGCCAGCCGCGAACCCCATGAACTGCGACGCGCTCAAGCCGAGCGCTTCCACCCAAAGGCGCGAGTCGCACAAAAAAAGCGTGCCCGAAGGCACGCTCAAACGCCCCACCACGCCAGGCGGTCTGCCAGCCGCCGCCTGGTCCACGCACCCTACTGCGTGTTCTTCTGCTTGCCGCCTATTTGGCGGTGATCTCCACGCGACGGTTCGGCGCGAGGCAAGCAATGACTTCGGAGGTCGCCCGGCTGCCCGGACACATCTTCACCGGGTTCGCGGAACCCAGTCCCTTCACGTCGACCCGCTCGGCCGCCAGGCCGCGCTGCTTCAGCCCCTGCGCGACAGCCCGTGCGCGCCGCAGCGAGAGATCGAGGTTGTGCGCGTCAGGGCCGAACCGGTCGGTGTAGCCGGTGATCGTCAATGCCTGCACCTTGCGGCTCGCGCCATTGAGCTGCTGCGCGACCAGGTCGAGCTGGCGTCCGCCTTGCGCAGTCAACACCGCGCTATCGAAGCCGAATACCGCATCGGCGGACAGCGCGAGCGGCGCTTGCCCTGGCGGCGGCGGCAACGGGGCGGTCGGCGGCGCACAGCGCGCGAGTTCGGCGTCGACCTGCTGCGCCAGTTTCTGTGCGTTCTCGATCGCGTCCCAGCCGTGTATCCAGCGCGTGCCGACCGTCTCTTCCTGTTCCTTCCAGGCCTCATCGGTCAACGCCGACAGGCGTCCCGCGTCCTCGCCGCGACACGGCGATACCGATGCGCGCTGATTCACGGCATCGAGTTCGAGCAGCGCCTTCTGCCATGCGTCGCGCGTCGGCATGTACTTCGCGTGATAAATCGGATCGAACGGCACGCTGCCGTCCACGAAATGCCGTGCGTTGTTGTACGCCTTGGTGCCCGCGTCGTTGTACACGTTCGAGGCCAGCGCCACATGGCTGTCCTGACGCACCGCCACGTCGAGCCAGCCTTCGGCCAAACCGCGCTGGTAGGGATCGGCCACGCGCTGCGTCGCCGAGCGCATCGCCTGGACCTGATCTCGAGGTGCCGGAGACGAGCATGCGCTCGCCAGCGCGGCAACGAGTGCCGCACACAGGAATGTTTTTTTCATAAGTTTCTCCATGCCCGCCGCGGTTTCCCGCGGCGGGTCAGCGACGGTCTATCAGAACCCGAAGGTTGCGCCGACCGACGCGCCGGTGGCACTG
Source organism: Paraburkholderia unamae (assembly GCF_003268775.1). Lineage (GTDB taxonomy): Bacteria > Pseudomonadota > Gammaproteobacteria > Burkholderiales > Burkholderiaceae > Paraburkholderia > Paraburkholderia unamae. Next base: position 180,469 of record NZ_QLSU01000007.1, read on the forward strand.
CCGCTCGCCGTGGAGCGGGCGACGTGAGCGTTGAGCAGCAGACGGGTCCCGACGTAGTAGTTGGCGCCGAGCGCGAGCGCGCCCTGACCGCCATACGTACCGGCCGCAACCGACATCTGGAAGTTGCCTTCCGCGCGCGCATTCGGGATCAGCGAAGAGGCCGCCATGGCCGCCGCACCGACACCGTTCATCTGGTCGCGCACCTTGCCGATCTGCTGGTCGGTGTACGACTTCGACTGCTGCACGCCCTGCTGAACCATGGTGTTCACGTTATCCGTGACCTGGCCCACCGCATCGTTGAGCTGATTGACGTTGACCGCGTCGGTCCCCGCCGTGCCAGCCGCGACGTTGGTCACCTGGCGCTCGTTGCCCGCCGAGCCCATCGACACCGTGTTGGCACGATCGGCCACCGAACCCGCGCCCAGCGCCACCGAATTGGCCGCACTAGCCGTGGCGTTCGCGCCCAGCGCCGTCGCCTGGTCGCCGCTCGCCAGCGAGCTCGCGCCCACCGCCGTCGCCTGCGTGCCCGTTGCCGCGGCATTGGCACCCGCAGCCGTGGCATGCGTGCCGCTTGCGCTCGCCGCTTCCGTGTCGCGGTTGCCATCGGCCGCGAACATCGGATTCGTGGCGTTTTCCGCGATATTGGTCACGGTCGCGATCGCCGAATTCATCTGGCCGAGGTTCACGGCGTCGCTGTCGACCTGACCGTCTGCGACGTTGTGGATCGCCACCGCACTGGTCGCCCCGCTGCCGCCCAGCGTGACGCTGGTGTGGCTCGACGAGTCGTAGCTCACGGTGTCCGCCAGTTGACCTTGCATCTGCGTGACGCTGCCCGAGAGGTTCGTGATCGCATCGCCAACGTTGTTGAACGTCGAGCCGCCCACCCGCCGCCACGTTCGTCAGCTTCACCGTCGAGCTTGCATCCGTACCGCCCAGCGTCACTGAGGAGTGCGCCGACGAGTCGTACATCACTGCATCAGCAAGCTGACCGTTGATGCTCGTGATCTGGCCGTTGATGTCCGTGATGCTCTGGTTCGTCGCGTACAGCTGCGAACCATTCACCGCGTCCGTGCTCGACGCGCTCACGTCGCCCGCCGCCACGTTCGTCAGCTTCACCGCCATGCTTGCGCCCGAGCCGCCCAGCGTCACCGTGTCGTGCGCCGACGAGTCATACATCACCGCATCGGCAAGCTGACCGTTGATGCTCGTGATCTGGCCGTTGATGTCTGTGATCTGGCCGCCAATGCTCGTTACATCGCCAGCGATATTCGACACGTTCGTGTTCGTCGCATACAGCTGCGAACCGTTCACCGCATCCGTGCTCGACGCGCTCACGTCGCCCGCTGCCACATTCGTCAGCGTCACCGTCGAGCTTGCGCCCGTGCCACCCAGCGTCACAGAGGCATGCGCCGACGAGTCATACATCACCGCATCGGCAAGCTGGCCGTTGATCGACGTGATCTGGCCGTTGATGTTCGTCACATCGCCGGCAATGTTCGAGACATTCGTGTTCGTCGCGTACAGCTGCGAGCCGTTCACCGCGTCCGTGCTCGACGCGCTCACATCGCCTGCCGCCACGTTCGTCAGCTTCACGGCCGAGCTGGCATCCGAACCGCCCAGCGTCACTGTGCCGTGCGCCGACGAGTCGTATATCACCGCATCAGCAAGCTGGCCGTTGATGCTCGTGATCTGGCCGTTGATATCCGTGATGCCCTGGTTCGTTGCGTACAGCTGCGAGCCGTTCACCGCGTCCGTGCTCGATGCGCTCAGGACGCCCGCTGCCACGTTCGTCAGCTTCACGGCCGAACTTGCGCCCGTACCGCCCAGCGTCACCGAAGAATGCGCCGACGAGTCATACATCACCGCATCAGCAAGCTGACCGTTGATGGTCGTGATCTGCCCGCCAGGTTCGAGACGCTTTCGTTCGTCGCATACAACTGCGCACCATTGACCGCATCCGTGCTCGATGCGTTCAGGTCGCCCGCCGCCACGTTCGTCAGCTTCACCGCTGCGCTCGCGCCCGAACCACCCAGCGTCACCGTGCTGTGCGCCGACGAGTCGTACATCACCGCATCGGCAAGCTGGCCATTGATCGTCGTGATCTGGCTGTTCATGCTCGTGACCTGACCGCCAAGGTTGGTCACATCGCCAGCGATATTCGAAATGTTCGTATTCGTCGCGTACAGCTGCGAGCCGTTCACCGCGTCCGTGCTCGACGCGCTCAGGTCGCCTGCCGCCACGTTCGTCAGCTTCAACGCTGCGCTCGCAGCCGTGCCGCCCAACGTCACCGACGCATGCGCCGACGAGTCGTACAGCACCGCATCGGCAAGCTGGCCGTTGATCGTCGTGAGCTGGCTGTTGATGCTCGTCACGCTACCGGCAACGTTCGAGACGTTCGCATTCGTCGCGTACAGTTGCGAGCCGTTCACCGCGTCCGTGCTCGACGCGCTCACGCCGCCCGCCGCCACGTTCGTGAGCTTCACGGCCGTGCTTGCGCCCGTGCCGCCCAGCGTCACCGAGGCATGTGCCGACGAGTCATACATCACCGCATCGGCAAGCTGGCCGCTGATGCTCGTGATATCGCCCGACAGGTTCGACACGCTCTGGTTCGTCGCGTACAGTTGCGCGCCATTGACCGCATCCGTGCTCGACGCGCTCAGGTCGCCCGCCGCCACGTTCGTCAGCTTCACCGCCGCGCTCGCGCCCGTGCCGCCCAGCGTCACCGAGCTATGCGCCGACGAGTCGTACATCACCGCATTGGCAAGCTGACCGTTGATCGTCGTGACCTGGCCGTTGAGGTTCGTCACATCGCCGGCAAGGTTCGTCACATCGCCGGCGAGATTCGAGACGCTCGCATTCGTCGCGTTAAGCTGCGAGCCATTGATCGCATCGGTGCTCGACGTGCTCACGTCGCCCGCCGCAACGTTCGTCAGCTTCACCGCCGCGCTTGCGCCCGTGCCGCCCAGCGTCACGGAGGAATGCGCCGACGAGTCGTACATCACCGCATTGGCAAGCTGACCGCTGATCGTCGTGACCTGACCATTGAGGTTCGTCACGTCGCCTGCGAGGTTCGACACGTCCGCATTCGTCGCGTACAGCTGCGAGCCATTGATCGCGTCCGTGCTCGACGTGCTCACGTCGCCCGCCGCCACGTTCGCCAGCTTCACGGCCGCGCTCGCGCCCGTGCCGCCCAGCGTCACCTTGTTGTGCGCCGACGAGTCGTACAGCACCACATCGGCAAGCTGGCCGTTGATCGTCGTGATCTGGCTGTTGATGCTCGTGAGCTGGCCGCCGATGTTCGTCACATCGCCGGAAATATTCGAGATGTTCGTATTCGTCGCATAGAGCTGCGAACCGTTAACCGCGTCCGTGCTCGACGCGCTGACGTCGGCCGCCGCCACGTTCGTCAGCTTCACCGCCGCGCTCGCGCCCGTGCCGCCCAGCGTCACCTTGTTGTGCGCCGACGAGTCGTACAGCACGACATTAGGCAATTGCGCCTGGATGGTCGTCACCGAGCCTTGCAGGTTCGAGATATTCGTCGAATTCTGCGTGACCTGCGAATCCGTTGCGAACAACTGGGATCCGTTCACCGCGTCGGTGCTCGACGCGTTCACGTTTCCTGCCGCCACATTCGTGATCTGGCGCTCCGCGTTGGCCGCGCCCACGCTCACCACGCCCGTGGGCGATGCGCCTGCAACCGTATAGGACTTGCCGCTGATCGTGACGCTTGCCGTCGGGGTCGCCGCGGCGGAAACCGTTGCGCCATTACCGAGCGCGACCGAGTTGTTCACGGTCGAAGCCACGTAAGCACCGTTGCCGATGGCGATCGCGTTCGTACCGGCCGCAGTCGCCACCGGTCCGATTGCCGTGCTGTTCGTGCCCTTGGCCGACGAATCGCCCAGCGTGGAGTTCGTGTGGAAATACTCGATACCGCCGCCATTGGCGATATTGTTCAGCGCGCTGCCTACGTCAGTGAACGTAGCGCCGTTCTGGACATACTGAGGACTGGAAATCGAGCCGTTGCTGTTCACTGTGGAACCGGCGCCGAACGCATTCGCTTCCGAATTGGCCAATGCATAGAGCTGCGAGCCGTTCACGACATCCGTGCTCGTGGCGCTCAGGATACCGTTCGCCACATTGATGATCTGGTTCTGCGTGGTGGCAGTGCCCACCGACACCGCGTTCGCCCTGTCCGCCGTCGCACCGGCGCCCAGCGCGACGGAGTTGGTGGCCGAGGCAACGCCGGCATAGCCAATGGCCAGCGAGTTGGTTCCCCCCGCGGTGGCGGCCGTACCGAACACTTCCGCACCGTTTGCGTTTGTGACGCTTTGCGCCCCCAAGACGACCGAATAGTCGTGCAGCGCGTTGGCGCCATAGCCCAGGGCCAATGCCTGTGCGCCATTACTGACGGCCTTGGTGCCGACCGCCACGCCGGCCGGCTGCGCAACCGACATCGACCCGGGAACACCACCCGCAATGACACTGCTGCTGTAGCCGACTGCGATCGAACCATTCGCCCCCGCAGTCGCATTACCACCGATCGCCGTCGACTCCAAAGTCGTAAACGACGTGTTGGCAACCGACCCTTGGCCATAGGCAACAGCATAGCCGTTGAGCATGCCATTGTTGGGGTCGAGATAGCCGCCATCAAGCGTGCCCGCAAAGCCAACTGCGGAGTAACCGGCGAGAACAACACCGGCCGCCAGGACCACGGTGCTGGCTTGCGCCTTCTTTCCACGCGCTCTGGTGTTTTCGTCCGCCGCGACCCAAGTTCCCGTGGACTCGTTCCAGACAGAGCGATAGGTCTTGTTCACTTTCAATCCTTCGAAATATAAATATTCAACCGGCCTGAGCGCAGCATCAGCGCGCCGATCAACCAGAATTTCCGCCGCACCCGCCCGTTTTCACTGACAGGAGATTTACCAATTTATTTTGCAATCCTATCTTTTCAACCAGGATTTCTTATGTAGTCGCCTTTACCAACTGGCGCCATGGCGGGCGCTTACCCGTTCAAACCGCGATGTTTCATAAACAGTGTTACGGAAACCTGCCCGGAAAAATATCGGATAAATGCGAGAGTGATCGCCAACCGCTGTTCATCCGGTTCTCGTACGCGTTCAAAAAGAATGAGCGGCGGACCAGGTCGAGTCAGGTCATCGGCATACCGATCATCAGGACGCGCCGCAAACCTTCGACGCGGCGAATCGCAGCTACCGCCTAACTCTCATGAACTGCGGATCGCGGCGGGTCGCACGGAGCCCCTTTGTGAGCACGCGCTTCGACGCAGGGGAAGCCGACTGTAGCTGGCAGGTAAGAATAGAATGACGTCGGCGTTTCTTACATAAGCCGATTCTTATTTTTCAAATGAATATCTAAGATTTCCTAACAATCATCCAGGCCAGACATCGATCTTTCTTAAATTCATTTGACGATCGACTTAAATCGCGGCGCCCGCGATGGACCATGCCGCGCCAATCATCTTGTGGCTGGAGAATGCGACCGCAGGATGCGGGAAGCGGCGCGTCGCGCGCCAATTCAGAATCAGAAGAGCAAGCGGTGAGACACGCGGTGACAAGCGAGGCGCCAGCGTAGGCGTCACCGGCCGGGCAGGCGACCGGTGCTTCAGCGTTCAGCGGCGCGTCGACTGTGACGAGATGACTCGCCAACGGCCATCGTGCCGGACAAACACGTCGGTAAACGTGAAGTCCATGTACTGCGTCGATTGCGGAGGTTGATAGCGATTGATGCCCTGCACGACGGCCGTATCGCCATTCAGACTCACCTGCATGTCGCGCAGCGTCTGCGTAGCGCCGGCTGGCGGCGGCGGAGCGTTCATGACGTCAGCCTTGGTCCGTCGAACGCCACTGGGCGTCGTCTCGATGTAGGAGTCGTCGAGCAGTTGATCGAGCACCGTCCGGTCATGCGTAGGCGCGGCATCCACCCAGCTTTGCTCGAGCTGTAGCAATGCCGCCTGATCGGCCTGCGGCGTGGCGTGTGCGACGCTGGCTCCTGCGAGCAGGAGCGCGGCGCACAGCTTCATAAGCGTGCGTTTCATCATCGTCAAAGTCCTGAAAACCATTTCGAGCGGGGGCGTGAGCCTATCAAACGGATCGCAGCGCAACACGTCGCGCCGCGCGTAAATCGTCTGAGTCAGCCCACTCCATTGATGCTAATCACTAAAACCGCTCGATCGAATAGGACTTCTTCGAAACACACTCAACGGTACGCGTTGATCTTGTCGCGCGTGGCCATCGCGGCCGTTGCAGCCGCCTGCGCGTAATCCTCGCCCTTGCTCGCGTAGATGATCGCGCGCGACGAGTTGATGAGCATGCCCGTGCCGTTGGCCGTGCGGCCGGCCTTCACGGTGGATTCCACATCGCCGCCCTGGGCGCCGATGCCGGGAATCAGCAGGGGCATGTCGCCCACGATCGCGCGAACCGTCTCGATTTCCTTCGGGAAGGTTGCGCCCACCACGAGGCCCAGTTCACCGCTCGCGTTCCACTTCTGCGCGGCGAGGCCCGCGACGATCTGATAGAGCGGCTTGCCATCCACCGTCAGGAATTGCAGGTCGGAGCCGCCGGGGTTCGAGGTGCGGCACAGCACGATCACCCCTTTGCCCTTGTGTTCGAGCCACGGCTCGATCGAATCGAAGCCCATATAGGGATTGACCGTCACCGCGTCGGCCTTGAAGCGCTCGAACGCTTCGCGTGCGTACTGCTCGGCCGTGCTGCCGATGTCGCCGCGCTTGGCGTCGAGGATCACGGGCAGGCCGGGATGCTTCTCGTGGACGTGCGCGATCAGCGCTTCGAGCTGGTCTTCGGCGCGATGCGCGGCGAAGTACGCGATTTGCGGTTTGAACGAGCACGCGTAGGGCGCCGTGGCGTCGACGATGTCGCGGCAGAACTCGAAGATCGCGTCGCTGCGGCCGTTGAGTGCGGCCGGGAATTTCGTCGGCTCGGGGTCGAGGCCCACGCACAGCAGCGAGCCGGTGCGCTGCCAGGCAGCGCCGAGGGTCTGGGTAAAGGAAGTCATGGTGTTTGCTCGCGGCGAGCCGGTGAAGGGAAAACGGCGCGTATTTTACCCGGCTTGGCGGGCGGCGCTCCGGGCGGCCGCCATCGGCGCGCTCTTGCAAGCCGAATGGCCGCCGCGCCGCCGGTTTGCCCGGCGGCGCGGCGCATTATCGTTAGACGAATCAGACGGCCGTGCTCCGGCGCGAGCGCCGCGCCGGGCAGGCCGTTCTCAGCCGCGCCCGCGCGTGCCCTTGCCGCCCCGACCGCCCGCCCGGCCCCGTGCGCCGGCGCGATGGGGGCTCGCCATCGCGCGCATGTCCATGCGCTCCACGGTGAAGGAAAAGCGCCGCACGAGCCGCTCGCCTTGGGCGAGCACAGTCATGCCGTTGGCGTCGGCGCCGCCGTGCAGGTTCACGGCGTTGATCGGATGGTCGACCGGCTCGAAGCAGAAGAAGTCCGCGCCGGGCGGCGTGTAGAGCACGTAATAGTCGGTGTTGGCGCAGATCGACAGCGAAAGCCGGCGGCGCTCCCACACTACGGCCGCGCGCCCGCTCCAGCCGCTGAAGGCGTGATTCACGAGCTGCTCAGGCAGCGGATAGGCGACGCCGAACTGCCAGGCGGGCGGCGCGGGCACGTGGCGCACCGGCAGCCAGTCGTCGCCGGAGAGCCAGAGGCCGCTTGCGGGCGCGGAAAGCTCGGTGCTCGCGTCGCGCGCGAGGAACGGATGCACGCCGAGACCGAACGGCAGTGCGTCGCGCCCCGTGTTTTCCACTTCCAGCGCGATGCCGAGCGTGGCGCCGTCGAGCGCATAGGTGAGCGTCGCGCGGTACGAATAGGGCTCGCCCGTGCTGCGGTCGAGCACGAGCGTCACGTTCTCGCGATCGGCGCTGGCGACGCTCCAGGGCGCGAGCCAGCCGTCACCGTGAATCGGCAGCGGCTCGCTTGCGCGATTGCGCGGGACTTCGACATCGCGGCCGCCAAAGTGAAAGCGCCCTTCGCCGATACGGTTCGAATACGGCAGCAGCGGGTAGCACGCCAGCTCGTTCGGGTCCATGCGCGCGCTCACGCGTTCGCAGCGGCGGAACACGGGTTCGAGCGCGCCTTCGCTGCGCCAGTCGAAGCGCGTGATCCCGCCGCCCAGTTGCGGCGCAACGTCGAGCCGCAGATACGCGTTGGCCAGCGTCACGCAGGCCACGTCGCTCGTGCCGGCCGCGCCGATGGCGACCGCCGAGGTGCTGGGCCCCGGCAGAACGGGATGGGTGGTGGCTTCCAGCCGTGCGCGGCGCGCGGCTGCGGGCGAGGCAGGCGAAGCCGTCGAGGTGGGGGAAGTGGGCATTGGCGATGAAGCGGCGGCGTTCGACGCCGCGGCCGACGCACGGGGACTCGCGGTGGAACGGTCGGGTTGACGCACAGCGGAATTCGCGACGCTCATAAGCTGCTCCTCGAGAGGCATGTTTGATTGCCGCCGCGAACGACGGCTCACCGGTGGCCTGCCGATGCCGTGCGCTCACTCTCGCAGGGTCCGGCGGCCGCTTCTTGTGCTTGCCCTTCACCTTCTGGTCTTGCAGGTACGGCCGACTGCGTGTTTCCGATCGACTGCATCTGTTGCCGAAGAACAACGACTATCCGTCTGTTTGCGGTGTGCGCGCGGGGTTGAGGCTTACAGCTTGCTTCGGTGCGGCGCGCGCGGGCCGCTGCCCGAATCGATGCGGGTGCGCTTGCGGGCAGTGCTTGATACAGCCCGCCTCAAGCACGCCGGCGCCCCTGAAACCGCGGTTCTTCAAGGCCCTGGCGGCCGATTCGAACCGAGAACACGCCGCCTGCGTGCGGCTCGCGCGCGAGTGTTTCCTCCTCCATCTCCTCGCGCGCGCTCGTGACATAAAGCGTGTCCAGAAGCGCACCGCCGAGCGTAACGCAGCTTGGCTGCGCTGTGGGAATCTTTACTCGCTCGGTTTCCACGCCATCCACACCGTAACGCACCACTCGCTCGCCGCCCCATTGCGCGTTCCAGAGGCCGCCTTCGGCATCGACGGTGGAGCCGTCTGGCACGCCGGAGGCGTCGCCGAGCTTCACGAACGTACGTTCGTTTGCAATCGTGCCGTCCGCGCCGTAATCGCAGGCGCGAATCTCGCGCGTGGGCGAATCGCAGTAATACATCGTCGCGCCGTCGGGGCTGAATGCAATGCTGTTCGAGATGGCGGGCGCGGGCAGCGGCAGCCGCTCGAGCGTGAGGTCATGGTTCAGACGATAGAAGCCACCGATCGCCTCCCGGGGCGTCGCCTCGTATTTGGTGCCGAACACGAAGCGGCCCTGGCGGTCGCAGCGCCCGTCGTTCAGGCGCGTGGGCACGCCGGGTTCGACTTCGACGATGGTCTCGATCGCGCCCGTTTCCAGATCGAAGAACGCAAGCTGTGAGGCAAGGCCCAGCAGCAGCGTGCGCTCGTCCTCGCACAGCGCGAAGCACGCGAGGCGCTCGGGCATGTCCCACGTGAGATGCTTGCCTTCGCGCACGTCGTAGCGTTGCAGGCGCTTGCCCGAGATGTCGACCCAGTACAGCCGCCCGCTGCGCGCGCACCAGGTCGCGCCTTCGCCCAGTTCGCATTTCGCGTGAACGAGCAGTTCGGCTACCGGGTCGTCCAGTGCGTCGCCGCCGGCGCCAGCGTTTGCGTTTTCGTTTGCGCTCATGCCCAGCCTCCATCCACCACGATGTCCTGCGCGGTGATCATCCGGCTGTCGTCGGCGGCGAGGAATAGCGCCATGCGCGCGAGGTCCGCGGGCAACAGTTCGGCGTCGATGCACTGGCCCCGCCTGATGCTCTCGCGGCCTTCGTCGGTGAGCCACAGGCGGCGTTGCTTGTCCGTCATCACCCAGCCGGGCACGAGCGAATTCACACGAATGCCGTACCGCCCGAGGTCCTTCGCGAGGCCGCGCGTGAGGCCCTGCACCGCCGACTTGCTCATCGTATAGACGGGCATCTCGGCCTGCTTGAGCATCCAGCTAATCGAACCCAGATTGACGATCGAGCCCGCGCGCGCCTCCTTCATGTCTTCCGCCACGGCCTGCGCCGCGAAGAGTTGATGGCGCAAGTTCACGGCGACGCCCGCATCGAACGATTCGGGCGTCACTTCCGCCAGCGTGTGCCGTTTGTCGTTCGCGGCGTTGTTCACGAGCACCTGGATCGGCCCGAGCGCCGCCTTCACGTCGGCGATGGCGGCGCGCAGGGCCGGGATATCGGCGAGATCGACATTGGCGAACAGCGGCTTGTGGCGCGAGTCGCCGAGTTCGTCGGCGAGCGCCTGTCCCGCGCTCGTGTCGATATCGAAGAACGCCACGCGGGCGCCCTGCGCCGCGAAGTGCTCGACGAACGACGCGCCGATGCCGGTCGCGCCGCCCGTGACGAGCACCACGCGGTCGGCCAGGCTCGGATAACGCGCGTAGTTTTCGTGCGCGTGGCGCGTGAGCGCATTAGCGGGTGAATTCACGGGTGAATTCGCGGGCGAATTTGCGTTGAGCGACATCGTTCTGGATTCCTTGTGTGACCGTCGGCAAATTCAATCGCGCGCGCCGCGGTTCTTCAACTGGTCGAGCAGCACCGCCGCGAGCAGGATCGCGCCGCGCACGAGGTACTGATAGAACGCGTCGATGTTCATCAGGTTCATGACGTTCTCGACCGTCCCCATGATCAGCACGCCGATCACCACGCCCGAGATCGTCGCGCGCCCGCCCAGCAGCGACACGCCGCCCAGCACGCACGCCGAGATCACGTTCAGCTCGAAGCCTTCGGCCGCGTTCGGCTGTCCCGAGGTGATGCGCGAGGCGAGAATCACGCCCGCGAGCGCCGTGACCGCGCCCTGGATCAGGAAGATCCAGACACGCGTGCGCTCGACCTTGATACCGGCGAGACGCGACGCCTCCGGATTGCCGCCGATCGCGAGCGTGTTGCGCCCGTACACGGTTTGATTGAGCATCACGCCAAACGCGATGAAGCACACGAGCGTGACCCAGATCGGCAGTTGCACGCCGAAGAACGATGCCGTGCCCATGGCGATGAACGTGTCCGACGACACACCCACGGCCTGGCCATGCGAGACGATGAAGCCGAGGCCCCGCACGATTTCCATCGTGGCGAGCGTGGTGATCAGCGCGTTGATGCGCAGGTACGCGATCACCGCGCCGTTCACGAAGCCGATCGCCGCGCCCGCCGCCACCGCCGCGACGATGGCGATGAACGTGTTGCCGGTCGCGTTGAGCACCATCGCGCAGAGCACGCCCGCGAACGCGACTGTCGAGCCCACGGAAAGGTCGAAGTCGCGCGAGGCGAGACAGAACATCATCGTGCAGGCCACCATGCCGATCTGCGAGACCGACAGCGCGAGGCCGAGCATGTTCTCGATCGAGAAGAAGTGATCGACGGTCAGCGACATCACGATGAACATGACCGCGAAAATCACGATCAGGCTGTACTCGGTGATTTGCTGCCACCACTTCTGCTTGTCGGTGGGGCTTGGAATCAGCGCGTCGGCAACGCTTTTCGCGGCGCTGTTGGCAGACTCGGCCGCCAGGTTTTCTCTTGCTTGCATTTCAGTCACTCCTCCCCATCCACTCATGCGGCTCTCGCCTGCGTGCGCTTGGGCAGCGCAAGGTCGAGCACCGCGTGTTCGCTCGCCGCGCTGCGCGGCAACTCGCCAGAAATGCGGCCTTCGCGCATCACCACGATGCGATCCGACACGCCGAGCACCTCCGGCAACTCCGACGACACCATCACGATCGCGCAGCCGCGCGCGGCGAGCTGGTAGATCACGTTGTAGATTTCATGCTTCGCGCCCACGTCGATACCGCGTGTGGGCTCGTCGAGAATCACGACCTTCAGGTCAGGCTCGGCCAGCCAGCGCGACAGAATCGCTTTTTGCTGGTTGCCGCCCGAAAGAAAGCGGATTTTTTGGCGGCGGCTCGGCGTCTTGATCTTCAGCAGCTTGATGAAACGGTCCGCTGTTTCGGCTTCCTTCTTGCGGTCGAGGAACATGCCCGCGCGCAGGAAATGCCGGCGGCAACTGATGTTGATGTTCTCCGAAACCGTTGCCATCGCAACGATACCCTGCTCCTTGCGGTCTTCGGGGCACAGCACGATGCCGTGGCGGATCGCGTCGCTCGCGCTTTTCACGCGAATGGTCTTGCCGTCCAGTTCGATCTCGCCCGCGCGCCGCTTGTGCGTGCCGTAGATGAGCTGCATGAGTTCGCTGCGCCCCGCGCCCACCAGGCCGAAAAAGCCGACGATCTCGCCCGCCTTCACCTCGAAGCTCGCCGCTTCGTTGAGCGGATGCCCTTCGATGCCGCGCACCGCGAAGCGCACGTTGCCCTGCTCGCGCGGCGTGTAGTTGTAGATGTCGCTGATCTCGCGGCCCACCATTTCGTGCACGAGCGTTTCACGCTTCACCTCTTCGAGCTTCTCGTGCGAGGCAACCTTGCGGCCGTCGCGGAAGATCGTGCAGGCGTTGCACAGCTCGTAGATCTCGTCCATGCGGTGCGAGATGTAGATGAGCGCGCGGTTATCGGCGCGCAGCTCGCGCACGAGCTTGAACAGCACTTCGGTCTCGCGGTGCGAGAGCGAGCTGGTCGGCTCGTCGAGCGCGATCACGCGCGCATTGCGCAAGAGCGCCTTGCAGATTTCCACCATCTGGCGCTGCGCAATGGAAAGCTTGCGCAGCTTCGCAGCCGGATCGAGATCCACGCCCATTGCGGTGAGGCGCTCGCGCACGAACTTGCGCGCCTCGCCGCGCTTCACCCAGCCGAGCGCATTGGGCAACGCGCCGAGCAGCAGGTTTTCCGCAACGGTGAGATCGGGCACGTACTGCAATTCCTGGTGGATCACCGCGATGCCCGCGCCGATCGAAGCCGCTGCATCGGAGAAATGCACCTCGTTGCCATCCATCAGGATGCGGCCGGAATCGGGCTGATACTCGCCGCCGAGTATCTTCAGCAGCGTGGACTTGCCCGCGCCGTTCTCGCCCATGAGGCCGTGCACTTCGCCCGCGTTCACGTCGAACGACACGCCGTCGAGCGCACGCACGCCTGGGAACACCTTGCCGATATTGTCAAAACGCAGTGTCGCTGACACTTCGGTTTCCTCTCATTCGATTCGCTGCGGGCGCTCGCACCACCCTTGGTCTTGCGAGCGCCACGCAGCGGGAAACACCTCAAACCCCTTCCACCCTGCGCTTACTTCGAAGCGAGACCCATCTGCTGACGCACGCTCTCCACGTTGTCACGCGTGGCCAGCATGCCCGTCGTCAGCGTGAGCAGCGGCGGTTCCTTGCCTTGCGTGATCCACGTGTACATCAGGTCCGAGGTTTCCTCGCCGTGACGCTTCGGGCTGATGATGACGGTGCCGTAGAAGCCCGTCGGCTGCGGCTTCTTGAACTCGTTGAGCGCCGAGTCCGAGCCGCCGATACCGATGCCGATCATGTTGTCGGCCTTGAAGCCGCGGCCTTCCGCTGCGCGCACGGCGCCGAGCACGCCTTCGTCGTTCAGCGCGTAGGCCACCCAGTGCTTGAACTGCGGGTTCTTCGTGAGCGCGATGTTGGCGGCGTTGAAGGCGTTTTCCGTGTCGGTCTTCGCCTGCGGCGCCTGGATGATGTTCGCCTTCGGGAAGCCTGCGGCGACCAGCGCATCGGTCGCGCCGCTCGTGCGGTCATGGGCCGTCGGCAGCTGTTCGTAGGTCACGTCGATCGCGCCCACGTCCTTCATGTCCCAGCCGCGCTTCTTGATTTCGGCGGCAATGCCGTCGCCCACCTGCTTGCCGATGTTGTACGCCGAGATGCCCATGTGCGGCACCGACTCGATCGGCTTGCCCGCGCCGTCCACGAGGCGGTCGTCCACGGTCATCATCTTGAGCTTGTCGGCCTTGGCCTTGGCGACGATGCCCGGCCCGAGCTTCACGTCAGGCGTGCAGATGATGAAGCCCTGCGCCTTTTGCGCGGCAAGGTTGTCGATCGCGCTCATCACCTTCTCGCCCGAAGGCGCGCCGATCTTCACGAGCGTGAAGCCCTTCTCCTTGGCCGCCATCTCCGCGAACTTCCATTCGTCCTGGAACCACGGCTCTTCGGGCTGCTTCACGAGAAAGCCGATCTTCACCTGGTCGGCGGCCTGCGTCACGGGCGCATGGCACAGCGCGGCCGTGGTGGTGGCGGCGGCCAGCAGCGTCAGAAAGATACGTCGTTGCATGTTGTCAGTCTCCTGTCTTCTTCAGTCACGGGAAGGGTGTCGGCCGCCTCTTCTTGTTCCCGCCGAGGCGCGCGGCCAGCGCTTCGGTGGATTCCTGCTTGTTCTTTTTTCCTTCGTGCTGCGAACGGCTTTTCTGTCTGGTTCAATCGTGATGCAACGCCGTGCGCCCGCCATCGATGGTGATGCAGCTCGCGTTGATGAACGGCGCTTCGTCCGAGGCGAGGAACACCGCCGTCATCGCCACCTCCTCGGGCCGGCCGATGCGTTTCATCGGCGGCAGTTCCAGTGTGGCCTTGCGCGCCGCTTGCGGGTCGGGCTGCGCATTCCACCAGTCGTGCGTGAGCTGCGTTTCGATATAACCTGGCGCAATCGCATTCACGCGCACGTTGCGCGGCGCGTACTCGATGCCGAGCGCGCGCGTGAGGCCGATCACGCCATGCTTCGCGACCGGGTACGGAAAGCAGCCCGGAATGATCTGGAACGCGTGCGTCGAGGCGATGTTGATGATGCTGCCCGCCCGCCGCTCGACCATGCCCGGCAACACGGCGCGGCAGCCGTTCCACACGCCGTCCAGGTCGACGGCGAAGCAGCGGCGCCAGTCGTCGTCGGTCATCGTGAGCGGGTCGGCGAACACGTTGATGCCCGCGTTGTTCACGAGCACGTCCACCGGGCCGAGCGCGCGTTGCGCTTCGTCCACGGCGGCGCGCACCGAGGCGGGCTGCGTCACGTCGGTCTGCACGGCGAGCGTTCGCGCGCCCTCGATCGCACCGGCGATCTCGCGCGCGGTGGCGTCGGCGTTCGCGCCGTCGAGCTCCGCGAGCACGACGGCCGCGCCCTCGGCGGCGAACGCGCGCGCGATCGCCGCGCCAATGCCGCGTCCGGCGCCGGTCACGAGTGCGACCTTGCCCGTGAGCCGATTCACTTTGGCGCTCCGGGCGTGGCCTTCCAGCCTTCGATGAAAGCCAGCGCGTTCGCGCGCGTGGCGGCCGCGTCCTGGCCCGGCTTGTAGAGCGCCGATCCAAGGCCGAAGCCGCTCGCGCCCGCCGCGAGTTGCGGCCCCATGTTGTCGGGTTTCACACCGCCCACCGGCAAGAGCGGCACCACCGGCGGAATCACGGCGCGCCATGCCTTCGTCACGGCCGGGCCGAGTTGCTCGGCGGGAAACATCTTGAGCGCGTCCGCGCCGTGCCTGAGCGCGGCGAACGCTTCGGTCGGCGTGGCGACGCCGGGCACGCACGCGAGGCCCTGAAGCTTCGCGGCGAGGATCACGTCGGTGTCGGCGTGCGG
This sequence comes from Paraburkholderia unamae, assembly GCF_003268775.1. GTDB lineage: Bacteria > Pseudomonadota > Gammaproteobacteria > Burkholderiales > Burkholderiaceae > Paraburkholderia > Paraburkholderia unamae. The sequence continues at coordinate 195,987 of NZ_QLSU01000007.1, forward strand.
CATCACGATCAGTTCGCCGCCGGCCTCGCGCACGTCGCGCACACGCCCGGTCGTGAGCACGGTGCCCGCGCCGATCATCGCGTCCTCGGGCAACGCCTCGCGCAGCGCCGCAATGCTGTCGAGCGGCTGCGGCGAATTGAGCGGGACTTCGATCATCCGGAAGCCCGCTTCGTAGAGCGCGCGGCCGTGTTCGGCGGCTTCGGCGGGCTTGATGCCGCGCACGATCGCGATCATGCGGCACGCGGCGAATGCGGCGACGAAGCCCGCATGGGGCGTGTAGGGGGCGGGCAGGTTCAGTTCGGCTTCCATGTCGGCTTCCTGTTGCTTCGTATCGGATTCGATTCGGCGGCGCTCACGCGCTAGCGCGGTGCGACAAGCCCCGCCTGCACGGCGATGCGCCACAGTCCAAGCTCGGTCGCGTGGCGCACGAGATGCGCGCCGCAGCCGAATGCGCCGAGCGCGAGCCGGTAACGCTCGCACAGCGCTTCCGCGCCGATCAGTTGCGGCGCGCAGCCCGCGAGCGACACGTCACGCCGCGCGAGCGCCGCTTCGAGGCCCGCGAGTTCGTGGCCGATCACAAGGCCAGAGAGATAGTCGGGTTGCTCGTCGGCGGCAAGCTGGCCCGTGAGGCCCAGCGTGCGGGAGCTGAACGCCGTGGCGAGCAGCCCCACGCAACCCTGCTCGCGCGCGACGCTCACACCGCGCAGGTACGCCGCGGTGTCGGGCTCGGCGGGATGCTTCATCGTGCGCCCGAGGATCGTATGCGCGCACAGCGCCGCGTAAATCTCGCCCGTCATGAAGGTGTAGAAGCGCGCAATGCGTTCACCCTCCACCACCACCCATTTCGCGTGCGTGCCCGGCAGGCCGATGAGCGCCGTTTGCGGCACCGCCTCGTCGCCCGTGGCCGCCAGCGCGCCGAAGATCTGCGTTTCCTCGCCACGCATGACGTTGGGTAGCGCGCCCGGTTCGAGCACGCCGGGCACCACGGCCACGTCCACGCCGCAGGCCGCGCGCACGCGCACGATGCCGGCCACCAGCGCCTGCGCGCTCGCGGGCGTTTCGACGTAGGGCGCCTGCACCCAGCCCTGGGCGCTGCCCACCATGCCGGCGGCGAGCACGGGCAAGGCGGGCGCCTCGCCGAGCCATACGCCACAGGCTTCGTCGAAGGCCGCGTCGAAGCCGCCCGCTTCGGCGGGCACCGGCAGATTCATGATCCCCGCCGTCGACATGCGCGTGGCGATCACCTTGCCCGCCGCATCGAAGAGATACGCGCGCAGCGACGTCGTGCCCCAGTCGAGCGCGATCAGCGCGGCTTTGCGGGCGATGGCGGCGTCGGTGGTCGCGTCGTGGGCGGCGGCGCTCTTGTCGGGCGACTTCATCGGCGAATCCTGCGCGTGGCGGGCTGCGGCGCGCGCCAGCCGAGTTCCTGCGAGATCGCGCGCGCTTCGCGCTGCACGACCGGAATCAGTTCGTCCATGCGCTCGAGCGGCATGTAGGGAATCGTGCTCGCCACCGAGAGCGCCGCCACGATCGCACCGGACGCGTCGCGCACAGGCGCCGCCACGCAGCGGATCGAAATTTCGTTCTCCTCCAGATCGAACGTGTACCCGCCCGCCGAGTAGGTCGCCATGCGCTTGAGGAACGTATCGGGTTCGAGGCTGTGGTCGGGCCGGAAGCTCACGCCCGCGAGCGTGCGGCGCGACGCGTCGAACAGGTCGCGCCACGACTGCGGCGCGAGGTCGAGCATCATCGCCTTGCCAATGCCCGTGGAGGCGAGCGGCATGCGGTGCCCCACGCGCGAGCGCATTTCCAGACCGCGCTGGCCGGGGATCTTGTCGATGTAGAGGACGTCGTCGCCGTCGCGCACGCCGAGGTGGATCGTGTCGAGCGTTTCGTCGGCGAGCGCCTGCAAGTGCGCGCGGGCAACGGCCGTGAGCGGCATCTGTTCGAGCGCGATGGTGCCGAGTTCGATGAGCTTGGGCCCGAGCAGATAACCGCCCTGCACCTGGCGCAGGTAGCGCGCCTGCACGAGGCTGGAGACGAGCCGGTGCGTGGTGCTGCGCGTCGTGCCGAGCACCGCGCCGAACGAGCGCAGGTCGCGCACGCCGGCGGCGGCGGCTTCGAGAATCGCGAGACCGCGCAGGAGCGTCTGGGTGCCGGCCTGCTGCATCGAGCCGTCGAGCAGCGTGCTCGCGAGGCCGATTTCATCGATGGCGGCACGGCCTTTGGGCTGCGCCTGCGCGGAGGATTCCGTGACGGCGGCCTCGTCGGGGAGGCTGGCAGCGAGAGTCTGGGACATCGCTTTGTTCATGGCGAGGGCGATGGAGGAATCGATGAGAGGCGCACGCCGTCAGGCGGCGCGCGAACCCTGCTTCGGGAGACGGCGATGCGCGAGGGGGCATCGGACAGAAAGCGGCGGGCGGCGCGTGGCCGCGCAAAGCGCTGGCTGAAGCATGGCGAACGTCTCCTTTGCTGTCCGGTTCGCCGCGCCTCTTGACGCATGCGCCGGATTTATCTGGGTCTGCCGACCGTGTTCGCCGCGTAAGGCGCGAACAGGACGTGTCGGATGGATTGGATTGTAGGCAGGTTCTTTTGAGTTCTCCAATATGTGATTGGGTCGCTCATATATTGGGAAATTTTCGTTTATCGCGCCCTTTTGCTGCCCTCTGCCGAACGGCTAACGAGGGCCGGAAGCTGGGCCGACCTTGACGCAGCAGAAGGCGCGGCCGCCCGAGCCTACAGAGACTTGAGCCACGTCATTCCCAGCGCAAACCGGGCCGCTCAACGCTCCGGAGGCTATATAAAATTTTATATAATCTTGACCAAGCCAAGCCGCTGGCGTTTTGCGGCAGTGCGCTCGCGGATCTGTGCGCGTTTCCGGTGCAGGTTCGTCAGGAGGCCGGGCGGCAGTTGCGCCGAGTCCAGCGCGGACTCGATCCGAGCGACTGGAAGCCTGTGAATCCCGTCGGGCGCGGCGCGCGCGAGATCCGTATTCGCGACGCGAACGGCGCGTTTCGTTTGATTTACGTCACGCATATCCGTGACGCCATCTACGTGCTGCATTGCTTTCAGAAAAAGTCTGAAAAAACAGCCTTCGCCGATCTTTCGCTTGCCGCGCGGCGCTATCGCGACGTGTTAAAAAAGGAGTCCCAACCATGAGTCATCGCAGCCACGAAAATCAGCGCTTCGACAGCGTCTGGGACGCGCTCGAAGCCACGCCCGAAGCCGCCCAGAACATGACATTGCGCTGCGATCTCATGATCGCGCTCGAAGAGCACATCAAGCGCAACAAGCTGAGCCAGACCCGGGCCGCCGCGCTGTTCGGCGTCACCCAGCCGCGCGTGTCGGACCTCATGCGCGGCAAGATCGACCTGTTCTCGCTCGATTCGCTCATCAACATGGCCGTGGCGGCCGGCATGAAGGTCGAGATGCGCATTACCGCCGCTACGCCGCACGATGGCGACACGCAAGAAAAAACGGCCGCCGGATAACTCCGGCGGCCGTTTCCTGTCGCATCAAATCGCGAACCGAGGCGCGCTTACTTCCCCGCCGGCGCCTTGTATGCCACGCAGTCGACCTCGACCTTGCAGTCCACCACCATGCTCGACTGCACGCAGGCGCGTGCCGGCGGATGCTCGCCAAAATACTCGCGAAACACCTTGTTGAACGAGGTGAAGTCGCGCGCGTCGTCCAGCCACACGCCGCAGCGCACCACGTGCTCCGCGCCGTAGCCCGCTTCCTTCAGGATGGCGAACAGATTCTGGATGGCCTTGTGCGACTGCTCGACGATGCCGCCGTTGATCACCTCGCCGCCTTCCATCGGCGTCTGGCCCGAGACGTACAGCCAACCGTCGGCTTCCACGGCGCGCGCGAACGGCAGATGTTGTCCGCCCTGGCCCTTGCCGCCTTCCGCTCCAATTCGTTTCATCGTTTGCTCCTTTGCAATCGTACGGCGTGCGCGGCTTCGTGAGCCACGCACGCCGGGGGTCGAAATTCGATCAATGACGTCTGCTTAAAAGGCGTTCGTCTCAGCCTGGATTTCGCGTTTGCCGCGCGCGACGAAGTGGCCCGCGCGCTCACCCGTGGGCTGACCGTCGCGGTACGAAAGCACGCCGTTCACCCACACCGCGTCGATGCCTTCGGCCACTTGCTGCGGCTTCTCGAAAGTCGCCGCGTCGCGCACCTTCGCGGGGTCGAACAGCACGAGGTCGGCATGCCAGCCCACGTGCACTTCGCCGCGCTGCGTGAGACCAAAGCGCCGCGCCGAAAGGCCCGTCATCTTGCGCACCGCTTCTTCGAGCGGCAGCAACGCCACATCGCGCGCGTAATGCCCGAGCACGCGCGGAAACGCGCCCCACAGGCGCGGGTGCGGCAACGGATCGTTGGGCAAGCCGTCAGAACCGACCATCGTGGCCGGATGCGAGAGGATGCGGCGCACATCGTCCTCGGACATGTTGTGATACACCGCGCCCGCCGGTTGCAGGCGCTTGCCCGCTTCCTGCTGCGAGACGCCCCACTCGGCCGCAATGTCCTTGATGAGCTTGCCCGCCTGCTCGGGGTGCGGCGTGGACCACGTGATCGTGATGTCGATGTCGCCGCTCACCTGCTTGAGGTCGAGCGTCGAGGAGCTGCGGCTGTACGGATAGCAGTCGCAGCCCACCGGCTGATACTTGCGCGCGCTTTCGAGCGAGGCGAGCACCTCCGTGCTGCGCCCCCAGTTCGAGGGCCCGGCGCACTTCAAATGCGAAATCACCACCGGCACACGCGCATGCTGGCCGATGTGGTACGCCTCGCTCATCGCTTCGAGAATCGCGTCGAACTCGGTGCGCATGTGCGTCGTGTAGAGCGCGCCCGCTGCGGCGAGCGGCTGCGCGAGCGAAGCGACTTCCTCGGTCGATGCTTCGAATGCCGAGCCGTAGGCGAGGCCCGTGGAAAGACCGAGCGCGCCGTGCGCCAGCGCATCTTCGAGCTGTGCGCGCATGGCCGCGATCTCGTCGCCCGTGGCGGCGCGCTTGAGGTCGTTCATGTGGTTGTTGCGCAGCGCCGTGTGGCCGATCAACGCGCCCACGTTCACGGCGGGCCGCGCCGCGTTCACGGCGTCGACATAGGCCGAAAAAGTCGGATAACTGAACGCCTCGCGCTCGCCGAGCAGATTCATCGGGTCGGGTGGATCGCCCTTGAGCGTCACGGGCGACGCGCTGATCCCGCAATTGCCGACGACCACCGTCGTCACGCCCTGGCTGATCTTCGGCAGCATTTGCGGCGAGCGGATCACGTGCGTGTCGTCGTGCGTGTGCACGTCGATGAAGCCCGGCGCGAGCGCGCGCCCGTTCGCCTCGATCACTTCCTCCGCGAGCCAGTTCGACAGATTGCCGATCGCGACGATGCGCCCGTCGCGCAGCGCCACATCGCGTTCGACGGGCGGCGCGCCGGTGCCGTCATAAAGCATCGCGCCGACGATCAGCGTGTCAGCGGCTTCGGGATGCGAATGCATACACGTCTCCTCAGGGTGGCTCTCGGTCCGATGCTCAGTCGCCGAGCGGCTGGCGTTCGCCGCCGCCGCCGCGATGCGCGTCGAGCGTGTGCTTCATGCGCCGCAGCAACTCGCGGCTCGCCTCGGGTTGGGCGAGCGCCAGTTCGGTGGCGAGCACGTCGAGTGCCATCATCATCGCGTAACGTGACGACGATGGCTTGTAGATGAAATCGGTCTCGCTCGCGACGATCGGCACGACCCAGTCGGCAAGGGCGGCGAGCGGTGAAGCGGGTGCGGTGAGCGCGATGAGCGTCGCGCCGTAATCGCGGGCAATGCGGCACGCATCGATCAGTTCGGGCACGCGTCCTGTTACGGACAGCGCGACGACCACGCATTCTTCGGAGACGGTGCTCGCCACCATGCGCTGCAACAGGCTGTCCTGGTAGGACGCGACCGGTCGGCCGAGGCGCACGAGGCGAAAACGCATTTCGTCGGCGAGCGCGCTGGAGCCGCCGCCCATGCCGAACACGTAGATCATGCGCGCGGCCCCCAGCGCCGCCGCGGCTTGCGCGAACGGCGCCTGGCGCAGCAATTCGTGGTTGCGTGCGAGCGCGGCGTGAATCTCGTCGTAGACGCGCGTGGCGAGCGGCTCGGGCGCGGCGTCCGCCACGTGCGCCGCACGTTCGCCGCCTTCAACGGCAGCGGCACCGACGCGCAGAAAACGTTCGCCCACCGCAGCCGCTTGCGCGAGCCGTAGCTTGAGTTCGCGCACGTCGTGGCAGCCCACGGTCTTGGCGAAGCGCGTGACCGAGGCGACGCTCACGCCCGCGCGCTGCGCGAGCTCGCCAATGCTCGCACGCGCGGCGCCGGCGAGATCGTCGAGAATGAGCGCGGCGACATCACGCTCGGCCGGACGCAGATCCGGCACGCATTGCGCAATGCGCGCGACGATGTCGAAGCGCGCCGGATCGGCGGCGGTATTCATCGCGGGGAGCCTGTTAGTAAATAACAATTCACGAAGCGATGTTACTTTGTGTACTATCTCCAAGTCAACGCCGGATCCGAAGAGACCGGCGCACCAGCGTCGCATGAAGCATATGGAGCGAAGGGAAATGAAAGTTACAAACTATCAGAGTGCAACGATCGACCCGAACAGCAAGGGGCTCGGCAACGTGCCGGGCGCGAGCGTGCCGCTCGGGGACGCGGGGCGCCTCGAATGGAATTTACTCGAAGAGGACGTGAGCCTGCCCGCTGCGGTGCTTTATGCCGACCGCGTCGAACACAACCTCAAGTGGATGCAGGACTTCGTCACGCGCTACGGCGTGAAGCTCGCCCCGCACGGCAAGACGACGATGGCGCCGCAGCTCTTTCGCCGCCAGATCGATACGGGCGCCTGGGGCATCACGCTCGCAACCGCACATCAAACGCGCGCCGCCTACCGTGGCGGCATCTCGCGCGTGCTGATGGCGAACCAGCTCGTGGGCCGCCGCAACATGGCGATCATCGCGGAGTTGCTGAGCGATGCGACCTTCGAGTTCTTCTGCCTCGTCGATTCGGTCGAAGGCGTGGAGCAACTGGGCGAATTTTTCCGCGCGTCGGGCCGCACGCTTCAGCTGTTGCTCGAACTGGGCGTGCCGCGGGGGCGCACCGGCGTGCGCGACACCGACACGCGCAACGCCGTGCTCGCGGCTATCGCGCGTTACCCCGATTCGCTCAAGCTTGCGGGCGTGGAGATTTACGAGGGCATCCTCAAGGAAGAAAGCGAAGTGCGCACCTTCCTGCGCGACGCGCTCAACGTCACGCAGGAACTCGCCGCCGCAGGCCGCTTCGCGCGCACGCCCGCGCTGCTCTCGGGCGCGGGCTCGGCCTGGTACGACATCGTGGCGGAGGAGTTCGCGCCGTCCACCCAGGCGGGCGCCATCGACGTGGTGCTGCGCCCCGGCTGCTACGTGACGCACGACGTGGGCGTCTACAAGCAGGCGCAGTCACAAATTCTCACGCGCAACCCCGTGGCGCGCGAAATGGGCGTGGCACTCCTGCCCGCGCTGCAACTGTGGGCCTACGTGCAGTCGATTCCGGAGCCGGGCCGCGCCATCATCGGCTTCGGCAAGCGCGACGCCGCCTTCGACGCGGGCTTTCCCGAGCCGTCGCGCCACTATCGCCCCGCCAACGGCGGCACGCCGCGCGAAGTGGCGGCGAGCGAAGGCTGGGAAGTGTTCCAGATGATGGATCAGCACGCTTACCTGAAGATCCCGGCGGGCGCCGATATCAAGGTCGGCGACATGATCGCGTTCGACATCTCGCACCCTTGCCTCACGTTCGACAAGTGGCGCCAGGTGCTGATGGTCGATCCGTCGTATCGCGTGACGGAAGTGATCGAGACGTTCTTCTGATCACGCTCCCTTGCCACGTTCTCTTGCGCGCTTCCAGCCGTTGCGCGACGAGGCGGCGCGTTGCACGCCGCCTCCTTCATCGGCAGGCATTCAGCCCGCCTCGGGCCCCTGCGCCTGCGCAATAAGCACAGGCGCCACGGCGGCTTCGCCGATGCGCGTCTCCATCATCCCGAGCGCGCCCGATAGCGCCGCGAGCGCGTCGTCGGGCAGCGACATCGTCTGGTTCAGGAACGCATTGCGGCGCGGCAGCCCGTCTTCGATGACGGCGCGGCCCGATCCGGTGAGCGTCACATTGGTGATGCGGTTGTCGCGCTGGTCGGCGCGGCGCTCGATCCAGCCGAGCGCTTCCAGCGCCTTCAACTGCCGCGTGAGCGCGCCGGGGTCCACGCGCAGCCGCTCGACGAGCCGCTTTTGCGACGACTCGCCGTTCTGGTCATAAAGCGCGAGCAAAATGCGCCAGCGCGGTAGCGGATGCCCGACCTGCGCCTCGAATGCCGACATGAACGCGCGATAAGTCCGCCCGAACTGCTGGACGATGGCGATGCGATCCTGAATTTCCATGTTTTGTTTTTTCCTGCGTGCCGACCTGGGCGCCCTGACCCGGTCACTCAATCCGCGTGAATCACGGGCTCGACTTTGCGCTGAAGCTTCACGGGTGGCACGCGCCGGGTCTGCCAGAACGAGACCAGCGCAATCACCGCCGCGAGTGCGATGCCAAGGTGAATCGCGCCTACGAGCGCCTCGCGCGCGGCCTCCAGCAAAGGCGCGCCATGATGCCCGGCGTGCGTGAGATCGGCGATGAGCGCGGTCTGCGCGTCGCGGTTGATGAGAATCTGCGGATCGGCGAGCTGCGGCAGCCAGTGCCCCGCTTGATCGGCTTCGAGCGCTTTTTGCACGCCGCTCGAATAGAGCTGCGTGACCATCGTGCCGGTGAGCGCCGTGCCGATCATGCCGCCGATCATGCGCAGCGACTGCAACAGCGCCGTGGCGATGCCGAGGTGCTCGCGCCCGGCGGTTTGCTGCGCGAACACGGTGAGATTCGGCATGACGAAACCAAGGCCGACGCCCGCCACGATCATGAACGCCATGAGCAGCCCGCGCGGCGTGCCGCGCGTGGCGAGCGACACCGCGAAGCAGGACGCCGCCAGCATGGCGAAGCCGATGTAGAGCATGAGATTCGGGTTGCGGATGCGCGAAACGATCCGCCCGTTCGCGATGCTGCCGATCGTGATGAACACCACGAGCGGCGTGATGACGACGCCCGCTTCCTTCGGCGTCATGCCGAAGCCGCCCTGGAACAGCAGCGGCGCGTAGAACAACAGCGAGAACATCGTGAAGCCGCCCAGCACGGCGAGCGTGAAAAGCGCGTTCAGGCTCGCGTTGCGGAACATGTCGACGGGCAGGATCGCCTGCGGGCAGCGCCGCTCCCACTGCCAGAGCGCCCAGCCGGCCGCCAGCGCCAGCGCGAGCAGGCCAAGGGCGGAGGTGCTCAGCCCATGCCCCGGCAACCGCTCGACGAAAAGCTGGAGACTGCCGAGCGCAACCGCGATGAGCAGCGCGCCGGGCCAGTCTAGCCGCATACGCGCCTCGTGCGCGACGTGGCGCAAATGCGGCAGGTACTTCCAGACGAAAAGGAGCGAAAGCAGGCCGACCGGCAGGTTCACGTAAAACACCGAACGCCAGCCGTAATACTGCGTGAGGAAACCGCCGAGCGACGGCCCGATCGCATTGGCGATGCCGAACGCCGAGCTCATCAGCACCTGCCAGCGCAGGCGCACCACGGAATCGGGAAAGAGATCGGGAATGCAGGCGAACGCGGTGCCCACGAGCATGCCGCCGCCGATGCCTTGCAGCCCGCGCGCGATCACGAGGAACAGCATGCTGTTGGCCGCGCCGCACAGCACGGAAGCGGCGGTGAAGACGACGATCGAGGCGATCACGAACGGCTTGCGCCCGTAGTAATCGCCGAGGCGGCCGAAAATGGGGACGGTGATGACCGAGGTCAGCAAGTACGACGTGGCGACCCACGCGTAGAGCTCGAAACCGCGCAGCTCGGCGACGATGGTCGGCAGCGCGGTGCCCACGACGGTCTGGTCGAGCGCGACGAGCATCGTCACGAATGAAACGCCGAGCATCGCGAGCAGCGACTCCCGGAACGGCAGAACCTGCCCGCTTGAGTGATGGGCGGCGGTATGAACGGCCATTTTTTGATCCAGCAACGGTTGACGCGTCAAAGATTCGCCATCATAGCACGGCCCAATCCACTACACTGGGGCGTCGAGCGGCGGCGACGCCCGCCTTTGCCGCCGCGATTCCGGGAGCGCAATTGGAACCCACCACCGAAGATCCGGCCCGCGAGGGCGCCATCTCGGCCTTCTCGGCTGCCGACCTCGACGCGCTGCGGCGCGCCAAACATGAACTCGAAACGCCGCCGCTTGGGATGAAGCTCGCGGCTATCGTCGGCGCGCCGGTGGAAAAGCTGATCGCGCGGCTACCGGGCGTCGCGAACGACAAGGTGACCGACGCGACGCAAGCCGCGTTGCGCAAATGCCTGCGGCTCGCGCTGAAAACACTCGGCAAGCCTGGCGCGCTCGCGGCGCCGAATGGCGGAAACGGCGGGAGTGAGGTCAATGGCGAGCCCGGCGTGGGCGCGAAGCCCAGCAACCTGCTCCACAAGTTCGCCGTGGCGACCACGGGCGCGGCGGGCGGCGCCTTCGGCCTTTTCGCGCTGCCCGTGGAACTGCCCGTCACGACCACGCTGATGTTCCGCTCGATCTGCGACATCGCGCGCAGCGAAGGCGAGGATCTGAAAAGCCCCGACGCGCAGTTGCAATGTCTCACCGTGTTCGGCATGGGCGGCCGTTCGGCCGCCGACGACGAAGCCGACTTCGGCTATTTCATCCTGCGCGGCGCGCTGGCGAAGGCGGTGTCGAAGGCATCGTCGGAAATGGCGACGAAGGGTTTCGCCGCGCACGGCTCGACGGCGCTGCTCAAGCTCATGCAAACCGTGGCCGCGCGCTTTTCCGTGCAGGTGAGCGAGCAGGTCGCCGCCAAGTCGATACCGGCCATCGGCGCGGTGCTCGGCGCGATGGTCAACACCGTCTTCATCGACCACTTCCAGCAGGTGGCCCACGGGCACTTCACCGTGCGCCGGCTCGAACGCCGCTATGGCGAAGCCGCCGTGCACGCAGCCTATGACGCGATCGACGTCTCGCTCGATTGAGGCGGGCGCGGGTTCTCGCTGTCGTGCGCGTCGGCAGCGGCAACGCGGCGCGCAAATTGCGCGGCGACGTGGAGCGTGCTGCGCGCCTCGGGCATGAAGGGCGCGTAGATCGGCCAGATGTGCGGCAGACCGCGCGCGATCTCGCACTCCACCACCACCCCGGCGCCCCGTGCGCGTTCGACCACGCGGCGCGTGTCGTCGAGCAGCGTTTCCGTGCTGCCCACGAAAAGGCTTAGCGGCGGCAAGCCGCGAAAGTCGGCATAGAGCGGCGAGGCGTAAGGGTCGGTCGCGCTGGCCGATCCCAGGTAGAACGGCGCGATGCGGGCGAATACACCGCCGCTGAACATCGGATCGCGGCCGTCGTTCTCGCGTATCGATGCGCCCGTCGCCGCGAGATCGGTCCAGGGTGAAAAGAGCACTGCGCCCGCCGGAAGCGGATCGCCCGCATCGCGCAGCGCGATGAGCGTCGCGAGCGCAAGGCCGCCGCCCGCCGAATCCCCGCCGATCACGATGGAGCCGGGCCGCCTGCCGTCCGCCAGCAAGCGGCGATAAGCGGCGAGCGCATCGTCGAGCGCCGCCGGAAACGGATGCTCGGGCGCGAGGCGATAGTCGAGCGAAAAGACATCGGCATCGGCTCGCTTGCCGAGACCAAACGAAATCGCGCGCTGCGAGCGCGGCGAGCAGAAGTAATAGCCGCCGCCGTGGAGATACAGAAACGTGCGCTGCGCGGGCGAGCGCTCGCAGATGAGCCACTCGCCGCGCAAAGGGGCATCGGATGCGGCGTACTGCTCGCGCAGGCGCCAGCCGTGCGGCACGCCCGGCGTCCAGATGCGCCTCGCGGTGAGCCTGCGCACGCGCGCGACGTCGATCGACTTGCGCGTTTCAGGCAGGAAGGTGCGGCGCAAGAAGCCGCAGATCAGCCTGCACTGCCAGCTCATCATCGGCTCCCCTTTCGCACGGCGTCACGTGGCAGGCTGAAGATCGAACGACGCTCAGTTGGCGGGCAGAACCTGGCCGCGAATTTCGCCCGAAGGGTTCTGCGCCGTATGAACGTTGAAGTACCACTGGCCGCCCATCAACTGGGTGACCTGCTGCTCGTTGAGCGTGGCCGAACCCTTGATCGGGCTGGCCTGCTCGCCCTTCGGAATCGGCACCTGCACACCCGCGTTCTGGCCAACCGGCGCCGGGCCGTGGAAGTGCGCGGCCGTCGCCGGGCCTGACAGACCTTCGTAGGTGACGGTCCAGTTCAGCGACTTCGTGGACGTGTCGAAGGTCGCGTTGAGCATGCCGTGGCCCTGGCTCACGCGCGGCGGCACTTCGCTGGACGGTTCGAGATCGGCCTTCAGCGCGACGGTATCGGCGAATGCGGCGCTGGAAGCAAGGACACACAGAGCGAGAGCGAGCTGGAGCGGGCGAAGCGCTTTCATGGAATTTCTCCTGTTGTTGTGGCGCGCTGCACCAGAAGGCCGCAGTCGCGCTCCCACATGCTAGAGCAAATCCGCGAGGCGCGTCCGGTGCGCCGATGTCGGCGCAACGTAAGCTTGCGGGGAATAAAAAAGGGCGCCGCAAGCGGCGCCCATCAACCCAAGTACTACCTTCTTGCCATCCGGTGCGACACATTCCCGATCGCGCTGCTTGTGGCGAACGCAACCAGGAACGCGACGACCCCGAATTCTTCTTAGAAGCGGTGACGGATACCCGTCGTGACGATGCCCTGGTTCTTGCTCGACGAGTAGTTGTCGTTGCCCTGGAAGCCCACTTGCGTGATGCCCGCCGCGTTCTGGCCCGCGCCCCACACGCCCACGCCTTCGAGGTAGACATCGGTGCGCTTGGAGAGCGCGTAGTCGGCCTGCAAACCGAACTGGTTCCAGTGCGCCGAAGCGCTGCCGGTCCCGGCGTCGATAGCCGCGCCGTTCGCGTTCGTGTACGCGTACATCGCACCAATGCCGAGCGCCGGCGTCAGGTTGTAGCGGAAGTTCGCTTCGATGTTGTTGTAACGCACCGAATCGATGAGCCGGCCATCGAGACGCGACTGCGTGAACACAACGCCGCCGACCATCGGACCATAGGTGTAGCTGCCGCCTACGCCCCAGGTGCGCTGACGGTTACCCGAGCCGATCGATGCGTACGTGCTCGCAAGCGACGAGCCCTGAACCGCGCCGCTGCCGGTGCTATCCACGCCATTGATCTGCGTGTAAGCCGCGGCGAGGCGCAGCCCCTGGTTCGCGTAGCTCATGCCGGCGCTGTACGCGCGGTTGACTGCGAAACCGCCGGCCTGGTTCGAGAATGCGTACATGCCGCCGAACTGGAAGCCCGAGAAGTTCGGGCTGGTGTACTTGATCGAGTTGTTGAGCGAGAACGTGCCGTTCAGGTTGTCGTTGTCGATCAGGTGCGCCGTGTAGGTGCCGCCCCAGGTGCCGACTGCGGTGAGCGGCGCGATGTAGTCGACCATCGAGTCGAACTGACGGCCGAACGTGAGCGTACCGTACTGCTCTTGCGTCAGACCGACATACGATTGACGATTGAACAGGCCGCCGTTTTGCTGGCCATTCGTGACGTTAAAGCCGCTTTCCAACGTGAAGATCGTCTTCAGCCCGCCGCCGAGATCCTCGACGCCGCGCAAGCCCCAACGGCTCGCCTGAATGTTGCCGCTCGTCAGCGCGTAGTTGGCGTTGCCGTTCACGTCCGTCGTGTACGTAAAGCCGGCATCGACGATACCGTATAGCGTGACGCTGCTTTGCGCGTACGACGCCGATGCAAAAGTCGCAGCGACTGCCGCCGCGAGAGCGAGTTTCTTTTTCATATGCTTCCTTCGATGCAAGGCCTTTCGGCAAAAGTGGATGCCGTCGCCGGCCTCACGCCGGCATAGCGTTTCCTTGGCGCGGTGAATGCATCACCGCATTGATTGGCATGTCGAAGTTTATGGGCGTCGCTTTCGAGCGGGCCACCCTGCATCCCGGCAAAAGATTTTTCGAATTAATTGAATTTACCTGTCGTTAACCCTCAATCGCTTACCCCTCAATGCTCACGACCTATCTCATTTTTATGGGCAGTAACACCGTTGATACGGTATCCCAATAAAATGTTGCCGCGAGACAACAGGCTCAATTCAGGATAAGGCGGCGATTCGGACGATTCCCATTCCTTCCGGCCTACGTGGATCGGTACTATCCGTCACGGCAGGCGCCAAGCGTCATCCACTTGCCATCCGCTTGCCATTCATTCGTCAGCCTTTGCGCCGCGTCGGCTTTCCATAGCAGTCCATATCAGCACATGTCCCCACTTCCCAAGAACATGAATCAGCTCCAGGCCATGCGCGTGTTCGTGAGCGTCGCGGAGCACGGATCGTTCGGCCGTGCGGCCGCGAGTCTGAACATGTCGAACGCGGTGGTCACGCGCTATGTGGCGTTGCTCGAAGCGCATCTGGAAACGCGGCTGCTCAACCGCAACACGCGCAGCGCCTCGCTCACCGAAGCGGGTCTGGCGTATGCGCAGGGCTGCCGCCAGGTTCTCGACGACCTGGAGCGCATAGAAACGCAGATCGCCCACGGCGTGTCGGTGCCCTCGGGCACACTGCGCGTGGTCGCGCACGCCTCGTTTTCGCTGCACGATCTCACGCCCATGCTCAAGCGCTTTCTCGCTGCGTTTCCGAAAGTGCGGCTTTCGCTCACGCTGCTGCACCGCCCCGTCGATCTGATCGAGGAAGGCTTCGACGCCGGCATCGTCGCGCCGCGCCAGGTGAGCGGCGGCACGCTCATCCGCCGGCCGCTCGTGAGCGTGGCGCCCGTCGCCGTCGCCGCGCCCGCGTATCTGGCCTGTCACCCCGCACCGCACCGCCCCGGCGATCTCGAATTGCACACGCTGCTCGCGCCCTCCGCCGACATCCACGGCAACGAATGGCACTTCGAGGGCCCCGACGGCGCGCGCGAGCCGGTGCTGATCGCGCCCGCCTACGCCGTGAATAATTCCGTCATGCTGCGCCAGGCCGCGATCGCGGGCATGGGCATCACCATCCTGCCCGCGAATCAGGTGAGCGCCGATCTCGCGCAAGGCCTGCTCGTCCGTGTACTGTCAGAGTGGGAAATCCGCGACGCGGACAAGGAACTCTCGCTCGTCTACCCCGGCCGCCGTCATGTACCGGCAAAAACACGCTCGTTCGTTGACTTCACCGTCGAATGGTTTCGCAAGCGCGACGACGCCTCGGCAGGCGTGATTACGAGCACTTCTTGTAATAGTTAATTGATCGAATTTGTCTCGATTTCTCTTCGCGCGCCGACTAAGCTAGGAAATGCGAGAAGTGACTCTTTATTGAAGGGTCTCCAACCTTGAACGCGGCTTCGGCCGCGTTTTTTTTCGCCTGTTTTCCGCGCTGCGCATGACGTATGCGTCATGCGCCCCATTCATGCGAGCAATGCGGCCTGCTGCTCGATGCCGCCGAGCATGGCCTGGCACGTGCGAATGAGCGCATAACCCTCTTCGCGCAATTGCGCGGCTGTGTGACTGTTCATATGACTGCGGAACGTCTCCAGCTCGGCGAGCAGCGCAGGATATTGCAACACGCCCACGGCGCCCGCGAGCCGATGATGCCACTCGCGCAAGCGCTCGATATCCACGTGTTCGAGCAGCGGCGGCAACGCTTCGAGATCGTCGCGCATGGCGGAGACGAATGAGCCGAGCAGCGTCTTGACAGTCGCCTCGCCGCCCCAGACCTGGATCATGTGCGCGAGATCGAGTGGTTCGAACGGACGAGCGCTTGCGGACCGCTCGCCCGGCGCACCCGAACCGGAACCCGATGCAATCCCGGCACCCGCCGACGGTCCTTGCGCGAGCGCGTCGCGTGCGGCGTCGTCGAGCAGCGCGCGCTGCACGCCCTCCACGCCGAACCAGCGCGCGAGATGCTCGCGCAGCGTGGCCACGCGCGTGGGCTTGATGAGGCAATCGTCCATGCCGGCCTCGCGGCATTGGCTCATGTTCTCGGGCGCCGTATTCGCGGTGATGCCGACGATCGGCAAATGCAGTCCGCCACCGGTTTCGCGCTCCGCCTCGCGCACGCGCCGCGCAAGATCGTAGCCCGATACGTTCGGCATATGACAGTCGGTAATGAGGCAGCCGTATTC
Organism: Paraburkholderia unamae; assembly: GCF_003268775.1. Classification (GTDB taxonomy): domain Bacteria; phylum Pseudomonadota; class Gammaproteobacteria; order Burkholderiales; family Burkholderiaceae; genus Paraburkholderia; species Paraburkholderia unamae. The sequence goes on from NZ_QLSU01000007.1 coordinate 212,193, forward strand.
GCAGCCGGCGAGCGCTTCGAGCGCCTGTGCACCGTCGTCGACGACATCGCATGCAAAGCCGATCAGCGCGAGCTGATGGCGAATCAACTCCTGGTTCACCGGATGATCTTCCGCAACGAGGATGAGACGGCCGGCCGCCAGCTCCTTTTCCCGGTCGGGCGTGGGGAGCGTGGTCTCGGCGTCGGCTGCCGGTCGCGGCGGCACCGCCGCCTTGACCGGCAGGCCAGCCAGCGCCATCGCACAGGCCGCGCTCAAGCCGCGCCAGGACAGCGGATTGACGCTCACGCGCACGCCGTTTTCCGCCACGCGGTAGCCGCTCGGTTTCGGGTTCTCGGTCAGGCAAAGCACGGGGGCACCGAGCTTGCCCAGCTCCCCGGCCAGCGCTTCAGACGCGAACACCAGATCGGCCTGCCCCGCCCGCGCCGCGCGCATGAGGTGCGCGGGCTCCACACGACGCATCTTCATGCCGAGCGCGATGCCAAAGTGCATCAACGCGGCGACCACGCTCTCCTCCTCGCACGCGACGAGCGCGCGTTTGCCCCGCAGCCCGCGCGCCACGCAGGAACGCGTCTCCACCGGCAATTCGATATGCAACGTGAGACAGGTGCCGCGATCGAGTTCGCTGCGCAACTCGAGCGTCCCGCCCATCAGCGCCGCGAGCTTGCGGCAGATCGTGAGACCGAGACCCGTGCCGCCAAAGCGCCGCGTGGTCGAAGTCTCGGCCTGCACGAAGGGCTCGAAGAGCTGCGCCTGAGCCTCGGGGGCGATGCCGATGCCGGTGTCGGTCACCGAAACCGAGAGCCGTTGGCAAGCCGGCCCGTCGCCACGGCCGCTGCGCTCACCCAGATCGCGCGCGCCAACGTGCACGCTCACATCGCCCGCCGGCGTGAACTTGATGGCGTTGCCGAGCAGGTTAAAGAGAATCTGGCGCAGCCGCACGCTGTCTCCGCGCAGAAGCGCCGCCACGCCCGGCTCCACGTCCACGCGCACCTTCAACCCCTTCTCGTGCGCACGCGCGGCGAGCAGGCCGACCGCGTTGTCGACGAGCCCGCGTACGTCGAACGGCTGCGATTCGATCACGAGGTGCCCGGCCTGGATCTTCGAGTAGTCGAGCAGGTCGTCGAGAATCTGTAGCAGCGCGCCCGCCGACTCGTGCACCATGCCGACCATCTGCGTCTGGTCGAGGTTCAGCGGCGTGCGCTCGAGCACCTCCACGAGGCCGAGCACACCGTTCATCGGCGTGCGGATCTCGTGGCTCATCATGGCGAGAAAATCGTCCTTCGCGCGCGAGGCCGCCTCGGCTATGTCTCGCGCATGTTCGAGTTCGTCGGCGCGCATATGCTCGACGTTCGCGTCCACCGCATAGCCGCTCCAGACGATCGCGCCGTCGTCGGCGCGGCGCGGCGCGAATTCGGCCCGCACCCACACGAGGCCCGCCGCGCCATGAAAGCGGAACTCGGCATGCACCGGCACGAACCGGCGCGCCGAGCGTTCGAGCCGCGAAGCGAGGCGCGCGCGGTCGTGCCGGTGCACGCGCGCGAGATCGACCGAGCTGGCGTGGCGCAGCGCGTCGGCGGTGTCGCCGAGCAGCCGCTGCGTGTCGCCGCCGATATAGGGAAACGAGTAATGGCCGTCCGGCGCGCGGCGCAACTGGAACACGATGGCCGGCAGCGAAGCCGTGACGTCCGAGAGCAGCCGCTCCGACTCGCGCGCGCGCAACTCGGCGTGGCGAATGTCGGTGACGTCGATCATGGTGCCGAGCACGCAGAACGGCGCGCCTTGCAGGTCGCGGCACAGGCGCGTCCAGAAGATGCCGTGACGGGCTTCGCCCGCCGCGCTTTCGAAGATCAGCTCGACCCGCTGGCTCTCGCCCTCGGCGATCGTGAGCCGGTAGAGCTCGTCCATGCGCAGGCTGTTTTCGGGCCCCCAGGCGTTGACGGCCGCGCCCGTGCGCCCAAGCACCGCAGCGCGTTGCAAGCCCGTCGCCTCCTCGTAGGCGCGATTGAGCGCGAGATAGTGGTTTTCGAGATCCCGGGCGCCGAGCGGATACGGGATCATCTCCATCATCGTGTCCTGCAACTCCACCTGGCGCGCGAGCACCTGCTCGGCGCGGCGGCGGCGGCGCATCTCGCGCTGCAACAACACGTAAGCGCGTAGCGTGACGAGCAGCAGCACGGCGGAAACGATCAGGAGCGGCAGCAGACGCAGCGCGTTCACGCTCCAGCCGCCGGAGCGCGTGGCGGTGGCGGCGGTCCAGCGGTTGCGGATCTGCTGCTGCTCGACGGGCGACATCGCCCCGAGCGCGCGATCGATGAGCCGCGCGAGCGGCGCGAGGTCGCAACGCACAGCGAAGACCGTTGAGTCGTCCACGCCCACCGCGCCCAGCACCTTCAGCGTGTCGAGGTAGGCGGCGCTGAGCGGCACGTCGAGCGCAGCGGCGTTGCCCACCAGCACGTCGGCGTCGTTGCGCGCGACCATCGCGAGGCCTTCATCGAGGCTGCCCACGCGCACTGCATGCGTGCCAACCGGATTGCCGCGCCCCATGCGCAGCAACGCCTCCAGTTCGGGCGCGTGCGGCGCGAGCGCGATGCGGCGGCCCGTGAAGTCGGCGAGCGAGCGCGCCATCGGCTCGTCGCGGCGCCCCACCATCACGAGCGGATAGTGTTCGAAGGACTCCGTATAGAGCGTGCCGGCGCCGATCGATCCGTCGTTCACCGAGGTCGCGGCAAGCGCGATCTCGCCACGCTCCATGGCGTCCCCGGCTTTCGTCCAGGGATAGAACGGCACACGCTCGAAGGTGATGCCGAGGGTGCGGGAAAGATAGTCGAGATAGTCGTTGGCCATGCCCGAGGGCGCACGGTCCCGGTTCGTGAAGCTGAACGGCAGCCACGCCGTGTCGTAGCCCACCTTCAGCGGCGGCAGCGTGCGCAGCCACGCGCGTTCGTCGGCGCTCAGGCTGAACGAGGGCGACGCGGCGTCCTGGCGCGCGCCGCCGTCGAGCCAGCGTGCACGCACGGCCGCCGCCGGAGCGGGTCGCACGCCCGCCAGCAGCAGGTCGAGCCGATCGCGCAGCACCGACTTCGAAACCGGCACGGCGTAGCGCAACTCGCGCATACGGTCGCGCTCCTCGAAGGCGACACGCAGGTCGCGAAAATCTTCCAGCGAGAGCTGGTAGCGTGCCACCGGCGCGAAACCCGCGTAGATGTCCGCGCTGCCCAGGGCGACGGCGTGCAGCGCGGCCGGCGTGCTCACGAACGTTTCGATGCGCGCCTGGGGAAAGCGCTCGCGCAAGGCGGATTCGAGTGCATAGCCGCGCTCGACCGCGAACGTCGCGCGCGCGAGGCGCGCGGGCTGGGTCGCGAGCGCTCCCTTGCCCGCGCGCGTGACGAATGCCGTCGTGCCGTTCAGATAAGGCACCGTGAAGGCGAGACAGCGTTCGCGCGACGGCGTGCGCGCGAGGCTCATGACGATGTCGATGTCGCCCGCACAGGCTGCCGTGAGCAACGCGGGCATATCCGCAAAGATGCGCGGTTGCAGTTTCACGCCCGCGCCCGCCAGCAGATGCAGATAGTCGGCGCTGAAGCCCGTGAGCGTGGCGCCGTCGAAGACCTCGAGCGGTGCCCAGCCCCCCGCGACCACCCCGACGACGAGCCGCGGCGGCAACGCCGTGGACACTTCGCGCGCGAGCTCGACGGATTCGCCAGGCGGCTCGCACGAAGGTGCGGCGTGCGCCGCCAGCGTGCCGAGCGCGAGCGCGCACGCGAGCACACCCACGCGCCACCATGCGGCAAGGCGCGCGCCCGGACCGGCGATGCGGATAATTGATTTCATGGGCACACGGCGCGGCACACGGGGCAACACACGACGCGGCACACGGCGCAAGGCATACGGGGCATTCAGACGCCGTCGCGCAGCGGCGCGGATAAGACATGGGATTGTTGGCGGCTCACCAACCGGTACACGACGCCGGCCGCGGCGCCTCCCAACAGCGGCGCCGCCCAGAAGAGCCAAAGCTGGTCGAGCGCCCACTCGCCGACGAAAAGCGCCGGGCCGGTCGAGCGCGCGGGATTCGAGCCGCCGTTGCTCACCGGAATGGCCACCAGATAAATGGCGGCGAGGCATACGCCTGCCGCGATCGGCGCCGCCTTGCGACGCGCAGCCGTGCTCGACATCAGCAACTGCACGAAGACAAACGCGAAAGTCACGGCCAGTTCGAGCACGAACACGGCGGCGAGGGTGTACTCGCTCGGCGAATGATCGTCATAGCCGTTGCTGCCGAAATCGGAAACCGCGACGGAAAAACCCGGCCGCCCGCTCGCGACGCGTATGAGCAACGCGGCGCCGACAATAGCGCCGATGGTCTGCGCCGCGATATACGGCCCGACCTCGCGCACGGGAAAGCGCCGCGAAATCGCATAGCCGATCGTGACCGCCGGATTGAAGTGCGCGCTCGCCGCGCGGTCGGCCGCGTAACTCGCTACCGTCAGCGCGAAACCGAATGCGGCGGCCATTTCGAGCACGTTGCAGCCCTGCGCCGGCAGGCTCGCGCTGAGCACCGTAGCCGCGCAGCCCGTGAACACGAGCCATGCGGTGCCCGCGCCCTCGACCGCCAAACGCTTACCGAGCTTCATCGTTCTTCTCCGTGTCCATCAGGAATTCGCGCGGATGCCGTCGGACCGGTTGCTGGCTCGCTACACCTTTTCCGACTGGCGCGCTCATCGATCGCATTGCCGGAGCGGCAATATCTGACGGACCGCGCGTCGAGCTAGAAATTATGGGGAGACGATCTCGGCAATCAGATAGGACAACTCTTAAAACGCGCCGGATATTGCTTTGAACGATGGAAGGGAAAATCCGCCGGGCGACGGAAAAATCTGAAACGCATCAGGTTCGCACGTGAATCACGTGAGCCCGACCTGTGTCGTGAAACGGATGAGGTCTCGTTCGGTGGCGAGGCCGAGCTTGCGCATCACGCTGCGCTTTTGCGCGCTGATGGTTTTGCCGCTGCGTTCGAGCCGGTGTGCGATCTGACGGATGGACAGGCCCTGCGCGTAAAGCTGGAAAACCTCCCACTCGCGCGCACTCGGCACACCCGCGCAGGGTGCGCACGCCGCGCCGGCCAGCGCCAGCACTTCGTGCACGCGCTCTGACAGAAACGGTGCACGGGCGCGCACCGCAGCGAGTGCGGGAAGAAGCGCAAGTGCCGTGTCGCGCTTGTCGACAATCGCGTCGATCCCGTGATGCAGCAAGCCGGTCAGAATCTGCGGCGTCGACACCATGGTCAGGACGACGATCGCCGGCGCACACGGGGCGCGAGCGAGGCGCCGCAACACGGCAAGCGAGCTGTATTCGCCGTCGAGACCCGGCATGCAGAGATCCGTGACGATGACGTCGCAGTCGACCTGGTCGAGCTGTGTGACGAGCGCAAGCGTGTCGTCCGCTTCGGCGACAACGACGGCCCACGCCGTTGCGCGCAGCAGGTTCGCCACGCCGAGCCGCACACATGCGTGGTCGTCAGCAACGATCACGCGCAAGGGGCTCGCCGCGCGCGAATCCTCCTTTCGAACCCCGTGGCTGCCAGGCATGAAAGAATCTGCGTGCAATGGAGTGGAAGGGTGAATGCGTATGAACGCACGCGCTCAGGCCGGCTCGACCTGCGTCACGCCGCATTCCACGGCAAAGCGATAAAGCTCGATGTCGTTGCCGAGCGCGAGCTTCTTCATGGCGGCGCACTTCTGCGCGCTGATCGTCTTCACGCTGCGCCCGAGCAAACCGGCGATTTCCGTCACGCCCAGTCCCCTCGCATAGTGCGTGAGCACCTCGAACTCACGCCGCGTGAGGATACGATGCACTTCTTCGCGCCGCTCGGTACGCGCCGCCTCCGCAAGCAGGTCGCGCACGACCGGGCCGACATAGTGCTCGCGCGCCATGGCCGAAACGATGGCAACAGGAATGAGGTCGAGACGGTCGCGCTTGCTGAGCACCGCGCTCACCTCCAGGTCGATGGTCTTGCGCAACACGGAAGCGTCGTTTTCCATCGTCAGCACGACGACGGCCTTCTGCGGAAACTGGACGCGAAACGCGCGGATCGCCTCGGGGCCGTCCATTTCGCCGGGCAGCGCCATGTAGAGGTCCATCAGGACGAGGTCGAAGCTGTGCTGCGCCGCGACTTCGAAGAGTTCGGGCACGCTCTGGGCGCGCGCAACGAGTTGCAGGTTTGGATAGTTGGCGAGGAGGCTTTCCAGTGCGTACAGCACGAGCGGATGATCGTCCGCGACGATCACGCGCACGGGTGCCGCGAGATCGGGCGCTTCGTGTGCCGCGGCGGCGCCCGCGCCGGACAGGCCGACACGCGGCTCGTCGTTCTCGCGCATGGTGCGCAGAGGCGGCAGGTGCGTGGCAGTGCCATGCGCCGGCGGGGAAGAAGGCAGATTCATAACAGTCCGTGCGCCCTCACGAAGGCGAAGAGTCCCGCGTCGTTGCTCACACCCAGCTTCGCCATGGCTTCGCGCTTCTGGCGGCTCACCGTGCGCACGTCGCGGTCGAGCGCGCGCGCGATTTCGGTAATCGAGCTGCCCCCCGCGAACTTGCGGATCACCTCCGATTCGCGCGGCGTCAAACGCGGCACGCGCATGATGGACCCGCCGTCCGCGCTCGCAAGCTCACGCTCGATGGCCGGGCTGATCCAGGCCGTGCCCTGCCCCGCCGCGTGCACGATGCCCGCGAGTCCGTCCAGCGGTTCGTTTTTGCGCAGCATGGCGGTCACGCCCGTGTGCGCCACCGCGCGCAGGATGGCGGCGTTCGCCACGCTGGTCAGCACGACCACGCGAATGTCAGGCCAGTCATGGCGCAAGCGGCGCACGAGGCGTAGCCCGTCTTCGGCCTCGCCGCTGGCCGCGGGCATGTTGAGGTCGGTCACCACCACGTCGCACGGCACGGTTTCGAGCAGTTCGAAGAGTTCGCTTGCGCCGCACGCTTCGCCTGTGATCTCGATATCGCCGCAGGCGACGAGTGCGGAGCGAACGCCAAGCAGAACGAATGGATGATCGTCCGCCAGAACGACACGTAGCTTCACACTGAATCTCCTTTGAGGTGGGATGACGCCACGCCAGCGCCGCACAGGTGCACCGGCAAGCCGCAACGTCAGCAAGGTCGTTTATCTGACCATTGAATCCCATCCTTCGAAATCGGAGATTTCCGAAAGGTTAAATGAATCTTAAGTAATCCTTTCGCATGTGTTATGCATTTTGATCGACTTTTCCGAGAGAAATTGCGCGCACCTCAACTTTGATTGAGATAAATCTGAAGGGCGCCAGTATCGACCGGCTATCGACCGACCATCGGCCAGCTATCAAGCGGCGGCTCGCGGCCTGACCTGCTGGCGCACCGGGCCGCCATGCTCCACGCCATTGCGCTCACGCGGATTGGCAAAGGCAGGCCACGCCAGCGCCGCGCACAGGGCGGCCGCAACCCAGACGGCGGCCCACCCGAACCACGACAACAGCATCGGAATCGCCGAGGGCGCGACCCAGAACGCGAGGAAAGCGCCGGTATTGCCCATCGCGAGCGCGCTGCCGACGCGGCCGTTGCCCGCGAGCGTAGCGAGTTCGGTGAACGCCACGCCGTGCCATGCGGAAGCCGCAATGCCGCCCAGCACGAGCAAACTCGCGAGCAGCATGACGAGCCAACCGCTCGCGTGGTGCGCCTGCGCCGTGACAGCCGTCAGCGCGGCCAGCAGCACGAAAAGCACGACGGTGAGCGCCGCGCTGCCGCGCAGCCAGGTACGCCGGTTGCCGTGGCGGTCGGTCCAGCGTCCGCCCCAAACGCGCATGAAGGCTGCGCCCCCCTGCACGGCCGCCAGCGTCGCGCTGACAGCCACGGTACCCGCATGCCCCACGTCATGCAGGAAAATGCTCGCAAAAGAAAGCACCGCCACCTGGGGCACGCACAGCACGCCAATACCCATCACGAGCCGCCACACCGCCACGCGGCGCAACGGCGAAACGGCGAGTTCCGCTTGGGCCTGCGCCTGTGGAGCGCGCGCGCCATCGAGTTCGCGCGGCGGCTCGTGCAGCCAGATGATCGTAAGCACGGCGGAGACCGCGCACATCGCGGCGAGCGCGCCAAACACAGCCGCGAAGCCCGCATGCTCGGCGAGCGCGGGCAACACGAGTGCGCCGAGACCGCCGCCCGCCGGCACGGCGGTTTGACGGATGCTCATCGCAAGGCCGCGCTCGTGCGAGGCGAACCACGCCATGACCGCGCGCCCGCTCGACCCGTTCACGCTGCCGCCAAGCAGCCCAAGCGCGAGCAGGCCCGCCGCGAGCGCTTTCGGACCCGGCACATGGACGCCTGCCGGCGCGCCCCATGCCGCCATGGCGAGCAGCGCGAGCGCCGTGGTGGTGAGCCCCGTGAGCAGCACGCGCCGGTCGCCCCAGCGATCTGTCAGGAGTCCCCAGGGAAGTTCGCTCAGCACGATGCCGAGCCCGAGCATGCCCAGCACGAAACCCAGCTCCGCCGTGCCGATGTGGTAGCCCGAACGGATCAACACCCCGGTTGCGGGAATGCCGCCGAGCGCCGCGGCAAAACTGGCGTTGGCCGCCACGCCCACCCCTAACACCTTCCAGCGATGCGTCGCACCGCGCGCTGCCATGCGTCTCATGACGCCCTCCAGAAAACGATTGACTGGGGGCATCGTAGAAGCGCACCATCCTTCGGAAAAGCGGGAAAATCCTATCGATCGATTCGGAAATTCCGAATCGTCAAAGCCAGCAAGGACAACTGTTCATGAACGCACGCGGTTTCGACCTCGCGCAGTTGCGCACGTTTATCGCCGTTACCGAGGCGGGCAGCGTCTCAGCGGGCTCGGAGCGGGTGTTTCTTTCGCAGTCGTCGGTGAGCGAGCAGTTGAAGAAGCTCGAGGAGCGCGTGGGCCAGCCGCTTTTCGTGCGCAGCAAGCAGGGCATGTCGGCCACGCCGGCCGGCGCGAAGCTGCTCGATCACGCGCGCCGCATCGTGGCGCTGTGCGACGCCGCGTTCGACGACATGCTCGGGCGTACGCTCGACGGCGAGGTGCGTATCGCCATCACGGACTACTACCGGCCGCACGACGTGGCCGAAATCATCCGGCGCTTCGCGAGCCAGCACCCGCGTTTGCGCCTGCATGTGACGGTGCTGCCCAGCGCCGTAATCGACAGCACCGCCGACGGCAACGCCTTCGACATCGGACTCTCGCTGCGTCTCGTCGAGGAAGGCGGCCGCGCCGGCGGCGCGCGCCCGAGCACGGTGATCCGGCGCGAGAAACTCCTGTGGGTCGGCGCGGCGCAAACGCTGCGCGAGCGGCCCGCGCTCACGCCGCCCTGGCCGCTCGTGCTGCTGCCCGCCACCTGCCAGTTGCAGCGCCGCGTGGTGAAGCTGCTCGACGAGTCGCGCATGCCGTACCTGATCTCGCACTCGGCGTCGGGCGTGGCCGGCCTGCAACTCGCGTTGAAGGCCGGCCTGGGCATCTCGTGCCTGAACGAATCGGCGATCGGCGAAGGGGTGATGCCCTGCCCGGCCTCGTTCGGATTGCCGGTGTTGCCCGCGGCCGAATTCCATTTGCTGCCGGCCCGGCCCGGCGAAGCCGCGCACGTGACGAACGCGCGCGCGGCGCTTGCCGAACTGCTGGGCTAACGCGCCGGGCGCAGCGGGGCGCGGCGCGGCCGGGTAGCTTAGCCCGCTGCCTGAACCAGCTCGGCGAAGCGCAGCAGGTCGACGTTGCCGCCCGAGATGAGCACGCCCACGCGCTTGCCGCGCACGTCCACCTTGCCGTGCAGCACCGCCGCCGCCGCGAGACAACCCGTGGGCTCGACCACGAGCTTCATGCGGCTTGCGAAGAACTTCATCGTCTCGACCAGTTCCGCGTCGCTCACCGTGACGATCTCGCTCACGCGCTCGCGGATCACCGCGAAGGTGTAGTTGCCGAGGTGCTGGGTCTGCGCGCCGTCGGCGAGCGTCTTCGGCGTGTCGATATGGACGATCTCGCCGCTTTGCAGACTGCGCTGGCCGTCGTTGCCGGCCTCGGGCTCGACGCCGATCACGGTGCACGCGGGCGCGAGCGCATGGGCGGCCGTGGCGCAGCCCGACAGCAGCCCGCCGCCGCCGAGCGGCGTGAGCAGCAGGTCGAGCTCACCCGTTTCCTCGAACAGCTCTTTCGCGGCCGTGCCCTGCCCCGCCATCACGTGCGGATGGTCGTAGGGCGGAATCAGCGTGAGGCCGCGCTCTGCCGCGAGCCGCTGGCCGAGCGCCTCGCGGTCCTCGGTGTAGCGATCGTAAAAGACGATCTCGCCGCCGTAGCCGCGCGTAGCCTCCACCTTCACCGAGGGCGCGTCGTGCGGCATCACGATCACGGCCTTCACGCCGAGCAGGCGTGCCGACAACGCAATCGCCTGCGCGTGATTGCCCGACGAGAACGTGATCACGCCACCCCCCTTCTGCTCCGGCGTGAACTGCGCAATCGCGTTATACGCGCCGCGAAACTTGAACGCACCCATGCGCTGGAGGTTCTCGCACTTGAAGAAAAGCTGCGCCCCCGTGCGTTCGTTCGCGGTGCGCGAGGTCAGAACCGGCGTGTGGTGCGCGACGCCACGCAGGCGTTCGTGGGCGGCGGCGACGTCTTCGAAGGTGATAGGCAGAGTGCTCATGGTCGTTCTTCGGCTGGCAGGTAGGTGTAGACGGTCGAGCGCGCGACGCCGAGTGTGGCGGCCACGTCGGCGAGCGCATGACGAAGGTTCAGGAGGCCGCCGGAGGCGAGCTCGCGCACGGCCTCGCGGCGTTGGGCGAGCGTCATGCCGATGGGCGTCGTATTGCGCGCGGCGGCGAAGCGTTCGAGCGCCTCGCGCACGCAGCCCGCGCCGCGCGGCGCGAGCGTTTCTGACACGGGCGCGGCCGTGCCGGTCTGGATCAGCTGGCCGAGGCCCGCCGTCACCGCGCCGAGCAAAGACACGTCCATGTTCAGGCAGAGCGCCGCGACGTATTCGCCCGCGCTGTTTTTCAGCCCGATCGAGGTGCTCTTGGCCGGACGCCCGTCGGGAAAGCGATTCGGATAGTTCGGCACGACCTCGGGAAAACCGGGGTCGGTGATGCGCGCGACGCCCATTTCGGTGGCGGCGTCGCCCACCTGGCGACCCGACAGGTTGTTCGCGATCGCCACAACCGAATGCTCGGGCCGCGTGAGGTCGTGCAGCACCACCTCGACGAGCGGCGCGAGCGTCTGGCCGAGCGCCTCGACGATCTTGCGCCCCTCGCGCAGGAGCAGCGCGTTTTCGTCGCCGGGCTGGCCGGAGCAGGTTTCACGGGATAGCTTCATGATATTGGACATTTTGGCAGTTTATGACTGAATGTCAATCGCTTCTGGTTCACGTCGGCTGCGTCACGCCGGGTCACCCGGCACGCGAAAAAAAACCTCGCCCGAAGGCGAGGTCAACACTGACACGGGAAAAACACGAAGCAAGACGCTGCGCCCCGCTCAAACGGTGAAGCGCTCGCTGACGAACTGCGCGGACGGCACGCGCGAGCGCGCCGCCACCGCCTGCGCGGCGCTCACCATGGCGGGCGGACCACAGACGTAGATGTCGGGCATCGCCGCCGACGTTGCCACCGAAGTTGCCGCCGAAGTTGCCACCGACGTTGCCACGGCCGCGAGCCCGGCCGCGAGCGCATCGACGGGCGTGCCGTGCGCACCCTCCCAGGCATCGTCCGGCTCGCGCACGCAAAGCTCGACATGCAACTGCGGCAGCGCCGCGCGCAGCGCATCGAGTTCGTCGAGCATGAAAAGCTCGCTCTCGCGATTCACGCCGAAGAAAAGCCGCGCATCGTTCATCTCGCCGTAGTCGGCCATGCGGCGCAGCATCGAAAGCACGGGCGCGAGGCCGGTGCCGCCCGCCACGAACCAGCGCGGACGCAGACTGTCGGCGATCAGGCCGAAGCCGCCTTGCGGGCCGTGCACGGTGAGCCGGTCGCCCGGCTGCGCGCGCTCGCGCAGGTACGCCGAAAATTCGCCCTCCGGCCGCAGCCGGATCAGGAACTCCAGCCGCCCTTCCCAGTTGCTCGTGTTGGCGAGCGAGAACGGCCGCCGCACGCCGCCCTCGGGCAACGCCAGCTCGACGAACTGGCCCGCTTCGAATTCGGCGGCGCTGCCGCTGGCGTCGTCGGGCTCGAGATGCAGTTCGAGGCGGCGCGTGTCGTCGGCGATCGTCTCCAGCGCAACGATGCGCGCCGCGCGCACCGCCACCGGCTGGAGCAGCACCTTCGTGTGGTCGTACGGCGCGGCCACGCGCAGGTCGGCCGAAGGCGTCGTTCGGCACAGCAGGACCGCGCGCGGCTCGTCGGCCGGTAACGCGTCGGCGCTGTGCTCGCCGAGCGTATACGCGCCTTCGGTCACGGTGGCATGGCACGCGCCGCAGCTACCGCGCCGGCACTGCGACGGCAGCGTGATGTCCGCCGCCGCGGCCGCCGCCAGCACGTCCTGCCCCGGCTCGCACGCGAAGCCGAACGCCTGACCGTCGCGCGTGGTGAGCTCGATCTGATAACTCATGACACTCGCTCCCCCGCTCAGGCGGCCTTGCGGGCGAGCGCCGCGTTCAGGTCCGCTTGCGCGTCGCCGATCGGCGAGATGCCGAACTGCTTGACGAGGATGTCGAGCACATTCGGCGTGAGGAAGGCCGGCAACGTCGGTCCGAGATGGATGTTGCGCAGACCGAGCGCGAGCAGCGTGAGCAGCACTGCCGCGGCCTTCTGCTCGAACCACGACACCACGAGCGTGAGCGGGAGGTCGTTCACGCCGCAGTCGAACGCCTTGGAAAGCGCGACGGCGATCTGGATCGCGGAGTAGCTGTCGTTGCACTGGCCGAGATCGAGCAGGCGCGGAATGCCGCCGATGTCGCCGAACTCGTGGCGGTTGAAGCGGTACTTGTTGCAGCCGAGCGTCATGACGACGGTGTCGTCGGGCGCGCCTTGCGCGAACTCGGTGTAGTAGTTGCGGCCGGGCGCGGCGCCGTCGCAGCCGCCGATCAGGAAGAAGTGGCGGATCTGGCCGGCCTTCACAGCGTCGATCACCTTGTCCGCCACGCCGAGCACCGTGTTGCGCGCGAAGCCAATCGTGATGGTTTCCTCGGGCGCCGTTTCGCGGAAGCCCGGCAGCGCGAGCGCGGCCTGCACGACCGGCGCGAACGCGTGATGTTCGAGGTGGCGCACGCCGGCCCAGCCCACCGGCCCGGTCGTGAAGATGCGCTGGCGATACTGCGGCAGCGGCTCGATCAGGCAGTTGGACGTCATCAGGATCGGGCCGGGGAAGTTCGCGAAGTCCGATTGCTGGTCCTGCCAGGCGCCGCCGTAGTTGCCGGCGAGATGCGGATACGCCTTGAACTTCGGATAAGCATGGGCGGGTAGCATTTCGCCGTGCGTGTAGACCTGCACGCCGGTACCCTGGGTCGCTTCGAGCAGCGCCTCCAGATCGCCGAGATCGTGGCCCGAGACCAGAATCGCCTTGCCCGCGGCCGGCGTCACGCGCACGGCGGTGGGTTCAGGCATGCCGAAGCGGCCCGTGTTCGCCGCGTCGAGCAGTTCCATCACCTTCAGATTGAGGTTGCCGAGCGCGAGCGCATGTTCGAGCAGGTCGCCGGCCTGGGTGGGATCGCTCGCGAGAAACACCAGCGCCGCCTCCACGCCCGCATAGACTTCTTCGCTCTCGTAGCCGAGCACGCGCGCGTGATGGGCATAGGCGCACACGCCCTTCAAGCCGTAGAGCACGAGCGCGCGCAAGCCCACGACGTCTTCGCCCACGGCGGGCAGCCCGGCCTGGATGCCGACGCGCGCGGCCTGCGCCTGGAGTTCGGCGAGATCGTTGCCCGGCTGCCATTGCGCGGGGCCTGCCGGTTCTTGCACGGCCACGCCTTGAGCGAGCGCGAGCGCCGCGCAGCCGGCCTTCAGGCGGTCGCGATGCTGGGCGGCCTCGCGCAGCATCGCCACGAAACGGCTCGCGTTGAAGTTGACATTGGTGAGCGTCGTGAACAGCGCGTAGAGCATGAAACGATCGGCTTCGCGATCGGGGCTGCCGAGGCTGCGCGCCAGCGCGCCGTACTGTGCGATGCCCTTGGCCGCGTAAATCAGCAGGTCTTGCAGATCGGCGGTCGTGGCGTCCTTGCCGCAGTTGCCCTTGGCCGAGGCGCACCCCGGTGTGGCCTGGGTACGGTCGGTCTGTTCACATTGATAGCAAAACACGGCTTGCTCCTTTCCTTGTGGGGATCACGGCGATGGTCTGAGCGCCTGGTACGCTGTGGGATCGACCTGCGCTCTCTTGTAAGATGCAAATTAAATGCATCTTTTTTATGGTGACTCGCCGACGGGAGTTTTGCCGTGACAAAAATCAGAAAAAGCGCCGGTTCCGGCGCACAAACGCCCAAGTGGGCGCAAACGTCGCAGCGGGTCGCGGTACATCGCGCATTGCGCCCGGCTTGCCAGAGTCACCTGGTGCGCACCGGCGAATGAAAAAGCCCCGGCTCGACCATGCGGTCGAGCCGGGGCTTCAGGTCCGGCAGATTCGTTCGGACGATTTAGAACGGGATATCGTCGTCCATCTCGTCGAAGCCGCCACCGGCCGGCGCGCTCGAACGGCCGCCGCCCGCGCCACCGCCGCTCGAACGCGGCGCACCGCCGCCGCTGTTGCCACCTGCGGCACGGCCGCCGCCGCGCGGCGCCGACGGTTCGCGGCTGTAGCCGCCGTCGTCGCCCATGTCGCTACCTGCCGACGCGCCGCCGCTGCGGCCGCCCAGCATCTGCATCTGGTCGGCGACGATTTCCGTCGAGTAACGGTCGGTGCCGTCCTGCGCTTGCCACTTGCGCGTGCGGATGCGGCCTTCGATATACACCGACGAGCCCTTCTTCAGGTACTCCGAGACGATCTCGGCCAGACGGCCGAAGAACGCCACGCGGTGCCATTCGGTCATTTCCTTGAACTCGCCGGACGCCTTGTCCTTATAGCGGTCGGTCGTCGCGAGGCGAATGTTCGCCACGGCGTCGCCGCTCGGCAGATAGCGCACTTCCGGCTCGGCGCCGAGGTTGCCGACGAGGATCACCTTGTTCACGGATGCCATGAATATTCTCCTGTTTGATTCCGTTGCGAGGAGCGGCCGCGCGGTACGCGCCGGCGAGCGCCCGATGTATCAGGCGCCTTCACCGGTCGCGGACCGCCTCCGCGAATTGCGTTGCTGTGAACCGTTGTTGGTTCGCTCAGGTTCGACTTGAGGCCCGCTTGGGCGGCGCCTTCATATTGGCCGCGATTATAAGCCAGCACAAGACGAGTCCCGAGCAGGCGTAAAACACCGCGCTCGCGCCCTCGTGCTTGAGCAGATAACCGCCCACCACGCCGCCGAGCGCGAGCCCGATCGACTGCGTGGTGTTGTACACGCCCGTGGCCGCGCCCTTGCGGTTGCCCGGCGCGAGCTTGGAAACCAGCGAGGGCTGCGACGCTTCCAGAATATTGAAGCCAAGGAAGTACACGAACAGCACGGCCGACACAATGACAAGTGTATGCGCGAGCGAGCCGAGCAACAGCTGGCCGATCAGGATAAGACCGATGGCCGAAACGAGCACGGCCTTCATCTTGCCCCGCTTCTCCGCCGCGATGATGGCGGGCACCATCAGGACGAACGCGAGGCCCATGACGGGCAGGTAAATCTTCCAGTGCGAGGCGACCGGCAGGCCCGCATCCACGAGCAGGCGCGGCACCACGAGAAAGAGCGCGGTTTGCGTGGCGTGCAGCACGAGCACGCCGAAGTTCAGGCGCAGCAGTTCGACGTTGTGCAGCACCTCGGCGAACGGGGCGCGCACGTGCACGGGCTTGCTGGGCGCGTCGGGCACGACCCAGATCACCACAGCCACCGCGAGAATCGAGAACACGCCGACCAGCGTGAACAGGCCGCTCATGCCGAGCCAGTGGAACACGATGGGCGCGCCCACGATGGCCACGGCGAACGACATGCCGATCGAGCCGCCCACCATCGCCATGGCCTTGGTGCGGTGCTCCTCGGCGGTCAGGTCGGCGATGAACGCGAGCACCGCCGACGACACGGCACCCATGCCCTGAATCACCCGCCCGACGATGATCCACACCATGTCGTGCGCGCCGGCCGCGACGAAACTGCCGATCGCGAAGATGATGAGACCGGCGGCGATGACGGGCTTGCGGCCCACCATGTCCGACACCCAGCCGTAGAAAATATAGAGGAGCGACTGCGTGACGCCGTACGCGCCGAGCGCGATACCGACCAGCAAGAGGTTGTCGCCGCCGGGAATGGTTTTCGCGTAGACGGAAAACACCGGCATGATCATGAACAGACCCAGCATGCGCAGCGCGAAGATCGCCGCGAGCGATACGGTCGCGCGCAGTTCGGGCGCGCTCATGCGTGAGGAAGTAGCGGGTGAGTTGGAGGACATCGGAGCGTTGTGGGTTTGGGCTGCTGCTTTTGACCGCAACTGCCCGCACGTTGAAGACCGGACCAAACCGGACCACGCGCGGACCAGGCGGACGCTCCCTGACGCGCCTCTTTCGAGGCCCTTGCACTTGCCGCTCCGGGCCCTTTCAAAGACCGTCAGCAAGCCGTAACGGCGGTCTGGAAAAGTCGTTATAGTAGCAGGTTTGGTTTCCCTTTCTCCCGCAGGTTCATGGAACAGATCCGTATCCGTGGGGCCCGAACCCACAACCTGAAGAACGTCAATCTGGACCTGCCGCGCCACAAGCTCGTGGTGATCACCGGGCTTTCGGGCTCGGGCAAGTCCTCGCTGGCGTTCGACACGCTCTACGCGGAAGGCCAGCGCCGCTACGTGGAGAGCCTCTCGGCCTACGCACGTCAGTTCCTGCAACTGATGGAGAAGCCCGACGTGGACCTGATCGAGGGTCTGTCGCCGGCTATTTCCATCGAGCAGAAGGCCACCTCGCACAACCCGCGCTCGACGGTCGGCACCGTCACGGAGATTCACGACTACCTGCGACTGCTTTACGCACGCATCGGCACGCCCTACTGCCCGGACCACGAGATTCCGCTGGAGTCCCAAAGCGTCTCGCAGATGGTGGACGCCGCGCTCGCCCTGCCCGAGGAAACGAAGCTCATGATCCTCGCGCCCGTGATCGCGGACCGCAAGGGCGAGCACGTCGAGCTTTTCGACGACATGCAGGCGCAAGGTTTCGTGCGTTTCCGGGTGCGCTCGGGCGGCGGCACGGCCAACGAAGGGGAAGCGAAGATCTACGAGGTCGAGTCGCTGCCCAAGCTCAAGAAGAGCGAGCGCCACACCATCGACGTGGTGGTGGACCGCCTCAAGGTGCGCCCCGACATGAAGCAGCGCCTCGCGGAGTCGTTCGAAACCGCGCTGCGTCTGGCCGACGGCCGCGCCATCGCGCTCGAAATGGACACGAACAAGGAGCACCTCTACAGCTCGAAGTTCGCCTGCCCGATCTGCTCGTACTCGCTGCCGGAGCTGGAGCCGCGCCTTTTCTCGTTCAACAACCCGATGGGCGCGTGCCCCGAGTGCGACGGTCTTGGCCAGATCACGTTCTTCGATCCGAAGCGCGTGGTGGCGCACCCGTCGCTGTCGCTCGCGGCGGGCGCCGTGAAGGGCTGGGACCGGCGCAACCAGTTCTACTTCCAGATGCTGCAAAGTCTCGCGGCGTTCTACGACTTCGACATCGACACCGCGTTCGAAGACCTGCCGGAGAAGGTGCGCAAGATCCTGCTCTACGGCTCGGGCAAGCAGGAGATCCCGTTTTCGTACATCAACGAGCGCGGCCGCACTTCGGTGCGCGAGCACGTATTCGAAGGGATCATCCCGAATCTCGAACGCCGCTACCGCGAGACCGACTCGGCCGCCGTGCGCGAGGAGCTTTCGAAGTACCAGAACAATCAGGCCTGCCCGCACTGCGAAGGCACGCGCCTGCGCCGCGAAGCGCGCTTCGTGCGCATCGGCATGGGCGAAGAAGCGCGCGCCATTTATGAGGTGAGCGGCTGGCCGCTGCGCGACACGCTCGGCTACTTCCAGACGCTGCACCTCGAAGGCGCGAAGCGCGAGATCGCCGACAAGGTGGTCAAGGAGATCGTCGCGCGCCTCATGTTCCTGAACAACGTCGGGCTCGACTATCTCTCGCTCGAACGCAGCGCCGAAACGCTTTCGGGCGGCGAGGCGCAGCGCATCCGCCTCGCCTCGCAGATCGGCTCGGGCTTGACGGGCGTGATGTACGTGCTCGACGAGCCCTCCATCGGCCTGCACCAGCGCGACAACGACCGCCTCATCTCCACGCTCAAGCATCTGCGCGACCTCGGCAATTCGGTGATCGTGGTCGAGCACGACGAGGACATGATCCGCATGGCCGATTACGTGGTCGACATGGGGCCGGGCGCGGGCGAGCACGGCGGCATGGTGATTTCGCAGGGCACGCCGGCTGAAGTCGAGCACGATCCGGCCTCGATGACGGGCCAGTACCTCTCGGGCGCACGCCGCATCGACTACCCGGACGAGCGCATCGAGCCCGGCGAGCGGCGTCTGCGCATCGTCGAAGCCTACGGCAACAACCTCAAGCACGTGACGCTCGACCTGCCGGTGGGCCTGCTCACCTGCGTGACGGGCGTTTCGGGCTCGGGCAAGTCCACGCTCATCAACGACACGCTGTATCACGCCGTGTCGCAGCATCTGTATGGATCGTCGGCGGAACCGGCTCCGTTCGAGGCGATCGAGGGCATGGAGCACTTCGACAAGGTCATCAACGTCGACCAGTCGCCGATCGGCCGCACGCCGCGCTCGAATCCGGCCACCTACACGGGTCTCTTCACGCCCATCCGCGAGCTGTTCGCGGGCGTGCCGGCGGCCAAGGAGCGCGGCTACGAGTCGGGCCGCTTCTCGTTCAACGTGAAGGGCGGGCGCTGCGAAAGCTGCCAGGGCGACGGCGTGCTCAAGGTGGAAATGCACTTCCTGCCCGATGTGTACGTGCCCTGCGACGTCTGCCACGGCAAGCGCTACAACCGCGAGACGCTGGAGATTCAATACAAGGGCCGGAACATCAGCGAAGTGCTCGACATGACGGTGGAATCCGCCTACGAGTTCTTCAAGGCGGTGCCGGTGGTGGCGCGCAAGCTCAAGACGCTGCTCGACGTGGGCCTGGGCTATATCCGCCTCGGCCAGTCGGCAACGACCTTGTCGGGCGGCGAGGCGCAGCGCGTGAAGCTCTCGCTCGAACTTTCCAAGCGAGACACGGGCCGCACGCTGTATATACTCGACGAGCCGACCACGGGCCTGCACTTCCACGACATCGCACTTTTGCTGGAAGTGATTCACCGGCTACGCGATCAGGGCAACACGGTGGTCATCATCGAGCATAATCTCGATGTCATCAAAACCGCCGACTGGATCGTGGACATGGGACCGGAAGGCGGCGCGGGCGGTGGGCAGATCGTGGCCCAGGGGACGCCCGAACAGGTGGCAAAGTCGAAGGCCAGCTTCACGGGCCGCTATCTCGCGCCGCTGCTCAAGCGCCAGATTGCCGCACTCGACACGGCTTCGGGAAAGTAAGCAGTAGAAATAGCTGCGGCAACAACGGGTTGGGGACGCTTGCGTCCCCGTGGTTTGGGGACGGAATACACCGAAAATGGTCAAGCGCAACGAAGCGACCGAAGATAAACAGGTGCGCGATCTGCGGCCAAGGCCGGTCAGGCTCACGAGCGACATGAGCCTGCCGAAGCTTTCGGCAGTGGAGATCGGCAGCTATATGGCCGCGCTCGCCGGTATGTGGGCGGTGCTGCACCTGAACCTGCTCGGCGCGCTGCTCGCAGGCATGCTCGTCTTCCAGCTGGTCCACACCATCTCGCCGCTCATCGAGCGGCGCATGTCGAGCAGCCGCGCGCGCTGGCTTTCGGTGGTGCTGGTCTCCATCGTGATCGTGGGCGTGCTCACGGGCCTCACGGTGGGCGTGATCGAGCAGTTCGAGAACGACGTGCCGAGCGTGCAGAAGGTCATGGCGCAGATGATGACCTTCGTCGACCAGGCGCGCAGTCGCATTCCTGAATCCATCGCCGCCTATCTGCCGGTGGATGTCGCCCAGATGAAGCTCAAGGCGCTCGCGCTCATGCACGAGCACGCCACCCAGCTTGGCCAGGGCGGCAAGAACGCCGCGCGCATTTTCGGGCATATCGTGATCGGCATGATCATCGGCGCGATCATCGCCATCGGCGCGCAGAAGAACGCCACGCGGCTACCGCTTTCCACGGCGTTCGTCGCGCGCGTCTCGCGTTTCGCCGACGCATTCCGCCGCATCGTGTTCGCCCAGGTGAAGATCTCGGCCATCAACACGGTGTTCACCGGCCTCTTCCTGCTGCTCGTGCTGCCGCTCTTTCACGCGCCGCTGCCGCTCGCGAAGATGCTGGTCGTGGTGACTTTCGTGGTGGGCCTGCTGCCCGTGATCGGCAACCTGATCTCGAACACGCTGATCGTCGCCATCGCGCTCACCGTGAGCCTGCCGGCCGCCGTCACAGCGCTCGCGTTCCTCATCGTCATCCACAAGCTCGAATACTTCCTGAACGCGCGCATCGTGGGCGGCCAGATCGAGGCGCGCACATGGGAGCTGCTCGTCGCGATGCTCGTGATGGAAGCCGCGTTCGGCATTCAGGGCGTGATCGCCGCGCCCATTTTCTACGCCTATATGAAGCGCGAGCTGATTTATCTGCGGCTCGTCTGAGCCGCCTTCCGCCTGCGCCCGGCTCGGGCGGGCGGCCTCAATTGCCGCCCCGCTCGCCCGTTGCGCCCGCCATGCCGTCCTGTCCCACCGCATAAATCGCCACCTGCACGCGGCTCGTGAGATTGAGCTTGCGCAGGATGTTGCGCACGTGGATCTTCACCGTGCTCTCGGCAAGGTCGAGCGTGCGCGCGATCTCCTTGTTGCTCGCGCCGCGCCCCAGCTCGCGCACGATGTCGCGCTCGCGCGCCGTGAGCGTCTCGGCGCTCGCGCGCACTCCACCAGCCGTGCCGGACGTGCCAGCCGCACCGGCTCCGCCCGGCGGCTGCGCGGGCTTGCGCATCTGCTCGACGAGCTTGGCCGTCATGTGCTCGGTGATGACGGGCTGGCCGCTCGCGGCCTTGCGGATCGCAGCCACCAGCGCGTCCGCGTCGATGCTCTTGAGCAGGAAGCCGCGCGCGCCCGCGCGCATGGCGGCGGTGAGTTCGTCGGCGTCCTCGGAAACGGTGAGCATCACGACCGCCGTGTCGGGCAGGTCCTCCACCAGCAGTTGCAGCGTTTCGAGGCCCGAGAGGCCCGGCATGTTCAGGTCGAGCAGGATGACGTCGGGCACATGCTGCTTCGCGCGCTTGACGCCCTCTACGCCGTCCGAGGCCTCGCCCACCACTTCGAGGTCGGGCTGGCGCTGCAAGAGCGCGCTCACGCCCGAGCGAAAGAGCGTGTGATCGTCGATGAGCAGAATGCGGATGGTCATGGGGATGGTTGGGTGTGGCGACGTTTTCTTATTCCGTTGTCGCTCAGGTTTCTGATTCTGATCGTGATGCCGGTGTCATGGTGCGCCGTGCCTGCTTCACGCGGCCAGGCGGCTCGCGGCGGGCAGCACGAGCGCCACGCGCGCCCCATTGCCGGGCGAGCTGTCGAGCGTGAGCGCGGCGCTCAGGCGGCGTGCGCGCTCGTGCATGATATGGAACCCCACATGCGACTCGCCGCGCGAAGCGATCTCGGCGGGATCGTAGCCCACGCCGTCGTCCGCCACGCTCAGGCTGAAGTCGCGCCCGTTCACGACGCTCACGTGCACATGCAGCGCCTCCGCATGCTTGCGCGTGTTCGAAAGCGCCTCCTGTAACACGAACAGCACCTGGAGCTGTTGATCGGGCGGCAGCGGCGGCCCGCCTTCGTCGCGATAGTCGAGTGTCAGCTCGGCGTCCGACTGGCGTCTGAAACGCGCCACCGTGTCCTCCACGGCGAGGCGCAGCTTGCCTGGCGCCAGCTTCGTGCGGAAGTTCAGCAGCAGCTCGCGCACGTCGTCGTAGCTCTCCTCCACGCCGCCCGCGAGCAGCGGCACGATCTCGCGAATCTCGTCGAGGTCGCCCCGGCCCGCCGCGCCGTCGAGCAGGTGCACCTGCATCTTCAGGAAGCTCAGTCCCTGCGCGATGCTGTCGTGCAGCCCCTGCGCGACCAGGTTGCGCTCCTCGGAGACGGCAAGCTGGCGCCCGAGCGCCACGAGCCGACGGTTCATCAGCGCGACGCCGAGATGGCGGCCGAGCGTTTGCAGCAACTGGATGCCGGATGCCGAGATCTCGCGCTCCTCGCGAAAATGGAGCGAAAACGTGCCGAGCGTCTCGTTCTGCGCGACGATGGCCGAAACCGCCACGCTCACGAAGCCCGCCTTCAGGCAGCGCTGCGCGAAGGCGGCGTTCGCCTCGCTCGCGCCGCCCGGCGCGAGCAGTCCGAACACGACCGGCGCCTCGGCCGAAGCGCCGCCGCACACGCAGTCCTGCGCCGGCATGCATTGCTCGGCGAGCGTGAGCGCTTCGGGCATGCCTTCGGACACGAGCAGATGCAGATTGCCGTCGTCGGGCGAGACGACGCGCACCGTGCCGCCCTCGGCGTCGAACTCGCGCATCACGCGCGTAAGGAAGTCGTGGCACACGCTTTCCGCCGGCCCCGGCGTGTTGAGGAACGCCGCCATTTCGTAGAGCGTGGCGAGTTCGCGGTTCTGCGCCGCGAGCTGTGCGGTCTTGGCGTCCACGCGCGCGGCCAGGTCCTGGTACAGCGCCTGCAATTCCGCGACCATGCGGTTGAAGCCCTGGGCGAGATGCCCGAACTCGTCCTCGGCGTCGACCGGCAAGCGTGTATGGAACTCCCGTGCCTCGACGCGTGCGAGCCCGTCCTGCAAGCGCTGCACGGGCGCGACGAACCACTGGTAGAGCAGATACACGATCGCCACCGTGCCCACGCACGAAAGCGCCGCCAGCGCGACCTGCGAGATGCGCAGCCACGCCGTCTTGCGCGCGTTCTCGCGCTCGATCAGGCTCACGAGGCCGTTCGCCTCGTCGACGAAACCGGACAGCAGCCCGATATAGGTGGAAGGCTCGCCCGCGCCGGCCGCGAGGTCGTGCAGCGCCGCGGGCTTGAGCGCGTCGCTCCAGGCCGAGGCGACACGCTCGAACTGCGCGTGGATATTCGCGTCGGCGGGCAGAAAGAGCGGCCGCGCCGGGTCGCCGTCGCGCAGTTCGCGCAGCGTTTCGTCGAGCTGGCGCATCTGGGCGTCGACCTGCGCGGGCTTGCCGGTGCGGGCCTCCCAGAGCGCGATCGCCACGGCGTTGGCGCGCATGCGCAGGCTACCCGCGTCGTTGATCGCGGCCCCCGCGCCTTCCAGTTGCCACGAGAGCCAGAGCGTGCCGCTGATCATCGCGAGCACGAGCGCGAGCGCGACCGTGGACAGCACCACGATGCGCGTGGAGAGCCGGTGCGGGAACGGCGCGGCGGCGCTTTCAGCGGAATCTGAGGTGGAACCGGTGGTGGAACCGATGGTGGAACCAGCGGTGGAATCGGGAGAGGATGTCATGGCCGGTAGCGGGAATCGGCGGCGCCGAAACGGCGGGGCGTACGCCGATCATTATCTGACGGTGAATGGCAGATGGCGCGAGATGTCGCGGGATCGATTACCGACTGCGACACTATGCGTCAGTGCGCTCGCCTGTTCAGGCGATTTCCATCGCACAGCCCTCATCATGCGCGCGTCGCGAAAAAAGGCGGGGAGTTCGAGCGCGGCTCGCTCCCCGCGAACGACGACCAATCCCCACGGTCGTCAGAGGCACCGTCGTTCCCGGCCGCAAGGACCGGGAAAACCACGCGTCAGCGGCTGCGCACGAGTTGCCACGCGCGCGAAAGATAGGTGATCGAGGCAAACCCGCTCCACACGTGCACGAGCCGCGTGAACGGGAAAATCACGAAGAGCGTCATGCCCATGAAGAGGTGCAGGCGGAAGATGAGCGGTGCACTCGCCACGTAGCTCGCGGCGTCGCCCTGGAACGTGACGATGTGCTGCGCCCAGGTCATGAGCCGCACCATCATCGCGCCGTCCATATGGCTTGCCGACTCGCCGATCGTCGTGAGCCCGAGCAGCAGCGTGACGAGCAGCCAGAGCAGCAGCACCTTGTCGCCCACGCGCGTCACGGCCGAGACGCGCGCGTTCGAAAGCCGCCGGTGCAGCAGGATCGCAAGGCCGACCAGGCACATCGATCCCATCACGCCGCCCGCCACCATCGCAACCAGTTGCTTGACCGCGTGCGGCACGCCGAGCCAGTCCCACACCGCCACGGGCGTGAGCAGTCCGAACAGATGGCCGAAGAAGAGGCCGAGAATGCCGACGTGAAAAAGGATGTTGCCAAGCCGCAGATGGCCGCGATAAAGCATCTGCGAGCTGTCCGCCTTCCACGTGTACTGCTCGCGCTCGAAGCGCGCGAGGCTGCCGAACAGGAAAATGGCGGCGGCAATGTAGGGATAGATGCCGAACAAAAACGGGTTGAACGTGTTCATGGCGATTCCTTTACGCAGGCGCTAGCAGCGGCGTGCGCCGTTCGCGGGTGGAAATGAACGACCTGCGGGGCGGTGCTCGCGGCGAACGAGCGCACGAGCGGCTCGACGCCGTCCGCGCCGGTGCCGAAGCGTTCGAGCGCCTCGTCCATGTCGCGCACGGGCGCGCCCACGAGCGGCAGCGGCTCGACTTCGCTCAGTTCGCACAGCACCGGGAAAATGCCCGCGTACGGGCTCTCATCCTTTTCGAGCTGATTGCCGAGCGCGGCGAGCACGTGGATCGCCTCGCCGAGCAGCGCGCTCGCGTCGTCCTCGTCGATCAGACCGAGCACTTCGAGAAAGAGCGGCACGTAGTCGGGCAACTCGTTGGTCGCCATGTCGAGGCCGTGGCTGCGATATTCGTCGAGCAGATCGACCATCGCCTGGCCGCGCGCGCGGCTTTCGCCGTGCACGTGCTCGAACAGATGCAGCGAGTGGCGCGGATTGCGGTCGAACGTGGCCACGTAGTTTTCCTGCGACTCGATGAGCGAGCGCTCGCGCAGCGCGGCGACGAGCGGCGCGAGTTCGCGCGTGGCGAACGCGCCGTGCGGGGAAGCCGCGAGCGTGGCCTCGATGTCGTCGAGCGCGTCGAGCAAGGGCTGCTCGGGGTAATCGAGCAGCGCGGAGAGAACCGGATAAATCGACATGATGGAGATCCTCCCGCTCACGCTTGTGATGGCGTCTTGCGACGCGACTTCGGCATGTCCGCGTAGGCCACGCTGCCTTCGGTCTTCGCACCGAACAGCGAACCTTCCGACACGCCGCCCGAGCAGCCGTTGCCGAACGAGAAGCCGCAACTGCCTTTCTCGTTGAACGAGTCCTCGACCATCTCCTTGTGCGACGACGGCACGACGAAGCGGTCCTCGTAGTTCGCGATCGCCATGGTGCGGTACATGTCTTCCACCTGCTCCGGCGTGAGGCCCGCGCGCTCGAGCAAGGCATGGTCGTTCACGCCGTCCACGGTCTGCGTGCGCTTGTAGGCGCGCATGGTCAGCATGCGGTTGAGCGCGGACACCACGGGCGTCTCGTCGCCTGCGGTGAGCAGGTTGGCGAGATAGCGCATGGGAATGCGCAGGCTCGCGACATCGGGAATCACGCCGTCCATGCCGATATGACCCGCATCGGCCGCCGACTGGATCGGCGAGAGCGGCGGCACGTACCAGACCATCGGCAGCGTGCGGTACTCGGGATGCAGCGGGAACGCGATCTTCCAGTCCACCGCCATGCGGTACACGGGCGAGCGCACGGCCGCGTCGAGCCAGCTTTGCGGCACGCCCTGGCGGCGCGCCTCGGTCTGGATCGCGGGATCGTGCGGATCGAGGAACACGTCGAGCTGCGACTGATACAGGTCCTGCGTCGATTCCACCGATGCCGCCGCGCCGATGCGGTCCGCGTCGTAGAGCATCACGCCCAGATAACGGATGCGGCCCACGCAGGTTTCCGAGCACACGGTAGGCTGCCCCGCCTCGATGCGCGGATAGCAGAAGATGCACTTCTCGGCCTTGCCGCTCTTCCAGTTGAAGTACATCTTCTTGTACGGGCAACCGGAGATGCACATGCGCCAGCCGCGGCACTTGTCCTGGTCGACGAGCACGATGCCATCGTCTTCGCGCTTGTACACCGAGCCCGATGGGCACGACGCCACGCACGCGGGGTTCAGGCAGTGCTCGCACAAACGCGGCAGATACATCATGAAGGTGTTCTCGAAGCTTGAGTACATCTCCTTCTGCACGTTCTCGAACAGCTTGTCGCGGCTGCGCGATTCAAACTCGCCGCCCAGGTCGTCTTCCCAGTTAGGACCCCAATGGATCTTGTCCATCTTCTTGCCGGTGATGACCGACACGGGGCGCGCGGTGGGCGGCGTCTGCGAAAGACGCGCGTTCTGTAAATGCTCGTAGTCGTAGGTGAACGGCTCGTAGTAGTCGTCGATGCCGGGCAGGTTCGGGTTGGCGAACAGGTTGGCCAGCACCTTGAGCTTCGGGCCCTGGCGCGGCGCGATCTTGCCGTTCGGGTTGCGCACCCAGCCGCCGTTCCACTTGTCCTGGTTCTCCCATTCCTTCGGATAGCCGATGCCGGGCTTCGTTTCGACGTTGTTGAACCACGCGTACTCGACGCCATCGCGCGACGTCCACACGTTCTTGCACGTAACGGAACACGTATGGCAGCCAATGCACTTGTCGAGGTTCAGGACCATCGCCACCTGGGCGCGGATTTTCATGATGCTGCTCCTTCCTTCATGGGGCCTTCGAGCCACTCGACCTTCTTCATCTTGCGCACGATCACGTACTCGTCGCGATTGCTGCCGACCGTGCCGTAGTAGTTGAAGCCATACGACAGTTGCGCATAGCCGCCGATCATGTGCGTGGGCTTGAGCACTGTGCGCGTGACCGAGTTGTGAATGCCGCCGCGCATGCCGCTCGTTTCCGCGCCCGGCACGTTGATGATCTTTTCCTGCGCGTGATACATGAGGCACATGCCGCGCGGCACGCGCTGGCTCACCACCACACGCGCGGTGAGCGTGCCGTTCACGTTGAACACTTCCACCCAGTCGTTATCGACGAGACCCGCTTCCTTCGCCTCGGCTTCCGACACCCACACGTGAGGGCCGCCGCGCGAGAGCGTGAGCATGCGCAGGTTGTCCGTATAGGTGGAGTGGATGCCCCACTTCTGGTGCGGCGTGATCCAGTTCAGCACGAGTTCGTGCTCGCCGTTGGGCTTCGCACCGAGCATCGGCGCAACGGTTTTCGTGTCGATCGCGGGCTTGTAGTTGCAGAAGCCTTCGCCGAAGTCGAGCATCCAGCGGTGATCCTGATAGAACTGCTGACGGCCCGTGAGTGTGCGCCAGGGAATCAGCTCGTGCACGTTCGTGTAGCCCGCGTTGTAGCTCACCTCTTCCGATTCGAGCCCCGACCATGTGGGCGCGGAAATGATCTTGCGTGGCTGCGCCTGCACGTCGCGAAACCGGATCTTGTCGTGCTCGCGGCCTTCGGCCAGATGCGTGTGGTCGCGGCCCGTGATCTTCGAGAGCGCGTCCCATGCCTTCACCGCCACGTGGCCGTTGGTTTCGGGCGCGAAGGTGAGGATCATCTCGGCGGCGTCGATGGCCGTCTCCAGACGCGGGCGGCCCGCCGCCGCGCCCTCGCCCTCGCCCTCGCCATGTTTGATGCCCGTGAGCTGCGCAAGCTCGCCCACCTCGTGCACCGTGTTCCAGTTGATGCCCTTGCCGCCGTTGCCGAGCTTCTCCAGCAGTGGCCCGACCGAGGTGAACTTGTTGTAGATCTCGCGATAGTCGCGCTCCACGACCGTCATCGCGGGCGCGGTCTTGCCCGGTACGAGATCGCATTCGCCAAGGCGCCAGTCCTTCGGCTCGAACGCCTGGCCCAGTTCGCCCGGCGTGTCGTGCATGAGCGGCGTGCACACGAGGTCCGTGCGCTTGCCCAGGTGCGCGCCGCCGATCTCCGAGAACTTCTTCGCGATGGTCTTGTAGATCTCCCAGTCGGTCTTGCTCTCCCAGAGCGGCTGCACCGCTTCCGAAAGCGGATGGATGAACGGGTGCATGTCCGACGTGTTGAGGTCGTCCTTCTCGTACCACGTGGCCGTGGGCAGCACGATGTCGCCGTACAGGCAGGTCGTACTCATGCGGAAGTCGAGCACCGTGAGCAGGTCGAGCTTGCCTTCGGCCGCCTCGCGCACCTTCACTTCGGCGGGCTTGATCGCGTCGGCTTCGTCGCCGAACAGCGCGTTCTGCGTGCCGAGCAGATACTTGAGGAAGTATTCGTGGCCCTTGCCCGAGCTGCCCAGAATGTTCGAGCGCCACACGAACATGTTGCGCGGGAAGTTCGCGGGATTGTCGGGGTCGTCGCAGGCGAAATCGAGCTTGCCGGACTTGAGCTGCTCGACGGCGTACTGCACCGGTGGCACGCCCGCGCGCTGCGCGGCGTCCACCACGTCGAGCGGGTTCGCGCCCAGTTGCGGCGCCGAAGGCAGCCAGCCGAGGCGCTCGGACTTCGCGTTGAGGTCGAGCATCGAGAGGCCCTTGTAGCGCGCGCGGTCGGCGCCCGGGCCCAGGATCTCGTCGACGCCCACCTTCTCGTGACGCCACTGGCTCGTGTGGTTGTAGAAGAACGACGTGCCGTTCATCTGGCGCGGCGGGCGCGACCAGTCGAGCGCGAACGCGAGCGGCGCCCAGCCGAACTGCGGACGCAGCTTTTCCTGGCCCACGTAATGCGCCCAGCCGCCGCCGCTCTGGCCGATACATCCGCACATCATCAGCAGGTTGATGATGCCGCGGTAGATCATGTCGTTGTGATACCAGTGATTGAGCGCCGCGCCCACGATCACCATGCTCTTGCCGCGCGTGCGGTCAGCGTTGTCGGCGAACTCGCGCGCCACCTGGATCACGAGCTTGCGCGGCACCGTGGTGTGCTTTTCCTGCCATGCCGGCGTGCAGGGCACATCGTCGTCATACGAGGACGCGACGTTCGGGCCGCCCAGTCCCTGATCGACGCCGTAGTTGGCCATCTGCAAGTCGTAGACGGTCGCCACCAGCGCGCGCGTGCCGTCGGCGAGCGTCACGCGCTTCGCGGGCACGCGGCGCGCGAGCAGCGCGCCCTGTTCGCCGCCGAAGTACGGGAAGCCCACTTCGACCACTTCGTCATGCTGATCGACGAGCGACAACCGCGGATCGATCTCGCGACCGCTGCCGCCGTCCTTCATTTCGAGGTTCCAGCGGCCCACCTTCTTGCCGCCGTCGTGCTCGCCCTCGCCCCAGCGAAAACCGATCGAGCCGTTGGGCGCGACGATGTCGCCCGTGGCCGAGTCGATGGCGAGCGTCTTCCATTGCGGGTTGTTCGCTTCGTCGAGATTCGCGGCCAGTTGCGAGGCACGCAGGAACTGGTCCGGCACGAGCGCGCCGTCGCGCTCGGCGAGGGTGACGAGCATCGGCATGTCGGTGTACTGCTTCACGTAGTCGCGGAAGTACGCCGACTTACCGCTGGCGTGGAATTCCTTGAGCACGACGTGGCCCATCGCGAGCGCGAGCGCCGCGTCGGTGCCCTGCTTCGGCGCGAGCCAGATGTCGCCGAACTTCACCATCTCGCCGAAGTCGGACGACACCGCCACCGTTTTCGTGCCCTTGTAGCGGACCTCGGTGTAGAAGTGGGCGTCGGGCGTGCGCGTTTGCGGCACGTTGGAGCCCCACACCATGAGATACGTGGAGTTGTACCAGTCGGCCGATTCGGGCACGTCGGTCTGCTCGCCCCACGTTTGCGGCGAGGCCGGCGGCAAGTCGCAATACCAGTCGTAGAACGACAGGCACGCCCCGCCGATCAGGCTCAGGTAACGCGCGCCCGCCGCGTACGAGACCATCGACATGGCCGGAATGGGCGAGAAGCCCACCACGCGGTCCGGGCCATACTTGCCGATGGTGTAGGCGTTGGCCGCCGCGATCATCTCGGTGGCCGTGTCCCAGTCGGCGCGCACGAAGCCGCCCTGACCGCGAGCGCGCTTGTAGCGCGCTGCCTTCTTCGGGTCCCCGACGATCGAGGCCCATGCCTTGACCGGGTCGAGCGTCTTGCGCGCCTCGCGCCACATTTCGATCAGGCGGCCGCGGATCATCGGATACTTCACGCGCTGTGCCGAATACACATACCAGCTATACGACGCGCCACGCGGGCAGCCGCGCGGTTCGTGATTGGGCAGGTCCGCACGCGTGCGCGGGTAGTCGGTTTGCTGCGTTTCCCACGTGATCAGGCCGTTCTTCACGTAGACCTTCCACGAGCACGAGCCCGTGCAGTTCACGCCATGGGTGGAGCGCACGATCTTGTCGTGCTGCCAGCGGCTGCGATAGCCGTCTTCCCACTTGCGGTCCTCGTTCACCACCGCGCCGTGACCGTTCGAGAAGGTCGATTTCACGCGCGACATGAACTTCAACCGGTCCAGAAAATAACTCATCAGGTTCTCCGGGACTGCTGCTGGATTCGATCGATCGCGCCCGTCGCCGCTTGCGTGTTCGTCACGCGTGGCGCCTGGCGCTCGTGTCGTTCCGAGTATGGCGAGCAGGCGCTGGCCTGCCCATTCACCGAGGGGAGTGTTCGCGCAGCGCAAAGGGATGAGTCCCGACGCGCCGCGCTACTCCCTAAGGACTAGTTCGCTCCACGCTCGCGCGTCAGCAAGGCATCGACGCGTCGCGGCGCGCGTAGAAGAACCACGTGACCAGCGCGCACACCACATAGAAGCCGATGAAGCACAGGAGCGCTGAAACCGGCGAGCCAGTCATATCGAGCGAGGTGCCGAAGCTCTTGGGGATGAAGAAGCCGCCGTACGCGCCCATCGCCCCCGCGAAGCCGAGCACGGCAGCCGATTCCTTGCCCGCTTCGGCAAGCGCGCCGTGCTGCGCCTGCGCGCCCGCGCCTTGCGCGGCGCGCTGATGCTGCGTGAGAAAGATCACGGGGATCATGCGAAAGGTCGAGCCGTTGCCGATGCCGGTGAGCGCGAACAGCACCACGAACATCGCGAGGAAGCCCGCGAAGCTGCCCTGCGCGCCACCGAACGTGCCGCCCGGCAGGAACACGATCACGCCCATCACCGCCACGATCATCGCCACGAAGGTCCAGAGCGTGACGCGCGCGCCGCCGAGCTTGTCCGAGATCCAGCCGCCAACGGGACGCGTGAGCGCACCGGCAAGCGGCCCGAGGAAGGCCCATGCGGTCGGGTTGATCGCGGGGAACTCGGCCTTCGTGAGCAGCGCGAGACCCGCGGAAAAGCCGATGAACGAGCCGAACGTGCCGACATAGAGGAAGCACATGATCCAGTTGTGCGCGCGGCGGAAAATCACGGCCTGTTCGCTGAACGAGGCCTTCGCGTCGGCAATGTCGTTCATGCCGAACCACGCGGCGAACGACGAAACGATGATGAGCGGCACCCACACGAAGCCCGCGTTCTGCAACCAGATGCTGTGCTCGACGCCGTTCTTCACGTATGTCTGGCCGTCGCCGAGCAGGCCCGCGAACACGGCAGTCGAGATCACGATGGGCGTGACGAACTGCACGACCGAAACACCGAGATTGCCGATGCCCGCATTGAGGCCCGTGGCGAACCCCTTGCGCGCCTTCGGGAAGAAGAAGCTGATGTTCGCCATCGACGAGCTGAAGTTCGCGCCGCCCAGGCCGCACAGCAGCGCGAGCACGAGCAGCGTGGAATACGACGTGGACGGATCGCGCAGCGCGAAGCCCATGCCGATGGCCGGGATCAGGAGGCTCGCCGTGGAGATCGCCGTGAAGCGGCGGCCGCCGAAAATCGGCACGAGAAACGAGTAGAAAATGCGCAGCGTGGCGCCGGAGAGCGCGGGCAGCGCCGTGAGCCAGAACAACTCGTTCTTCGTGAAGTGAAAGCCGCCCTTGTCGAGGTTGACCACCGTGACGCTCCACAGCGACCACACCACGAACGCCAGCATCAGCGCCGGAATCGAAATCCACAGGTTGCGGGTGGCGATCTGCTCGCCGGAAGCCTGCCAGAACTTCGCGTTCTCAGGCTCCCATTGGGTCAGGAGATATTTGGACATGATTGTGCTCGTACAGTTGGCGCCGCACATGCGGCGCGAGTTTGATCATTCGGAGTACGTTGTTTCTTTCAGCTCCGGCGCCACGCCGTGCCGGGTCTTGCTCGTGAGTTTCGCGAGCGCTTCGGGACGAAACGAGACGTGCATGAACAGCAGGCTCACCACCGTCGCGCCGAACATCAGCATGAAGCAGGTGGTGCGCACGCCCGTCAGGTCCACGAGGAAGCCGAACAGGATCGGCAGGATGAAGCCCGCGAGACCGCCCGCCAGCCCCACCACGCCGGAGACCGCGCCGATGTTGTCGGTGTAGTCGTCGCCGATGAACTTGAAGACGGAAGCCTTGCCCACCGCCATCGCAATGCCGACGATGAACATCAGCACCGTGTAGAACACCGGCCCCGTGCTGATATGCAGGCCGAGCGGGCCGTGCGCGCCGTGGATCGTGAAGTCGGTCGGCGGGTAGCTCAGCAGGAAGAAGCAGGCGAGCGCGACCCACATCACGGCCCACGTCGTGCGATACGC
The DNA here is from genome assembly GCF_003268775.1 of Paraburkholderia unamae. Classification (GTDB taxonomy): domain Bacteria; phylum Pseudomonadota; class Gammaproteobacteria; order Burkholderiales; family Burkholderiaceae; genus Paraburkholderia; species Paraburkholderia unamae. The sequence goes on from NZ_QLSU01000007.1 coordinate 244,886, forward strand.
GCCGTAGCGGTCGGAGAGCCAGCCGCCGAGCGCGCGCAGCACGCCGCCGGGCAGCGAGAAGCACGCGGCGAGAAACGCGGCCTGCTCGATGCCGAAGCCGTACTGGTTCACGTAGTACTGCGGCATCCACAGCGAAAGGCCGACATAGCCGCCGAACACCACCGAGTAGTACTGCGCATAGCGCATCACGCGCGGGTCGGCGAGCACGCGCATCTGGGCCGCCACGCTCGTCGAGCCCGACACGCGGTGCGCGGGGTTGCTCGCGGAGAACACCCAGAACAGCAGCGCGGTGACGAGCATCGCGACCGCGTAGACCTTCGGCACGATGGTCCACGTGCCGGCCGCCACGATCAGCACCGGCGCCACGAACTTGTTGAGCGCGGCGCCCGAGTTGCCCGCGCCGAAAACGCCCATGGCGAAGCCCTGGCGCGACTTCGGGAACCAGCGCGCCACATAGGGCGTGCCCACCGAGAACGAGGCGCCTGCAAAGCCCACGAACAGGCCGAGCACGAGGAATTGCCACAGTTGCGTCGCGTATGAGACGAGCCAGATCGGCACGATCGTCGCGAGCATGGTGATGAAGAACACGATGCGCCCGCCGTAGCGGTCGGTCCAGATGCCGAGCGGCACGCGCGCAAGCGAACCGGTGAGCACCGGCATCGCGGCGATCAGGCCGAATTCCGTATCGGTGAGATGAAGCTGCTTCTTGAGGGGAATGCCGAGGATCGCGAACATCATCCAGACGGCAAAGCAGATCGTGAATGCAAATGTGCTCGAGGTGAGCACGCGCCACGCGCGGCTATCCGGCACGGGCTCCGCCTGTGGGGATGGGGCGGCTTTCATGGGGTTTCCTCTCGCTCGTCTTGTTGACGTGACAAGCGTAGGAAACGGGCAGGCTAAGGACTATTCTCCGCAGGGAGTGCGCGACGATGCGCCGCTAGGCCTTAAGGAGTAGTACGGGGGAACGAGGCGGTGCGCAAGGGAAAAACGCGGGTGCGCGAATGCGCAGGAGAGCAACAAGAATATTTCGAAAAGCCGTAGCGTGTCACACAACACGCTACGGCACGGTGTCGCACCTGATCAACGATAGATCAGCGCAAGACCAAAGCGAAATCAGCGGAACACCACCGTCTTGTGCCCGTTGAGCACGATGCGATGCTCCACATGCCACTTCACCGCGCGCGCGAGCGTCACGCACTCCACGTCGCGGCCGATGGCGGTGAGCTGGTCGGGCGTCATGTTGTGATCCACGCGCTCCACTTCCTGCTCGATGATCGGGCCTTCGTCGAGATCCGACGTCACGTAGTGCGCCGTTGCGCCAATCAGCTTCACGCCGCGGTCGAACGCCTGGTAGTACGGCTTCGCGCCCTTGAAGCTCGGCAGGAACGAGTGATGGATGTTGATCGCGCGGCCTTCGAGCGCGTCGCACAGTTGCGTCGAGAGGATCTGCATGTAGCGCGCGAGCACCACGAGGTCAGCGCCTTCGCGGTTCACCACTTCGAGCACGCGCGCTTCCTGCGCGGCTTTGTCGGCCGCCGTGCCGCCGAGCAGCGGGAAGTGATGGAACGGAACGTTGTAGCTCGCGGCGAGCTGATAGAAGTCTTTGTGGTTCGAGATGATCGCCGGAATCTCGATGGGCAACTGGCCGGTGCGATAGCGGAACAGCAGGTCGTTCAGGCAATGGCCGATCTTCGAGACCATGATGACGACGCGCGGCTTCACGTTCGCATCGTGCAGTTCCCAGCGCATGCCGAACTCCTGCGCGAGCGGCGCGAACGCGCTGCGCAAGCCTTCGAGACCCGGATCGCCGCCCACTTGCTGGAAGTGCACGCGCATGAAGAACTCGCCCGTGTGGCTGTCGCCGAACTGGGCCGAATCGAGAATGTTGCTGCCGCGCTCGAACAGAAAACCCGACACGGCATGCACGATGCCCGGCCGGTCGGCGCACGACAGTTTGAGGATGAAGCTGTGATCGGTCGACATGACCTTGGTAACTCCCGTCAATACTTTGGTGTTTCTAAAAGGGCTTTGGTTTGGGCTTTAAAAAACCGGCGCCCTTTCACAGCGTCGGCGGTTCGAAGATCGCGGCAATGCCCTCGCACGCGTCTTCGTCAATCCATTGGCGGCGCAGCAGGCAGTCGAGCGTCGCGAGGCTCGCGTCCACCGTCATGGCGCCTTCCTCGATCCAGCGCGCGGTTTCGTCGATGCGCGCGAGGCGATGCTCGCCGACTTCGCCGTCCTGGTTGTGAGGCACGAAATCGGCTGGCAGCGCGAGATCGTAGACGAAAATCTGCTCGGCCTGGGTGCCTTCCGGCAGCGACTGAAGCACGTGCACCGTGCGGCCCGCGCGCGCCTCGCGCGCCAGATCGGCGGCAATGCCCGCCTCTTCCCAGCACTCCTTCACGAGCGTGGCCTCGATGCCGAAGCCCCAGCCGATGCCGCCCGCCACGACGTTATCCAGCATGCCGGGGTCGGTGGCCTTGGTGTCGCTGCGCCGCGCGATCCACAACTGCGGCGCGCGTTCCGCATATTCTACGACGCCGTTCAGATGCACCGCGTACGTCATCGTGCCGAAGAAGCGCGACGCCGCGCGCTCGATATAGGCCAGCGGCGTCGCGTCGAATGCGTTGCGGATCGCGTAGGTTTCGTTGCGCCAGCCCGGAATGCGGCCTTCCGCGGCGAGCGCGCCGATCACCGAGCCGAGCGCCGCGCTGCGCGCCGTGACGTTGTCGAAGTGCGGCGCGAGCGTGACGCGCGCGTTGTCCGCGTCACCGTCGATCTCGAACACATCGGGCCAGCGCGCGAGCAGCGCGACGTCGTTTTCGCGGATCCAGCCCACGCGCTCGTCGCCGATATGAAACGGCAGATGCGCGCCGACGTCGAAGCGCCGCGCGTCGGTAATGCAAGGCAAGGTCATCGGTCAGGACTCCGTAGGTCAGTCGCGCAGGGCGATGCGAATGCCGATGGCAATGAAGGTGAAACCGGCGAGACGATCGAGCCACACGCCCGCACGCGGGCGGCGCTTGAGCCAGCCGCCGATCGTGCCCGCGCACAGCCCGAAGATCGAGAACACCACGACCGTCTGCGCCATGAACACGAGGCCGAGTTCGAGCATTTGCAGCGTGACGCTGTGCGCGCCATGCGCATCCACGAACTGCGGCAGGAACACCACGAAGAAAAGCGTCACCTTCGGATTCATGATGTTGCCGAGCACGCTCTGGCGAAAAATCGCGGAAAGCGCCTGGCGCGGCCGCTCGCCCGCTGCCGCGAGACCCTGGCTCCTCAGCGCCTTCACGCCGATCCACACGAGGTACGCCGCGCCCGCGAGCTTGAGGATCTGGAACGCGAGCGGCGAGGAGCGCAGCACGGCGGCCACGCCGAGTGCGGCGAGCGTGATGTGGAACGTCACGCCCGCGGCAAAGCCGAGCGCGGCGACGAGGCCGGCCGCGCGGCCCTGCGAGATGCCGCGCGCGAGCACCTGGAGGTTGTCAGGGCCGGGCGCGAACGTGATGGCGATGGAGGTGGCGAGAAAGAGCGCGAAATTCGGCATGAGATCGACTCGTGGCGGTGTGCGTTCGGAATTCAGCGGTGATCAGTGACCGCCGAAAGCGGTCACGGTGAAAAGCGGCAGCCCTGCATCGGTGAGCAGCTTCGAGCCGCCCAGGTCCGGCAGATCGATGATCGCCGCGCCCTCCACCACGCTCGCGCCGAGGCGCTCCAGCAGCAGCTTGCCGGCCATCATGGTGCCGCCGGTGGCGATCAGGTCGTCCACGATCACGACACGGTCGCCCTTGCCGCAGGCGTCTTCGTGAATCTCGACGGTCGCTTCGCCGTATTCGAGCTTGTAGGTCTCGGAAACCGTCTTGTACGGCAGCTTGCCGATCTTGCGGATCGGAATGAAGCCCACGTTCAGTTCATAGGCAACGATCGGCCCGATGATGAAGCCGCGCGCATCCAGCCCCGCCACGTAGTCGAGCTTCGCGTCCACGTAGCGCTCGACGAACAGGTCGATCAGCACGCGCAGGCCCTTCGGGTCGCCGATGAGCGGGGTGATGTCGCGGAACTGCACTCCCGGCTGAGGCCAGTCGGGCACCGTGCGGATCAGGCTTTTCACGAACTGGGCGGCTTCGGCGCTCGGGCTCGCGGGTGCGTTGGACATGATTTCTCCGGGTCGTGACAAGAATAAAGAACAGTAGAACGCATAAACGGGGCGGGACCCCGCAAGCGGATTTTCAAGGTGCGCTCGCCCGCACGCCTCAGGCCGCCGCCGCGCCCGCGCCGGCGGCGCCGGGCTTGCGGTGCCGCGAGAGCCGTTCCTCGGCCTGTGCGAGCTGCTCCGGCAAGCCGCGCAGCACGACAATGTCGGCCTCGCGCAGCTTGGTCGACGGGTCCGGCTCCACGCCGCGAATGCCGTGGCGGCGGATCGCCGTGACCTCCACGCCGAGGTCGTAAAGACCCAGTTCCGCGAGCGTGCGGCCCACGGCGTCGGCGCGCTCGTCAACCGGTACGGATTGTAGCCGCACCTGCTCGTGACCGTCCTCGCCTGCATCGTCGGTGCCGTGGAAGTAGCCGCGCAAAAGGCTGTAGCGCTCGTCGCGCAGTTCCTCCACGCGCCGCACCACGCGGCGCATCGGCACGCCCATCACCACCAGCATGTGCGAGGCGAGCATCAGGCTGCCTTCCACGATCTCCGGAATCACCTCGGTCGCGCCCGCGGCGAGCAGGCGTTCGAGATCGGAGTCGTCCACGGTGCGCACGATCACGGGCAGCGTGGGCTCCAGTTCGTGAATGTGGTGGAGCACGCGAAACGCCGACTGCGTGTTGGCGTACGTGATCGCCACGGCCGCCGCGCGGTGGATGCCCGCCGCCACGAGCGACTCGCGCCGCGCGGCGTCGCCGAACACCACCGACTCGCCCGCCGCCGCCGCCGCCGCCACGCGGTCGGGGTCGAGGTCGAGCGCGACATACGAGAGGCCTTCGTATTCGAGCATGCGCGCGAGGTTCTGCCCCGCCCGGCCGTAGCCGCACACGATCACGTGGCCGCTTTGCTTGATGCTCTGCGTGGCGATGCGCGTCATCATCAGCGACTGCTGCATCCATTCCGTCGAGGAAAGGCGCAGCACGATGCGATCGGCGTTCTGGATCAGGAACGGCGCGGCCAGCATGGAAAGCAGCATGGCGGCGAGGATCGCCTGGAGCAATGTGGGATCGACGAGGTGCTTGTCGAGAATGAGGTTCAACAGCACGAAGCCGAATTCGCCGGCCTGCGCAAGGCCGAGACCCGTGCGCATGGCCACGCCCGGCGACGCGCCAAAGAGGCGCGTGAGCGCCGTGATGAGCACGGCCTTGAGCACGACCGGGCCGACCACGAACGCCCCGACCATGACCGGGTGCTGCCAGATCACGTGCGGATTGAGCAGCATGCCCGTGGTCACGAAGAAGAGGCCGAGCAGCACGTCGCGAAACGGCTTGATGTCCTCCTCCACCTGGTGCCGGTACGGCGTTTCGGCGATCAGCATGCCCGCGATGAACGCGCCGAGCGCGAGCGACAGGCCGAACTTGTCGGTGATGAACGCCGCGCCCAGCGTGACGAGCAGCACGTTGAGCACGAACAGTTCCTGCGAGCGCCGGCGCGCGACCACGTTGAACCAGCGCGTCATGAACTTCTGGCCGACGAAGAGCAGGATGCCGAGCGCGAGCACGATCTTCACGGCGGCCGTGCCGAGCGATTCGAGCAGCGACCTCGACGAGCCGCCGAACGCGGCGATCACGATGAGCAGCGGCACCACGGCCAGATCCTGGAACAGCAGCACGCCGAGAATGTTGCGGCCGTGCTCCGACTCGATTTCGAGCCGCTCCGAGAGCATCTTGCTCACGATGGCCGTGGACGACATGGCGAGCGCGCCGCCCAGCGCCACGCACGCCTGCCACGTGATATGCACCCACGGCTCCAGCACGAGCCCGAGCAGCAGCGCCACCAGAATCGTGCCCAGCACCTGCGAGAGCCCGAGGCCGAACACGGCGTGGCGCATCGCGCGCAGCTTGGACAGCGAGAATTCGAGCCCGATCGAGAACATCAGGAACACGACGCCGAACTCGGCCAGGTTCTGCGCGCCGTGCGTATCCGGCACGATGCCGAGCGCGCGCGGGCCCACCAGAATGCCGACCGTGAGGTAGCCGAGCATGGGCGGCAGATTCAGATAACGAAACAGCACGACGCCAACCACCGAGGCGAGCAGCAGGAACAGCGTCATTTCCAGCGGGGAAATCATCGTGTGAAACGTCCTCGTTCGTCAGCGTGACCGGCGATGCAATTATTCACCCGCGCCGATCCTGTCCCAGTCCGGGTCAATGATCGATGCAAAGGCGGCTTGATGGGAAGTGCCAGGGAGAATCTACGGGGAACCACGGGGAGCTACAGGAAACTGCGAGGCCGCGCCTCGCTGTCCGTGCACGAGGTTTTCGCGCAGGGGGCGTCGGCGCGGCGCACAGACGCCTTTGTTATACTCCGCGAATGATAGCGAAAATCAATGGCGATCGGGCGCTGAAGCTCGCTCGCGACGTGCTCGACATCGAAGCCGACGCCGTGCGCGGACTTCGCGACCGGCTCGACGACAACTTCGTCGGCGCAGTCGATCTCATCCTCAGTTGCCGTGGACGCGTGGTCGTTTCCGGCATCGGCAAATCGGGCCACATTGCCCGCAAGCTCGCGGCTACGCTCGCCTCCACCGGCACGCCCGCCTTCTTCGTGCATCCGGCCGAAGCGAGCCACGGCGACCTCGGCATGGTCACCGCCGACGACGTCTTCATCGGCCTGTCGAACTCCGGCGAGTCGGAAGAGCTCGTCGCCATCCTGCCGCTCGTCAAGCGCATTGGCGCGAAGCTCATCGGCATCACGGGCAATCGCCCGCAATCGACGCTCGGCCAGCTCTCCGACGTGCATCTGGACGCAGGCGTCGAAAAGGAAGCCTGCCCGCTGAACCTCGCGCCCACCGCGAGCACCACGGCGGCGCTCGCGCTTTCGGACGCGCTCGCGGTCGCCGTGCTCGACGCGCGCGGCTTCGGCGCGGACGACTTCGCGCGCTCGCATCCGGGCGGCGCGCTCGGCCGGCGTCTGCTCACCTACGTGCGCGACGTGATGCGCACGGGCGACGAGATCCCGAAGGTGCGCGACGACGTCACCGTGCGCGACGCCCTCTTCCAGCTCACGGCCAAGCGCATGGGCATGACGGCGATCGTCAGCGCGGAGAACCGCGTGCAAGGCATTTTCACCGACGGCGACCTGCGCCGCGTGCTCGAGCGCGCGGGCGATTTCCGCGACCTGCCGATCACGCAGGTCATGACGAAGGGCCCGCGCACCATCGGTCCGGACCAGCTCGCTGTCGAAGCCGTGGAACTCATGGAGCGCCATCGCATCAATCAGATGCTGGTCGTCGATACCGAGGGCATGCTGATCGGCGCGCTCAACATGCACGACCTGTTCTCCAAGAAGGTGATCTGATGGCTACCCCACTCGACGCAACCGCGCGCGCGGCGCGCGTGCGGCTCATGATTTTCGACATCGACGGTGTGCTCACCGACGGCGGGCTGCTGTTCACCGGCGCGGGCGACACGATGAAGGCGTTCAACTCGCTCGACGGCCACGGCGCCAAGCTCCTGCGCGAAGCGGGCATCGACACGGCCATCATCACCGGCCGCCGCTCGGAAATCGTCGCCGTGCGCGCGAAGGAGCTGAAGATCACGCACCTGTGGCAAGGCGTGGAGGACAAGCGCGTGGCGTTCGCCGAGCTGCTCTCGCAAACGGGCATCGCGCCCGAGGCGTGCGGCTACATGGGCGACGACTGGCCCGACCTCGGCGTGATGCTCCAGTGCGGCTTCGCCGCCGCGCCCTCGAACGCCCACCCGGACGTGCTCTCGCGCGCCCACTGGGTGTCCGACAAGGTGGGCGGCCACGGCGCCGTGCGCGAAGTCACCGACCTGATCCTGCGGGCGCAGAACCATTACGACGCCCTGCTCGCCGCGGCCTGTGCGCCACTTGCCGGGATGCCGCGATGAACCAGAAGTTCCGCCTCACTTCGCTCGTGCCGCTCTTTTGCGTGGCCGCGCTCGCCGGCTTCACGTGGTGGCTGCTACAGGCCGTCCAGCCGCGCGAGAAAGAGGCGGCGCCGCGTCCGCTCACGCACTCGCCCGATTATTTCGCCGATAACTTCTCGGTGTCCGAGCTCGACCAGTCCGGCGCCACGCAGTACCGGCTCACGGCCACGCACATGGTTCACTATGAGGACGACGAGAACAGCGACCTCACGAACCCGGCCGTGCGCGCGTTCCAGCCCGGCAAGCCGATCGTGACGGCCACAGGCTTGCGCGGCACGGTCAACGCCGACGCCTCGATCGTCAATCTGTACGACAACGCGCGCATCGTGCGCTCGGCTGGTGCAGGCGACCCGGAAATGCAAGCCGATTCCGAACATTTCAAAGTGCTCGTGAACGACGATGTGATCCTGACTGAAAAGCCGGTTAAACTTCGACGCGGCCAGTCGGTCATGACGGCCACCAGCGGCATGAACTACAACAACGTTACCCGGGTCATCCAGCTCTTCGGCAACGTCCGAGGCGCGATCGCCCCGGCTGACTCCGGCGGCTCGTCCTGAACGCCGGGCCGTCCACGCAAGGCATGATTGCATGAACGATTCGCTTCCCCGTCCTCTGAACGGCCGTTCGCTCAACGCGCGCCGCGCCCTTTTCGCGGCGCTGCCGGCGCTCGCCGCCGCGCTGCTGCTCGGCGGCCTCGCGCCCGCGGCCCACGCCGAGCGCGCCGACAAGGACAAGCCGCTCAATATCGAAGCGGACAACATGACCTATGACGACCTGAAGCAGCAGACCGTCTTCACCGGCCACGTGGTCGCCACCAAGGGCACGATCCTCATCAAGGCCGACAAGCTCGTCGTCACGCAGGACCCGCAGGGCTACCAGTACGCGACCGGCACCGTTGCGCCGGGCACGCCCGACGACAAGCTCGCCTATTTCCGCCAGAAGCGCGAAGGACTCGACGAATTCGTCGACGGCACGGCCGAGCGCATCGACTACGACGGCAAGCAGGACCTCACCACGCTCACGACCCGCGCCACGGTGCGCCGCCTCCAGGGCACCTCGACGGTGATGGATCAGGTCCACGGCAGCGTGGTCACGTACGACGGCCAGAACGACTTCTACACGGCGCGCTCGGGCAAGGATGTCGCCGGCCCCGGCAACCCCGGCGGCCGCGTGCGCGCGATGCTTGCGCCGCGCAACACCGGCGCAGCGGGACTCACCGGCGCGCCGGCCACGCTCGCTCCGTCCTCTACGCTGAAGGGAGCGCCGCAACAGTGAACACCATCACCGCACCCCAAAGCCACGGCCGCCAGCTCGCCGGCAAGACAAGCTCGCTCGTCGTGCGCAACCTGAAGAAGCGCTATGGCTCGCGCACGGTCGTCAAGGACGTTTCGCTCGACGTGAAAAGCGGCGAAGTGGTCGGTCTGCTCGGCCCCAACGGCGCCGGCAAGACCACCTCGTTCTACATGATCGTGGGGCTCGTCCCGCTCGACGCCGGCGAGATCGACCTCGACGGCCAGTCCATCAGCCTCTTGCCCATTCACAAGCGCGCGGCGCTCGGCCTGTCGTATCTGCCGCAGGAAGCCTCGGTATTCCGCAAGCTCACCGTCGAGGAGAACATCCGCGCGGTGCTCGAGCTTCAGGTGGACGGCAACGGCAAACGTCTGTCGAAAGACGTCATCACCTCGCGCGCCGAGGCGCTGCTCGACGAGTTGCAGATCTCGCATTTGCGCGAAAACCCCGCGCTTTCGCTGTCCGGCGGCGAGCGCCGTCGTGTCGAAATCGCGCGCGCGCTGGCCACCGACCCGAGCTTCATCCTGCTCGACGAGCCGTTCGCGGGCGTCGACCCGATCGCCGTGCTGGAAATCCAGAAGATCGTGAAGTTCCTCAAGCAACGCAACATCGGCGTGCTGATCACGGACCACAACGTGCGCGAGACGCTCGGCATTTGCGACCACGCGTACATCATCAGCGACGGCACCGTGCTCGCGGCCGGTGCACCCGGCGACATCATCGAAAACGAAAGCGTGCGCCGCGTCTATCTCGGCGAGCACTTCCGCATGTAAGTCCCTGGGGCGTGCGTCGCGCGCCCGCCCATCGTTCACGGCTGTCCCCGCGGCGCTCACGGAACGTGAGCGAGCCGCAGCGCGCATGCTCACGCTTGCTCGCATTTTTCCCGCGTTTTCCGGCTTTTTCCTGGGTTTTTCCTGTGTAATCCCGCTGTATCGACCTTGTCCATGACGGGTGCACGGCAATCCTGTTTGCGCACCAAATTCGGGGCGCGTCGCGACACGGCACACGCTCGTATTCGCGAATGTCCCGTGGTTTCGTCCGCGTGGCAAACTCTTTACAATGGTTCGCACACCGCCATGAAAGCCAGCCTCCAACTCCGCCTCTCGCAGCATCTTGCGCTCACGCCACAACTGCAACAGTCCATCCGGCTGCTTCAGCTGTCGACGCTCGAACTGCAACAGGAGGTCGCCACGGCGATCGCGCAGAACCCGTTGCTCGAGAACGAGGACGACTGGATCGCGAGCCCGCTGCGCGTGGCCGCCGACGGCTCGCTCATCGCGCAACCGCCCGCCTCCGCGGGCGCCGAACCGATGCAGGGCGGAAGCACGTCCACTACCTCGGCCAACGGCAGCAGCGAGAACGGCGAAAGCGAGCCGCGCGGCGTGGACGAATACGACGGCCTGGGCGGCGACGCGAACGGCGACGCGAGCCAGTGGAACCTCGACGACTATGGCCGCTCGGGCAACGCCTCCGACGACGACGACCTGCCGCCGCTCCAGATCCACGAATCGACCACCACGCTGCGCGACCACCTGATGGCGCAGTTGCGCGAGACGAACGCGAGCCTGCGCGATCGCGCACTGATCACGTTCCTCATCGAATCGCTCGACGAAGACGGCTACCTCAGCGCGACCTGTGAGGAAATTCTTGCCGATATTCCTGAGGAACTCGAAGTCGACGGCGACGAGCTCAACGCGGCGCTCGCGCTCTTGCACAGCTTCGACCCCGCGGGCGTCGGCGCGCGCTCGGCTTCCGAGTGCCTCAAGCTGCAACTGCTGCGCGTCAATTCGTCGCCAACGCGCACGCTCGCGCTCGAGATCGTGTCGAACCATCTGGAACTGCTCGCCGCGCGCGACTTCACGCGGTTGCGCAAGCAACTGAAGACGGGCGACGACGAGCTGCGCGACGCGCATACGCTGATCCGCTCGCTGGAACCGTTCCCGGGTGCGTCATACGGCAAGGCCGAAGCCGATTACGTGGTGCCGGACATCATCGTGAAGCGAAGCGGCCAGAACTGGCACGCGGAGCTGAACCCGGAAGTGGTGCCGAAGCTGCGCATCAACCATCTGTACGCGAATATTTTGCGCAACAACCGGGGCGACCCGGGCAGCGGATCGCTGCGCCAGCAGTTGCAGGAAGCGCGCTGGCTCATCAAGAACATCCAGCAGCGCTTCGAGACGATCCTGCGCGTGGCGCAGGCTATCGTCGAGCGTCAGAAGAACTTTTTCGTGCACGGCGAAATCGCCATGCGCCCCTTGGTTTTGAGGGAGATTGCTGATACGCTGGGCCTACACGAATCAACTGTCTCGCGTGTGACAACCGGCAAATACATGCTGACTCCGTTCGGGACACTTGAATTTAAGTACTTCTTCGGATCGCATGTATCGACGGACACGGGGGGCGCTGCATCGTCCACCGCCATCCGCGCCCTCATCAAGCAACTCATAGGAGCCGAGAACCCCAAATCTCCTCTTTCGGACAGCCGCATAGCCGAACTGCTGGCGGAACAGGGCTTCGTCGTCGCGCGACGCACCGTCGCGAAGTATCGTGAAGCGCTGAAGATTCCGGCGGTCAATCTGCGCAAGTCTCTTTAGCTTGTTCCGGCTTTTACGGAGCAAGCGTTTTCCGGCCGCTACGCCCGTTGGTGGACATGGCCGGCCGAGCTAGCCCGTCGTCGCAGGCCTTTCGGGGAGCCGCGCGCAGGCAGAGAGTCGACCGGCATTGCCGCACTTCACGCGTCACGCGGCCATTAGCCTGGAGAAGCACTATGAATCTGAAGATCAGTGGACACCATCTCGAAGTAACGCCAGCGTTGCGAGAATACGTGATCACCAAACTGGACAGGGTGCTAAGACATTTCGATCAGGTAATCGATGGCAATGTGGTCCTCTCGGTCGACAACCATAAGGAAAAGGATAAGAGACAGAAGGTTGAAGTGAACCTTCATCTGAAAGGCAAGGATATTTTTGTGGAGAGCGCGAACGGCGACATGTATGCCGCCATCGACCTCGTGGTCGACAAACTGGACCGCCAGGTCGTGCGTCACAAGGACCGCGTGCAGGGGCATCAGCATGATGCGATCAAGCATCAGCCCGCGCCCGTGATCGAGGTCCCGCCGCAATGAGCCTCGTGGCGATCCACGCCATGAAGCAGGGCTGGAGTCGATAGTTCATCCTCCGCCCGTGAAGCAAGCCGCCCGAACCGGGCGGCTTTTTCATGAGTGTGCGCAACTTTGGATGGTGTCGACTGCGGCTGGGCGCGGCGGCGGTGCAACCGGGGAACACGGGTTGCGCTTATGCATGGCGCATCGCACCATCGGCACGGACGCTTGTTCTATAATGGTCCAGTCGTTTTTGGGATCCCACGCACCATCGGGCCCCACGGTCCCGGCACCGGGCTTCGTCGCCTGATCCAATGCGCCCCGCGAAGCGGGGAGTGGCTGGGGTGAGGAGCATTCAGGCCACGTTTTCGCCTGCCAACATGAATCGTTTAGCCAAAATACTTCCCATCGAGAACGTCGTCGTCGGCCTGTCCGTTACCAGCAAGAAACGCGTGTTCGAGCAGGCTGGCCTGATCTTCGAAAACCAGAACGGCATCGCCCGCAGCACGGTTACGGACAATCTTTTCGCCCGCGAGCGCCTCGGCTCCACGGGCCTCGGCGAAGGCGTCGCCATTCCTCACGGCCGCATCAAGGGCCTGAAGCAGCCGCTGGCCGCCTTCGTGCGCCTCGCCGAGCCGATCGCCTTCGAAGCGCCGGACGGCCAGCCCGTCTCGCTGCTCATCTTCCTGCTCGTGCCCGAACAGGCCACGCAGCAGCACCTTGAAATCCTCTCCGAAATCGCGCAACTGTTGTCGGATCGCGAAACGCGCGAGCGGCTGCACACGGAAGAGGACCGCGAAACGTTGCATCGCCTGCTCACCCAGTGGCAACCTTGATGTAATGCGCGGCGTCGTGCCCGGCCGCTTGCGCGCGTTCGCGCCGGCACGGGCGCAGGCGCGCGTTCGCACCATCGGGCAGGCAAATTTCGCGCAGGTCATGCAGGTTACGAAGGTTATTTAGCCAGCAGTTAAGCCGGCAGTTAAGCGAGCCCTCTCGCGGAGTCAGCGACTCATGGACACTTCCAGCATCAACGCCCAAAGCATCTTCGACGACAACGCCACCACGCTGAAACTCAGCTGGCTGACGGGGCACGAAGGCTGGGAACGCGGCTTTTCGACGGAAACGGTGGCCACGGCCACGGCGAGCGCGGACCTCGTCGGCCACTTGAACCTCATCCACCCGAACCGCATCCAGGTGCTCGGCGACGCCGAGATCCACTACTACCAGCGACAGACCGACGAAGACCGCTCGCGCCACATGGCCGAGCTGATCGCGCTCGAACCGCCCTTCCTCGTGGTCGCAGACGGCATGACCGCGCCGCCCGAACTGGTGCTGCGTTGCACGCGTTCGTCCACGCCGCTCTTCACCACGCCGATGTCGGCGGCCACCGTCATCGACAGCCTGCGCCTCTACATGTCGCGCATCCTCGCGCCGCGCGCGACGCTGCACGGCGTGTTCCTCGACATTCTCGGCATGGGCGTCTTGCTCACGGGCGACTCGGGCCTCGGCAAGAGCGAACTGGGGCTGGAACTGATCAGCCGCGGCCACGGCCTCGTGGCCGACGACGCGGTGGACTTCGTGCGCCTCGGGCCCGATTTCGTCGAAGGCCGCTGCCCGCCGCTCTTGCAGAATCTGCTCGAAGTGCGGGGCCTGGGTCTGCTCGACATCAAGACGATCTTCGGTGAAACGGCCGTGCGCCGGAAGATGAAGCTCAAGCTCATCGTGCAACTGGTGCGCCGCCCGGACGGCGAGTTCCAGCGCCTGCCGCTGGAGAGCCAGACCGTGGACGTGCTCGGCCTGCCGATCAGCAAAGTCACGATCCAGGTGGCCGCGGGCCGCAACCTCGCCGTGCTGGTCGAGGCCGCCGTGCGCAACACGATCCTGCAACTGCGCGGCATCGACACGCTGCGCGACTTCATGGACCGCCAGCGCCTCGCCATGCAGGACCCCGACAGCCAGTTTCCCGGCAAGCTGATCTGACGCCGCCGCGCGCGCAAGCAGTACGCTAAGCACGACGGGCGCGCCCTGCGCGCCTGCGACGCAAGCCGCGCGGCCCGGAGAGCCGGTACAGGCGCGCGGATCGGATGCTATGATGACCCAATCGGGTTCATCGACTTTCCCATGCGTATCATCCTGATCACCGGCATCTCAGGCTCCGGCAAGTCAGTGGCGCTCAATGCGCTCGAAGACGTCGGCTACTTCTGCGTCGACAATCTGCCGCCGCGCTTTCTGCCGCAACTCGCGCAATATCTCAGCGACGATGGCTACGAGCGCCTGGCGGTCGCGATCGACGCGCGCTCGAGTTCTTCGTTCGACGACATGCCGGAGATGATTCGCGACCTCGCGAAACGCCATGACGTGCGCGTGCTGTTTCTCAACGCGAGCACGCAGGCGCTCATCCAGCGCTTCTCGGAAACGCGACGACGCCATCCGCTCTCGGGCTCGGCCGCGCATGACGCCAACGTGGGCATGCTCAAGTCGCTGGAAGAGGCCATCGAGCACGAACGCGAGCTGGTCTCGAACCTGGCCGAATTCGGTCACCAGGTCGATACGAGCAACCTGAGCTCGAACGCGCTGCGCCAGTGGGTGAAGGTGTTCGTGGAGGGCGAGCGCGGCTCGCTCATGCTCACGTTCGAATCGTTTGGCTTCAAGCGCGGCGTGCCGCTCGACGCGGACCTCGTGTTCGACGTACGCACGCTGCCGAATCCGCACTACGACGCCCGCCTGCGGCCGCTCACCGGGCTCGATCAGCCCGTGATCGACTTCCTCAATGCACAGCCGGCCGTCCACGAAATGATCGACGATGTCTATGGGTTCGTCGCGAAATGGCTGCCGCATTTTCGCGCGGACAACCGCAGCTATCTGACCGTCGCCATCGGCTGCACCGGCGGCCAGCACCGCTCCGTGTACATCGCCCAGACGCTCGCCACGCGCTTTGCCAGCGGGTCGAACGTTATCGTGCGTCACCGCGACGCGCCTCTCGATGTCGGAGAATCGTCGCGGCTGATCGCCTAACCGGCCGCGCATCGCGCGGTCCTTAACGGAAAGCGTTGCGCCATGTCCTCGTCTACTGCCGTGCTTGCCGATTTGCCGCTGTTCCCGCTGCATACGGTATTGTTCCCTGGCGGCCTGCTGCCGCTCAAGATTTTCGAAGCGCGATACCTGGACATGGCGAGCGAGTGCCTGCGCGAGCACACGCCGTTCGGCGTGTGCCTGCTCAAGAGCGGCGCCGAAGTCGCGCAGCACTACGAGCCCGCGGTGCCCGAGCCGGTTGGCTGCCTCGCCGTCATCGACCAGTGCGACGCCGAGACCATCGGCATGCTGCACATCCAGACGCACGGCACGCAGCGCTTTCAACTGCTCTCGCATCGCGTGGAAGCCGACGGCCTGCTCGTGGGCATGGCCGAATTGATTCCCGAAGACATTCCGCTTGAAGGCAGCGGGCAACTCGCGAAGTTCGGCGCGTGCGCCGAGGTGCTGGAGCGGATCATCGCGACAATTCGCGAGCGCGACCCCGCAAGCCTGCCGTTCGCGGAGCCGTTCCGCTTCGACGATCCCTCATGGGTATCGAACCGTCTCGCCGAAGTGCTGCCCATTGCGCTGCGCGCGCGTCAAAAGCTGATGGAGTTGAACGACGCCGGTGCGCGCATCGACGTCGTGCATCACTACATGCAGCAGCATCAGTTGCTTTGATGCGCTAACGGCGGCTGGATCGCGCGGTCAACCTTGCGCCTCGAGGGAGCCAATATATCCAGAATGCATACTCAAGGATCCACCCAAGGTTTGGCAAGAGCAAGCGTGATGAGGTATCGCGTCTCGTCAGGGTGCTTGTCATCCTGGAAACAGGCCATCCCCAACATGATCTGGAAACGCTGACCGGCACTCCAATAGCTTACATTGGACTCACAAGCCGCCAGGTTTGCACGCCATTGCAGCGTATCGGCAATCGGTGGATCGTCCCTTACATGGATGGGTTCCCAGCCGGCTTTGACCCACTGCGCTTGCAAATCCAGTACAACCTTGAGCGCATCGTCCAGGGGTAGCGGCTCGATTTGCGGTGACATCCGCACGCTATCTACCCTCCCCTTTATGTAGCTCACTGTAAAGAAGCGGGCTAGCGGCGTGATGAACCCATATTGAGGATCGGCGAAGCGCAGGCGCGCATCTGACTTGGGGATGGTGTACCAGATTTCGTTTGGAATAGCCGGATCAATCCTTGCGCTGGAGCGCTGACGCATGGTCTCCCAAGGCTCACCGATAACCAGGGCGATTTCCGGATTCTTCGGATAGGTCCGCTCCCACCACCGCAGGACAGCCAGTAACAGCACCGCTAATGCGAACAGGCCTAGCCCAATGCGCACCCCGCCCTTCGATACCGGCCATTTCATCGCACACCTTGCCCCGCTGCAATATCCTGAAGGGATTGCTCAACAAGCCTGCGATTGGCGTTATGAAGCATCTCGTCAAACCGCGCCGCAGCCTTGAGAACGAAGGGCATGCGCTGCTCGACTTGGGAGAGGTCAGCCAGGGCGCTATTGCTGAAGCCAACGGTACGTCCATCGTCGACGCGGCCACACTGGCTGGCGAGCGTCAATTCGATGACCTCAGCCACGCCGGATGGGAAGCCGGTGACATAAGAGGCTTGGTCCGCACGCAACAACGTGATCAGTTGAGGATCGCTGTACATTGCGGGTTGCAGGATATTGATCTGCTCATGCTGAGCCAGAAATTTGACGCTTTCCGCAATTTGGCCGGAATCAATGGATTCGAAGGCCTGGAGAATCTGACGATAGTCCAGACCAAATTTCAATTTTTTTCCGATTGGCCAGAACACCGGAGGTTTATCGGCTATTTTCTGGCGCGCGGGCAAACAAATCTTAAGCTCCTTGAGCCCACGCTTCTTGTAGAAGGCATGTAACGGAAACACGTCCAGGAACAGTGTCGTATTGCCCAAGGCCAGCATATCGTACATATGCTGGTACTGTTGCTGCGCCAGCGATAGCGGCTCGCCATCGCGGCGCACATCAATACTTGGCACTGGATTGTTGCGGCGGGCCTGTTGGTAGTCGCGCTGCGCAGTTTCATCGACTTCGCTGACAGTGAGTAGACCGGAAATGCGCCAGCCTGGCTGCGAACTGCGTGCCATGCGCTGGGCAGCATCATGCTCAGCTTGAATCTTCTTGATCGAGTCCGCAGCGTGCAGCAGGCCGCACCCAACCTGCTTTGAGGCGAAGGCCGCAAGACCTGCCCACTGAAAGCGGGGATCGTTCAGCCAAAGTCTGGCATAAGCGGCGTTGATAGCACGGTTGCGGAGCCGGGGATCAGGAAGCAATGTGCCACCGGGCGCCACGATGTCTTCCGCTTCTTTTTGGTATGAACGCCAGATGCACTCACAGGTGAGAACCGGCACTTCCGTGATCTTGACCTTCTGCCCGTTATCTTCGGTGAAGTAGCTCTTGCACTCTGAGAGAGGCTTTGTGTTCTTGTGCAACTCCAGGTCGTCGCAAGCGTGATCCTTGAAGCACCGTGTCATCGTCTCCTCCCGAAAGAGGACCACCCTAGCAAGTCTGACTTGAGGGACATTGACGATGGACAGGAAACGCGCTTTGCCCTGTGCAAGTACTACAACGCAAACGTCCGAACGCTACGCGTGAGGTCACGCATCCCCATCTCGACCGACGAGGACGCTTCGCAACTTGCGCGTGGTGTCACGGGAACGGAAGGAGGATGCCCAGTCAGTTGGCTAAAGCCAGAAGCGCGATGCGCACCTTCTGGGTGAGCTAAACCGCCTGCATCCACCGTTGAATCACCTGGTCAAATCAGCGGCCCACGCATCGCATCGAGCAGCTTGCGCACCGGCGCGGGCACGCCATACGCGTCGATATTGCCGAGCGACACCCATGCGGTCTGTCCATCGTTCACGTCGAGCGGCGCAGCGTCGCGTCGCAGTTCGATCACGCGCGGCTCGATATCGAGCTTGAAGTGCGTGAACGTATGCGTGAGCGGCGCGAGCGCGGAACTCGACGCCGCACACTCCGGCGTCACACCGAAGTCGCGCGCGCGCTCGGCGAGCGCGGGTTCGTCGGCGGCCTCAGGCAAGCTCCACAGTCCGCCCCAGATGCCCGACGGCGGGCGCTTCTCCAGCATCACGGCGTCGCCGTCGAGCAGCAGGAGCATCCATGTGCGTCGCGTGGGCACGGCCTTCTTCGGACGCGCGGCTGGCAGTTCGCGCTGACGACCCGTGGTGTTCGCCACGCAGTCGGCGGCAAACGGGCAACGCGCGCAGTCGGGCTTGCCCCGGCCGCACAGCGTCGCGCCGAGGTCCATCAAGCCCTGCGTGTACGCGCTCACGTCCGCATCGCTTGCGTCGGGGCCAGGCACGAGCGACTCGGCAAGCGCCCACATCGCGTTCTCCACGCGCTTTTCGCCGGGAAAGCCTTCCACGCCGAACACGCGCGCGAGCACGCGCTTCACGTTGCCGTCGAGAATCGTCTCGCGCGCGCCGAATGCGAACGACGCGATCGCGGCCGCGGTCGAGCGGCCGATGCCGGGCAACTCCGCGAGCGCTTCGACTGTCGAGGGAAACTGGCCGCCGTGCGCGTCGGCCACCACCTGCGCGCAGCGATGCAGATTGCGCGCGCGCGAGTAATAGCCGAGGCCGGCCCACAGCGCCATCACGTCGTCGTCGGGCGCGGCGGCGAGCGCCTCGACCGTCGGGAAGCGTTCGAGAAAGCGGGCGTAGTAAGGAATCACGGTCGCGACCTGGGTCTGCTGCAACATGATTTCCGACAGCCAGATGCGGTACGGATCACGCGTGTTCTGCCACGGCAGGTCGTGGCGGCCGTGCTCGCGCTGCCATGCGATCAGGCGCGGCGCGAAGCCGCCGAGCAGTTCCTGCGGATAGGCGCCTGCCGGAAGCGGCGTGGATTGGGACGAAGTTCGGTACATAAGGAAGCTTGCGGGTCAGCGCTGGCAGCGCGGACAGAAATAAGTGGAGCGCTGGCCCTGCACGATCTGTTTGATCGGCGTGCCGCACACGCGGCAGGGTTGGCCCGCGCGGTCATAAACAAAGTATTCGAGCTGAAAATAGCCACTTTCGCCGTTGCTGCCCACGAAGTCGCGCAGCGTGCTGCCGCCCTTCTCGATAGCCGAGGCGAGCACGGCGCGCACGGCGTCCGCGAGCAGTGCGTAGCGCGCGAGCGAAACGCGGCCCGCCGGAGTCGTGGGCCGGATGCCCGCGCGAAAGAGGCTTTCGGACGCGTAGATATTGCCAACGCCCACCACGATATCGCCCGCGAGCAACGCCTGCTTGACCGCCACCTTGCGCCCGCGCGTCTCGCGAAAGAGCAGCGCGCCATCGAACGCAGGCGTGAACGGCTCGATGCCGAGCCCCGCGAGCAGCGGATGGCCTAGCACGTCGCCCGCCTCGCGCGGATGCCAGAGCACGGCGCCAAAGCGGCGCGGGTCGCGAAAGCGCAGCGTGAAGTCGTCGAAGAACCAGTCCACATGATCGTGCTTTTCGGCGGCGGGCGGCTTCGGCAGATTGCGCAGCACGCGCAGCGTGCCGGTCATGCCGAGATGCACGATGAACCAGCCCTCGTCCACCTCGAACAGCAGATATTTGCCGCGCCGCCCGACGGAGCGGATCGTGCGGCCGCGCAGCGTGCGCGCGAGCGTGGCCGGCACGGGCCAGCGCAATGAGGGGTTGCGCACCTCCACGCGCTCAACGCGGCGGCCTGCGACCCACGGTTCGATCCCTCTTCGGGTAACCTCAACTTCTGGCAACTCTGGCATGTCTGGCGGCCTGACACGGTCGGTAATTCGGGTTGGTCTGCAACTTGCGTAAAGGTGTGTGCGCGTTGTGCGCGTATTGTAGCCAGCGCGTTACAATCGACCGAAACATTCGACGGAATTCCATGGAACTGTCTTTCGTTAAGCTGTTCGCGCAGCGTCCCACGACGCCCCGCCTGCCCGCCACCTTCGCGCGCCGCCTGATCGGCGCCGTGGTTCTCGCGGCCTGGGCGCTGACCACGTCGAGCGCGTACGCGCAGGATCCGGCCCCCGACACGGACGACACTTCCGTCACCATGCCGGACGCTTTCGGTCCCGCCTCGCCCGACGAGAAGAAGGATTTGCCGATCGTCCCGCTGTCGAGCCAGATCGTCTTCCAGGTGCTCGCCGCGGAAATCGCGCTGCAACGCGACCAGCCCGCGCCCGCCTTCCAGACGTATCTCGCGCTCGCGCGCGACACGCATGACCCGCGCATGGCGCAGCGTGCAACGGAAATCGCGCTCGCCGCGCAAAGCCCGACCGACGCGCTCACGGCCGTACAGCTCTGGCAGCAGTACGCGCCCGACTCCGAGCGCGCGGCGCAGCTCGACGCCTCGCTGCTCGTGCTCGCCGGCAAGCCCGACGACGCGCAGCCGCTGCTCGCGCGCGAGATGACGAAAGTCCCGGCCGACAGCCGCGGCCAGGCGATCCTCTCGCTGCAACTGCTGCTTTCGCGCGGCCCGAACCGCGTGGGCGGCCTGAATGTCCTCAAGACGCTGCTCAAGGACGACCTGAACCGTCCCGAGGCGCAACTCGCGATCGGCCGCCAGCAACTGCTCGCCGACGACGTGCCCGGCGCGCGCAAGTCGTTCGAGCAGGCGCTCACGCTCAAGCCCGACTACCTGCCCGCCGCGCTCATGCTCGCGCAGATGGGGCCGGAGGAGCGCGCGGAAGGCATCGCTTCGATCGAGAAGTACGTCCAGCAGAATCCGAAGTCGCGCGAAGGCAGGCTTGCGCTCGCGCAAACCTATCTTGCCGCCGACCGCCTCGACGACGCGCAAAAGCAGTTCGAGACCCTGCACAAGGACAACGCGAACGACTTGATGCCGCTCATGGCACTTGCGCTCATCAACGTGCAGCAAAAGAAGTTCGATGCCGCTCAGAAGTACCTGACGCAATACGCGCAGGTTGCCGAGAAGAATCCGGCCGCCGATCCCGGCCAGGCCTACATTTACCTCGCGCAACTGTCGGTCGAGCAGAAGGACGACGCGGGTGCGCAAAAGTGGCTCGACAAGATCCAGCCCAACAGCCAGCAGTACGTGCCGGCGCAGATCACGCGCGCGCAGATCCTCGACAAGGAAGGCAAGACCGACGAAGCGCGCCGCCAGCTCGCGAGCATCCAGGCCGACGATCCGCGCGACCAGGCGCTGATCGCGCGCACCGATGCCGCGATCCTGTTCGACGCGAAGCGCTATCCGGAGGCCGAAGCGCGCCTTGCAAAGGCGACCGCCGACTTCCCGGACGACCCCGACCTCACCTATGACTACGCCATGGCTGCGGAAAAGACCGGCCATTACGACGTCATGGAAGCGCAGTTGCGCAAGCTCATCAAGACGCAACCCGACAATCCGCAGGCCTACAACGCGCTCGGCTATTCGCTCGCCGACCGCAACCAGCGCCTCCAGGAAGCTGACAAGCTCGTCGAGAAAGCTTCGGCGCTCGCACCGGACGACGCGTTCATCATGGACAGCGTGGGCTGGGTGAAGTACCGCCTGGGTGACAACGCCGACGCAATCAAGGTTTTGCGCAAGGCCTACACCATGCAGCCGAACGCCGAAATCGGCGCGCATCTCGGCGAAGTGCTCTGGAAGAACGGCGACCAGGACGGCGCGCGGCAGGCCTGGCGCGAGGCCCGCAAGCTTGAACCCGACAACGACACGCTCCTGAAGACGCTCAAGCGCTTCCAGGTGAACGATCTCTGATGGCAGATTTTTTCAATACCGTTTCTCCCAAGGCCCTCCCTGCTGCGCGCGTCGCCCGGTTTGCGCGCCGCGCGTCGCTCGGCGCGGCGGCAGCCGCGCTCCTCGTGCTGGCGGGCTGCGCCACGCAGCAAGCGCCGCGCCAGCCGTCCACCTCGAACGCCACGACCTCGCTCAGCACGCAGACGAACCGCGCCTGGCATGGGCGCTTCGCCGTGCAATATGTCGACCAGAATGGCCAGCAGCGCAACGCGTACGGCAACTTCGACTGGCGCGAGACCGACTCGACGGTCACGCTGCAACTGCTCAACCCGCTCGGCCAAACGCTCGCGCTCGTGACCTCCGCACCGGCTCAGGCCACGCTCGAACTGCCCAACCGCCCCCCGCTCACGGCCGACAACGTGAGCACGCTCATGCAGCAGGCGCTCGGCTTCGCGCTGCCCGTCGAGGGGTTGCGCTACTGGCTGCAACCGTCGGTCGCGCCCACGTCGCACGCGCGCACCACGCCCGACCCGCAAGATCCGCAGCGCCTTGCCCAGATCCAGCAAGACGGCTGGACCATCGATTACGTTGCGTACGCCGACGCACCGGCCACGGGCGTGAAGCGCGTTAATCTCACGCGCGAAGAACCGCCGCTTCAGATCAAGCTCGTGCTCGACCAGTAAGCGGACCGGCACGCTCCAACATCAGCGTGATCTGGCCGGCGCGCGCCGGTCAGTTCCAGGCATCATTCCAGGCATCATGATCGAAACCCAGGACTCGCTGCGCGACTGCCTCGCGCCCGCGAAACTCAATCTCTTCCTGCACATCACGGGCCGCCGCCCCAATGGCTACCACGATTTGCAGACCGTGTTCCAGTTGCTCGACTGGGGCGACACGCTGCATTTCACGCGCCGCCGTGACGGCCGCATCACACGCACCGTCGAAGTGGAAGGCGTGCCCGCCGAACACGATCTCACCGTGCGCGCCGCGACGTTGCTCAAGGCGCACACCGGCACGACCGAAGGCGTCGAGATCGACATCGAAAAGCGTCTGCCGATGGGCGCGGGTCTTGGCGGCGGCAGTTCCGACGCGGCCACCACGCTGCTCGCGCTCAACCGTCTGTGGAAGCTCAACGTGCCGCGCGAAGAACTCCAGGCGCTCGCACTCAAACTGGGTGCTGACGTACCCTTCTTCGTGTTCGGAAAAAATGCGTTCGCGGAGGGTGTTGGAGAGGCATTGGAGGCTGTACAATTGCCCCCGCGTCATTTTTTGGTGGTGACGCCGCGGGTTCATGTTCCTACTGCTGAAATTTTTTCAGAAAAGTCGTTGACAAGGGACACAAAGACCTGCACAATAGCAGTCTTTCTTGCACAGCAAGCAACGCAGAACGGATGGCCAGACAGCTTCGGTCATAACGATATGCAAGCGGTTGTCGCAGGAAAATACGCGGAAGTAGCGCAGGTGCTTCGATGGTTTGAGCGTGTCTCGAACAGCATCACACCAGCGCGGATGACCGGATCGGGTGCCAGCGTTTTTGCAGCATTCGCCAGTCGGTCCGAAGCAGAATCGGCACGAGCCAGACTGCTTGCGGAACAACCGGACTGGAGAAGCGCGGTAGCCTCGAGTCTGAATACGCATCCACTCTTCGCTTTCGCGGCATAGTTTTGCATGGCTGATCGGCCCTACCCGGTCAGGCAAGCTCAAAGTTGAGTGTAGGGGAGTCGCCAAGTTGGTTAAGGCACCGGATTTTGATTCCGGCATGCGAGGGTTCGAGTCCTTCCTCCCCTGCCAAAATTTCAGGCAGTTCGCTCTGTGGGTTACCCGGAGCCATTCGCCTAAGTAGTTCCTCTCGTCCCCCCCAAGTCCGCAGCAGGTGCATGATGAGCAGCCATGACGGCCTGATGGTTTTTACTGGCAACGCCAATCCCGCGCTTGCCCAGGAAGTCGTCAAGATCCTCGGTATTCCCCTCGGCAAGGCTATGGTTAGCCGCTTCTCCGACGGTGAAATCCAGGTCGAAATCCAGGAAAACGTGCGTGGCAAGGACGTCTTCGTCCTTCAGTCGACGTGCGCTCCGACCAAC
The DNA here is from genome assembly GCF_003268775.1 of Paraburkholderia unamae. Classification (GTDB taxonomy): domain Bacteria; phylum Pseudomonadota; class Gammaproteobacteria; order Burkholderiales; family Burkholderiaceae; genus Paraburkholderia; species Paraburkholderia unamae. The sequence goes on from NZ_QLSU01000007.1 coordinate 269,182, forward strand.
GACAACCTGATGGAACTGATGATCATGGTCGATGCGCTCAAGCGCGCATCCGCAGGCCGGATCACCGCAGCCATCCCCTACTTCGGCTATGCCCGTCAAGACCGCCGCCCCCGTTCGGCGCGCGTCGCCATCTCGGCGAAGGTCGTGGCGAACATGCTGGAAATCGCCGGTGTCGAGCGGATCATCACGATGGATCTGCACGCTGACCAGATTCAGGGCTTCTTCGATATTCCCGTCGACAACATCTACGCTACGCCCGTGCTGCTCGGCGATCTGCGCAAGCAGAACTACGAGAACCTGCTGGTCGTTTCGCCTGACGTCGGCGGCGTGGTGCGCGCCCGTGCGCTCGCCAAGCAGCTTGGTTGCGATCTCGCGATCATCGACAAGCGTCGTCCGAAGGCGAACGTCGCCGAAGTGATGAACATCATCGGTGAAGTCGAAGGCCGCACCTGCGTGATCATGGACGACATGGTCGACACCGCCGGCACGCTCTGCAAGGCAGCGCAAGTGCTGAAGGAACGCGGCGCCAAACAGGTGTTCGCTTACGCCACGCACCCGGTTCTCTCGGGTGGCGCAGGCGAGCGTATCGCCGCCTCGGCGCTCGACGAGCTGGTTGTCACCGACACGATTCCGCTCGGTACCGAAGCGCGTTCGTGCCCGAAGATCCGCTCGCTCACGAGCGCCGGTCTGCTGGCCGAAACGTTCTCGCGTATCCGTCGCGGCGACTCGGTGATGTCGCTGTTCGCGGAAAGCTAAAAAGAATTGACGCGCAAAGCGCGGTGTTCGCGAGAATGCCGCGCTTTTGCACGTAATCGGCGCGAGCGGACGAAGGTTCGCGCTGCATCGCTGGGGGCCCGAAGGCAGGCGTTCTGCTGAAAAGGCCCCGTTTTACTGCCTGGTCGCGGGTAGTGCAATGGAGAATCAAATGAAAGTCATCGCTTTCGAGCGTAACCTGCAAGGTACGGGTGCGAGCCGCCGCCTGCGCATCGCTGGCAAGACCCCTGGCATCGTTTACGGTGTCGGTTCGGAGCCGCAACTGGTCGAACTCGACCACAATGCGCTGTGGCACGCCCTGAAGAAGGAAGCCTTCCACTCGTCGATCCTCGACCTCGAAGTGGCCGGCAAGTCGCAACAAGTTCTGCTGCGCGACGTGCAATATCACCCGTTCCGTCAGCTCGTGCTGCACGTGGACTTCCAGCGCGTGGATCCGAACAAGAAGATCCACACGAAGGTGCCCCTGCACTTCATGAACCAGGAAACCAACCCGGCTGTGAAGACGGGTGGCGCGATCATCTCGCACGTTCTGGCTGAAATCGAAGTCCAGTGCCTGCCGGCCCAACTGCCTGAATTCCTCGAAGTCGACCTCGCCAAGATCGAAGCCGGCCAGTCGCTCCACGCCAAGGACATCACGCTGCCCGCCGGCGTGACGCTCGTCTCGCACGTGGAAGCTGAAAACCCGGTCGTCGCGTCGGCACCCGTGCCGGCTGGCGCCCAGGCGGCTGCTGAAGGCGAAGAAGCGGCTGCGGAGTAATCGCAGCGGCCTCAACGAGCCGATCCTCTCGATCCGTTTCCCTGAAACGGACGACGTGACCCGCCGCGGTTCGCCCCGGCGGGTTTTTTTTCGCACTCTTTTCTACTCTTCCGTACACTTGCGGGTCGACTCAACGATTTACGCAGGCGGAACACCACAATGATCAGGTTGATCGTCGGGCTCGGCAATCCGGGCGCCGAATACACGGCGACGCGCCACAACGCGGGCTTCTGGTTCGTGGACCAGCTCGCGCGCGAAGCCGGCACGACGCTGCGCGACGAGCGGCGCTTTCACGGCCACTATGCGAAGGCGCGCCTCTACGGCGAGGAAGTGCATCTGCTCGAACCGCAGACCTATATGAACCGCTCGGGCCAGTCGGTCGTCGCGCTCGCGAACTTCTTCAAGATCCTGCCCGACGAGATCCTCGTCGCGCACGATGAGCTCGACCTGCCGCCCGGCACCGTCAAGCTCAAGCTCGGCGGCGGCAGCGGCGGCCACAACGGACTGAAGGACATTTCCGCGCATCTGTCGACGCAGCAATACTGGCGTTTGCGCATCGGCATTGGCCATCCGCGCGACCTGATCCCCGAAGGCGCGCGCGCGGGCGCGAAACCCGACGTCGCGAACTTCGTGCTCAAGCCGCCGCGCCGCGAGGAGCAGGACGTGATCGACGCCTCGATCGAGCGCGCGCTCGCCGTCATGCCGACGTTCGTGAAGGGCGAGGCGGAACGCGCGGTCATGCAGTTGCATCGAAACAGCTGAAACGAGGAGAGCGTCTTGAGTCGTTACTGGAGTGATATCGTCAAGCAGCTTGTGCCTTACGTGCCGGGCGAACAGCCCGCGCTCGCGAAGCCGGTCAAGCTCAACACCAACGAGAACCCGTATGCGCCCTCCCCGCGCGTGCTCGAGGCGATCCGCCACGAGCTCGGCGAGACGGGCGAGTCGCTGCGCCGCTACCCGGACCCGGTCGCGAAGCGCCTGCGCGCAGCCGTGGCCGCGCATCATGGCATTCGCGCCGAGCAGGTGTTTGTCGGCAACGGCTCGGACGAGGTGCTCGCCCACGCGTTCCAGGCGCTGCTCAAGCACGACAAGCCGATTCTCTTTCCCGACATCACCTACAGCTTTTATCCGACCTACGCGCGGCTGTACGAAGTCGAGTACCGCACGGTGCCGCTTACCGAGCCGTTCGCGATTCGCATCGACGATTATCTTCAGCCCAATGGCGGCGTGATCTTCCCGAATCCGAACGCGCCGACGGGGCACGCGCTGCCGCTCGCGGAAATCGAGCGGCTCGTCGCGGCGAACACGGAATCGGTGGTGGTGATCGACGAGGCCTACGTGGACTTCGGCGCCGAATCGGCGATCGCGCTGATCGACCGCTATCCGAACCTGCTCGTCGTGCACACCACCTCGAAGTCGCGCTCGCTCGCGGGCATGCGCGTGGGCTTCGCGTTCGGCCACGTCGATCTCATCGAAGCGCTCAACCGCGTGAAGGACAGCTTCAACTCCTACCCGCTCGACCGACTCGCCCAGGCCGCCGCGACGGCCGCCTATGAGGACGCCGATTGGCTGAAGACCACGAGCGCACGCGTGATGGCAAGCCGCGAGCGCCTCACGGCCGCGCTTACCGCGCTTGGCTTCGACGTGGTGCCCTCGGCGGCGAACTTCGTGTTCGCGAAGCATCCCGCGCACGATGCGGCGGCAATTGCGGCCAAGTTGCGCGAAAAGGAAATCTTCGTCCGCCATTTCGACGCGCCGCGCGTGAATCAGCATTTGCGGATCTCGATCGGCACCGATGCCGAATGCGATACGCTCATCGAGGCGTTGAAGCGCATCGTCGCGTAAGAAGACAGCAAGATGAAATAAAAAACGCGCCTGTTGGCGCGTTTTTTATTTCCGGGGATGAAGATGCGTCAGGCTTTGTCTTTCACCGCCACCAGCGCGTGGTACTTCTGCATCAATTGCTCGGGCGATTCCACATGCTCCGGATTCTTGGGAATGCACTCTACCGGGCACACCTGAATGCACTGCGGCTCATCGAAATGGCCAACACACTCGGTGCACTTGCCCGGGTCGATCACGTAGATTTCCGGGCCCATCGAAATGGCGTCGTTCGGGCACTCGGGCTCGCAGACGTCGCAATTGATGCACTCGTCGGTAATCATCAGGGCCATGCTTTTCTCACTTCCTGCCAGCGCGGGGGCCAGCGTACACGTTGCTTAGCCCTATAGTTTACGCTGCTTTGGCCGCGCGTTCACGCCTTCGATCCCGTACCACCGAGCGACGCCACCTTGTCCTGCAAGCGCTTTTCCACGGACGGGAACACGAACTTGCTGACATCGCCGCCCAACTGGGCGATTTCGCGCACGATCGTGCCCGAGATGAACTGGTATTGGTCCGATGGCGTCATGAACATCGTCTCGACGTCAGGCAGCAGGTAGCGGTTCATGCCCGCCATCTGGAACTCGTACTCGAAGTCCGACACCGCGCGCAGGCCGCGCACGATCACGCGCGCATTGTTGCTGCGCACGAAGTCCTTCAGGAGCCCCTTGAAGCTCATGACCTGGACGTTCGGATAGTGGCCGAGCACTTCGTGGGCAATCTCTAGCCGCTCATCGAGCGAGAAGAAAGGCTTCTTGTTGCGGCTGTCCGCAACGCCGACCACCAGCGTGTCGAAAATGCTCGACGCGCGCCGCACGAGATCTTCGTGTCCGCGCGTGAGCGGGTCGAAGGTACCGGGGTACACGGCGACTACCATGAGACTTCTCCTCTCAACAGAAATGGGGCGCAATGCAGTGCCGTGGCGATGCATGCGCACTTGCGTGCGTGACGGTGAGACCGTCCGCCGCTTCTTATCGAACGCGCATTATTCCTCATTTTCGCGTTGCAGCAAATGATAGTGAACCGCACCCGCCTTGCCCTCGCGCACCACGGCCCAGCCCGCCAGCGCGGGCTGCGCGGCCGGATCGATCGCCACGCCCGCCTCGACGTAAAGCCAGCCGCCCCGCGCGACAAGCGGGGCGGCCAGTTCGAGCGAGCGCTCGAGGAGCGCGGTGTCGCCAAACGGCGGGTCGAGGAACACGACGTCGAACGAGCCCGGCGCGAGGTTGGCCGCGAGGCGCAGCGCGTCGGCTTCGGCAATCTCGATCATGCGCGCGCCAAGGCGCGTCTGGTTCGCGCGCAGTTGCGCGGCGGCGCGCGCACTGCGCTCCACCATCACGACGCGCGCGGCGCCGCGCGAGGCCGCCTCGAAGCCCAGACCGCCGCTCCCGGCGAACAGGTCGAGGCAACGCAGGCCGTCGAGGCGCTGGCCGAGCCAGTTGAAAACCGTCTCGCGCACGCGGTCAGGCGTCGGGCGCAGGCCGTCGAGATCGAGCACCGGCAGCGGCGTGCGCTTCCAGTCGCCGCCGATGATGCGGATCGTGTGCGCACCGCCGCCGCTGCCGCCGCGCGCGCGCGAATCGGCCTGATGGGAACGGGCGCCAGGCCCACGCGAGGAAGAGGAACGAGTCATGCGTTTGGTCTGCGGCTGCGTTTGGCCGCGGGCAGTCTGCCTGCGGCACTTTGACTAGGGATGGATGTGCGCGGTGCGCATCGCGCCCTGCAATGCGCGCACGTTACCACACGGGCGCGCGCGTGCCGCGCGGGCGCCGCAACGACGGGACGTAACGCGCCTGATAAAATGCCGTGTTTTCCGCGCGTTACCCCTTTCCAAGCCGTCGCCGACCGCCCTCCGGTCCGACCCGAAACGCGCCTGACCCACGCCATATCATGTTCAGTTTCTTCAAACGATTCCGCGGCTCGAAGGACGCCGAGAGCGAGCAGGCCGAAGCCGAAGCCGCGCCGGCGCCCGAGGCGCAAGACGAGGCAACCGCTGCGCCCGCGAGCGAACCGCTTGCGCCGCCGCCGCATGCCATCACCGCCGTCACCGTCGCCAGCGAGGCCGAAGACGAACCCGAAGCGATCGAGATCGTCCCGCCGCCCGCGCCCGAACCCGCTGCGAAGCAGTCGTGGCTCACGCGCCTGAAGTCGGGGCTCTCGAAGACGAGTTCGAACATCCAGAGCATCTTCGTCAACGCGAAGATCGACGACGATCTGTATGAGGAACTCGAAACCGCGCTCCTGATGTCGGATGCGGGCGTCGACGCCACCGAATTCCTGCTCGAGCAGTTGCGCCAGAAGGTGCGCGCAGACCGCCTGACCGACGCCCAGCAGGTGAAGGACGCCCTGCGCGACCTGCTCATCGGCCTGCTCAAGCCGCTCGAGAAGTCGCTCATGCTCGGCCGCGCGCAACCGCTCGTGATGATGATCGCGGGCGTGAACGGCGCGGGCAAGACCACGAGCATCGGCAAGCTCGCCAAGCACCTGCAAAGCTTCGACCAGAGCGTGCTGCTCGCCGCCGGCGACACGTTCCGCGCCGCCGCCCGCGAGCAGCTCGCCATCTGGGGCCAGCGCAACAACGTGACCGTCGTGCAGCAGGAAAGCGGCGACCCGGCCGCTGTGATCTTCGACGCCGTGAGCGCCGCGCGCGCGCGCCGCATCAACGTGGTGATGGCCGACACCGCCGGCCGCCTGCCCACGCAGTTGCACCTCATGGACGAGCTGAAGAAGGTCAAGCGCGTGATTGGCAAGGCGTTCGACGGCGCACCGCACGAAGTGCTGCTCGTGATCGACGCCAACACGGGCCAGAACGCGCTTGCCCAGGTCAAGGCCTTCGACGACGCACTGGGCCTCACCGGTCTCATCGTCACGAAGCTCGACGGCACGGCCAAGGGTGGCATTCTTGCCGCGATCGCGCGCCAGCGCCCGGTACCGGTGTACTTCATCGGCGTGGGCGAGAAGGTCGAAGACTTGCAGCCGTTCGTAGCCGAAGAATTCGCCGACGCGCTGCTTGGCGGCTAAACCCGGCTTTTAAACGCACAATAGATACACGAAGGGCGTCGTTCTCGCGAACGACGCCCTTTTTTCATTCGCGATTGCGAATCAGGCGCTTATTCCGAATCCGGCTGCGCGCCCGGCTCGGCGCGCGCGAACGCATCGAGCGTGAGCGCGTAGTCGTTGATGCGCTGGATGGTCGGATAATGCGTCGTGTCGATCTTGAAGCGGTTCGCGTTGTAGATCTGCGGCACGAGGCAAAGGTCGGCGATCGTCGGCGTGTCGCCGTAGCAGAGCTTGCCGGTGCGCGGATCGCCGGCGAGGCGCGCTTCCAGCGTCGCAAAGCCCGACTCGATCCAGTGGCGGTACCACGCGTCTTTCGTCGCGTCGTCCGCGCCAACGGTGTGCTTGAGGTACTTGAGCACCCGCAGGTTGTTCACCGGATGAATCTCGCACGCCACCTGCAACGCGAGCGAACGCACGTGTGCGCGATCGAGCGGTGACTTCGGCAGCAGCGGCGGCTCGGGATGCGTCTCCTCCAGATACTCGATGATCGCGAGCGACTGCTGGATGGCGTGCTGGTCGTCGTCGACGAGCGTCGGCACGATCGCGTCAGGATTGACCTGACGGTAGGCGGGCTTGAGCTGTTCGCCGCCTTCGCGCACGAGGTGAACCGGCACATAGTCGTACGACAGGTTCTTGACGTTCAGCGCAATACGCACGCGATACGACGCCGAACTGCGGAAATAGCTGTAAAGCTTCATGCTCCTCTCTTGCTCCTCTTGTTTCTTGACTGGGCTCGCGCCGCTCAGACGACCCGCACGGCGAACTCGCCAATCCCGGCCACGCCGCCCGTCATCAGGTCGCCCTTCACCACCGCGCCCACGCCCTCGGGCGTGCCCGTGAAGATGAGGTCGCCCGCTTTCAGCTCGAAAAGCGTGGAAAGGAATGCGATCGTGTCGGCAACGGGCCAAATCATCTGCGAAATATCCGAGCGCTGCTTGTCCTCGCCGTTGACCGCGAGCCAGATTTCGCCTTGCGCCAGCTGGCCGATCTGCGAAACCGGATGAATCGGGCCGATGGGCGCCGAATGGTCGAAGCCCTTGGCCGTGTCCCACGGACGGCCGAGCTTCTTCGCTTCGCCTTGCAGGTCGCGGCGGGTCATGTCGAGACCGAGCGCGTAGCCATACACATGGTCGAGCGCGCTCGCGACGGGAATGTCCTTGCCGCCCTTGCCGATGGCCGCGACGAGTTCCATCTCGAAGTGCACGTTCTGCGACTGCGCCGGATACGGGAACTCGCCGGTCGAGCCGGGGGCAACGTAGAGCACGGCGTCGGCAGGCTTGGCGAAGAAGAACGGCGGCTCGCGGTTCGGATCGTGGCCCATCTCGCGCGCATGGGCTTCGTAGTTGCGGCCAACGCAGTAGATGCGGCGCACCGGAAAGCGCGCGTCACTGCCGGCAACCGGCACCGAGGCGAGCGGCGCCGGTTCGAATACGTAGGTCATGGAGTTCTCCGTCTTTGTGTGGGCGCGTGCGCGAGGCACGCAGGCGTAGCGGGATGGGCACGGCTTGCGCCGTCCGGTTGGTCAATCGCGAGTGTAACGCGCGGCGGCGGGCGTGCGCGGCTTGCACTTCGCGCGCGCGGCCTCGCCGGCCGGACGTGGGCGCCGGTATGCCCGGCGAGGGGCGGCGCGCTCGTGCGATACTTCGCGCATCCCCCATTTCAATACGATGGCGGCCTTTGCCGCACGCCGTCGAACGAACCGCGCCAGCCCATGACCACCGCCGATTCCACTGACATCTTCCCGTGCGCCCGCTTCATCAAGGAGATCGGCCGCGGCCCTCACGGCGCGCGCTCGCTCTCGTCGGAAGACACGCACGCGCTCTACGCCGCGATGCTCGACGGCCGCGTGCCCGAACTCGAACTGGGCGCGGTGCTGCTCGCTTACCGCCTCAAAGGTGAAACCGCGGACGAACTCGCCGCCATGCTCGGCGCCGCGCACGCCTCGTTCGCGCCGCTCGCGGCGCCGCAAGGCGATTACCGCGCCGTGTCGATCCCGAGCTACAACGGTGCACGCAAGCAGCCCAATCTCGTGCCGCTGCTCGCCCTGCTGCTCGCACGCGAAGGCGTGCCGACGCTCGTGCACGGCGTCACCACCGATCCGGGCCGCGTGACGAGCGCCGAGATCTTCGCGGCGCTCAACCAGCCCGAAGCCGGGGATCATGCCGGGGTCGAGTCGCAACTGGCTACGCGCCGCGTGGCGTTCGCCTCGATCGAAACGCTCGCGCCGAAGGTGGCGCGCCTGCTCTCGCTGCGCCGTCGCATGGGCGTGCGCAACTCCACGCATACGCTCGTGAAGCTGCTGCAACCGTTCGCGCAGCCGGGCCTGCGTCTCGTGAACTACACGCATCCGCCGTATCGCGAAAGCCTGAGCGCGCTCTTCGCGGCGCACCCGGACGCGGCCATTGGCGGCGCGCTGCTCGCGCGCGGCACCGAAGGCGAAGCCGTCGCGGACACGCGGCGTCAGGTGCAGGTCGACTGGCTGCACGACGGCATCTGCGAAACGCTGGTCGAACCGGAGCGCTCGTCGCCCGGCGCACCCGAAGTCGATCTCCCCGAGGGCCGCGACGCGCCCACTACGGCCGCCTGGATCGAGGCCGTGTTGCGCGGCGAAGCGCCGGTGCCGGAGGCGATCACGCGCCAGATCGAGACGATCAAGCGCATCGCCAAGCGCTAAAAAGCGAACCCCAAAAGACCTCGCCCGATCCGCTGAAAGCCTTGCGGCACGGGCGACCCGCGCGTTCGCTCCCACCTTTGTCCGCCAACGCATCGACGCGCTTCATCAGCCATCTTCGGGCATCTTCACGCGGCCAATCTGCAAATTCGTTGTTGACACACGCATTCGCCCTGATTTACATTGGACGAATGCGTTCCTACCCGAACACCCTCCGAATTACCTTCGGCCGACTATCGGCCCTATCGCTACGCCTAGCCTAAAGCTGGTGTAGCGCCGCAACGACCCCCTCTCCGGTCACCGCGGTCCTCCCAAAGCAGTTCTCGCAGTACCCCAAATCCGCTGTATCTCTACAACCTGTCGTCTGCATTCGTCCGCTTACCGTTCGGACGAGTCGCGAGGTCAAAATGCACGTTGCATGGGCATCGTTCACGTCCAGTTTCGCCGCGCCGGCTACCGCCGTCACCGTGGCCGTCTTCTTCGCGTCCGAGGTTGCCGCCCGTACGCGTGAAGTTTCGCGCATCGTGCTCCGTCGTCAGCCCGCCAGCCGCCCGCTGCCGACCGCCATCGCAAACGACATCATGAAGAACGAGGCTCGTCATGTTGCGTAATCCCGCCGAGAAGTACCGCCCCTTTCCCGCCATCCGCTTGAACGGCCGCAAATGGCCGACGCGTACCGTCGAACGCGCGCCGATCTGGATGAGCACCGACCTGCGCGACGGCAACCAGTCGCTCATCGAACCCATGAGCATCGAGCAGAAGACCGAGTTCTTCGAGATGCTCGTGGCGATCGGCTTCAAGGAAATCGAAGTCGGCTTTCCGTCCGCTTCGCAGACCGACTTCGATTTCGTGCGCAAGCTGATCGACGAAAAGCGCATTCCGGAAGACGTGACGATCGAAGTGCTCGTGCAGTCGCGCGAAGAGTTGATTGCGCGCACCTTCGAGGCGCTCCAGGGCGTGCCGCGCGCGATCGTCCACCTTTACAACGCGATCTGCCCGTCGTTCCGCAAGATCGTGTTCGGGCAGTCGAAGGATGAGGTCAAGGCGCTCGCGGTCGAAGGCACGCGCATCATCCGTGAACATGCCGATAAAAATCCGCAAACGCACTGGATTTACCAGTATTCCCCCGAAACCTTCAGCATGACCGAGCTGACCTTCGCGCGCGAAGTCTGCGATGCGGTGGCCCAGACGTGGCGCCCGACGCGCGATCACAAGATGATCGTGAATCTCCCGGCGACCGTCGAAGCGGCAATGCCGAACGTCTACGCCGACCAGATCGAGTGGATGGACCGCAATCTCGCCTACCGCGACAGCATCGTCCTCTCGGTGCACCCGCACAATGACCGCGGCACGGCGGTCGCCGCCGCCGAAATGGCGCTGCTCGCGGGCGCGGACCGTATCGAAGGCTGCCTGTTCGGCAATGGCGAGCGCACCGGCAACGTGGACCTCGTCACGCTCGCGATGAACCTCTACACCCAGGGCATCGATCCGGGCCTCGACTTCTCCGACATCGACGCCGTGCGCCGCGTGGTCGAGCGCTGCAACCAGTTGCCCGTGCATCCGCGTCATCCGTATGCGGGCGACCTCGTGTTCACGGCGTTCTCGGGCTCGCACCAGGACGCGATCCGCAAGGGCTTCGCACAGCAGCAGCCCGACGCGATCTGGGAAGTGCCCTACCTTCCGATCGATCCCGCCGATCTCGGCCGCAGCTATGACGCCGTGATCCGCGTGAACAGCCAGTCGGGCAAGGGCGGCGCGACATATCTGCTCGAGCGCGGCATGGGCTTCACGCCGCCGCGCCGTGTGCAGATTGAGTTCAGCCACGCCGTGCAGACGGTGGCCGATACGTCGGGCGAGGAAATCACGGGCGATTCGATTTGCGCGCTTTTCGCACGTGAGTACTTCGAAACACAAGGACCGGCGGCGCATATCGGCGCAGGCCGCGTGCGCTGGGAAGGCCGCGACGTGGCGGTGCCGGCGGCGGCGAGCGTGGACGAAGCCCACGCCGGGGCCGTTGCCGCGGCGATTGCCCAGGTGGCCGGTGAAAGCATTGAAATCACGTCGTTCGAGACCGCGCGCACGGCACAGGGCGGCACCGTCGTGTTCGTCGGGACGCGCGTGGGCGGCCAGTCGCTGCGCCACGGCGTGGGCGTGGCCGACGACGCAGCCCATGCAAGCATCGCCGCTATCGTGAGCGCGGTGAATCGCGCGGCCTGGCCACAGGTGGATCGCCGCGCGGCGGCCTGAGGCGGCCGGAGACAGTTTGCAGTTCAGCAGGACAGATGCAGCGCCGTTGAGCGCTGGCGGCAAAACGGGCCGCCGGCGTGCGCCTGAAACGCCTAACCGGCGCTTCAGCGAGTGGACTGACCGGTCATCACTCGATCGCGCAACGTGTCGCTTGCCACGCGAGCAGACGCCAGTGACCACCCTCCTGCGTCTGGATCGCCGTGTAGGCAATCGGAAAGAGCAGCGCGCCGTTGTTCGCTTCCATCTCGATCAGCACGCGCCCGGAGATCACGCAAGCTTCGTTGCCCACGGGCAGCACGTCCTGCGACTGGATCTCGATTTGCCGGTAGCGTCGGCGGCCCGCCGTGATCGCGTCGATGAACTGTTGCTTGGTCTCGCGTTTGCCGTTCGTATGGATGAACGTCGCGTTATCGGCGAGCAACTGGTCCAGCGACGTGCCGTCGCCGTCCACCATCGCGCGAAAGCGCTCGCGCTCCAGACCGCGAATCGCATCGATTACTTTTGCCGCCATCGCTCGAGCCCCTTGCGCGCCGGTCCGCGCGCTCCACGCAGACCCACGCCGAAGATTTTCTGCATGCGCCTGGCTGAAATTTATACCAGGATTTGACGCGTGGATACTTGCGATCAAAAGTGACATCCCCATATGTGAGGCGTACGCCACCCGCCGAACCGGCCCACCCTTGCCGGCCGCGCTCCATTGTCGCAGCGCAGCACTTTCGGCTTTGTCCGATGTCTATTAGTCAGATTCCGTGGCAAAGTCCGGGCGCAACGCCGCCCACCAAGGTCGTTGATTCCAACCCTTATTTCTCCGCGCGCTCGCGCCGGACTGCTGTCCCGATCTAGAGTGTTCCTTCGGCCCGCCCCATGTGCGGACCCGCGCCGGGCCGCAAGCCCCGTCCCGCTTGCCCGCCGCGATTTTGGTGTAATCTATCGATACAACCATTTCGATAGGAATCAAGGAACCTTGAAGCCCCTACAGACTCCAAGTATTAGCACTCGGTGATTCAGAGTGCTAACATCCACCGTGGAGTCGCAGTCTGACTTTTGCAAGATTCCTAAGGAGTTCGCTACGTGAGCAACGCAATGACCATGACCCTTCCGAATACGCTGAGCCCGTCGTCGGCCAAGGCCGGGGGTTCACTGGCGCTCGCGAACGCTTCCCTGCTGCCCGGTCAGTTGGGCAACATCGACGCCTACATCCAGGCCGTGAACCGGATCCCGATGTTGACGCCGCAAGAAGAGCGCCAGTTCGCGACTGAGTTTCGCGAGCAAAACAACCTCGAGGGCGCGCGCCGTCTGGTGCTGTCGCACCTGCGCCTCGTGGTGTCGATCGCGCGCAATTACCTCGGCTACGGCTTGCCGCATGCCGATCTGATCCAGGAAGGCAATATCGGCCTGATGAAGGCTGTGAAGCGCTTCGACCCCGAGCAGAACGTGCGCCTCGTGTCGTACGCGATGCACTGGATCAAGGCTGAAATTCACGAGTACATCCTGCGCAACTGGCGCATGGTGAAGGTCGCCACGACCAAGGCGCAGCGCAAGTTGTTCTTCAACCTGCGCAGCCACAAGCAGGGCCTGCAATCGTTCACGCCGGAAGAAATCGACGGCCTCGCGCAGGAACTGAACGTGAAGCGCGAAGAAGTCGTGGAGATGGAAACGCGTCTCTCGGGCGCCGACATCGCGCTCGAAGGCCAAACGGAAGACGGCGAGGAGTCGTACGCTCCGATCGCCTGGCTCGCCGACTCGCATAGCGAGCCGAGCGCGGTGCTGGCCGCCCGTTCGCGCGACCGCCTTCAGTCCGACGGCATCGCGAGCGCGCTGGAAGCGCTCGACGCACGCAGCCGCCGCATCATCGAGGCGCGCTGGCTGAACGTCGCCGACGACGGCTCGGGCGGTTCGACCCTGCACGAGCTGGCCGACGAGTTCGGCGTGTCGGCCGAGCGCATTCGCCAGATCGAGGCGAGCGCCATGAAGAAGATGCGCACCGCGCTTGCCGACTACGCGTAAGCGTCAGCCCGGAAACCGTACCGAAAGCCCCGTTCCCGCGAACGGGGCTTTTTCTTTTGCACGCTCCTGCACACTGCTTACGCCCCTGCGCACCCTCGCGCCCGTCAGCCCGCTGCACACCTTCGCACCGGCCGCGCTGATTCCACCCTAAGATGATTTCGAGGTGATGAGCCCCAGGCCGCGCGGCGGTCTGGCCTGACAACGCGCTCAAGGGCAACCGTCGTCATGATCTCTGCATCCGGTCAACGCCCCCGCGCGGCGCTCCCGCTGCGCGCGCGGATCGTCCAGTGGACGCGCGGCCCCACGTTCGCGCGCGACATCGTCCTCGTCCTCGCCATCAAGCTCGTGCTGCTGCTGGCGCTCAAATACGCGTTCTTCAATCACCCGCAGGCCGAAGACATGCGCATGGCGCCTGCCGCCGTGGCGCAGGCCATTCTCTCCGTGCCGATGCCGCCCACGGCCGCGCCGCCGGCGTCGCCATCGCAACAAGGAACGCAACGAGGAAACGCGCAAGGAGAGCGCCATGCCCACGATTGAAACAGTGGATCTTTCGCGGCTTCAGTTCGCCATCACCGCGCTTTACCACTTCCTGTTCGTGCCGCTCACGCTCGGCCTGTCGTGGCTGCTCGTCATCATGGAGTCCGTCTACGTGATGACCGGCAAGGTGATCTACAAGGACATGACGCTGTTCTGGGGCAAGCTCTTCGCCATCAACTTCGCGATGGGCGTCACCACCGGCCTCACCATGGAGTTCCAGTTCGGCACCAACTGGTCCTACTACTCGCACTACGTGGGCGACATCTTCGGCGTGCCGCTCGCCGTGGAAGGGCTCGCGGCCTTCTTCCTCGAATCGACCTTCGTCGGCCTGTTCTTCTTCGGCTGGAATCGCCTGTCGAAAGGCGCGCACCTGTTCACCACGTTTCTCGTCGCGCTCGGCTCGAACCTCTCGGCGCTGTGGATTCTCATCGCCAACGGCTGGATGCAGAACCCCGTGGGCGCGGCGTTCAACTACGAGACCATGCGCATGGAGCTCACCAGCCTGTTCGAGGTGATCTTCAATCCTGTCGCGCAGGTGAAGTTCGTGCACACGGTTTCGGCCGGCTACGTGACGGCCTCGATGTTCGTGCTCGGCATCTCGTCGTGGTACCTGCTGCGCCGCCGCGACGTGGAGTTCGCGCTGCGCTCGTTCGCCATCGCCGCCGGCTTTGGCCTCGCGTCCACCCTATGCGTGCTGATCCTCGGCGACGAATCGGGCTACACCGACGGCGAAGTGCAGCAGGTCAAGCTCGCCGCCATCGAGGCCGAATGGGACACCGCGCCCGCGCCCGCGCCCTTCACGCTGTTCGGCCTGCCCAACCAGAAAGAGGAACGCACCGACTACGCGATCCGCATTCCCTGGCTCATGGGCATCATCGCCACACGCTCGATCGACACGCCCGTCATCGGCCTGAAGGACCTGATGGGCCGCGCCGAAGTGCGCATCCGCAACGGCATGCTGGCCTACGCCGCGCTGCAAAAGATGAAAGAAGGCACCGACGACACCCAGACGCGCGACGTGTTCGAAGCGCACAAGGCCGACCTCGGCTACGGGCTGCTCTTGAAGCGGTTCACGCCGAACGTGGTCGACGCGACTTCCGCGCAGGTCAGGGCCGCGTCGCGAACGGCGATCCCGCCGGTTGCGCCCGTGTTCTGGTCGTTTCGCGTGATGGTGGGCCTCGGCCTTCTCTTTCTCGTGACCTTCGTGCTCGCCTTCGGGTTCTGCGCGCAGCGCTCGCTGCTCAAGGACAACCGCCGCTGGTTCCTGCGCTGGGCCCTGGTGGCGATTCCGCTGCCCTGGCTCGCCGCCGAGTTCGGCTGGGTCGTCGCGGAACTGGGCCGCCAGCCGTGGACCATCGCCGAAGTGCTGCCCACGCGCCTTTCGGCGTCGAGCCTTGCGCCCGGCGACGTGATCCTGAGCATCGCGGGCTTCGTGATCTTCTACACGCTGCTCTTCATCATCGAGATCACGCTGATGTTCAAGTACGCGCGCCTCGGCCCTTCGTCGCTGCACACGGGACGCTACTTCCACGAGCAGGCTCCGGCCGCGGCGGTGACACGCGGCGGCAGCGTCGCTTGAGCGCCATAGAGGACACACGCCATGGACTATGCAACTCTCAAGCTGATCTGGTGGGCGCTGATCGGCGTGCTGCTGATCGGCTTCGCGCTCACGGATGGTTTCGACATGGGCGCGGCGGTGCTGCTGCCCTTCATCGGCAAGACCGACGAGGAACGCCGAATCGTCATCAACACGGTTGGCGCGACGTGGGAAGGCAACCAGGTCTGGTTCATCACGGCGGGCGGGGCCATGTTCGCCGCCTGGCCGCTCGCCTACGCGGCCTCGTTCTCCGGCTTCTACTTCGCGATGCTGCTCGTGCTCTTCTCGCTGTTCTTCCGGCCCGTGGGCTTCGACTACCGGGGCAAGCGCGTGGACGTGAGATGGCGCCAGGGCTGGGACTGCGGCCTCTTCATCGGCGGCTTCGTGCCCGCGCTCGTGTTCGGCGTGGCGTTCGGCAACCTGCTGCAAGGCGTGCCGTTCGTCTACGACACGGATCTGCGCGTGACGTATCACGGCAGCTTCTTCGGACTCCTCAATCCCTTCGCACTGATCTGCGGACTCGTGAGCCTTTGCATGCTCACCGCGCACGGCGCGGCGTTCGTGAAGATGAAGTCCGACGGCGTCGTCGCCATGCGCGCCGCGAAGGCAATCCGGATCTTCTCGGGCCTGACCGTTGTCCTGTTCGTCGTGGCGGGCGCGCTCGTGGCGACGCTCATCAGCGGCTATACGATCACGTCGCCCGCGCCATTCGACGGCGTGGCCAATCCGCTGCTGAAGACCGTCGAAGCGGGACCGGGCCTCTGGCTTTCGAACTACGGGCTCTATCCGTTGACGGCGCTTGCGCCGATCGCAGGCCTGCTTGGCGGCGCGCTTGCATGCGCGCTCGCGGGCTCGCGCTTCGAGCGGCTCACGTTCGTGTGCACATCGCTCCAGATCGTCGGCGTGATCCTGACGGCGGGCTTCTCGATGTTCCCGTTCATCATGCCCTCGTCGCTCGACCCGCGTTCGAGCCTCACGGTCTGGGACGCGACTTCGAGCCAGACCACACTCGAAATCATGCTCGTGGCCGTCATCATCTTCCTGCCGATCGTGCTCGGCTACACCGCCTGGGTCTATCGCGTGATGCGCGGCAAAATCACCGCCAGCACGATCAAGGAGAATGAGCACACGCTTTATTGAGGCGTACGACGCGTTTTTAGCGGCCCCAAAAGCAAAAACGCCGTGGCGATACACCACGGCGTTTTTTCATTCGCGTGCGCGAATCGTTCAGGCAGTCTGGAGCGCCAGTTCGCGCGCGTAACGCGCCGCCGCTTCGCCCACCACGATGTGCAGCGTATCCGTCGAGACCCAGGCCACGTCGAGCGCGCCCAGCTTCGCACGCTCAACCGCCGCCGGGTCGCGCACGATCACGCGCAGGCGCGTGGCCGCCACCGCGTCGAGCGAGACGATGTTCGCCGCGCCGCCGAACACCGCCAGCCAGCGCGACGGATTCGGATCGAGCGGGCCCTGCGCCGAAGGCGCACTCGTGATTGCAGGCGCACTCGCAGTCGCTTGCGTTGCCTGAGCCGCGGGCTGCGCCGCCAGTGCCTTCGCCGCGCCCGCACCACCCCGCGCGATTTCGCTGCGGATTTCATCGGCGATGATGTCCGCTTCCGGTCCGATGATGACCTGCACGCTTTCACCGCCGCGCTTGAGCACGCCGCGCGCGCCGATCGCCTTCAATGCCGGTTCCGAGACATGCGCGGGATCGGCCACCGAGAGACGCAGGCGCGTCGTGCAGGCATCGACCACCTTCAGGTTGGCCGCGCCGCCAAGCGCGTCGATATAGCGAGCCGCTCGCGTGAGCGACGTGGCCGCAGCGGCGACACCCGACATCGACGAAGCAATGGCCGTGTCGCCCGCCGACGCTTCACGGCCCGGCGTGGGCAGGTTGAAGCGGCGGATGAAAAAGCGGAACAGCGCGTAGTACACGACCGCATAGGCCACGCCCAGCGGGATCGCATACCAGCCATGCGTGGAGAGCCCATAGTTCAGCACATAGTCGATCGCGCCCGCCGAGAACGTGAAGCCGAGCTTGATGCCGAGCAGCGAGCAGATTGCGAGCGACAGCCCCGTGAGCACCGCGTGGATCGCGTAGAGCACGGGCGCAAGGAACATGAACGTGAATTCGATCGGCTCGGTCACGCCCGTGAGGAACGAGGTGAGCGCCATCGACATCAGCAGGCCCGCCACCATCGCGCGCTTTTCCTTCGGCGCCTCGTGCAGCATGGCGAGACACGCGGCCGGCAGACCGAACATCATCACCGGGAAAAAGCCCGCCATGAAGCTGCCCGCCGTGGGGTCGCCCGCGAAGAAGCGGTGCAGGTCGCCCGTCACCGCCGCGCCGCCGGCCGCCGGCGTGAACGAGCCGAACACGAACCACACGAGCGAGTTGAGGATGTGATGCAGCCCGGTGACGAGCAGCAAGCGGTTGAGCAAGCCGTACACGAACGTGCCGATCGCGCCCGCCGTGGTGAGCCAGTGACCGGCCGTGTCGATCACGCCCTGCACCGGTCCCCACACATAGCCGAACACGATGCCCAGCACGAGGCACGCGAGCCCGGTGACAATGGGCACGAATCGTTTGCCGCCGAAGAACGCAAGGAACTCGGGCAGCTTGATGTCCTTGAAGCGGTTGTACAGCATGCCCGCAACGACGCCGGCGACCACGCCCGACAACACGCCCATGTTGAGCTTGTCGTTGATGTCCTTCATCACGGCGGTCTGGACCAGATAGCCCAGCGCGCCCGCGAGCGCCGCGACGCCGTTGTTTTCCTTCGCGAAGCCCACCGCGATGCCGATCGCGAACAGCAACGGCAGGTTATCGAAGATCGCGCCGCCCGCGTCGGCGATGATCTTGATGTTGAACATGTCGGCCTGCCCGAAACGAAGCAGGATGCCGGCGACCGGCAGCACTGCGATCGGAAGCATCAGCGCGCGGCCGAGGCTTTGTATCTTGAGAAACGGATTGCCATCCATTGAACTGCCTCCAGTCCCTGTCTCTTGCGTGACGTACGTGGGTGAGAGAGGCCGGCGCGCGATCGCTGCGCACGCCGGCGCATTTTTTAAGGATTACTTAAAGCGTGGTGAATAGAGAAACTCGATCGAACCCTCGATCAAACAATCGACCGAACGATCAACCGAACGATCAACCGAACGATCAACCGAACGATCAATCGAGCGGCCAACTTTCGCGGCTCGCGGCGCGCACGGCTTGCGCCGATTCGAACGCGAGCGCGTCCTGCGCACGCTGGCGACATTCGCTGTAGTCAAGCTTGCGCACGCGCGCCTTGATCGACGGCACGGAAACCGGATCGACGGAAAGCTCGCTCACGCCAAGGCCGACGAGCAGCGGTGCCGCGAGCGGATCGCCCGCCAGCGCGCCGCACACGCCCACCCACTTGCCGTGTTTGCGCGCGCCTTCGACCGTCGCCGCCACGAGGCGTAGCACGGCCGGGTGCAAGCCGTCGGCCTGCGCCGCGAGATCGGGCTGGCAGCGGTCCATCGCGAGCGTGTACTGCGTGAGGTCGTTCGTGCCAATCGAGAGGAAATCGGCGTGGCGCGCGAGCTGGTCGGCGAGCAATGCGGCCGAGGGCACCTCGATCATCACGCCCACTTCGATCGGCTCGGTGCGGCCCGCTTCGCGTGCGAACGCGTCGATGCGCTCGCGCAAGCGCACGAGTTCGCCCACGTCGGTCACCATCGGCAGCAGGATGCGCACCTTGCCCGCCGGCTTCACGGCGAGAAGGCCGCGCAACTGGTCGTCGAGCAGGTCGGGGCGCACCTGCGCGAGGCGAATGCCGCGCAGGCCCAGCGCCGGGTTCGGTTCGGGCGGCAGCGTCAGATAGTCGACTTCCTTGTCCGCGCCCACATCGAGCGTGCGGATGATGGCGGTGCGGCCCGCTAGCGCGTCGGTAATGGCCTGGTAGCTCTGACGATGCTCCTCCACCGTCGGCGCGGCCTGGCGGTGGATGAACAGCAGCTCCGTGCGCAGCAGACCCACGGCGTCCGCGCCGTTTTCCACCGCCGTCGCGGCGTCTTCCAGCGTGGCGATGTTCGCCGCGACTTCGACCGCGTGACCGTCGCGCGTGCTCGCCGCTTCGTGCGAGGTGCGGCGGTTCGCTTCGCGCACGCCCGCAAGGCGCTGCTTCTCGCTGCGCGCACGCTCGACATCGAGCGCGCTCGGCGTATAGGCGAAGCGGCCCGCGCCGGCATCGACGACCACTTCCGTGCCCTCGGCCACCGCAAGGAGCGCGTCGCCGAGCGCGACGATCGCCGGAATGCCGGCCTGGCGCGCGATGATCGCCGCGTGCGAGGTCGCGCCGCCGCGCGACATCACGAGCGCCGTCACGCGCTTGCGGTCGAGCGTGGCGAGATCGGAAGGCGTGAATTCCTCGGCGGCAAGCACGGCTTCTTCGGGTAGCGTGCGCGCGGCCGTGTTCGAGAGTCCGAGCGCGCGCAGCACGCGCTTTTCGAGGTCGCGCAGATCGGCGGCGCGCTCCGCGAGCAGCGGATCGTCCACCTTGCCGAGCACGGCGATCTGCGCGCGAATCGCTTCGCGCCATGCGTAGCCCGCGCTCTTGCCGAGGCTGATCGCGTCGCGCGCGGCGTCCACGAGCGTCGGGTCTTCGAGCAGCACGCGGTGCATCGTGAAGATGCCCGCCTCGCCGATCGCGCCGCGCTGCGAAGCGGTGCGCACGCTCTGGTTCAGCTCGGCGTCCACCTCCGCGATGGCCTTGTCCAGCAGGCGGCTTTCCGCGGCCGAGCTGCCGCTCGCGAGTTCGGGCGGCGTGAGTTCGGCTTCGTCCCAGCGCACCAGCTTGCCGACCGCGACGCCCGGCGCCGCGCATACGCCCGCGAGCACACCCGGCTCGGCGGATGACGCCGCGGCCGCGGCTTGCTGTGTCACGGGCGCGGGCGAGTGCTGCCGCGCCGGCGCTTCGCCGCCCTCGCCGGGCGCTTCACGCAGGAGTTCGTTCGCCACGGCGTCCACGGCGCGCTGCGCCTCGTTGCCGATGCCGACGAGTTCGATGGTCGCGCCCTCGCCCGCGCCAAGGGCCAGCAGGCCCACGACGCTTTCGATAGCCGCCTTGCGCTCGCCAAAGCGGACTTCCACGCGTGCGTCGATGCCGCGCACGGCTTCGCGCGCTCGCGCTGCCGGACGCGCATGGAGGCCGCCCGCATGCGTGAGCGTGATGCTGCGGCGCACTTCGTTCGCAACCAGTTCGTTGGCCGGGGCGATCTGGGCGCCGTCACGCGGGCGCAGCACGAGCAGTGCGCTCTTGCCCGCTTCGACGTGGCCGGCGCCTGCGCGATCGACCACTTCGAAGGCGTCCGAATTGGCGATCGCAACGACCGAGACGAGGCTCGGCGCATTGCACGCCACTACATCGAGATCGAAATCGATCAGCGTGTCGCCCCGGCGCACCTGCGCGCCCTGCGCGACCTTCGGCGTGAAACCCTTGCCGTTCAGCTCGACGGTGTCGATGCCGACATGCACGAGCACCTGCGCGCCTTCGGCCGTTTGCAGCGTGACCGCGTGGCTGGTGCGCGCAAGATGGACGACGATCCCGTCGCACGGTGCGACCACACTGCCGACGAGCGGATCGACGCCAATGCCGTCGCCGAACAGGCCTTCCGAGAACACCGGATCAGGCACCGACACAAGCGGCACGACCGGCCCGGTGAGCGGCGAGACCAGTACGATCTGCCCCTCTACGCGAGTATGCGGATCCATCAGGCGAGACTCCTCGATGCGTTCCATTCGCTTTCCAATCTAGTGGGTTTCGGTGACTTTGTTCAGGTAGCGCGGCTCGTCGGGGTTGCGGCCGCGCGCGGCGGCAAGTCCCGCCGCCATCACGTAGAACGACAGAATGGCCGCGATGGGGTCGAGCGCCGCGTCGGCGGCCGTCTCCAGCGGCAGTGCCGCGCCGGGCACGTCGGCGGGTGCGGCGAGCAGCACGCGCGCACCGCGCTTTTCCATGTCGCGCGCGAAGTCGATCAGGCCCGCCTGCTCCGGCCCGCGCGGCGCGAACACCAGCAGCGGGTAATCGCGATCGATCAGCTCCATCGGGCCGTGCCGCACTTCGGCGCTCGAAAACGCCTCGGCCTGGATACCCGACGTTTCCTTGAGCTTGAGCGCCGCTTCCTGCGCAATGGCCAGGCCCGGGCCGCGTCCGATCACGATCATTTGCTTGACGTCGCGCAACTCATCGACGGCCTTCGACCAGTCGAGCGTGCCCGCGCGATCGAGCGCGTCGGGCAGCGCGCGCACGGCGGCGAGAAATGCGGTGTCGCGCTGCCAGAAGCCCACGAGTTGCGCGGCCATCGCGAGCATCGCGATATAGCTCTTGGTGGCCGCCACGCTCAACTCCGGCCCCGCGAGGAGCGGCAGCTCCGTGCCAGCGGCCTCGGCGAGCGGCGAGCCCGCCACGTTGACCATCGCCGCCGTCAACGCGCCCGCTTCGCGCAGCGCCTTGATCGTCGCAACGAGATCAGGACTCCTACCCGATTGGGAGAAAGCTAGGGCAAACTGGCCGCGCACGCGTAAGGGCGCCTGCTGGAGCGTGGCGATCGACATCGGCAGCGTGGCCACCGGCACGCCGATGCGGCTCATGGTGAGCGCGGCGAAATAGCTCGCCGCGTGGTCCGAACTGCCGCGCGCGACGGTGAGCGCGACGTGGCGCGGCTCGGCTTCGAGCGCGCGGGCGAGCGCCTCGACGCGCGAGGTGTCCGCCAGTTGCGCGGCGACGACGCCGGCCGAGGCCAGCGCTTCCTTAAGCATATTCGACAATCGATTCTCCTTCGACGTAGGTCGCAGTGAGCGCCAGCTCGCGGTCGAACACGTTGACATCGGCCCATGCGCCGCGCTTGAGGCGGCCACGGTCTTCGATGCCGAGGTAGTCGGCGGCATAGCGCGACAGGCGTGCGGACACATCGGCGATCGGCAGGCCGATCGAGACGAGGTTGCGCAACGCCTGGTCCATGGTGAGGGTGCTGCCCGCGAGCGTGCCGTCGGCGAGACGCACGCCGCCCAGGCACTTCGTCACGTGCTGGCTGCCGAGGCGGTATTCGCCGTCGGGCATGCCGGTGGCCGAGGTGCTGTCGGTCACCACATAAAGTCGCGGAATGGCGCGCAGCGCGGCGCGGATCGCGCCCGGATGCACGTGCAGCAGGTCGGGAATGATCTCGGCGTACTCGGCATGCGCAAGCGCGGCGCCCACCACGCCCGGGTTGCGATGATGCAGCGGCGACATCGCGTTGAAAAGGTGCGTGAAGCCGCAAGCGCCGTGCTTGAGCGCGGCCACGGCGTCGTCGTAGGTCGCGAGCGAATGGCCGAGCTGCACGCGCACGCCGCGCGCCGCCATCTCGCCGATGATCTCGATATGGCCCGCAATCTCGGGCGCCACGGTCACCACGCGAATGGGCGCGATCGACAGGTACTTGAGCACTTCGTCGAGCACCGCCGAAACCGCCGCGTCGGGTTGCGCGCCGAGCTTGCCGGGGTTGATGTACGGACCTTCGAGGTGCACGCCCAACACGCGTGCGCCGCCCGGCGTGCGGTTGCGGGTGACGTCGCCGAGCCCGGCGACCACGTTCATCAGTTCGTCGCGCGGCGCGGTCATGGTGGTGGCGAGCAGGCTCGTCGTGCCGTAGCGCGCGTGGGTGCGCGCGATGGTTTCGATCGCGTCGCCCGCCTCCATCACATCGGCGCCGCCGCCGCCGTGCACGTGCAGGTCGATGAAGCCCGGCAGGATGTAGGGCGCGTCGTTCTTCGCGGGATCGGCGGCCACGCCCGTGATCGCGGTGATGCGTCCGTTCTCGAACGACAGGGAGCCGTTGATCCAGCCGTCAGGGGTGAGTATGTTTCCGCTCAGCATGAGATTCTTCCGATAAGGCGCTTCAATGCGCGGTAGGACGTTTCGGTGACGTGCATGAGAGAGATAACGGCGGCGTTCCGTTCCCGCGGGCGGCGCTCACTGGCGCAGCTCCGCAACGAAGTCGTAATAGCCGTCGCGGCAATAGGTGTCGGTCAGCTCGATGGCGCGCTGATCGGCGGAAAATCCCACGCGCGTGATGACGAGCAGCGCCGCGCGCGGCTCCACGTCCATCAGCGCGGCGATCTCGCCCGTCGCATTGACCGCGCGAAAGTGCTGCAAGGCGCGCACCACGGGCACGCGGCGCTGCTCCAGATACGCGTAGAGCGAGCCTTCGATGGCCTGCGGGTCCGGCACGATCGAGGCCGGCAGCGCCGAATGCTCGACGGCCATCACGATGCCGTCCGCGCGGCGCAGCCGGCGCAGGCTCGCCACCGACGAGACCGGCGAAAGCCCGAGCTGCACGATCTCTTCGCGGTGCGCCGGGCGCACTTCGCGCTCGAGCCACACCGAATCGGCCGTGAAGCCGCGCTGTTCCATCTTTTTCGTGAAACCGGTGAGGCGTGACAGCGGATCTTCCACACGCGGCGTGATGAAGCTGCCCGCGCCGCGCGCGCGCCGGATCAGGCCCTGCTCGACAAGCAACTCGATCGCCTTGCGCGCGGTGATGCGCGACACGCCGATGGCGTCCGACAGCGTGCGCTCCGAGGGCAGCGCCTCGCCCGCCGACCACACGCCGCAGTGGATGGCCGTGGCAAGGTTGCGCGCCAGCTGCAAATAGAGCGGCGTCACATTGCGCGCATCGGGCATCAGGGCAGACCAACGGGTTTCCATGGACTTGGCGCCAGCGGTTGGACAGATCGTGGGATGGCCGGACGGTTGGACGGGCCGCATGGCGGCGCAGACAGGTCCGGTGCGAAAGCGAGCCCATTATATAACCACAATAAGACCAGTCAACACACAGCAGCGCACTGAACCACGACAAAAATTATCACTAAAAATCAAATACTTACACGAACACATAAGGCTCAGCGCGCAGCCCGTCTGGTACCAGGATTTACCCTGGAAGTCCCTCAGTGGACTCCTCATCAGGACCAGATTGGCATTACACAGGGGACCGCCGATAGCCCAACGCAGTACCGCCATAGGACCAACGGTCTGACTTCCGTGGGAAAGATAGCGCGCGTCCAGGCGATCCCCTAGCGTCTCAATTGATCACCATCAAAATGACGCGTTGCGCCGCCCATTTCTGATCGATTCCGACCCGGCGTGCACCCAACAAAAAACGCCGTGGCTTTCGCCACGGCGTTCGGGTGCTGCTGGAGGCTTGCCGCGTCGATCGGACGCGGACCGCAGCTCGAATATCGCTTAGAACGACGGGACCATCGCGCCCTTGAATTCGTTCTTCATGAACTGGCGCACGTCTTCCGACTGGTATGCGGCAACCAGTTTCTTCACCCACGGCTTGTCCTTGTCCTGGGTGCGCACGGCGATCACATTCGCGTACGGGCTGTGGATGTCTTCCAGCGCAATCGCGTCCTTGGTCGGCTGAAAGCCGGCGGCGAGCGCGTAGTTCGTGTTGATCACGCCGGCGTCGACGTCGGCGAGCGAGCGCGGCAGTTGCGCGGCGTCCAGTTCGACGAACTTGATCTTCTTCGGGTTCTCGGCCACGTCGAGCGGCGTGGCGTTGCTGCCGTTCGTGCCGGCGCCCGCGCGCAGCTTGATCACGCCCTTCGATTGCAGCAGCAGGAACGCGCGGTTCTCGTTCGACGGATCGTTCGGCACCGCGACCTTCGCGCCTTGCGGCAGGTCGTTCACCGACTTGAGCTTCTTCGAGTACACGCCGATCGGCGAGATGTAGGTGGTGCCCACGCTCACGAGCTTGTAGCCGCGCTGCTTGACCTGGCTGTCGAGGTAAGGCTGGTGCTGGAAGCTGTTGGCGTTGAGGTCGCCGGCGTCGAGCGCGGCGTTCGGCTGCACGTAGTCGTTGAATTCGATGACCTTGACGTTCAGGCCTTCGCGCTTGGCGACCTTCTGGACGACGGCCCAGACTTGCGCGTCCGGACCCGAAACGGTGCCGACCTTGATGACCTGGTCGTCGGCGCGGGCGCCGAAGCTGGCCGCGAGGGTGGTCGCGGCAACGCCGGCGAGGAGTGCTTTAATCAGATTTCTGCGCTGCATGGAGGTGATGTTCCTGCGTGGTTTTGTTGTCTCTCCGGTACGGCGGCATCGTGTGCCGCCGGTCGGACAATATAAATGGTCTCATATGGGCGAGGCCGCGCGAAATAAAGAATTCGCATACCGGTATGCCGGCGCGACGCTGAAGCGCGCACCGTGACGCATGAGCGCCAGGGCGGGCTTCAGTCGGGCCTCAGACGGACTTCAGTCCGGATTGGAGCCGAGGAGGATCTTCAGATCGTGCAGCCAGGGCGTGACGCCCTGCCCGTCGCGCGCGAAGAGGCGCAGCTTGCCGGTCGTGTCGAACACGTAGCTCGCGGCGGTGTGGTCCATCGTGTAGCTGTCGGGCGTCGTGCCGGGCACCTTCGCGTAATACACGCGGAAGTCCTTGGTCACCTGCTTGAGCTGCTCCTCGTTGGCGGGGCGCAGCGCGATGAAGGTCGGATTGAACGCGGCCACGTACTGGCCCAGGATCTGCGCACTGTCACGATCGGGATCGACGCTCACGAACACCACCTGCACGCGTTTCGCGGCATCGGGTCCCAGTTGTTCGAGCGCCTGCGAAAGCTCGGCCATGGTGGTCGGGCAAACGTCCGGGCAGTGCGTGTAGCCGAAGAACAGCACGACCACCTTGTCCTTGAAGTCGGCGAGCGTGCGCGTCTTGCCGTTCGAGTCGGGCAGCGAGAAGTCCTTGCCGAACTGCGTGTTGCCGGTGATATCGAGATTCGAGAACGACGGCGGCTGCTGGCCGCAGCCTTCCAGAACCAGAGTGCCGCCCAGCGCACCGGCAGCGGCAAGCGCGACAACCGTGGCGCGCACGAGGCGCGCTAGCGTGCGATGGGCCATAGCGTTACGCCGCGATGAGCGCATGCACGTAGTGATCGACGAGCAACGCCACGAACAGCAACGAGAGGTAGATGATCGAATAGCGGAAAGTCCTGCGGGCGAGTGCGTCGGAGTACTCGACATAGATCTTCCACGCGTAGGCGAGGAACACCGCGCCGAGCAACACGGCCGAGGCCAGATACAGCACGCCGCTCATGCCCGAGATATAGGGCATCAGCGTGACCGCGAACAGGATCACGGTGTAGAGCAGGATATGCAGACGCGTGTACTTCTCGCCGTGCGTGTTGGGCAGCATCGGCAGGCCGGCGTTTTCGTAGTCCTTGCGGCGGTAGAGCGCGAGCGCCCAGAAGTGCGGCGGCGTCCACACGAAGATGATCAGCACGAGAATCCAGGCGTCGCCGGGCACGTGACCCGTGACGGCCGCCCAGCCGAGCGCGGGCGGCATGGCGCCCGAGGCGCCGCCGATCACGATGTTCTGCGGCGTGGCAGGCTTGAGCAGCAGCGTGTAGATGATCGCGTAGCCGATAAAGGTCGCGACCGTGAGCCACATGGTGAGCGGATTGGTGAAGGTGTACAGCACCCACATGCCGATGCCGCCGATCACCATGGAGAAGATCAGGATTTGCGTGCTTGTGATCTCGCCACGCGCCGAAGGACGCCAGGCAGTGCGACGCATGCGCGCATCGACTTTTTGCTCGACCAGACAGTTGATCGCGAAAGCCGCGCCGGCCGTGAGCCAGATGCCGACGGTGCCGCCGATCAGTTGCTGCCAGGGCACCATGCCCGGCACGGCGAGGAACATGCCGATGACCGCGCAAAACACGGCCAGTTGAGTCACGCGCGGCTTGGTCAGCGCAAGATATTGCGAAATCCGGCTGCCGGGCGATTGAGGGAGGGTTGTACTTTCCATAGGGCGGGATCACACCGCAGCGGTGTCGCGCGCAGGGAGAACGGCGCGGCCGGGGCGGCTACAAGCAATTCGAAAGTTTAGCACGACGAGCAAAAGCAGCAGGATCGCCGCGCCACCGTTGTGCGCCACCGCCACAGGCAGCGGCCATTGCAACACGATGTTAGATAGTCCTGTCAGAAACTGGAGCGCGATCACGATGATGACCCAGTTTGCCGGACGCCGGAGCGAGGCATAGCGTCGCAACTTGAGGGCGAACCATACCAGATAAGCGATCACGATGAACGCGAACGTGCGGTGTGTCCAGTGAATCGCGACGAGCGCGTCCTGCGTGATCACATCGCCGTTGGCGTCCATGCCGAGCGCGCGCCAGAGGTGAAAGCCGTGATGGAAATCCATCGGCGGAATCCATGCGCCGTTGCAGGTCGGAAAGTCGGTGCAGGCGAGCACCGCATAGTTCGTGCTGACCCAGCCGCCCAGCGCGATCTGCACGACGAGCAGCACGAGCGCCGCGAGCGCGGCCACGCGCCAGCGCGCGGCGTCGGGCTCGAACGCGGGCAGCGGCGTCATGCGTGCGCCGAGCCACGCGAGCGAACCGAGCAGCGTGAGGCCCAGCAGCAAGTGCGTGGTCACGATGACGGGTTGCAGTTTCATCGTGACCGTCCACGCGCCGAACACGCCCTGCACGACAATCAGGCCGAGCAGCGCGGTGGGCCACCACGGCGAAACGTGCAGCGGCAGGCGCTTGATGCGCGCGCGCCAGGCAATCGCCATCTGCGCAATGATCAGGACACCGATGGCCATGGCGAAATAGCGATGGATCATCTCGATCCATGCTTTCGTCATGCTCACGGGGCCGCTCGGCATGGCCAGATGCGCGGCGGCGATCTGCACGTGCGCGATGAACGGCGACGACGTGCCGTAGCAGCCCGGCCAGTCGGGGCAGCCGAGGCCCGAGTCGGTCAAGCGCGTGAAGCCGCCGAACATCACGAGGTCGAGCGTCATGAATGTCGTGAGCCACACGAGCTTACGGAACTTGTCGTCGTCGGCCTTCACCCAGACCCACGACAGCGGCAGCAACGCGACGCACAGGCCGATCAGGCCCAGCTCCAGGATAAACATCTCGATTACTCTTTTCTGTCAGATTCGCGCTGCGCACCTTAACCGATGCGCGACCACTTGAGGAGCTTAGTCACGTCTTGTTTGATTTTCGACGGATCGGGGTTCGCGGGGTACCGCATCATCAGGTTGCCGTTCGGATCGACGAGGTAAATGTGGTCGGTGTCTTTCGTCGTATCGGTGGCGGGCAGCCACGCGGCAACCGCAGCGGGATCGACGCGCAGCATGCGTGTGTCGGCATACGCGCCCTTCACTTTCTCGGGCACGCTTGCGTCGTCGGTGCGCAGCCATACGGTGACGATGCGTTCGCGCTCAGGCCCCTGCGTCGCGCGCACCTGGCGCATGAAATAGAGCTTCTTCGCGCAGGCTTCGTCGCAGGCGCCGCCATTCACCGAGATCATCAGCCAGCGGCCCTTGAGCGAGCCCAGCGGCACTTCATGACCGTCGTCGCCCGTCACCAGCAGCGCGCCGGGAATGGGCCGCTGCGGTTCGATGAGCGCGCCATAGCTCGTCGTGCCGCCCTTCGGCTTGATCACGTAGTACGTGAAATAGGAGATCGCGATGGGCGCGCCGCAGATCAGCACGATGAGGAGCAGCGTCCAGCGGCCACGCCGCCGCGCGGCCTGGGCTTGCGGGGCGGCCGGCTGCGCGACCTGGGCGGAACGGGGGGATTGCGTCGACACTCTCGGGGAACCTCGCTTCTGTCGCTTTCAGTTGTCCATGTGCTGCATGCGCCGCGCCGATGTCCGCACGATGTCTGGATGACATTGATTCGTCGGACAGATCATCAGGCGTCCTTCGCGCTGCCGTTGCTGCCGGCCTGGCGTCTGGTCGCACCTTCGGTGCGCTCTTTTGCCGCAGCCTTGCGGGCCGCGTAAATCCCGAAACCGAGCGCCGCGAGCGCCATGCCCCACCACTGGAGCATATAGCCGTAGTTACGCTCGACATCGGTGTCCGGCACCGGCCAGTCGCGCACGAGCCCGTCCTTGAAGCCCGGCACGAAGCCGGTTTGCTGGATCACGAACGGTTGCAGCGGCAATCCGGTTTCCGCTGCGTAGGAAGCGACGCCGAGATTCTGCCGTATCTTCTGATGCGGTGCAGAGCCGCCCGCACCGAGTTCGAATGCCTGCGTCGCGGTCGCACGCGCGATGCCCACGACTTCGACCGGCCCCGGCGGCGTTTCGTAGGGCGCGATCGCCGTGCGGTCCGCGATGTTGCGCGGCAGCCAGCCGCGATTCACGAGCACGTAACCGCCGCCTTCGAGTTTAAGCGGCATCACGACATAAAAGCCCGGCTGGTCGTTATAGGGACGATTGTCGAGATACACCACACGCTCGGGCAAGAACGTGCCCTTCGCGCTCACGCGATGAAATTCGATGTCCTTCAACGCGAGCGGGGCCGCGCCCACCGCTTGCGGGGTCGACGTCGCGTACTGCGTGATCTGCGCCTGCAACGCTTCCTTTTGATGCGCGCGGTCGCGTTGCCAGAAGCCGAGCCGGATCGTCACGGCCATCGCGATCAGGATGAGCAGAGCGGGAACGAGCCGGATTTTCATTGGGCACGTCCGATGCGGAACATACCGGTGATCGAACCCCGCGCTGCGCGAGCCGGTGCCATAATGAGACAGGCGTTTTCAGGCATGCCAAATTCCGTGAACTTCATGCACATACTGGTCCCCGTTGCGTTCGCGCTGATCATCGCGAGCATGATCTCCGCGCTCTATTTCATGATGCACGACCGGGGCCGCACCAAGCGAATGGTCTGGTCGCTCGCCACGCGCGTGGGCCTTTCCATCTCGCTCTTTCTCTTCATCCTGTTCGCGCACTGGATGGGCTGGATCCAGTCCACCGGGATTCCTTACGGTCGCTGAACGCCGCGCCGAAGCGAAGCCAAACCGAAGCCGGAACGAAGCCCAGGCGAACCCCGCACCGCGCAAAACACAAGGCGCCGCGCCGACTACGTCGGGCGGCGCCTTGTTGCATTTTCCGCTCTTGCGCCGCTGCATGCGCGCGGCGCGGCGCGCGTCACAACCAGTACACGACGATGTAAAGACCGAGCCACACCACGTCGACGAAGTGCCAGTACCAGGCGGCGCCTTCGAAGGCGAAGTGATGTTCGGCGGTGAAGTGCCCGCGAATCATCCGGACCAGCACCACCGTGAGCATCGTGCCGCCCAGGAACACGTGGAAGCCGTGAAAGCCCGTGAGCAGGAAGAACGTCGAACCGTAGATACCCGAAGCGAGCGTGAGGTTCAGTTCGCCGTACGCGTGGATGTACTCGAACGCTTGCAGGAAGAGAAAGCACACGCCCAGCACGATCGTGGCCGCGAGCCAGGCGATGGCC
Organism: Paraburkholderia unamae; assembly: GCF_003268775.1. Lineage (GTDB taxonomy): Bacteria > Pseudomonadota > Gammaproteobacteria > Burkholderiales > Burkholderiaceae > Paraburkholderia > Paraburkholderia unamae. The sequence goes on from NZ_QLSU01000007.1 coordinate 299,983, forward strand.
TTCGAGCGATGATTGTCGCGCAGCGCATGGTGCGAGACCGTGAGCGTCGCGCCCGAGGAGAGCAGCAGCGCCGTGTTGATGGTCGGCACGGGCCACGGCGTCATGGAACGGAAGTGCGAAACCAGCGCCGCAGGACCGGTGTTCGGCCACACAGCGGAGAAGTCCGGCCAGATCAGCTTGTAGTCGAGGCTGCCGAGTTGATGCAGGGCGATCGCGCGCGCGTAGAACAGCGCGCCGAAAAACGCTCCGAAGAACATCACCTCGGAGAAGATGAACCAGCTCATGCTCCAGCGGTACGACACGTCGACACGCTTGCCGTACATGCCGCCCTCGGACTCGGCGATGGCGTCGCCGAACCAGTGCCAGAGCGTAAAGAGCAGCCACAGCAGACCGATGGCGACGCCGATCGGCGCCCACGAATCGCCGTTGATCCACGACGCCAGCGAGGCGAGCATGACCAGAAGGCCAATGGCCGCGCTGATCGGATGCCGCGATGGGTGCGGTACGAAGTAGTACGGGCTATCGTTTTGGCCGCTCATGCCTGTTTCTCCAATTTCCAGTTGCACCGGACACCGCCGGCTGCTTTTGCTCGAGTTCGTCCTCGTTATTCACTGCTTCGCACACGCCGCGGCGCGCGCGCCCTCATCCCACCACCGCGTGCACGATCAACAGCAGCACGACGATGAACAGCACCGCGCCGACGATGCCCGCGATGATCAACTGCACCGGGTGCAGTTGCGCGGCGTCGGATTCGAGGTCGGCGCGCTTGCGCACACCAAGGAACGACCACGCCACGGCCTTCACCACCTGAAGGAAACCGCCCTTCTTCTGCTTTGCCGGTCCCGCGCCGCCGCCTTCGTGACTCATGCCCCGTCGCCTCCGTGTCCCTTCGCTGCTTCCCGCACTTGCCGCACGAACATCACGCCCCGGCCGACTGCTTCGGCGGCGGCGGCACGCCCGGCTTGTTGAGCTCGAAGAACGTGTACGACAGCGTGATCGTCTTCACGTCCTTCGGCAGCTTCGGGTCGATCACGAACACCACCGGCATGCGCTTCGTCTCGTTCGCCTTCAAGGTCTGCTGCGTGAAGCAGAAGCACTCGATCTTGCGGAAATACTCCGTTGCCTGCTTCGGCGCGTAGCTCGGAATGGCCTGCGCGTCGATCGTGCGTCCTTCGTTATTCGAAATGTCGTACATCACCGTCATGACTTCGCCTGGATGCACGTCGATGCTCGACTGCTCCGGCTTGAAGCCCAGCAGTCCGCGCGCGTTCGCGTCGAGCTCAACCGAGATCGTGCGCGTCATGTCCACCTGCGTGTTGCGCGCCTCGCGCTCGGTGGCGTCGCGCTGCACCAGGTTGTTGATGCCGGTGACCTGGCAGATCGCGCGATACATCGGGATCAGCGCGAAGCCGAAGCCGAACATCAATACCGCCACGACGACGAGCTTGATGAGCATCGACCGGTTGAACGCGCGATCGCTACGGGCATGCGTGGACATCGGACTTCCTCGAACGGTCTTCCGGCAAACGCCTGCGCGTCAGTGGCCGGCGAAATACACCTGCTTGATGACGCCGGCCAGAAAAAACGCGGCGACCACGGCGAGCAGAATGAGGCCGATTCGCCGGTTGCCCGCGCGAATTTCCGCAGGCGTGCGTCGTTGTTGTGGATCGCGGGTCATGCTTGCAGCGCGGCTGGCCGCGGCCTCTCCTTCGATCGTGATGCGCATCGTGAAATGTTCCTCGTGCGTGCGTCGATGAAAACCGCGGGGTTCGTTTGCATCCGGCGCGCTGCGCTGCGTGTGCGTTGCATGGACACTGCGCGCGCGGCCGGACGCTTCGGGCCAACGGCTTATTCGACCGTCGGCGGATTTTCGAACGTATGGAACGGCGCCGGGCTCGGCACGGTCCACTCGAGGCCCGTTGCACCGTCCCACGGCTTGTCGCCGGCTTTTTCGAGTTCGCCGCCGCCGCGATACGCGGGCAGCGCCACCGCGAACAGGAAGTACACCTGCGAGAGGCCGAAGCCGAAGGCGCCGATCGTGATGACCTGGTTCCAGTCGGTGAACTGGGCCGGATAGTCGGCATAGCGGCGCGGCATCCCGGCGAGGCCGACGAAGTGCATCGGCAGGAACGCGAGGTTGAAGAAGATGAGCGAGCACCAGAAGTGGATCTTGCCGCGCGTCTCGTTGTACATCCAGCCGGTCCATTTTGGAGACCAGTAGTACCACCCTGAGAACAACGCGAATAATGATCCCGCCACCAGCACGTAGTGGAAGTGCGCCACCACGAAGTAAGTGCCGTGGTACTGGATGTCGAGCGGCGCCATGGCGAGCATGAGGCCCGAGAGACCGCCGAACGTGAACACGATCAGGAAGCCCACGGCCCACAGCATCGGCGTCTCAAACGTGAGCGAGCCGCGCCACATCGTGGCGACCCAGTTGAACACCTTCACGCCCGTGGGCACCGCGATCAGCATGGTCGCGTACATGAAGAACAACTGGCCCGTGACCGGCATGCCCGTGGCGAACATGTGGTGCGCCCAGACCATGAACGAGAGAATCGCGATCGACGCCGTGGCGTACACCATCGAGCTATAGCCGAACAGCGGCTTGCGCGAGAACGCCGGAATCACCTGCGACACGATCCCGAACGCCGGCAAGATCATGATGTAGACCTCGGGGTGCCCGAAGAACCAGAAGATGTGCTGGTACATGACCGGGTCGCCGCCGCCGGCCGGGTTGAAGAAGCTCGTGCCGAAGTGGCGGTCGAACAGCAGCATCGTGATCGCGCCCGCGAGCACCGGCATCACGGCGATCAGCAGGTAGGCGGTGATGAGCCAGGTCCACGCGAACATCGGCATCTTCATGAGCGTCATGCCCGGCGCGCGCATGTTCAGGATCGTCACGACGATGTTGATGCCGCCCATGATCGACGAGGCGCCCATGATGTGCACCGCGAAGATCGCGAAGTCCATGCCGGGGCCCATCTGCGTGGAGAGCGGCGCGTAGAGCGTCCAGCCCGCGGCGGTGGCGCCGCCCGGCGCGAAGAACGAGCCCACCAGCAGGCACGCGGCGGCGGGCAGCAGCCAGAAGCTGAAGTTGTTCATGCGCGCGAAGGCCATGTCCGAGGCGCCGATCTGCAAGGGCACCATCCAGTTCGCGAAGCCCACGAACGCCGGCATGATCGCGCCGAACACCATGATGAGACCGTGCATCGTGGTGAGCTGGTTGAAGAACTCGGGGCGCATGATCTGCATGCCCGGTTCGAACAGCTCCGCACGAATGGCGAGCGCCATGACGCCACCCGAAAGGAACATCACGAACGAGAAGATGAGATACAGCGTCCCGATGTCCTTGTGGTTCGTCGCCAGCAGCCAGCGGCGCCAGCCGTGAGGCGTGGCGTGCCCGTGGTCGCCGTGCACGTGGCCGTGCCCTCCAGCTACATCGTGTCCGATGCTAGACATGACTATTCTCCTGAAGCGAATTGCTTTGCGTCTCTTGCTGCAGCGTTTGCTTGCTTGTTATGTGCTCGCGCAGCGCTTGTCCTGCGTCTGTGCTGCTTGCGGGGCGGCCCGCTTGCTCGTTCAGGCCGCCGCGCTGATCTCAACGCGGCGCGCTTCCTTCGCGTTCGCGCCGCCAGTAATCGTTTCCGGCTTCTTCAGAATGATGTGGTCTTCGGCAATGCCCGCCGCCTTCAGCGCGTCGCGCACGGCTTGCGCGCGGCGCTTGGCGAGATCGGCGTTCACGTCGGCCTTGCCGCTCGCGTCGGTGAAACCCGAGAGCGTGAACTTCGCGTCGGGGTGCGCCTTCGCGTAATCGGCGGCGGCCTGGATGGCGTCCTTCGCGTCGGCGGGCAGCGTGCTCTTGCCCACTTCGAAGTAGACGCTTGCCGGCAACGCAGCGGCGCTCGGCGCGGCTGCGCCCGATGCCTGGTCGGCGCCACTGGCCGCCGCTGCGCCGCTCGCTTCGGTGGCACCGCTCGCCGCGGCTGCCTGTTCCGCGCCGCTCGCCGCACCACCCGCCGCAGCGCCGCCGGCCGCTGCGGTGTGGTCGCCGCCTTCGGGCATCTTGCCGTTGCGCGCGTCGGCCACCTGGCGCGGTTGCAGAATGTCGCCGGTGTGGTTCCCCCACGAGTTGCGCTCGAACGTGATGACAGAAGCGATCTCGACGTCGTTGAGCGTGGGCGCCCACGAAGGCATGGCGTTCTTGCCCTTCAGGACGATGCTCACGTGCTCGGCGATCGGGCCGTTGGCGACCTTGCTGCCGTCGAGCGCCGGGAACGCGCCCGCGCCCTTGCCGGTGGGCTGGTGGCACACCGCGCAGTTCGACGCGTAGACCTTCTCGCCGCGCTCCTTGAGTTCGGCCAGCGTGTAGGTCTTGTTCGGGTCGTCGTTGGCCGCGGCCATCTTGGCCTTTTGCGTCTGGACCCACTTTGCGTAGTCTTCGTCGGAGAGCACTTCGACCACGACCGGCATGAACGCGTGCTCCTTGCCGCACAGCTCGGTGCAGAAGCCGCGATAGGTGCCGACCTTGTCGGCCTTGAACCACGTGTCGCGCACGAAGCCCGGAATCGCGTCCTGCTTCACGCCGAACGCGGGCACGTACCACGAGTGCACGACGTCGTTGGCCGTGGTGATGATGCGGATCTTCTTGTTGACCGGCACGACGAGCGGGTTGTCGACTTCCTGCAAGTAGGTGTCGGTAATCGGCACGCGGTTGTTCACCTCGGAGCGCGGCGTGCTGAGCGTGGAGAAGAAACCGATGCCTTCACCGGGCCCCTTCACATAGTCGTAGCCCCATTTCCACTGGTAGCCCGTCACCTTCACGGTGAGGTCGGCGTTGGACGTGTCCTTCATCGCGACGACGGCCTTGGTCGCGGGCAGCGCCATCAGCACGACGATGATGAACGGCACCACCGTCCAGATGATTTCGACGGTCGTGCTCTCGTGAAAGTGGGCGGCCTTGTGGCCCTTCGATTTACGGTGCGCGTAGATCGAATAGAACATGACGCCGAACACACCGATGAAGATCACGGTGCACAAGAGCAGCATCATCATGTGGAGGCTGTAGAGCTCTTCGGCGATGCGCGTGACGGGCGGCTGGAAATTGATCTCGTTCACCGCAGGACCGCCGGGGCTGTCTCCGACTGCGAGTGCCGCGCCGGCGACGAGGAATCCGCTGCACGCCAGCACCCCTTGCAGGGCTCGCTTGATTGTTTTCATAGCTTCCTTACCCATAATTTCCATTCAAACCCTCGGCCCCGCAGGAAGGTTTTGCAACCAGGGCGCCCCCTGGGACGCTCACGCCACGCCGGCCGGACTCACGCGCCGCGCATCAACCCGCGCGCGCAAGCCAGCTACGCAGTTCCCGCGCGAACTGCGCACGCCGATATTGCGGCAGATGCAACCCGACAGCGACCGCCTGGCCGCGGGACACGAGACGCACCGGGTCGCGTGGGGTCGCGCCCGGCTCGACCCGGACCCAGCGGGGATTGAATTCGAACTGTGTGAGCGCGTCAGCGCTCATCTGCTCGATCACCAGCCGGTTCGGATAAAGCCTGATACGTTCGTAATCGACAGCATGGCGCGCGTAGATGACAAACGCGCCGCCCACTACCAACAGATCGATGCCCGTAAACGGCAAAACCAGCCAGGCGCCGTGGATCAACAGCAGAACGGCGATCGCGATGGAGACCAGCGCCAGCGAAACATAGAAGAACACAAATTGCCTGGGCGAAACCGAACAGTTGCGCTTCATGGTCCAGTCCTGAAGGACCGGCTCCGGACTCGCCAGCAGATCAGAAGCCTGCATCGCTCGCTTCCCCCACAACAACCTCCCCAGACTATCGCCGCGTCGCGCCTCGCACAACTACGGGGAGATCTGGACTTGCCACAATGGATTTTGGGGTCCCTTCCGTGCAGCAAACTGACGCATTATAGGCGTGATCCCCAGCCCCCACAAGCAACGCCCAATCTCTCGCAAACCCATGCCAGACGGGCTTCGCCGCGATTTTTCAACAGTTTTTCGAGGGCTTTTCAGGCGCTAATTTCAGGCATAACGAAAGCCCCCTTACCACGTTACCGATTCCTTGCCGGACCGCGTCCGATGTCCTCGATGCGCACAATCCCATGGCCTTCGGCCGTCGTGTGCGGCACCGCCTTCCACGCGTGACCGTAGATGATCTCAAAGGTCAGCGCAATCGTGCCCGCATGCGGCCCGTCCGTGCGGCGGCGTGCTTCGAGCGCGGCCACGAGCGCGCGATAGAGTCGCCGTGCGCCGTGCGTGCCTTCGGCATCCCCCTCGCGCTCGAACGGATACGCGCCCCAGCGGCGCACGTCTGCGAGCAGCTTCTCCGGCGTCTTGTAGGTGATGGTGAGCGTTTCCTGGTCCATCACCGGAATCTCGAAGCCGTTCTCGACGAGCATGTCGCCGAGATCGTGCATGTCGACGAAATCGATGACGTGCGCGCGCGTGGGCACGCCGTGCGCGGCCTCGACTTCGGCGAACGCGCCGCGCAGTTCCTTGAGCGTGTCGGGGCCGAGCGTGCTGAACATCAGCAGGCCGTTGACCTTGAGCACGCGTTGCCACTCGCCGAACACGAGGTCCGGACGCGGATGCCAGTGCAACGCGAGATTGGACCACAGCAGCTCGAACGCGCCATGCGCGAACGGCAGGTCGCCGAAGTCGGCCTGAGCGAAGCGCGGACCGCGCGAGCCGAGCGCACGTCCGACCGAGGCGGGCAGGAAACGCCGCCAGCTCGTGTCGGCGGCATCGTGCGCCCGCGCACGGCGCAGCATGGCGAGGGAAAGATCGGCGCCGAACACGGGCGCTTCAGGAAAGCGCTCGCGCAGCGCGGGCAGGTCGTCGCCGGGCCCGCACCCGATATCGAGCACGGCGGCGGGACTCACCTTGATGTATTCGAGGCGCTCGCGCATGCGTTGCGCGATTTCACGCGGCAGGAAGGCGACCTCGTCGAAAGTCGCCGCACGGCGATCGAAGATGCGCCGCAGGTGCCGGGTGTCATAGTCCGGACGGCCAGTTCTTGCGGAAGACGGGGACATGTCGGTCGTATTGGCGAAGTCTGCGAAGTATACTCGCTCACTCCTTTCCTTTCAGTCACGCGAGCCCGCTGCCCGGACGTCCTTCGATGCCACCGCGCCTTTTTTCACGCGAGCCACGCCATGCACCGCGTGTCACGCCGCCCAGTTCGCGTCACACCCCGGACCGCAGTCGTCTTGCGGGCGTTGCGCGCGTCTGTCGAAAGGCGCGGGGGCTGCCGTCGCAGCTCGCCCACTTCGTACTGCCCAACCTCTGCCCATTATGCGGCAATTTGTCGCGAGCCACGCTCTGTGTGTGCTGCGACGCCGCGTACTGGAACGAGGCGCGCCTGCGCTGCACCGTGTGCGCCATGCCGCTCACGCACCGGCGGCGCGCGGCGGGACGCGCGCGCTACCGCTGCGAGGCCTGCATCGACGCGCCGCCTGCGTTCGACGCCACGCTTGCGCTCGCCGACTATCGTGCGCCGCTCGATCTGCTCGCACGGGGTCTGAAGTTTCGTGCGCGCCTCGCGCTCGGCGAGGAGTTCGCCCGGCGCCTCGCGCTGGTCGCCCAGGATGCACCCGATGCGTCCGGGATCAGCGGCGTGCCCGACATCGTCGTGCCCGTGCCGCTGTCGCGCGAGCGCCTGATCGAGCGCGGCTACAACCAGGCGTGGCAGATTGCACGGCCGCTCGCGCGACGCCTCGGCACGCGCGCGGACGCCACGCTCGTGCGACGCATTCTGCATACGGCCCCGCAATCGAAGCTCGACCGCGAAGCACGCCGCCGCAACGTCGGCCGCGCGTTCGCACTCACGCGGCCGTTGCATGGCCAGCACGTGGGCGTGGTCGACGACGTGATGACCTCGGGCGCCACGCTCGACGCGCTCGCGCACACGCTCAAGGCCGCCGGCGCGCGGCGCGTGACTAACTTCGTCGCGCTGCGCACGCCGAAGGACTGATCGGCCTCATCCATTCAAGACATCGCAAGACATCGAGAGAGTTTCATCGTCATGTTCAACGTCGTTCTCGTCGAGCCCGAAATTCCGCCGAACACCGGCAACGTGATCCGCCTGTGCGCGAACACGGGCGCGCGCCTGCATCTGATCGAGCCGCTCGGCTTCCCGCTGGACGACGCGAAGATGCGCCGCGCGGGCCTCGACTATCACGAGTACGCGCAAATGCACGTGCACGCCAACTGGGATGCGTTCCTCGCGAAAGAAGCGCCCGACTTGTCGCGCATGTTCGCGTTCACGACACGCGGCTCGGGCCGCTTCCACGCGCATGCGTTCCAGCCTGGCGACTGGTTCGTGTTCGGCGCGGAAACGCGCGGCCTGCCCGACGCGGTGCTCGACCGCTTCGAGGCGCAGCAGCGCGTGCGCCTGCCGATGCGGCCCGGCAATCGCAGCCTGAATCTCTCGAACACGGTGGCGGTCGTGGTGTTCGAGGCCTGGCGGCAGACGGGGTTCGAAGGCGGCGAATAAGGCAAATGCGAAGGCAGGCGCGTCGCTACGCCTTGCCGCGCGCTGCCAGCTCACGCTCGTAGCGCGCGAGCATCGCATTGTCGAAGCACGCGAAGATCACATGGACGAGCGCAGGCGAGTCCGGCAATGCGTCGATGACGGTCGCGACGGCGATCTGCACTGCATCGTCGGCGGGAAAACGGTAGACGCCGCAACTGATTGCCGGAAACGCGATGCTCGTCACACCCGCCTCGCGCGCGCAGTCGAGCGAGCGCCGGTAGCACGACGCGAGCAGATGCGCTTCGTCGCGGCCGCCGCCGTACCAGACGGGGCCAACGGTGTGGATCACGTGTTTCGCGGGAAGGCGGTAGCCGCCGGTGATTTTGGCGTCGCCGGTCGGGCAGCCGTGTAGCGTCTCGCACTCGCGCAGCAGATCGGGCCCGGCGGCGCGATGGATCGCACCATCCACGCCGCCGCCGCCGAGCAGCGACTCGTTCGCGGCATTGACGATCGCATCGACCTTCAAGGTGGTGATGTCGACGGCCTGCGCCTCGATGCGGCAATTTCCGATACTAAGCATACGGTCCTCCAATGCGATCTGGAGTTAGTGCTTTAGCACTCACTCTGGTCTCACGCAAAGCGAGCGCGCATCATCAAACGCCCTACTCCGCCTTCGCGTCGCGCCGCAGCAGTGCGCTCACGGCGTCGCGCGGCGCGACACCGTCGAACAGCACGGCGCATACCGCCTGGGTAATCGGCATTTCAATGCCATGCGCACGCGCGAGCGCCAGCACGGCCTGCGCGCAGCGCACGCCTTCGGCCACATGACCGAGCGCGCCGAGAATGTCGTCGAGCGTGCGCCCGCTCGCGAGCTGCTTGCCCACCGTGCGGTTGCGCGAGAGGTCGCCGGTTGCGGTGAGAATGAGGTCGCCGAGGCCGGTCAGGCCCGTGAAGGTTTCGGCACGGCCGCCGAGCGTGACGCCAAGGCGCGTCATCTCCGCGAGTCCGCGCGTGATGAGCGCGGCGCGCGCGTTCAGGCCGAGACCGAGGCCGTCGGAAATGCCGGTGGCGATGGCGAGCACGTTCTTGACCGCGCCGCCCACTTCCACGCCGACCACATCGTCGCCGGTATAGATGCGCATGGCGCGGTGATGGAACGCCGCCAGCGTGCGCTCACGGCAGGCGGCGGAGGCGCTCGCCACCGTCAGCGCGACCGGCAGGCCCTCGCCCACTTCGCGCGCGAAGCTCGGGCCCGAGAGCACGCCGTTGCTCGCGTGGCCCGGCAGCTCGGCGGCCACGACCTGATGCGGCATCAACTGCGTTTGCGCCTCGAAGCCCTTGCAGAGCCAGACGAAGTGCGCGGGCACGCGGCCCATGTCGCGCAGCGTGCACAGCATGTCGCGCAGGCCCGCAACGGGCGTGGCGAGTACGACGAGATCCGCCTCGCCCGACGCATGGTCGAGCGCGGCGGCAAGATCCGTTTCGTATTGAAGCGCCTTGGGGAGCGCGACGCCCGCGAGATAGCGGGCGTTTTCGTGCGTCTTGCGCAGGGTGTCGACGAGCGCGCCGTCGCGCGCCCACAACAGGGTCTGATGCGCCTGGGCGAGGTGCCCTGCCAGCGCGGTGCCCCACGCTCCGGCGCCGAGAACGGCGATGTTCATTCCGATACTCCGCACCGGTAGTTCGTGAAAACGATCAGCGTACGCGGTTAGTGCGTCGCGCTGCTTGCGCCGTCTTGCTGGGCGAGCTGCTGGAGGCGTTGCTCGTAGAGCGCCTGGAAGTTGATCTCGGCCAGGTGGATCGGCGGGAAGCCCGCGCGCGTGATCGCGTCGGCGATGTTCGAACGCAGGTACGGGAACAGGATCGTCGGGCATGCGATGCCGACGAGCGGATCGACCTGTTCGGCCGGGATGTTGCGGATGTCGAAAATGCCGGCTTGCTTGGCTTCGATCAGGAACGCAACCTTGTCCTTGACCTTGGCCGTGACCGTGCCGGTGACGATGATCTCGAACACCGATTCGGCAAGGCGCTCGGCCTTGACGTCGACTTCCACTTCGACCGAAGGCATGTCCTGCTCAAGGAAGATGGCCGGCGAATTCGGCTGCTCGAGCGACATGTCCTTGAGGTAGATGCGCTGGATGTTGAAGAACGGCTGGTTGTTCTCGTCAGACATGGTGTATGGCTTCCCTGATTGAATGGATCACGGCCGCATTATCGCGACATCTCAAGGTCTCGAAAATGAGCCGCATTACGGCAATGAACGGCAACAGGCCCGCGCAAGCCTTGCGGGCTCGCGCGGGCCGAAACCCTGCGGCGCTACGTCACGCTGCGCAGCCCGCCCGCTGACCGAGGCCGTACGGCCGGATCGAACCACGGCGGGGCTGCAAACCAGATTTTCGTCAGGCGGTTTCGAGCAGCGGCATCAAGCCGCCCGCACGATCGAGCGCGGAGAGGTCATCGTAACCGCCCACATGCGTCTCGCCGATGAAAACCTGCGGCACGGTGCGCCGGCCGGTGCGCGTCATCATCTCTTCGCGCCGCGCCGGGTCCCGGTCGATCAGCACCTTCTCGATGTGTTCGACGCCGCGCGACTTTAAAAGACGTTCGGCCATCTGGCAATACGGGCACACCTGGGTGCTGTACATGACGACTTTGCTCACTTCGAAGCTCCTTGTTTCACGACCGGCATCCCGGCCTGCTGCCAGGCGTTCACGCCGCCGTCCAGCACGTGGACCTCGGCAAAACCGGCTTCCTTCACGAGGCGCACGGCCTTGTGCGACTGCTGGCCCGTCTGGCAGACCAGCAATACCGGGTTGCTCTTGTTCTTCACGAGCTGACCGATCTTCGCCGTCAGCTCGCCGAATTCGATCTGGCGCGCCGCGGGCAGATGGCCCTTCGCGAATTCACCTGCGGGACGCACGTCGATCACCACCGCGTTGCGGCGGTTGATCAGCTGCGTCGCCTCGGCGGTCGAAACGCCGCCGCGGCCGCCGCGCTTGAGCGTCGGCCACAGGAGCAACCCTCCTGAGATGAGGACGATCGCGATGAGTACAAGGTTGATGTAATTGGTGAAGAACGTCACGGAGGGTCCGCCGGCAAAAGTGGAAATCGGGTGGAAAAACGGAGAAATCGTGCGAAAACGGATTCGGGCAATCCGCTCATTATAAAATAAGCGTTTGTCGCAGGGTGACCGCCCCCCAGCCCGGGCGCGCGCCCGCCGGACCGTGCCGCCGCCGCGCCGTTGCGTTTTCGCCGCCGCCGCGCCGCTGCCCCCGTCCCCGATTACCGCTTCCTTCACTACCGACCGGCATCCTCATGTACAAACTCGTACTCATCCGCCACGGCGAATCGACGTGGAACAAGGAAAACCGCTTCACCGGCTGGGTGGACGTCGACCTCACCGAGCAGGGCAACCGCGAAGCGCAGCAGGCTGGCCAGCTGCTCAAGGCGTCCGGCTACACGTTCGACATCGCCTACACCTCGGTGCTCAAGCGCGCGATCCGCACGCTCTGGCACGTGCAGGACCAGATGGACCTCATGTACCTGCCCGTGGTCCACTCGTGGCGTCTGAACGAGCGTCACTACGGCGCGCTTTCGGGCCTGAACAAGGCCGAAACGGCTGAAAAGTTCGGCGACGAGCAGGTGCTCGTGTGGCGCCGCAGCTACGACACGCCGCCGCCCGCGCTTGAGCCGACCGACTCGCGCACGGCCTACAACGACCCGCGCTACGCCAAGGTGCCGCGCGAGGAACTGCCGCTCACCGAGTGCCTGAAAGACACCGTGGCGCGCGTGATGCCGATCTGGAACGAGTCGATCGCCCCGGCCATCAAGACCGGCAAGAAGGTGGTGATCGCCGCGCACGGCAACTCGATCCGCGCGCTCGTGAAGTACCTCGACGGCATTTCGGACAGCGACATTGTCGGTCTGAACATTCCGAACGGCGTGCCGCTCGTCTATGAGCTGGACGAGAACCTCAAGCCCATCAAGCACTACTACCTGGGCGACGCCGAAGCTATCGCGAAGGCGCAGGCGGCCGTAGCGAACCAGGGCAAGAAGGTGGGCTAAACGCTCCCCGCCGCCCATCCGTGCTCGCCCGGACCGCCCGATCCGGCGCGGGCGAGCACCGGACCCGCCAACCGCGGCAACGTTGGCGCCCCCGCACAGACCGTTGCACATTCCCCTTTATCCGCGCTTCCTGCGCTTCCCGCATTTTCACGCCACTATCTGGCAGAAATGCCAGCTTCCCGCCAGCGCCGCGCCAGGCTTGGGTTTGCGGCGCACGTCTTGCGAACCAGGCGGCGGCTGCACTGTCTTAGTCCCATCGTACGCGCCATATACACAGTCACGGCAGGTGTGCAGTTATACTTGTCCGTCGCTTTTCCATTAGACGCTGCCACGCGCCTTTTCGACCGCACGCAACAATCTCTATGCGAAAGAACCTGAAAAACATCGGCCTGATTGCCGCTGGCCTCGCGACCGGCGTATTTGCCACTCTGCAGATTTCCGCCGAGGCGCAGCAAACCCAGCAGACGGTCATCGAGCCGCTGCCGCTTGACCAGCTACGGCTCTTCGCCGAAGTGTTCGGTCAAATCAAGCATGAGTACGTCACGCCGGTCGACGACAAGAAGCTCCTCACCGCGGCCATCAAGGGCATGGTGTCGAGCCTCGACCCGCACTCGTCGTATCTCGACAAGACCGATTACCAGGAGCTCCAGGAGCAGACCAAGGGTCGCTTCGCGGGTCTCGGCATCGAAATCTCGTCGGAAGACGGCCTGATCAAGGTGATCTCGCCGATCGAAGACACGCCCGCGTACCGCGCCGGCATCCGTCCGGGCGACCTCATCACGCGCATCAACGACAAGCCCGTGCGCGGCATGACGCTCGACCAGGCCGTCAAGCAGATGCGCGGCGACCCCGGCACCAAGGTCACGCTCACGATCTTCCGCAAGACCGACGACCGCACTTTCCCGCTCACCATCACGCGCGCCATCATCAAGGTGCAGAGTGTGAAGTCGAAGATCCTGCAACCGGGCTACGCGTATATCCGCGTCACGAGCTTCCAGGAGCGCACGGTCCCCGACCTCGCGGCCAAGCTCCAGGACATCGCGCGCCAGGAACCGAACCTCAAGGGCATCATCCTCGACCTGCGCAACAACGGCGGCGGCCTGCTGCAAAGCGCCGTGGGCGTGGCGGGCGCGTTCCTGCCGCCGGATTCGGTCGTCGTTTCGACGAACGGCCAGATCCCGGACTCGAAGCAGGTCTACCGCGACACCTACGAGAACTACCGCCTGCCGTCGTTCGACGGCGACCCGCTCAAGGGCGAGGCGGCCGAGTTCAAGACCGTGCCGATGATCGTGCTGACCAACGCCTACTCGGCGTCGGCCTCGGAAATCGTGGCGGGCGCGCTGCAAGACCAGAAGCGCGCGCTCATCGTCGGCAAGACGACGTTCGGCAAGGGTTCGGTGCAGACCGTGCGCCCGATGACGGCCGACACGGCGCTGCGCCTGACCACGGCGTACTACTACACGCCGAGCGGCCGCTCGATCCAGAACAAGGGCATCCGTCCTGACATCGCGGTCGACCAGTACGCCGACGGCGATCCGGACGACGCACTCGTCACGCGTGAAGTGGACTACCAGAACCACCTCGCCAACACGCAGGACCCGGACGAGAAGAAGGAGCAGGAAGTGCGCGAGCAGGAGCGCATGGACATGCTGCGCCAGCTCGAAGAGCAGAACGACAAGAAGACGCCGGAGCAGCGCCAGAAGGATCGCGAGCGCAAGCCGGTCGAGTTCGGTTCCACCGACGACTTCATGCTCCAGCAAGCGCTGAACAAGCTCCAGGGCAAGCCGGTGGCCGAATCGAAGTCGCCGATGGAGCGCCGCCTCGCGCAGCAAAAGCCGCCCACTTCGGCTTCGGCTCCGATCGCCGTGAAGCCGGGCGCGCTCATCATGGCGCCGGGCGCTTCGGCTCCCGCGCCCGCCTCGGCTCCGGCTCCGGCGAAGTAACAGGCAGTACCCGCTTCGCGGCCCACGTTGATCGACCAAGGTCGACCAACCTCGACCAACGTGGGCCGCGAAGACGAACCTCCCGCCGCCGGTACAATACGAATTCTGTATTTCCGGCGCGCGTCCCCGGCCTTCGGCCCGTCGCGGCGCCTCGCAACGAGTGCAACGCGATGAACGACGACCAACTCCTCCGCTACTCCCGCCATATCCTCGTCGACGAAATCGGCATCGAGGCGCAGCAGCGCTTTCTCGACGCGCATGCGATCGTCGTGGGCGCGGGCGGCCTGGGCTCGCCCGCGGCGATGTACCTCGCGGCCTCGGGTGTGGGCACGATCACGCTCGTCGACAACGACACGGTCGATCTCACCAATCTCCAGCGGCAGATCATGCACGAGACGGCGTCGGTGGGCCGCCCGAAGGTCGAGTCGGGCCGCGACGCCATCGCGTGCCTGAATCCCGAGGTGAAGGTGAACGCGCTGCAAACGCGCATCGACGATGCGTGGCTCGACGCGCACGTGCCCGGCGCGAGTGTCGTGCTCGACTGCACCGACAACTTCGCCACGCGCCACGCCATCAACCGCGCGTGCGTGAAGCACGGCGTGCCGCTCGTTTCGGGCGCGGCGCTGCGCTTCGACGGGCAGATCAGCACGTTCGACTTTCGCGACGAGGCCTCGCCCTGCTACGCCTGCGTGTTTCCCGAGGATCAGCCGTTCGAGGAAGTGGCGTGCTCAACGATGGGCGTGTTCGCGCCCACGGTGGGCATCATCGGCGCGATGCAGGCCGCCGAGGCGCTGCGCGTGATCGGCGAGATCGGCACACCGCTCGTGGGGCGGCTCATGATGCTCGACTCCCTGCGCATGGAGTGGAACACGATGCGCGTGGCGCGGCAGCCGGACTGCGCGGTGTGCGGCGAGCCGCACCGGCACGCCTGAAGCACGGTTGAGCCAGACAGCAAAAAGCCCCGGACGTTGCCGGGGCTTTTTGACTTTGCGCCCGTTGCCCGCGAGCGCTCAGGCCTGCGTCACGCGTTGCAGCGCCGCCTGCAACTCTTCAGGCTCATAAGCCGCCAGCACATCGGCCACGGGCTTATCCAGCGACTTGAGCTGCGAGCGCAGGATCTCCTGCTTCACCACGAGCAACTGGCTCGGATGCATCGAGAACTCGGTGAGCCCCATGCCGAGCAGCAAGCGCGTGAACGCCGGGTCGCCCGCCATCTCGCCGCACACCGAAACCGGCACGCCCGCACGCTTCGCCTCGCGCAGCGTATGCGCGATCAGTTGCAGCACGGCCGGATGCAGCGGGTCGTACAGATCGGCCACGGCGTTGTCGGCGCGGTCGATGGCGAGCGTGTACTGGATCAGGTCGTTGGTGCCGATCGAGAGGAAATCCAGACGCCGCAGGAACATCGGCAGCGCGAGCGCCGCGGCCGGAATCTCGATCATCGCGCCGACCTGGACGTTCGGGTCGTAGGCGAAACCGGCGTCGTCGAGCTGGCGCTTCGCCTCGCGGATCAGGTCGAGCGTCTGGTCGATCTGCTGCGCGTGCGCGAGCATCGGAATCAGGATCTTGACCGCGCCGAAGGCCGAGGCGCGCAGGATCGCACGCAACTGCGTGAGGAACATCTGCGGCTCGGACAGGCTCCAGCGGATCGCGCGCAGGCCGAGCGCCGGATTCGCGGCGGTTTCGTAGCCGTCGGCGCCGGTCATGGCTTCGAGCGGCTTGTCCGCGCCCACGTCGATCGTGCGGATCGTCACGGGCAGCCCGTTCATGAGCTCGACCGCGCGGCGGTAGGCGGCGAACTGCTCGTCCTCCTCCGGCAACTGGTCCTTGTGATTCATGAACAGAAACTCGGTGCGAAAGAGACCCACGCCCGTCGCGCCCGAGTCGAGCGCGGCCTGCGCGTCTTCCGGCAGCTCGATGTTCGCGTAAAGCTGGATCTTCGCGCCGCACAGCGTTTGCGTGGGCGAGAACTTCAGGCGTTGCAGCTTGCGCCGCTCGAGCGCCATCTCGCTTTGCCGGTAGGTGTACTCCTCCAGCACGATGGGCGCGGGATCGACGATCACGATGCCATGGTCGCCATCGACGATGATGAGATCGTCCTGACGGATCAGCGCGCTCGCCTGCTGCACGCCCACGGCCGCCGGAATGCCGAGACTGCGCGCGACAATGGCCGTGTGCGAGGTGCGGCCGCCCAGATCGGTCACGAAGCCCTGGAAGGTTTGGCCCTTGAACTGCAACATGTCGGCGGGCGCGATGTCGTGCGCGACGACGATCATCTCGTCGCAGCCGCCGTGCAGCGTAGCGGGCATCGCGCCCGCGAGCGACTTCAGCACGCGCTCCACGACCTGCTCGATATCGGCCTTGCGCTCGCGCAGGTACTCGTCCTCCACGTCGTCGAAGTGACGCGAGAGGCGTTCGAGCTGTTCGGTAAGCGCCCACTCCACATTGAAGCGGCGCGTGCGGATGAGGTCGATAGTCTCCTGCACGAGCATCACGTCGTTCAGGATCATGAGATGGACGCCGATGAACGCGCCCATTTCAGAGGGAGCGTCAGCGGCGAGGTCGGCGCGCAGCGCGTCGAGTTCCTGCTCGACGGCCTTGAGCGCCGCGCGAAAACGCACGATTTCGTCCTCGATCTGCGCGGGCTCGATGAGGTAATGGTCGACGTCGAGTGCAGCCGGGGCGATCAGATACGCTCGCCCGATGGCAATACCGCGTGATACGGGAATTCCATGCAGCGTGAACGGCACGCGCACCTCCTCTGGTTATTTGATGCTGCGGCAAACCGCTGCAATGCGCTCTCTCAGACCCCGGCGATGATTATAAATTCCGCGGCGGCCGAATGTGGCGATGTGCGCCTGCAAAGGCCTCACTGCGTCCTCGTGCAGCAGCCTGCGGCGTCGCCCGGAAGCATCGTCAAGCATCCTCACGAAGGCGCCGCACAAAAGAAAACGCCGCGGCTAAGCGCGGCGTTCCGGACTGACGCGAGAACTACGCGCGTCTTACTGACCTTCACCGAACTTGTCGGCGATCAGCTTGAGCAGCGCGCTCATGGCGTCGGCTTCGTCCGGGCCTTCGGTTTCGATCACCACGGTGCTGCCGATGCCCGCCGCCAGCATCATGACCCCCATGATGCTCTTGGCGTTGATGCGGCGGCCATTGCGGCTCATCCAGATTTCCGCCTGGTAGTTGCCTGCAAGCTGCGTCAGCTTCGCCGACGCCCGCGCGTGCAGGCCGAGTTTGTTCACGATGGTCGTTTCTTGTTGCAGCATAGGTCGATCCGGACGCAGTGTGTGGAAGTGTGGCTATGTTCTTGCGGTGAGTCTTGTGGCCTGGCTCGCCGTGGTGCGCCCCGCGCTCAGGTGCCCGCCGGCCTTAGCAGGCCCGCCTGGGCGCAATCCGCGCCAACCGTGCCACGCGTCACGCTCGTTGCGCTCTCGCTTGCAGCCTGGCTCGCAACCGGGTTCGCAGCCTGACTCGCCACCTGGCTTGCGGCGTCGGCCACGGCCTCGGCGCACGGGGTGGGCGCGCAGCCGCACTCGGCGGGAGGCGGCGTGCAGGGCCCGATGGTCTGGACGCCCTTGCTCGCCCCGGCCAGCGCCTTTTCGACAAGCGTGTCGAGCGGCGTGGCGCGGTAGCACACGGCGCGCACGAGCATCGGCAGGTTCACGCCCGCCAGCACGCGCACCTCGGGCACGGTGGCGAGACGCGCCGCGATGTTCGAGGGCGTCGCGCCGAACATGTCGGTCAACACGAGCGCGCCGTTTTCCTCGCGCAGTCGCTCGATCTCCGAATTCGCCTTGGCGACCACTTCCGCAGGGTCGCTGTCGGGCAACACGTCGAGCGCGCCGATGCGCGCCGGGCAACCGCCATAGATATGCGCGATGCACTCGCGTAGCGCGGTGGCGAGCGGTGCGTGCGCAATGATCAGAATTCCTGCCATGTCAGCGTGACTGCAATAAACGGCTCTGGTTGACCCGCCGGAT
Source organism: Paraburkholderia unamae (assembly GCF_003268775.1). Classification (GTDB taxonomy): domain Bacteria; phylum Pseudomonadota; class Gammaproteobacteria; order Burkholderiales; family Burkholderiaceae; genus Paraburkholderia; species Paraburkholderia unamae. The sequence goes on from NZ_QLSU01000007.1 coordinate 318,475, forward strand.
ACGCATCCGGCAGCGCCGAACCCGCGGCCAGCCGTGGGCTCGCAGGGTCGGAACACGCACCGCGCGGCAGCCGGAGCATCTTGTATGACGCCGGCTTGCCAGCCCGGAACGCAGGCTCGCGGCATTGTAGCAGGGTCATTTTCGCGCACGCGAGGCGGTTCTGCTCACAGCGGCGACAGATGTCGCGCGCCGTTCACAGACCTGCGCCGCCTGCGTGACCTTTCGTGGTCCGAAAAGGCCAGAAGCCGCCCGACCACGCAAGGTCCTGGTGGAGCGCCTGCCCTGCAAAGCGCCCACATCCGTCAGATGCCGCCATACAGCGGGCTTTCAAGCCCGCACGCCAGGTGCGGCCCTCGAAACGCGGCCGCAACGCCGATCACAGCACAGTTCAGGCAGCCGCGCGCTCCAGCGCGTCGATGAACATCGCGGCCACGTCGAAGCCGGTCTGCTCCATGATTTCGCGGAAACACGTCGGGCTCGTGACATTGACCTCGGTGAGCCAGTCGCCGATGGCATCCAGCCCCACGAGCAGCAGGCCGCGTGCCGCGAGCGTCGGCCCGAGCGCTTTGGCGATCTCGATGTCGCGCGCGGTGAGCGGCCGGGCCACGCCCAACCCGCCCGCAGCCAGGTTGCCGCGCACTTCGTTGCCCTGAGGAATGCGCGCGAGCGAGTACGGCACCGGCTCGCCGCCGATCAGCAGAATGCGCTTGTCGCCGTCCTTGATCTCGGGGATGAACTTCTGCGCCATCACGCTGCGCGCGCCGTCATGGCTCAGCATCTCGATGATCGAGCCGAGGTTCATGCCGTCCGCCTTCACGCGGAACACGCCCATGCCGCCCATGCCATCGAGCGGCTTCAAGATCACGTCCTGGTGCTCTTCGTGGAACTTGCGCAGGCGCGCGGCGCTGCGCGTGACGAGCGTGGGTGCGACGAAGTCCGGAAACTCGCCGATGGCGAGCTTTTCCGAATGGTCGCGAATCGACTGCGGCTTGTTGAAGATCTTCGCGCCCGCGCGCTCGGCGATCTCCAGCAGCCACGTGGACGTGACGTACTCCATGTCGAACGGCGGGTCCTTGCGCATGATCACGGCGTCGAAGCCGGTGAGCGCGCGCGAATCCGGCGCGTCCTTGAACCACGTTTCGCGATGCAGGTCCGCCGTATCGCCGACGATCTCGAAGCGCCGCACGTCGGCTTCGACCTGGCCATTGATCCATGCGAGGTGCTGCGGCTCGCACGCAAAGAGCGTGTGGCCGCGCTTCGCGGCCTCGGCCATCATCGCGTAGGTCGAGTCCTTGTAGATCTTGAACCGCTCGAGCGGATCGGCGATGAAGAGAATATCCATATCGTCCCTGTCGTTTCCCTGCGTGGCACCGGGTGTGATGCCGGGTGTCATGACGGCAACGCCCGCACGGTGGCGGGCGCTGCGTTGTATTGTCCGAAGAATGGCGAACGAGCCCTTCGCGCGGTTCAGACCTGGATCGCCTCGGGGTCGGTCTTCTCCAGCTCGACCGACGCCGCGAGCAAACCGAGCCGCGCGACCACGCCGTACATGTAGAAGCGGTTCGGCGGCGCGGCGCCCGCTTTCGCGCGCGTGTCGGGCAGCGCCGTGTGCTCGAAGCCGAGCGGCACGAAATGCATGCCCGGCGCGTTCAGGTTCTGGTCGCGCTCGCGGCTGCCGTGCGCGCGGTAGAAGCCGCCCACCACGTAGCGGTCGATCATGTACACGACCGGCTCGGCCACTTCGTCGCCGATGTGCTCGAACGTGTACACGCCTTCCTGCACGATCACGTCGCGCACTTCGAGTCCGTCCTTCGTGGCCGACATCTTCGCACGTTCGCGCTTCGTGAGTGCGGCGACCTCGGAGGCGTCGTGCACCGTCATCACGCCGCGGCCGTCCGTACCGGCATCGGACTTGATGACGACATAAGGCTTTTCGGTGATGCCGTACTCGCGGTACTTCTTCGCGATCTTCTTGAGCACGGCGTCGATGGCGGTGGCCAGTTGCTCCTCGCCCGTGCGCGCCTCGAAGTCCACGCCTTCCACGTGCGAGAAGTACGGGTTGATCATCCACGGGTCCACGCCCACCATCTTGGCGAACTTCTTCGCCACGTCGTCATAGCAGGAGAAGTGCGTGGACTTGCGGCGCACCGCCCAGCCCGCGTGCAGCGGCGGCAACACATACTGCTCGTGCAGGTTTTCGAGCACGGGCGGAATGCCGCCCGACAGATCGTTGTTCAGCAGGATCGAGCACGGGTCGAAGTTCTTCAGACCCAAACGGCGCTGCGAACGCTCGAGCGGTTCGAGCACGATTTTCTGGCCGTCCGCGAGCGAGATCGTGACCGGCCCGGCGATGGTTTCGTCCAGCGTGCCGAAGCGCACGTTCAGGCCCGCCTGGCGCATGATCGTGGCGAGCCGCGCCACGTTCTCCAGATAGAACGCGTTGCGCGTGTGCATCTCGGGAATCACGAGCAGGTTCTTGGCGTCGGGGCAGATCTTCTCGATCGCGGCCATCGCCGCCTGCACGGCGAGCGGCAACACTTCCTGCGGCAGGCAGTGGAAGGCGCCGGGAAAAAGATTGGTGTCGACCGGCGCGAGCTTGAAGCCCGCGTTGCGCAGGTCCACCGAAGCGTAGAACGGCGGCGTGTGCTCCTGCCATTCGAGGCGGAACCAGCGCTCGATGGCCGGCGTCGCGTCGAGAATGCGCTGCTCCAGTTCGAGGAGCGGGCCATTCAACGCCGTAACCAGATGCGGGACCATAAGGGGTGACTCGCGGACGTAATGCTGAGATTGTAGGGAAACCGGCCCTTTATCTGGGGACGATTGCGCCAGTTGCAAGATGGCTTTGCGCTCACGGATCCCCTTGGGCAAAGCGGGGTTCATCGCCTTGATCACGTTAAGCGATTCGACCCGGCCTCACCCGGCCCGCGCGGAAAACTCACGCCGGATATCCATTCTGGACCGCGCACCCGGCTGGACGCAATTGGGCACACGGTTTGAAGGGGCACTATGCGAACGCACGGGCGCATGCGTTATTCCCGCCGCGCCTCTTTTTACGCTCCGGCGGCGCCAAGAAAAAGGGCCCGCCAAAGAGGCGGGCCCAGGTCGCTGCTGCTTGCTGCCTTGCTACATCAACACTGCATCAAACCTTGAGGCACGAGACGCTTACTCCACGCGCTCGCCATGCAGGATCACGTCCAGACCTTCGCGCTCTTCTTCTTCCGTGACGCGCAGGCCCATCACCATGTCGATCACCTTCAGCAGGATGAAGCTGACCACGCCGCTGTAGATGAGGGTCGTGGCCACGCCCTTGATCTGAAGGATCACGCTGCCGTCGGCGCCGCCGATGTCCTTGACCGCGAACACGCCGGTCAGGATGGCGCCGATGATGCCGCCGATGCCGTGCACGCCGAACGCGTCGAGCGAGTCGTCGTAGCCGAACTTGTGCTTGAGCCACGTGGCCGACCAGAAGCAGACCACGCCCGCCACCACGCCGATCACGATCGCGCCCAGCACGCCGACGAAGCCCGACGCCGGCGTCACGGCCACGAGACCGGCCACGGCGCCCGAAGCGATGCCGAGCACCGAAGGCTTGCCCTTGGCGATCCACTCCGCGAACATCCAGCCAAGCGCCGCGCAGGCGGTGGCGATTTGCGTGGTGAGCATTGCGAAGCCGGCACGGCCGTCAGCGGCGACTGCCGAACCCGCGTTGAAGCCGAACCAGCCCACCCACAGCATGGCCGCGCCGATCAGCGTGAGCACGAGGTTGTGCGGAGCCATGACTTCGCGGCCATAACCCACACGCTTGCCGAGCACGATACAGCACACGAGGCCCGCGATACCGGCGTTGATGTGCACGACCGTGCCGCCCGCGAAGTCGAGGATGCCGGCGCTGGCGAGCCAGCCGGTCGGTTCCCACACCATGTGCGCGATCGGCGAGTAGACGATGATCGACCACAGCGTCATGAACACGAGCATCGACGAGAACTTCATGCGGTCGGCAAACGCACCGGTGATGAGCGCGGGCGTGATGATCGCGAACGTCATTTGATAGACGAAGTACACGCTCTCGGGGATGGTCGGCGCGAGGTGGCTCACGGTGAGCGTCGTCGCCTTGTCGCCCTTGATGTAGTTCATGCCTTCAAGGAACACGCGCGAGAAGCCGCCCATGAACGAGCCGCCCGGCGTGAACGCGATCGAGTAGCCCACCACCGTCCAGATGATCGTGACGAGGCAGGTGATCGCGAAGCTTTGCATGAGCGTGGCGAGCACGTTCTTCTTGCGGACCATGCCGCCGTAGAAGAGCGCGAGGCCCGGGATCGTCATGAACAGCACGAGCGCGGTGGAAGTCAGCATCCAGGCGGTGTCGCCCGAGTTGATCTTCGAAGAGTCGACCGAGAACGGCGCGGTCGGCGCGGCGGGAGCCGCTGCTGCTGCGGCTGCCGACGCATCGGCCGGCGCGCTTGCGGCGGCAGCCGGAGCCGAAGCGGCGTCGGCGGCGGGTGCGGACGCCGGTGCGGCCGCGGAAGCGTCAGGTGCCGACGCGGCGGTAGCCGGCGCGGAGGCCGCGGCCGGAGCGGAGGCGTCGTCCGCCAGCGCGGCGCCGACGCCGCCGGCCAGCAGCGAGCCGGCCATCAGCAAGGACATCAAAAGTTTGCGCATCTCGGTTTCCTCTTTCCTCTTGTCTCTCTGTGTGTCGACCAGAGCCGGCGCTGCGGCCTTGACTCTGGTCCCATGACCGCGGGTCGCCCTTACAGCGCGTCGGCGCCCGTCTCGCCCGTACGGATGCGGATCACCTGTTCGATCGGCGTCACGAAAATCTTGCCGTCGCCGATCTTGCCGGTGCGGGCCGCGCGCTCTAGCGCCTCGATGGCTTGCTCGACGATGTCGTCGGCCACGGCGGCCTCGATCTTCACCTTCGGCAGAAAGTCGACGACGTATTCCGCGCCGCGGTACAGCTCGGTGTGCCCCTTCTGGCGCCCGAAGCCCTTCACCTCCGTCACCGTGATCCCCGAAACGCCGATCGCCGAGAGGGCTTCGCGCGCCTCATCGAGCTTGAACGGCTTGATGATTGCTGTAATCAGTTTCATGTAGTCCTCGCTGTGGTTGCTTCATGTCTTGTTTGCTTCTGCTACGGGCGCCTTGCGTGCGGTGCCTGTGCTCGCCTCCGCTTCGCCGGCGCACCGCGAGTCATCTGTCGTTCGGTGCGCGGGGCAGTAGTAGCAACACCCGTGCCAATTTGCTGCACCCCACGTCAAACCCTGTGTGACGGACTTCGATGCAAGCTCGGCCAAAGCCGGGGACAATGCCGGTCCGCGCCTTGAGGGGCGCGGCGCGCAAGGCCCTGGCCGAACGGCCAGCGTGGCGCGCGCGCGGTGGCGTCGCGGGGGGAACGTTGCTACAGTGTTCTGAGGCTTCGCTCCCGCGTGGGGCCCCGCAAGATGGCCATCACTGGGCTATGAACGGGCTACCGGCGGGCTACAAGCGGCCGGCAGCGGACAGGGATCACACGCGGGCGGGCGTTGCGCACCAGTTGCGCGCACGCACGCCGGCGCGCCGGCCGGTTCGCACCAAGATCGACCACGATCCGAAGCGGGGCACAGCCGAAACGAAATTTGCACATTTTTTGTGCAGCGAAGGGGAACCGAATGAAACAACCGAACGACGTATTCAACGATTTGCAGTCGCGTGTGAGCGATCTGCTCAAGAACTCTCCGGCGCGCGACGTCGAGCGCAATGTGCGCGCCATGCTCTCGCAAGGCTTTTCGAAGCTGGAGCTCGTCACGCGTGAGGAGTTCGACGCGCAAACGCAGGTGCTCGTGCGCACGCGCGCACGCCTCGAAGAGCTCGAACGCCGCGTGGCCGAGCTCGAACAGAAGCTGCCGGTGACTCACCAGTCGTCCTGATCATTTTGCCGTGCACGTTGGCGCTCACTCACCTGCGCGCACGTGCCCGGCTGACTGACGCATCACCGCAAGCGATCCGTACGCGCAACGAAATGGAACCGTAAAGGGGCATACGCCTCACCAGCCTGGCGCATGCACGGCGCACGGTACGTGTACGAAGCGTCTACACAACGCGTACGCGGCGCGCACCGCTCCCGCGTGCCCGCCTTCCGGAGAATCCCATGTCGCTTGCCGTGGTGCGCAGCCGCGCGCCGGCTGCTGGCCGCGCGCCCGAAGTCACCGTAGAAGTCCATCTCGCCAACGGGTTGCCGTCGTTTTCCATCGTCGGCCTGCCCGACCTCGAAGTGCGCGAGAGCCGCGAGCGCGTGCGCGCGGCGCTCTCGAACTGCGGCTTCGACTTTCCCGTGCGTCGCATCACCGTCAACCTCGCCCCTGCCGACCTGCCCAAAGAGTCGGGCCGCTTCGACCTGCCGATCGCAATCGGCATCCTCGCGGCGAGCGGGCAGATCCCGGCCGCCTCGCTCGCGCATCGCGAGTTCGCGGGCGAGCTTTCGCTCACCGGCGCCGTGCGGCCCATGCGCGGCGCGTTTGCCATGGCATGCGGCGCGGCGCGCGCCCATCGGGACAATGTTGCGTACGACGACGTGACGGTTTCACCCGCCGATGATTCTGGCGTCGGCGAAATCTTTCGGAATCCTGACACTGAGGTAGACGAAGCAACGGCCTGCGTCGCGCTCGCACAGCGCAACAGACCCGGCACACCCGAGCTCTATCTGCCCGCACAAAACGCGGCCGAAGCGGCGCTCGTGCCAGGCGTCGCCGTGTATGGCGTGGCGGACCTGCGTTCGCTGTGCGCCCACCTCGCGGGCACGGCGCTCGACGCGCGTCTCGCACCCGTGCGCGCCAGCGACCTCGAAGCCGCGCCAGGCGCCGCACCGCCCGACATGGCCGACGTGATCGGCCAGCGCGGCGCGCGCCGCGCACTCGAAGTCGCGGCGGCGGGCGGTCATCATCTGTTGATGGTGGGGCCGCCCGGCGCGGGCAAGTCCATGCTCGCCGCCCGCCTGCCGGGCCTGCTGCCGCCCATGACCGACGACGAGGCGCTGGCGTCCGCCGCCATCCTCTCGGCCAGCGCAATCGGCTTCACGCCGCAGCAATGGCGACGCCGGCCGTTTCGCGCACCGCATCATTCGTCGAGCGCGGCGGCGCTGATCGGCGGGCGCAATCCGCCGCAGCCGGGCGAGATCACGCTCGCGCACCTGGGCGTGCTTTTTCTCGACGAGTCTTTGTTTAGGTGTCTTTGGGCTGTCTGTCTTCAGCTATATTTTTCCGCGGGTTTTGAGGGAGGTACAAGGAGGGAGTGCGATAAACGAGGATCGAATAAAGTGCCAAGTTGGGCCTCAACTGAGCATACAATTGCGCTTGCTAGACTGGGGCTAGTCCAGTCATCACGCTGTGAATGCCGCACAGGCGCGGAGCGCAGCCTGAACGACATCATTACACCGATCAAGCGCGTCCTTCGGCGCGACTGGCACGCCGCGGTGCTCGCCGCCGCCGGCAATCCACCCGTTGGGATAGTGAAACCAGGTCGCGGTCCTCCAGCTACCGGCCCCGGCGTCTTCAAGACCTCCTAGGTGACAGGTAGCGGCTGGCACATAGAGTCGAATTCATACCTGCAAAGTACTCTCGGTTACCGCATTTCACACCGAATATTCGGCCTTGGCGTTTCCAGTCACTGGTGGGATGCGATAGACGGGCAGACGGCACGGCCTGAAGCGCATTGAATTGCCCTGCCGTGAGCCAGTCGCCATGGGCAAAAATCTCCTGCGCTGTCTTCCGGCGACGGATGCATTCCTCTATCAACGGAGCGCCAGGCACCACCAGACCAGTAAGGGCAGCCGTATTGTCATCGGCCTTCTGGAGAATCCCTGCATCGAACCCGGGTAACGCCAGAGCAGCCGCAAGCAACTCCTCCAGCCCGCGCTTCAGGGATAACGCAATGGCGGGATCGGCACTCCGAGGGAGCAGCATATTTAGCTCGATCTGCGAGCGAGCCACGACAATCACGAAATAGACCCATATTCACCCCGCCCCCATTCAATACATGCTCGTGGACCACATCTTTACAGGATACAGACGTATTTCGACACGCCGGACGGGACGGCAAGAGGATGCTGGTTTCCACACTCTGCCGTAAAACACCGGCTGCACCTGCCGCTGGGAGAAAAGTCGTGAAGATGCACCGTCGTGAGAGCGTGCGGCAATCATCTCCGGCCACGTATCCGACCTGGTTGTCGGTCACACATATCCTTGAACTTGCCCTCGATAATGGCCGCTATCACAGCCAGCCCTCTGGCCCGTGCATCGCCCCGAGCCGCGCCTGCAATTCCGCGAGGACTGATGGTGCGCTGATGCCGTGTACGTGATCAGTGCGTACCAGATTCCGACGGCACACTGCCGGCCACCCCGCATCATCGTCGTCGAGTGCCAGCCAAGCCACTGGCTTGCGTCGGCATACATCGCCCCAGACCTGCACACCTCGCGGTAAAGCGCCGAAGCGGACTGAATCCATTCGGCCGTGAAAGGTTGCTCCGATCACCCGGCTACGCAAATCCGGCGGCAGGCGCCGAGCGACTTTTTGCACACTGCGGAACACGCGCACCCAACTTGTGGATAGCACAATGCGCAGCGCAGGGTACGGCTCAAGGCAGCGCACGAGTAGCTCCGCGTGTTCGAACAGTTCATGTCCGGCCGGACTTACGACATACGGCCCAGTGCGCAAACGGCGCCAGACGTTCTCAGGGTGAAGGACCCCATCGAAATCGAGATACAGCACGACACCACCGCGATGCTGCGGCAGCCAACTTCCATCCCGGTCCGGAATGCCCGGCAATGCACGCGCAGCTCCTTGCACAGATGCCCCGGTTCAGCAGGTAGTCGGCGCGGCTTGCTTCTTCGCTCGCCAAACGCGTTTTCCACGTGCGCGGCGGGTCGCGAGCGCATGAGGCACAGAAAACTTGCGCCCGTCAGATGTGGTGAATTGCGTAACCGACAGCAATTGTTTGTCACTGTCGATGCCATATTCCGTCGCCCCAACCCGGATCTCGCTCAGAGGATCCAGATACCAGTCCTCAACCGGGCGTCCTCTGCGCGTACTCACGACCGCGGCTCCACGCAACACGTTATCGCCACTGAGAAACTGGCCCAGCGCGGCTGCTCCAGACGTGAGATCCATCCAGATCACGGACGGCAGGCCACGCGCGCGTTTCTCCGATACACGCAGGACCAACATTTCCCCGGGCGTCCACTGCTCTGCAACAGCCCATATGCCCGCGCCCTCGCCTGCTATCGTCGACTGGAGAGGCAAACGGTTTTCCTTCCGAATCAGAAACATAAAATCAACCACCTCTAATTCCTCAGCCATCGGGAATCTGCGGACCAGCCCTATGGATTCGGTATCCAGATCGGCGAGCGCCACGGCAACCGCTATCGCGCGAGCTTCTTCACCGAGCCACGATTGATCGCTACCCGCCCGGAATCATTCTAGAAAATGGCCGAACTAGAAATTTCCCGTAGTCCCTTCATTCCCGGGCAGTTTGACTGCTCAAACACCCTTCAATTCCCAGTTTACTAGGAAGACAAATTATAGCGCCAACGCAACAGTTCTCCCATTTCACTGGGAGGAAAATTTGGAGTTGGCCCAAACGTTCGGTGCGGTCTTGCGTGAGTATCGCCTTCGCGCCCAACTCACTCAGGAGCAACTCGCCTTTGAGGCGGACATCCGGCGAAATTACGTCAGCATGCTCGAGCTCGGGCAGCACCAGCCAACACTGACGATGATTTTTGCGCTCGCAGCGGCTTTGAAGTGCGCGCCTAGCGATCTGCTGGCAAGCGTGGAGACGCTCCTGAAGAACGCACCAAATTCGAAAAGAGCGCGTCGCAAGCCGACGCAGCGACGAGTAACGGCATCCGGCAGCAACTCTCCCGCTAAATCTCGTGCTTAACCATAGTGCCGTGGCGGGCAATCCATGGATACGTTGCTCGATCTGCTCCTGACGACGTGCAATCGCGTTGGTATTGAAATATTGCCGCGGCTATTAAGCGCCTTGAACTTGCCGTTACCGCCCCTATTCAGGCATTCCGGCGTGGCTCGAACTCTGAAGCGCGATGCCACTTGAACGGAATGGATGAAGGCAATCTGTAAGCGGACGTATTCGGGCTCAGGCACGAATTGTCTGCTCAGGGCCGGTTTCACGTGGCCACGTCGGGCAGAGGTCGGCCAGTATCAGCCGTTCGAGAACAAAGAATTGCTGGGATCCAAATGTCTTCTTGAGACTGCAAGCAGTCACTCGATTCGTGTGAGAACACGTCACATTGCAAGCGCCAACAACAAGCAATTTGCTACCCGAGAGTGGAGCAACGGATGACAGCTCCAGAAAGGAATCTTGGCACTAGTGGCCGTCAGACCACCCACGCTGTCGGAATTGAGTAGCAAACTCAACGGCGTTGCGCCAAATGTGCTGCGCAAAATGCGTGTAACCTCTGGACCACATCCGACCGATAGTCCAGGAACCAACCTGCCCTTAGATTGAAAAGTCGCAGAAGGTCGGCTTCCTCCTTGGGAAAGGGCCATGCTCTCATCGTCACAGCCAATTCTCGTGAGGCCGCCACCAACCTGGCGCGTTCGAGCCAGTCGCACTGAACGCCGTTCGAACTCATCCATATCTGCGCAGACTCGATCAAATGATCGGTCCGCAGCCACGCTCCACTGACTGCGAGCGCGAAAAGCTGCCCTATCACGAGAAAAGTGAGCAGCTCCGCCCTAGCTTCGTCGTCAATCGGCGTCGTCCTGATTTTGGCTTGCATCCTGCGGCCACCCATGACGTCCATGCGACTGAACATTATGCCGCCGAGAAATCAAACTGGCGATGTTGTCCCGACGAGAATCGCGATTCCGTCGATCAGAGCTCCACTACAGGCTGGAGACGAACCTCTACTGAATTCACTCCGGCGGCTGCGCCCCTATTATTGTTCAATTGACTCAACTTCAACTATCGCTTCAAGCGCGCTAAGCAACTCAGGATAATGCGCGCTCAGGTAATTTGTGACTGCCTCGTTCTCCAGCAGCTTGCCGAGATATCCGCGGGCGAGCACAAGATTCAGGACGTCCTGCCCGTAAGTTTGCTCGACGAGCTTGTACTGCGCCTGCAGGTTTGACATTTCCCGCTCCATCTTGGCGATTTGCTCCTGGGTCATTCCCGCAATCCTGGACGGCTTCTTTCCATCGACAAGAGCGCTCGCAGGCGTAGCGACCAAGAGCGCATTTGCATATGCCGCCGTCACGCAGTTCGCCGCAACCATTAGCTCAACGCACTCTACCTGACGCGTCGGCTTCATTTTCCTCAAAGCCTTCGAAAGCGCGGGAGAAAACTGCTGATCCTTTAGCATCGTGATGGCTTCCGGGCACAATCCATCGAGCAACGTGATCCGTGCAATTAGATGGCTAACGTCGACTCCCAATGCCTTCGCCAGGCGGCTCGGTGGTACGCCACGGTCGATCGCCCTGCGAATCATGTAGTGCTCCTGTACCGTCGCGAGACGGTTCACACGATTGTTGTAGGTATATGCCTCGTCGTCTGTTGCTACAAGACAGGCTGCGTCTGCACGCCCCAGTTCTCGCAACGCCAGCAAACGCAGATGACCATCGAGCAGCGGGTATTTTCGCGTTACTGCGTCTCTCGCAGTTACAGATAGTGGCTCTATTAGTCCCACTTCGGAGATCGACGATACAATTTGCCGGAACTTGCGCGTCTTCAAAGCGCTCGATGGAAACTTGCGCGTCGGCAGGATATCGTCGACCGCGACGATGACCGGCTCGGGGACAAAGCCAAGCGTTACCCCGGTCATACGTGGCTCCCGCTTGGCCACACGCGCTCTGCGAGGTATTTGGGCATCGTGGTAAGCGTTTCCGCCCGCAGAAGGTTGACGAAATTCTCATCGCTTAGCAACTGGCGCAACGCACCAACTACCAGCAGCAATTTCTGTTGCGAGAACTCTGCCTTCCGTACCAGCGCAGTTTGCCGTTTGACCTCGTCTTGATAGGTTCGTATGACAGTCGTAGTCGAAACATGAGCATGCGTCGTTGTGCTCGTGCGTGCGGCAGCACGCCCTAAACGCTGCCGCTTGTCAATTACCCGCCTTGCAAGTATCAGTTGGCGACCGCGTAGCGCGCCGCTCTCATAAGCGCCTTGAAGAGCCGCCTGCACAGCCTTGTCGTCGTCTCCCGCCCCAGCAATTGTGACCGCGACATTGATTGGAATCGCGCCACTCTCTACTGCGACAAGGAGGCGATCTTCGCCCAAACGCAGCAAATTGCATATCTGTTGCAGGTAGTAGTGGTTCAAGCCAGTTTTTTCTGCTATTGACCTGATCGAGTACCCTTTATCCATCAATTGACGGATTCCGGATAGCAGCTCAAGGGGATGATGTTGCCTTCGCGCAATGTTCTCCGCGAGACTCATGATGAATGCGTCTTCATCTGACACATCAACCACCAGCGCGGGAATCTCTTCCTCACCCAATGCCTGATAAGCCTTTAGACGGCCTTCTCCGCAAATAAGGAGAAATTTCTCGACTCCGCTCGCGTCAATCCGAGGCGTCACAGAAACGGGCTTCTTCAACCCGATGGTCTTGATGTTGCGAACAATTTCCTCGAATACCCGGCTGCCTCGTTCTCGTGGATTCAAGACTTCTATTCGGTCCAGACGAATCAGGCGAATTTCACCGGCACTTCTCGACGCACTCATGCTGCCCTCCTCAGGCGCACTCGCTCCGCCATGCTATATAGGTAATCCAACGTATCAAACCTGTAACTCTCGAATTCAATAGGGTTACAGTCTCCAAGCCGGATCCCAGCTTGTCCGAAGTCCAGTCGCGGAAGGAGGTAAAAGTCGAGTGGAGCATCGTTACCATCATTAAGGCGAACGGCGACGGTAATGTCTGGAAGCAGGCCTGCATCGAATCGGACCTTCCATCTGTTCTTGCCGCTGGCAGTAATTTGGCACCGGGAAAGGACCAGTGATACGGTGAACTCGCGGTTGACTTTCAGCAAATCTGTTGCTAAGTCTCTCGTTACATCTCCGCCTACCTCTGTGATTTTTTCTTCAGTCTCCCGCACGATGTCAGGATGCAGACGGCGCAAGAAGCGGTTGACCTCGATGTACTGATAATCCCGGTCGGGGGTAAAACCAACTGCCTGATAGGCGCGAATCAGGCTGCCGAATCTGTAGATGTACACTGATGAGGACGGCATCCCTTCGGCTTCGTCTATAACCAGGCCAGAGAGAAACCCCCTGGATTTGTACAGGACGCGCAAGCGTTCAATCAGATCCTCGTCGGTATATCGACGCGCACGAGCTCGCAGTATGCCCTGAGCAGTGTAGAAAACATCCTTTGCCACAACAGATGGAAACGCGCTGTCTTTGCGGATCCACATATCAGAGGGATTTACGACCCGACGCACCTTGAGCTTGAACGATGTGCGGTTGTATATGTTGTTGCCGATGTATTTTTCGTTTGTGAGTATCTCGTGGACTGTACATCGACTCCACTCGCGATCAAGATCGGTTTTAACCTTCATGGCGTTCAAGCGCGCGGCGATCTCATGCTCGTTTCGCGATTCTTCAACAAACCACTTATAGATCAGGTTGACGATGCGTACCTCGTCCGCCGGACCGGGCATGAGTACGACCCTGTCAGTCTGAAGGCTCTTGTGTTGCCCGCGTTCCAGCTCGGCCTTCATTAGACCGTCCTGACCCACCAGGATGCGCCGCAACCCATACCCAGCTGGGCCGCCTTGCCTGAATCCCAACTCGATTAGCCTACACTGCCCGGCGAACACCTTTGCAGATAATTCGCGGCTGTACTCGCCGGCCATGGCACGTTTTACACCCTTAACGATTGTCGAAACAGGCGACCCGTCGTTCTCAAATTGCTCGGCGCAATAAATGACCTGAATGCCCGCACGACGGCAAACGTACTCGTAGTAGGCACTTTCATCTGCATCCTGGAATCGCCCCCATCGACTGACGTCGTACACCAGGATGACTTGAAAATCCGCCTGCCCGCTTTCTACGTCAAATATCAGTCTCTGCAATGCGGCTCGACCGTCGATTCTTAACCCGCTCTTCCCTTCGTCAGCATACGTCTTGACGATGTAGAATCCGCGTCTGGTTGCGTATTCTCGAATCTTGTCCTGCTGATTGCTCGTCGAGTATTGCTGATGTTCTGTCGACATACGCACGTACTCCACCGCACAGATCAGTTTCTCCCGATCTTGAAGTGACTCAGCGTTGAATTCGACTGGCATAGTGCACTCCCGGACGAAGCTGGTTAGTCGAGCTGCGTGATGTCGGTGCAGGGATGTTCGGACGCCAGTCGCTATCGTGACTCATGGAATTGAGAAGACGAAAGCCGGCAGTGCGCCGTTCTACGGTAACAGGCGAACACCACGACTACTACGTGTCATCTCTTTGCAATATTCAATGGCTAACCGGAAAGATCAGAGATCACCGTCAAATGGACAATCCAGGCGCCAATCTTTGCAATATCGTCACACACCGCCTGCGCAAGCACATAGAACCCGGTACATAGGCGCCCATCGAGGGCGGACACGTCCATCTTTGCAATATGTCTGGGCTGGCTGTTGCGGATCCGTTGTAGTTCGCGATTGCGTTGTTTATAAGCCTGATGTGTATCGCGGTAAGTTCGCCAATAGTCTGGATGCGATTCACTCCACCGAGCCTGGGCGTGCCGTTGGTTCTCGCGGTAATCCGGATCTGATTTGATCTTCTGTTTTTGCCATCGGGCTTTTCGCTCGCGCTGGCAATCTCGTTTCGAGCAATATCTCTGGCTCGGGCTTTGCGCTCGAGGCAGGAATATTTGGCCACACACCGCGCACGTTCGATCTTCGTTCATGGGCAACCTCGCAAGGGCAGACTATCTGATCGATTGGTCCGAGTGGCGAGCCTGCACGAGGCCATATGCTCCTCATGACAAAGGCCGATGCATGGCTGTCCCACGATTTTTAAATAGGGCCACATAAAATACAAGGAGCGCCACGCCGCAGTGCGTCATCTGCAAAGATAGCAACGCCGAAAACAAACTGAGGCCTATCCAACAGACGGAGATTGCATCAAGAGCGGACGTTGGGGCGCCGATGGTGCTACTGACCGAGTTGGGTCGCACTGAGTCAGTCGCCTGAGGATGCTCACTCGCCCATCGATGCAAAACGCATGAGTCGGCACTCGGCCACAAGCCGTCGTTCACATGCGGTGTTGCTTGGATGTTCAAGCGTCGGCTACACCCCGTAACCGGCCATCGAATCGTAAAAGACGAACGCTCGGTCGTCGGCCGAAGCGGTCATTGGCCACCCGGCAACCGATGACCAAAAGTGGCTGAACAACAGACATTGAGGTTAAACTTCAGTGCAGGATTTGAGAGAGTCCGGATCGGCCAGTTTCGGACACTCGACCTCGGCACATAGATCGTAGACAATCATAACGACTCATTTACTTAAGCTCCCATCGATGAAAGTATCCCGGGATTTCGGAATTGTTATCCGACGGGCCGCGCTTGCGGTCAAGGTATTCTGAAAGCGGCCACAGCGAAATTCATCGGGCTTCGGCCAAAAGCAGCCTGTTGTAACAAGCCTGAACCAGGTAGCTTTCTTACAGCGCTGAGTTCACTGCTCGCAGGCTGGACTCTGATGCCAACTGCTACTAATTACGGGGAGACGTTGAGAGCTCTGTTTCTTCGGCCAAGCCGTCTCGCTATTATATAGCCACCTTCCATCGGTGTATTGGGTAACGAAATGCTTGAAGGGATTCAGAATGATAAGAAGGTTCCGGCTTGAGCAAAAAAGCCGTTACGAGAAGCTGGTAATTGCTCAACGTTTGTCGGACATGGTGGACAAATACCTGGAGGGACGCACTGCACCGTTGCTGATCGGTGCCGAGCAGGGCGGTATCGGTGAATGGGATGACGTAGTCATTTACCATGCGGATGAGCATTACGAGCACTTCCAGATCAAGCGGCAGACGACCCCCTTCAGCGATAAGCACATCGATAAAGCCGACTACATCAGGTCCTATAGACCCAAGGCCAGCAGCAATGCGGCAGCGAGTGCAACGCCAGTTGCCCCTCCTGATAGCACCATCGATTCTGAGCTTGATAAGGCCATGAAGAGCTTGTCTGCCTGGAGTCTCACTCCGCAGTCTAAGCATACGCCGGTCCGTGCCTTTTCGCTCATCCTGCTCGGCCTAGAAGTCACTATCAAGGGCAAACTTAGTGATTTCATTACCGCCAACCACCTGAATGAGTTTTGTCGACTCTGCAAGCAGGATGGCCTTGACTTGGCCGCGCTCTCCAGCCGCGCCGATACGCCAACGCAAAATGTCTATAAATGGTTGACGACCTGGTGCGGTTTTACCGACTGGGATCACGTTCGCCAAACGATGCGGACACTCACTATCCATGCCGTCGGGAGTGACGAGAACCTTGAAGATCGTGCATGCGAGTCGTTAGGACGGCACTTCAATGATCCCGGGGCAACCCTTGAGAAGCTGGTAGGGTACATCTCTACAAATACCACAGATGTTAACGCCATCAGCTGTCATGCGATGGTGAACCATCTCAAAGACGCACGCCGGTCAGATGCTGAGACCTGGACGCAGTACCTCATGAACCCGCTGGCTGCGCAGAGTTGGATGGTCGCCGGCACCCACAACTTAAATGGTACGACGAGCTTGCCCGCGGCCCATGCTGCCACGGAAGTTGTTTCTCACCACTGGGCAGCGGGCGGTAACAACAGAAGGCTGCGGTTGCACGCTACCTATTGCCCGCCTACGCCAAATACCGTGGCCCTCCCCTCGGCCATCCTTCGGTTGGCCCTGCACTTGAAAAACGGGAGTCATTGCCTGCTTTTGGGTGAGCCGCTTTGGCGCCAAGGCGCTGGGAATGAGTTGGGTAGAACGCTTGGCATCAGCGAAAATGACCTTGATGAGCTTCCTTGGATAGACAACTCTGAGGCGCTGTCCTGTGCGTCGGGTCGCGAGCTCTCGACGATCCTGGAAACGCGAGATGAATCTTCAGCACTTCACAGGGCAATGAACAATCTTGTGTGGGAGCAGCTACAAGCCCGTATCGCGGCCAGGTTGAACTCAGTATCCGACACGCCATTGCTGGCAGCATTGGAACCGAAGTGGCGCTCTTGGGCCGCTGAGCTTACAGCTGACGCTGCTGCGCGTGATTCGCTGTTTGGGCAACTGATGTACCCCAAAACAGAAGGTTTGGACGTGAAGCACGCGCTGCGCGTCGGGCCTCGTACTGCAGATCTGATGGAAACCGCTATTTTGATGCTGCTTCTGGTGTGCGTTGCGATCGGTAATGACGATGGCAATTGGCGCGAAATTCCAGATCTTGGGGAAGTTCTCAGCATCGCGTTGAAGAATTGGTCAGGCGCTTCAGGCGATCACACCGGCGCCAGGCCTCTTGCCGATGACCTGATGGCTGTTTTGGGGCCTTCACCGGCGCCGGTGGTCATTCTTGCAGGCGTCGAAGGGTCTCCCACGAGCTTGCTCGAGTCCGGCATGGCTGATGATTTTGAAACAAGTAATAGCATGGCAGCTGAGCGACAGCCCAGGTTGCTGGTGACACGATTTGGGGTACTCAAGTACCTGCGAACCGGGACACTCGCCCAGCTGCAGGGGCAATTTAAACGTCATTGGGATGCTTGGCGCGATGCGCGCGAAGATGCAATCCAATCTTATGGGGAAAGAGACTAATCATGCTGACACTGCAAGAATTGACTGGCGCAATCATTCAGCGTGTAGAGGGTCGGTATGACGTGTGTCCCACGGACGTAACGGAGCTTATGCTGCCTGAGGTCGAATACAACTCGCATGTTGTTCGCCTCAAGCGCTCCCACATCGAACTGGCGGGTTGGCGGACGGTTTTGCTCATCGAGCTTCCATTAACGGCCCTGCAAGCTGCCAACCAATGGGCTGCCGATGTCCGGGATGTGCTACCGGAGCCTGAGACTGCCGACCTCTATATGTTTCTGATGATCAGCGATATCTCTAAAGATGACGCTGCGCGGATTGAGACTGATGACAGGTTTTGCCGCAAGGTTGTTGTGCGCGAATCTGAAGCCGCTGGTGATTTTCTTAACCGGACATTCCTGGCGGCCTTGGATCCTGCTGGCGATGTCGAGACGCTGAGCGACCCTTTGGTATCTGCGCTGAACACGCTGTCCGCTGCACGCCCTTGGTCGGCGCCCCACATCGCTGCCTGGAGAGCGCAGCTTCTGACCAACAAAAACGGAGCGGATGTCGTGCGTGTACTCACCGATTCGCTGAGTGATAGCGAGGTTCAGCCGTGAGCAAGTTGAATTCCATCACCCTGTCGAACCTGCGTAAATTCGGGTCTGACGTCACCATTGAGCTGAGTCCCGGGGCGACTATTTTGCTCGCACCGAATGGTACGGGCAAAACAACGGTATTTGAGGCGATCGAGTTTGGTCTGACCGGGAAAATCGCACGGCTACGTGACGACATTGCCCACATCATTCGTGACGATCAGACCGCAGCGGCAGTCAGTCTAAATTTTACTGAGCTGACCGCGACATCACGAGTGACTGCGGCGGGCGAGGTCAGCCAGAACGGGGATTTAAGCAGCGTCTTTCCTAATGTGTCCGCAAGTGATATCCCATTCTTACTGCGCCTAACCCACCTTTTGGATCAAAGGGAGAACGGGTGGATCGTCAATGCGGAAGAAAAGGAAGCCGGATCCCAGCTGGCTAAGCTTCCGATTGGTAGCGACGGTTCTAAAGCTCGTGCCACCCTTGCTGCTGCGCGACGGTCGCTGACGGAGCAAAAAG
Organism: Paraburkholderia unamae; assembly: GCF_003268775.1. GTDB lineage: Bacteria > Pseudomonadota > Gammaproteobacteria > Burkholderiales > Burkholderiaceae > Paraburkholderia > Paraburkholderia unamae. The sequence continues at coordinate 337,315 of NZ_QLSU01000007.1, forward strand.
CCCGTGCGGAGGAAGTGTTGATCAGGCATGAGACTGCATTGAACGAGTGGATTCGCCTACTTCAGGAGCGTGACATCGCTGCTGCTGGTGCAGTAGGTGCATTACGCCCGCGCGATCGAATTGCTGACGTACTCTCTGATGCTGCAAACCAGACGCAAAGCCTGAGCCAGTTTCCACCTGGCTTGTTGACCGGACCTGTAAGCCAGGAGGGGTTGACGCTTGCACACTCCGCACTGTCCGAGATTGTGCAAGGAAAGGTCGAGCGGGCTCGGCAGCATGTCTCAAGCCTCGCCTTGGTAAATGATCTTGTTGAAAGCTTCGTGGCGGCGCGGAAGCAGCTTGAAAAGCTCAATGCAGACCTCACGGCGGCGAGTGAGACGTTTGACCGCCACACAACTTCAAGGGCTCAAGGCAGTGCCGTGTTGCAGCAGCATCAGGCCAGTATCCACTCTGCACAGCAAGAACTTACCAGTATCGGGCAGCAACTTGAGCGCCTGGTTGGAGAAACCACAGCCAAACAGGAGATCGATCACCGTAATGACGCGTTGACGTCGGCGATTGCTGCCCTGCGTGACGCGGAAAAAAATTCTCATGTACTTCGCGGGCAGCATGAGCAAAACCAACGTGTTCGTAACCAGCATGCTCAGATTGACGTCCAGCTTCAGGGAATCAGCCAGACGGAGCAGCGCCTGGACGCGGGTCGACTAATGCTTGCCGACTGGCAGGCCACAGAGCAGCGGATCAGCGAGGTCGTCCAGAAAATCACTGCTCTCGAAGTGCTCATCGATAAACAGAGCACAGATCGGGATGCCGAACGTTCCTCGTATGAGACGTGTAAAGCCGCGGAGGCCACTGCCCGATCACATTATGAGATGCTCAGTGCTTCCGCCAACGCAATCCGTCAGGCCGTTGCATCCATAGCGCAACATCTTCCTGCTGACCAAGATCAATGCCCACTTTGCCTGGAGCCGCATGGTGCAGCCAAGCTTCAGTCCCGTGTGGCTCAAGCCCTTGAAGCGATCAATCCGAGTTTGACTGCGGCTGAGCAGCAATTGCGAGCTGCGGTGGAAGCGATGACGGCCAGTGAGGTCGCGGTTAAGAAAGCGCAGCAAGCACTAGACCTCACACGAGGGGAGTTAGGTGCTTTGGAGTCCAGCCGCCAGGATCTGGGACGGCAAGTTATGCAGTTTCGTACCGATCCGATTTTGGCTAGTGACTCGCTCCCGTTGGCAAGAGAGGCGCTCAGGCAGCAACTCGATAACATTGCTCCTGCCCAAAAGCGTTTGGCTGATCAGCGAGCGGCATTGGACGCTCTCCCTACTCCTGAAGCCTTTGAACAAACCGAGCGAGCTTTCAACTCGGCACAGCACGTGCTTGACTTGGCCCGAGTTCAACAGAGCGAAGCGGCTACACGATTGGATCAAGCAGTCGCCGCACTGGCCGCGCTTACCTCTGGGCAACCGCTGGCTCGAACGCTCGAGCAACTCACAGCAGCAAAAGCTCAGCTGGAACAGCAGATCAGCGACCTGAACGGTAAGGTCGGGACTGTGCAATCCGCCCTGGACACCCAACAGCATCAGTTGCTTGAGTCATCAACCCTTGTCCAGGGGATTGAGGAAGAAATCAGAAGGGTTCAAACGCTCCTTCTGCAATTCCGAGCAAGCTGGCAAGAGCTGGGGTTGACCGACGACCCACTTGCGGAAGCTGCGCAGGCCCGTGAAGCGACGCTGCGCGCCACGTTGACCCTCCTCGAGGGCTATGTTTCAGCACTCGAAGGCATTGGGGTGGAAATTTCTGCTTGGGCCAAGTTGAATGAATCACAACTGGCCCAGCGGCTGATTGATGCTCAGCGCCTTGACCGTTCAGAAGAGGCCTTCAAAGCTTTCCTCAATGACAGCATCAACGCGGCGCGATCCAGCTTCTTGCGATTGACCATGATCTCGGACGCGATGGATTTGCTGGACGGCTCGCTCAAGAAAGAAATTGAGAACGTTCAGAAGCATGTCGGCAAGGTGGTACCCCGCTGGCAGGCGCTGCTGAAACGAGTCGTGCGGGAGTCCAGGTTCCACGAGGCAAGCCTTAAGTTCTTCAGTTCGTATAACAAGGATCGTGCCGGCGTTTCTGTACCGCTTGGCAATAAAGCGGTACCGGTACCTGATATTGCGAGTGAGGCACAGTTGACAGATCTTCAACTGACCTTCCTGCTGTCAATGGCCATGAGTCATCAGTGGTCTCCTTGGAAAGCACTGTTGTTGGATGACCCGACTCAGCACCACGACCTGGTGCATGCCTCTGCTGTTTTCGATTTGCTGCGTGACTACATCGTTGATCATGGTTTCCAGGTTTTGATCGCTACCCATGACGCTCTGCAGGCACGTTACTTCCTGCGCAAGCTGCAAAACGACGGAATCGATGCCAAGATCTGGACGCTCGTGCCGACTGAAAATGGCGTCACCGCGCAAGCGGGGAGCTCGAAACAGCGCATTCAATAATGCCGATATTTTTACGAGCGTCGATTTGATGCTCGCTGAGCGCGAGCCAAGCCCTAACTGAGGTTTGGTTTCGTGCACTGGTAGGGACGGATCTATAGATTCGCCATCTTGCGGCCAAAAACAGGTCTTGGGAAATGACTGTTTTAAGCGAATTCGGCATTTTTTGGGTCGCCCGATAAGTTTAAACTCCGACGGCTGATTGCGGCGAGAAAACTGCCGCAAGATGCAATCTAGGGATTGCCGTCAGGGATCGCCGTATAGGAGCCAATCGGTGATCGTCGGATAACGTGTCCTGCGCGGGAGCGGCGCCACCCGCGCATGCAAGCAGGACGAACACGGCGAGCCTTGACGTCCGTGGCACATAGGTGAGTTTCATCT
>NZ_QLSU01000008.1 GCF_003268775.1 Paraburkholderia unamae
GATTGTGCAATGCTGGCAGCGAGCCTGGGAGCACGTCACGCCGTTCTTCGTGTTTCCACCCGAGATTCGACGGGTTGTGTACACGACCAACGCCATTGAGAGTCTGAACATGCAGCTACGCAAGATCATCAAGACCCGGGGCCACTTCCCCACCGACGAGGCTGCCATCAAACTACTCTGGCTGGCGCTGCGCAATGTGCTGGCCAAGTCGGTACGGGCAACCTTCGACTGGAAATCCGCGATGAACCAGTTTGCCATCCTGTTTGGCGAGCGCTTTACGCTCGCCCGAGGTTAGGATCTGTTAAACCGCCTTGCACACAAAAATGCGGATAGGTTCCCGCACAGGGGCAACCCAGGCAGACCGACACGAAAACAAGAAAACGCGAAAGCCCCGGCAAGCCCCCCAACCAACGTCAAAGCTCAATCCGCTTGATATCACCAACAACAAAGATATAAGAAGCCGCACCGACCAACGCGATCACGCCAATAAACACGAGCGCCCAGACAAACGACCCCGTCGCACCGACAATCAGCCCCACAACCAGCGGAGTGATAATGCCCGCAAGATTAGCCGCAAGGTTGAAGATGCCACCGGTAAGACCGAGCATGCCAGCCGGCGCGATATCCGAAACAAGCGTCCATCCAAGCGCGGCCATACCCTGCGCAAAGAACGCCACAGAAAGAATCGCAATCACCGCAACATTACTCTCCACGAAGTTCGCGAGAATGATGGTCGAAGCGAGCAACAGCCCGGCGATGATCGGCAGCTTGCGCGCCACATTGGCCGAAATCCCGCGACGCAGCATCCAGTCAGAGAACGTGCCGCCAAACATCACGCCAATCGAAGCGGCAATAAACGGCATGATCGCGAAGAAGCCGATCTTGAGCCAGCCCATGTGGCGCTCGGTGGCGAGGTAGGTCGGGAACCACGTGAGGAAGAACACGAGCGTGGAGTTGCCTGCGAACTGTCCGAGGCAGATGCCTGCAAGCTGACGGCGACGCACGAGCTGCCCGGCCATGCGCCAGTCGAAGCCCTGCTTTTTCCCCTCAGGCTGCGCGTCGGCCTTGCGCTCGTGGCGCGCGAGCCCCCCGCCTGCCTCGATGTAATCGAGCTCGGCGCGATTGGCCGCCGGATGCTCATGCGGCTCGCGATAGAGGAACCACCACACCGCGCCGAACGCAATGCCCACGGCGCCCACCACATAGAACAGCGAGCGCCAGCCATACGCGCCCATCAGCGCGAACAGGAAGGGGCTGAAGAACGCGAGACCGATGTACTCTCCCACCGTATACGTGCCCGTGGCGAACGCGCGCTCGCTTTGCGGGAACCAGGTGGCGACCACGCGGCTGTTGGTCGGAAAGCACGGCGACTCCGCCGCGCCCAGACCCAGGCGGCACGCGAACAGCGCGCCCACGCCGCCGATAAAGCCCTGCGCCAGCGTGCACATCGACCAGAGCGTCATCGAGATCCAGTACGTGAACTTGCTGCCGAAGCGGTCAAGGAACACGCCGCCCGGAATCTGCGCGACGACATAGCTCCACGAAAACGCCGAGAACACGAGCCCCATGAGCGCCGCGTTGATCCCAAGTTCCTTGGTGAGTTGCGGCGCGGCAATGCCGAGCACGGTGCGATCGAGGTAATTGATCATCGTGCCGACGGCCAGCAGGCCCAGGATGCGATAGCGCGCCCGCGAGCGGCGCATCGCGCCCTCGGCGGGCGTCGCGGCGGAAAGGGTCGGCGCGTCGCCGCGCCCCGTGGATACCGGTGGTGCCATGTCTCTCTCCAGGTCGTTTGTTATTCGCAGGCGTTCGCCGCCAGCATGGATTGCAGATGCGCATACATGCGTTCCGCGTCGGGCTCGACGCCCGTGAAAAGCCGGAACGCATCCACTGCCTGGTACACCGCCATGCCGCCACCGCTCAGCGTGCGGCAGCCGCGCGCCTCGGCCGCTTCGAGCAGCGCCGTGCGAATCGGGAAGTAGACGATGTCCGCCACCCACAAGCGCTCGTGCAGGTACTCCGCAGGCAAGGGCATGCCCGGCAGCTTCGCCATGCCGGTAGGCGTGGCGTGGATCAGACCCGTGGCCTGCTGGAGCACTTCGCGCAGATCGCCGCCCGCGTTCACGCACGCCGCCGGGAAGCGCGCCTGCAATTCGGCGGCGAGCGACGCGGCGCGCGACGCGTCCACGTCGAACAGCGTGAGCGCCTGGGCGCCCATTTGCAGCGCCGCATGCGCGACCGCCGCACCCGCGCCACCCGCGCCCAGTTGCACGACCTCCGCGAGCGAGACGTCGGGCAGGCCGCGCCGGAATGCGCTCGCGAAGCCCGACCAGTCGGTGTTGTGGCCGATGCGTTTGCCGTCGCGGAACAGCACCGTATTCACGGCGCCGAGCGCGCGGGCATCGTCGGAGAGTTCGTCGAGCAGTTCGATCACGGCCTGCTTGCAGGGATACGTGATGTTCAGGCCGTCGAAGCCCATGCGCTCGGCGGCGAGCAGCAGCTCGGGGAGTGCTGCGGGCGTGAGCTTCAGCGCTTCGAGATCGATGCGCCGGTACACATAGTGGAAGCCGAGTTCGCGGCCTTCCTGCTCCTGCATTGCGGGCGTGAGCGAGCCGCCGATGCCCGAGCCGATCAGACCGCAGAGAAACGATTGGGCGGTTGCGCGCGCGCCCAGCGCGTTCTTCGGGGCGCTCATTGCGCCACCTTCTTCGCGAGCAGCGTGGCCATGCGCTCCAGCGCGAGCACATAGCCCTGCGTGCCGCAGCCGACGATGATGGCGTCCGCGATGGGCGAAACGAAGGAATGGTGCCGGAACGCCTCGCGCTTGTGCACGTTCGAGATATGGACCTCGATCACGGGCTTGGCGATGGCCGAAAGCGCATCGGCAATCGCCACCGACGTGTGCGTATAGGCAGCCGGATTGATGACGATACCGTCCACGTGCGTACGCGCTTCGTGCAACCAGTCGATCAACTGATGCTCGGCGTTCGACTGGCGAAAATCGATCTCGATCCCAAGACGCCCCGCCGCCTCGCGGCACAGGGCGGCAACGTCATCTAACGTTTCAGCGCCGTAGATCGCGGGTTCCCGCGTTCCCAGCAGATTCAGGTTGGGTCCGTTCAGGACCAGCACCGAAGGCATTCCCATGACTCACACTCCACAACAACTTGACGACCGGCACGGCGCATACTCAAGAATCGCTGCACGCTTCACCGCATGGCCGCCAGTGTGCCGCGAAGCGCCCCACCGGTCACCTGGGGTTTGCGAGAATTTGTACTAACTAGTTAGTTTGGCGTATTCTTCGGAAACTCCAGCGGCAAGTGTGTCTGCGGTGCGCCAGTTAGTTAAGCATTCGCCCCACGCCGCCGCGCCGGACCTTTTTCAACGCCGTTGCTGTAGCCAGGCCATTTCATGCCCATGTCCAAGCCGACCCAAGTCCCCTCTCGTGCACTGCGCCGCTCGATCGCCACGGTGTCGGTCAGCGGCACGCTGGCCGAAAAGCTCGCCGCGATCCGCGCCGCGGGTTTCGACGCCGTCGAGATCTTCGAGAACGACCTGCTCTATTTCGAAGGCTCGCCCGCCGACGTGCGCCGCATGGCCGGGGATCTCGGTCTCGATATCGTGCTGTACCAGCCGTTTCGCGATTTCGAGGGCGTCGCGCCCGAGCGCCTTGCGCGCAACATCGAACGCGTCAAGCGCAAGTTCGACGTGATGCATCAACTGGGCACGGACCGTTTGCTGGTGTGCAGCAATGTCTCGCCCGAAACGATCTGCGACGACGCGCTGGCCGCCGAGCAACTGGGCGCGCTCGCAAAAGCGGCCGGGGAAGCGGGCGTGACGATCTGTTATGAAGCACTTGCATGGGGCCGCCACGTGCGCACCTATGGCCACGCGTGGCGGCTCGTCAACACCGTCAACCACGCCAGCCTCACGCTCGCGCTGGACAGTTTCCACACGCTCTCGCTCGACGACACGCCCGACGGCATTGCCGCGATTCCGGGCGAGCGCATCGGCTTCGTGCAGATCGCCGACGCACCGAGAATGCAGATGGACGTGCTCGAATGGAGCCGCCACTATCGTTGCTTCCCGGGCCAGGGCGATTTCGACCTCGCCGACTTCACGGCGCAAGTGGTGAAAAGCGGCTACACGGGTCCGCTTTCGCTCGAAATCTTCAATGACGGCTTTCGCGGCGCGCCGCCCGCCGCCACAGCCGCCGACGGCCACCGCTCGCTGCTGCTGCTCGAAGCCCTCACGCGCGAAACTCTGGCAGTGGAGCATGTCGAGGCGGACGCGCTCTACCACCCGAGCGCCGCGCCCGCCAACGCGCAGTGGCAATTCCTCGAATTCGCCGTGGACGACACGGCGCGCGCGCACGTGGCCAACTGGCTCGAAAAGCTGCATTTCCGCCGCGCGGGCCAGCATCGCTCGAAGGACGTGACGCTCTATCAGCATGGCCTCGCGGCCATCGTGCTCAACGCCGAGCCCGACTCGTTCGCCGGCGCGTTTTTCCAGCGCCACGGCCTCTCGCTGTGCGCCTCGGCGTTTCGCGTGGACGATGCGCGCCTCGCGCTCGAACGCGCGGCCGGCTTCGGCTATCTGCCGTTCTCGGGCCGCGTGGGTCCGAACGAACGCGTGGTGCCCGCCGTTCAGGGTCCGGACGGCAGTCTTAACTATTTCGTTAATGAGGAGCCGGGCCAGCCCACGCTCTTCGAAGCCGATTTCTCGCTCACCGATATCGACGGTCCCGTTGAAGTCGGTCCGATCATCGGCATCGATCACGTGAGCCTTTCGCTGCCCGCCGGCTCGTTCGATTCGTGGGTGCTGTTCCTCAAGTCGGTGTTCGGTCTGGAGGCGAGCCCCGCCGTGCTGGTCCCCGATCCGTACGGACTCGTGCGCAGCCGCGCGCTCATGAGCCGCGACCGCGGGCTGCGCGTCGTGCTCAATGCCTCCGTGGACCAACACACGGCCGCTGCGGAAACGGTGCGCGCCTATCACGGCACGGGCCTGAATCATGTGGCGTTCAATACGGGCGACATCTTCCGCGCGGTGACCGAATTCGAGGCGGCGGGCGTGCCGCTGCTGCGCGTGCCCGCAAACTACTACGACGATCTCGACGCCCGCCACGCGCTCGATCCGGCCTTCCTCGACTCGCTGCGCGCGCACAACCTGCTCTACGACCGCGACGAGCGCGGCGGCGAGTTCCTGCACGCCTACACGGAAACGCTCGACCAGCGCTTCTTCCTGGAAATCGTGGAGCGGCGCGGCGGCTACGACGGCTACGGCGCGCCCAATGCCGCCGTGCGCCTCGCGGCGCAGGCACGCCAGCGCGCGCTCGCCGCGCAGGAAGGGAGCGCATCGCAGGACTGAAACAAACGCTGTCACCCGCAGTCGCTATCCGTCACTTCTCGCCGCCGTACGCACGCCGCAGCAGCCAGTCCGCTCGCGGCGTAGCGAAAAAACGATAAATAAGCAGTCCAAATTTCAATGGAGACACACAACGATGAAAAAAGCAGGCCTCGGTCTTGGAACGTTTCTCGCGACTAGCGCCGCCCTGGTGGCCAACCCCGCGTTCGCGCAAAGCAGCGTCACGCTGTACGGCGCGGTAGACGACGCGATCACCTACGTCAACAATCAGAATGGCCACTCGAACGTCTACATGCGCCAGGGCAACCTGTATGCGTCGAAGTTCGGCCTGCAAGGCAAGGAAGATCTGGGCGGCGGCACGTTCGCGATCTTCGATCTGCAAAACGGCTTCGATCTGAACAGCGGCGCGCTCTCCTCGAGCGGGCTGATCTTCAACCGCCAGGCATATGTGGGCCTTCAGAACCAGAGCGCGGGCACGCTCACGGCGGGCCGCCAGTACACGCCGTATTACCTGTTCGTCGGCCCGCTCACGGGCAGTTCGTGGCTCACCGGCGCGACCGGCGCGCACCCCGGCGACATCGACGGGCTCGACACGACCGTGCGCATCAACAGTTCGGCCACGTACACCTCGCCGACCTGGTATGGCGTGCAGGCAAGCGCCATGTACGCGTTCGGCGGCATTGCGGGCAGCACCGGCAAGGGTCAGACGTGGAGCGCCGCGCTGCGCTATTCCACCGGCCCCGTGAGCCTCGCGGCCGCGTACCTGCGCATGGACAACGCCCAGCAGACTACCGGCTTCGACAGCGCTTCCACCGGCAGCTTCGGCACGTCCTCGCTGAACAAGGGCTACGTGTCGGCGCGCGCGGTCCAGCATATCGCGGTGGCGGGCAACTACACGCTCGGCAGCCTGCTGCTCGGCGCTTCGTATTCGAATGTCCAGTACATCGCGGGCGGCAAGTCGATCTTCCACGACACGGCCATCTTCAACACCTGGGCCGCGCTCGCGGTCTACCGCTTCACGCCCGCCTTCGACGTGGGCGGCGGCTTCGCCTACACGATGGCCTCGCAGGCCAACGGCATCACGAGCGCCGCGCAGTATCAACAGTATTCGCTCAAGGAGTCGTACCACCTCTCCAAGCGCACCACGCTCTACGCGCTCCAGGCCTACCAGCACGCGGGCGGCCAGACGCTCGGCGCGAACGGCGCGGGCAATATCGTCAACGCGAGCCCCGCCGTGGGCGACTCGCAAAACGCCACGCCTTCGTCCACGCGCTCGCAGTTCGTCGGCATGGCCGGCATCGCACTGCTGTTCTGATACGGCGGCGGGGCCGCGCGAGCCCCGCCGTTTGTGCACACCCTTTTGCACACACCCTCGACGCGGCGGCACGCCGCTGAGTACACTCGCGAAGATCGTCTCCACGAATTCCGCGAACTCACCATGCCGCCACCCGTTCCCGCCATCAGCCCGCGCCTGCGCAGCAAGCTGCGCACGCTCGCCAAAACCCAGTCGAAGGCGGTCGAGCGCACCTACGCCACGCTGCTCTCGCTCGAAGGCTATAACGCACTCACGGCGGCGGCGCGCAAGGACATATTCGATTCGATCGCGTTCTCGGCCGACCTGTGGTTCCAGTGCCTGCTCGCCGGCAAACCGCCCGCCGATCCGGTCATGGACCGGACCGCCGCGTTCGCGCGCCGCCGCGTGCATCAGAACGTGCCGCTGCGCTCGCTGCTGCGCGCGTTCCGGCTCGGCGCGCGCGAGCTCTGGCGCACCTGCACGGAACTGGCCGAAGCCGACCCGGCGCTTGCGCACGAACTGCTGTTCGAAGTTTCGCCTTATCTGCTCGATTACTTCGACGCCATGGCCGAGCACATCGCCGAGGCGTATCTGGACGAGCAGCACCAGCAGGCGCGCTGGCGCGGCTCGCTGTTGCAGCAGCTTTACGACCTCGTGTTCCACGCACCCGACGACGCCGCACGCTTTCGCGAGACGGTCGAGGCGCTCGGCCTCGACGCCACGCTGCCGCGCATCGCGCTCGCCGTCGATCTGGACTTGCGCGATCACGCGCCTTCGGTGCGCGAGGAAGCGCTCGACCGCTTCGCACTGGGCGCCGCGCGTCACTTCGAAATCAAGCCCGATGCGCTGGTGCGCGTCTGGCACCGCGAACGGCTCGTGTTCTGGCTGCCCTGCGTGCGCGGCGACTCGATGACGCGCAATGACCAGCGCACCGCCGATCATGCCGCCGCGCTCACGCGTGCGGAACCGCGCGTGCTCAGCATCGGCATCGGGCTCATGAACGAAGGCGCGCGCGGCTGGGCGGCTTCGGTGGAAGAAGCGCTCAAGGCCGTCGATTTCGCGCCGCGTGCCAAAGGCACGGACGACGAACCGGCCACGCGCGTGCACCGCTTTTCGTCGATCGCCATCGAGGAGAGCGTGCGCAGCAGCGCCAACGTGCTGCGCTATCTCGTCTCGCTGGCCGAGCAACTGGCCACGGAAGCCGACCTGCTCGCCACGCTCGAAGCGTGGTTCGCGAGCGGCCAGCGCCGGCGGCAGACCGCCGAGGCGCTGGGCGTGCACCCGAACACGCTCGACTACCGGCTGGAGCGGATCGAAACGCTGCTGGGCGCGAAGCTCGACGACGCGCACTGGATCGCGCGGCTCGATATCGCGCTGAAGCTGCGCGGGGCGACGAGCGCCGCCGGGCATGACGCGCGCAAGAAGGAGAAGAAGGTGCGCGCGGGCACGAAGAAGGCAAAAGACGCGGCGCACTGAGTGGCGCACTGAGCACCACACCGCACCCCGCGCCCGCTCGCGGCACTCAAGCCACGTCGCGCAGTTCCCGCCGCAGGATCTTGCCCACCGTCGATTTCGGCAACGCCTCCACGAAGCTCACCACGCGCGGCACCTTGTACGCCGCGAGTTGCTCGCGGCAATGTGCGATCACCTGTTCCGCGGTGAGCACGGCGTCGCGCGCGGGCACCACGAACACGCGCACGGCCTCGCCGCTGCGCTCGTCGGCCACGCCCACGCACGCGCATTCGGCCACGCCCGGCAGCGCGGTCACGACCGCCTCGATTTCATTGGGGTAAACGTTGAAGCCCGAAACGAGGATCATGTCCTTCGAGCGGTCGACGATGCGCAAGAAGCCGCCCTCGTCGAACATCCCCACGTCGCCCGTGCGGAAGTAGCCGTCCTCGGTAAAGGCTGCGCGCGTGGCCTCGGGCTGGTTCCAGTAACCCTGCATCACCTGCGGACCCTTCGCGCAGATCTCGCCCGCCTCGCCCGGCGCGGCCTCCACGCCGTCGTTCATCAGCTTGACGTGCGTGGACGGCACCGGCAGACCCGTCGTGCCCGTGAAGCGCTCGATGCTGCCCGGATTGAACGAGAGCACCGGGCTCGTCTCCGACAACCCGTAGCCTTCGCGGATAAAGCCGCCCGTAATGGCCTGCCAGCGCGCCGATACCGTGGGAATGATGGCCGCGCCGCCGCCGCCCGCGAGGCGCAGGCGCGAAAAATCGACTTCGCCGATGCGAGGATGCGCAACGAGCCCCGCATAAAGCGTATTCACGCCCATGAAACTCGTAGGGCGCGCGGCCTTGAACACGTCGATCAGGTTGTCGAGGTCGCGGGCGTTCGCGACGAGCCAGTTCTCCGAGCCGATCGAGAAGTAGGTGATGAGATTCACCGTGAGCGCGAAGATGTGATAGAGCGGCAGCGCCGTCACGACCACTTCTTCGCCGGGCGTCATGAAACCCGGCATGAAGGTCTTGAACTGCTCGACGTTGGCCACGAGGTTGCGATGCGTGAGCAGCGCGCCCTTCGAAAGGCCCGTGGTGCCACCCGTGTACTGAAGAAAGAGCGGGTCGTCGCCGCACAACGCGGGCGGCTCGAACGGCAAGGCCGCGCCTTGCGCGAGCGCTGCCGCGAACGAGCCGGGCTGCGGGGCGCTCGCGCCATCTTCGCCACCCGCGTTCCCCAGGCCATCGGCTGCCCCGACACTCAGCACGGTCTTCACGGCCGTGTTCGCCTTGATCGCTTCGAAAGTGGGCAATGCGGCGTCGCACACCACGAGCGCCTGAGCGCCCGAATCGACCAGTTGATGCTGTAGCTCGCGCGGCGTATAGAGCGGATTGACGTTCACCTGCACCGCCCCCGCCCGCACGATGCCGATCAGCGCAATGGGAAACGCCAGCAGATTTGGCAACATCACCGCCACGCGATCGCCCTTCTTCACGCCCGCATGCTGGAGATACGCCGCGAAGTCGCGCGAAAGCCGGTCGACGTCGGCATAGCTAAGCACGGTGTCGCCCGCGCGCAAGGCGGGACGCTGGGCGTAGCGGCGCATCGCCTCGTCGAACAGATGGGCGAGCGACGGATGCACGTCGGGGTCGATGTCAGCGGGAATATCGCCGTAGCTGGCGAGCCAGGGGGCTTTCGGCACGTTCGTCTCCATGAATTCAATGCGCGGCTTGTCGGCCTCGCGCCGCGCTTCATGCCATCGTACGGCTTCGATCGTCGCCGGAGAACTGGGAAAGCGGCTAAGGTGATTGTGAAAAGTCACAAAGACCGTGGGTGCGCCAGGACGTGCGACGTCACGTCCATATCTGATTCCGATCAATTGTGCGACACTGCGTCGTCTCGTTGGAATCGCCTTTGCGGCATTGCGACGCGGCATCGCGCCGCGCACGTTTGCTAACCCGCAAGCGCCGCGCCGAGGCGCTTCCCAAAGCGGATACATCAGAGCCACGCTTTCATGCCGGACATACCCTTGTCCCCCTACCGCGCGACGGACGCACGCCGCCGCGGCATTGGCATCGCCCTCTTTCTCGCCATCATCGCGGCGGGGGCGATCTACGTAATCGATCATCTCGTCGTCGACCTGCGCGCCGTGCGCGAAAGCTCCGCGCTGCCCTTCGTCCTGCTCGGGCTCGCGCTGCTCATCGCGCTCGGCTTCGAGTTCGTGAACGGCTTTCACGACACAGCCAACGCGGTCGCCACGGTCATCTACACGAACTCACTCGATCCGCATCTGGCCGTGGCCTGGTCGGGCGCGTGGAACTTCATCGGCGTGCTCGTTTCCAGCGGCGCGGTGGCGTTCGGCATCCTGCAACTGCTGCCCGTCGAGCTGATCCTCCAGGTCGGCAGCAGCGCGGGCTTCGCCATGGTGTTCGCACTCCTGATCGCCGCCATACTCTGGAATCTCGGCACCTGGTATTTCGGGCTGCCTTCATCCAGCTCGCATACGCTGGTGGGCTCGATCATCGGCGTGGGCATCATGAACCAGTTGATCAGCGGGCCTTCGGGCACGAGCGGCGTGGACTGGGATCAGGCGCTCGGCGTGGGCAAGGCGCTGCTGTTCTCGCCCGTGGTCGGCTTCGTCATGGCCGGGCTGCTGCTGCTCTCGCTCAAGCTGCTCGTGCGCGTGCCCGCGCTCTACGCCGAACCCGAACCGAACCGCGCGCCGCCGTTCTGGATCCGCGCCCTCCTCATCCTCACCTGCACGGGCGTGTCCTTCGCGCACGGTTCGAACGACGGGCAAAAAGGCATGGGCCTCATCATGCTGATCCTGATCGGCGTCGTGCCCACCGCCTACGCGCTCAACAAGGCCGTCACGCCAGAGGAAACCACGGCATTCGTGGTCGTGGCGCGCGAAGCGTCCGCCACGCTCGGCCGCTACGCAAACGGCGCGCCGCCGGAAAACGCGCGCGCCGAGGTCGAGGCGTTCGTGCGCACGCGCCAGCTCACGCCCGCCACGCTGCCCGCGCTGCGCCAGCTCACCGACACCATCGGCGACCAGGTGGCGCTTTCGGGTTCGATGGCCACCGTGCCCGACACGATCGTGGATAACGTGCGCAACAACATGTATGTCGCAAGCGAAGCGATCCGCCTCATGCAGAAAGCAAAGGCGCCCGAGATGTCACCCGAGGACGCCAGGGTGCTCGACACGTTCCGCAAACAGATGGACCACGCAACCAAGTTCATTCCCACCTGGGTGAAGGTGGCCGTGGCCGTCGCGCTTGGCCTTGGGACCATGGTGGGCTGGAAGCGCATCGTCGTGACCGTGGGCGAGAAGATCGGCAAGCAGCATCTCACCTACGGTCAAGGCGCCTCGGCCGAGGCCGTGGCCATGGTCACGATCGGCATGGCCGACGCCTACGGCCTGCCCGTATCCACCACGCACGTGCTCGCCTCGGGCGTGGCCGGCACGATGGCCGCGAACGGCTCGGGCCTGCAATGGGGCACCGTACGCAATCTCGTGCTCGCGTGGGTGCTCACACTGCCGGCGTCGATCGCGCTCGCGGCAGGGCTTTACTGGGTCTTCCGGCAGATTTTCTGAACACGCCATGCGCGTGCGGCTTTAGCGGTGGCCGAATGCGGGCTTGCGCTTTTCGATGAACGCGCTCATGCCCTCATGCGCGTCTTCGCTCGCAAAGCGCGCATGCAACTGGCGGCGCTCGAAGCCGATCCCCTCGCTCAACGCGCCTTCGTAGGCGCGATTCACGCACTCCTTGATCGCCATGAGCGCGGGCAGCGAATAGCCCGCGATCGTCGCCGCGAGCGCCAACGCTGCGCCGCGCAATGCGTCGAGCGGCACGACACGCGAAACGAGGCCATAACGGTCGGCCTCCCCGGCATCGAGCACACGCGCGCTCAGGCACATGTCCATGGCCTTCGCCTTGCCGATGGCGCGCGGCAGGCGCTGCGTGCCGCCCGCGCCCGGCAGCATGGCGAGGCGCACCTCGGGCAGCGCGAAGCGCGCGTTGTCGGCTGCGATGACGATGTCGCACGCGAGCGCCAGCTCGCAGCCGCCGCCCATGGCATGCCCGGCCACGGCGGCGATCACCGGCTTGCGCACGCGCCGGATGGTCTCCCAGTTGCGCGTGATGAAGTCGCTGCGGTAGACGTCCATATACGACCAGTGCGCCATCTCGGCAATGTCCGCCCCCGCCGCGAACGCGCGCTCGTCGCCCGTGATGACGATGGCGCCGATCGCGTCGTCGGCGTCGAGGCGCAGTAGCGCCTCGCCAAGCGCGTCCATCAAGGCGTCGTTCAGCGCGTTCAACTGCTGCGGCCGGTTCAGCGTGAGCACGCCCACGCGCCCCGTCACTTCGACCCGAACCACCGGTTCACTCATCTTCGCTCCTTGTTTAGCACTGCCGTTCATCGATCTCGCGCAGCATGTCGCGCAAGCGGAACTTCTGCACCTTCCCTGCGGGCGTGGACGGCATGGCGTCGAGCACCAGCAGGCGCTCGGGCAAATACTGCACGGCGATACGGTGCGACTTGAGGAAATCGACGAGCGCAGGCAGATCGACCGCCTCGCCCGCTTTCGGCACCACCACGGCGCAGGCGCGCTCGCCGAGACGCTCGTCCGCGTACGCGACCACGGCCACTTGCGCGATGGCCGGGTGCCGATAAAGCAGCGACTCGATCTCGACCACGGGGATGTTCTCGCCGCCGCGAATGATCACGTCCTTGCTGCGTCCGCTGATGCGGATATAGCCGCGTTCGTCGATGTGCGCGAGGTCGCCCGTGTCGAACCAGCCTTCGTCGTCGGTGGCATTGAGGTGTGCGCGCTTGAGGTAGCCGCCGAACGCGGAGCACGCGCGTACGAAAAGCCGCCCCGCCACGTTCGGCGGCAGCGCACCGTCGTTCTCGTCCACCACCTTGACTTCCACGCCCGGCAACGGCGCACCGTCGGTCGTAAAGGCGCGCTCGTCATCGTCATCGAGGCCCGTGAGCGTCACCGCGCCGAGTTCCGTCATGCCCCAGGCCGAGACGATTTTCGCGCCCAACGCCCCGCGTGCGCGTTCGGCCAGGGCGCCCGGTATCGGCGCGCCCGCGCACAGAAACGTGCGCAGAGACGGCACCTGGGTTCCCGTTTTGAGCGCCGCGTTCGCCAGATCGCCGAGGAACGCCGTGGAGGCCATCGTGAACGTCGCGCGCTCCCGAGCGATCAGGGCGAGCGCCGCCTCCGGCTGCCACACGTCTTGCAGCACGGCGCTCGCACGCAGCGCGATCGGCATCATCAGGCCGTACATGAAGCCCGTTTGATGCGCCATGGGCGAAGCCATCAGCACGACGTCGTCGCCGCCAAGCCGCATGGCCCGTGCATAAGGCAGGATGTTCGAAAACAGCGTGTTCGCCGTGTGCATCACACCCTTGGGCTCGCCCGTCGTACCCGAGGTGTAAAGCAGTTGCGTCACTTCGTCGGGGCCGGGGCGGTGACGCGTGAGGATCGCTTCGGCGTCGCTCGACGTTTCCCACCGCGGGCCGCTCAGCAGCGCCTCGAAGCTGTGGGGTGCGGCTCCGTTCTCATCGGTTGCGCCCACCACGACAAGATGCCTCAACGACGGGATCTCGGGCTGGAGCGCTCGCAGCATGGCCTCGTAGTCGAAGCCGCGATAGCGCTTCGGCACGATCATCACCTTGCTGCCACAGTGATTGAGCATGAATCTCAACTCGCGCTCGCGAAAGATCGGCATGAGCGGATTGAGCACCGCGCCAATGCGCGAGCACGCCAGATAAAGCAGTGTGAACTGCCACGCATTGGGCAACTGCATCGACACCACGTCGCCCTGTGTGACGCCCAGGCGCGCGAGTCCCACGGCGATGCGGTCCGCCATTTGCGCCATTTGGGCATAGGTGAAGCGCGTGGTCTGCCCGTCCTCGATCTGCACCGCCGTGAGCGCGATCTTGCCGGGGCATTCGGCCACGCAAGCGTCCAGCTCGTCGTTGATGGTGCGCTCCGGCCACCCGCGCCGCGTGTCCTCCCGCGCGCGGCGCGGCCCGATCAGTACCGCGTCGAACTCCATGTGCTGCCTCCGGTGGCGTGGATGGAAACCTCGCAGGCGGCGCGCGTCATGCGGGCACCGCGTCGCGGCCCGCGCTCGCGCGCGCGATGATGGTCTTCATGATCTGCGCGGTGCCGTCGCCGATCTGGAAGCCCAGCACGTCGCGCAGGCGCTGCTCCAGCGGCCCGCGGTCGTAGCCGCCGTGTCCGAACGAGAGCAGGCACTGGTGCACCACGTCGTAAGCGAGCTTGGGCCCCCACCACTTGCACATGGCCGCCTCGGCCGTATGCGGCAGGCCGCGGTCCTTGAGCCACAGCGTTTGCAGGCACAGCAGGCGCGCCGCTTCCACCTGGGTCGCGTACTCGGCGAGCGGGTGCGAGACGCCCTGGAACGCCGAAAGCGGTTTGCCGAACGCCTCGCGCTGCGCGACGTACGCCCAGGTTTCTTCGAGGCTCACGTTCGCCACCGCAAGCACCTGAAGGCCGATCAGCGCACGCGAGAAGTCGAAGCCCTGCATGACCTGGACGAAGCCCTTGCCCTCGTCGCCCAGCAGATGGTCCGCGGGCACGCGCACGTTCTCGAAGAAGATCGAGCCACGCCCAATGGCGCGCTGGCCGTGGCAGTCGAAGCGGTTGCGCGTGATGCCGGGCAGATCCATCGGCACGAGCAACGCCGAAACGCCGCGCGCGCCGTCCTCCACGCTGCCGGTGCGTGCGAACACCACGGCGGCGTCGGCCTGATCGGCGGCCGAAATCGAGGTCTTTTCGCCGTTGAGCACGTAATGGTCGCCCACACGCTCCATCTTCAGGCGCAGGTTCGCGGCGTCCGAGCCGCCGCGCGGTTCCGTGAGCGCAATGGCGAGCAGCGCGCGGCCCTGGGTCAGACGTTCGAGCCACGGCCGCGCGATTTCAGGCGCGGCGTGCTGCGCGAGAATCTGCCCGTTGAGCGAGGCGAGCAGATTGATGTACGAGAGGCTCAGGTCGGCGCGTGC
Source organism: Paraburkholderia unamae (assembly GCF_003268775.1). Lineage (GTDB taxonomy): Bacteria > Pseudomonadota > Gammaproteobacteria > Burkholderiales > Burkholderiaceae > Paraburkholderia > Paraburkholderia unamae. The sequence continues at coordinate 15,149 of NZ_QLSU01000008.1, forward strand.
GATCTCTTCGTGAATCACGCCCGCGGCGAGGCAGCCCATCCCCTGGCCGCCGTACTGCTCCGGCAATTCCGGCGCGATGAAGCCCATCTCGCCCATTTCCCGCATGAGGCCGCGATCGAGCACGCGCGTCGCGTCGCGTTCGATGAAGCCGGGCGCGACGCGGCCCTGCGCGAAGCGCCGCGCGTGCTCGCCGAGCGCGGCGAGGTCTTCGTCGATATAGGGATTCATGATGTCTCCTTGAATGAGCGCTTGACTAATTCGTCATCCTGATCGTTATGAAGACGCGTTTATTTGGCGTACTTGCGGAACTCGGGTTTGCGCTTTTCCTGGAAGGCCTTGACGCCTTCCTTGGACTCCTCGGTGTCGTAGTAGAGCTTGAGCGCGTACATGCCCATACCCGCGATGCCCGCCTGGTGCGCGGTGTCCATGTTGAACGAGCGCTTGGCGATGGCAATGGCCGTGGGGCTCTTTTCCATGATCTCGTCGCACCACTTCTGCACCTCGGCGTCGAGCTGGTCGTGCGGCACGACGGCGTTCACGAGGCCCATGGCCAGTGCCTCGGCGGCCGGATAACGGCGGCACAGATACCAGATCTCGCGCGCCTTCTTCTCGCCCACCACGCGCGCGAGAAACGCCGTGCCGTAGCCCGGATCGACCGACCCCACCTTCGGTCCCGCCTGCGCAAAAACGGCTTTCTCCGAAGCGATGGTGAAATCGCAGATCGTGCACAGCACATTGCCGCCGCCCACCGCATAACCCTGCACGCGCGCGATCACGGGCTTGGGCACATCGCGAATCGCCGTGTGCAGTTCTTCCATCGGCAGGCCGATCGTGCCGCGCCCGTCGTACTGGCCCGAGTGCGTGGACTGGTCGCCGCCCGTGCAGAACGCCTTCTCGCCCGCGCCCGCCAGCACGATCACGCCGATCTCGCGGTCGTAGCCCGCCTTGTTGATGGCGTGAATCAGCTCGTCGCAGGTGCGGCCGCGAAACGCGTTCATTTTCTCGGGCCGGTTGATGGTGATCCATGCCGCGCCGTTGCGCACTTCGTACAGAATGTCTTCGTAGTTCATGATCGATGCCTTTACTGTTTCGTCGTCACTATGCGTAGGGAGCGCGGGCGCGTCAGCCCGCCATGGTCAGGCCGCCCGACACGCTCAGGACCTGCCCCGTGATATAGCCCGCGTCGTCGCTTGCGAAGAACACGATGGCGCCCGGCAAGTCGTCGGGCTGGCCGATGCGGCCGAGCGGAATGGAACGCTGGAACGCTTCGAGCAGCTTTTCCGGATTGCCCGCGCCTTCCTTGTACTCGGCAAAGAGCGCGGTGTCGGTCGGGCCCGGACACACCACGTTCACCGTGATGCCGTGGCGCGCATGCTCGCGCGCGATGGTCTTGGAAAACGCCACGAGGCCGCCCTTGCACGCAGCATAGACCGCTTCGCCCGAGGAGCCCACGCGCGCCGCATCGGAAGCGATGTTGATGATGCGGCCGCGCTTGCGCTCGACCATGCGGGGCAGCATCGCGTGATGCATGTGCAGCGCGCCCGTGAGATTGATGTCGATGAGCTTCGCCCACTGCGCCGGCTCCGTCTTCGTGAACGGGCGGAACACATCCCAGCCCGCGTTGTTCACGAGCACTTCCACGGGGCCGAGTTCGGCTTCGGCTTGCGCAAGCGCCGTATCCACTTCGGCGCGGTTCGTGATGTCGCAGCGCAACGCGAGCGCCCGGCCGCCTTTTTCGTGGATATCGTCGGCCACTTTCAGCGCGGCTTCGAGCGAGAGATCGAACACCGCCACGCGCGCGCCCTCGGCCGCGAAGCGGCGGCAGGTCGCCCCGCCGATGCCGCCGCCGCCGCCCGTCACCACGACCGTCTTGCCTTCGAGTTTTCGCACTGTGATCCTCCATGGGTTTGCGGGGTACCATTGACGCCTTCGACGCTCACACCCTCTCGGCCTCGCCTCAAATTACGTCAACATATTGACGTATACTAGGTAACACCCAGAGCGATGACAAGCGCGGAAGCACCAGGAGAAACCCTTGCCTAAAACACCAAAAATACAGGAATCAAGCCGCTACGAGCTCGCCAACCGGTTGTTCTTCCGGCTCTATCAATGCGCAAACATGTTGCATAAAACGGGCACGCGCGCCGTGGAAGCCGAAGGCTTGACCACGCAGCAATGGGCCGTGCTGGGCGCGCTTTCGCGCGAAGAGGCGCAGCCGGGGATGAGCGTGGGCGATCTCGCGCGCTATCTGATGGTGAGCCGCCAGAATCTCTCGGGCCTCATCAGCCGCATGGAACGCGACGGCCATGTGTGCACGCAGGCGGACGAGCGCGACCGCCGCTCGCGGCTCGTGTGCATGACCGCGGCCGGCCAGAAACTATGGCTGCGGCAGGCCACGCCGAAAATCGCCGCGTACTATGAAGACGTGCTCGCCAATTTCTCGCAGGACGACATGACGCACACGCTCCACTATCTGCTCAAGCTGCTGGACAACATGAAGCGAGTGGACGAAGGCGATCAGGCGACGGAAGATGACGCTTGATCGCGCATCGCCAATGTTCTTCTACACACGCACGGGAGAGAAAACCGCATGAAAATGGATGCATTTCGCTTCGGCACGACCGACTGGTCCACTGTCGAGCCGACCGGACACAAGGGCGAAACGGGCATGGCCACCTGGCGCACGTGCTTTTTCGGCGACGAGGCCAACCCGATCCGCGTGCGCATGGTCGAATACTCGCCCGGCTATCTGGCGGACCACTGGTGCAAGAAAGGGCACGTCCTGCTTTGCCTCGAAGGCGAGCTGGAAACCACGCTCGACGACGGGCGCAAGTTCGTGCTCACGCCGGGCATGAGCTACCAGGTCGGCGACAACGCCGAGGCGCACCAGTCGTACACCCGCACTGGCGCGAAGCTTTTCGTCGTCGATTGAAGGCGGCCGCGCGGGCCGCCGCGCTAGCGGGGCGCGCCGAGGTCGGCGTCCAGGCGCTTGCGCAGGTCGCGCACCACGCGCGCGGCGGGCACGAGCCACCAGCTGGGCGCGGCCACGGAGAAGTCATAGGCGAGCGCCGTCTGCGCGGCGCCGGTCGTGCGCGCCTGGCAGCGAAACGTCACCGTGTAACGGCGCACGGCGGCGTGCGAGCCTGGCGCGAACCGCAGCGTGGCGCGCACGGCGAATTGCGCGTCGTCGGGCGCGGCCTCGTAGCCTTCGATGCTCCATTCGGCGCCGTAATGCGGCTCGTGGCGCAACGCGGCGCTCACGCGGTTGCGCGCTTCGGCGGCGGGCAAGGCCACCGCGTGCTCACGCCCCGCGCGCGCCGCGCGATATAGCGTGCGCTGCGCCCAGCCCCAGCCGAACACGAGCACCACGCCACCCGCCACGAGCACCCACTGCACGACGTTCGCGAGCCAGCGCCCGGCCTCGAAGCGCGCGATGGGCGCGAGCAGCAGGCCGACGGCCAGGTGCGCAACCACGAAGATCACGAGGCACGCGAACACGCTCGCGGAAATCGTGAGGAGCCAGCCGCGCGAAGGGTCGTCGAATTTCGCAAAGAGGAAGTCGCGCACGCCGCCCTGGCGCGCAGGCGCGTCGACGGCTTGCTGCGCGGCTTCGCGCTGCGGCCCGTTCGGGTTGTCATGCGCGTCGTCGCGAAGCTCGGCAAGTTCGCCGCGCAACGCGTCGCGCTCCCTCTGCATGTGCCGGATCTCGTCGAGCGTATGGGTGCGCTCGGCGCGCAGCGCGTCCAGCTCGCTGCGCACGCGCTCGCGCTGCGCCAGCAGCGACTGCATCTGCGCGTGCAACTGCTCGGCCTGCGCGACGCTCAGCGCCGCGCGGCTCACCGGCGGCGCATGGTGCACCGACCAGTAGGCCTCCAGCAACTCGCGCGCCTCCTTCACGCGCTTGAACTGGTCGTCGGCCCAGCGCATGGAAGCGGCCGTGGGGTGCCGCCATTTGTCGGGATGCAGGATCTGCGCGAGGTGGCGATAGTGGTGCTTGATTTCCGCCTCGCTTGCGCCCGGCTCGAGATCGAGCCGGTAATAGAGGCGGTCGTAATCCACGGGGCGGTAATCGTGGCCTGGCATGACCTGGGTGTCTTCGTCGGTGGATGGCGGCTTGGCGGGGTTGCAGCGCCTGCTTCACTCAAGGTAGCGCACCGCGCCGCCTCCGGCAAGGACAGCGCCGCGTTCAATACGGCCGTCCCACGAGCAGACGGCTCAAGGTGGCGAATGCGACCGTGGGCAGCTCGTGCAGCTTGCGCACGACCACGGCGTTCGGATAGAAGGCTTCGACGGCGTCGTCGAGGATGCCGATGCCCACGAGTTCGATACCCTGCGCTTTCACCGCCTGCACGCGCGCGAGCAGGTCGGTGCGCAGCACGGCCGCGTCGCCGTCGCTCGTCGAGGGGTAGCCGTCGGAAAGCACGAAAAGGAGCCGCCGCCGCGCCTTGCGCTGCGCGAGCCGCGCGGCGGCCCAGGCGAGCGCTTCGCCATCGGGGTTCTCAAAACCGCATTCGATGGCCGCGAGACCGCTCAGGTCGCGCGCGCCGAAGCGCTTGAAAACGCGCAGATCGAGCCGCTCCACAAAACGGTTATAGCGCCGCAGGTCCGCGCCCGCCGCGCGCGCGCGCTCAGAGCGCTCGCGCATTTCGGCCGATTCGACCGAGCTGTAGCCGAGCACCTCCGCGTCGAACGCCAACTGCGTGAGCGCGTCGCAAAGCGCCGCCGCGCATAGCCGAGCGAGTTCGATCTTGCGCCCCGCCATCGAGCCGCTCAAGTCGAGCAGCAGCGTGACGACCGTGTCGCGCCCGCTCGCCTGGCGCGCCACGCGAAACGGTGTGCGATAGCCGCGCGAGGCCGCAAGGCGCGCAAGCGCCGCGCGGTCGATCTCGCCGCGCTCCTGCTCGCGCTTCCAGTGTGTGAGTTCGTCGGCCTTGAGCACGCGTTCGAGGTGGGTCTTGAGTGCGCCCGTCTCCGCGCGGGCAAGCGCGCGCAGCTTGCGCCAGGCGGCGGCGTCGCCCCGGCCGGTGAGGTCGGTGACGGTATCGAAGGCCGTGGTGAGCGGGATCGACAGGCGCGCTCGCGCGTGGGCGTCGCCGTGCGACGCGACGGCAGCGTGCGGCGCATCGGCTTCGGAAAGCGCTGCGCCGGCAGCGGATTCGGCCTCGGCCGCGGCCTGAGAGACCGTGCCATTCTCGCGATCGGCGTGCTCCGCCGATGCACCACCGCCCGGCGGCTCGATCTCGTCTTGCGCGCCGAATTCGTCCAAAGCTTGTGCGAGCCGCGCCGCTTCGTCTTCCAGGCCTTCGGCCGGTCCGGCCGTCTGCATCATGTTGTTCGCGCCGCGCGAGGCAAGCGAGCGCACGCCCGCCACGATCGCTTCAGCCGCGCGCACGCTCGCGCGCGTGGACCGGCTCGCGCGCGACGCCGCGAGCGGGCCGTCGATCGCGCGCAGCGCGGCGGCAAGCGCCGTCGCGTCACGCTCGCGCGCCCCTGGCGGGTCATCCGCTTCGGACCACAGCGCGCGCTCGATCGCCCAGACGAGCCGCTCGCGCCAGGCCAGCGCGTTCCAGCGCCACGCGATATCCGCCGTGCGCTGCGCGCGCCAGCGCTCGACATAGTGGCGCGCACCCGGATAAGCAAGCGCCAGTTGCGCGAGCACGCGGCGATCCTCGACAGCCTGCGCGATACGCCCCGTCACGCCCGCTTGCGGCGTGTCGAGGCGCGCGGCCTCGCTGTAGCGATAGCGCGCCGCCAGCAGGTCGAGCGCACCGAATAGCGCAGCCTCGCTCGCGGGGTCGTCAACCAGGCGCGCCGGCACCACGAAGCGCTCGCCTTCCACGTGCGGCTCACCGGCGCCGAACGCCACGCTCACGCGCGGGTCGCCGGTGAGCACGCGCGCGACGCGGCCGAGCGCGCCTTCGGGATCGCCGCTCGCGGCGAAGCCTTCGGCGTGAGGATGCGGACTGGACACGGCGGCCTCGGCGCTCAGGCGTCGAAGATCACGTGGTGGCGGATGATGCTGCGAATCAGCGCCGCGTCGTCCGCACTCACCTTCGCGTAGATCGCCGGGCCCGCCGCACGCTCGACATCGCCCGTGCGCAGCATCAGTTCGGCCCAGTCGATGAGCCGCCGCGTGGAAAACGCGCTCGCCAGGTCCTCGCGCGCGAACGCGGCGCGGCAGTCGGCGGCGATGGCGGCGAGCGTTTGCGCGAGCGGCCGCGTGAGTTGCGGCAGCGTGCGCAGCAATACTTCGGTTTCCTCTTCAATCGGGAGATAGTCGAAGAGATAGACGCGCCAACGATCGAGAAACGCCTCGTTGAGCAGATTCGCGCCCTGATACAAGTGGCGATATGCGCTCATCGCACCCGCCGCGTTCGCGGTGGCGAAGAGGCGAAACGACGCATGCGGCTCGACGATCTCGTTGCCGCGCTCCTTGAGCAGCAAACGTCCGTTCGGCTCCAGCACGGCCGTGAGCACCGCGAGAATGGAGGGCTCGGCAAAGTCGAGCTCGTCGATGACGAGCCAGTAGCCCTCGCGCATCGCCACGGGCAGCACGCCGTCCACCCAGATCGTTTCACCGCCCTTCACGGTCCAGAAACCGACGAAGTCGCCTGGCGTCGTCTGGCCGTTCATGTTCGCGCGCAGCACGCCGTGGTTCGTGCGCGCGGCCACCTGTTCGATGAAACTCGTCTTGCCCGAGCCCGTGTGGCCGATCAGCATCACGCGGCGATTCTCGACAATGTCCTGGACAATATCGTCGCCGCGCGCCGTGAAGAGATACGCCTCGTTCACGCGCGGCACGAGCGCGTTTGCGCGAGCGCGGGGCATGTCCACGCCGCCTATGCGCACGGCGGGCTGCGCGTCTGCGTGAGCGCCCCTCGCGGCTTCGGCCGCTTCGGCGACTTCGGCGGCTTTCGCCTCCCGCACCGCCGCCACGGCCTGCCGCAGTGCCTCCGAAAACACGCTGCCCGCCTGCGCGGCGCGCACTTCGTCGGCGTGCTGCGCTTCGGAAGCAAAGCCTTCGCGCCGCCACTTCAAAAGCTTGGCTTCGAGATTGTCGAGATCGATCTCGGTGTCGATATCCACTTCGTCGCGCTCGCCCTGACCATGCTCGATGCGGTACATATGCGCACGTGCGGAAGGCGTGACGCGCCACCATTCGCGCGCCGGGCCGATGCCGCGCGTGTAGAGACCGAGGGGGGCTTCGTCTTGCACGGCGGGTTCGGATGCGTTCATCGGCGGGAAAACGGGCGTGGGCCCTCGGCGCGGTCAATCGCCTCATCTTACGCGCGCGTGCCGCAGCGCGCAAAAACGGGGCGGATGCGAACCGCTCGTGTCCCGCAAGCGCAGCGAGGCGAAACCGCGCCGAGCTTCCGGCGCGCACCCAGGCGTGCTAGCGTGACGTTCGCCGCGCGCCGGATTGACCGCCAGCGCCCCGGCAACGCCTCGCCCCTCGCACGGAGACTCCCCGCCATGCCGCTCGCCACCCCGCCCGAACTCGACGACGAGCCCGGGCGCGCCCGCTCGCTCGCGCGTCACTACCCGCGCGGGCTGCGTATCGACGCGCACTCGCACACATGGGCGCAGGTGCTTTACGCCGTGTCCGGCGTGATGTGGGTGGAGGTGGAGCGCGAAGCGCTCGTCGTGCCGCCGCAGCGCGCCGTGTGGCTGCCGCCCGGCGCGCAGCACGCCATTCATATGCTCAGCGACGTGGAGATGCGCAACCTCTATCTGCACGAGCGTGACAGCCGGCACCTGAGCGCCAGTTGCGAGGTGTTCGAGATCAATGGCCTGTTGCGCGAGCTCATCACGAGCCTCGCCGAGCGCACGCGCGAAGACGACGACGCCTGGCTCGCCGCCGCCTGGCGCCTCGCCACGATCGAGCTTGCGCATGCGCCGCGCTCCACGTTGCGCATTCCGCTGCCCGACGCGTCGGACCGCCGCCTCGCCACGCTGTGCCGCGCGGTGATCGACAACCCTTCGGCCGAGATGAGCTTCGAGCACCACGCGGCAGCGGTGGGCGCGAGCGTGCGCACGCTCGCGCGGCTTTTCACTCGCGAGCTGGGCATGGGGTTTGCAGAATGGCGGCGTCAGGTGCAACTGGCCGTGGCGGTGTCGCGCCTCGCGGAAGGCCAGCCGGTGAGCGCCGTGGCACGCATGCTCGGCTACCTGCCGAGCAGCTTCAGCGACATGTTCCGCCGCGAACTGGGCATGCCGCCCAGCGAGTTCCGCCCGGCGGGAACGCTCGGATTCACGCGGGAAGCGCCAGCGGCGTCATAGCGCGCTGGCTCGCTCAATGCGGCGGCAGGTCGCCGATGAGCGGATACATGTCGGGCGTGTAGGCCATATTGAAGTAACCGGCCCGTGCGTAGCTCGCGATCCGTTCGAGGTGTTCGGGCTCCCGGGAGGCCACTTGCGCGCCGGACGGCGAATGCGTGCGGTCGTGGCGCGCTTGCACGCGCCGCGTGAACCAGGCCGGCATCGAAAGCTTGGGCATTGCGTGCTCCTTGACGAGCGTTGAACACCTCCAATCTAGACAGTGCGTCGCGCGCACGCAAACAAGCATTTCTTCGATGCATTGCACGGCGCGGGGGCGTGGCGTTCGCCCCCGCGCCGCGTATTAACAACTCATTAACCACTTCAAACTACGTTGCGCGTATCGCCGCGCGCGCGTCACTTGCCATAAACGTCGAAGTCGAAATACTTCTTCTCGATCTTCTTGTACGTGCCGTCCTTGATGATGCTGGCGATCGCGCCGTCGATCTTCGTCTTGAGCGCGGTGTCTTCCTTGCGCAGGCCGATGCCCGCGCCGTTGCCGAGCGTCACCGGGTCGTCGAGGTCGCCGCCCGCGAAGCTGTAATCCTTGCCGCGCGGCGTCTTCAGGAAGCCGACTTCGGCCTGCACCGCGTCTTGCAGCGCGGCGTCCACACGGCCGGCCAGCAGATCCTGATACACCTGGTCCTGGTTCTGGTACGGCACGACTTCCACGCCGGCGTTCGCCCAATGGGCCTTCGCATAGGCTTCCTGGATCGTGCCCTGCTCCACGCCCACGCGCTTGCCTTTGAGCGATGCGGCGCTCGGCTGGATGCCGGAGCCCGTCTTGGCGACGAGGCGCGTCGGCGTATTGAAGAGCTTGGAGGAGAACGCGATCTCCTTCTCGCGCACCGGCGTCATCGACATCGAGGAGAGCACGCCATCGAACTTGCGCGCCTTGAGCGCCGGAATCATGCCGTCGAAATCGTTCTCGATCCACACGCACTTCGCATCCAGACGACGGCAAATCTCGTTGCCGAGGTCGATGTCGAAGCCAACCAGCTTGCCGTCGGCCGCCTTGGATTCGAACGGCGGGTAGCTCGCATCGACGCCGAAGCGAATGGTGTCTGCCGCAAACGCCCCGGCAGAAGCCGTGGCGGCGAACAAGGCGACGGATACGGCTGCAAACAGCTTTTTCATGGGGATCCCCCTGGGTTCTGGGTATAGGTCGTGTTCCGGCCCGAACCGTGCCGGCTCAGTCACACATCAGTGATGCCATGGACGGTCCGGACGCAGCGTGCATCGCGAACGTGATCGACGTCGCGCAAGCACCTGCGCCGCGCAAGGTAGCAGTCCAGAATCCGTGCGTCGAGTGTTCAAAACTCGGGAGAAATGCCAGGGCGCGGCCCCGCCGGAACGCGATAGCCTGCCCAGACCGCACCGGTCACGTCCCTTTCTTTTTGCTTTCGACTTGTAACCGCCAATCACGAGACGCGGCGGCTGTAACGCGCCAAAACCTTACAAATAACTAACGTTTCGAAATTGGCGCACGAGTTGGTTAGACTGACAGTCCTGGCCTTTGCTGCGCGGCAAAGTTGGGCTTCGACGGCATGGCAAGGCGGCATAACAATCATGAGAATGCGTATGCAGCAACCCGACAGTCCCCGGTGGCATCGCGAGGCGGCAATCACGCCGCGAGCGCCGGCTTCGTTTCTTTCTTCACGCGTGAACCGCGCCGCAACGCGCGACGGTTTGACCTCCCGGAGGCAGGCATGAGCGACGTCCCGCAGGCGCAACCCGCGCCCCAGCCACCCGCTCCTCCACCGCCGCCCCCGCCTCCCGTGCCGCCCCCCCCGGCGCCGAAGCGCCGCAGCCGCGGCCCGCTGATTCTGGCTGTCGTCGTGATCGTGCTGATCGCGCTCGTGATCCTGCATATCGTGCGCAACAAGAAAACCGAGCACGGCGCCACGCCGCAGGTCGTCACCGTGGCTGCCGCCGCGCTCGGCCCCATGCCCGTCACGCTCAACGCGCTCGGCACGGTCACGCCCGTCGCCACGGTCACGGTGCTGCCGCAAATCAGCGGCTACCTGACCGAAGTGGGCTACAAGGAAGGCCAGGATGTCGTGAAGGGGCAGTTCCTCGCGCAGATCGACCCGCGCCAGTACGAGATCAGCAAGGAACAGGCGCTCGCGCAACTCGCGAAGGACCAGGCCCTTCTCGCCCAGGCCCGCGCCGACCTCGCGCGCTATACGCAGTTGAACGAGAAGCGGTCGATCGCCGAGCAGACCTACACCGACCAGCGTTTCCTCGTCCAGCAGTACGAAGCCGCCGTGAAGGCCGACATGGCCAACGTCAGGCTGTTCGAGCTCGACCTCATCTATTGCCGCATCACCGCGCCGGTCTCGGGCCGCGTGGGCCTGCGGCTCGTCGACCCGGGCAATTACGTGACCTCGTCGAGTTCCACGGGCATTGCCGTCATCACGACGATGAAGCCCACCACCGTGCAGTTCGCCATCCCGCAAACCTCGCTCGGCAGCGTGCTGGAACGCGTGAATGCGGGCGCGAAGCTGCCGATCACCGTCTTCAGCAGCGACAACACGCGCCAGCTCGCCACCGGCACGCTGTTCGCGCTCAGCAACCAGATGGCCACCGCCACCGGCACGGTCACGCTGCGCGCGAGCGTGCCCAACGACGACGAAGCGCTCTTTCCCAATGAGTTCGTCAACGTGAAGCTGCTCGTCGACACCATGCAGAGCGCCGTGCTCGTGCCCACGCCCGCCGTGCAAACCGGCGCGCCCGGCGACTATGTGTACCTCGTGAACGCCGACAACACCGTGTCGGTCCACAAGGTCACGCTCGGGCCGAGCGACGGCCGGCACACGGTGATCGTCTCGGGCTTGCAGGCGGGCCAGCGCGTCGTGACCGACGGGCTCGACCGCCTGAACGACGGCGCGAAGATCCAGCCCGCCGCCGCGCGCCCCGCCGCTCAGGCGGGCGCGGCCAGCGGCGCGGGCGGCAAGCGCGCCGCCGCATCGCAAGCCGGTTAAGCCGCGGACCACGCGCCGATGAATATTTCGCGTCTTTTCATCCTGCGGCCGGTCGCGACTTCGCTGTTGATGATCGCGATGGTGCTGGTCGGCCTCGTGGCGATGAAGTTCCTGCCGGTCTCCTCGCTGCCCGCGGTGGATTACCCCACCATCCAGGTGCAGACCTTCTATCCGGGCGCGAGCCCGAACGTGATGGCGACCACCGTCACCGCGCCGCTCGAAGTGCAGCTTGGAGAAATACCGGGCTTGCAGCAGATGATCTCGTACAGCTCCGAGGGCGCCTCGGTCATCACGCTGCAATTCGATCTTTCGCTGAGCCTCGACGTCGCCGAGCAGAACGTGCAGCAGGCCATCAACGCGGCCAACAGCTTCCTGCCGAGCGGCCTGCCCGCGCCGCCGACCTACGCCAAGGTCAACCCGGCCGACCAGCCCATTCTCACGCTCGCGGTCACTTCGAAGTCGATGTCGCTCACGCAGTTGCAGGACGCGGCCAACAACCGTCTCGCCACCAAGATTTCCGAAGTGCCGGGCGTGGGTCTCGTCACCACGGCGGGCGGCAACGTGCCCGCCGTGCGCGTGGAGGCCGACCCGCACAAGCTCGCCGCCTACGGCCTGAATCTCGACGACTTGCGCACGCTGCTCGCCAACGTCAACGTGAGCAACCCGAAGGGCAACTTCGACGGCCCCGAGCTCAACTACACGATCAATTCCAACGACCAGATCTCGGACCCCAGGGACTACGAAGACACAGTCATCGCCTATCAAAACGGCTCGCCCGTGTTCATGCGCGACGTGGCGCGCGTTTCCACGGCGGCGCAGGACGTGGAGCGCGGCGCCTGGTACAACAAGGCGCCCGCGATCGTGCTGAACGTGCAGCGCCAGCCGGGCGCGAACGTGATCGCCACCGTCAACCAGATCATGCGGCAACTGCCGCAGCTCGAATCGACGCTGCCCGCCGGCATGCAGGTCACAGTGGTGTCGAACAGCGTGGGCGTGATCAAGGCTTCGGTGAGCGACGCGGCGTTCGAACTCGTGCTCGCCGTGGCGCTCGTGGTGGCCGTGATCTTCGTGTTCCTGCGCAACCTGCCCGCCACCATCATTCCGAGCATTTCGGTGCCGGTTTCGCTCATTGGCACGCTCGCGGTCATGTACGAGCTGGGCTACTCGATCGACAACCTCTCGCTCATGGCGCTCATCATCGCCACGGGTTTCGTGGTGGACGACTCGATCGTGATGATCGAAAACATCGTGCGCTACCTGGAGGAAGGCGACAAACCTTTGCAGGCGGCGCTCAAAGGCGCGGGGCAAATCGGTTTCACGATTCTTTCGCTGACCATTTCGCTCATCGCCGTGCTGATTCCGCTGCTTTTCATGGGCGGCGTGATCGGGCGCCTCTTCAGCGAGTTCGCGGTCACGCTCGCCGTGACCATCGTGCTCTCCGCCGTGGTCTCGCTCACCGTGGTGCCGATGATGTGCGCGCGCATCCTGCGCGCCCAGGCCGAGCGCCACCCGAGCCGCTTCGAGCGCTTCAGCGAAGGGCTTTTCGACAAGACGCTCAATGCCTACGAGCGCGGCCTGCGCTGGGTGCTCGACCACCAGACGCTCACGCTCATCGTGGCCGTGATTACCGTGGTGCTCACCGGCCTGCTCTACGTCGTGATCCCCAAGGGCCTCTTTCCCGTGCAGGACGTGGGCGTGCTGCAAGGCATCAGCGTGGCCGACAATTCCATCTCGTACAGCGCGATGGTGCAGCGCCAGGCCGCGCTCGCCGAGGAAATTCTCAAGGACCCCGATGTGGTTTCGCTCACCTCGTACGTGGGCATCGACGGCATCAACAACACGCTCAACAACGGGCGCTTCCTCATCAACCTGAAGCCGCACGACGACCGCTCCGAAACCGCCGACGAGATCGGCAGGCGCATCCAGCAGTCGGTGGCAAAGGTGGCGGGCATCCGGCTTTACGTGCAGCCCGAGCAGGACCTCACGCTCGACACCACGGTTTCGCGCAACCAGTACAACTTCGTGCTGCGCGGGCCGAGCCAGGAAGCGTTCCAGCAATACGTGCCCGCGCTGATCGCGCGCATGAAGCAGATTGCGTCGATCCGCGACGTCACGAGCGACCTCAACACGGACGGCCTGTCCGTGAACGTCGAAGTGAACCGCCAGCTCGCGGCGCGCTACGGCATCACGGCGGCGACCATCGACAACGCGCTGTACGACGCGCTCGGCCAGCGCATCGTTTCGACCATCTTCCAGCAGTCGGACCAGTACCGCGTAATTCTCGTGGCCAAGCCCGAGTCGCTGCCCACGGTCGAGTCGATCGGCGACCTCTATCTGCCGAGCCAGACAAGCAGCGAAGGCCAGGTGCCGCTCAAGGGCATTGCGAAGATCAGCATCACGCGCTCGCCGCTCATGATCAGCCACCTCGCGCAGTTCCCGTCCGTCACGATCTCGTTCAATCTCGCCGATGGCGCCTCGCTTTCCGCCGCCGTGCGCGACGTGCGCAAGGCGGAGGCGGCCGTGAACCTGCCGCCCTCGATCACCTCGTCGTTCCAGGGCGCGGCGCAGGCGTTCGAGGACTCGCTCTCGAGCGAGGTGTATTTGCTGATCGCGGCGCTGGTGGCCGTGTATATCGTGCTGGGCGTGCTCTACGAGAGCTATGTGCACCCGGTCACGATTCTCTCCACGCTGCCTTCGGCGGGCATTGGCGCGCTGCTCGCGCTGATGATCGCGGGCAAGGACCTGGACGTGATCGGCATCATCGGCATCGTGCTGCTGATCGGCATCGTCAAGAAGAACGCCATCATGATGGTGGACTTCGCGCTCGAAGCCGAACGCGTGCACGGCAAGCCGGCGCGCGAGGCGATTTTCGAGGCGTCGCTGCTGCGTTTCCGGCCGATTCTCATGACCACGCTCGCGGCCATGCTCGGCGCGCTGCCCATGCTGCTCGGCAGCGGCACGGGTTCCGAACTGCGCCGCCCGCTGGGTCTTGCGATTATCGGCGGCCTCACGCTCTCGCAGATGCTCACGCTCTTCACGACGCCCGTGATCTATCTGTTCTTCGACCGCCTCGCGGAACGCTTCGGCCGCAAGCGCAAGCCTGAAGACGACACGGACAGCGGCGGCAGCAGCGCGCCACCCGCGCCCGAGGGCTCGCCGTGAACCTCTCGGCGCTCTTCATCCGGCGGCCGGTCGCGACTTCGCTACTCGCGATCGCGATCCTCATTTCTGGGATGCTGGCCTTTTTCCGGCTGCCGGTGGCGCCGCTGCCCAACATCGCCTATCCGGTAATCGTGGTGCAGGCCAACATGGCGGGCGCGAGCCCGGACATCATGGCGTCCACCGTGGCCGAGCCGCTGGAGCGCCGTCTTGGCACCATCGCCGATGTGAGCCAGCTCACGTCGATCAGCAATACGGGTTCTTCGCTTATCGTGGTCGTGTTCGGCCTGAACCGCGACATCAACGGCGCGGCGCGCGACGTGGAAGCGGCCATTCAGGCCGCGCGTGCCGACCTGCCCACCACCCTGCGCAGCAACCCGACCTACCGCCAGTACAACCCTGCGAGCGCGCCGATCATGGTGCTCGCGCTCACCTCGGACACGCTCACCAAGGCGCAGCTTTACGATTCCGCCGATTCGGTCATCATGCAGCAACTCTCGCAGGTGGACGGCGTGGGCCAGATCACGCTGGGCGGCGGCGCGCTGCCTTCGGTGCGCGTGGAACTGGAGCCGGGCAAGCTCAACAGCTACGGCATCGGTCTCGAAGACGTGCGCGCGGCCATTGGCGCGGCCAACGCGAACAGCGCGAAAGGCCATATCGACCAGGGCGAGCAGCGCTACCAGGTGCTCTCGAACGACCAGATCAGCAAGGCCGCGCCGTTTCGCGACGTGGTGATCGCCTATCGCGAAGGCGCGCCCGTGTTCCTGCGCGATGTGGCCTCGGTCATCGACTCCAACGAAAACATCCGCAACGCGGGCCTCTACAACGGCAAGTCGGCCGTGCTAGTGATCGTCTACCCGATGCCGGGCAGCAACGTCGTCAAGACCGTGCAGCAGATCCGCGCGCGCCTGCCCTCCATCGAAGCCGCGCTGCCCGCCACGATCAAGGTGAACGTGGCGATCGACCGCTCCGAGTCCGTGCGCGCCTCCGTGGCCGATACCGAGCGCACCCTCTTCATCGCCGTGCTGCTCGTGATCGGCGTGGTGTTCATCTTCCTGCTCTCGCCGCGCGCCACGCTCATTCCGGCCGTGGCGCTGCCGCTTTCCATCGTGGGCACGTTCGGTCCCATGTACCTGCTCGGCTACAGCATCGACAACCTCTCGCTCATGGCGCTCACCATCGGCACCGGCTTCGTGGTGGACGACGCCGTGGTGGTGCTGGAAAACATCGTGCGCCATATCGAGGCGGGCATGGAGCCGAAGGAGGCGGCGCTCAAAGGCGCGGGCGAAGTGGGCTTCACGGTGCTGTCCATGAGCCTTTCGCTCATCGCCGTGTTCCTGCCCATTCTGCTGATGCCCGGCATCGTGGGCCTGCTCTTTCACGAGTTCGCGATGACGCTCTCCATCGCGATCCTCATCTCGCTCGTGATCTCGCTCACGGTCACGCCCACCATGTGCGCCTACGTGCTCAAGCGCGAGGTGCTGCATCGCCAGCCGTCGCGCGCGGCCGTGTGGATCGACGCGCAGTTCGAGCGCTTCAAGCAGTTCTATTCGCGCACGCTCGACGTCGCGCTCAACCACGCGCGCCTCACGATCTTCATCCTGTTCGCGCTGCTCGTGGGCAATGTGTTTCTCGCGCGGCTGCTTTCGGGCACCTTCTTCCCCGAGCAGGACACGGGCATCCTGATCGGGCAGATCATCGCGGACCAGAGCATTTCGTTTACGGCGATGGAAAAGAAGCTCGCGCAGTTGCAGGCCATCGTGAAGGCCGACCCCGCCGTGGAGTCGGTGGCGGGCTTCACGGGCGGACGCGCGCTCAATTCGGCCACGGTGTTCGTCGAACTGAAGCCGCTTGCCGAGCGGCGCCTTTCGGCCACCGAGGTCGTGAACCGCCTGCGTCCCAAGCTCAATGCCGTTTCGGGCGCGCGCCTGTTCATGCAGGCGCAGCAGGACCTGCAAATCGGCGGGCGGCAGTCGGCGGCGGAATACCAGTACACGCTCACGAGCGACGACGCCGACGCCCTCTTCACCTGGGTGCCGCGCCTCGTGGACGAGCTGAACAAGCACCACGACCAGATGACGGACGTGAATTCGGACCTCCAGCAAAATGGTCTGGAGGCCTACATGACGGTGGAGCGCGCCACGGCCAAGCGCTATGGGTTCGACCCGAACCAGATCGACAGCGTGCTCTACGACGCCTTCGGCCAGCGCACTGTTTCGACCATCTACAACGCGATCAACCAGTATTTCGTCGTGATGGAAGTGGCCCCGCAGTACTGGCAGTTTCCGCAGTCGTTCCAGGACATCTGGCTGAGCACGGCCGCGGGCAATGCGAGCGGCGCTGCGCAAACGCAAATGCCGTCAAGCGTCATCTCGGGCGTCACGCCCTTCACGGCCGTGACCACCGCCGGCAACGCGTCGAGCAGCACCAACGCCCGCAACGCCAACGCCGTGGCCAACCAGCAGAACAACTCGATCGCGAACAGCAAGGGCGGCAGCTCCAGCGGCAGCGCGGACAGCACGGCCGCCGAAACAATGGTGCCGCTCATGGCGCTCATGAACTGGAAAACCCGCCATACGGCCACCCAGGTCAATCACCAGGGCACGGAAGTGGCGGGCACGATCTCGTTCAACCTGCCCAAGGGCGGCTCGCTTTCGGAGGCCGGCAAGATCATCGAACAGGCCGAGCGCGACATCGGCATGCCGGCGTCCATTCACGGCGAGTTCGCGGGCGCGGCGCAGGCCTACGCGCAGTCCATGGGCGTCGTGCCGCTGCTCATTCTCGCGGCGCTGGGCGTGGTGTACATCGTGCTGGGCGTGCTCTACGAAAACACCATCCACCCGCTTACGATCCTCTCGACGCTGCCCTCCGCCGGCATCGGCGCGACGCTCGCCATGCTGATCTTCGGCACGCCGTTCTCCGTGATCGCGATGATCGGCATCATCCTGCTGATCGGTATCGTGAAGAAGAACGGCATCATGATGGTCGACGTGGCGATCCAGTTGCAGCGCCACGACAACATGGACGCGCGCAGCGCGATTCACGAAGCCGCCGTGGTGCGGCTGCGCCCGATCATGATGACCACCTTCGCGGCCGTGCTCGGCGCGGTGCCGCTCGCCATCGGCATCGGCCAGGGCGCGTCGTTGCGCCAGCCGCTCGGCGTGACCGTGATGGGCGGCCTGATCCTGAGCCAGGTCTTTACGCTGTACACCACACCCGTGATTTATCTGTTCCTCGACCGCCTGCGCGCGCGCGTGTCGCGCTGGACCGCTCGCCTGCCGTGGAATCGCCAGGCCGATGAGAGCGCATCATGATGAAGACCCGCCTAACCCGATCGCTCACGCGTGCCGTCACGCGAACGTTTGTGCCCCCTGCTTCGCGTGCGTCGACGCTCGCACCGCTTGCTGCCCCGCTTGTCGCCCCGCTTGCCGCCACGCTGCTGCTCGCGGGCTGCATGGTCGGGCCGGACTACCATCGCCCGCAGGTGGCGGTGCCCACCACGTGGAAGGAACTGCCCGGCTGGACCCAGGCCGAGCCCGAAGCCGCGCAAGGCCCCAAAGGCGAATGGTGGGCCGCCTTCCAGGACCCGCTGCTCGACGAACTGGAGCCGCTCGTGGCCGTGTCGAACCAGAGCGTGCGGCAAAGCTATGCGAATTACCAGGAGGCGCTGGCCGAAGTGCGCGTGGCGCGCGCGAGCCTCTTCCCGACCATCGGCATCACCGGCTCCGCCGCGCGCGAGCGTTCCTCAACGGGCACGCTCAGCAGCGTGAGCAGCATCACGTCCACGCCGAGCGGCGCGCGCATCGTCAACGGCGGCACGCTGGAGGCCAACGCGAGCTGGGACATCGACCTCTGGGGCCAGGTGCGCCGCCAGATCGAGGAGCAGTCGGCCACGGCGCAGGCAAGCGAGGCCACGCTCGCCAATGCTACGTTGTCCGAACAGATCGCGCTCGCCAACGCCGTGATCGACCTGCGCGTGACCGACGCCGACATCGACCTGCTCACGCATACCGTGCAGGCGTACACGGACTTCCTGCGCGTGGTGGCCGACCAGGACAGCGCGGGCACCGTGGCGCCCTCCGACCTCATTTCCGCGCGCACGCAACTCGAAACCGCGCGGGCCAACCTCATCGCACTGGGTGTGGCGCGCGCGCAGTACGAGCACGCCATTGCGGTGCTCGTGGGTCGCAATCCCGAAGACGTCACGATCGCGCACAGCGCGAAACTGCCCACCCTGCCCGCGATCCCCACGGGCGTGCCCTCCACGCTGCTGCAACGCCGCCCCGACATCGCGACCGCCGAGCGCCAGATGGCATCGGCCAATGCGGCGATCGGCGTGGCGGTGGCCGCGTACTATCCCGCGATCTCGCTCACGGCGCTCGACGGCTTCACGCAGTCGCCGCTATCGGGCCTGCTGCATATGAGCAACTATGTATGGTCGCTCGGCGCGAGCGCGACGCAGACGCTCTTCGACGGCGGCCAGCGCAGCGGCCAGGTGGCGGCCGCGCGCGCGAGCTACGACGCGGCGGTGGCGAACTATCGCGGCACCGTGCTCACCGCATTCCAGGGCGTGGAAAACGATCTCTCGGGGCTGCGCATTCTCGCGCAGCAGGCCGAAGTGCTCGACTCCGCCGTGCGCGACGCCACACGCGGCGCACAGATCGCGCAGAACGAGTACGAAGCGGGCACCGTGGACTACACAACGGTCGCAACGGCCCTCGCCACGCAGTTGACCAATCAGCAGAGCGCGCTCAACGTGCAACAGCAGCGCCTGCTGGATACGGCTTCGCTGATCGGCGATCTGGGTGGCGGCTGGTCCGGCGAACTGCACGACGCGCAACATCCGGCGCGCGCGGCCGCGAGCGCTTCGGACGCTGCCGCTAGCGGCACGAGCGCGAATCATTCGGCAAGCGTCGAGGCCAATCAGCCGCACAACGCCGCCGTCAGTCCCTGATCAGTTGCACCGATCGCGCCGGCGCGGCTGCACCGTGCCGCGTAGAGAGAAGCCGCGCTACGCGCGCGGCTTGGTTTCCGTAACGGGCATGGCCGAGGCCGGCAAGCCGAACACGGAATCGAAGATCAGGTTGTAGACATACGCGTAGACGAGAAAGAACATCGAAAGGCCGATGTCCATCAGGAACGATTCGAGCAAGGACACGCGCAAGGTGAGCGCGATCATCGGCACGAGGAACACCATGAGGCCGGCCTCGAAGCCGACCGCATGCGCGATGCGGCGCGCCACGCTGCGCCCGCGTTTGGCCTGGCGGGCCTCCCAGCGCTCGAACAGCATGTTGTAGACGAAGTTCCAGCCCACCGCGATCAGCGACGAGAACACGGCGGCCGCGCCCGCGCGATCCATGCCGCTGCCCGAGAGCGAGGCGAAACTCGTGCTCGTGATGAAAAGCGCGAGGCCCTCGAACAGCGTGACGTAGACGATCCGGCGTTTGATGCCCTGCATGGACTCGCGCCCTCGCGAAAATCAGCCCAGGTCGGTGAACACCGTTGCCGCAGGCAGGCGCGACTTCGGCAGCTTCGCGTTGAAGTCGTCCGCGCTGTGGTAGCCGAGGCCGATCACCACGAGCGCGGTGAGGCCCTGCTCGCGCAGGCCCAGTTCCTCGTCGAGCGCCTGGGCGTTGAAGCCCTCCATCGGGCAGGCGTCGATTTCGAGCGTGGCAGCGCCGATGAGCAGCGTGCCGAGCGCGAGATACGCCTGCTTCTCCATCCACGCCGGCAGGTCGCTGCGCTCGCGGTGCAGGTTCACGTAGAACGAGCGCGTCTTTTCCTGACCCGCCTTCGCTTCCGCATTGGCGAAACGGCCGTCCGCCTCTTCCTGGGCGAGCACCTGGGCCAGATGCGCTTCGTCCATGTCCGTGCGCACGCACAGCACCACGACGTGCGAGGCGCGGCTCACCTTCGGTTCGTTGTATGCGAAACCTTCCATGCCCTTCGCAATGCGCGCGCGGGCCGCGTCGCTGTGCGCCAGCACGAAGTGCCACGGCTGCGAGTTCACCGAGGAGGCGCTGAAGCGGATCAGCTCCTTGAGCTCGTCAATGACGGGCGCGGGAATCTTGCGGGCGGGGTCGAACGCCTTGGTGGCATGGCGGGCTTTCGCGAAGCGGGTGAGGTTCAAATCGTTTCTCCATCCTGTACGGTCGGCCGACGTCGTGCATCGCGGTTTTCACCGGCGTTTGCAGCCGTAATCGGCAAGCCCGACATCGTACCAGCATGCGGCACGGCGCGTGCGGCGCACCCCGGGCGTCGCGCGCGTGCGCTATGCTCGGGGCAGATCCGCCGCCCCGGCACGCCAGGAGAACCGATCATGCGCCAGGCCCTTCATCATCTGCATGTGAGCACGCGCACGCGCGGGCTCGTGGAAATCAGCGCCCAGGTGCGCGCGTTCGTGCGCGAGCAGCGCATCGCCACGGGCCTGCTCACGCTCTTTTGCCGCCACACCTCGGCGTCGCTGCTGATCCAGGAGAACGCCGATCCCTCGGTGCGGCGCGATCTCGAACGCTACTTCGAGACCATCGCGCCCGAAGACCCGCGGCGCTACGAGCACGACACCGAAGGCCCCGACGACATGCCCGCGCATCTGCGCACGGCGCTCACGCACACGCAGCTCTCGATTCCGGTCGAGCACGGCCATCCCGTGCTGGGCACGTGGCAGGGCGTCTATCTGTTCGAGCATCGCAGCGAGGCCCACACGCGCGACGTCGTGCTGCATCTGATTGGCGAATGAGCGACGAACGGGCGACGAACAAGCGGCAAGTAAGCGGCAAATAAGCGGCGAGCGCCCACGCTGTGACCGTGCGCCCGGCGCATCTGCGCAAAGGCGTGGCGCAAGCGCTATGCTACGGCTTTCGCTCAACCGAACCACCGAGGGTTGCCCCAAATGACACAGTCCGCCGGATCCATGATTTCCTTTACCCGCCCTGACGGCCAGACGCTCCAGGGTTATCTCGCCAGGCCGGAGAAGACCGAAGGCGCGCCCGCCATCGTCGTGATCCAGGAATGGTGGGGCTTGAATGACCAGATTCGCGGTGTGGCCGACCGGCTCGCGCAGTCGGGTTATCTGGCGCTCGTGCCCGACCTCTATCGCGGCAAGACCACGGTCGAGCAGGAAGAGGCGCACCATCTGATGACGGGCCTCGACTTCGCCGACGCGGCCTCCCAGGACGTGTACGGCGCGGTCAACTACCTCAAGACGCTCACCGACCGCGTGGGCGTGACCGGCTACTGCATGGGCGGCGCGCTCACCCTGCTCGCCTCGACCATGATCCCGGGCCTTTCGGGCGCCGTGGTGTGGTACGGCTTCCCGCCGCTCGAATACATCGACGCGAGCAAGATCACCGCGCCGATCCTCGGCCATTTCGCGACCCAGGACCAGGCCTTCAGCATCGAAACCGTGGCGACGCTCGAAACGAAGCTCAAGGGAGCCAACGTCGACGTCGAATTCCATCGCTATCTCGCTCACCACGCGTTCGCAAACGAAACCGCCGTGGGCCCGACCCGCATCGCCATCACGCAGTACGACCCGGTCTGGGCGCAGCTTGCGTGGGACCGCACGCTGACCTTCTGGGGCCGCACGTTGTGGCCGCAACGCGCGGCGCGCTAAAGCGCCACGCCCCGCCCCCCGCAGCGGCGGCATCGCGGCGCGCTCTGGCCCGAAACTGTCGTAGAATCGGCGTCGCCCCGTCTTGCGCGGGGCGACGCCGATTTGCATTGCAGCGCCTTCGTCCATGCCTTCCAGATCGTGGAGAATCATGACGTCGCTCCTTCATCATCCCGCGGTACTCCTCGTCACGTTGCTCGTGCTGTTGCCGCTTGGTGCCGCGCTCGGCTCGAACGTGCTGCACAAAGGCTTCCCGCTGGCCGAGGAGGGGCGCGAGAACTACAAGATTGTGCAGGGCGCGACGCTCACGCTGCTCGCGCTGCTGATCGGCTTCACGCTCTCGATGGCGGTGAGCCGCTACGACCAGCGCAAGAACTACGAGGAAGAGGAGGCCAACGCGATCGGCACAGAGTATCTGCGCGCCGACCTCATTGGCGGCGAAGGCACGGCGCGCACCAAGGCGCTGCTGGTGCGCTACCTGGAAGCGCGCATCCGGAATTACCAGACGCGCGACGCGAACGAGCTTGCACAGATCAACCGCGCGACCGGCGAGCTGCAAGCGCAGCTTTGGGCCGAGGTGCGCGAAGCCGCGAAGGCGCAGCCCAATCCGGTCACGGCGCTCGTGGTGGCGGGCATGAACGATGTCATCAACACCCAGGGCTATACGCAGGCCGCGTGGCTCAACCGCATTCCGGTCTCGGCGTGGGGGCTGATGATCGTCATCGCGTTCTTCAGCAACATGATGCAGGGCTATGGCGCACCCAGCAAAAGCGGCCGGCGCGTGCTGCTGCTCGTGCTGCCCGTCACGGTGACGCTGTCGCTCACGCTCATATCCGATATCGACAGC
This sequence comes from Paraburkholderia unamae, assembly GCF_003268775.1. GTDB lineage: Bacteria > Pseudomonadota > Gammaproteobacteria > Burkholderiales > Burkholderiaceae > Paraburkholderia > Paraburkholderia unamae. Next base: position 38,067 of record NZ_QLSU01000008.1, read on the forward strand.
CCGCGCGGCGGCTTCATTCGCGTCGCGCCGCTCAACATGATCAGCCTTGCGCAATCGTTGGCCGCCACCCCGTGAATCGACGCTGCGCGTCTGCGGGAAGGCCCCTCAAACCATGAAAATCATCCGCTCGAAAACCTTCACCGCCGCACGCCCGTGGGGCGCGCTCGACATCGCCAACATGAACGGCACGACGGTGCGCCTGCACTGGACCGACCAGCCGTACAAGTGGCACGTGAACGACGGCGAGGAAGTGTTCGCCGTGCTCGACGGCGTGGTCGACATGCATTACCGCGAAGGCGGCGCGGAGCACGTAGCGGTGCTCGAAGCCGGCGACGTGTTTTTCGCGGGCGTGGGCTGCGAGCATGTCGCCCACCCGCGCGGCGCGGCGCGCATTCTCGTGGTCGAACGCGAAGGCAGCGTGTAAGCGGCGCGGCGCCCTGCGCCCTGCGCCCAAAACACGGCATGCGCCATTTCCACTAAACTTGGCGGCCTGACTTCGTTCCCGCCGTTCGCGCCGCCCTCAGCCCGGCGTTGCAGACATTCAAGGACCTCGCATGAGCGATCTTTCCGCGTTTCCCATCACCCAGAAGTGGCCCGCGCAACATCCCGAGCGCATTCAGCTCTACTCGCTGCCCACGCCCAATGGCGTCAAGGTATCGATCATGCTGGAGGAAAGCGGCCTCGCCTATGAGCCGCATCTGGTGCGCTTCGACGCGAACGACCAGACGTCGCCCGCCTTCCTCTCGCTGAACCCCAACAACAAGATTCCCGCGATCCTCGATCCGCATGGCCCCGGCGGCCAGCCGCTCGCGCTCTTCGAGTCGGGCGCGATCCTGATCTATCTCGCCGACAAGACCGGCAAGTTCCTCGCGCGTGAAGGCGCGGCGCGCTACGAGACGATCCAGTGGGTCATGTTCCAGATGGGCGGCATCGGCCCGATGTTCGGCCAGGTGGGCTTCTTCCACAAGTTCGCCGGCAAGGACTACGAGGACAAGCGCCCGCGCGATCGCTACGTCGCCGAATCGCGGCGTCTGCTCGCCGTGCTCGACCAGCGTCTCGAAGGCCGCCAGTGGATCATGGGCGACGAGTACACCATCGCCGACATCGCGACCTTCGGCTGGGTGCGCAACCTGGTCGGCTTCTACGAGGCCGGCGATCTCGTGGGCTATGCGGACTTCAAGAACGTCGAGCGCGTGCTCGATGCGTTTCTCGCGCGCCCGGCGGTCCAGCGCGGCCTCAATATTCCGGCGCGCGACTGAGCACCGCACCACGCGCGGCGCGTCACGGCTGCGCCTTCACGCGCGCCGCGACGGCGTCGGCCACTTCGGCCGCCGCGCGGTCCACGTTCTTGCGATCGTCGGCGCGCGCGAGCACGAATTTCGCCGCCGCCACATAGGGATTGAGCGCAATCGCCGCGCCGGCACCCGGCCCGGCGTGGCTCGACTCGCTGTCGATCACCTGATAGAGCGGCTGTGGCGGCGCGGCCGCGAGATCGTCGACGGCAACGGCCAGTTCGATCTGGCTCGCGCCCGCACCGAGCCCCACCACCGCGCGCCGCATGCTGTTGCCTTCGTCCACGCTCAGGAACACGCCGCGCACGAGCCAGCCCTGCGCGGGCGGCGGCGCGCCGCTGGCGAGGCGGCGCGCGTCGAGGCCCTTCGCGCGCAAGTCGTTGACGAGCGCGTTGGCCAGTTTCTCGACGATCTGCTGCGCCTGCTGCTGGGGATTCTGGTGGCGCGACAGCGGCCGTGGCAGCAGGCCGCCGGCAAAGTGACGCGCATTCTCCACGGGATTCGAGTCCTGCTTGACGTTGGCGGCATCGAGCTCGAAATCCGTCACGTAGACGACCGGCGCGCCGGGCACCGGACCGGGCGCCGCCGGCGCGCTCAACACCTGTGCGCCAGCGAGCGGCGCGAACACGCACAGCCACAGGGCCGCGAGCAGATTCCCACTCCATCGCGTTTTCATCGCAAGCTCCCGTATGTTCGTGATTGCGTTCATGAGCGGTGCTTCGTGCTGGATGCGGACCGCCACTGCCGGATCGCCGCATGACATCGCACGTGGCATTTCGCCTGGGAATCCATAACACAAATACCCGCCGCGAGATCGACAGCTTGCCGCATTCTCCGCGCGCTCCCGACCACAATAATCATAGTCTCGCGCTGTGAACGCGCCGACGATCGTGGCCCACTCACGCGTCGAGCAACCCAAGGCGCCCAAGATCATGCGCGAGCGCACCGGCGTCGACAAAGTGGCGCGCCTGCAAACCCGCGGCGAGCGCACCCGTCACGTTGGCTTCGCTGTCATCGATGAACAGCGTTTGCGCCGGCTGCGCGCCGAGCCGCGCAACGCAACCCAGGTAGGTCTGCGCCGCGGGCTTGATGGCGCCGAACGCCGCCGACGAATAGATTTGCGCGCCGAACAGCCGGGCAACGGGCGGATTCAGATAGTCGAGATGATCGGTAACGAGCGCGCAGTTGTTGGTCAACACGGCGATGCGGCAACGCCGCGCCACGCGCGCCGCGAGGGCGAGCGCCGCATCGTTGGGCGCGATCGAGGCGCGCCGCGACGCGAGCCACACATCGCGCGCCACTTCGCAGCCGAGCATGGCGCCTAGCGCTTGCAGGTACGCTTCAGGCGTGAGTTCGCCCGCGTCGGCGCGCGCTTCCAGCCCGGAGTCCCAGATGGCGTGACGCACGGCATCGGGCGCCGCGCCCGTGGCGGCGGCGAGGCTTGCGACGCGCGCGTCGCGGTCATAGCGCGAAAGCACGCCCTCCATGTCGAACAGCACTACGCCGATCGCCGCCATTCGCCGCTCCCGCCATCCCAAGTCCGCAGCCGATCATACCGCCGTCGCCTCCGCTATTGGCGCGCATTGATCGCGCCCCGAAACCGTCCGGCGAATCCGGGTAAACTGGGCCACATGGACACCTGCCGTTACTGCGGAAAGCTGCGCGACGAATGGGATTGCCACGGCCCCGCGTGCCGCCGGTCCATCGCGCAAGCGCTGCACCGCCAGCGCAAGGGCTTGCCGATGGTGGCGAACACCATCCGCAACGAGATTCCCGCCGACGCCACCACTGGCCAGATCATCACCGTCCTTTCGCGCCAGCGCATGCGCGCGCGGCGCGGCAACGAGGAGCGCCGCGAGCGCAAGGCGCTGGAGGGCGCCGACGGCGAGTGAGACCCACGCTCGCGGGCAAAACGCTCAGCCGCGCTCGTTCACCGGCGCGGGCGCGCCCAGCCCGATGCGCGCGAACGTTTCCTCCAGATGATTCACGCACACGCGCACTTTCGCCGACTGCGCGAGCCGCGCCGGATACACGGCCCAGACGTTGGCCGGCTGCGTGACGCCGGGCAGCACGCGCTGCAAGCGTCCGCTCTCCAGCAATGGCGCCACGTCCCAGATCGAGCGCAGGACGATGCCGCGCCCCGCCAGCGCCCATTGCACCGCCACCTCGCCATGATTGGTCGAAAGCGGCCCCGCCACCTTCACCGAAACCGCCTCGCCGCGTGCGTCGAGCCGCCAGACACCGAACGGATGGTCGCGCTCCTTGATCGCGAGACACGCGTGAGCAGCAAGATCGGCGACCTGCTGCGGCGCGCCCTTGCGCGCGAGATACGCGGGCGCCGCACAGAGCACACGATAGTTCGTGGCGAGACGCCGCGCGATGAGATGACCCGCGATCTCGTCGCCGATGCGCACGTCGAGATCGAAGCCCTCGCCCGCCACGTCGACGAGCCGGTCGAACAGTTCGAGGCGCACGCCCAGTTGCGGGTAGCGCTCGGAGAGATCCGCGAGCGCGGGCGCGACGAAATTGCGTCCGAAGCCGAAGCTGCTCGACACGCGCAACGTGCCGCGCGGAATGCGCCGCGTGGTGGAGAGGTCTTCGACGAGCCGCTCGACGTCGTCGAGGATCTTGCCCGCCGACGCGTAGACGCGCTCGCCCGCCTCGGTCATCGCCACGCGCCGCGTCGAGCGGTGCAGCAAGCGCGTGCCGAGGCGCGCTTCGAGCACGCCCACGCGCTTGCTCACATACGCGGGCGACGCCGAAAGCGCCTCGGCCGCCGCGCTGAAGCTCGCCTTGCGCGCGACCATGCAGAACACGCGCAAGTCGTCGAGTTCGGGCGACGCCGTGGATTTCGGCGCTTTCGGTGCGCCCGCCTCTCCCGGCGCCTTCGTCACAGCGCGGCGGCGACCGCGGCGCCCAGCGCCTCGGTATTCGCCGTGCCGCCCATGTCGGGCGTGCGCGGGCCTTCCACCAGCACCTTCTCGATGGCCTGCATGATCGCGTCGTGCGCGGCCTTGTATTTCGCGTCGCCGTTGCCGAGGAAGTCGAGCATCATCGCGCCCGACCAGATCATCGCGACGGGGTTGGCGATCTTCTTGCCGAAGATGTCGGGGGCGGAGCCGTGCACCGGCTCGAACAGCGACGGGAACTTGCGCTCGGGGTTCAGGTTCGCCGACGCCGCGAGACCGATCGTGCCCGTGCAGGCGGGGCCGAGATCCGAAAGAATGTCGCCGAACAGGTTCGAGGCCACGACCACGTCGAAGCGATCGGGTTGCAGCACGAAGCGCGCGCACAGAATGTCGATGTGCTGCTTGTCCCATGCGACGTCCGGATACGCCTGCGCCATGGCCGCCACGCGCTCGTCCCAGTACGGCATGCTGATCGAGATGCCGTTGGACTTCGTGGCCGCCGTGAGTTTCTTGCGCCCGCGCCGGTTCGCCAGTTCGAACGCGTACTTGAGAATGCGGTCCACGCCCTGGCGCGTGAACACCGACTCCTGGAGCACGAACTCGCGCTCCGTGCCTTCGAACATCTTGCCGCCCACCGAGCTGTATTCGCCCTCGGTGTTCTCGCGCACCACGAGAAAGTCGATGTCACCGGGCTTGCGGTTGGCGAGCGGGCACGGCACGCCGGGCAGGAGGCGCACCGGGCGCAGGTTCACGTACTGGTCGAATTCGCGGCGGAACCTCAGGAGCGAGCCCCACAGCGAAATATGGTCAGGCACCTTGTCGGGCCAGCCCACCGCGCCGAAATAGATCGCATCGAATTCCTTGAGCGTGGCGAACCAGTCGTCGGGCATCATCTTGCCGTGCTGGAGGTAGTAGTCGCAGCTAGCCCAGTCGAAGTGCGTGAATTCGAGGTTCAGGCCGAACTTCGCGGCGGCCGCCTCGACCACGCGCACGCCTTCCGGCATCACTTCCTGGCCGATGCCGTCGCCGGGAATCGCGGCGATTCTGAATGTCTTGCTCATGTCCCGCTCTCCATTTCTCTGTGGGTTGTCGATCCGCGGCGCAAGCCTTGACCGGCCCGCGCCTCACGAGCGTGAGCATGCCCGAAAACGGGGCCGCGGCCAGCCCCGCGAGCGTGGATCGATTCAACACGAAACGTGAATAATCGCACGAGTGGGCGCTACGGTCCATGCACGGGCAGCCGTGCAGGGCAATGCAAAATGCCGGTGGCGAGCATAATGGAAGCGCGCGAATCCGGATCGATTTGCGCGAGGCAAAACCCGCGAAGCGCGATCTCGCCTACACTCACGCCTGGCTACGGCTGGCCTCGCCTGGCCACGCTTGTCTCTTGCGCGCCGGCTTTCGAACCGGCGCATACCCTGATCGACTGAATTATGTTCTCCCTCTCCGACACCCTCCCCACCGACAAGCCCGCTCTCTACGAAACGCTCGCCGCGCAGGCGCGTTCGCTGATCGAAGGCGAAACCGACGTCATCGCGAACGCGGCGAATTTCGCCTCGCTCGTGTTCCACTCGCTCGAAGGCCTGAACTGGGCGGGCTTCTACTCGTTCGACGGCACCGAGCTCGTGGTCGGGCCGTTCCAGGGCAAGCCCGCCTGCGTGCGCATCGCAATCGGCAAGGGCGTGTGCGGCACGGCGGCGGCCACGCGCCAAACCCAGGTCGTGCCCGACGTGCATGCGTTCCCTGGCCATATTGCGTGCGACTCGGCCTCGCAGTCGGAGATCGTCGTGCCGCTCGTCACGCCCGACGGCGAACTGATTGGCGTGTGGGACGTGGACAGCCCGCTGCTCGCGCGCTTCGACGAAGAAGACGCGAAGGGCATGGAGCTGCTGTGCCGCACGTTCATCCAGTACGGCTGGAAGCACGCCTGAGCACGATATGAAAGCCGCCTTGCGTCGTCGATAAAACACGCCAGGCGGCACGCCGAAACGGCTAGATGGCGAGGATCGCCTGCTCCACGCGCTGCAAGACGTCGCCCCACGCGTCGCGCGTGCTCTGGCGGAAGATCCTGGCCGTCGGATACCACGGCGAGTCGTCGCGGTTTTTGAGCCAGCGCCAGCAGGCCGCGTAGCGCGACAGCACCCACACCGGCTTGCCGAGCGCGCCGGCCAGATGCGCCATCGACGTATCGACGGTAATCACGAGATCGAGGTTCGCGACGATCGCCGCGGTGTCGGCGAAATCGCGCACGTCGTCCATCGGGTCGAACGGGCGCGCTTCGGCGGGCAGATCGGCGATCTGCGGGCGCGTGGTCGCGCCCAGTTGCAGGCTGACGAACGTCACGCCCGGTGTGCGCAAGAGCGGCGCGAACGAGCGCGCGTCGAGCGAGCGCCGCTGGTCGATGGCGTTCGAGGCCGCCTGGTCCTCGCGCGGATGCCCCGCCCACACCAGACCGACCTTCAATGCGCCCGCGGGCAGGCGCGCACGCCACGCCTGGGCCTCATCGTCGCGTGCATGCAGATACGGCGCGCGCGCCGGAATCGTGGCGAGTGTCGTGCCGAAACGCATCGGCAGGCTCATCGTGAGGCACCAGTAGTCGTGGCCCTCGATGCGTCCCTCGCCGTTCAGCGGAATCACGCGGTCGGCGCCCGCCAGGGTTTCAAAAAGCCGCGCCAGCGCCGGCGCGCACGCCACGCTCACCTGCGCCGCGCCCAATGCCTTGACCATCGGCACGTAGCGGCAGAATTGCAGGCTGTCGCCCAGGCCCTGCTCGGGCCAGACCAGGATCGACTTGCCCGCGAGCGATTCGCCCCGCCATTGCGGATACGGCACCGGCGGGCGAGCCACGCCGCCCTCGCCGATCGAGGGCTCGTGACGCGCTTCATACAACGGCCAGGCTTCCTCATACGCGCCGAGACACAACAGCGGCAACGCCAGATTCGCGCGCGCCGCCGCGTAGTCGGGGCGCAGCGCGAGCGCGCGCCGGTAAGCCTCGATCGACGCCTCGACACGCCCCAGTTGCCACAACGCATTGCCGAGGTTGTTATGGACTTCGGCAATGCCGTCGTCGAGCGCCAGGGCGCGGCGACACGCGGCCTCGGAATCGGGCAGGCGGTTCATGTCCTTGTAGAGCAGGCCCAGGTTGTTCCATGCCGCGACATGATCCGGCCAACGGTCCAGCAGCGTGCGATACGCGGCCTCGGCCGCCGCGAGACGGCCAAGCCGCCACATCAGCACGCCCTGGTTGAGGAGCGCGCCGACGTCATGCGGATCGAGCGCTAGCGCACGGGCGAGCGTGGCCTCCGCTTCGTCCGTGCGCGCCTCGCGCATGAGCGTGAGCGCCAGATTGGAGAGCGCGCTCACGTCGTCGGGGCGTATCGACAGCACACGCCGGTAAGCGTGGCCGGCCGCCGCGAAGCGTCCGCGGCGGTACAGCCAGGCGGCGAGATTGTGGTGTGCGTCGGCGAGCGCCTCGGTGTCGCCCGCAAGCGTGCGGGCCGCGAGTTCGAGCGCCTTCGCATTGGCGGGCTGGGCGTCCAGCACGCGCAGGAGCGCTTCGAGCGCCGCGTCGTGCCGCCCTTCGGCGTGCGCGGCCAAGGCGTCGCGCCATGCGTCGTCGGCTGGCCGTGCGGAATCAGGCATAGGAGTCATGGGGAATCTGGAATCGAGGCGCGCTCGGTGCGAAACCCGCAAACTTATCGCCGTCTCAAATGCACGGCCATCGCCCGACTCTGAAAGTGCGGGAGCACGCCCTTATACTGGCCGATCTCGTTCTCGTTCGCGCCAGACCTGCGCGAACCCATCCACCCGTTCCCGTTCGCGAGGTTGTCATGCCGCTCGAAGGAAGCTGCCTGTGTGGCGCCGTTCGCTACGAAGCCGCGCGGCTTTCGTCGCCGATTGGACACTGCCATTGCGTCACCTGCCGCAAGGCCCAGGGCAGCGCCTATGCGAGCACCGCGCGCGTGATGCGCGAAGACTTCCGCTGGCTTGCGGGCGAGGAGCGGCTCACGCGCTACGAGTCGTCGGAGGGCAAGTTCCGCTACTTCTGCTCGACCTGCGGCAGTCATCTCATGGCCGAGCGCCCCGCGCAGCCGCACGTGATCCTGCGCGTGGCCACGCTGGACGACGACCCGGGCGCGCGCCCCGCCTTCCATATCTGGACCTCGCACGACGTGCCGTGGCTCACCGACGAAGGCGATACGCCGCACTATGCCGAATGGCCGACGCCGCCCGCCACCTGATGCCCGCGACCCGAAACCCGCCAGCCGGTTCGCTCAGGATGCCGAATCATCCTCGTGCGCATTCGCCTTGACGAAATCCACGAACGCGCGCAGCGGCGCGGGCAGGTGCCGCCGTCCCGGATAGTAGAGAAACGGCCCCGGAAACGACACCGCCCAGGTTTCGAACAAGGGCACGAGCGCCCCACGCTCGAAATACGGCGCCAGCATCTCCTCGTACAGATGCACGATGCCGACGCCGTCGACCGCCATGCCAATCAGCAAGTCGAGCGCCGCGCCCGGGCGCACCACGAGCGGCGAGGGCGGATCGAGCCGCAGCATCTCGCCGTCGCGCTCGAAATACCAGAGCGGCATCGCGCCGCCCGCGAACTGCACGCGCAGGCACGCGTGCCCGAGCAGCTCGCGCGGATGCTCGGGCCGCCCGCGCGCCGCGAGATACGCGGGCGAGGCGCCGGTCGCGATGCGCTCCACGCGCGGGCCGATGGGAATCGCGATCATGTCCTGCTCCAGCCGCTCGTCGTAGCGGATGCCCGCGTCGCAGCCAATCTCCAGCACGTCGACGAAGCCGTCCTCCACCACCACTTCCACGCGAATCTCGGGATAGGCGCGGTGAAACGGCGCGAGCACGCCCGGCAAGATGGTGCGCGCCGCGCTCGCGGGCACGTTGAGCTTGAGCGTGCCGGCCGGCTTCTCGCGATAGCCGTTGAGCACGTCGAGCGCGGCTTCCATTTCGCTAAAAAGCGGCGTGATCGATTCGAGCAGCCGCTGCCCCGCCTCGGTCGGCGCCACGCTGCGCGTGGTGCGATTCAGCAGCCGCAAGCCGAGCTTCGCCTCGAGCCGCCGCACGGCCGTGCTCAAGCTCGACGCCGAGACGCCGCCTGCGCGCGCGGCGTCGCGAAATCCGCCCGCCCGAGCCACCGAAACGAAAGCGGCCAGATCGTTCATTTCCATCGCCATCAGTCACCTGCTCCCGTTACACGCGCCCGTTACTCGCGCCCGTCGGCCGCACTGTGCAATATTTCGCACAGCCTGTTCGAATCAGATGGGATTATCGGACAATTCGAACGCGCCCATACTGCGGTCATTCATCGATTCGCCAACCAGGAGATCGCAATGCCGAACCGCAAACCCGCCCCCACGTATGAACTGGCCGGCCGCCAGGTGAACCGCATGGGCTACGGCGCCATGCAACTGGCCGGTCCCGGCGTGTTCGGGCCGCCCAGGGACCGCGCGCAGGCCGTTGCGGTGCTGCGCGAAGCCATGACACTGGGCGTGGACCACATCGACACGAGCGACTTCTACGGCCCGCACGTGACGAACCAGATCATCCGCGAGGCGCTGCATCCGTACGCGGAGAACCTCACGATCGTCACGAAGGTGGGCGCCGTGCGCGACGACAAGGGCGCGTGGCTGCCCGCGCTCGAACCCGCCGACATCGAGCGCGCCGTGCAGGACAACCTGCGCAACCTCGGGCTCGATGCGCTCGACGTGGTGAACCTGCGCATCATGGGCGACGTGCACAAGCCCGCCGAGGGGCCGGTCGAAAAGCAGGTCGAGACCCTGGCCCGCTTGCGCGAACGCGGACTCGTGCGCAACGTCGGCATCTCGAACGCCACGGCCGCGCAGATCGCGGCGGCGCAGCGCATCGTGCCGATCGTGTGCGTGCAGAACCACTACAACCTCGTTCACCGCGCCGACGACGCGCTCATCGACGCGCTGGCCGCGCAGGGCATCGCCTACGTGCCGTTCTTTCCGCTGGGCGGTTTCTCGCCGATCCAGTCGTCGGCGCTATCGTCGCTGGCCGCACGCCTCGAAGTCACGCCGATGGCGCTTGCGCTCGCCTGGCTGCTGCGCCGCTCGCCCAATATCCTGCTGATTCCGGGCACGTCGACGCTCGCGCACCTGCGCGAGAACGTGGCGGCCGCCCGGCTCGATCTCACGGACGCGGTGCTGGCCGAGCTGGACGCGATTGGCCGCGAATCGGGCGACGATGGCGCAGGCGGCGCGAACGCGCACGCCTGAGCGTCACGCCGCCTCGGCCGGGGCGAGCTTCGCCGCCAGCGCGTCGCGAATGAGCGCGACGGGCCGCACGAGGCGCCCCGGCAGCGCCCCGTGCACGAGCCACACGTTGAGCCCCGAGCGAAAGTCGGTCGCATCGACGACTTGCAACTGCTCGCGCAGCGGGCTGCGCGCGAGCGCCTGCGGAGCGGCAAGGCCGATGCCCATGCCCCGCGCGACCAGCGAAAGCTGCAACTCGGAGCCGAACGCCTCCACCGCGACGTTGAACGGCAGGCCCGCCATGCCCATCGCGCGGCTCAGCGCCGAGCGCATCCCGCAACCGTCCTGATTGAGCACCCACGGATGATGCGCGAGCGCGGCGAGCGTCGTGGGTTCCTCGGGCAAGCCGAACGAGCGCGCCACGACCACGAGGGTCGGCGTGTAGCCCAGTTGCATCGCCACGACGCCTTCGGGCGGTCCGAGCGCGGCGGGCAGCAGCACGACGGCGGCGTCGAGCCGCGCACGCGCGACTTCGTCGAGCAGCCCCGGCGACCAGCCCGCGCGCACGCGCAACGTGAGCTTCGGATACTCGCTGCGCAACCGGTCCACGGGCTGCTCGAGCGCCAGTTCCGAGAGAAACGGCGGCACGCCGAGCTTGAGCTCGCCCGCCGGCTCGCTTTCCGGCGAGGCCACGGCCAGCAGATCGTCCACCGCGCTCAGGACCGTGCGCGCGAGGCCATACACCTCGTTGCCTGCGGCCGTGGGCTTGAGCGGCTTGCTCTGCCGGTCGAGCAGTTCGATGCCGAGCGTCGTCTCCAGGTTCTGCACGCGGCGCGTGAGGCCCGGCTGCGTGAGGAACAGCTTCTCCGAAGCCCGCACGAGCGACCCGCTCTCGACCACCGCCACAAACGCTTCCAGATCTCGCGTGTTCACAACAACTCCGCATAAAGATTATCGCGATAATTCAATTGTCGCATAACGTGACGCTGCCTACGATAACCGGAACGCCACAATCCGGAGCCCTTCGATGGAGCAGCCCGCCGAAACCTGCACGCGCGTTTTGACACGCACCGATGTATCCGCCAGCCCCGCCACCCAAGCCACGCTCACGCTGCCGATGACGCTTTTCTTCGCGGCGGCCGTCGGCGTGATCGTCGTGAATCTGTCGGCGGCGCAACCGCTCGCGGGGCTGGTGAGCCATACGCTGAACCTGCCGCCCGGCTTCGTCGGCGCAGTTGCCATGCTGCCGCAGTTGGGGTACGCGGCGGGCTTGCTGCTGCTCGTGCCGCTGTGCGACCTGCTGGAAAACCGCCGGTTGATCTTCCGCACGCTCATGGCCTGCGCAGCGTTTCTCGCACTTGCGGCGCTCGCCCACTCGGGAGCGCTTTTTCTCGCCGCCGTGTTTTTCGCGGGCGCGACGTCGAGCGTGATCCAGATGCTCGTGCCGATGGCCGCGTCCATGGCGCCCGAAAGCCAGCGCGGGCGGGCCGTGGGCAACGTGATGAGCGGCCTGATGCTGGGCATTCTGCTGTCGCGGCCGCTCGCGAGCCTGATTGCCGGGTCGCTCGGCTGGCGTGCGTTCTACGGCATCGAGGCGGGCGCGGATGCCCTGCTTGCCCTCGTCCTCGTGCTGCGCATGCCGCGCCGCGCGCCGGCCGTCACCGCGCGCTACGCCGACCTGCTTTATTCACTCTGGACGCTCCTGCGCACCGAGCCCGTCCTGCGGCGCAGCGCGTTTCTCGCGGCGGTGGCGCTCGGCGCATTCTCGGCGTTCTGGACGGCGATCGCCCTGCGCCTCGCCCAGCCGCCGTTTTCGCTCGGCATGAGCGGCATTGCGGCGTTCGCGCTGGCCGGGGCGAGCGGCGCCATCGTCACGCCCGTGGCGGGCCGGCTCGGCGATCGCAACGCGGAACGCGCCACCCAGTACGCCGCTCACGCGACCATGCTCGCCGCCGTGCTGCTGCTGGGCGTGGCGGGCGCCGGTTGGGGCGGCTTTTCTCCCGCCGCGCATCCCACGCTCGCGCTCGGCCTGCTCGTGGCCGGCGCCGCGGCGCTCGACGCGGGCGTCATCGCCGACCAGACGCTCGGACGGCGCGCGATCAACCTGCTCAACCCCGCCGCGCGAGGCCGGTTGAACGCGATTTTCGTGGGGATGTTCTTTATCGGCGGCGCGGCCGGGGCGCTCATGGCGGGCGCGGCGTGGGCTTGGGCGCGCTGGAGCGGCGTGTGCGCCGTCGCGCTCGCGTTCACGCTCGTGCTGATCGCGCTCGGCTTCGTTTATCGCGCTGCGCCGCTCGCAAGCGAATAGCGGCTCGCTCGGGGAACCGGACGGTTCGCGAAGCGCGCAAACGAAAAAGCCGCGGCTGATTTCAGCCGCGGCTCTTGTATTGGTCACGCATTACCATCCGGACACGAACCAAAGCGCCTGACGAACTCCCCGGAGAATCCGTCAAGCGGGCAGCGAGGCGCTCACGCTTGCTGATCCGATCCGTCCGCAGGTTGCGCGGTGTTGTCGTCGGCGGGCTTTTCGTCTTCCTTCTTCTCGACGAGTTGCTCCACCTCTTTCGCGCCTTCGAAGCCCGCGACCGCTGCGGCCGCTTTCGTCAGGAAGCCCGCGTTCGGATCGAGCTTCTCAGCCCCTTCGACAGCCGCCACTGCGCCGGCGATTTCACCCACCTTGTCCAGAATGCCCATTTGACCCCTCCAGTTGAACCCGGCTTGCGGGCTGACGAGGCGATGGCTCGCCTCCCGTGCGCCGCACATCCGATCCAGCGAGCGCGCCGCTTCATTGTGTGCCTGCGCAATGACAGCGGCAACCACCAACTCATTAATCTGACAATGATTAACGATACTGAGACCGCTGATTTGTTGCGATGCGTCAATCGTTTGACTATACTGAATTCGTCTCCTCCATGTCTCCCTGGCATGGTTCAAGCCCGCTTCGGTTGCGGGCTTTTCTTTATCCGCCTCCCCACCGTTCAGCCGTTGCTTCCCCAAGCGCCGGACCCAGGCCCGTGCCCGCCACTGGCATAATCGCGGGTTCCCCTGTCTCTTATTCCTGGCTGCTGCAATGAGTCTGCATACCTGGTGGCTCTTTCTCGTCACTGTCTTCGTCGTCTGCGCCATCCCCGGTCCGAATATGTTGCTCATCATGTCGCACGGCGCGCAGTACGGACTGCGCCGTTCGAGCGCGACCATGGCCGGCTGCCTTTCCGCGCTTGTCCTGATGCTGGCCGTCTCCGCCGCCGGGCTCGGCGTGTTCCTGCAAGCGTGGCCGGCCATGTTCAACGCACTGCGTTTCATCGGCGCCGCCTATCTCGTGTATCTGGGCGTCAAGGCGTGGGGCGCCCCCGTGCCCGAGTCCACTGCCGATGTGGTGTCGAACGCAACGACCGCGGCGATGCAAGACGCCGCGCGCCCCATGCGCTCGCCGCTGGCGCTTTATCGCAACGGCTTTTTCGTGGGCGCCAGCAACCCCAAGGCGATCCTCTTCGCAGCGGCGCTCCTGCCGCAGTTCATCGACGCGAGCCGCCCCGTGCTGCCCCAGTTCGGCGTGCTCGTCGCGACTTTCGCCGTTTGCGAAGTGAGCTGGTATCTCGTGTACGCGGGCTTCGGCGCACGCATCGGCGCCACGCTCAAAAGCCGCCGCGTGGCCCGCGCGTTCAACCGCGTGACGGGCGGCGTCTTCGTCGGCTTCGGCGCGATGATGGCGTTGCTGCGCCAGTAAGCGCGCTAGCGCGGCTCGAAGCCCTGCGCTTGCGCGCCCGCGCCGGGTCTCCTACGCTTTTTTCGTCGTTACCGTCGTAATCGTCGCTATTGCGCTTCGAGCCACCCATGAAGTCCCATCGGCACACCATCCTCACAGCCCTGCTCGCGGCCGCCCTGTTCGGCATTACAACGCCGCTGGCCAAGGCACTGCTCGGCAGCGTCTCGCCGTTCATGCTCGCGGGGCTGTTCTATCTCGGCAGCGGCTCGGGCCTCGCGATCGTGCTGTTGCTGCGGCGCTTCGCGGCACGCGCAACCCGCGCCGCCGTGCACGACCCATTGCGCGTTGCCGAGCTGCCCTGGCTCGCCGGCGCGATCGCAGCGGGCGGTGTGGCCGCGCCGGCGCTCCTCATGCTCGGCCTGAACACCGCGCCCGCCGCCACGAGCGCGCTGCTGCTGAACGTGGAAGGCGTGCTGACGGCGCTCATCGCGTGGGTCTGCTTTCGCGAGAACTTCGACGCGCAGATCGCGCTCGGCATGGCGGCAATCGTCGCGGGCGGCGTGCTGCTTTCGTGGCCGGGCGCGCATGCGGACGTCGCGCCCGGCGCGCTGCTCGTGGCGGCGGCGTGCCTGTGCTGGGCCATCGACAACAATCTCACCCGCAAGGTCTCGACCAACGATGCGATGGTCGTCGCCTGTACGAAAGGCCTCGTGGCCGGACCCGTGAATATCGGCGTCGCGCTTCTGGCAGGCGCGCACTGGCCCGCCTGGCACGTGAGCGGCGGCGCGATGGCCGTGGGTTTCGCAGGGTACGGGGTGAGCCTCGTGTTGTTCGTCGTCGCGCTGCGCCATCTCGGCACGGCGCGCACCGGCGCGTACTTCTCCGTCGCCCCGCTGTTCGGCGTGGCGCTCTCACTGGTGCTGTGGCCCGAGCGGCCGGCGCTCACCTTCTGGCTTGCGCTTGCGCTGATGGCATTCGGCGTCTGGCTGCACGTGCGCGAGCGCCACGAACACGCACATACGCACGAGCCGCTCGAGCACACGCATGCGCACCGGCACGACGAGCACCACCAGCACGAGCACGACTTCGCATGGGATGGCACGGAACCGCACACGCACGGGCACCGTCACGCGCCGATCACGCACAGCCACGCGCATTACCCCGACGTCCATCACCGGCACGCACATTGACGGCGGCTCCCGGCGGCGACGCGTTGCCGGGCCAACGGCGCTAACCGCTGTCACGGCTGCAATCGACGTCAATATTTCCCAGGACCGGTGCCCGGCACGCGCGCACGATGCACGCGTCACACCAACCCGAGGAGACACGTGCGATGGCTACCCTCTACCGCGACATTCCCGTGGAAACCGCCGCTGAAGACGCATGGGCCGCATTGCGCGACCCTGCCAACGTCGCTCGCGTGTTCGCGGGCGTGCTGATCGATGTGCGCACGGAAAACGAGCTGCGATGGGTGACGTTCGCCGACGGCACCGTGATCGAGGAACGCGTGATCGCCGTGGATGATGCGCACATGCGCATCGCCTATACGGTGGTCGGCGGACGCTTCGAGCATCATCACGCGACGGTGCAGGTCGTGGCGCAAACGCCACAGCAATGCCGGGTGGTCTGGATCAGCGATTTCAAGCCCGATGAGCGTGCCAGTGCGGTCGAACCGCTCATGGATGCCGGTTGCGCGGCCCTGAAGCGCAACCTCGCGCGCCAATGACGGGGCGCCCGCCAAGCGGGCGCATCGGAGGGAAGATTAGCGGGGAGTGGACTGCGCGGCGGCCGTTGTGTCGGTTTGCGCGTCGAAGCCCCAGTCGCCGTATTCGAGCCAGTCTTCGCCGAGCATCTCGATGGGATGCGGCGTGCGGTCCGATCCGTTGCCGCAACTGAGCGATCCGGCCTGGCAATAACGGTCGCAGCCCCAGCAAACACGTTCGGGATGCTTCGGATAGAGCGGGATCTTCTTGGCCATGATGGGCAGCGGCGAGCGTTGAGCGATAGAACCAATATAGCCCTCGCCACAGGCCGGACCAGAGACGCGTTGCCGCATCCGCTATCCGGCCGCACGCCATCCTGGAGGCGGTCTGATCAGCGGTAAGCACGGATACCTGGCGAACGCGCTCGCCAAAATGGCGTGCGTCGCGCGGGATTGGCCGTTAGTTGCATATCATGACAATGAATCCGGCGGCAGCAAGGCGCACTGTGCGACGCCGTCCACACCGGCGCGCCACTTGCGCTCACAATGGCGCCAGATCCCAAGCGAAGGAGCCTCGATGGGCGTAAGCAAATTGACGTTGATCGCGCAGTGCGCCACTGCCTGCGCAAGCCTCGCCGGCGCGCCGTCCGCCCATGCCGAAGGGACCTTCGACGGCGGCTGGAACGTGACGCTCACCTGCCCGGCAAGCGCGCAAGGCGCAAGAGGCTACACGTACCGGTTCCCGGTCGAGATTCAGGAAAGCGTGCTGCACGGTGAGCACGGCGTGAGGGAAACGGGCGGCTGGCTCACGCTGGACGGCAGCATCGAGCCCGACGGGTCGGCCACACTCATCGCGCAAGGTCTCGCTAACGCTCCGGCCTCCGCCAAGGGGCGCGCGAGCGGGAGCACGCCCTACAGGTATTCGGTCAACGTGCAACTGGATGCGACATCCGGCAGCGGCACGCGCGCAAGCGCCCGCAAGTGCGAATATGCGTTCGTGAGGGACTGATGATGGGATGCGAGGTGGCCCACGCGATCGGGAGCCGGAAAAGAAAAAGCCCGCCTAAGTGGGCGGGCTGAATCCATATCAGGAGGAGACATGGAGGAGACGAGTGAAGTATAGGGTTTTCACCTAGGTCTTGCAACTGTTTTTCGCGACTCTGCGAAAAAAATCTTCGGCGCTCATTCCGCACGCTTCTCGCGCTGCACCTTGCCGAAGTGCGCGGCCAGAAAGAGTCCGATCGCGAGCCCGCCCGACAGCGCGGCCAGCGCGCCTTCGACCGTCCCGATCCGGGCAGGATCGCGCATGGCGAACACCAGCGCGATCACGAGATTCACAAATCCCCACACGACGTTCACAACCGGCGACGAATCGCCCCTGCCTCGCGGCCGCGCGAACGGCGTGGGAAACGGCAGCCCCTGAAGGCCGGAAGCCAGATGGGGAAGCGCATTGCAGAAAAACACTCCGGCGAAAAAGAGCCAGATGGCATGCATATCGTCACCTCAAGTCAAGCGTGGAAGCGGGAAGCGCGCTAGATCCGCGCACAGCGATGTTGTGATGTCCGATGGGCACGCGCCCCGCTGAAATGCGAGGATACCCTCTCAAATAATAGTAGAGAACACCCTCGCATAAGTCAATTCATCTATCCTTTCAAGCATCAAAACACGCCACTTTCACCGGATAACGCCCCATGATTCACGCATGGTAATATGCGAGGAATTCCTCTCAAATCCTCGCATTTTCAGGTACCCGCATGCGTTCACCTTCCTCCTCCGCGGAACCCGCGCGCGCCACCGAGCCCAAGCGGGAAAGAGGTCGTCAGCGCGTGGCGGCGATCATGGACGCGGCCGTCGCTGTTTTCAGCGAAAAGGGCTATGACGCGGCCACCATGACCGAAATCGCGGCGCGCTCCGCAACGGCCATCGGCTCGCTATATCGCTTCTTCCCCACCAAGGAGGCGCTGGCCGAGGCGCTGTTGCAGCGTTACGCGCAGCAAGCAAGCAACGGTCTGACCGACCTCCAGCAGCAGGTGCCGGAAATGACGCTGGAAGCGGTTGCCGATGCGCTCGTCGACTTCGTGCTGCTGTTGCAGTCGCAACGCAGCTATGCGAGCGCGCTCATCGATGCGCGCAGCGGCGGCAGCGAGCAGCGCCAGCGCTTTCGCGAAGTCATGCGCGCAGGCGTCGCCGGCATCCTGGGCGGCGCGATTGCGGGCCTCAAGCCGGCCAGGGCCAAGGTCATGGCCGTCGTGCTGATTCACATGCTCAAGGGCGTGACCGGCGCCGCAAACGAAGAGCCGGCGGCGCGCGCCATGTTGCTCGCCGAGCTTCGCGAACTCGTGCGTTTGTACCTCGTTTCGGCTTCGCAGCGCGCAGGCGGGAAATAGCCGGCGGCGTCCAACGCGCCGCAGCTTTGTGCGCTACCATCCGTGGATGTCCGAACGCCCCCTGTCCGCCGCCGCCGCGCAGCCACCTGGCCTCCAGGCCACGGCCATGGCGGGCGCCATTGCGCTCCTCGCGTGGGTCGCGCTCGGCGTGCAGACCAACATCACGATCCATCGCATGGAATCGCGCGGCTTCGACACGCTGGAGGCCATCGGCCGGCTCGCCGCGTACCTCACCAATCTCACGGTGCTGCTGGTCGCGCTCACGTTCTCCTGCGTCGCGCTGCGCGTGCGCACGTGGCCGGGGCGCTTGCTTGCCAGGCCGGCGGCCGTGAGCGCGATCACGGTGTACATGGTATTCGTCGGCATTGCTTACAACTTGCTGCTGCGCCACATATGGACGCCGCACGGGTATCGCGGCCTGCTCAACGAAAGCCTGCACAGCCTCATTCCGTTGCTGTGCGCCGCATACTGGCTGATGTTCGTGCCGCGTTTCGCGCTCTGCGCGCGCGAATGCCTCGCCTGGCTCGTCTACCCGCTCGGCTATCTCGTCGTCACGCTCTGGCGCGGCAGCGAGACTGACTTCTACCCCTATCCATTCATCGACGTCAGCCAGCTCGGCTATGCGCACGTGATCGTCAACAGCGCGCTGCTGTTCGCCGCCTTCATCGTGTTGATGGCGATCTTCATGGCAATCAACACGCGGCGGCGCCCAGCGATGATCGCCGTTCACGAACGCCCGGCACCGGACTTGCCGCGCCCCGATTAACTCGCCATACTCCGGCGAGAAAGTACCTGGCTTCCACCCACCCTGACACGCTTGCCGAAATCTTGACGACGGATTTCCCTGCCGGCGCAACAGCGCCACCATACTGTGTCCAAGACCGGTTCAGCACGAACCGCGAAGCGCCGCTGCGGCAACTGCTCGCGTGGCGCGATCGTCTTTCCCATTTCCTCGACGTGCCGGTTACGCGCGCGCAAATCGCACGCGGCTTTTACGGCACCATCGAAAGCTACCGCAGCGGCGACCTGACCTTCATGGACTGCCGCACCGACGCCGTGAGCCAGACGCGCACGGCCGCGCGCATTTCCACCGACGCTTTGCGCAACTACGTCTTCCACGTGGTGATGGAAGGCACGCTCGAAACCTCCACGGGCCTCTATCCAAAGCGCATAGCCACGCAAACGCAGCCCAGCATCATCGCCCTCGATCTTGCGCAACCCATGCACATGTCGCGCACGGACTGCCGCGTGCTCGCCCTGTTCGCGCCGCGCGCGCTCATCGAGACGGTGCTGCCGGAACCCGAAGCGGTGCACGGCAAGCTGCTCCACTATCACACGCCCCTCGCCCGCCTGATTCCGGGGCACCTCGCGCATCTTTGCCGCGCGCTGCCGCGCATGAGCGCCGCCGAGGGGCATGACGCGATGCGCACCTGCACGCTGCTCATTGCCGCGGCGTTCGGTCAGCAGGCGCGCCTGCACGGCAACGCGCGCGCCGCCGTTCGGGCCGCGGCGTTTGCGAGCGCGCGCCGCTTCATCGACGAGAACCTGCACGAAGCCGGGCTCTCGCCCGAGCGCGTGCTGGTCGCTTCGCCGCTTTCGCGCCCGACGCTCTATCGCATGTTCGAGTACGAAGGCGGCCTCGCGGCCTATATCCGCAACCGGCGGCTCGCCCAGGCCGCCGAAGATTTGCGCGGCTTCCCGAACAAGCCTGTTGTCGAAATAGCGTATGGGCTGGGATTCGCCAGCGCGTCCGATTTCAATCGTGCGTTCAAGCGGGCGTTCGACATGTCGCCGCTGGAATTCCGCCACTTTTCTTTCGCCGCGCCGGTTTTTCCCTGAACCGGCGCACGCTGTCACTCCTGGTTCCCATCCATGCCTGTTTATATCGCCCTGCTACGCGCCGTGAATGTCGGCGGCACCGGAAAACTGCCCATGCCGGAGCTTCGCGCGATGTGCGAAGCGCTCGGATTCACGCGCGTGCGCACCTATATCGCGAGCGGCAATGTCGTGTTCGAAAGCCGGCTTGGTGAAGCCGCCGTCAAGAAGAGACTCGAACAAAGCCTCGACGCCTATGCGGGCAAGCCCGTCGGCGTGCTGGTGCGCTCGGGCGCCGAGCTTGCCGGTGTGCTGGAGGGCAACCCATTTGCCGCCGCCGCGCCCGATCGCACCGTCGCGATCTTTCTTGACACCCCGCCGCCCGCCGACGCACTCGACAGCGCGACTGGCAAGCAGTCCGAAGAAATGGCGCGAGGCGTGCGGGAAATCTATGTGCATTACAAGGATGGCATTGGCCGCTCGAAGCTAAAGATCGCGGCAGCAAAGAACGGCACGGCGCGCAACATGAATACGGTGGCGAAGCTTCTGGAGATGGCGCAGGAGTAAGCGCCTCATGGCCTCATGGCCCTTGACGCGCGCCACGCCCTGCAACACAGTACAGGGCCCGTTTTCCAACCACTCGAAGAACACACCATGATTACCTGCTATCTGCGTTACGTGATCGATCCATACCGTCTCGAAGAATTCGAGACCTACGCGAAGATGTGGATTCCGCTCGTGGAGAAGTTCGGCGGCACGCATCATGGCTACTTCCTGCCTTCCGAGGGCGCCAACAATATCGCGCTCGCGCTGTTTTCGTTTCCGAGCCTCGCGGCCTATGAAACGTATCGCGCCGATTCGATGAAAGACGCCGAATGCCAGGCGGCGTTTCGCTACGCAGCCGATACGCGTTGCATCATGAGCTACGAGCGCAGCTTTTTCAGGCCGGTTTTGTCGTAGGCTCATGAGCACGCCGTAGCGGCACGCACGACTCGCCCTGGGTCTCGTCGAGCCCGCTGCGCGACGACACGATGCGCCCCGGCGCGCCCGGCGCAATCGCGCCATTGACGAGCCAATGCAACGCAACCGGCCAAAGGCTCGCCTCGAAACGGCTGTGAAAGAACGCGAAATGGCCGATGCGCTCCACGCCGATATCGGTGGGCGCGATGCGGAGATGCGCAACCCTGCTATGCACG
Organism: Paraburkholderia unamae; assembly: GCF_003268775.1. Lineage (GTDB taxonomy): Bacteria > Pseudomonadota > Gammaproteobacteria > Burkholderiales > Burkholderiaceae > Paraburkholderia > Paraburkholderia unamae. The sequence goes on from NZ_QLSU01000008.1 coordinate 59,310, forward strand.
AAGTAACGCAGGAGCCGTTCGATGGCCGGCACGGTGCCGAACGCGTCGTCGGTCGTGCTCACGGCGAGCAGCGGCGCGCGCATGGCCGCGAAGCGTCGAACGAGCGCGTCGCGCTGCTCGCGTGCGCGCGCGATGGGCCTGCGCCGGTATGTGTCCTCGAAATTGCGCTCGCTGCGGCTCCATGAAAGCGCCACGCCGCGCGGCGTGTCCTCCATCCAGCCGAGCCGCCGCGCAGGGAAATAGCCGCACAGCGCGGCGAGCACCGGCATGACGACGTGCCACTTCCACAGCATCGCGGGCTTGCTGCGTGTCGCATAGTCGCGCCAGTGCGCGTATTGCGCCCCCACCGTGAACACCCTTCGAATATGCCCATTCGAAGCAGCGAGCCCCACGACGAACCCGCCAATGCTATGCGCGACGACATCGACGGGCTGCCCCGCAAACGCCTTGCCCACGTAGCACAGCACCGCCTCGAAGTCGCGCTCGCCCCAGTCGAGCCAGCTTGCCGAAAACCGCGCGAGATCGGCCGGACGCGACTCGCCGATGCCACGGTAGTCGTAGACGATCGCATCGTAGCCGTGCTCATGCAGCCAGGCGGCAAAACGAAAGTAGTACCGGCAGCGCACCGACGTCGCGGCGTTCACGATGACGACGGGACGCGGCACGCCGTGGCGCCACGCGAATCCACGGATGGGATAACCGTCGGCCGCCATCGCCGTGAACGGCTCCGGTTCGCATCTCTCTTGCTGCCTCGTATCGTGATACGTATCCGCCTCGCTCATGCGACATCTCCCCCGCCAGTAATGTGCGATACGCCATTTCACTTGACTGCGCCCGCTCGCTCAATCAATCTTCCTGCATTCTTCGCATGAGGAGCACGCATGGCAGTCCCGCTCGTCCGGCTCGCTTCGCTCGACCTGATACGCGGCTTCGTCGCGGTCGGGCGGCGCATGAGCATCACGCTCGCGGCTCAGGATCTCTGTCTCACGCAATCGGCCGTGAGCCGCCAGATCGCAGCGCTCGAAGAGACCCTGGGCCTGAGCCTGTTTCATCGCGGCTATCGCTCCATCGCCTTCACGCCGGAGGGCGAGCGGCTGTTCCGCACCGCCGACAGTGCCGTCCAACAGCTACAGGAAGCGCTGGAGGCGCTCACGCAGGGCGCGGCGCGCCAGCCCGTAACGATCACGGCCAGCATCGGCGTGGCGGCACTTTGGCTGCTGCCGCGCCTGGGCGCGCTCCAGCAACGGCATCCCGACATCGATCTGCGCGTGGCGGCCACGGACAAGGTGCTCGACCTGCGCGCCGAAGGCATCGACCTCGCCATTCGCTACGCGAGCGCGCGCAGCGCCTCACCGGCGTCGATACGGCTGTTCGACGAAGCCATCGTGCCGGTCGCGCACCCGTCGCTGCGCATCGCGAAGCTGGACGCGGCGACGCTCGCCCGGCACGTCCTGCTCGAATTCGACGGGCCCAGGCGGCCGATGCTGCGCTGGGCCGATCATCTCGGCGCGCTGGGCCTTGCCGACGCGCGGCCGCGCGGCGTACTGCGCTTCAATCAGTATGACCAGGTCGTCCAGGCCGCGCTCGCGGGCCGGGGCCTGGCACTCGGCCGCCACGCGCTCGTCGAGCCGATGCTCGCGGACGGGCGGCTCGCCACCATCGGCAAAAACGGCGCGAGCCGCGTGTCCGGTTATGCCTACTTCCTCGATCAGGCGGACGACGTCCCGCGCGACGACGTGCGTGCGGTGATCGACTGGATCTGCGAAGAATGCGGCGCTGCCGCGCCCGGCGAGCCAGGCCTGTCCTGATCGCCTAGAACCGGTTCGCATGCGTTGAACGCATGCGAACCGCGCCAAATACTCGCTTGAGCACCAGCGCCGCACGAGCTTAAATGGCCTCGCGGCGAATGCGCCTGGGTGCGCCTTCTGCACGCCCCTTACACGACACACGCGGCGCACGCGCCAGGGAGCGAACATGAGCGTACCGGTCGAAACAGGCCAAACACGCGAGCCAAAGCAGCAGCAAATCCGGCAGTGGCAAACCCGCTGGCTGCCCGTGATTGCAGGCGGCATTGTGATGGGCGCGGCGCTTGGCGCGCGCAACGTGCAGGGGTTGTTCCTGCTGCCCGTCACGCTCGATCGCGGCTGGTCGCGCGAGGTGTTCGGGCTTGCGCTCGCGTTGCAGAACCTGCTGTGGGGCGTCGCCCAGCCGCTCACGGGCATGATCGCCGACCGCTTCGGCTCGGCGCGCGTGATTCTCGTGGGCGCGGTGCTCTATGCGCTCGGCTTGCTCGTAATGGCGCATGCGACGACAACGGGGCTCTATACGCTCGGCGTGGGGCTCATGGTCGGCATCGCGTTGTCGGGCACCGCATTCGGCGCGGTCTACGGTGCGCTTTCACGCCTCTATCCGGCGGAGCAGCGCGGCTGGGCGCTCGGCGTCGCGGGCACGATAGGCGGGCTCGGGCAATTCTGCATGGTGCCGCTCGCGCAGGACATGATCGGCCATTTCGGCTGGGCTGCGGCCATCGTCGTGCTCGCCGCCATCGTGGCCGCCACCGCGCCGCTCGCACACTGGCTGCGCGACACGCCCACGCCGCATCCGCACGGCGCGACCCATGCGGGCAACGCACGAAGCGCCGTGCTCGATGACGCGCCGAGTGACGCACAACCGATGCGCGCCGCCATCACGGAAGCGCTCTCGCATCGCGGCTTCTGGCTGCTCAATCTCGGCTTTTTCGCGTGCGGATTCCAGCTTGCCTTTATCACCGCGCATCTGCCCGCGTGGCTGCTCGATCGCGGCCTCGGCGCGCGCGAAGCCGGCATCGCGCTCGCGACCATCGCCCTCGCCAACACGGCGGGCACGTTCCTGTGCGGCTACGCGGGCGGCTTCCTGCGGCGCAAGTATCTGCTTTCCGCGATCTATTTCGTGCGGGCGGGCGCCATGGCGCTTTTCATCGCGCTGCCGCTCACGCCCGTGAGCCTCTATGTCTTCTCGTTTGTGATGGGCCTCATCTGGCTTGGCACGGTGCCGCTCACGAACGGTGTCGTCTCTCAGGTGTTCGGCGTGCGCTATATCACGACGCTATTCGGCTTCGTGTTTTTCGGGCATCAACTCGGCAGCTTTTTCGGCGTGTGGCTGGGCGGCGTGGTGTTCGACGCCACGCATTCGTATGACTTGCTGTGGTATGGATCGATCGCGCTCGGCGTGATTGCCGGCGTGCTGCATCTGCCGATCGACGATCAGCGTGTTGCGCGTCTGGACCGTACGGCTTTGCAGGCGGCATGAGCATGCAAGCGCATCGTGTCGGGCGGTTCGCCAGTATCACCGCGATCGTGCTTGGCATCGGCGTGATTACAGTGTGGACGTTCGCGAACTGGTTGAAGCCGTCCACACTGTTTGCCTTGCTCGCGGGTTTTTCATTCTGCGGATAGCGAACCTGAAAACTCAGCCTTCCTTACCATCCGCGCGTGGTGTCATGAGCCAGCCCGCGTAGCGATAGCAGTACGCCATGAAGGCGACAACCCAGCAGGCGCCCGAGGCTTCGATCCAGAACGTGAGCCACTGCGGCGCGAGCCAGGGCCCGATCACGCGGATGAGCGCGGCGAGCACGAGCAATCCGTAACAGCCCACCTCGATACCGCCCGCCACGAGCTTGCGCCCCGTGTGTCCGCGCGCCGTGCGCGTGATCATCGCCATGATCGCGCAGCCAATCGCGCCCACTGTGAACGCGTGGATGGCGAGCGTATGCGCGACGAGCCCCAGGGCGGATAGCGCGAGCAGCGCGAAGCCCACGGGTATCCAGGCATAGGCGATGTGCAGGATGGAGAGAATCGGCCGGTTGCCGACCCGCCACGGCCGCCAGCCCCAAAGGCGCGCGCCCTGCGCACACGCCGCCGCACAGGCGACCAGCGCGACCAGCACGCCGGAGCCGAGCGCGGCGTCGAGCACAAACGCCAGCGCGCTCACGGGCATCACCGCGCGCTCGATCGCGTCCCAGCGGCGAAACGCGTAACCCGGCACAGCGTTGGCAGTGAATGAAGGAATGATGCGGCCGCCGATGATCGTGATGAAGAGCACGAGCATGCCCACGGCGAGGTAGGCGCTGTGCAGCGCCAGGTCCGCGCGCCCTTCCAGCATCGAGAGATGAAACGTGACGTTCAGCGCGGCAAGCAGGCCGAGCGCAACGGGCAGGAAGATGTTGTGACGGTTTTTCGCGTGGATCAGCACGCGCAGCAGCACGAGCGCACACACCGGCAGGAACAGGCTGTCGACCACGGCCGCGACGGGCGGCGAGCCATATGCGACGGCAACGCGTCCGGCGAGCCACAGCAACCACAGCACGGCGAGGGATTTCCCCTGCGCGGGCGTGATGGAGGTCCAGGCGCGCACGGCGGTGAGCAGAAAGCCCGCCACGATCGCCGCGCCAAAGCCGAAAATCATCTCGTGAACGTGCCAGAACACGCCGGGCAGATACGAGCTGAAGCCAGGCAGCGGATGACCGGAATAAGCAGCCATCCACGCGAGCACGGCCGCGATGCCGAACAGCGCGCCACCCAGGTAGAACGGCCGGAACCCCAGCGCCCACAGCGCGAAACCGCCCCGTGACTTCGGGGCGGGCTCTTCGATTCGATAGACGTTCATGGCCGCTCCATGAAAAGATGCATTTTTAACGCATCTTATATGGATCGGCACGATGTGGGAGCGACTGCGGCATTTTGCTCCGGGTGGCGCGGGAGCGGCATGCGCCCCACCGCTTCAGTCCAGCGACGGACTACATTCACGCGCCATCTCAGCGACTTTCGCCGGCCGCTCCATCGCCGCGAGCCGCTGCAACGCCACGAGTCCGAACACCGCCAGCGCGCAGCCGAGCAGCAAGTCGGCGCGCACGCCCGAGCGATCGACGATCGCGCCGCCCACCGACGAGCCCAGCGCGATCGCCACCTGAATCACGCTTACGAACATCGCCGACCCCGCTTCCGGCAAATCGGCCGTGCCGCGCTGGATCCATACGGAGAAGCACAGCGGAATCGCGCCGAACGCGATGCCCCACATCAGCATGGCGGCGATTTCGCCAACGCGCGAATGTTCGAGCACGATCATCGCCGAGAGCGCGCACAGCAGGAGCGCCGACATTGTCGCCACGGAGGACTTCAGGCGCTTCGCGATCACGAGCGACGTCAGCGCATTCGAGAAAAAGCCGATCACGCCAAACGCGAGCAGCAGCAGCGTGATGGCGCTCATCGCGAAGTCCTGCTGAAGCAGCGGCGTGATGAACGTATAGGTGGAGAAGTGTGCGCCGAACACGAGCGCGACCATCAGCATGCTCAGGCGCGTATGCGGGCGACGCAGCAGCGCGACAAAGTCCGCAATACGCAAGGCGACCGCCGATGGCAGCGAGGGCACCAGCAGCGCCTGCGCGATCAGCGCCAGCGCGACGAGCCCGCCCGTCACGAAAAACGACATGCGCCACGACGCAAAGCCTGCAATAAAGGTGCCGAGCGGCACGCCGATCACGGTCGCGCAGGTCACGCCGGTGAGGATGATGGCCGTGGCGCGCGCAGCGTCGCTGACATGCACGAGGCGCCCCGCCGCGGCGGTGGCGAGCGTCCAGAAGCCGCCGAGCGCCGCGCCGAGCATTGCGCGGCCGATCAGCATGACCGCGAAGTTCGACGAGATCGCGCAAACGATATTCGATACGAGCAGCATGGCCGTGAGCAGCAGAAACACCTGCCGCCGGTCCATGCGCCCGGCGAATATCATGAGGCCGGGCGCGAAAATCGCGGCCATCACGCCGGGCGTGGTCACCATCAGCCCGGCGGTGCCGGGCGTCACGTGGAGGTCGTTTGCGATCTGGGTGAGCAGGCCCACCGGCAGAAACTCGGATGTCACGAACGCAAAGGCACTGATCGCCACGGCAAAAACCGACAGCCATTGGCGCAGCGTTGTTTCGTCGTGCTGTGGGGGTGCGAGAATGGGTGAACGGTCGTTCATGATTCGATGACTGTTGGGTGGAGGGCGAATAATAAAATCGATTGTTCGGAAAATACACGCTAAAAATCGGCGATATTCGCCAATTCAATTGAGCGCGGGGGAATGGCGTTTAACTTAACATCAAAGAATAAAACGTGTGCGGCCTCGCGATTGGCGGGGTCGGCAACAGGGTTATGAACGGAATATGACGGCTCGCGCCCCGGTGCGATTCCGGGGCGGATGTGGGTATTTTAGCGGAAAAATAATTATCGATATTCCAGACGCAGATAAATCGCCCAGGAATATTCAACGCGAATTCACATTATCGAACCGCGCTGCGCTACGTATTCAGGCTTCGGCGCCCTCGCCCTGCGCATCGCGGCCCGCGATCTTCAACTGGCGCAGCTTGTGGTAAAGCGTCTTCTTCGGCATGCCGAGGTCGGTGCTCGCATCAGCGACGTTGCCGTGATTGCGCCGCAGTGCGTCCTCGATCAGCATGCGCTCGAAGTACGCGAGTTGATCCGCGAGCGTGCCACCTTTGGCCGTGCCCTCGCCCGCCGAAAGCAGGCTGTCGCCGGTCAGCCCGAGCACGAAGCGGTCCGCGACGTTCTGGAGTTCGCGCACGTTGCCGGGCCACGGGTGCATCATCAGCTCGGACATCTGCGCCGCGCTCACCAACGGGGCGGGCGTGCCGAAGCGGCGCACGGCCGCGAGCACGAAATGCTCGAACAGCAGCGGCACGTCCTCGCGCCGCTCGCGCAGCGGCGGCAATTCGATCTGCGCGACATTCAGCCGGTAGAGCAGGTCCGAACGGAACGTACCTTCGGCCGAGAGCGCGGTGAGGTCCGCCTTCGATGCGGCGACGATGCGGCAATCCACCGGAATCAGCTCATTCGCGCCCAGCCGTTCGACCACGCGCTCCTGCAAGACGCGCAGCATCTTGATCTGTAGCGGGACCGACATCGTTTCGATCTCGTCGAGAAAGAGCGTGCCGCCATTGGCCCACTCGATCTTGCCGATACGCTTCTTGATCGCGCCCGTGAACGCGCCCGCTTCGTGCCCGAACAACTCGCTCTCGAACACCTGTTCGGGCAGGCCGCCGCAGTTCAGCGCGACGAAATGCGCGTCGCGCCGCGCGCTGAAATCATGCAGGCTGCGCGCGATCAGTTCCTTGCCGGTGCCCGTTTCGCCGGTGATGAGCACCGAAACAGACGTATTGGCGAGCCGCAAAATCTTCTTGCGCACGTCGGCCATGGCCGGCGACTTGCCGAGCACCAGCGCCTCGATGCCCTGGCCGTTGCGCAGCGTAGCGCGCAGCCCCTCGACTTCGAGCGTGAGCCGGCGCTTCTCGACGGCGCGCGCCACCCGGCCCGCAATCACGTCCGAAGAGAACGGCTTCTCGATGAAATCGTAGGCGCCCACGCGCATGGCGCTGACCGCAGTGGAAATATCGGCATGTCCGCTGATGAGCAGCACCGGAATCTGCGCGTCGACCGACATCACGTGGTCGAGCAGTTGCAGCCCGTCGATGCCGGGCATGCGCACGTCGGAGACGATCACGACCGGCGCGCCCGGCGCGACTTCGGCGTACGCCTCGGCGGCCGAGGCATATGCGCTCACCGGAAAGCCCGCGAGCGCGACGGCCTGTTCGACGCCGATGCGAACATTTTCGTCATCCTCAACAACCAGCACCCGAATCTCATCTTCCATGTTCTGTCCTTTGCGCTTCGGCTGCCGCGAATTCTATCGTGAAGCGCGCCCCGCCTTCGTCGCGGTTGGCGGCGGAAATCTTCGCGCCGAACCCTTCGATAATGCGCGACGTGATCGCGAGCCCGAGTCCGAGGCCTTGCCCTCGCGGCTTCGTCGTGACGAACGGCTCGAACAGATGTGCGAGCACCTCCGCCGCGATGCCCGGCCCGCTGTCGTCAACCGTGAAGCGGACGATGCCGCGCGAGTCGGGCTCGCTCGCCTCGATCGTGATGACACGCGCAGGCGCGTCGCGAACAGCGTCCAGCGCGTTGCCGAGCAGATTGACGATCACTTGCTGAAGCTGGCTCGATTCCGCATACACGGTCGTGCCGGGCGGAATCCGCACGGCGAGGCGCACCGCTTCGTCGCGAATGCGCGCGTCGTAGATGAGCCGCGCGTGCGCAAGCGCCTCGGCCAGCGACACGGCCACGCGCTCCACCTCCGGCTTGCGCGCGAACGCCTTGAGCTCGGCGGTGAGCACGGCCATGCTGTCGACGAGACGGCCGACGCGCTCCAGGTTGGCGTTCGCCTGCGCGGGCTGGTTGCGCTCGAAGAACGTGCGCGCGTTGTCGCAAAGCGTGCGGATCGCCACGAGCGGCTGATTCAGTTCATGTGTGAGACCGGCGGCCATCTGGCCGATCACGGCGAGCTTGCCCGCGTGCACGACTTCCTGCTGCGTGGCGCGCAGGCGCTGCTCGGTGCGCTCACGCTCGGCGATTTCCCGCTGCATCCGTTCGTTCGCATCGGTGAGCGCGGCGGTGCGCTGCACCACGGTCGTTTCGAGCTGGTCGTTCGCGCGGCGCAGCGCCTCCTGCGCATTGAGCTTTTCCTGAATCGTGCGGCGGCGCTGGAGCGCGTACAGCGCATAGAGCACGGCGATCAGAAACATGCCCGTCACGAACCCGAACGCAATGCGCTGCTGACGCCGCGCGCCGGCGGTGTCGAGCAGCACCATGATCGTGTCGCCGCCCTGCGGCGCCGGACGCGACATCACGAGATAGCGGGCGGTGCGGCCCGCGCGATGCGGATCGGGGAACAGGCCGAACCACGCCGCGCCGTTCCAGTCGCCCATGCGCCGGTACGGCAACACCTCGACCACGCGCCCCGCGTATTGCCGCGACGCCTGGATGCCGCGCTGCTGCTGCGCGGTGATCGCGCGCATGGCGCTGAACTTCCATGCGGGCTCGGTGGAGATCACGATCACGCCGTTACCGTCCACCACCAGCGCCGCCTCGGCGGGCGTGCGCCACGCCACTTCGAGCGCGTCCACGCTGACCTTCACCGCCACCGCGCCGAGCGGCCTGCCGGCCGCCATGTCGCCGGCCACCCCGCCTTCGGGCACGACGTTCGCGAAGTACAGGCCGGGCACACCGGTGTTCGTGCCGATGCCGAAGAAGCGCCCGCGGCCGCGCGCCAGCGCGTCCTGGAAGTACGGGCGATACGACACGTTGGTGCCGACAAAGCTCACCGGCTGGTTCCAGTTGCTCGCGGCGATCACGGTGCCGTGCGCGTCGATCACGTCCACGGCGCCGCTGCCGACGTCACGGTTGACGGCTTCGAGATAGGTGTTGACCGCGGGCAGCAGGCCCGCCTTTTCGTTGGGCGGCGCGTTGAGCAACGCGCGCACGCTGTCCTGGCGCGCGACGAGCGCAGGCACCATTTCGAAGCGCCCCAGCTCGCTCGTCAGGCTGGAGGCGTAGAGGTCGAGCCGGTGCGCGCCGACATCGGCGAGCGCATCGATTGCCCGGTTCCAGGCGAATTCGACGGCGGCGAACGCCGCCCCCACATACAGGACGGCCGCCGCCGCCCATCCCCACCATGCGATTCCCTTGTAGCGCTTGTGCACGTTCTCCCTCGTCGATGGACCGCCGCCGGGCAGCGGACGGCGCAGCGGCTGCGCGCCGGATGCGCCGGCGCCGCCATCGCGAGGGCGTTCACAGCAGACGGCGTTCAAGCGCCGAAGTGCGCGAGCAGGATGAGCGTCACGGTCACGACGATCGCGCCGCCAATGCGCGTGGCGATCTGCGCGAACGGCATGAGTTGCATGCGGTTCGCGGCGGTGAGGATCGCCACGTCGCCGGTGCCGCCCTGGCCGCTGTGGCACGCGTTCACGATTGCGGTGTCGATAGGGTACATCTTCATCAGGCGGCCGACCACGAAGCCCGTGCCCATCAGCGTCACGACGGTCGCCGCGATCGTCACGACATTGACGAGCGTGAACGCGGCCATCAGCTTGTCCCACGGCGTCATTGCCACGCCGATCGCGAACAGCAGCGGATACGTGACCGCCGTGGAGAAGAACTTGTAGACCACGAACGCGCCTTCCTGGAGCGGCGGCGAAACGGCGCGCGCGAGCTTCACGAGCACGGCGAGGAACAGCATCGCGACCGGCGCGGGCAGGCCGAACAGCTTGTTCGCCATCAGGCCGATCAGGTACAGCGTGATCGCGGTAATACCCGCCGCCGCGATATGGCCCACGTCGACGTGCCCGCGAGCTTCCTCGTTCGACTGCGCCATTTCCCCGAGTTCGCCGACTTGCAGACGGCCATTGCCGGTCAGATGCGGAAAGCGCTTGCCGACCATGTCGAGCGCGCCGGAGAGAATGATCGCAATGAGGCTGCCGAGCATCACGGGCGGCAACACCTGGGCGAACAGATCGCCCTGCGCCACATGCATGATCTCCGAATAGCCGACGGAAAGCGGGATCGCGCCCTCGCCCACGCCGCCCGCCATGATCGGCACGACGATGTACAGCAGCGTGTGCTTCGCGCCGAGGCCGAGCGCGGTGCCCACCAGCGTGCCGACGATGGTTGCCGCAACGGTGCCCGCCGCGAGCGGAATGAAGATCTTCAGGAAACCCTGGATCAGCACGCGCCGGTCCATGCTCAAAATGCTGCCGACGATGATCGACGCGATGAACAGGTAGAGGAAGTTGGTCTGCTTCGTGAACTCGACCGTGACGTGCAGGATCGGCTTGGGCAGCACGTGATAGTAAGTGAGCGCCGAGGGCACGAAGGTCGCGAGGATCGCGGCCGCGCCGATGTTGCGCAGGAGCGGCAGGCGCTTGCCGAGTTCGGCGCAGGTGAAGCCGAAGAACGCGAGCACGGCGATCGCCATCGAGATCTCGCCGGGCACCTTGCCGGTCACGGCGAAGCCGCAGATGAGCGCGAACAGGATCACGTAGATCGGCAGCGGAATGATGCCGATACGGATTTCCATGAGCTTCCACCAGCCTTCGGGCCAGAAGCGGGTCTTGTTGGCGGCGGCCTGCTCGGGCAGCGCGTGGGATGGGGCGGATGCGGATGCACTGTTCTGCACGGATGTCTCCTTCGTTTTCGCTGCCGGACGGGTCGCTTTGCCGGTGCTCGTTCTGAAAAAGGCGACCGGCTGAAGGCCGCCGGAGCTTGATAAAGCAGCAGTCGTGCCAACCCGTGTCCAAACGCTGAAAATCCGCCTAACCCATTGATTTATATGAATCCTTCTGATGTGACCCTGAGCGGCGCAGCGGCTCTGCACGCTGAGATTTCAGAATCGGAGAAGTTCGCAGGCTGAAATCTCAGCCTCGCGAATCGAGCGGCGCGTCATACGCCGTCCAGGACACCCGCATTGCGCGCCCGTGCCCTCGCCTGCGCGCGACCGTCTTCATCGGCGTGAGAGGGGATCGACGGCCAGACCAGCGTTTCGAACTGATCCGGCGCAATCGGCGTGGAGTACAAAAAGCCCTGCGCGAAGTCGCAGCCGATCGCCTTGAGAAAATCGCGCTGCTCGACCGTTTCCACCCCCTCGGCAATGACCTGGATGCCCAGCTTGTGCGCGAGCACCACCATCGCCTCGCACAGCACCTGATTCTCTTCGTCGACGCTCAGGTTCTGCACGAATGAACGATCGATTTTCAGGTAATCGATATCGAAGCGCTTGAGATAAGCCAGCGACGAATAGCCCGTGCCGAAGTCGTCGATCGAAATACCAATGCCCGAGCGACGAAAATCCAGCAGCTTCTCGTCGATTTTCGATTCGGCGTGCAACAGAATGCCTTCGGTGATTTCCACCGCGATGCACTGCCCCGGCATGCCCACCTGGTCGAGATAGTCGTGCCAGCGCGCGCACATCGCGCTGTCCTGGCGAACCTGCACCGGCGACATGTTCACGCTGATCTGGAACGACCCGTCGTAGCGCTCACGCCATTGCCGCGCCTGTTCCAGCGCCTGCCGGAACACCCAGTCGCCGATCGGGACGATCAGCCCCGTATCCTCGGCCAGCGGAATGAAATCGAGCGGACTGACCGTGCCCCGCTCGGGATGCAGCCAGCGTATCAGCGCCTCGGCTTTGCAGACGCGTCCGGTGGCGAGATCGACCACCGGCTGGTAAAGCACGCGCAACTGATGCCGAGGCAACGCGGCGCGCAGGTCGCTCGTGAGGCGCAGGCGCGTTTCCGCCTCCACCTGCAAATCGGGCGTGAAATAGCTAAAGCGGTTGCGCCCGGCGCTCTTGGCCGCATACATGGCCTGGTCGGCGTTCTTGAACAGTGCGTCGAGCTCGCTCGTGTCGTCGGGGAACACGGTTACGCCGATGCTCGCCGAGATATAGACCTCGTCCGCCCCGAGCTTGAATGGTTCGGTTAGCTTACGATTGATGTTGCGCGCTATGCGCTCGACGACCTCCATGTCCTCCAGCCCGGGCAGGATCACCGTGAACTCGTCGCCGCCAAGCCGGGCCACCGTGTCCTGCTCGCGCACGCTGTCGCTGATGCGCCGTCCGGCCTCGATCAGCAGCACGTCGCCGGTGTCGTGCCCCAGCGAGTCGTTGACCTCCTTGAAACGGTCGAGGTCAATCAGCATCAAGGCCATGCGCCGACCCAGATGGCGCGAGTGGGCCGCGTCCTGATTGAGGCGATCATGAAACATCTGCCGGTTCGGCAGGTTCGTCAGCGCGTCGAAATTGGCCTGTTTCCAGATGGTCGCCTCGAACGCCATGCGGTCGGAGAGATCGCGGCCCACCGCCAGCACCGAAGTGATCGTGCCGTCACGATCGATTTCCGGCGTGATGCGAATGTGGGTGCATTGCTCCTGCCCATCCTTGCCGGACCATCTCAGCTCGAATTGCGTGCTTTTCCCGCTTGCCAGGACTTCGCCGATTTTCTTTTCATAGAGCAGCGCGTTAGGGCCACCCGGCAGCTCCGAGGGCCGCTTGCCCAACGCGTCGGCCGCATGGCACCCGGCCGAGGCACAGAACGCGGGGTTCGCGTAAGTGCGGCGCAGGTCTCGGTCGTAGCGCGTGATCGTGTCTGGCGAGTTTTCGATCAGGGTGCGCGACTCGCGCTCGCGCGCGACAAGCTCCGCTGTGCGATCGACCACCGTCTGTTCGAGCGAGGCGTTGATCTCGTTGATCTTCTCGATCTTCTGCTTGATCGCGCCGCGCATGCGCTCGAAGCGGTGCGCAAGCCTCGCCAGTTCATCGCGCCCGCCGGCCGGGCTTTGCGCGTCCTGCGCTTCGTCTTCGGCCGCGCCCGCCGCGTCGCCGGCGTCGTGCATCTTGCGCACGAGATCCCGAAGCGGCGCCGAAATACTATGGGAAATAAACCAGGCCAGAAAGATCGACAGCAGAAAACCGGAGATGCCCACCAGCACGATCTGGTTGCGCACCGCCTGCGCTTCCGCGGTCAGATTCTTTTCGGCAATCGTGCTCACCACGAACCAGGCGGTGCCGGGAATGCGCGCATAGGCGGCCAGGTAGCGCTCGCCGTGACGGCCTGCGAATGCGAAGCAACGGCTCGCCTCGCCGGACGCGCCGTTGCGCGCGATCTCCTGGACGAGGCCCGCCTCGGGCGTGTCGCGGCCACTGGCGGCCAACGCGTTCTCGGCGCTGACGATCAGTTTGTCGTGGCTCGAATCGAACACGAAGATATTCGTGCCGCTGCCCGAAGCGACGTCATTGAATATGGTCGAAAAGTATTCCGGACGAACGACCAGAACCAGATTGCCGATCTTCCTGTTGTTGCTCTTGTCGTAGATGGCGCGCACCATGCCCAGGTTCTGCTGCCCGACGCCGTTGTCGTAGCTGCCCCAGTAGGTGCGCTCGTGCGCGGCTTGCGCACGCCGCACGAGACTCGTCACGCCCTGGGTCAACTGCGCAAACGCTTGCGTGTCGAGAATCCGGTCTTGCCCGTCGAGCAAATACTTCTGGTTGATGAAATCGACCGACCCGTAGTGCTCAAGGAGCAAACGCGCCATATCCTGTCGCGCCTCGCTCTGCTCCCTCGCGCTGCCGCTCGCCGCCATCGCGAGCGCGCCCTGCACCCGGTTCGAGAGCACCAGCAAGTTGCTCTCGGTTTCGATCTGCTGCATGCGCAGTTGCACGTTTCTCGAAACCTGGCGCACGACCTCTTTCGAGAATATCTCCGCATTCTCCTTGATCGCCGCGATCGATTTCACATACGAAATGCAGCCCGAAATAAAGATGGGCAACAGCGACAGCAAAATGAAAGCCGTGATCAGCCGATACCGGATTTCAACGCTGCGAAGCAGGTCCTGGCTCAGGTGGTCGAAAGCGCGCCGCAACAGCGCGGAAATCGAATTCATTTGTAATGCATCTTCGCTTCAGTCTTCACCGATTCATCCAGGCGCTGCGCGGCCTGCCTGGGCGTCATTTTCCTGAGCAGCACGTCCTGCATCAGTTTGTGCAGGAGCTCAATCGTATTGGAAGGGAGCGACGAATAATAGGGGCTGGCCGTTACGGGAAAACGACTGACCGCATTGGTATAGTCGACGATTTCCGGGTCGCTCACGACCGTTCCCGCGCCTTGCTGAAACGGCGAGATGTTGTGGCGTTTCCTCTGAAGAATCGGAAAACCCCTGGCGGCGATGAATTCCAGAAAGCGCATGGCGGCGGCCTGGTTGGGCGTTTCGCAAACCGCGAAGCCCGTTTCGCTGCCCAGCACGGGCACGACTGTCTCGCCTTTGGCGTTCCATGGCGGAATGAATACGCCCACCGCAAAGCGGTTGCCATGCATCATGAGCCCGGCGGCCCAACTGCCCTGAAACGCCATGGCCACCTTCCCTTCCTTGAACAGGCGTATGCCTTCGTCATAGCCCGTGGTCATGAACGCGGGTTGCACGTAGCCGCGCTCGGGCAGCAAGGCGAGCCTCGCGAAGATCTCGGCAACGGCCGGCGTATTCAGATTCAACGTGCCGTCCGCCATTTTCGCTTTCCAGTCGGGTTCGTGCGCCACGACGTTGTTGGCGAAACCGGAAGCAAAGGGGCCGTTGCCCAGCATGTTCGGAAACCCGCCGTTCCACATGATGGGGACGAGACCCGCGCGCTTGAGCTGGGCGCACACCTGCATGAACTCCGCGAAATTCGTCGGCAGCGCCTTGATGCCTGCCTTCGCGAACATCTCGCGGTTGTAATAGATCATCGTCGTCGCAACGCCGCCCGAAACGCCGAACCCCTTGCCGCGGCGGCTCGTCCAGTCGCCCTTGAGCGGCGCGAGCATGGTCTTCCACGCCGCCGTCTGACTGACGTCGGCCAGCACGCCCTGGTCGGCCAGTTCGGCTGCGTAAGCGTTCGGATTGATGCTGACGAGATCGGGCAGCGTGCCCGCCGCCACGCGCGGCTTGATATTTTCTTCGACCGAGTTGCCGATCATGAACTGAACGTTCACGTGCACGTCGGGATTGCGCTTGCCGAACTCGGAAGCGATCTCGAGCATCTCTTCCGGCCAGTCGGGCGCCCATATCAGCGCGGTGATGGTCGTGCCGGCGGGCGGCGGCTCGCTGCCCTGAGTCGCGTTGCGCTCATGGCAACCCGCGAGAACCAGCAAGCCGATCAGTCCGGACAGCAGCCAGGCAAACTTGATTCCTTGCACGTCACGCTCGCGTATGAGTTCGGGAAAAGCGGCTTGGGCGTCGGGAGTCCCGCACATCTCTCACGCCCGCCAGATTAAGCGTGCCGGGTTATCGCAACCACGAGGGAAAACGGGTCGATGGGCGCGATAAGGGAGCCAGCATGCATATCGGCAAAAACCGCGCGCCGCTTGAGGGGGCGAGGCGTTCGGCAAGCGACCGGCAAGCCACTACCGGCGCTCACCATTTGCGATCGAGCGTGTTATTCCGACGAGCCGGCGAGCGGTTTGTCTTTGAGCGAGGACGCGTATTGCGCGAGCAGCCAGCTTCGCATCTTCTGGCTCGTTTCCCACCGGGCGCTCGCCTGGGGCAGCAGGACGTAATAGCCCAGCGACAACGGCAGCGAAAAGTCGAACAGGCGTTGCAGTCTGCCCGCCGCGATATCGCGCTCGACGAACTGCTCGCTGGTCAGCGCAATGCCGTGTCCCGCGATGGCGGCGTCGATGGCAAGCGACGACTGGCTAAAACGCGGCCCCTTCAACGCGCCCATCGGCCTGGTGTAGCCGAGCGCGCTGAAGAACTCCGGCCAGAGATCATGGGTGTCGTGCAGCAACACATACTTTTCGAGGTCGGCGACCGTGGTGACGGGCGCGTCGTGCTTGAACAACTGCGGACTCGCGACGGCGAATACATGCAGCGGAAACAGCAGATCGCTCACGAGCCCCTTGGCGAACGGCGGCTTGCCGAGCCGCACGGCGATATCCACGCCGTCCGATTTGAAGCTGCACAGCGCGACGTCCGCGATCACGCGGACATCGATCTCCGGATGCGCCTCGCCGAAGTCCGCCAGCCTCGGGATCAGCCATTTCGAGGCGAACGACGGCGTCGTGCTGATGGTGAGCGAAGCCGAGCGCCGGTTCAGCGCCTCGGTGGCGTCGGACACGATCGTGAGCGCGCGTTGCACGGCGACGAAGTACGTGTGACCTTCCGCGGTGAGCGCGAGGCCCCGTGATAGCCTTTCGAAGAGCGGCAGGTCCAGCGACTCTTCCAGCAGACGCACCTGTTGCGCCACCGCGCCCTGCGTCACGCCAAGCTCCTCGGAGGCGAGCCGGAAATTGAGGTGCCGGCCGGAGGCCTCGAATGCGCGCAGGGCATTGAGCGGCGGGAGGCGGCGTGACTTCAGCGTATACATGAGGCAGCAGGGAATCGAGACAGTAGATATTCTACTGTCAGACCGTAAAAAACATCATTCGACAATTCGATCATAACGCCATAAATTCCCCATGAACACCCGCCGATTGCGGCCAGATCGCCCTCACGGCGCGCGCAATCCACTCAAGGAGAAAGCAAGATGGCAGTAGAAAAAGTCGCACTCATCACGGCCGCCGGCAAAGGCATGGGCGCGGCCATCGCGCGTGAACTGGCGGCGCAGGGCTACCGCCTCGCGTTGATGTCGCCGTCGGGCAGCGCGAGCGCGCTCGCCACGGAGTTGGGCGGATTCGGCATGACCGGTTCGGTCACGGAGGCCACCGACATCGACCGCTTCGTCCAGGGAACGCTCGACAAATACGGCCGCATCGACGCCGTGGTGAACAACACCGGCCACCCGCCCAAGGGCGACCTGCTCTCGATCGACGACGAACAGTGGCACCTGGGGCTCGACATCATCGTGCTCAATGTCGCCCGCGTGCTGCGTCGCGTGACGCCTGCGTTTCTCGCCCAGGGCGGCGGCGCGGTGGTGAACATTTCCAGCTTCGCGGCCGACGCGCCCGAGCAGGCCATGCCCGTTTCCTCCGCGCTGCGCGCCGCATTGAGTTCGTTCACTCGCCTCTATGCCGATCGCTACGCCAAAGACAATATCCGTATCAATTCCGTACTGCCAGGCTTTATCGACAGCTGGCCCGAAACGCCGGATATCGTCGCCCGCATTCCCGTTGGCCGCTTCGGCAAGACCGGAGAGATCGCTAAGACGGTGGCATTCCTGCTCTCCGATGGCGCGGGCTACATCACGGGGCAGAACATTCGCGTGGATGGCGGCATCGTGCGCGCGCTGTGACCGGCATGCCGAAACCGCATCTCGACCCGATCGCCGATGAGGTATGGCGCCTGCTGAACGCGGGTGCCAATGCGGGCAAAACGCGCTCGCCTTTCACGATGCTCCAGGCGGCGACCATCGGCCTCAATGGTTCGCCTCGCGTGCGCACGGTCGTGCTTCGGCGCGTCTGCCGCGAGCAACGCTCGGTGATGTTCCATACCGACGTGCGCTCCGCGAAGGTCGCCGAGTTGCGCCAGGACGCGCGCATTGCACTGGTCGGCTGCGACCTCGACACGGGCATTCAGATACGCCTGCACGGCAGCGCGCGCATCGTCGATGCGCCCCACGAAACGCGAGACATCTGGAATGCGAGCCGGCCACGAACCTTGATCGTCTACCGCACACCGCTCGCGCCCGCCACGCCGGTTGCGTCACCGGCCGAGGCGCACGCAACGACAGCCGGTGAAGACATCGATTCCTCGGCCGGATTCGAAAACTTCTGCCTGATCGACGTCGCCGTGTCGAAAATCGATTACCTCGATCTGAACCCGGCTGGCCATGTTCGCGCCAGCTTCACGTTCGATGCCGGGGCGTGGCGCGGCAAGTGGATCGCCCCATAAGCGGCGCGCGCATGCGCTCAGTGGTCGCGGGAAAATTCGCCCGCATGATCGCCGTAGCGCTGCGCGAAACCCACTTCGCCGTCGGGCACGAACACGTAGCCGTGCCCCCATACGGTCTGTAGATAACGCGGCTCGGAAGGATCGGTTTCGATCAGCCGCCGCAACCGCCAGATCGCGACGTCGAGGCTGCGGTTGCGATAGCGGCCCGTCTCGCCATAGACGATTTCGATAATGCGCTCGCGCGAAAGAATCGTCATCGCGTGATTGACGAACAGCTTGAGAAACGTGAATTCGCTCGATCGCAGCGCAATGCGCACTTCGTCGCGATAGAGTTCGCGCGAACGAAAATCCAGCTCATAAGGACCGAAGCGAAACGATGCGCGGCTTTCCGGCGCGCCCGTCGAGTTCGCCATGCTGCGCCGGCGCATCACCGTGCGAATGCGCGCCACGAGTTCGCCCGGATCGAAGGGCTTGCCCACGTAGTCGTCGGCGCCGAATTCGAGCCCGAGCACGCGGTCGATCACGTCGTTGCGCGCGGTCAGCAAAATGACGGGCAAGTCGTCGCCGCTGTCACGCAGCGTGCGCAGCGCGCTGATGCCGTCCACCTCCGGCATCATGATGTCGAGCACCACGACCTGCGGCCGCTCCGTGCGCAACTGCAACTGCATGGCGCGCGCGGAAGGCAGCGTCGTCACGGAGAATCCGCGCGTCTGGAGATATTCCGCGGTGACGTCGCGCACGACCGGGTCGTCGTCGACGAGAAAAATCTTGTTAGTCATGCGTAGATCGTAAGGGACTAAAACTGGCCGGCATAGACCCCGCGCCTTACCATTCCTTTCCCTCGCACATGTAAGAAGATGCAAGAAATCAGTAGTCCCTTGCAGTCCTGAAAGCCGTCGATATCCAATAAAATGACGCGATGAGTCCACACGTCCTCATCGTCGAAGGCGATCGCGCCTTACCCGAGATTTTCACGACTCATCCCCGCTGCGACACTCACGCGGCGCGCGGCATGATCGCCTGAACGCATGAACAACCCGTTGAATACGCTGTTTGGGCGCATGGCGCTGATGTCGGTGCTGGTGCTGCTCGCGATTCAGGCATGCTGGTATGCGGTGTTCGCGCCGCAGCCGCGCCGCCACGAAGTGGAAGGTTTCGAGCGCGGCCTGCTGCTCATGCTGCACGCCGCCACCAACGCGGCGCCCAACGAAGTCGAACTGGCGCCCGCGTTGCGCGTGCATCTCGTGCCCACCTGGAACATGCCCGCCGACGTGCGGCTCGAAGAGCCGCGCGTGGAGCCGCTCGCCGACTTGCGCCGGCAACTGCTTCATGACCTGCCTGCGGGCACCGAGATTCTCGCCGCCAAACGGCGTGACGACGCGCTGTGGGTACGCTTTCCGGGCCGCCCCACGTGGATCGTCGCGCCGGTCGATCTGCCGCCAGCGCTCAACCTGCTGCCGCAGTTCGGCGCGATGCTCGCCATCTCGCTCTTGCTCGCGCTGCTCGCGGTGTGGCAAATGCAGCGGCCGCTCTCGCTCGTCGCGCACGCCGCGCGCGCGTTCGGCACGGGCCATCGCCCCGCGCCCGTCGACGAGCACGGGCCGCGTGAACTGCGCCAGTTGATCGGCGCGTTCAACGCCATGATGAAACAGCTCAACGAAGCCGACGACGATCAGGCTGTCATGCTCGCGGGCGTCGCGCACGACCTCAAATCGCCGCTCACGCGCCTGAAGCTGCGCGCGAGCATGCTCGGTCTGGAGCGCGAGCGCGAACAGCTCATTCGCGAAGTCGATTCGCTCAACGATATCGTTCAGCAGTTCCTGGAATTCGCGCGCCAGCGGCCCGAGTCGGGGCCCGAGGTGCAGGTGGACACGCTGCTGCGCGAGCAGTTCTTCTCGGACGACAGCGACGACCATGAAGCGCTTTTCATGCTCGACCTGCGCGCCGGTCCCGCGTTTCGTTTGCCGCGCACCTTCCTCGACCGGCTCGTGTCGAATCTCGTCGACAATGCGCTCGAACACGGTGTGCCGCCCGTGGCGCTCGCCACGTGGCGCGAAGGCGCGCACTGGATCATCGAGGTGCGCGACCACGGCCCCGGCATTCCGCCCGAACGCGTGGCCGCGGCGCTCAAACCGTTCGTACGCCTTGACGAAGCACGCGGCGGCGAAGGCCACTGCGGGCTGGGCCTCGCGATCGTCACGCGGCTCGTGCGCAATCAGGGCGGCCGCTGCGAATTGTCCAATCACCCGCAAGGCGGCCTGCGCGTGCGCATTGCGCTGCCCGTTGCATAAGCGCGCTTGCGCGCCGCCTGCGCGCGCGGCTCACGCCACGAGACGACTGCGCAGGCTGTCCACTGTGGCCGAAGCCAGGCCGAGCCCGGCGGTCAGATAGCGGTTCAGGTCGCCGTAACCGGTCTGCAACGCATCGAATGCGGTTTGCAGATAGCTGGCCTGCACCGGCGGCGCGGCGTTGAGCGCATCCACGTTCGTGGAGCGCCACGCGTTGGTGAGCAGAAAGTCCTTTACGACGATTTCGAGCGGCACGTTCGCGATCAGCAGCAGCAAGGCGCTCGCCCATCCCACGACATCCACGCCGGTCCCGCCGCAGATGATCTGCGGCCCCGGCGTGGCCGCGATATGTTCGAGCAAGGCACCGTACCCGGAGCATTGCGCGCGGCCCGTCACCAGCGTGCGCCACTGCGTTTGCATCGCGGCGTCCAGCGCGGCGGCCCCCATGCCCTCGAACGACGGCGGCGCGAGCGTTCCCAGCACATTGAGCGTGAGATAGCTGGCCGTGCCCGGCACCTGGCTGGGGGTGCTGCCGGTTTCGGCCGGCGTGCGCAGATCGTAGACGCAGGCGAGCGCCATGCGCGCGAGCGTGGCCGCGTCGGCGGCGTTCGGCGTGAGGGTGTCGGCACGATAGAGCAGCGCGCGCCGCACGTGCGCGCCGTCGCTCGTGCTGTAGCCTGGCGCCGCGCCGCCCACGTCGCGGAAATTCGCCACGGACTTGACGACGGGCGTTGCCGCGTCCTGCGAGCCGTCGCCCCCCGCGTAATCGCCGCCGCATGCGCTCAGCAGCGTGCTCGCACAGCCGCCCAGCGCGAGCGCGCTCACGGTGCCCTTCAGCAGCGCGCGGCGTGGCGGACTGGCCGGCGCGCCGCGGCCGGTCGCGCACCCGCGCCTACGCGCGCGGGAAGAGGTTGAGGCGGAAATAAAAGGATTCATTGATGAGCGGCTGATGCAGGAGCCCGCGCACGCAGCGAGCCGCTGCAACGTCGTGAATCGCGTGCTTTCAGGAAGGGCGAAGCTTACCGCGAGATGCGCGCGAAAAGTTTACGCGGCAAAACACTGTAATAATTCGTAGGGAGACGCAACAGGTTGTGAGGCATCGCGGGGAGATTCGCCGCAAGCGCGCACGGGCATTTAACGCGTAATTTCCGTGCAATTCACGCGGATTCTTTTCTTTCTGAAAATCGAAAATTCTTTCTAAATATTATTCTTGACGCTTATTCACGCGCTTTTATAATCGCCCGTGAATTCAGGCATTCGCCTGGCCGTCAATGCAGCTTGCGGCTGTCCCTGGGAATACAACGTCATGTACAAAGGCAGTGTGGCCGAAGAGGCGCGCGAAGTGCTCCGCGCAATCGAGCTGATTCGGCTTGGCGCACGCATGCCGGTGCTGGAAAGAGAGCTCGCGCTTTCGCGCGATCGCATCATCCGGATTTATCGCGAAACCAAACGCGCGTTGCCACCCAAAGGCGCGCTGCCGTTTTCAACGGACTGGTATTTCGCGCGGCTGCCGAACATTCATGCTTCGCTGTTCTACAACATTTATCTCTTTCTCCGCGATGAAGCGAAGTGCAGCCGTTTCGACGCGCTCACGCGCGCGTATCGCCTCTACCTCGAACACTGTGAGTCCGCGCAGATCGAACGCGTGCTGAGCTTCACGCGCGCATGGTCGCTGCTGCGCTTTTTCGAGGGCCGCCTGCTCACGCTGATGCGCTGCGCCGCTTGCTCTGGCCGTTTCGTGCGTCGTATGCAGGAGACGCACGCCGGTTCCCCTTGTCTGATGTGCGCAGCGCCCCCAACCACCCTGCCCGGCGCAAGCGGCCTCGCCCCGACGCGTGTGGCGAACAATACGTCGCCGCCCGTCGCTATTCCCGCGTGAGCGAACGCGTCCGCTCATAAGACCGCCCGTTGCGGGCGTGCCTCACGCGTCTTCTTCCATACCGGCGCCATCCGCCGCTTCCAGCACCGCCAGCAAGCGCGCCAACTGCCGGTCGAGCGCCGCGATCTCGCGCGCGCCGAGCGGCGCGAGAATGCGCTGCTCGTTGGCCACATGCGCCTCCACCGCCCGTTCGATCAACGCGTAGCCCGCCGGCGTGAGTTCCACGAGCAGACTGCGCGCGTCGTCGGGATTGGGCACACGCGCGATCAGGCCACGCGTTTCCAGCCCCTTGAGCCGGTGCGTCATGGCGCCCGACGTAATCATGAGCGTCGAAAACAGCTCGGTGGGCGCGAGGCGAAACGGCTCGCCCGAGCGGCGCAGCGTGGCGAGCACGTCGAATTCCCAGCGACTCAGATCAAACTCCGCGAACGTGTCTTCGATCCGGCGCTGCAACAGCACCGAACAACGCTTGAGCCGCCCGATCGGGCCCATCGCGGTGACATCGAGATCCGGCCGCTCGCGCCGCCACTGCGCGAGGATCGCGTCCACGGCGTCGGGTCGCACTATCGTCTTCATAGCGATTACCAATTTATCTTCACGTCAAGATTATATAAGATGCGATTTATCTCAACGTGAAGATAAATTCATGGACACCTCCGCTGCCTCGCCCTCCTCGTCCTCTCCGCCCGCCTGGCGAACCTGCGCCAACATCCTCGCTACGGCCATCGCCCCCGCCATCTGGGGCTCGACCTACATCGTCACGACGCAGGTGCTGCCGCCCGATCGCCCTTTCACGGCCGCGCTGCTGCGCGCGTTGCCCGCCGGCCTGCTGCTCGCGCTGTATTGCCGGCGCCTGCCGCGCGCTCACGAATGGCCGCGACTCGTTGCGCTGGCCGCACTCAATATCGGCTTTTTCCAGGCCTGTCTTTTCGTCGCCGCGTATCGCTTGCCGGGCGGCCTTGCCGCCGTGGTGGGCGCGTTGCAGCCGCTCGTGGTCATGGCGCTCGCGTGGGGCTTCGATGGCGCACGCCCCGCACGCATGGCCGTGTTCGCTGCGGCGCTCGGCGTGCTGGGCATGGCGGCGCTGCTGCTCTCGCCCGGCGCGACATGGGACGAGATCGGCGTCGCCGCCGCGCTCGCGGGCGCGTTGAGCATGGCGTGCGGCACCTGGCTCGCGCGCCGCTGGCGCCCGGCCATGCCGGTGCTGGCGTTCACGGGCTGGCAGTTGCTGATCGGCGGCGCGTTGCTCGCGCCCGCGGCGTGGTGGCTCGATCCGCCCTTGCCCGCATTGGGCGCGGCGCAGATCGCCGGTTACGCGTACCTGTCGCTCGCGGGCGCATTGCTTGCCTATGCGCTCTGGTTTCGCGGCATCGCGATGCTTTCGCCGGTGGCGGTTTCGTCGCTGGGTTTGCTGAGTCCGTTGACGGCCGTGGTGCTGGGCTGGGTGTGGCTCGGCCAGGCATTGCGGGGCGTCTCGCTGCTCGGCCTCGTGACCGTGCTCGGCAGCGTGCTCGCCGTGCAATGGGCGATGGCGGGACCGCGCCCCGTCAGCAAGCGATGATGATGCGGGGCGCGCCCACAGAAATGCAACAAGGTCGAGGTCGAGGTCCATCATGCTCACGCAAGGGGCGAGCGGCGCCTTCAGGATCTCGCCCGCATGCTCTCGGCGCTGCCCGTCAGCCATTGACTCGCGGCCTGTCTTATTCCGCCAACCTGGCGGTTTTCGCCGATTGATCTTCACGGCGAACTGGCCCATATTCAAATGGTCCCGCCAAATCCGGCACCGTTTTCGTGTGACGTTGTCGTGCGTCGCTAAACGTCGCGAAACGCCGTGCAACGCCCTTTGGCGGCGAAAGCCGGTCTGATGCGATCGAAGCGAACAACCTCAGCCCATGTTCAACGAACCTGGTCACGATGATTCTGGTCCGTGGCAGTGTCCTTACTGCGGGACCAGACTCAATGCGCAGTTGGTCCTGTGCCCCGAGTGCGGCGCGAACCTCGTCGCGGCCGCCTCGCGCATCGCGGCGGCCAGCAACGCCGCGTCGGGCGAGCGGCCCGGCGGCATCGCCCAGCGCTTGCGCACACACTTGAACGGCCGGCCCGGCGATTTCGACGGCGAGTATCCTTCGATCGACGAAGAACGCGTGGCACGCCGCCCGCGTGTGCCGCGCCTGGCCTGGGCCGGCGCGGCGGTATGCATCGTCGCGCTCGGCGGCTATGCGTTCGCCAATCGCGCCGCGTGGGAGCCCCGGCTCGGCGTACAGGTCGTGGAAGGCTCGGTGGTCGGCCCGCACGGCAAACTTGCGAGCCCGAGCGCCCGACCGGCCGCCGGACACGGCACGCCGCCCATGGCCGCGTTGCCGCGCCAGGGGCCGCCGGGGCAAACCGCCTCGCTACAGAAGGCACGGCCGCTGGAACTCGCGCCGGGCTCCCCCGGCTCGCCTGGATTCGCAAACACCCGTCCCGACGTCGCGCGCGAGCTTGCCAGCGCGCGCGCCAGTCTCGACAAGAACAATCTCTGGCCCGCGCGCCGGTCCATCATGACGGCGCTCGCCGCACAGCCCGGCAACGCCGAGGCGCAGCAAATGCGCGCCGACCTGGTGGCGCGCGAGCAGCAGCGCGACGCGCTGATCGGCCGCGCACGCGAATGCGCGCACGCGCGCCAATGGGCTTGCGTGCGGCAAGACGCGGGGCATGCGGCGAACGTCGACGCATCGAGCCGCGAAGCGAAGCATCTGCTCGCGCTCGCCAGCGCCGAGCACAAGGGGGGAACCGGAAAGCGCTTCCCGTGGCCGTGGTCCGGCCAGACCTACGCGCAGGCGGGAGACGCCCGCGCTCGCCAGGACACGCTTTTCGGGCATCACTGAAGATTGCTGACCGAGATTGCCGACCGAACCGGCGGCGGCACTGCCCGCCGCACCTGCGCGCATCAGCCCACCGCCTGGCAAGCTCGACGCTCGTCGGCCGCATGAGCCGAAGATTCGCCACCTTCTCGCGCTAACATCGGCATCACTCATCTTCCCATCCGCTTCGCGCATCCATGGATACTGAAATGTCGACGCAGCGCCAGTCCCGCGCTGGCCGCGCCTTCGAAGTTCTCACCGTGTTTCTCAAGCTCGGCATGACGAGCTTCGGCGGCCCGATCGCGCATATCGGCTACTTTCGCCGCGAGTTCGTCGAGCGCCGCCGCTGGCTCGACGACAAGGCGTTCACCGATCTCGTCGGGCTCTGCCAGTTCCTGCCGGGACCGGCCAGCAGTCAAACCGGGTTTGCGATCGGCTGGCTCAGGGCGGGCTGGGCCGGGGGACTGGCCGCATGGTGCGGCTTCACGCTGCCTTCGATGTTCCTGATGATCGCCTTTGCCGCTATCGCACCCGATCTCGGCGGCCCGCTAGGCGGGGGCATGATTCACGGGCTCAAGCTCGTCGCCGTGGCCGTCGTCGCGCAAGCCGTCTGGGACATGGCGCGGCGGCTGTGCCCCGACCGGCGGCGCGCGGCCATCGCGCTCGCGGCCATCGCGTTGCTGAGCGTGCTGTCGACCGACTTCGCGCAGCTCATCGTGATCGGCGTGGGCGCGTTGCTCGGTCTCGCGCTCTGCCGCGCCGATGCCGCAGAGCCGCCACGCGCCGAAACCGCGAACAGCGCCGGGTTTCATGTGTCGCGCAAGCTCGGCCTCGCCGCGTTGATCGTGTTCTGCGCGCTGCTGTTCGGCCTGCCGGCGCTCGGAGCCACGGTCGGCGCGCAGGGCGTGCGCCTGTTCGAGGCGTTCTATCGGTCCGGCGCGCTCGTGTTTGGCGGCGGCCACGTGGTGCTCCCCTTGTTGCAGCGGGAAACGGTCGCCACGGGCTGGGTCACGCCCACCGACTTTCTCGCGGGCTACGGCGCGGCGCAGGCCGTGCCGGGGCCGCTCTTCACGTTCGCGGCCTTCCTCGGCTGGATGATGGCCGGACCGCCCCGGCACTGGGGCGGCGCGCTGCTGGCCACCGCGGGCATTTTTTTACCGGGGCTGCTGCTGGTCATTGCCGCGCTGCCGTGGTGGCAGGCGCTACGCGCCCGCCCGGCCATGGGTTCGGCGCTTGCGGGCGTCAATGCCGCCGTGGTCGGCCTGCTGGCCTGCGCGCTCTACTCGCCGGTGTGGACCAGCGCTGTGCTCTCGCAGGCCGATTTCGCCATTGCTTGCGTGGGCTTCATCCTCTTGACGCGCTGGCGCGTGCCGCCGCTCGCCGTCGTCGCTTTCTGCGTTGCGGGCGGGATGGCCGAAAGCGTGTTGCGTTGAGCGATGCGTGCGGAAAACGGCGTGGCGAACGCCGTAGCGGCGCTCGAACGCATCGTCGCGGGCAGGCGGTGAGCCTAGCCGGTCAACGAAGCCGCAATCGCCCTTCTGAACGGCGCGAGCCGCGAAGCCGCGCGCAGCATGAAAACGCGCGCGAACCGCGCCGGCGCGGTGTTGTTCGTGAACACGTCGGTGATGAAGCGCGTGGCGTGGAAAAGCGGCCTGGTCGCGCGGCGGTGCTGATCCTCGTAGCGTCGCAACACCGATGCGGCGCCTACGTCGAGCCCGCCGCCCTGCGCGGAAACGATCAGGCTACCTAATGTTTCGACACCGAGCAGCCCGAAGTTGAAACCGTGCGCGGTCACCGGATGCATGCCGACCGCCGCGTCGCCAACCGCCGCGAAGCGCTTCGCCACGAAACGCTCGGGATCAACCGAAACCAGCGGATAAACGTGGCGCGTGCTCGTCAGGGTCATTGCCCCCAGGCGCCGTGCGAATCGCCGCTCGATGTCGCGGCTGAATACCTCGGGCGACAGCGCGGCCATTTCGTTCACTTCGCCCACCGGCAGCGTGAGCACGACCGACGACTGAGGCGCATGCGTCGCCCGGTCGGCATTCAAGGGAAGCAGCGCGAGCGTCTGGCCGTAGCCGAACCACTCCCACGCCGCGTGCCCGTGCGCCGCTTCGTGAGTCATGCGGCAAACCAGCATGGCCTTGCCGTAGTCGTGCAAATCCGCCGGAATGCCCATCATCTTGCGCGTGGCCGAGAAGCGGCTATCGGCCGCCACGATCAAATTCGCCGTGAGCGTCTTGCCGCTTTCCAGGGTGACGCGCGCGCAGGCATCGCCCGTTTTCACGCCGCTCACCGTTTCGGCCGCGAGCAGCGTGACGTCCTCATGCTGTGCGTTGCTCGCGCACAGCGCGTCATAGGCGGCCTTGCGGATCAGGTGATTGGAGACCAGCCAGCCCAGCTCCGAGTGGCCGCTCAACTCATGGCCAATATCGAGCGCATGCGGCGAAGCGCCGTTGAATACCTTCGCGCTGCGAAGCGCGGAACGCGCATCGGGCTCGATGCCGTCCCACAGCCCGAGCTTCTGCATCAGGCGCACCGACTTCTGGGTCAGGGCGATCTCGCGCCCGTCGAAGCGCGGCTCGCCAATGTCCTCAAGACGCTGCCGCTCGACGACGACAATGCGCAGCCCCTGGCCGCTCAACGCGCGCGCGAGGCACAGCCCCACCGGGCCCGCGCCCACGATTACGATATCTGCTTGCATGAATCGACTGGTCCCGGGATGACTCAAACGGCCTGAACCATGCCGCTTTCGCGCAACGATTCGACCATCATCGAATCCATTGCGCTCACGTGCCACGCGAACCATTCGCGCACTTCGCTCACCAGTTGCCGCCCCGCGGCGAAGCGGTGCTCGTCGGCGACTTGCCTGCGCACCTCGGCGGCCACGTCGAGGACCTGCCGGTGCTGTCCCGCATGGCAGTGGCGCGGACCGAAGTCCATCGCCTCCATCCACGCTTCTTCCTGCGCGAAGTGCTCGCGCGTGTGGGCAATCCAGGCGTCCAGCGCGGCGGCAAGCGCGTCGTCGGGGGCGCTCGCCGCCGCGTTGAGCAGCTGCACGAATTCCTCGTGCATCGTATCGGTGATGGGTTCCCCCAGATGCAAATCGGGGGCGAGAGCGGGCGCGCGGCGCGGTACGGATGAGGTCATGAGCGAGAAGGCAGTCGGCATGCAATGCGCGCTTGAAACGCGCGCGGGCAAAGTTTCAAGATAACAAGGCGCCCTGGTATTTACGCTGACTTTGAGCAAATGCCGCGCACGAGACAGCCGATACCCGCCGGGACCAATGGTCGCTCCCTGGCGCACCGGTTCAAGCCACGTAGACCAGCAAAGCGAAGAGACACAAAGAGACCGGCCGCGGCGCGCCGCCAGAAAGGTGACCGCAAGCGTGGAATCACGCGAAGAAAGAACCGTGGGGACAGGCCGTGACTTCGAAGCCGCGCGGCGCGCGGCTCAAGCCATTTCGGCCAGGTTGACGAGGGCGCGATCGCCGTCGGTTTGTGCTTCGTTTTCGGCGCGAAACGTCCTCTCGCTATACGCGATGACCTTGAACCCGCAGCCCGCCGAACGCGGAATGGTGATGCCCCAGTGCCAGCCGCCTTCCTGCTCGAAGACGTGCAGCCTTGGGATCGATGACTGACTCAGCGATTGAAATATGCTCATGTAAAGCCTCCCGTCGTGGGAATATCGTCTCGGACGATTGCCTGAATGAGACCAGTTTAAGAAATGACCTTGCTGCGACGCAATACGGATTTTCATGGACGTGAGAACCCTGACGTAATGCGCATCATGTTGGTGCGCGGGCGCGGCGTCATTGCCCTGGTTATCATGCGGCGCGCTGTGCGCTAAAGCCACGCCGTCACACGCCGCCACGCCCCCATCGAACCCACGAGACCCCGATGACCACCGAAACGAATGCCACGCCCCCGTACCGGCTCGACCTCTCGAAGCACGCCCGCCAGCCGCTGCTCGAAGGGCCCACGCCAATCCAGCCATTACCGCGATTGAGCCGTGAATGTGGGGGCGTGAATCTCTATGTCAAGCGTGAGGATCTCAATGGTCTGGGCGGCGGCGGCAACAAGCTGCGCAAGCTGGAGTTCCTCGTGGGCGAGGCGCTGGCCATGGGCGCCGACACGATCATCACCGTGGGCGCGCGCCAGTCGAACCACGCGCGCCTGACCGCGGCGGCCGCCGCGCGCCTGGGCCTGCAATGCGAACTGGTGCTCACGCGCGCCGTGCCGCGCGAGGACAGCGAGTATCTGGAGAACGGCAACATCCTGCTCGACGACCTGCTGGGCGCGCGCGTGCACGACCTGCCCGGCACGGCGAACGCGCTGGCGTTCGCCGAGGCGCGGGCCGACGAGCTGCGCGGCCAGGGGCGCAAGGTTTATGTCTGCCCGCTCGGCGGGTCGAGCCCGGTGGGTTGTCTGGGCTACGCGGCCTGCGCGGCCGAAATCATGACGCAAGCGCACGCGCAGGGCATCCGCTTTTCGCGCATCGTGGCGCCCAACGGCAGCGGCGGCATGCACGCGGGGCTCGCGGCCGGCTTCGCGGCGCTCGGCCTCGACCCGGCCATCGTGCTCGCCTACACGGTCTATTCGAAGGCCGGGCAGGCACACGCCGCCACGCTCGACAAGGCCCGCGACACGCTCGCGTTGATCGATCCGGCGCGGCGCATCGCAGACCACGCGATCGCGATCGACGAAACGCAACTGGGCGAGGGCTACGGCATCCCCACCGATGCGATGCGCGAAGCCGTGCGCCTCATGGCCTCGAAGGAAGGGCTGCTGCTCGACCCGGTCTATAGCGGCAAGGCGTTTGCGGGTCTCGTTCAGGCCGCACGCTCGGGGCAGCATGCGCCCGGCGAGAACGTGCTGTTCATCATGAGCGGCGGCCTGCCAGGACTCTTCGCCTATCGCAGCGCGTTCTGACGCGCCACTTGTCCCTGCCCGTTCAACGCCGCGCTCAGCCGCACGCGAGAATGCGATCGAGCGCGGCGGCGAGCGCCGCCTTGGGGTCCTGCGCGAGCGTCATCGAACGCCACGCCACGAACCGGTCCGGCCGCACCAGCACGGCACCCGCAGGACCATGCTCGCGGCGCTTCAGCCATTCGCAGCGCAGGTCGAAGCGCTCGCCTTCGCGCACGCTTATCGTCATGGCGTCGAGCGGCAAGCCGCGTTCGGCGGCGAGCGCGCGCGCCGCTTCGCACCAGGCGTCGCCCTGCTCGCCCGCGATCAGCACGAAGCGTCCCTGGCCGAGCAGATCGTTGATCGAATAGCGGCCACGCGTGTCTTCCAGCCAGGCGTGCGGCACCGTGTGGCCCGGCTTCGTACTCGGGCGGAATTCGCCGTGGCTGTCGAGGCTCGCGGGCGCGGGGATCTCGTCGGCGAGGAGCGCGCCGCTCGCGTAGGTGTAGCCGTAGTTGACGTTGAGGTGGTGATAGGTCGAGCACGCAATGCCGATGCCTTGGGTCGCGCGCCGCCGCGCCGCCTCGCCCTCGGGTCCGTCGGCCCATTGCAAACGCAGGTTTTGCCAGTTCTGCTGCGCGCCGTTCGCAGCGGAAAAGCCGAACGACGCCGCGATGCGCCAGGCGTTGCGCCAGTTCCCATACGCTGAATCGACCGTTGCGCGCGCAACCGGCTGGCGCTCCGCCTCGTACGAATCGAGCAGACCTTCGCCCGCCTGGGCGCGCAGCACCATGGCGATCTTCCAGCACAGGTTGTAGCTGTCCTGCACGGCGGTGTTCAGGCCATGCGCGCCCGCCGGCGGCATGCGGTGTGCCGCGTCGCCGAGTATGAAGGCGCGGCCCACGCGAAAGCGCGCCGCCACCACCGCGTTGAGCGGCCAGCGCGTGACCTGGTGCACCTGAAGCCCCTCGCGCGCGATGCCGAGCGTACGCAGCAGCTTGGCGACGGCTTCGTCGTCGCTGTCCTGCTTGTGGTCGCCCGGCGCTGCAATCATGCTGAACACCCATTCGCGCGAACGCATGCCCCAGGCGTCGGGGCCCATCGGCACCAGCACGCCGGGTTCGCCAGTCTCGGGATTGAGGATGGTGCGATTGAGCACGTCTTCGCTTTCGTGCGCGCGGCCATAGCGCGCGAGGTCGGCGCTGAAGTGCACCGACACCGTCGTCGCCACCGCCGCTTCGCCTTCCATTTCGACGCCAAGCTGCGGGCCGACGATCTGGCCACCGTCGCAGGCAAGCAGATACTGCGCATGGACTTCGTATTGCTCACCGGTATCGCGATCCAGAATCGTGGCGACGATGCCGTCCGCCTCTTCACGAAAGCCACGAAATTCATGGTGAAAATGCACCGCGCCCGGCGCGAGGGCTTGCGCGTGCGTGCGCAGCAGCGGTTCGAGCCGCGCTTGCGGCAGGTTCGCGTAGCGGTTGTCGCTCGCGGCGCGCCAGTCGCCGTCCTCGCCGCCGCGTCCGAACGCGCCCAGGCGCGCGATTTCGCGGCCGTGGTCCGGGTCCGCGCCCGCGAGACCCGCATACCAGCCCACGTAGCGCATGTGCGCGTCGGGGCACGACTGCGCGCGAATGGCCTCCTCCACGCCCAGCTCGCGGTAGATCTCCATCGTCTTGATGGAGAGCAGGTGCGCCTTGGGCAACATCGATGTCTGCTTGTACTTGCTCACGAGCCAGCTATTCACGCCGTGACGCGCGAGCAGCATCGATGCGGTCAGCCCCGTCGCGCCACCGCCGACGATCAGGACTTCGGTTTCCACAGTCTTATTCATGGGTTTCCTGTTTTGCCGGGCACGCCTTGCGCCCGCGTTGCTGTTTGAATCAATCCGCCGAACGCCCTGGGCGCGCGTTGCCGTCTTTCCTGATCGCGAGCATCAGCAGTGCCAGGCACTTGTCGAGTTCCTGCTGAAAACGCCTCGCGCTGTATTCCTCATGAATCCACATATCGAGCGCGCCCGTGAACACGAGATGCACGACGCTCGCGAAGTCGCTCGCCCGCATGCCGTCGGGCAAGCGGCCGGCGCTTTCCATCGGTTGCATGACGCCGCGCCAGTACGCGAGGCCGCGCGCCATGAAGGCGGGTCGATGGACCGGGTCCGGCACGCTCAGCAGAAAGCGCATGAGCGGCCGAAAGAATTCAGGATCGCCGGTGAACTGGCGCACGGCTCGCCGCGCGCTGTTGCCCAGATGGTCGTGCATGGCCACGCCGGCTTTGGGTGCGACACCGGGCTCGGCCAGCGCGTCCGCGCGCCGGTTGAGCAGCGCGTAGAGCACCGTCGACTTCGAGCCGATCAGGTTATAGGCCGTGGCGAGACTGAGCCCGGCTTCCTGGGCGAGATCGCGCATCGAAAAGTCCGTGTGGCCCGTGCGCCGGATGAGCGCTTCCGCTGCCGCGAATATCGCTTCGCGCCGCGCCTCCTTGGCCGCTTCCCTCACCGTTTGCATTGCCATTCCCCTGTTTCATGAGCGAGCCGCCGGAGCGCTCGCGAGTCACGAGAAATTTATAACGGCTTATAAATTTACCCGCCAGGGAATACCCGCAATTTCGGGCAAACGGCTTCCGCCAGATGGACACGACGTGAAGCGCGGCGTGCCTGCGCGAGCCGCGCCGCCCCTGCTACCATTCGCCTTTAAGGTCGCTCGCCGCCATGCTCACGCTCGTGGCGACGTCCATAACCGGACTACGACGGAGCCCAGCATGACCGATGACGAACGCGCGATTCGCGAGCTGGTGCAGACCTGGATGGACGCCAGCCGCGCAGGCGACACCGCCACGGTACTGAGCCTCATGACCGACGACGTGGTGTTCACCGTCCCCGGCCAGGCGCCCTTCGGCAAGGCCGAATTCGCGGCCGCCTCGCAGGCGCAGCAAGGCATGCGCATCGACGGCACGGCCGAGATCGTCGAGCTTCAGGTGCTGGGCGACTGGGCGTTCCTGCGCAATCGCATCGACCTCTCCATCACGCCGCCGGGCGCCGCGCAGCCCATGCGCCGCGCGGGCTACACGCTCACGCTGGTGCGCCGCGACGCGAGCGGCCGCTGGCTGCTTGCGCGCGACGCCAATCTCGTGGCCGCGAAGGAATAGCGCGAACCGGGCCGCCTGATGCATACGACCGGCACGCCAGGCGGCCCTCGCCGCTGGCCCCGGGGCGGCGTGCGCGTCGAACTCGCGCTTTGCGCGCGCGCTCGCGGCCTGCCTGATTTGCGCCTGGACGCGCCTCGATCAGCGGATCGCCGGATCCTCCCCAAGCGCACGCCGAGCCGACGCACCTGATCGGCTTGCTTTCATCTTTGAAAGACAGCAGCCCCGGCAACCATGCCTCGCCGCGTTGCGCCCCCTTTTGAATCAGAAAACCTTATCGATCTCATCAGTTAATTGAGTTTCCCTTAATTATGCGGTTGCGGCAAAGTGACGCTCATACGCCCGGAGTCTCTCCTTGAACCAACGCATCGATCCCTCACTGCTTGCCGCGCCCGATCTCTCGTATGCCACGTTGCATTCGGGCATTGCCCTGCCGTTCCTCGAACGCGGCGACGGCGAGCCGCTGCTGTTCGTCCATGGTTCACTGTGCGACTACCGGTACTGGGCGCCGCAGTTGAACGGTCTTTCCGAGCATTTCCGCTGCATCGCGCCGAGCCTGAGCCACTACTGGCCCGCAGCGGACGCCTGCATCCAGGGCGATTTCGGCTGGGAGAGCCACGTGGCCGAGCTGGCCGACTTCATCGCCGCGCTGGGCCTCGAATCGGTGCATCTGGTGGGCCATTCGCGCGGCGGCTGCATCGCCTGGCATCTGGCGCGCCGTTATCCGCGCCTCGTGCGCACGCTGGTGCTCGCCGATCCTGGCGGCCCGCTCTCCCGCGTGGACGATGATGAAGCCGCGCTGCCGAGCGCGACCAATGCGCTGCGCAACCGCGCCGCCGACCTGATCCACGGTGGCGAAGTCGAAGCCGGGCTCGAACTGTTCGTGGACTCCGTGAGCATGCCGGGCGCGTGGAAGAAAAGCCCGGCGGGCTTTCGCCAGATGGCCATCGCCAACGCCACGACGCTGCCCAAGCAGCTTCAGGACCCGCTGCCGCCGTACGCGCCGCGCGCCGCCGGCGAGATCAAGTGCCGCACGCTGCTCATCGACGGCCAGCGCAGCCCGCTCATGTTCCGCAACAACGTCGAGGCGCTCTCCGAGTGGATCGAGTTCGCGCGGCGCGTGACCATCAAGGGCGCCACGCACGGCATGAACGGCACGCACCCCGACCTGTTCAACACCCACGTTCACACGTTCATTACGCAGGGTTGAGCGGTAAAGCGCGCGGGCAATGCACCGGCGACGGTCGCATTACCCTGTGAGCAGGCGCTCGAATAGATCCACGCCCCCCATCTGCCCGCCCTTGAGCATGAGCTCGATGCCGTCGAGGCCTTCGTCGTCGGCATGAAGGCGGCATAGCGCGACACCGGGCGCGAGCGTCGCGCGCCACGAAAGCGCCCAGGCGCCGAGCGAGCGCACCGCGTGGCTCGACGTGTCGCCGCCCGCCACCCCGGCCCGGCGCACCGGCGCGCGGCGCAGCACCCCCTCCAGCAATGCACCGCAGGCGAGCGCGAGCGCGTTGCCCGCGCCTGCGGCCGAGCGCGCGCGATCCGTATAGGCGAGCACATGGCGGCCTTGCCTCAGCAACGCCACCATCGCGTCGATCTGCCGATGCAGATACGCATTGCCTTCCCTTTCGTCGATCAAGCACGCTGGATCGAGGCGCATGCGCGTGTACGACACGGCCGCTTCGATCTGCGCCTCGGTGCGTGGCGAGAGGCTGCCCGCCAGCACGAAAACCGGCCCCTGCGCGAGTTCCGGCCGCACGTCTTCGCTCACCACGGCGCGTGCGCGAGCGTCATCGGCCAACACCCACGCCTGCGCGACACTGCTCGCCCCCACCGCCAGCAGCGGCTCGCGCGCGGCGCGATCGCGCATCAACCGGCCGATCGCACGCAGATGCGTTGCGTCCTGCACGTCGAACAGCAGCCCGTCGGGCGCGCTGCGTAGCGCGTTGTCGACGTGATCCGCCAGCGCGGCCTCCCCGCGCCCATAGGCGCGCCAGTCGATCGCGCCGAGGTTCGCCAGCCCCTGCGCGTGCAAATGCAAACGCAAATCGGCCTCGTGCATCGGCGTGACCGGATGGCGGCTCATGGTCGGATGACGGTCGATGCGAAACACCGGTTCGCCCTCGGCAGCCCCCGTCGCGGCGAACAACTGCCCGAATAAACAGTAGCGCTGCAAATCGGGCTGACCGCCCACGACGACGCGCAGCGGATTCGCGAAATACGCGCGCAACGTGGCCATTGCCACGCCGATGCTGCCCACCTGCGGTGCGCTGTCGAACGTGGAGCACACCTTGTAGTGCATCACGCGTGCGCCCAGCGCCGCGAAGCGCGCGCCCGCCACGGCGAGTTCCGCGCGCATGGCCGCCGGGTCCATGGAGCGCGCCGCGCCCGCCACGCCAATGGCGTCGAGCGGCCCGGCATCGGCCAGTCGCATTTCATCAGGCATGCGAAGAAATAACAGCGTGCGCAGGCCCGCGCGCGCGAGATGCGCGAGCGTATCGGTCGCGCCCGTGAAATCGTCGCCGTAGAACGCATAGGCGGGCGCGTTCATCGTTTGGCCGCGAAAAATTGCAGCGCGCGCCGCAATGCGGGCCGCTCGTGCGCATGGGTTTCCAGGTCGACCCCCGCCTCGCTCGCGGCCCACGCTTCACGCACGCTCGTCACGCCCGCCGCCGCGCCGTCCGGGTGCGCGAGAATGCCGCCGCCGCACATGAACAGCAAGTCGGCGCTCGGCACGGCCTCATGAGTCGCGCGCGCCGTGCCCGCCCATTGGCCCGAAGAAAACGCGGGCATCACCGCATCGTCGAACGCGTCGGTGAGCGGCGTTGCGCAGTCGCGCGCGGACTCGATCACCTCGGCGTCGCTCTGCGCAAACTTGCCGCCAAGGCCGTGCACATGCATGTGATCGACGCCGGCAAGCCGCCAGAGCGTTTGATACGCCTGAAACGACATGCCGAGCGCCGGGTCGCGCGACATCATGCCGTAGCCGTTGCGGTGCGCGTGCAGCACGAGCGGCGTGGCGCGACGTAGCGTCTGGAGCGCCGAGAAGCCGCACCAGTTGATGCTCGCCATCACGCAGGCGCCGCCTTCGCGCTCCACGAGGTCGGCGTGGCGGCGCATGGCGTCCAGTTCGTCGGTGATGTTGAAGGCGATCATCACGTTGCGCCCCGTGCGCTCGCGGTAGCGCCGCACCTCGGTCATCACGGCGCGCACGCGGGCTTCGATCGGCGCATGCGCGGGGTTCGCACAAACTTCGTCATCCTTGATGAAATCGACGCCTGCTTCGCACAGGTCGCGCACGAGCGCGGCCGTTTCCATGGCGTCCATGCCCACGTTCGGCTTGACGATGGTGCCGATCACGGGGCCGCGCGCCACGCCGGTCAGTGCGCGCGTGCCGCGCACACCATGGCGCGGCAACTCGAAGCGCGCGCGATACGCGGCGGGCAGACGCAGCGCGAGCAGGCGCATCCCGGTCGTCTCGCCAAGGTCGTAGAGATTGCCGGCCACCGTGGCCGCGAGCGTGGGCAAGTTGGCATCGATATTCGCCACCGGGAACGACAGTGTCACGCGCGCGCGGCGGTACGGACCGCCGATTTTTTCGCGCGCGAGCCACGCGCTGGCCAGGCTCGGCTGTTGCGCCGCTTCGTGCTCGTCGATGCGCAAGACGCTCGCGCGACTGCGCGCGCGCAGCGCGTCGGTTTCGTTGTGCACGCGCACGAAGGTGCCGCTCGACTGTTCGCCCGCCATCACGTCGGCCACGCGCGCGGGGTCGAGCGGCGTTTCGATCAGATAGTCGGCTTCGATGCTCGTGCTCATAGCGCCGCCAGATCGGGAAAGGCGCGTACCGGATCACGTCCGTCCCAGCCCGCCGACTCCGAGCGGATGAGGTCGAAGAGTTTGCCCTTCGGCCCGGCCACTTCGGAAAGCTCGATCACGGTGCCCGGATGCGTTTCGGTGTCGAAGTAGACGAAGCGCCCGTTGCGCCCCACCTCGCCGCTCATCGCCACCTTGAAGCCCTGCACGAGCAGGCGTTCGAGATCGGCGTCGAAATTCGTGGTCCAGTAGGCGTTGTGCTGCAAACCGGTGTGCCCCGCCGCGAGAAAATCGCGGTACATGGAAGGCGCGTCGTTGCGCGTCTGGATCAGCTCGACCTGCAACGGCCCCGAATTGGCGAGCGCCACCGAGTTATGCACCTCGTAGGCCTCGCCTCGATAGCGATAGTTCTCGATCGGCACGCGCTCGTTGTAGAACCAGGGGCCGACGCCGAGCACGCGGCTCCAGTAGTCCATGGCGGCCTCGATGTCGCGCACGACATAACCGGCCTGACGAATCTCGCCGAAGAAGCGGCTCATAACACTCTCCACACTGCTGCAAGGATTGAAGGACGAGCGCCGCCCCGGCGTGGCGCAATCCGCTGCGCGACGCCGCAAGCCACGACCCGTAATGAACGGTTCAGAGAAAGCCGGTGGAAATCCAGGGAATCGCCGCGATCAGCACGAGCCCCACGAACAGCGCGCACATGTAGCCGACAATCGGCCGGATGCCCGCGTCGGGATTGACCTTGCTGATCGCGCAGGCGGAGTAGTAGCCCACGCCGAACGGCGGCGAGAACAGCCCCAGTCCCATCGAAAGAATCACGACGATGGCGTAGTGGACCTCGTTCACGCCCGCCATGCGCGCAATCGGAAAGAGCAGCGGCCCGAACAGCACGATCGCCGGAATGCCTTCGAGCACGCTGCCGAGCAGCGTGAACACGACGATCGAAACCGCAAGGAATCCATACGATCCGCCCGGCATCGCGCCCATCCACTGTGCGAGATCCTGCGAGAAGCCGGATTGCGTGAGCGCCCAGGCCATTGCCGTGGCGCAGCCGATGATGAAGAGGATCGCACCCGAAAGCGTGGCGGCGTCCACGAGCATGCGGCCGAGGCGCCGCCATTCGAAGCGCCGGTAGACCAGCAAGCCGATCGTCATGGTGTAGGCGATGCCGATGGTCGATACCTCGGTGGCGGTCGCCACGCCCTCCACCACCGCGGCGCGAATCACGAACGGCAGCGCGAGCGCGGGCGCGGCGATCACGAGCATGCGGCCGATCTCGCGGCGCGAAAAACGCTGCGCGCCGCTCAGGTCCTCCTTGCGATAGCGCCACCACACCACGGTGCAGAGGATGGCGGCGAGCAACGCGGCCGGCAGCATGCCCGCGGTGAACAGCGCCGAGATCGACAGCCCCGTGACCGAGCCGATCGTGATGAGCACGATGCTCGGCGGAATGGTTTCGCTCTGCGCCCCCGTGGTGGCGAGCAACGCGACGAGATCGCCCTCGTTCGCGCCGCGCTTTTTCATCTCGGGAAACAGCACCGGCGCGATGGCGGCCATGTCCGCGACTTTCGAGCCGGAAATGCCCGAGACCAGATACATCGCGCCGATCAGCACATACGAAAGACCGCCGTGCAGGTGCCCGACCAGACCCGCGAGAAATTCGATCATCGCGCGCGCCATGCCCGTCATTTCAATCAGGAGTCCGAGGAACACGAAAAGCGGCACGGCGAGCAGCACGAGATGCGACATGCCCTCGTCCATGCGGCCGACCATCACTTCCATGGGCGTGAAGGTCGTGAGGCTCAGATAGCCGAAGGTCGCGAGCGCGAACGAGAAGCCGATGGGCACGCCGGAAAAGATCCCGATCGCCACCACGCCCACGAAGAAGATCACGAGATTGAGCTTGCCGAGCGTTTGCAGCCAGGGCGCGGCCTGCACCGCGAGCACGCCAATCGCCACGGCGAGTGCGGCCATGACGAGCACGTCGCGCGCGCGGCCCACTTGCGCGAGGCGGATCAGCCCGACGATCAGCATGAGCGCGGCGCCGATGGGCAGCGCCGCCGCGCGCCAGGCGTCGCTGATTTGCAGCGCGGGCGTGAGGATCGGCAACTCGCCCGAGGCGAAGTCATAGGCCGGTTGCAGCAGCAGCGCGAGAAACGCGATCGAGGCGCAGATCGCGAAGGTATCGACGAATGCGCGCGCTCGCGGCGAGAGCCGGCCGACGAACGCCGTCATGCGCATGTGCTCGCCGCGCCGCAGCGCGAGCACGGCGCCGAGCATGGCGAGCCACATGAAGAGAATGCCGGTCAGTTCGTCGGACCAGACAAAGGGCGCATGAAACGCATAGCGCGAGATCACGCCAGCGAGCAGCACCACGATCTCCACCGCGAGCAGCGCCGCCGCGCACACCTCCACGAGCCCGACGAGCGCCCGGTCGAACCCGCGCAGCGCGCGCCGCCATGCGCTTTTCGCGGCGCGCGCGGCCGCCGCGTCGAGGGGATCGGCGGCTTCGGCCGGGTGCAATGCCTGATCGGTCATGTTGCGGGTTCCTCGCGCCGTTTCCCGGCTCAATCGTTCCACCTTGGCGGCCTCAGGCGAGCTTGCCCACCGTCTGTTCGAGCAGGTCCCACGCCTGGTTGCCGAAGCGCCCCTTCCACTGCGCGTAGAAGCCGGCCTGGCGCAACGCCGTGCGGAACGTGTCGGGCGCCGGCTGGTTGATCGCCAGGCCCTTGCTCTTGAGGTCGGCCACGGCGGCCCCGTTGAGTTTCGCCACGTCCTCGCGCTGCTTGACGGCGGCCTGGTTGAACGCGTCGCTCGCGATACCCTGCAAGTCCTTCGGCAGGCGCTGCCACGCGCGCGGGTTGAGCACGAACCAGTAGCCGTCCCAAATGTGGTTGGTCAGCGAGCAATACTTCTGGACTTCGTACAATTTCGCCACCTGCACGATAGGCAGCGGGTTTTCCTGCGCATCGACGATATGCGTCTGTAGCGACGAATACACTTCGCTGAACTGAAGACTCGTGGGCGCGGCGCCCAGGCCCTTGAACATGTCGATGGACAGCGGGCTCACCGGCACGCGGATCTTGAGCCCCTTCATGCTCTGCGCGTTCGCGATCGGGCCGCTGCTCGTGGTGGTCTGGCGAAAGCCGTTGTCCCACATTTTCTCGAACGATTCGAGGCCGGCCTTGCGCATCGCGTCGCGCGCGAACGTGCCGAGCGAGCCGTCCATCGCCTTCCACACCTGGTCGTAGTCGCTGAACGCAAAGCCCACCGCGTTGATCGCCACCGCCGGCGCCAGCGTCGAAACCACCAGCGACGAAGGCGTGAACATCTCGATGCCGCCGCTGCGCACTTGCGCGAGCATGTCGGTGTCGCCTCCTAGCTGGTTGTTCGGGAAGATGCGGATTTCCATGCGCCCCTTCGAGGCGTCCTTGACCTGGTTGGCCGCCTCCTGCGCGCGGATGTTCAACGGATGCGTGAGCGGCAGGTTATTGCCGTACTTGAAGACGAATTCGGGAGCCGAAGCGGCGCGGACGATAGCGGGAAAGCCGAACGCGCCGGCCATCGGCGCCGCGGCGGCGGCGCGCAGCAGGGTGCGCCTCACCTGGTTGGTCATGATGACGTGTCTCCAAACAGTTTTATTGTGTGATTGATGGCTTCCCGTGGCACATCAAAAACCATCATTCCGTCCGCGCTACGCTTTGCACTATCATCCTCACATCCTTGCATGATGCAGCGGCGCGATAGCTGCAAGACTAGGTGGCGCGGCAAAAGCTGTCAAACCTCGCGCCTGATGGTTTTTGATTGATTTCCGATCGGAACGACGTCATGTCTGAAACGATTTCCCCGCTCGTCGCGCGCGCCCGCATCCCCGATGTCGCCCGCGCGGCGGGCGTCTCGACCGCCACGGTCGACCGCGTGCTCAACGGCCGCGAAGGCGTGCGCGCCAACACCGCCCAGCGCGTGCTGCAAGCGGCCGCGCAGCTCGGCTACGTGCTCGCGCAGGACGCGCCCGCCGGGCAGCCCGCCCGGCCGCTGCGCATTGCGTTCCTGCTGCCGGCGGGCACGAACCGCTACCTGCGCATGCTCGGCGACTATATCGAATTCGCTCACGAGCAATGGAGCGCGCTCGGCATGAAGTGCCGCGTGCAGTACGTGGAAAGCTTCAATCCGAACGAACTCGCGCTGCGCCTGCTGCAAGCCGGGCAGCGCTCGGAGGGCGTGGTGTTCATGGCGCTCGAGCACCCCGTGGTGCGCGACGCCGTCAACACGCTCGCCGACCAGGGCGTGCCCGCCATCACGCTGATCTCCGATCTATCCAATGCGCGCCGCCTCGCCTACGTGGGCATCGACAACCGCTCGGCCGGCCGCACGGCCGGTTTGCTGCTCGGCCGCTTCATGGGCCCGCGCCCGAGCGGCAAGATCGCGATGATCGCGGGCAGCCTCAACTATCGCGGCCACGAGGAGCGCGAGATCGGCTTTCTGCATCTCGTCGAGTCGATGTTTCCACAGGTGAGCGTGATCGGCCTGCGCGAAGGCCAGGACGACAGCGAGCGCAATTACGAGCAAACGCGCAGGCTGCTCGAACAGCATCCCGATCTGGCGGGCGTCTACAACAGCGGCGGCGGCTCGGACGGCGTGGGCCGCGCGATCGTCGAGGCGAAGGCGGAGCAGAAGATTCTCTTCATCGGGCACGGACTCACGCCCGACACGCGCGCGCTGCTCATCGACGGCACCATGGATGCGCTCATCACGCAAACGCCGCAGTCGATGGTCGGCAACTGTCTGAAGATTTTTCGCAACGTCGCCGAGCGGCGCGACCCGCTCGCCGATGTGAAGCCGATCCAGTTCAGTATCGTGCTGCGCGAGAATCTGCCCTAGCGCCCCCACGCCATTCGAGCCGCACCGGCATGCGGTTCGGCACCATCGCGAACGACGTGACCTCCTCGATCGTCGCGGGATCGGCGGCGAGCTTCACCTTGAAGTGATTCATCAGCATGGAGAGCACGAGCCGCATTTCCACCGCGGCCAGATGCCGCCCCGGACACACGCGCGGCCCCGCGCCGAACTGCACCCACGCGCGCGAGTCGTGCACGTGCTGCGCGGCAGAAGCACCGCTGCCGCGCAGCCAGCGCTCAGGATCGAAGCGGCCGGGCTGCGAGTAGTGACGCGCGTCGAGCATGGGCGGGCGCGTGAGAAAGAACATCTTCGAACCCGCGGGCAGCGCGACATCGCTCACCTGCACGTCCTCGACCGGCTCGAACGCCATGATCGCGGCCACCGGGCGCAAACGCAGCGTTTCGGTGCACACGGCTTCGAAGCGATCGAGATCCTTCATCAGGCCATAGTCGGGGCACACGGCCGCTTCGCCCAGCACCGCGCGCGCTTCGTTGGCGAGGCGCGCCTGCAACGGCTCGTCGGCGCAAAGATAGTAGAGCGACCACGCGAGCGCGTTGGCCGTGGTGTCCTCGCCCGCCAGCAGCAGCGTGAGCACGTTGGCGGCGATGATGTCGTCGGTCACGTCGGCGCCTGGCGCGTCGCGCAGAGCGAGCATCGCTTCGAGCAGATGGCGCGGCGCCTCGGCGGGGTCGTCGCGCATGCGCTCGCGCGAGCGCGCCATCATCGCGCGTATCGTGCGATGCACTTCGGCGAGCGCCCGGTCCGTGCGGCGGTCGCGCGGCAGGCGCACATAACGCCAGTACGGAAACGGCGCATTCACGCGATGCATGAGCGTCGGGAAAATCTGCGCGAGTTGCTCCTGGATCACGCCGCGCTCCTGTTCGAGCGTGCGCGGGTCCTCGCCAAACGCCAGCGCGCTCGTCACATCCACCGTGTAGCGCTTGAGGTCGTCGGTCATCTCGACCACCTCGCCGCGTTCGGCCGCGCGTTGCCAGCGCGCGTGCAGCCGCTTCGTGATGGCTTCCAGCGTGGGATAGAACGCGCGGATATGCGGCAGGGACAGCGCCTGCATCACCAGCCGGCGTTGCGGCTCCCATGCCGCGCCCTCCGCCGAGAACACGCCGTTGCAGCCGATCTCGGCAAGCACCGGTTCGAGCGCCGCATAACGCCGGTACCGGTGCGGGCGCTCGCGCATCACGCTCTGGCTCAGTTCCGCGTCGCTCCAGACCGTGACGGGCATGCCGCAGATCTGG
Source organism: Paraburkholderia unamae (assembly GCF_003268775.1). Taxonomy (GTDB): domain Bacteria; phylum Pseudomonadota; class Gammaproteobacteria; order Burkholderiales; family Burkholderiaceae; genus Paraburkholderia; species Paraburkholderia unamae. The sequence goes on from NZ_QLSU01000008.1 coordinate 102,569, forward strand.
AAGCGATACGGCGTGCCAAGCTCGGCCGCCCAGTGTTCGAGCACGCGGTGCAGCTTCGGCGCGTTCAACTGATGCAGGTTGCCAAGCAGCGGCAAGCCGCGCGGGCTCGGCAAATCATGGACCTGGCGCACCTGGCGCGGGCGCCGGGCGGTGGATGCGGCGGCGTCCATGGGGCAACGCCGCTTAGTCGAGCGACATGCCGAGTTCCGCGGCCATGCGCGCGACGAGCGCTTGCAGGCGCGCGACTTCTTCGGCAAGACGCTGCTGCTCGGCGCGCACCGCTTCGAAGTCGGCGAGCGAGACGCCCTCGCCGGCGTCCTCGCGCGCACTCGAAGCCGCGCCGCCCGCGCCCGCAAAACTCGCCACGTTCACTTCGCCGCACAGCAGATGCATCCAGCGGCTCTCGCGCTCGCCCGGCGCGCGCGGCAGCTTGATCACGAGCGGCGGCTCGCGCTCGGCCAGTTCCTCGAGAAAGCCTTCGACCGACGAGACATCGGCGAACCCATGCAGGCGCGACGAATTCAGGCGCAGCTCGGCCGCCGTCTGCGCGCCGCGCAACAACAGCACCGTGAGGAGCGCCACCGCCTGGCTCGGCACGCCGAGCACGCGGTTCAGGTTGTGCTCGAAGCGCGGCACACGGCTGCTGCTGCCTTCGAACACGAGGCTGAGCAGCTTGAGGTCCTCGATCGCGGCCAGCACGTCGGCTTCGCTCGCATTCATGACCGGGGTGCGCGCGGTCTTCTGGTTGCAGCCCAGCGTGAGCGCGTTGAGCGAGAGCGGATACGTGTCGGGCACGGTGTGCTGCTTTTCGACCAGCACGCCGACGATACGCGCCTCGAGCGGCGTGAGCGCGCGCAAGGCGCGCGGCGAGGAGGCATCGGCAGGAGAATTCATGGGCAGATCAGGCTCGCTGTGGTTCATGTTGGAATCAGGCGTTCGATCATACGCGCGCCGGGCCTGCCGCAGAAGCCAGGCGGCGCGAATCAGCCCGCCGCGATCAGCTTCAACCCGGCCGGGAGCGCCTCGCCGAACACGCGGCCCGTGTCCGCCGTATCGAGCGCCACGACTTCGCGCACCATCGTCACCCATGTGGGCGGCGCATTCGCCGACTCCAGCCTGCGCACCACGGTCTCGCGCAGCTCGGGCGGCAAATCGCGCGAGCGGTCGCCCGTCATGCGCGCGATCTGCGCGGCGGCGAACATCGCCGGTTCGACCTTCTTCCAGTCGAGCGCGAGAATCGCGTCCAGCCAACGCGCGGCGGTTTCCGGCGGCACCACGCCGTGCGCGCTGCCGTAGAACGGCTGGCGCGCGCCGATGCGGCCCACTGCCCACCACGTCTGATGATTCTCCGAAGACTTCTGGAGCCGCTGCAACAGCCGCTCGCCGATCTCGATCTTGCGCTGCGCCGCGATCTGTTCGAGCGAGGCGTAGAGCCGGATCATGTCCGGCGCGCCGAGCTTCGCGGGATCGAACGGCAGCTTGTGGCGCTTCGAGCCGGCCGCCTCTTCGAGGTACGTCATCGCCTCCAGCACCTCGTGCTGCTGCGCCTCGTTCAGGCCGCCCGCCGCGCGCCGCCAGAGCGTCCACCACTCCGACCACACCTGGCCGTCGTTCACGAACTGGATGCCGTCGTCGAACAGCGTCCAGAGCTGCTCGACACGCCATTCGTCGAGCGGATAGCCGAAACCCGGACGCAGGCTGAAGCCCGCCAGGTTCAGCCATAGCCGTTCGTGATCGGCCGAGCGGCGGCGCTTGCCCGCGCGTTCCCAGAGCACGCCGAAGAGTTCGCGCAGAAGCGGGCCGTCCCAGTTCTGGCGCGGCCCGAGCCGCTCTTCGAGATGCGCGCGCAGGCGCTTCACTTCCTTCCCGTCGACCTTCGCGGAGCGCGCGCCGAACACGCGCTCGATCGCTTCGATGGCGTCGCCCAGGCCCGCGTGGTTCGCGGCGCCGCCCGCCGCGTCGCCCTCGTGCTCCGCGCGGCGCAGCGCGAATTCGAGCAGCCAGCGCTGCGAGGCGTCGTCGGTGGCGATGCAGTGCATCTCCAGCGTGCCCACTTCGGTCAGCGCGGTCGTGAGCTTGACAGGGCGCTCTCGCGCCGTTTTCGCAGCACCGCCGTCGCTCGCGGGCACCACCGTCGCGAGCGGCGGCAGGCGCACGAAGTCGCCCGCCGCGAGATCGGCCAGCTCGCCCGGCGCCCATGCGGTGTCGGCCACCGTCGACGCCAGGTGGAACTGCACCGGCTGGCCGAGCTGCAATGCGAACGTGCGGTCGTCCAGATGCAGTTCGTGCCCTTCCTCCGTGCCGCGCGGCAGCACGCACACGCCGCGTGGCGCATCGCTCGCGGCTTCGTCGAGCACGAGAAAGTAGCTGCGCGGCGAGCCGCCGCCAATGCGCGGCGCGTGGCCCGCGCGCGCGAGCGCGTAGGCGACCGCGCCGCGCGCGACGGCCACGTCGGGTTGATCGTTTTGCAGCACATTGAGCGCCTCGCCGCGCCACGCGCCGAGCGTATCCGCGAGGCGCTGCGAGAGCGCCTGCGCGCGGAATACGCCGCCGTTGAGCAGCAGGGCGTCAGGCACCGGCAGCGCGCCGCTTGCCTCGCCGCCCAACGCCTCGCGCGACTGCGCCGCGAAGCGTTGCAGGAAGGCCGCGATATGGCGTGTGATGGCCGGATCGGCGGCATAGGGCAAGCCGAACTCCACGATCGCCGCGCGCGAGCGGCGCGGCAGGTCGCCCGCGCCGCCCATCGGGAAGAAACCGTCCACCACGATCTGCGCGACTTCGTCGCGGCCGAGCTGCGTGGTGCGCGCGCCGCCCACGAGCCGCGCGCCCGCGCCGAGCAGCGTGATGGGCACGGACTCGGGCGCATTGGCGTCGAGCAGTTGCTCCTTCGCCACCCGGCAGCGTTCCACGAGTTGTGAAAGGCTCGCCGCGCTCAAGCGGGTTTGCGCGCTCGCGAGCCGGCTTTCGGCCAGATGCGCGAGCGCGAGGTCCATGTTGTCGCCGCCCAGCATCAGATGGTTGCCCACGCCAATGCGCGCGAGCTGTGGCTCGCCGTTCTCGAACCCCACCTTGATGAGCGTGAGGTCGGTCGTGCCGCCGCCCACGTCGCACACCAGCACGAGGCGCGACGCGCCCAGCTGCGCATCGAGCGTCGCGCGATGGTGATACAGCCAGTCGTAGAACGCGGCTTGCGGCTCTTCGAGCAGGCGCAGCGCAGGCAGTTTCGCGAGCCGCGCCGCTTCGAGCGTAAGCGCGCGCGCGCCGTCGTCGAACGAGGCGGGCACGGTGAGCACCACGTCCTGAGCTTCGAGCGGCGCGTGCGGGAATCGATGGTTCCACGCGGCGCGCACGTGAGCGAGATAGCTCGCGCTCGCGGCCACCGGCGAAACCTTGGCGACGTCGTCGGGCGCGCCCCACGGCAGGATGGGCGCGAGACGGTCCACCGCCGCGTGCGAGAGCCAGCTTTTCGCGCTCGCCACGAGCCGGCCCGGCACCTGCGCGCCGAGCGTGCGCGCGAGACGGCCGATCACGGCGCCATCGTCCGGCGCAGGCGCGCTCCACGGCAAGCGCAGATCGCCGGCGGCGAGTTCGCCCGCCGCCGGGTGATAGCGCGCGGAAGGCAGCATCTTCTCCGCGCCCACTTCGCCGAGCGCGGTGAGCTGCTCGACGTCGAACACGCGAATGGCGTCGCCGCCATGCTCGACGTACGCCACGACCGTGTTGCTCGTCCCCAGGTCGATGCCGACGACGTATTGCTTCATCGGGCTCAGTCGCTTGCCGTGCCGCGCACGTCGAACTCGACCTTCCAGCGCTCGTTCGTGCCGCTCGGCATGGCTTCGAGCTCCAGCGTGCCCGCTTCCGTCACGCGCGCGTGCAGCTTCACGGGCACGACTTCGCCAGGCGTGCGGCCTTCGGTGGGCAGCGTGGCCTGGATTTCCTCAAGCTCTTGCAGTTCTTCCGCCGACCAGTAATCGAGCATCGTGCCGACCTGGTCCTGACGCCGCACCGACGAACCGAAGAACCGGAAATGCACCGGCTCGCCCACCACGAGGCCGAACTCCTGCGGCGGCAACGCCGCATCGGTGCCCTCTTCCATGCCGAAGGGCGCGACGCACAGCGCCGACACCGGCGGCTCCAGCCCAGGCACCGCCGGCATGGCCGACTCGACCGCCACGTAGTACGCGCGCGCCGTGCCGCCGCGAATGCGCACGCCCTTGCCGCGCTTCACGTAGCCGTAATAGGCCGCGCCGCGCGCCACCGCGAGGTCGAGGTCCGCGCCGCCCAGCAAACGCGCGGGCGCGGCGCCCTCGGCCGCGAGCCAGCCGCCCAGGATATCGAGCACGCGTTGCGAGAGCAGCGGCGACTTGAACACGCCGCCGTTGAAGAGGACCGCCGTGGGATGCAGGAAGGTCGCGCCTTCGGGCGGCGCGCCAAAGCCTTCGAGTTCGGCGAGCGCCTGCACCTGGCGGCCGAGGAAGGCCGCGAGATGGCGCGTGACGCCCGCGTCCTGCGCGTACGGCAGGCCGAGCTGCGTGAGACCCACGCGCGTGCGCACGGCGGGACGCGCGGCGGCGTCCACCTGCGGGAAGAAGCCTTCGAGGATGATCTGCGTGAGTTCGGCGCGCGTGAGTTCCGTACGGATCGACCCGCCGATCAACTTCGAGCCGCGGCTCGGCACGACGAGCGGCACCGTATCGACCGAAGCGTCGCTCAGCAGGGTTTCCTTGGCCGAGCGGCACGCGTAGGTCAGCGCGCGCAATTGCCACGGATCGGCTTGCGTGCCCTGGGCCGCGAGCTTGCGCGCGACCACGTGTGCGAGCGCGAGATCCATGTTGTCGCCGCCGAGCAGGATGTGCTCGCCCACGGCCACGCGGTGCAGTTCGAGATTGCCCTCGCGCTCGACCACGGCGATCAGCGAAAGGTCGGTCGTGCCGCCGCCCACGTCGACGACCAGAATGATGTCGCCGACCTTCACTTCCTTGCGCCACGCGCCGCCGCTCTTCTGGATCCAGCTATAGAGCGCCGCCTGCGGCTCCTCCAGCAGCGTCATGTTGACGTAGCCCGCGGCCTGCGCGGCTTCGGCCGTCAGCTCGCGCGCGGCCGGGTCGAACGAGGCCGGGATCGTGACGGTGATTTCCTGGTCGACGAACGGCGCTTCGGGATGCGCGTGGTCCCACGCCTCGCGCAGGTGCGTGAGATAGCGCACCGAGCTTTCGAGCGGCGAGACGCGCTCGACTTCCGGCGGCGCGTCGTTCGGGAGGATCGCCGCGCGGCGGTCCACGCCGGGGTGGCACAGCCAGCTTTTCGCGCTGGAGACGAGGCGAATGGGCGTGCCCGCGCCACGGCTGCGCGCGAGTTCGCCCACGGCGTAGTCGCGCGTGGTGGTCCACGGCAGCGTGAGGTCGCCCGGCGTCAGCTCGCCCGAGTGCGGCAGGTAGAGAAACGAAGGCAGCAGGTCGGGCGACTCCAGCGTGCCGGGCGCCGTGAGTTGCGTGACGTTCAGCACGCCCTGCTGGGTCTTTTCGCCGTCACTGGCGGCGAGGTCGACGTAGGACAGTGCGCAGTGCGTCGTACCGAGGTCGACGCCAATCGAATATCGCGAATCGCTCACAGCTCCACCTCCGCGGGCGCGATGATGCGCGCGTCGTGCGTCTTGACGAGTTGCGGCAGCTTGACCTCCTCGACGCGCCAGCCGCGATGCGTGAGGCTGCCGCTGAACGGCGCCTCGCCCACCACGTTGCCGGTGAGGCGCACGGCGGCGGCGTCAAAGCCCGCCGGCAGCGTCACGCGCGAGCCTTCGGACTCGCTGCGCACCGGGCGGATCGCGAAGTGGTCGCGCAGCGTGGCGCGGCAGCCTTCGTGGACGATGCGGGCGGCGGCGCCGATCTCGGCGTCGGCGTAACCGGCGATGTCTTCCTCGACGAAATCGACAAAGCGCGCGTTGCGCTGGAGCAGGCCGAGCAGCTGGAGCGCGGCGTCGGGCGTGGCTTCCTTGATAACGGTGGGCGCGGGAGCCGGCGCGGGCGGTGCCACGGGCGCGGCGGCCGGTGCGGGCGTGGCCACCGGCGCGGCGGCGGGCGCGGGCGTAAAGCCCCCCTCACGCAAGCGGCGCACGTTGGCGGCGAGCTCGCCGTCGCCGAGGATCGCGAAGAACGATCCCAGCGCGACCGAAAGGCGGCCGAAGAAAGACAGATTCGATTCGGGCATAAAGACGACTCCAATATCGCTTGAGGCTCGCAGACAAGGCGAGCCGGCCTGCCGGGCTCGCGACGAGGCCCGATCGATGCCTGGAAGGAGGCGGCCGGCAGGGAAAACTCGAGCCCGGCGCGGGCTCAAAACCCGTATTTTGCCTTGTCGCGGGCTGGATCCGGTCAAAAAGCGGGATTGAACGGGGGATTGGCGCGCGCGGCGTGGCGATTCGGAGCCCACGCGAGGCCCCGCGCGGGGCCGCCGGCGCGGGGCGCAGGGTATAAAAAATGGGGTTTGATTAGCGGCTTGCGTGCGCGCGAAGCCGCGAGCGGCCGGGCCGGAACCGCGTCCCGCAGCCGCTCAGGCCGCTTTGGGCCTTTCCCGTTCAGGGAAAGATCGGCGAGGTCGCCTCGGCGCCTTCCACGTCGGCGCGCGGAATGTGCTGCGCGATGCTCTCCTCGATCTCCGCTTCGCGCGAGCCGGGCACGTCGGCCATCACCAGCAACTGGCCGTCGCCGATCGCCCCGCGAAAGCGCGCGAGGCGCGTGTTGGGTTCGTCCACGCCGATCATCGCGGCCGTCCACGCGCCGAACACCGCACCCGCCAGGGTCAGCAGGACGACCGTGCCGCCCGCGATGTCGAGATTGGCGGGCGGGAACGCCAGCGCCACGAGACCGACAAGCGCACCGGTCACGCCGCCGAACGTCACGCCGCGCTCCAGTGCGCGCACTACGTCGCTGCGCTGCAACAACGACGCTTCGGGCAAGCGTTCGAGCCCCACGCTGTGATTGGCCAGCACATGGATATGCCGCCACGTGATGCGCGCGCGCAGGAGGTCGTCAACGATCGCCTGCGCCGTGGTCGTGTCGGGAGCGAGAAAATAGAGGCGTCTCATAACGGCCCTCCCTTGAGTCATGCGGTCATCTACTACCGCGCGATTCCACCAATCCTACGCCTGACTTCCCTTCAACGCGACTGCTCCGGATCGGGCCCATCGACGCGTTGCTCGTTTCATTCTTTTGCATTTCGATGCGGGTCTGCACGTGGAGATCCGCCTTTCGACAAACGCAGCGCCGCCGATAAATCACGAGCGCTTGCGACGCATCAATCGATCGACTTGCAATTACCGCAAACGCGCCTGGCGCGCGAGTCGCCATCCGACTTCGCCCAAGAAAAAATCCCATGAAAACAGGGATTTTCCGCCACGCATCGCCCTTATCTCGATAACGCGGCGCGACCGATGCGCGCTATCCAATTCCCCTACCATCGCGCCGATCCGGCGATCGCCGGCCGGACGCGCGTCGCCACGCGCCTGCCGCGCCGCCTCCCGATACCCGAAAACAACGCAGAGGGAAACCGACCATGTCCAACGAACAGGAACCCCGCCGTCAATTCCTGCGGCGCATGCTCGCCGCGGTCCCCACCGCTTCGCTGGCGACCGGCGCGGCGTTCTCGCAGTCGGCCTGCAAACCCGCCGCGCCGCCCGCCTCCGAGCCGAAGCCCTACCAGCCCGACTATTTCACTGCCGACGAGTGGCGCTTTCTCGAAGCCGCCGTCGATCGCCTGATTCCCGCCGACCGCCTCGGCCCTGGCGCACGCGAGGCGGGCGTGCCCGAATTCATCGACCGCCAGATGGAGACGCCCTGGGGCCACGGCAAGCTCTGGTACATGCAGGGGCCGTTCCACGTGAGCGAAGCGCCGGAACTGGGCTACCAGATGAACCTCGCGCCACGCGATCTGTACCGCCACGGCATCAAGGCCTGCGACGACTGGTGCCGTGCGCACCACGGCGGAAAATCATTCGCAGAGCTTACGACTGCCGATCAGGACGCGCTGCTCGGTGAAATGGAGCACGGCAAGGCGCATTTCGATACCGTTGCGGCCGCCACGTTTTTCAGCTTCCTGCTCGCCAACACGAAGGAAGGCTTTTTCGCCGATCCGCTTTACGGCGGCAACAAGGCCATGGCGGGCTGGAAGACGATCGGCTTTCCCGGCGCGCGCGCCGACTTCGCCGACTGGCTCGACCAGCCCGGCGCGAAGTATCCCTATGGCCCGGTTTCTATCGACGGAAGCAGAGGTTGAGCGATGACCATCACGATGAAAAAAACCGATTGCGTGATCGTGGGGTTCGGCTGGACCGGCGCGATTCTCGCGCAGGAACTCACGGCCGCGGGGCTCCATGTCGTCGCGCTCGAACGCGGCGCGGTGCGCGACACGCCCACCGACGCGAAGTATCCCCAGGTCATCGACGAACTCAAGTACGCCGTGCGCGGCAAGCTGTTCCAGGACCTCTCGCGCGAAACCGTCACGATCCGCCATAACCCGAACGGCCTCGCGGTGCCCTACCGCCAGCAAGGCTCGTTTTTGCTCGGCAACGGAGTGGGCGGCGCGGGCTTCCACTGGAACGGCATGCACTACCGCGTCTTGCCCGAAGAGTTGCAGTTGCGCACCAGCTACGAAACGCGCTATGGCAAGCGCTTCATTCCGGCGGGCATGCAGGTGCAGGACTTCGGCGTGACCTACGATGAACTGGAGCCGCATTTCGATTTCGCCGAGAAGGTGTTCGGCACGTCGGGCAAGGCCGGCAACCTGGGCGGCGAGCTCCAGAGCGGCGGCAACCCGCTCGAAGGCAAGCGCAGCAGCGAGTACCCCACGCCGCCGCTGAAGAACACGCCCGGCGCGCAACTCTTCGAAATGGCCGCGCGCGAAGCGGGTTTCAACCCCTACCCCGCGCCCGCCGCCAATGCTTCGCAGGCCTATACGAACCCCTACGGCGTGCGCCTCGGGCCGTGCAACTTCTGCGGCTTCTGCGAAGACTTCGGCTGCTACATGTATGCGAAGGCTTCGCCGCAAACCACCATCCTCCCCGTGCTGCTCAAGAAGCCGAACTTCGAGCTGCGCGCGAATGCCTACGTGACGAAGGTGCTGCTCGACGGCAGCGGCAAGCGCGCCACGGGCGTGCGCTACGTCGACGCCCAGGGCCGGGAAGTCGACCAGCCCGCCGACCTCGTGATCGTCGCCGCGTTCCAGATGCACAACGTGCGCCTGCTGCTGCTTTCGGGCATCGGCAAGCCTTACGACCCGAAGAGCGGCGAAGGCGTGGTGGGCCGCAACTACGCCTACCAGATGAACGGCGCGATCAACGTGCTGCTGCCCAAAGGCACGCTGCTCAACCCGTTCATTGGCTCGGGCGCGGGCGGCGTGGCCATGGACGACCTCAACGGCGACCAGTTCGACCACGGCGCGCTCGGTTTTCTGGGCGGCGCGAGCGTGCGGCACGTGCGCACCGGCGGCCGCCCGATCGGCCAGGCCGCCGCCGTGCCCGGCACGCCCGCGTGGGGCGGCCAATGGAAGGCAGGCGTGGCCGACGCCTACCAGCGCTACCTGAGCATCGGCATTTCGGGTTCGGTGATGCCCTATCGCGACGCCTGCCTCGACCTCGACCCGACCTACCGCGACGCGCTCGGGCTCCCGCTTCTGCGCATGACCTTCGACTGGCACGAGAACGAATACCGCATGCTGGATCACGTAGGCACACGCGTGGAGGAAATCGCCCGGGCAATGCCGCACGAGGCGTACTACCGCGCGATCCGCAAGCCGGGCGAGCACTACGACACGCGGCTCTACCAGTCGACGCACACGACAGGCGGTGCGGTGATGGGCGAGTCGCCACGCACGAGCGTGGTCAACAAGTACCTGCAAAGCTGGGACGTGCCCAACGTGTTCGTGATGGGCGCATCGGCGTTTCCGCAGAACATGGGCTACAACCCCACCGGCCTCGTCGCGGCGCTCGCCTGGCACACGGCCAAGGCGATCCGCGAGCAATACCTGAAGCAGCCCGGCCCACTGGTCCAGGCATGACAATGAAATTAATACGGATGACGAATTACCTACGATTCACCGCCACCGGCTTGACGCTCGCGCTGGCCGGCTGGTGCACACAGGCCGCGGCGGGGGCCGACACGACGCGCATCGAAAAGGGCCGCTACCTCGCTATCGTCGCCGACTGCGCGGCCTGCCACACCGCGAAGGGCGGCAAGCCGTTCGCGGGCGGCCGCGGCATCGCCTCGCCCATCGGCACGATCTACTCGACCAACATCACGCCCGACCCGCGCACCGGCATTGGCGGCTACACGCTCGCGGACTTCGATCGCGCGCTGCGCCACGGCATTGCGAAGGACGGCACGACGCTTTACCCCGCCATGCCTTACGTGTCGTACTCGAAGGTCGCGCCGCAGGACGTGCAGGCGCTCTATGCGTACTTCATGCACGCGGTCGCTCCCGTCGAACAGGCCAACAAGGCCGAGGGCATCCGCTGGCCGCTTTCCATGCGCTGGCCGTTGCGGTTCTGGCGCATGGCGTTCGCGCCCAGGCCCGTGCAAGCCAGTGCCGACGGCAACATGGACGGCAACGCCAATACAAGCGAGCCCGCGAGCGACGACCCCGTCCTGCGCGGGCGCTACCTGGTCGAAGGCCTCGCGCACTGCGGCGCATGCCACACGCCACGCGGCTTCGCGTTGCAGGAAAAAGCCCTGAGCGACACGACGAAAACGTATCTCTCGGGCGCCGTGGTGGACGGCTATCTCGCGAAGAACCTGCGCGGCGACCCGAAAAACGGGCTCGGCACATGGAGCGAGGACGACATCGCGGCCTTCCTGAAGCGCGGCCGCTCCGACGATGCAGCGGCGTTCGGCGGCATGGCCGAAGTGGTCGCGCACAGCACGCAGTACATGAGCGACGCGGACCTCGCCGCGATCGCCGCGTACCTCAAGTCGCTCTCGCCGCTCGACCCGAACGGCGACGCGCTGATGGCCGACGACACCGCCGCCACCGCGCTGCGCTCGGGCGCGGACCGCAGCAACGGCGCGCTCACCTTCGTCGACAACTGCGCGGCCTGCCATCGCACGAGCGGCGCCGGCTACGACGATACCTTCCCGAAGCTCGCCCGAAGCTCTGTGGTGAACAGCGACAACGCCGCCTCGCTCATCCGCATCGTGCTGCTCGGCAGCGAAATGCCGTCGACCCAGGCCGCGCCCACGCACTACGCCATGCCCGGTTTCGCGGCGCGCCTCACCGACCGCGATATCGCCGACGTGCTGACCTTCGTGCGGGCAAGCTGGGGCAACCATGCGCCGGCCGTCAAGGCCGCCGACGTGGCGAAAGCGCGCGCGGCCGCGCACGCCGCGCCGCCGCCCCGGCGCGCCGAGAACGAGTAACCCGGCGAGGCGTGCGCGGCGAGGCTTCGCTAGATCTCGACGCGCGCGCCCACCTCGATCACGCGATTGGCCGGCAGCTTGAAGAACGCGGCAATATTGCCGACGTTGTGCAGCATCACGGCAAAGAGACGTTCGCGCCACAACGCCATGCCGTGCCCGCGTTTGGGCACCACGACCGCGCGGCTCAGGAACCACGAGGTCTCGTCGAGATCGAACGTGAAATCCGCCGATTTGTACGCCGCCAGCGTGCACGGCAAGTCCACCTCGTCCTTGAACCCGTAGTTGACCGTCACGTGATAGCAGCCGGGGCATAGCGGCTCGACCTGCACGCGCGCGCTCTCCGCCACCCACGGCACATCTTTTGTCACGACACTCAGGAATACTACGCGTTCGTGCAACACGCGGTTGTGGCGCAGGTTGTTCACGAGCGCGTGCGGCACCGCGTCGGCGTTCGGCGTGAGGAAGATGGCCGTGCCGCCCACCCGCACAGGCGCGCTTTCGAGCAGCGCCGCGAGATAAGGTTTGAGCGGCTTCTTGCCCGCGCGCACGCGCGCCTCCGCCGCCATCATTTCCCAACCCCGGCCCCAGGTCGCCATGACCGTGAAGACGATCCCGCCGATCACGAGCGGGAACCAGCCGCCATCCACGATCTTGAGCAGGTTGGCCGAGAAGAACATCGCGTCGATCACGAAGAAGAACGCCGTGGCGAACAGACAAAGCGCCCAGTTGTAGTGCCACGCGTAGCGCACGACGAAGAACGTGAGGAAAGTGGTGATGAGCATCGTGCCGGTCACCGCAATGCCATATGCGGAGCCGAGCGCCGTGGAGGAGCGAAAGCCCAGCACCGCCGCCACGACTGCGGCAAGCAGGATCCAGTTGATGCCGGGCACGTAGATCTGGCCGATCTCGCGCTCGGACGTATGCACGATGTTCATGCGCGGCAGGAAGGAAAGCTGCATGGCCTGCATGGTCATCGAATAGGTACCCGAAATAACGGCCTGCGAGGCGATCACGGTCGCGACCGTCGCAAGCACGATCATCGGCACGATGGCCCATTGCGGAAAGAGCCGGTAGAACGGGCTTTGCACCGCGCCCGGGTTCGCGAGCAGCAGCGCCCCCTGGCCCAGGTAGTTGAGCGCGAGCGCCGGGAACACCACGCCGAACCACGTGAGGCGTATGGGTTGCTTGCCGAAGTGACCCATGTCGGCGTACAGCGCCTCCGCGCCCGTGAGCGAGAGCACGACCGCGCCGAGCGCGACGAAGGCGAGCCAGCGGTGATGCAGGCAGAACGCGAGCCCTTGCAGCGGGTCGAGCGCGACCAGCACGACCGGTGCGGCCGCGATGTTGACGACGCCCGCCACGCCGATCACGGCGAACCAGAGCACCATCACCGGCCCGAACACGGCGCCGATGCCGCCCGTGCCGCGCTTCTGCGTGAGGAACAGCACGATGAGCGCGGCGAGTGTGACCGGAATCACGTAGGTCTTGAGCGCGGGCTCGGCGACTTCCAGCCCCTCCACGGCGCTGAGCACCGAGATGGCGGGCGTGATCACGCTGTCACCGAAGAACAGCGCCGCGCCCATCACGCCGACCACGAGCAGCGTGCGATGCAGATGCGGGCGCGATGCGACCGAAGAGGCCGCGAGCGCAAGCAACGCCATGATGCCGCCTTCACCGTGATTGTTCGCGCGCAGGATCAGCGCGACATACTTGAGCGACACGACGATCATCAGCGACCAGAAGATCAGCGAGACGATGCCGACGATATTGAACGCATTGAGCGCGAGACCGTTGCCGGGATCGAACACGGTGGCGAGCGTATAGAGCGGGCTCGTGCCGATGTCGCCGTAGACCACGCCTAGCGCGGCCAGTGCGAGCGCGGGAAGCGCCGGACGATGCGGGCCCGTGTCGCCGAGATGACCGTGCGAGGGCGCCGCGGATGCGGGATGTCCCATGTCTGCCTCCTGATTGTCTCGCGCGCGCCCGCATGGGCTGCGCGGCTTTCTCGCTTCGCTTCGTGGGCCAGGTTGCGCGCGTGTTCTGCGTGGACACCTTGGCGGCGCATGGGCCGGTCTCTCACGAAGTATAGGTACTTCCTCTGGAAATGCGCTCCGCACAATGCGGCGGCGCGCAACGCGCGAAACCGTCGCGAAACTGTCATAGTCGGGCGCATTCGCCCGATCAATTCAACACGATCCCGGACAATCCTGGACAATCGGTCCGCTAACCCGATACGCCCCACACGAACGACAAAACGGAGCCACACAATGCGTGCCCGCCTCAACCGGCTGACCTCCCTGGCCTGCCTGGCCTCTCTGTGCGCCGCGCTGGCGCTCGCCGCCTGCACGGCGGCCACGCCGCCCGCCACGTCCGCCTTCGCGCAGGAGCCGGCAAGCGCGCACGCGCGCCCGGTGAAGGTCATGATCGTCACGATGTTCGCGCCCGAGGCCAAAACGTGGCTCGATCGCCTCGGTCCCTGGCAGTCCGTGACGATCGCGGGCCTCTCGCCGGACTACCCCGCCGTGCAATGCAATGCCAATGACGTTTGCGTCATGACGACGGGCATGGGCCATGCGAACGCGGCCGCCTCGACCATGGCGCTCGCCTTCGCGCCGCAGTTCGACCTGCGCCGCACCTACTTCCTGATCGCGGGCATTGCGGGCGTGAATCCCGAGCGCGGCACGCTGGGCTCGGCGGCATGGTCGGACTGGCTCGTCGACTTCGGTCTGCAATGGGAAGTGGACGGCGACGGGCGGCCACGCGACTGGCACACCGGTTATCTCGGCATCAACACGAAAAGCCCCGCAGAAAAGCCGCCGCTCGACTATCGCACCGAAGTGTTCCGCCTGAACCCGAGGCTCACCGACGCGGCGTGGGCGCTCTCGCAACACGTTGCGCTCGCGGACAGCGCGCAGGCCCAGGCCGCCCGCGCGAAATATGCTGATGCGCCGGCCAACCGTCCGCCCACGGTCATTCGCTGCGACTCGGTCGCGGACGATACGTGGTGGTCGGGCACCGCGCTCGGCGCGCGAGCGAGCGAATTCACGCGCGAGCTGACCGGCGGCCAGGGCGTGTATTGCATGACGCAGCAGGAGGATAACGCGACCTATGAAGCGCTCAAGCGTGCGGCCGCCGCCCAGCGGGTGGATCTCCAGCGCGTGGCCGTGCTGCGTGCCGGGTCCGATTTCGATCGCCCCCATGCAGGCGAATCGAGCGCCGCGAATCTGCTGAACTATGCGAGCCAGGGCGGCTTCGCGCCCGCGCTGGAGAATCTCTTTCGCGCGGGCTATCCGCTCGTGCAGACCATCGTCGCGCAATGGAGCGAATGGCAAGAGGGCGTGCCTTCGCGCCCCTGAATGCCGATATCGCGTGCACTGGCGCCGCCTGGCGTCCCCTTGCGTCGCTGCGGGCATCCTTGTGAGGAATACGGATCATATGCGCGACGACCGATGCCACGCCTCGCGCGGTCAGGCGCCATGCATCGACAATTCGCAAAGCAGTTAACGTGCACGATCGTTCATACGCATGGCGCATGGAAACGCGGCACCTGTGCCGTAGATATTCGCCTTTGACCGGATAGCTTTCTCGCGGCATCTATGCCAGATTAGGTTTCGCTCATCGCAAGCGCAGCGCGAGGAACACAAAGCGTTGCGCCAACATTGCAAGGAGGACGGGTTGCACCATTCGTTTCCTCCCCCTCAGGCGCTCACGCACAACGTCTGCACGCTCGCGCGACGGCGCGCGAGCGCATCATGAACGCCGCCAGCATCGTGGTGCTCGGCGCGGGGCCCGCGGGCGCCGCGGTCGCGCGCGCGCTCACCGGGCTCGGCCATCGCGTGCAGGTGGTGAGCGACTGGCGGCGCTTCGACGCCGCCGAAGCCCTCTCCGCACGCGCGATCGAAGCATTGCGCCGCGCGAGCCTGCATCACGCGGCAAGCTGCGGCGAAGGCCCGTGCGTGCGCACCACGCTCTGGAACGGCGCATTGCGCACGCTAGACGCCGAATTCCTCGTCGACCGGCGCCTGTTCGACACGGCCTTGCGAGAGGACCTGTACAACGCGGGCGTGGACGTGATCGAAGCGAACGTTCGATCGTTGCAGTCGTCGGCGGCGGGCCACGATCTCATGATCGAAACCGCCGATGGTCCGCTCACGCTGCGCGCCGACTTTCTGGTCGAGGCGCGCGGCCGCTTCGCGCCGCTCTTGCGCGACGCGACGCGTGGTCCGCAAACTTTGAGCCTGCTGAATGTATGGCGGGGCCGACCCGGCACCGCGGCAACGGCCGTCGAAAGCCTGCCCGCCGGCTGGGCATGGATGGCCCGCCTGCGCGACGGCCGCTGCTACTGGCAATTGACGCTCGATGTCGCGAACCCCGAATTGCCGCAGCGCGATGAACTGCTCGCCTATTGCGAACGCATGCGCCATTCGCCGCTGGCGAGCGACTTCTTCGCGGGCGACGCGGCCAACGACGCGCGTCTGTATGCGCGCAGCAGCACCGCCACGCTATGCGGGCGCACAGGCGGCCACAACTGGCTGCGCGTGGGCGACGCCGCCATGGCCGTCGATCCGCTCGCGGGCAACGGCGTGTTCCAGTCGCTCACCTCCGCCTTGCAGGCGCCCGCCGTGATCCACACGCTGCTCGAGCGGCCCGAGCGCGCCCCGCTCGCCTTGCGCTTTCATCAGCAGCGTATCGAGCAGTTGTTCATGCGCTTCGCACGCACGGGCCGCGACGTCTACGCGCTCGAACAACGCTGGACCACACAGCCGTTCTGGCTCACGCGCGGTGTGTGGCCCGACGACCGGCCCGCGCACGTGAGCGCCGACTTCAACGAACTGAATGTCGAACGCGCACCGGTGATCGAAGGCGGCCTGATTGCCGAAGCCGATGTGGTCGCGAGCCCGGACCAGCCGCTCGGCATCTGGCACCTCTGCGATGCGGCGCTCGCGCCCGTTGTCGAGGCGCTGCGCCGCGAGCCCGCCGAGCAGGTGCTCAAGTCGCTCGATGCGGACCAGGCACGGCTGCTCCGCCACTGGCTCGCGATGCAGGACTTTCCCGAGCGCTACGTTTGATGCCCTTTGGCGCATATTGCATGGCAGTGCTGATGAGCTTGCCCGTGCGGCGCGAAATGCAACGCCGCGTGCGCCGCCGCGGGAGCCTTCATCGCGCCGTAGCGTTTCGGCGTAAAATGCGCCGTTCGCCGCGAAGTACCGGCGTAGAAGCCCCACGCTCGCGATGCACGTCGATTTACTGACCATTTATCTCCTTCTGATCGGAACCCTTCTCGCCAGCGCCGGCATGACGCTCTGGGAGCATCGCACGCATCCCCGGCGCAGCAAGGCATTGCGGATCCTGGCCTCGGGCTACGCCACGCTGGCGCTCGGCTGCGCCCTCGTGCTCGTGCGCACCCGCCTGCCCGGCGCGGCGGGCGCGGCCCTGAGCAACCTCGTCATCATGACCGGCTATCTGCGGGTCCTGCATGGGGTTGCGACGCTCAACGGACGGCAATACCGCGCGGGCTCGATCGCCCTGCTCGCCGTGATCGCGCTGACATGGGCCACATGGGGCGCGCGGCACACCGAAACCATGTGGTTCTACGTGAGCGCGCTGCCCATCGCGCTCGCCAGCGCCATGACGTCCCGCGAACTGCTTCGCGGCGACGGCATGAAAGGGGTGCAATCGCGCTACGTCGCGGCGATCGTGACGGGCATTCACGCGCTCTTTTACGCGTTCCGCGCGCTCATCCTGCCCTGGCTCGCAAACCGCTACGGGCAAGACGTCGTCGCGGCCGTCGGCAAGATCACCATGTATGAAGGCGTGCTCTATTCGGTCGTGCTGCCCATGGCCATCCTGCGGCTCATGCGCGAGGAAACTCACGGGCAACTCGTGCTCGAATCGCAAACCGACTACCTCACGCGCCTTGGCAACCGCAGATGGTTCTTCGAGGAAGGCGAGCGCGTGATCGGCCGCGACACGGCACACCGGCCCGTTTCGCTCCTCGCCTTCGACCTCGACCACTTCAAGACGATCAACGACCGTTACGGCCATCAAACGGGTGACGAAGTCCTCAAGTCATTCGCGGATATCGTGCGCAGCGCGGTGGGCGCCGACGCGGTGCTCGCCCGCATTGGCGGGGAGGAATTCGCCGCCCTGCTGCCCGGCCACGACCGCTCGCGCGCGCGAGCGGTGGGCGAGGCGATCGCGCGGCGCTTCGCGCAAAGCGCCTCTCACCGCAGCAACGGCGTCGCCATCCAGGCCACGGTCAGCATTGGCCTCGCGCAGCATGGGCACGAAGCGTCCACGCTGGCCGATCTGCTGGCCGCCGCCGACGCGGCGCTCTACAACGCGAAGTCGCTGGGCGGCAACCGGCTCGAATCGCTGTCGCTTTGAGCGCGCCCGCAGCGCGCACTCTTTTTGCTACTCCCCTGAAGCAGGCCCGCCGCGCGGGCGCAACCGCCTTGAGCGGTAAGGGAGGCGCGATGTTGGCGATCGAATACCGGGTTCGTTGTGCAATTTCTGCCTTGCTGGTCACGCTCGTTGCGCTGCTCGCGGCATGCGGCGGCGGCGGCGGTGGCTCCGGCGGTTCGGGCGGCGCCACGAACACGCCGCCGGGCGGCGTTCAGTTGCAGGTCGTCTCGTTCGGCGACAGCCTTTCGGATGTGGGGACATACGCGCCGATCGCGAGCGCCGTGGGCGGCGGCCGTTTCACGACCAACCCCGGCCAGGTGTGGGCCCAGGACGTCGCTCAGTATTATGGGGACACGCTGAACGCCGCCTACACCATCGGCTTCGATCACAAGTTGAGCGCGCAAAGCGGGCTGGGTTACGCCGAGGGCGGCTCGACGGTCGCCACCCCGGCCAACCAGTACGACTTTCTTTCCGACGTGATCGGCAACATCGAAATGCCTGTCAACCAGCAGGTATCGAGCTACCTTTCCGCTCACGGCACGTTCAACTCCGGCCAGCTTGTGCTCGTCTGGGCGGGCGCCAACGACGTGCTTCGGGCGGGCACCCCGCCGGCCGCCACGGCAACCGTGCAAACGGCGGCAAGCACGCTCGCGCAGGTGGTCGGGCAGATCGTGCAGAGCGGCGCCACGCACGTGGTGGTAGTCAACGTGCCGAATGCCGGCCTCTCGCCCAAGGGTCGTGCCGCCTCGGACGGCGGCGCGAACCTGACCCAGTTGTCGCAACTCTTCAACGCCACCCTGAACGGCGCGTTGCAGGCGAACGGCCTGCAAGGCAAGGTCATCGAGATCGATTCCTATGCCTGGGTGACCCAGCTCATCGCGAACTTCCAGGCGAACGGCTTTACCGTGTCCAACACGGCCCAGGCCTGCGATGCATCGAAAACGCCTGACAATACCTCGCTGTTCTGCTCGCCGGCCACCTACGTCGCGCCCAACGCGGACCAGACCTACATCTTTGCCGACGACCTGCACCCCACCACGCGTACGCATGCGCTGTTCGCCCAGTACGTCGAGCAGCAGATCGCCGCGAGCGGGCTCGGACACTGAGCATGCAAGCCCGCCACACGCTTCATTTAATCAGTCGTCCGTACCGTTGATTGTGGAGCGCGCCCCACCGCCTCCATCGTTCGATGGAGGCGGCGAGCCTTACTTCGCCGCCGCCCGGGCCCGCGTCTTGCTGGCCGGGGCTTGCGCTTGTGCTTGCGGCGGCTCAACACTTGCCGCGGCCGCCGCGCGCTGCTTGAAGTAGCGCGAGCTCAGCGTGGCCGCGCCCATGTCCGACGCCGCCTCCAGCAAATGCGGCGCCAGTTCCAGGAGGCGCTCCTCGGGCAAGCGGCTGCTCGGCCCCGCCAGACTGACGATGCCGACCACCTCATCCGTCACGGGATTGCGCACGGGCGCCGCGATCGACGTCATGCCGCGCTCGTAGGTCTCGATGGCCACACCGTAGCCGCGCTGGCGCGCGCCGTTGAGGTCCTTCAGGAACTGCTGGATCGTCCTGGGCGCGCGCGGTGCGTTCTGCGCCTTCGGCCCGAGGCCGCCCTGCCGCGACACCAGTTCGATCGCGCGTTCGTCCGGCAGCGTGGCGAGCCACGCCTGGCCGCTCGCCGTGCAGTGCAGCGGCGGATTGCTGCCCATGTCCGGGTCGTAGCGCAGGCCCGACTTCGCACCCTGCGCCTTGCCGACGAAGGTGAGGTGATCGCCCTCCACCACGCCGAGCCGGGCGAGTTCGCCCGAGGCTTCGGCGAGGCGATCGAGCACCGGCTGCGAGATGTCGAACACCCCGCTCGTCGAGAGATAGATCAGCGCCAGCGAAACGAGCTTCATGGCGAGCATGTACTCGCCGTGCTCCTCGTCCTGGCGCACGAAGCCCTCGTCGATCAGCATCGAAAGGAGCCGGTGGGTGCCGCTGCGCGGAATGTCCAGTGTGTCCGCAATCGTGGCGAGCGGCATGCGCCCGCCATTCTTCGCCAACAGTTCAAGCACGCCAAGCGCACGCTCAAGATTCCCTGCCATAGCGTTTTCTCATCCGTATCGTGGTAGTCAAATGAGAACACAATTCCACACTGGAATTCAAGCGAATTCGCGCCAAACTCCCAGGCGCATGCCTCCACGCACGGGTTTTAGTGCCCCGCGCTCACGCTCACGGCCGCAAACGTGCCTCGATGGCGCGCCCCCTTGAGCAGCACCGCCAGCCCGCCCACAGCAGCCGGCGCGGCCAGCGCCGTGAAAACCGCGCCGAAGCTCCAGTTCGCGTGCAGCATGGCGGCGCCCACCATCGCCCCCGCGATGCCGCCGAAGCGGCCCACGCCGAGCATCCAGCTCGTGCCGGTCGCACGCATTTCGGTCGGATAGGAACCGGCCGCGAGCGCGCAAAACCCCGTGTTGGAGCCGTTCATGCAGTAGCCCATGCCGAACGCCAACACGCAGATAATGCTGAACGGGTGCGCCGAAGCGCCCATGTACCAGGCCAGCACGCCGCCCGCCAGCACGGTTGCGCCCAGCGCGCGATGCGGATTGAAGCGGTCCATCTGCCAGCCGATCAGCACCGACCCGACCGTGCCGCCCGCCTGGAACAGCGCGCCCACCACCGCTGCTTCGCCAAGCGAGAAACCCAGACCGCGAATCAGCGTGGGCAGCCAGTTGCCGAGCAGGTAGACCGTGAGCAGGCCCGCGAAATAGCAGATCCACAGCATCACCGTGCCGAACGCGTGCTCGCGTGAAAGAATCGCGCGCACGGGGCTGCGCGGCGCTTGCGCGGGTTCGTGCGAGACGAAGCGCGTTGACTCGCCGGCCGACCCGGGCTTCAGGCGATTGAGCACGCTCACGAGGCGCGCGCGGCGGCTTTCCTTGAGCGCGAGATAGCGCGCCGACTCGGGCAGCCACTTGATGAGCACCGGCACGAACAGCACGGGCAGCACGCCGCCGAGCAGCAGCACCGACTGCCAGCCCCACTGCGAAATGAGCCACGCGCTCACGAAGCCGCCGCCCGCCGCGCCGAACGTGAAGCCGCAGAACACGGCCGTCACCATCAACGCACGGCGGCGCGGCGGCGCGTATTCGGCCATGAGGGTCGCCGCGTTCGGCATCGAGGCGCCGAGGCCGATGCCGGTGAGAAAGCGCAGCACAGTAAGTGACGGCACGTTCCACGCGAACGCCGAAGCGAGGCTCCAGACGCCGAAGAACAGCACGGCCACGGTCATCACCGTCTTGCGGCCCAGGCGGTCCGAGAGCGGCCCGGCGGTCAGCGCACCGAACGCGAGACCGAGCAGCCCGCCGCTCATCACCGGCCCGAGCGCGTCGCGCGGAATCGCCCATGCGCTGGAGAGAGACGGGGCGATGAAGCCGATCATGACGGTGTCGAGGCCGTCGAGCATCACGATCATCATGCACAGCAGCAGCACGAGCACCTGAAAGCGCCCGATCGGCTGGTCATCGAGAAACTGCTGAACGTCCAGCGCACGCGCGCTCTCGCTCGCACTCCGGGATTGCGCGGCCCGCTGGGCCGTGTGTGAAAAAGCCATGGTTGTCTCCGTGTCATGTTCTTCTTGTTCTGTCGATTCAGAACGCGGGCCCGGACGGCGCTTCGACTGGCCGCCTGGCCGGACCGCTCGATGCTTCGGCGCACGCGGTGCGCTGCCTGTGGTCAGCGCGCTTCGCGCGCCCGCTCGAGCACGGCAAGCGTCGCTTCGCGCAACCGGCGCGCGCGATCCACGGCGCGCGTGGTCTTTGCCCACTGCCCGGTCGGCACTTCGACGCTCACCGGCAACTGCTCGGGCAACGCGCGCAGGATGCCCACGAGGTCGAGGCCGCCCTCGCCCGGAATCATCCGTTCGCAGCGCGCCTGGAAAAGCAGCGTGTCGAGGTCGGTGGGCCGCTCGGCCGGCGCGTCGCAGAACTGCACATAGCCAAAGTATTCGCGCGGCAGCGCGCGCAAGTCGTCGAGCGACGAGCGCGCGCGGTCGAAGTGAATCGGGTCGATGATGAGGCCGGTATTGCGCCGCCCGCTCGCCTTCACGATGCGCGCGCCCGCCGTGATGTCCTTCACGTCGGTCCACGGCATGGGTTCGAGCGAGGGCGTGAGACCGAGCGGCGCCGCGATGTCGCAAAGCTGACCCAGCCGGTCGACGGTGCGCGCTTCGTCCGGGTCGTTGCCCGCCACGAGCACGTAGCGCGCGCCGAGTTCCGCCGCCGTTTCGAGCATGGGCCGATAGGCGTTCACATCGGTGTCGGGCTTCAGGCGCAGGATCTCGACGTCGAGCACGCGCATGCCCGTATCCTTCAGGATTGCCAGGGTTTCACGCTTGAGCGGCGTATTGCGCGTATTGCCCGTTTCGCCGACGATGTCGTGACGCACTTCGTGATCCGTCGCGGGCAACAGGCGCAGGCCCACGTAGTCGTAACCCGCATCGACGGCGCACTGCACCATCTGCGGCGGGCTCAGTTCGAGCACGGTCAACGCCGAAAGCGAGAGCGCGCGCGATTGAGGCTGGGTCATGATGTCTCCCTGGTTAGCGCAGCGGCGAGAACGGGGCCGGCACGCAGATCGTCGATTCCATCGTCGTGAGATGCGCGGGCCCGCCCTTGGGCGGCCACACGCCGTCCTTCACCGCTTCGGCGCGAATGCGCGAGCGCTCGTCCACGCTGGCATACGGCCAGATGTTGAGAAAGCGCGGCACGTCGCCGTCGAGCGAGTACATCGCGCCCACCAGCGGCGAGCGCTTCGTGCGCTCGGGCACGGCCTGCTCCCATACGTTGATCGTATGCTGAAGGCTGCCGAGTTTCGTGCCGTACACGCGCATCTCGTAGATGCCGCCATGCACCGCGGGCTCGATGGGCGGCAGGAACGGAAAGAGCGCGTAGCTTTCCGTCTTCACGTCGTCGATAAACTCGCCCACGCCGAACGGATTGCCTTCCAGCAGCAGGCGCTTGCGCTCGCTCACCAGCGCCGCCTCCGACGCGTAGCCGCGCAGCACCAGCACCTTGCCGAGCGCGCCGATGTCCGAGTACCAGCAGCCGAGCAGCTTGCCGCCCTGCGGATCGCCGCTTGCCTTGATGCCTTCGAAAACCTGCGCGTTCGCGCCGATCTTCACCGTGAGCGTCACTACGTCATACAGTGTCATTGCATTGTCCTTGAGGATAAAAACATTTTTGTTCGGAGTCCGATGTGCATGCCGTAGCAGGCTGTGCACCGGCAAGCGAGAGCCCGGCGAGATAGCCGAAGGTCATCGCCGGGCCGAGCGTGATACCGCCGCTCGGGTAGCAACCGCCCATCATGCTCGCGCTGTCGTTGCCGACGGCGTAGAGGCCGTCGATCGCGCGGCCGCTGCGGTCGAGCGCACGCGCCTGCGCGTCGGTGGCGAGACCCGAGAACGTGCCGAGGCTGCCAGGCAGCAGCTTCACCGCGTAATACGGGCCGTTTTCCACCGGCGCGAGGCACGGATTCGGCGCGTGCCCGGCATCGCCCTGCACGCGGTTGTACGGCGTCGAGCCTTTGTGGAACTGCGGATCGAAGCCCTGCTTCGCGTACTGGTTGTAGGTCGAAACGGTTTCGGCCAGCGCGTGCGCGTCGATGCCGCATTGCGCCGCCAGCGCCGCGAGCGTCGCACCGTGCTTGAGATAGCCCGAGCGGCGATACGGCCCGAGCGGAAACGGAAACGGCTTCGAGAAGCCCAGCCCGTAGCGGCGCTGAAAGCGGTGATCGCAGACGAGCCAGGCGCATACTTCCTCGCCGGGCGGCGTCGTGTCGAGCAGCGCGCCGACGAAGTCGTGATACGACGAAGCCTCGTTCACGAAACGCTTGCCCGCGCGCGTGACCGCGATCACGCCGGGTTTGGCGCGCTCGATCAAGTGCGGAAAGACCACGTCTTTCACGCCGTCGTGCATGGGCACGATCGAGACGGGCGCCCACGCGGCGGGCGCTTCGAGCGCGCCGTCGAAATGCGCGCCGATCGACTCGCCCAGACGAATGCCGTCGCCGGTGTTGCTGCGCGGCGCCGCCGACCAGTGCTCGCGGCCCGAAGGCGTATAAGCGAAGGTTCGCGCGCGGCGCGCAACGTCATGCGGAAAACCACCACAGGCAAGCACCACCCCGCGCGCGGCGTGCACCTGATGCACCACGCCGTCGATCTCGACACGCGCGCCCGTGACGCGCGACGCATCGCGCAAGAGGCCAATCGCTTTCGCACGCGTGCGCAGGTCCACCCCGCGATCGGCCGCCGACTTCAAGAGGCGCGCGGTGAGCGCGTTGCCGTTCACGAGATGCATCGAGCGCCCGTAGCGCAGCTTGTGCCAGCCAAAGGCGGCGAGGCGGCGGCTCGCGTAGAGCGCCGAGCGCAGCGAGCGCGTGGCGCGATAGAAGTGCGCGAGATCCTGGCCCGAGCCGAGCGCCATGCCGTTGATCGTCGTGACCGAAAGCGGCTTGCGCAGTTTGTCGATCAGCGGCCCGAGCTCGCGGCCGTCGAACGGCATCGCGCACACCGAGCGGCCGCCCGTGCCCGCGCCCGGCGTGGTGTGGAAATCGGGAATGCGGTTGCCGTCGATGAAACGCACCGCGGTGTGGCGCTCGAAGAACTCGACCATTTCCGGGCCGCGTTCGAGCAGCGCGTCGGCCTTGGCCGCGTCGTATTGCGCGCCCAGTTCGCTCTTCAGGTAAGTGCGCGGCGCCTCGATGTCCTCGCGTATGCCCGCGCGCGTGGCCAGCGGGTTGCGCGGAATCCACAGCCAGCCGCCCGACCAGGCGGTCGTGCCGCCGAACACGTCCTCCTTTTCCGCGACGATCACGCGCAAGCCCTGCGCCGCCGCCGTCACCGCCGCCGACAGCCCGGCCGCGCCCGAACCCAGCACCAGCACGTCGCAATCGAGTTTCGGTTCATCCTTCATGTTCGGTATCGCCTTTCTTCCTGTGTCTCCAGAGACAGTATTGTGCTGTCTTTGTAGAATTACTTTTCGTTGTGGAATACTATTCCACTAAATTCGGTTTGGCAAAGACTTTGTGACCTGACGAACACCATGGAGGCATGACAATGAAGGTACTGATCACGGGCGGCAGCGGTTTTCTGGGCGCATGGATCATGAAGCGGCTGCTCGCGCGCGGCATGGACTGCGTAGCCTTCGACCTGCGCGCGAACGCGCGGCTCGTCGAAGCGCTCGCGCCCGAACACGCGGCGGCGGTGCAATGGCGCACCGGCGACATCGCCAGCGCGGAGGACACCGCGCGCGCGCTGGAAGGCTGCGACGCCGTCATTCATCTCGCGGGCATCCTCACGCCCGACTGCGCGGCGAACCCCGTGCGCGGCGCGCAGATCAACCTGATCGGCACGCTGAACGTGTTCGAAGCCGCGCGCGCCGCGGGCCTGCGCCGCGTGCTCTACGCGAGCAGCGCCGGCGTGTTCGGCCCCGACGACGGCGCCGCGCCCCTGCCGCAAACGCACTACGGCGCGTTCAAGCTTGCCTGCGAGGGCTCCGCGCGCGCGTACTGGCACGACCACGGCATGGCCAGCATCGGCTTTCGCCCGCTCGTGGTCTATGGCGCGGGGCGCGAATCGGGCTCCAGCGCGGGGCCGAGCCTCGCGTGCCGCGCGGCCGCGCGCGGCGAGCGCTATACCATCCCCTTCAGCGGATCGACGGGCCTCGTATTCGCCGACGATGTCGCCGCGGCCTACGAAGCGGCACTGCTGCGCGACTTCGAAGGCGCACATGCGTTCACGCTGGCTGGCGAAATGACGCCGGTCGCCACGCTGATCGAGCGGATCGAAGCCATCGCGCCCGGCGCGCGCATCGACGCGAGCAGCCCGCCGCTGCCCATCGCCACCGCGTTCCTGCACGATCCCGCGCTGGCGCGCCTGCTGCCCGGCCTGCCGCAAACCTCGCTCGAAAACGGCCTGCGCGAGACCGTGGCGTTCTATCGCCACGGCCTCAAAATCACTCAGGCTTCCTGATCGTTTATCGTTGCATGGCGTCGGCTGGCACAGCCGGCGCTCGCGACGCGGCCGCGCGATGCACCGCAAGCGTCGCCGCGAGCGTGCGCGCACCGTCGTCGGCCGTGCACAGCGGCGCTTCTTCGCGCGCGATCACCGCAGCGAAATGACGCAACTGCTCGTGGTAAGGATCTCCCGCATGCGGCGTGCTGCGCTCCACCGTGAGCGGCTCGTGCCAGCCTTTGCCGCTGCGGTACTCCCACACATCGAGCTGCGGCAGCGTCAGCGACGCGTCCGTGCCGATCAGGAAGTGCGTGTTCTCCTGCTGGCGCGGGTAGTGCGCGGCCTCGCCCGCCGCGAGGTCCCAGTTCCAGGGCGCGGCCGCCGTGTCGGAAACCACGATCGTGCCCAGCGCGCCGCTCGCGAAGCGCAGCAGCACGGCGGCCGTGTCCTCCACCGCGAAGCCGCGCACGCCGTTCGACGTCTGCGCCTGCTCCTCCACGATCTCGCCGAGCAGGAACCGCATGATGTCGATGTCGTGAATCAGGTTGATGAGCACGGGGCCGCCGCCCGCCTCGCGGCGCCACTGCATGTCGAAGTACGCGTCGGGCTTGTAGAACGTGGCGAGCGCATTGGCCGCCACGGGCTTGCCGAGGCGCCCCGAGCGCACGATCTCGCGCGCGCGGCGCAGGATCGGATTGTGGCGGCGATGGTGGCCGACGAGCAGCGGCACGTTTGCTTCGCGTGCGGCGCGATCGAGCCGCAACGCGTCCTCCACATGATCGGCAACCGGCTTTTCGATCAGCGCCGGCACGCCGCGCGCCACGCATGCGAGGCCCACGTCGACATGGGTCGCGTTCGGCGTCGCGACGATCGCGCCTTCGGGGCGCACTTCGTCGAGCATCGCTGCGTAGTCGGCGAACCAGCGCAGCCCTTCGGCGTGCGCGAACTGCTGCGCGGCGGGCGACGGGTCCGCGATCGCCACCACTTGCGCGTGCGGGTGCAGCCGCGCGCGCTCCACGTGCATCCTGCCGATCGCACCCGCGCCGATTACCGCCAGACGTCTCCTTGCCATTGCGTTTCTCCTCCTTTTCCCGGTTGAACAGATTGGCTCCAGGGCGCCGTCACGGTGATTACCCCGATACCCTGAAATTTGCTTTGATTGTTGAATACTATTCCAATTTGAACTAGAGTTCACCAAAACTTTTATGGCGCACCGGTTTTGCACGGCGCGCCGGACACAAGCAAACCCAGCCATTCACACGGGACAGGAGCGGAGACACATGACGGAAAAGCACAACCAGGACAGCCACCTTTCGGCCCCCGAAACATCGTCGGCGGATACACCGGGCGCCTGCGGACTCACGCGGCGCGCTTGGCTTGCCACGGCAGGCAAGGCGCTCGCGGGCGGCGCGGCGGTGCTCGCGGCGCCCGCCTTCGTGCGCGCGCAAGGCGAGCAGCCGCTCAAACTCGGCCTGCTGATGGCCAAGCAGGGCGTGTGGACCGAGCAAGGCGAAGTGATCGCCAACGGCGTGAAGCTCGCGCTCGACCAGGCGGGCAACCAGGCGCGCGGCCGCCGCCTCGATCTCGTCTGGTACGACGAGCCCAACCCGCAGTCTGCGCAGCAGAACATGCAAAAACTGGTGGAGCAGGACAAGGCGATTGCGGTGATCGGCGGCACGAACAGCGGCACGTCGCTCGCGATGTCGTCGGTCGCCATGCGCACGAAAACGCCTTATATCGCGCCCAACGCCGCCGCGCGCGAATTGACCGGCAGCAGTTGCAACCCGTACACCTTCCGCGTGCTGAGCCCGACGCCCGTGACCTGCCGCGCGCTGGCGCCGTCGCTGCTCGCCATCGGCAAGAAGTGGCACTTCCTCGTGGCGAATTACGCCTACGGGCAGGACATCCAGCGCTCGATGTCGGAGTTGCTCAAGCAGTCGGGCGGCACGATCGTGGGCGCCGACGTCACGCCGCTGAACACCACCGACTTCAGTTCGTTCATCCTCAAGATCCGCCAGTCGAAGCCCGATGTCGTGCTGCTCGGGCTGCCCGGCGGCGACCTCTCCACCTTCCTCAAGCAGTACGCGGAAATGGGCATGAAAGGCCAGATTCCGGTGGCCTGCCCGATCATCGGCGACTCGGATCTCTGGTCGATCAACGTCGACGCCGCGACCGGCTATTACGGCAAGCCCTGGCATTTCAGCTCGCCGGGCCACTCGCCCGAGGAACTCGCCTTCATCAAGCAATACACGGCGAAGTACGGCAAGCCGCCCGCCGACAAGGCCTGGATCGGCTGGTTCACCACGCGTGCGCTGCTCAAGGCCGTGAACGACGCGAAGAGCACCTCGGGCGCGGACATCGTGCAGAGCCTCGAAACGGTGCAGGTAGGCGACAGCAGCGGCCCCGCGTATTTCCGCCCGTGGGACCACCAGTTGCTGCGGCGCTGGACCGTGTTCAAGGTGAAGGACCACATCACCGACAAGTGGGACTGGCTCAACCAAGTCTCGGTCGTGCCGCAAAACCCGTCGGACCTCGACCGGCTTTACGGCACGCGCCAGGAAATCGGCTGCACGATGGCTGCCCGCTGAGGTCACTGAGGCCACCAAGGTCATCAAGGCCATTCGCTTTCCAGGCACACAAAGCTGGCAAATCCCGCGCGCGCGGTGCATCGCGCGCCGCAATCTGGAGTATGGGCATGGCAGAAATGGTGTTGTCCCAGGTCGCCAACGGACTGGTGCTGGGCTTCCTCTACGTGCTGCTCGCGATCGGTCTGTCGATCATCTGCGGGCTGCTCGGCATCGTCAATTTCGCGCACGGCGCGCTGTTCGCACTCGGCGCGTACTTCGCCATCGCGCTTTCCACGCAGTTCGGCTGGGGCGCCGTTGTGCTCGCGCCCGTGCTCGTGGCGGCGGTGGGCGTGCTGATCGAAGTCGTTTTCATCCGCAGGCTCTATGGCAAGGAGCCGCTCTTGAGCCTCATCGTGACGTTCGCGCTGTCGCTGCTCATCACGGCGCTCACACGCCTCATCTGGGGTGCGGGCGGCCTGCCGTTCAGCCCGCCCGAAGCGCTTAGCGGCTTTCTCGTGTACGGACCGCTGCTCATTACGAAGTACCGCCTTTTCGTGCTGGCCGCGACCGTGGCGATTCTCGTCGCGCTCTGGGCGTTCATGAGGTACACGCCTTATGGCCGCATTCTGCGCGCGGGCAGCCGCGACCCGGAAATGGTAGGACTCCTCGGCATCAATCTGCCGCGCGTGCTGACCGGTGCCTTTGCACTCGGCGCGCTGCTCGCGGGCGCGGCCGGCCTGCTCGCCGCGCCGCTCCTGACCGTCACGCCGGGCATGGCGACCGCCGCGGTCATGCCGGCCTTCGTGATCGTGACCATCGGCGGGCTCGGCTCGTTCGCGGGCGCCGTGGTCGCGGGGCTGCTGGTGGGCGTGGTGACGGCGCTGGCCGTGCAGTTCTTTCCCGAAGGCTCGTCGGTCGCGATGTATGTGCTGATGGCCCTCGTCCTGCTCGTGCGCCCTCGCGGGCTTTTCGGTGAACGCTGGGAGCGCTTCGAATGAAACTCGGTTCTCTGACCCGGCACCCCGTTGCGGTGCTGACCCTCTGCCTGATCGTCGTCTCGCTCGCGCTCACCGCGAGCGGCACCCCACTCGAACGGGCCACGCAGATCGCCATCTACACGCTCTATGGCATGGGCGTGAACCTGCTGGTCGCGTACACGGGCCTGGTGCCGTTCGGCGCCTCGGTATTTTTCGGCACTTCCACGTATCTCGTCGCGGTTTCGCTGCTGCGCTTCATCGGCAACGAAATGCTCGCGCTCGCCGCCAGCGTGATCGTCACGGCCCTCATGGCCGCGCTGATCGGCGCCGTGGTGCTGCGCCGCCGCGGCCTCTACTTCTCGCTGCTCACGCTCGCGTGCTCGCAGATCGCCTTCGAGATCGCGTTCAAGTGGACCGACGTGACGGGCGGCGAAAACGGCTTGCAGAACGTGCCGCGCCCCACCTTCGCGACGACAACGGGCTTTCACGTGTTTGCGTGCGTGACGGTGATCGCCGTGGCCTGGGCGCTCTGGCGTCTCGTGCACGCGCCGTTCGGCCGCGCGCTGCAAGCGCTGCGCGACAACGAGCAGCGCGCCGCGAGCCTCGGCTACGACACGTACCGCCTCAAGCTCCAGGCGTTCGTGATCTCGGCGGCCGTGATCGGCTATGCGGGCGGCCTGCTCTGCCTGATGCTGCAAGGCGCGTACGCGAACAACCTGAGTTGGGAGCATGCGGGCGACAGCCTGCTGATGACGGTGCTGGGCGGCGTGCACCAGTTCCTCGGGCCGCTGTGGGGCGCGATTGCGTTCATCCTGCTCGAAGACAAGCTCAGCGGCCTCACCGAGCACTGGTGGCTGATCTTCGCGCCCATCGTCATCGCGTTCGCGTTCTTCTCGCCCGAAGGCATTCAGGGACTCGTGCAGCGCCTGTTGCGCCGGCCCGGCTGGACGCTCGTGCGCAACACGATTCCCGCGCGCCCCGAGATCATCGCGCCGTACCGCGCAAGCCGCGTGGACGCCGATCCCGCCAGGCCCGTGCTGAGCGTGCGCGGCCTTTCCAAGCGCTTCGGTTCGCTCGTGACCGCCGAGCAGATCGATCTCGACGTGTATCCGTACCGCCTGCACAGCTTCATCGGCCCCAACGGCGCGGGCAAGACCACCTTCTTCAACATGCTCACGGGCGTGCTGTGGCCGAGCGCGGGCACGATCACCTTCGACGGCCAGGACGTGACGAAGCTCGCCATGTTCCGCCGCGTGCGCCTTGGCATGAGCCGCTCGTTCCAGATCCTCAGTGTGTTCCGCAACCTCACGGTGTTCGAGAACGTGCGCGTGGCGGTGCAGGCCGCGCAGCGCGAGCGCCTGGGCCTCTGGCGCGACGCCCATACGCTCGACAAGCAGAACGCGCGTACGTGGTCGCTGCTCGCGGCGGTCGGCCTCGCCGATCGCGCGGCGCACGCCTGCGAAAGTCTCTCGCACGGCGAGCAGCGCCTGCTGGAAATCGCGCTGTCGCTTGCGACCGAAGCCCGCCTGCTGCTGCTCGACGAACCGCTCGCGGGTCTCGCCGAAGCCGACCGCGCGCGCGTGGCGAGCATCGTGCGCGAACTGGCGAATCATCACGCCGTGCTGCTGATCGAGCACGACATCGACCGCGTGCTCACGATTTCCGACCGCGTGAGTGTGCTGCATCGCGGCCGCCTGATCGCCGACGGCTCGCCCGCCGATGTTGCGAAGCACTCCGAAGTGATTGAAGCGTACATGGGGCATGCCAAAGGCGCGCGCCCCGTCGATGCACGGCTCGCCGCGCGCGGCGACGAGCAACAGCCTGGCGCGGCGGCAGCTCCACGCGCGCTGCTGCGTCTCGAAGGCGTGAAGGCGGGCTACGCGGGCAACACGATACTCGACGGCGTCGATCTGACGCTCAACGCTGGCGAGGTCATTGCGATTCTCGGCCGCAACGGCGTGGGCAAGACGACAACCCTGCGCGCCGCAACCGGCGTCGCACAGGTCACGGCGGGCCGCATCACCTTCGACGGCCACGACATCACCGGCCGCCCCGCGCACGAGATCAACCGCCTCGGACTCGCGATGGTGCCGGAAGGCCGCCGCCTGTTCCCCAACCTCACGGTGAGCGAGAACCTGCGCCTCGCCGCGCGCAAGGGCGGCGCGAGCGTCGAGGAGATGTTCGCGCTCTTCCCGCGCCTCGCCACGCGCCGCGACGCACGCGCCGAGCATCTTTCCGGCGGCGAGCGGCAGATGGTGGCCATTGCGCGCGCACTCATGGCGCCCGCGAAGGCGATCCTGCTCGACGAGCCGTTCGAAGGCCTCGCGCCCGCCGTCGTGCAGGAGGTGCTCGACGCCGTGGTGAAGCTGCGCGAGCGCGCGAGCATCGTGATCGTCGAACACCAGGCCGACATGGTGCTGCCGATCGCCGATCGCGCCTACGTGCTCGTGAACGGCCGCGTGGCTTATGAAAACAGCGCGAGCGCCCTGGAACAGGACGCGCTCACGCAGGCAAGACTGCTCGGCATCATGCACGACGACGCCGACACAACCCAGGAGATGAAATCAGCATGACTTCCGCCACTTCCACCCCCTGCAATACCGTTGCGCCCACACCCGTTTCGCTCGATGAGGGATTGAGTGGCGCCACGCGCGTCTACTTCATCGTAGGCGATCCGATCGCGCAGGTGCGCTCGCCCAAAGGCGTGACAGCGGCGCTGCGCGAAGCGGGCCGCGACGCGCTCGTGGTGCCCGCGCACGTCGCGCCCGACGATCTCGCGGCGTTCTTCGCAGGCGTCACGCCCATGCGCAATGTCGACGGCGTCATCATCACCGTGCCGCACAAGTTCAGCGCCGCCGGCTTCTGCACGAGCCTCTCGGAAGAAGCGGCCTTTCTCGGCGCGGCGAACACCTTGCGCCGCACGCCGGATGGCGGCTGGCATGGCGGCATGTTCGACGGCACCGGCTTCGTCGCGGCGCTGGCCGACGAAGGCTGCGACCTGCGCGGCAAGCGCGCGCTGCTCGTGGGCGCGGGCGGCGCGGGCTCGGCCATCGCCCAGGCGCTGGTCAACGCCGGTGTCGCCTCGCTCGACGTGCGCGACAACGACGCCGCGCGCGTGGGCGCCCTCGTCGATCGACTCGCGGGGCTCGGCCGCGGCGCGGTGCGTGTGGCGGCAAGCGACGTCGCGGCCGAATCGTTCGACGTGGTCGTGAACGCCTCGCCCATGGGCATGCGCCCCGAAGACCCGTTGCCTGTCGACGTTTCGCGCCTGCCCGCCAGCACCTTCGTGGGCGACGTCGTGACGAAGCCGCCGCTCACGCCCTTTATCGAGGCGGCGCGCGCACGCGGCTGCAAGACGGTGACGGGCACGCAGATGTTCGCGCGCGTGTGCGACCGCATGGTGACTTTCCTTCTGGAATCCGAAGCATGAATGCGCAGTCGCGGGTGGCGATCGTGACGGGCGGCGCGGGCGGCATCGGCCGGGCCATCGCGGCGCGCCTGCAACACGACGGCCACCGCGTCGCGCTGTGGGATCTCGACGGCGACGCGGCCGCGCAGGCCGCCGCCGCGCTACCCAGAAGCATAAGCGCGGGCACAAGCGAGGGCACGAGCCTGGGCGTGCGCGTGGACGTGACCGACGAAGCGTCCGTCGCAAGCGCCCTGCGCGCAACACTGGCGCACTTCGGCGCGCTGCACGTGCTGGTGAACAGCGCGGGCGCAACGGGACCGGTTGCGAACGTAGCCGACTGCGATCTCGCGGCCTGGCAACGCTGCATCGACGTGAACCTGCGCAGCGTGTTTCTCTGCTCGCGCGCGGCGGTGCAACCGATGCTCGAAGCCGGCTTTGGCCGCATCGTGAACCTCGCCTCCATCGCGGGCAAGGAAGGCAATCCGCAGATGTCCGCGTACTCGGCGGCCAAGGCGGGGGTCATTGCCTTCACCAAGTCGATGGGCAAGGAGCTTGCGCTCACGCCCGTGCGCGTGAACTGCATCGCGCCCGCCGTGATCGAAACGCCCCTGCTCGCGCAAATGACACGCGACGCGCTGGCCGCCAGCCTCGCGAAAATCCCGATGCAACGTGCGGGCACGGCCGAAGAAGCGGCCAATCTCGTTGCCTGGCTCGCAGGCGACCAATGCTCGTTTTCGAGCGGCGCGACCTTCGACCTCTCCGGGGGCCGCGCCACGTACTGAATCACTTCTCGCACGACGGCGGCGCAACCCGCCGCCGTCACCTCATCTCTCTCATTACAACAAGCAGGAGACAATCGATGAACCGCAGCACCGGACTCAAAACCGTTGCGGCGAGCGCCGCCATGCTCGCCCTTTCCCCCGCCTTCGCGCAGTCGAGCGTGACGCTTTATGGCGTGGTCGATACCGGCATCGGCTGGGTCAACAACCAGACCACGCTCGGCTCCACCAGCGGCGGCCATTCGGCCGTGAAGATGATCAACGGCGTGTGGGCGGGCAGCCGCTTCGGCGTGAAGGGCTCGGAAGACCTGGGCGCCGGCACGAAAGCCATCTTCACGCTCGAATCGGGCATCAACTCGGCCACCGGCGCGCAGCAATACACCAACGCGATGTTCGGCCGCCAGTCGTGGGTCGGCCTGACCAACCCGGCCTACGGCACGCTGACCTTCGGCCGCCAGTACGCCTCGTATTACCAGTTGCTCTCGCCCTTCAGCCCGACCAACTCGCTCACCGGGTTCTACGGCGCGCATCCCGGCGACATCGACGGCTTCGACACCATCTATCGCGCTAACAACACCATCCAGTACCTCTCGCCGAAATTCCACGGCTTCTCGTTCGGCGGATCGTATTCGCTGGGCGGCGTGCCAGGCAGTTTCAACGCGGGATCGACGTGGACGGTCGCGCTCCAGTACCTGGAGGGTCCGGTCGGCGTGGGCGTGGGCTTCTCGCGCATCAACAACTCCACGTCTGGCGGCGGTGCGTTCGGCGCGGACTCCACCACCTCGAACAACGGCGCGCAGGCAGGCGTCTCGGCGCTCACCAATGGCTACCAGAGCGCACAGGCGCAGCAGCGCTTCGCGGTGGGCGCGAGTTACCGCTTCAACAGCGCCTGGGACGTGTCCGCGACCTACTCGAACGTGCAGTACATTCCCGGCTCGGGCTCGAAGTTCACCGATACCGCCATCTTCAACACGGGCGGCCTGGTGCTGCACTGGAAGCCCGCGGTGGCGTGGGATCTGGGCGCGGGCTACAGCTATACGCGCGCGACGAAAGCCAACGGCATCACGAACGCCGCACAGTATCAGCAGTTCAATCTCTCGCAGTACTATGCATTGTCGGTACGCACCGGCTTCTACATGCTGGAGGCGTATCAGCACGCCAACGGCTCGACGCTCGGCACGGCGGGCGCGGGCCAGATCATCGACGCGACGGCCACGCTTGGCGACGGCTTCAATTCCACCCCCTCCTCCACGCGCAACCAGGTGGCGGTTGGCGTGGGGATCGTGCACCGGTTTTAAGGGTCGCATGAACACGCCACCTCCAATTTGTTGAACGCCATTCCACTTTTTTCGTAACTGGAATAAGATTCCACAATTATCAAAGACACCGTTCGCCTTACGCGCTCTTCGCCGGGCGCACGGGCGAACCAGCATGGAGGAGGCACGGACATGGGCGCGGCCACGCAACAAGGTTGGGACGAGGAAGTCGATCTGCTGATATTCGGCGCGGGCGCGGCGGGCATGACGGCCGCGCTCGTGGCCGACCACGAGAAGTTGAAGGTCCTGCTTTGCGAAAAGACCGGCATGGTGGGTGGCATCACCTCCACCTCGGGCGGCACCACATGGGTGCCGGGCACGACGCTGAGCGCACAGGCAGGCGTGCCCGACAGCGTGGACGACGCACGGCGCTTTCTCGCGTCGGTGGTCGGCGCGCGCGGCGGCGACGAAGCGCGCGAGGCCTTCCTGCAAAGCGGGCCGCAGGTGATCGACGAACTGGCGCGCATCAGCGACGTGAAGTTCGTCGCCGCCACCGCCCACCCCGATTACGTGAGCGGCCCCGGTGCGGCCTTCGGCGGCCGCGCGCTCGTGCCCGCGCCGTTCGACGCGCGCGTGCTCGGCAAGGCCTTCGCGCGCGTGCGTCCGCCGCGCAAGGAGTTCATGGGGCTCGGCGGCATGATGGTCGCGCGCGCCGATCTGAATGCGCTGCTCGCGCCCTTCGCCACGTTTGCCAACTTCCGGCGCACGATCGCGGTGGTGGGCCGCTATGCGATGGACCGGCTGCGCCACCCGCGCGGCACGCAGCTCGTCATGGGCAACGCGCTTGCCGCGCGCCTCTATTACAGCCTTTGCAAGCGCGATATCGAAGTCCGCTTCGAGAGCCCGCTCGTCGAACTCGTGCGCGAGGACGGCCGCGTGACGGGCGCAGTCGTCGCGACGCCCGGCGGCGGCCGTCGGCGCATCGGCGCGCGGCGCGGCGTGGTGCTCGCCACGGGCGGCATCACGCGTCACCCGACGCTGCGCAACCAGCTCTTTCCCGCCGGTGCGCGCGGCCTGTCGCTCGCACCGCAAACCCACACGGGCGACGGCGTGGACCGCGCCCGCCAGGTCGGCGCCAATGTCGAGAACGGCGGCGACAGCCCGGGCCTCTGGATGCCCTGCTCGATCCGCCGCGCGCGCAACAGCCAGGCGGACGCGGACAGCGTCTGGCCGCATATCATTCTCGATCGCGCGAAACCCGGTCTCATTGCCGTCAACAGCCGGGGCGAGCGCTTCGTGAACGAATCGGACTCCTATCACGACTTCGTGATGGGCATGCTGCGCGACGCGCAGCAGCGCGGCGAGCAAGGACCGCGCGTGGCCGCGCATCTGATCGTCGATGCGGCGTTCATCCACGAATACGGCCTTGGCCTGCTGATGCCGGGCCGCAGCGCGGCGCGCATCGCCGCGTTCGAGCGCTCGGGCTATCTGGTGAAAGGCGCGACGCTTGCCGAACTGGCCGCGAAACTGCAAGTCGATGCTGCGGGTCTCGCGCGCACGGTCGACATCTATAACCGCGCCGCCACGGAAGGCAAGGACCCCGCCTTCGAGCGCGGCAGCAGCCCCATGAACCGCTTCAATGGCGACGCCAGCCAGCAGCCCAACCCGTGCGTGCGCCCCATCGGCGCGGGCCCCTACTACGCCGTGACCGTGTGGCCCGCCGATCTCGCGTGCAGCGCCGGACTGAGCGGCAATGCGAACGGCGAAGTGCTCGACCACGCGGGCCACGTGATCGCGGGCCTGTTCGCGTGCGGCAACGACCTCGCGTCGATCTTTCGCGGCACATATCCCGGCCCCGGCACGACGCTCGGCCCGGCCATCGTGTTCGGCTGGCGCATCGCGAAGTACGTCGCGAACGGCGGCAACGCAAACGCAACACAGAACGTGCGCGCGGCGAGAGCCTGCGCCTGAAACGGAGAAACGCAGTCATGCAACGGATCGTCAATCGCCACGGGCTCGACATGCCCAAGCTGGGTCTCGGCACCTGGCCCATGCTCGGCGACGAATGCACGCGCGCGGTCACCCAGGCGCTCGACCTGGGTTATCGCCATATCGATACGGCCGCCGCGTACAACAATGAAGAAGCCGTTGGCGCCGCCATGGCGCAATCGCAGGTGCCGCGCGAGCAGATTCACGTGACGAGCAAGGTGTGGTGGGATCGACTCAACCCCGAAGACATGCGGGCCTCGTTCGACAACTCGTTGCGCGCGCTACGTTCCGACTACGTCGATCTGTTCCTGATTCACTGGCCCGCGCAGGACTGGGATCTCGCGCGCACGATCGACACGCTCGTTGCGCTCAAGGAAGCGGGCCGTGCGCGAGCGATCGGCGTCGCGAACTTTCCGCTGGCGCTCGTGTGCGAAGTCGTGGAAGTCATGCAGGCCCCGCTGGCCGCGATGCAAGTGGAGTATCACGTCGCGCTGAGCCAGGCGAATCTGCTCGACTTTGCCCGCCGGCACGATATGGCGCTCATTGCGTACAGCCCGCTTGCGCGCAACAAGGTCTCGGAGATGCCGGCGATCCAGCGCATCGCCGCGAGGCACGACGTGCCACCCACCCAGGTCGCGCTGAAGTGGCTGATCGACCAGGCGGGCGTTGCCGCCGTGCCGAAAGCGAGTTCACGGGCCAATCAACTCGCGAATCTGGCATCGCTCGAATTGCGGCTGGATGACGAGGATCGCGCGCTCATCGCGGGCATGCCGAAGAATCAGCGCCTTGTGAGCCCGGCGTTCGCGCCCTGCTGGGACGAGGCCTGACACGCGCCGGACCGCTGAACCCACGACTCCGGCGGAGGAACTGAGGCGCTCTGCCGAGACGATTGTCGTCCTGAGGTGAACGCAGATTCGCGTTTGAGCCGCTTTATCGGCGCAGAACGAGACCGCATACTGGCGGCGTAGATTTCACGACGCCGCCTAGCCCATGTTAAACCGAGACGCCATACGCTCCGGAGCGTTTCTCGAGAGCTTCAACTTCCTCCCGCCAGGAATGCTCTGGACGCAGTCACAGATCGACCAGTCGCTCGCGCAGACGATGGCCAGACGCCCCGCGGGCGAAGACGTCTGGATCTTCGCCTACGGGTCGCTGATGTGGAATCCGCTCTCCTGCTACGACCGCCGCGAGATCGCGACGCTGCAAGGCTGGCATCGCAGCTTCTGCATCCGGCTGCTCGCGGGGCGCGGCACGCCGCAACGCCCCGGCCGCATGCTCGCGCTGGAGCCCGGCGGGTGCACCCAAGGTGTGGCGCTGCGCCTCGCCACCACCACGCTCGATGAGGAACTGCGCATTCTCTGGACGCGCGAAATGCTCACGGGCGCTTACACCCCAACGTGGACCACGGTGACGCTCGCAACGGGCGAGACGCAACACGCCCTCGCCTTCGTGGCCAGCAACTGCGAGCGCCAGTACGAAGCCGACTCGCATCCCGCGAAGATCGCGCGCCTGATCGCCCATGCGCAAGGCCCGCTTGGCACCAACGCCGAATATGTGTTCCGGCTGCGGCAGGCGCTGGCCGATTGCGCACTGAGCGATCCGTACATCGAAGACGTGGCGCACGCGCTGGCAGGTTTGGAAACGAAGCCCCTCTGAGGACGCGCCACGCGTACGATGGAACAACTCGTGCTTGCGAATCGGGCCTCCACTACATCCGGGAGCGCCGCCATGCAAACAGAGTTCGCCACGGGGTTTTCTCATATCAAGCCGCAGGACACGCCGTTCAAAGGCGGCGGACTGCGCGACTTCTTCATTTACCGCGACCTCGGCATCGCGGACGCGACCCACGGCAAGGTCGTCGCGCAACTTGTCAGGGCAAATCTTGCGCCGGAACAGGGCACGGGCTGGCACCGGCATGAGGCGGACTTCCATATTGTCATCATGCTCAAGGGCTGGGCCCGCTTCATGTATGGCGACAAGGAAACGCTCGTCGAAGCCGGCGACTGCGTGCACCAGGCGCCGGGCATCGCGCACTATCTGTTCGATTACTCGCCCGATATGGAGTACCTGGAAATCGTGAGCCCGGCCGATTTCAAATCGATCGACGTGGACGCCCCGTGCAGCGTTCCGGCGCCTGCGGCGTGGGCCGATGTGAGTTCGACGTGATGCGTGCGCCGTGCAGGAGCACGGCGCTACGTTCTGTGCGGCGGTTGCTGATTTCCTCTTCCCGATAGCGCGAACGCGCGCGGAACCCGCGCGCGATGTCTTGCTGGCTGCGCAAGGCTTGGCGCTATTTCTTTGCGGCTCTCCCAGATCGTCCAGACGGTTCGCCGCGATGCGCGGTGAATCGCGCACTTCGGAACACCCCCCATTTTCGGACGAATCCCATATCGCGCGCTTCGGCATCGCGCGAGCATCGCTCTCCTAGGTGATATTTAGCCTGCTTACGCTATCCGCCCCCGGTGCAGGCCCGATCGTCTTCGATTAGGAGGAGAGTCCGTGAATTCCCGCGATCCGCTGGTGCGTCCCGGTATCGACGTTCACCAGTATTACCGCCTCGACATGCCGCACGTGGCCGAAGCCACCAGGGCCGATATCTTTTCCTTCAACGGTCGCCGCGCAATGGGCGAACCGACGAAATACACGATCTTGTTCACGCACCCGAACCCGAATCTCTCGCGCTCGGACTTCCTCAACCATATGGCGGCGTTCGTCATCCAGCCGCCGGCCAGCAGCATTTACAGCCCGACCCCGGAGCCAGCACGCCGCGTCCAGGGTGTCATTACCGCGTTTGCGCAGTTTCCCGGCACGCCGGATCAAACGGTCTATGAACTCACACTCGAATCGCGCCTCGCGCTGCTGCGCAACACGCCCCGATACCGTCACTTTCTGGAAAAGAAAGACCCCGAAATTATCCAGCAGATTCTGAAGAAACACGACTTCAACCAGATATTCGCCGATTTCGAGTTCGATCTTTACCGCCCATACCGAAGCCGGCCGATCGTCATGCAGTGGGGCGAAGACGATCTGACGTTCATCACGCGTTTATGCCGTCGAAGTGGAATCTGGTTTGTCTGCGAGGAAGGCGAATTCTGCGAGCGCGTGCGCTTTGGCGATGACTTCTCCAAATACACGCGCGACCGCGCAAGGTTCGAGGTTCCGTATCACGAACCGGGCGGCCTGCTCACGAATGGTCAGGAGTCCGTGAAGTCGCTTGTCACGCGCAGCGCGACGATGCCCGCAAGCCAGGTTGTCCGTAGTTACAGTCCCGAGCAGTTCTCTGGCGCGCCTGTCGAGGAGGCGCGCCAGAGCGAGTTGGTCCGCAAGGACAAGGACTGGATTGCAGACATGACGACCTACGGCGAAGCCTATGCATGGGGAATGCCGTACGTCGATGCGCAGGCCGCCAGGGAAGAGGTCACACTCCGCCACGAAGCGGCGCGCGCGGCACAGGTCATTTACTCAGGCACGTGCGACATGCTGGATATCGGACCCGCGTGCGTGCTGGAACTGACGAACAGGACATTACCCGACGCGGAGCACGGAATCCTGATCACGGAGATGTCATGCAGCGCCTCCCGCAAGGAAGGCTACAAGGTGGCGTTCACCGCGATACCGGCGGACCGGCAGTACCGCATGCCGCTGATGGAGGAGACGTGGCCCCGCCTTCCCGGCGTGGTGACGGGAACCGTGGCGTCGACAAAGGACTATGTGGGCCCGTATCTGGATAACCAGGGGCGCTACATTGTCCACCTCCACACGGACCGCGACGAGCGCGCAGCGGGACTGGAAAGCTGCCCCATGCGACTCGCCAAGCCGTTCGCGGGGCCGGGGCAAACCGGCTTTCACTTCGGTCTCGAGCCGGGGACGGTCGTGACCGTCGCCTTCTTGTGGAGCAACCCCGACCTTCCGTATATCAGTGGCGTCCTGCACACCGCGAAGCACACTGATCCCATTGTCATGGGCTACCCGTGGGCCTCGCGTCACACGATCCGCACGCGCTCCAACAATACCTTCCAGATGGACGACCGCACCGGGAAGGAGCACATCAAGACATCGACGGATTACGGCAAGTCGCAACTCAATCTTGGTTACATCGTCAACCGTCAAAACGAACAGCGAGGCGTCGGGTTTGAAATTCGTACCGATTACCAGGGTGCCATCCGCAGTGCGGGTTTGCTGCTCACCACGTATGTGCAACCCAAGGCGGGCGGCAAGACAAACGATACGACCCAGGCGGTTGCGCAATTCGATTCGATGCGGGCGAACCTCGAAGCGCTGGCTGAATCGGCACGCGCGTCGAATGCGGAAGTGAGCGATCTGCGGGCCGAGAATCAATGGCTCAAGGATGCATTCGCCGATCTGAAGCGCTCCGTTATTGCGCTGTCCGCGCCCGATGGTATCGGCATGGCAACCCCCGACCGCATGATGGTATCGACGGGCAAGGATACGAGCTTTGCAACGGCGGCCGCTTTTAGCATCCGTGCACTCAAGCGCATTCTGCTGCACGCATACGAGAACATCACCCTGTACGCGGGCAAACTTGGCGTCAAGGTTTTCAGCTACGGACCCGTGCTCATCCAGGCACAGGCCAGCAACGCGCAAGTCGCAGCCAGGGATGATGTCACGATATCGAGCGTGAACGGCGCGCTGTTCTTGCGAGCCAACAGGGAAATGACGTTCGAATGCGGCGGAGCGTATATCCGGTTCAAGGACGGCCAGATTTCTATTGGCGCGGTTCACGGCATCGAAACGTTGGGGCCGTGGAATCGGTATCCCGCCTCGCAGATGCATTTGGCAGGGCCGGAGTTTTCGCCGCAGTTGGTGCCTCTCATCGTGAGTTGTCGTGCGTGGGATGGGAGTTCGGGGGTCTTGCCTGTTTCGCATCTGCCGGATGAGGCGCGAGAAGCGAATAGCGTTGTGGCGGCTCCCGCGCCGCTCGCAAACGCACCGCAAACGGCACCCTCGGCAAAGTCGCCCGTGAGCGCGCCACAAGGGCCACAGGGCTTGCCGGATTCGGCCAATGCGGACCACGATTCCGAGCAGGAACCGAAGAGTCCCGTTGTGAATGAGGCGAGCGTACCGATCAAGCTTGAAAAGGCGGAGTACTGTAATTGGCTGACGCCGGCGTTTACGGTGGAGTGCAAGAGCACGACGGAGACGGGCATGTATTACGGCCTTGATAAGGATAGGAATCCCTATCCGACAGTCACTGGCGCTCTGGGCGTCCAACAACTGAGTGGCAAAACGGCTCGATATTAGTGGCTTTCGCGTTGGAGGCGGAGGTGCATGGAGAGCAGACCTTGCAGGCGTCACGGTGATGAATAAAGATGACTATCCGGTTGAGACGATTACAACGATGGGCGAATCAAGAACGCTAGTAACGATACCGGCTGGCGAAACCGTAACGTACAAGTTCCTTTCCGTCCCGGCGGAAAAAATACCGAAGGGTGACTACGAATTTGGTGCGCTGGTATATACGAGTATTTACGTTTCTGGTGTGAACGGGGCCGGCGGCACTGTCAATTTCGTCAGTGACACAAGATCGACACCCTTCACCTTCGACACCGACTTTCCCTCAACGCCTCAGGAGTGGAAGGACTACGAGGAGCGCCAGCGCGCCAAGTTGTCCGAGCACGTCACTCCATCGGGGCACGCTGTGGCCGAAGATGGCTATTACCGCCTGATATCGGACACCGGCCAGCGAAGCCGTTGGGTATACGAGTTCAAGAAAGGTGCGCCCAGCTACAAAAAAGAACTCATCTACGATTCAAAAGGCGAGGCGTTTCTCGGTCGACCTGTATGGCAATGGGAAGCCGATCTTGCACGCAAAACGCTGTGCAGCCCCGGCGAGCCTTGTCCTCGCGAAGGACGATGGGTCGGGATAAAGTTCGCCCACAGATCGTGGACCGCTGACGAATACTATCTGTACGGGAATCGTCGATTTCAGGCGGGTGAGACCATGCCGCCCGTCCTGGGTGACGGAGACAGTGAGGTTCCCTACGCTCACTGGAAATGGTTCGGGGCATGACATGCAAAGGCGCGCATATATTCGACAAGGCGATCACACGACTAACGGCGGGTACGTGCTCGATGGCATCAAGGATACAAATGGCCTTGGCAAGCCGCTGAGTTACCTGTTTGCCAAAGTCCGCTGCTACGTCTGCGGGACAGACGGCTTTATCGCGCCGTCTGGAAATCGTCCCGACGACAACCTTGGTGGTGGCAAGCGTCCGGCGCTGGAGTTCGACATTTGCAAATGCCAATGCGATCCGCCTCCGCTCCTTCTTGCGTCCGACCATGGCATGACCGCTTGGGTGTAATCGACATGACCGCTGGAGCGGATTCGCCGGCTCACACCGCCGCTCTTTCCGCGGAGGCTTTCATTCGAGCGTCAAAAACGCTGTCTCGGCAGTTCACGCGCACGACCGAATAGCCTCCACCCGGGCAACAGCTCCCCCAGACCACCCCGCCCATGCAACTTCTCAGCGCACTTCCTGCTCCGGAACCGTGCATGCGCTGGCACCACGATAAAGCGCCTGTTCACACCAC
This sequence comes from Paraburkholderia unamae, assembly GCF_003268775.1. GTDB lineage: Bacteria > Pseudomonadota > Gammaproteobacteria > Burkholderiales > Burkholderiaceae > Paraburkholderia > Paraburkholderia unamae. The sequence goes on from NZ_QLSU01000008.1 coordinate 145,889, forward strand.
CGTCATGTCGAAGCGTCACCAGCGCTTGAAATCCGGCGAAAAGAAAGCCCCGTCCAGCCGTACGCACCAGCATCAAGCAAACCGCGCCAGTCCGCCCGGCTGACGCGCCATGCATCGTTTTTGTGCCCGCCCCCGTGCGCCGAGCCTCTCCCGGCCACACCCTGCCCCCACACCCCGCCCCCAGCCTCCCCCTGGCATCAAATCGGCACGAAAGTTGCATTGACCCCAACAGCCCGATCACCCGGCGCTGCGGCAACCGCCGCGCGGCGTGCGTGCCGGCGTGCGCCTTCTTGAGGCACGCACGAGCACATGCTTTCCGATCAGGCGAATCCGCTGGCGCGACGCGCATCGCAACAAGTTCGCGCGCCGGCGGTCATCACGCGTCACCGATCGAAAGCAGCGCGCGCGGCGCTTGAAGCAGCCGCCGGTCAGGGCAGTCGGGGCAGGTTCTGCCAGGCATAGCGGACAAAAGCAGCGGACGGAAGAACGGATATGACGCAAACATTCTTCAACGAGATGTTCGAGCACGGGGAATTCGACGTCCGGGGCGTGGCCCCCACGGCGTTCGCGCAGGCCGGTGAGCCACGCGCCCATTACCGCGAGTTCCTCGCATGGATGCGCGGCCAGAACGAGCCGCAAATGCACAAGAAACGCGCGGAGGCCGATGCGATATTCCGGCGCGTGGGCATCACGTTTGCCGTCTATGGCGAAAAGGACGTGACGGGCGCGGGCACCGAGCGCACGATTCCGTTCGACGTGATCCCGCGTATCTTCCAGCGACAGGAGTGGAACAAGCTCGAACGCGGACTGCGCCAGCGTGTCAACGCGCTCAATCGCTTTATCCACGATATCTATCACGAGCAGGAGATCGTGAAGCGCGGCATCGTGCCCGCCGACCAGATCCTGAACAACGCGCAATACCGCCCCGAGATGCAGGGCGTCAACGTCGCGCGCGACATCTACGCGCATATCGCGGGCATCGACATCGTGCGCGCCGACGAGGGCGAGTTCTACGTGCTGGAAGACAATTTGCGCGTGCCCTCCGGCGTCTCGTACATGCTGGAGAACCGCAAGATGATGATGCGGCTCTTTCCCGATCTGTTCGTGCGCAACCGCATCGCGCCCGTCGCGCACTATCCCGACCTGCTGCTCGACACGCTGCGCGCCGCCGCGCCCGCGGGCGCCGACAACCCGACGGTCGTGCTGCTCACGCCCGGCATGTACAACTCGGCTTATTTCGAGCACGCGTTCCTCGCTCAGCAAATGGGCATCGAACTCGTGGAAGGTCAGGATCTGTTCGTCGACAAGGATTACCTCTACATGCGCACGACGCAGGGTCCGCAGCGCGTGGATGTGATCTACCGGCGCGTGGACGACGACTTTCTCGATCCGCTCTCCTTCCGCCCCGACTCCACGCTCGGCGCGGCGGGCCTCATGAATGTCTACCGCAAGGGCAACGTCACGCTGTGCAACGCGGTGGGCACGGGCGTGGCCGACGACAAGTCGATTTACCCGTACGTGCCCGACATGGTGCGCTTCTATCTGGGCGAGGAGCCGCTGCTCAACAATGTGCCCACGTGGATGTGCCGCAAGCCCGACGACCTGCAATACGTGCTCGACCATTTGCCCGATCTGGTCGTGAAGGAAACGCATGGCGCGGGCGGCTACGGCATGCTGATCGGCCCGGCTTCCACGCGCGCCGAGATCGAGGCGTTCCGCGCGGCGCTCGTCGCCAACCCCGACAAGTACATTGCGCAGCCCACGCTTTCGCTCTCCACCTGCCCCACCTGGGTCGAATCGGGCATCGCGCCGCGCCATATCGACCTGCGTCCGTTCGTGCTCTCCGGCAAGGAGGTGCGCATGGTGCCGGGCGGCCTCACTCGCGTGGCGCTGCGCGAAGGCTCGCTCGTCGTCAATTCCTCGCAGGGCGGCGGCACCAAGGACACCTGGGTTCTGGAACGATAGCCATTCGATCAGGATGACGAACGAACGGATGACGCCGAGATCACGCGATGAACGAAGCGCAACTTCTCGATGACAGGCGCGGCCAGCGCGAACGGGTAGCCATCGGACATGCCGAGGCTGCGGTTCAGGCTGTTGAGCGCATAGGTGAGCGGGTACCAGCGCGCCATCAGGCTCTCGAAGCACGCTTCGTCAACGGGTGTCTGGTCGACGAGCACCGGCTCGTCGGGGCTGTCGGGCACGAGCGCGAGGCCGCAGGCCGTTGCCGTGTCGAGCGTATCGACGATGTGCAGGTAATGCGCCCACGTTTCGGCCCAGTCCTCCCACGGGTGCGCCGACGCATACGCGCTCACGTGGCGCTGCGCCCAGTCCGGCGCGGGGCCTTCGGCGTAGTGCCTGGCGAGCGCCGCGGCGTAGTCGGCGCGCTCGTCGCCGAAGCGCTCGCGAAACGGCTCGATCCAGCGCGCTTGCGGGTCGGGCGCCACGAGCCGATCGAAATAGTAATGGCCGACTTCGTGGCGAAAATGCCCCAACAAGGTGCGATACGGCTCGTGCAGCGAAACGCGCGTGCGCTCGCGATGGGCGTCGTCGGCCTCGGCGATGTTCATCGTGACGCGCCCGTGATCGTGGCCCGTCACGATGCGTGGGCCGTCGTCCGTATCTTCGAGAAACGCGAATTCCAGGCCGTGTTCAGGGTCTTCGGCGCGCGTGGCGAGCGGCAGGCCGAGCGCGTTCAGCGTGTACAGCAGACGGCGCTTGGCCGTTTCGAGCCGATACCAGTAAAGGCGATTCTCGGGCCGCGAGAGGTCCGGTATCGTGCGCGTGAACTGGCAGGCGCGGCAGAGCGTGTCCGCGCAATCGGCTGCGATCATGCCGTTGCAGACGTTCTGCGCCGCGTAGTTGTGGCACTGGCGAAAGAGCGCGCCGCGCGAGCGCGCGTCGAGGCTGCGCCAGCGGCCTTCGCCCGCGTCCCCGAAGGCGTGCATCTCGCCCGTTTGCGGCACGTAGCCAAGGCGCGCTTCGCAACGCTCGCAGCGCTCGTTTTCGAAGAACACCAGTTGATTGCACTGATCGCAGTGAAACGTCTTCATTGCCGCATTCCTGTGATAGCCCCGTGGGGCGCGCCAGCGTGCGCAGCACGTCGCGTGCCGCGCGCACCGTTCGCCGCAGCGGTTGTCACATCCGGCACTCGCGGCATCTGCATCATACGCACGCGCCAAGCGCTTTTGCGTCCATTCCATCCAGGTCGATCGAGGAGTTGCGTGTGTCCATTCGTGTCGCGTTAAACCATGTCACGCAGTATCGCTATGACCGGCTCGTGCGCCTCGCGCCCCACGTGGTGCGCCTGCGCCCCGCGCCGCACTGCCGCACGCCCATTCTTTCGTACTCGATGCGCGTGGAGCCCGCCGATCATTTCGTCAACTGGCAGCAGGACCCGTTCGCCAACTATCAGGCGCGGCTTGCCTTTCCGGAGCCCACGCGCGAGTTCCGCGTCACCATCGATCTGGTCGCGGAAATGGCGGTCTACAATCCGTTCGACTTCTTTCTCGAACCGAGCGCCGAGCAGTTTCCGTTCGCCTACTCGCCCGAACTGGCCGCCGAGCTTGCGCCGTATCTCGTGCCCGGCGAGCCGACGCCGCGCTTCGCCGCGTTCGTCGAGACGATCGACCGCACGCCGCGCGTGACGATCGATTTCCTCGTGGAACTGAACCAGCGCCTGCAAAGCGATATCGGCTACCTGATCCGCATGGAGCCGGGCGTGCAGACGCCCGAGGAAACGCTCGAAAAAGGCTCGGGTTCGTGCCGCGACACGGGCTGGCTGCTCGTACAGACGTTGCGCCAGCTTGGGCTCGCCGCGCGCTTCGTCTCGGGCTATCTGTTGCAGCTCACGCCCGACGTCAAGGCCATCGACGGCCCGCGCGGCGCCGAAGCCGACTTCACGGACCTGCACGCGTGGTGCGAAGTCTATCTGCCGGGCGCGGGCTGGATCGGGCTCGATCCGACCTCGGGGCTGCTGGCGGGCGAAGGCCATATTCCGGTGGCCTGCACGCCCGAGCCGGGCAGCGCCGCGCCCATCTCGGGCGCGCTCGACGAATGCGAGGTCGAGTTCTCGCATACGATGTCCATCTCGCGCGTGCTGGAAACGCCGCGCGTGACGAAGCCGTACACGGACGCGCAATGGGCCGGCATGCTCGCCATGGGCGCGCAGGTGGATGCCGCCCTCGGCGAACAGGACGTGCGCCTGACGATGGGCGGCGAACCGACCTTCGTCGCCGCCGGCGACCGCGACGCGGCCGAATGGAATACCGACGCGCTCGGCCCGACCAAGCGCCGCTACGCCATCGCGCTGATGGACAAGCTGCGCGCGCAATACGGCGCGCAAGGCTTTTTGCATATCGGCCAGGGCAAGTGGTATCCGGGCGAGCAGTTGCCGCGCTGGGCGCTCTCGCTCTACTGGCGCGCCGACGGCGAGCCGTGCTGGCGCGACCCCGCGCTTTTTGCCGACGAGCGCTCGCCCGCGCACCACACGGCCGCCGACGCGCAGCGCTTCATCGCGCACCTCGCCGCGAAGCTCGCGGTCGATCCCCAGCATGTGCAGCCCGGCTACGAAGACACCTGGTACTACTTGTGGCGCGAGCGTCGCCTGCCCGTGAACGTCGATCCGTTCGACTCGCGCCTCGACGACGAACTGGAGCGCATGCGGCTGCGCCGCGTGTTCGACGCGCGCCTCGACACCGTGACCGGCTATGTGCTGCCGCTCGCCGCCGCGCCGGCCGCGCCCGCCTTGCAGGGCCCGCGCTGGGTGAGCGGCCCGTGGTTCTTCCGCGATGAGCGCATGTACCTCATGCCCGGCGACTCGCCGATGGGCTATCGCTTGCCGCTCGATTCGCTGCCTTGGGTCGCGGCCGGCGACTACCCCTGGCAACACGCGCGCGATCCGTTCGCCGTGCCCGCGCCACTGCGCAGCGCAGCCGAACTGCGTATGCAATATGAACGCGGCATCGATGCACGCGGGCAATCCGCGTCCGGCGCAAGCCCGGGCCTGGCGGCAGGCGCGCGTTACGGTCACGCTGGCTCCAGCGAGGCCGATGCGAACCGCTACCCCGCGCATGGCGAATCCGCCGCGTGGCTCCACCGCACGGCGCTCTGCGTGGAAGTCCGCGACCCCGCGCGCGCCGCGGGCCCGAAAGCCGAGGCCGCCTCGTTCGGCAGCGCGCAAGGCCAGTTGCATGTCTTCATGCCGCCGCTCGCCGAACTTGACGACTATCTCGACCTGCTCGCCGCCGTCGAAGCCACCGCCGCCGACCTCGCGCTGCCCGTCGTGATCGAGGGCTATCCGCCGCCGCGCGACCCGCGCCTCAAAATGCTCCAGGTCACGCCCGACCCCGGCGTGATCGAGGTGAACATCCACCCGTCGTCGAACTGGGACGAACTCGTGGAGCGCACCGAATTTCTCTATCAGGCCGCGCACGAAACGGCGCTCTCCACCGAGAAGTTCATGCTCGACGGCCGCCACACCGGCACGGGCGGCGGCAATCACCTCGTGCTCGGCGGCGCCACGCCCGCCGACAGCCCGTTCCTGCGCCGCCCGGACCTGCTCGCGAGCCTCGTGGCCTACTGGCACAACCATCCGTCGCTTTCGTACCTGTTTTCAGGGCTTTTCATCGGGCCGACGAGCCAGGCGCCGCGCGTGGACGAAGCGCGCAATGATCAGGTGTACGAACTGGAGATCGCGTTCGCGGAGATCCAGCGTCAGGTCGATCTGCTCCATGGATACAGCGAGTTCCCGAGCGGCGGCGAGCGCCTGCCGCCCTGGCTCATCGACCGCGCGCTGCGCAACATTCTGATCGACGTGACCGGCAACACGCACCGCGCCGAATTCTGTATCGACAAGCTCTACTCGCCCGACGGCCCGACCGGCCGCCTCGGCCTGCTCGAACTGCGCGGCTTCGAAATGCCGCCGCATGCGCGCATGAGCCTCGCGCAGCAACTGTTGCTGCGCGCGCTCGTCGCGCGCTTCTGGAAAACGCCGTACACGCAGCGCCTCACGCGCTGGGGCACCGAACTGCACGACCGCTTCATGCTGTCTACCTTCGTGGAGATGGACTTCGACGACGTGCTGGCCGAAACGGCCGCGGCTGGCTTCGCGCTCGACTCCACATGGTTCGCGCCGCACTTCGAATTCCGCTTCCCGCTGGTGGGCGAAGTCCACACGGGCGGCATCGCGCTCGCCGTGCGCCACGCGCTCGAACCGTGGCACGTGATGGGCGAGGAAGGTTCGCCCGGCGGCACGGTGCGCTATGTCGATTCGTCGGTGGAGCGGCTCGAAGTGCGCGTGCTCGGCATCAACGAGAGTCGTCATATCGTCGCCGTGAACGGCCGCGCGCTGCCGCTGCAACCCACCGGGCGCGTGAGCGAGAGCGTGGCGGGTGTGCGCTTTCGCGCCTGGCAGCAGGCGGCGGCACTGCACCCCACCATCGGCGTGCACGCGCCGCTCACGATCGATATCGTCGATACGTGGAACGCCCGCGCGATCGGCGGATGCCAGTATCATGTTGCGCATCCGGGCGGCCGCAATTATCAGACCTTTCCGGTCAACGCCTATGAGGCCGAAAGCCGGCGGCGCGCGCGCTTCTTCACGATCGGGCATACGCCTGGGGCGGTCGACGTGGCCGCGCCCGAGCGCAGCCTCGAATTTCCGTTCACACTGGACCTGCGCCGCGGCTGATCGCGGCCGATAACACGTCGATAGACTCAACCGAAAGCGCGCCCGGCACACCGGGCGCGCCGCGACGACCCACGATCTTGCCGACTCAATCCACCCTGCCGTTCGATTCCTCCGCCAGCGACACGCTGGCGATCGCGCCGTTGCGCACCTTACCGGTGCACACCGGCCACTGGGACGAACTGCGCGCGCCGCAGGGCGAGTTGCGCGAGCCGTGGCGGCAGTTTTTCGCGCTGCTCGGCAAGCCTGGCGTAGCGGACTTCGACAGCGCCGCCGCTTCGGTCGCTCGCCAGGTGCGAGAGAACGACATCAGCTACAACGTCTACGCGGACCCCGGCGGCCCCCGCCCGTGGGCGCTCGACGCGCTGCCGCTCATCATCGACGAAAGCGAATGGGCGCAGATCGAGCAAGGCGTGGCACAGCGCGCGCGGTTGCTCAACGAAATCGTCGCCGACATCTACGGGCCGCAGACGCTGCTCGCAAGCGGCCTCCTGCCGCCCGCGCTGGTGTTCGGCCACCCCGGTTATCTGCGCGCCGTGAAGGGCTTCGTGCCGCCCGAGCGCCAGTATCTCCAGATCGTCGCGCTCGACCTCGCGCGCGCGCCCGACGGCCAGTGGACCGTCGTTTCGCATCGCACGGAAGCGCCCTCGGGCCTGGGCTATCTGCTGGAAAACCGGCTCATCGTATCGAGCCTCTTCGCCGAGCCGTTTCGCACCATGCGGGTGCATCGCCTCGCGCCCTCGTATTCGCAGCTCATCGCCACGCTCGCCGCGGCCGCGCGCGCGATCATGAACGCCGACGAGCGCGGCGCGAGCGGCGCCTCGCCGCATATCGTGCTGCTTACGCCTGGGCCGTACAGCGAAACCTATTTCGAGCACGTGTTCCTCGCGCGCTACCTGGGCCTCACGCTGGTGGAGGGCAAGGACCTCACGGTGCGCGACGACATGCTCTACCTGAAAACACTGGGTGGTCTCGAGCGCGTGCACGCGGTGCTGCGCCGCCTCGACGACACCTTCTGCGACCCGGTCGAACTGCGCGCCGACTCGACCATCGGCGTGCCGGGGCTCTTGCAGGTCATGCGCGCGGGCAACGTGATGGTCTCGAACGTGCCGGGCGCCGGCTTCGTCGAGTCGCCCGCGCTGCATGGCTTCATGCCCGGCATTGCGCAGGCGCTGCTCGGTGAAGAACTCGCGCTGCCGGGCGTCCCCACCTGGTGGTGCGGCGAAGCGGCCGCCTGGCAAGACGCGCTCGCGCAGGTGCCGCAGGCGCTGATCGTGCCGACGTGGCCAGGCGGTTCGCGCGGCGCGGCGGCATCGGCGGCGTCACCAACGCCGCCGGGGCTTGCCGCAGGCGTGCAAACGCTCGCCGACTGGCGCGAGCGCATCGAGCAGTTGCCCGACGCGTTCACGATCCAGCAGCCACTGCGCTACAGCTACACGCCCCGCTACGAAACCGGCGCGGGCATGCTCGGCGCGCGTCCGGCCGTGCTGCGCGTGTATGCGATCGCCGACCAGGAGCAAGGCTGGCGCGTCTTGCCCGGCGGCTTCACGCGGCTAGCGGCGGAACATCAGGAATCCGTATCGATGCAGGTGGGCGGCAGCAGCGTGGACACCTGGGTGCTGTCGAGCCAGCCCGGCTCGAACTTCACGCTCCTGCCAAGCCCGATGAAGCCGGGCGACCTGCGCCGCGAACGCCGCCGCGTGCCGAGCCGCGCCGCCGAAAACCTCTTCTGGGCAGGCCGATACGGCGAGCGCGCCGAAAACGGCGTGCGCTTGTGCAGGCTGATTCTCGGCTCGCTCGAAGGCAGCGACGCCGAGGAACTGTCCGGCACGTTCGTCGAACTCGCCGCTGCGAATGGGCTCGTGCCCGCTCCCGGCGACGAAACGCGACTCGCGCTCGATGAGTTCGAGCGCGCGCTCGTGGCCAATCTGCACGAGAACGCGGGCGCGACAGGCATCGGCCGCACGCTCGCGAGCCAGGCCTATGCGTGCGGCGAGATTCGCGGCCGGCTGTCGAGCGACCACTGGCGCACCGTGCTCGCCTCGCGCAACGACTTTCGCGACGCGCTCCAGGCGCTGTCGCTCATTCCCGCGCCGCCGCGTCACGGCGCCGCCATCGAGTTCCGACGTCCCACGCCATACGACCGCATGGCGCTCATGGGCGCGCTCGATGCGCTCGCCACGCAACTGAGCGCCATCAGCGGCTGCCAGGGCGACCGCATGACGCGCGACGAAGCGTGGCGGCTGCTGTTCGCGGGGCGTCACATCGAACGGGTCGCTGCGCTCGCAACGATGTTGCGCGTCGCCGCGCACGAACGCACGCTCGCCACACCGGCGGGCTTCGACATGCTGTTGCAGTTGTTCGACAGCACGCTCACCTATCGCTCGCTTTATCCGGGACGCCTCGAAGTGCCCGCCCTGCTCGACACGATCGTGACCGACCCGACCAATCCGCGTGGCCTTTATGGCGTTTATGCGCGCCTGCGCACGCGCCTCGACGAGATCGCCCAGGCGGCGGGCGGACCGAAGCGCGAGCCGTTCGCCTCGCAACTCGCGCCCATCGAAGCGCTTCCCACGCTCGAAGCGCTGTGCGATCCCGGCGAGGACGGCCGCTATCCCGCGCTCACGGCGCTGTGCGACTCGCTCGCCGAACGCATGGCCGCGGCGTCGAACGAAATCAGCGCACGCTGGTTCAGCCACGCCGTGCCGCTCGCCGCGCAGGTGTGGTCATGAGCGACACGCGCCTCACGGTTTCGCACCGCACGACGTATCGGTATTCGACGCTCGTCGAAACCGCGCAGCATCTCGCGACGATCCGCCCGCTCGAACTGCCGTGGCAGCGCGTGCTGGCGCACCGCGATTGCATCGAGCCCGCGCCCTCGTATCAACGCAGCCGCCTCGACGCCTTCGGCAACGAAGTGCTCTACTTCTCGTTCGAAGCCCCGCACGATTACCTGCTGATGACGAGCGAGACGACCGTGATGCTCGCGCCGCGTTATGCGACGCTCGACATCGCCGCCACGCCGGCCTGGGAAACGGTCGCTCACAAGCTGCGTTACACGGCGGGCGGCGCATTCCATGCGGAGTCCGAATTTTGCTTCGCTTCGCCGAATATCGCCCTGCTGCCCGAACTGCGCGCCTATGCGCTGGAAAGCTTCGCACCGGGCGCGCCTGTGCTGGCCGGGGCAATCGACTTGATGCATCGCATCCACGCGGATTTCGCGTACCGTCCCTCGACAACGGCGTTCGACACCCCCGCCGCGCGCGCCTTCGCGCTGCGCCACGGCGTGTGCCAGGACTTCGCCCAGGTGATGATCGGCTGCCTGCGCTCGATCGGCCTTGCGGCGCGCTACGTGAGCGGCTATCTGCGCAACGACCCGCCCGCCGGCGCACCCGCGATGATCGGCGCGGACGCCTCGCACGCATGGGTGTCGCTCTATGTGCCGGGCGTGGATTCGGCCGGGTGGATCGACCTCGATCCGACCAATGACGTGCTCGCCGATCAGGGCCACGTGACGCTCGCCATCGGCCGCGACTACAGCGATGTCTCGCTGCTGCGCGGCGTGATCCTGGGCGGCGGCGCGCATCGGGTGGAAGTTGCCGTGGATGTGAGAGCCGATTGAAGCAATCGTTAGAGCCCGAAATTGGCGCGCCTACACCAGCCGCCCCAGCCCCGTCACCACCTGAACGACACCGAACGCCGCGATGGCGAGCGCCGAGAACAGGGAAACGCCGCGCGTAAATGCCAAAGGCAGCCTCGTGCGCAGCGCGGCCGTCACGCCGCTCAGGCACAGCCACCACACCGCCGACCCGGCGAACACGCCCAGCACCATGGGAGCCACGGTGGCCCACCCCATCGCGCCATGCTCGCCCTGCGGGGCGGAAAGCGGCCCGAGCGCCGCGAACGCGGCGATGAACGAAAAAATGGTCAACGGGTTCGAGAGCGTGAGCGCGAACGTCGTCACGAAGTCGCGCGTAACCGGCGTGCGCGCGGTCTCCCGCTCGGCGGCCTGCGCGGTGGGCGCATCGCGCGCGATCGACCATGCCATCCAGACCAGAAAGGCCCCGCCCGCGCATTTGAGGGCAACGGTCAGCATGGGCAGCGCCGTCACGATGCCCGCAACGCCCAGGGCGCCGAGCAGGCCATAAACAGCGTCGGCGCACGCCGCACCGATACCCGTGGCAAAGCCCGAGCAAAACCCGCGGCTCAGGCTGCGCTGGATGCACAGCATGCCGATGGCCCCGACGGGTGCGGCGATGCAAAACCCCATCGCAACGGCTTTGACGAACAGCATTTCCCCTCTCCCCGCAATTCGTGTTGTTCAGGGAAATATCGTAAACGCCGCGAGTGCGCCGCAAAAGTAGGTTTTTAATGGAGAATTGGCGTTTTACCTTAAAAACTTCATCATGATGGACGATCTGGACTGGAAGGTACTTTCGCTGCTACAGGAAAACGGCCGCGTGACCTATACCGAACTGGCGCGGCAGGTGGGTTTGTCGGTGCCGGCGGTGACGGAACGGGTGAGACGCCTCGAAGAGTCGGGCGTGATAGAAGGCTACTCGGCGCGCGTGAATCCGGTGGCGGCCGGTTATCCGATCATGGCGCTGATCGGCATTACCGTGCAGCAATCCGCCAAAACGAAGTTTCTCAAGCTGCTCGGCACGATCGACGAGGTGCTCGAATGCCATCACGTCACTGGTGCGGATTCCTATGTAATCCGCCTCGTCGCGGCGAGCGTGGCCGACCTGGAGCGGCTGATCCAGCGCATCAATCTTTACGGCGAAACGCGCACGTCCATCGTCATGTCCACGCCGCTGCCCGCTCGCGCGGTGCAGCGGCCGACTGCCAGGTCGCCGGGCTCGAACAGCAGGGCCTAGCCTCGGCGGCCCGCCTGTTCACAACGAACGCGCGATGGCCTGACCCAGCAGGTCGATGCCGAGGTCGATCTCGGCCTCGCTAACCGTGAGCGGCGGCGCGATGCGGAACACCCCGCCCATGCCCGGCAACTGCACGATATTCATGCTCAGGCCGAGTTTCATGCACTCGCGCGTGATCTTCGCACCGAGGCCGTCGGCGGGCTCCTTCGTGCGGCGGTCCTTGACGACCTCCATGCCGAGCAGCAGCCCGCGCCCGCGAATATCGCCAATGCAGTCAAAGCGCTCCATCAGGTCCAGCAAGCCGCGCCTGAGCCGCTCGCCCATCACGTTCGCACGCGCCACGAGGCCATCGCGCTCGACCACGTCCAGCACGCGCAAGCCGACCGCGGCGGGCAGCGGATCGGACACGTGGGTCGTATAGAACAGGAAGCCGCGCGCGTGCGCCTCCTCCTCGATCTGCGCGGACGTGACCACGGCCGCCAGCGGCAGGCCCGCGCCCAACGTCTTGGAGAGCGTGAGAATGTCGGGCGTGACGCCGTCGCGCTGGCACGCGAACATCGTGCCCGTGCGCCCCACGCCGGTTTGCGCCTCGTCGAGAATCAGCAGCATGCCGCGTTCTTCGCATTTGCGCTTGAGCGCCGCCATGTAGCCTTCGGGCAGTTCGATGATGCCGCCGGAGCTGAGAATCGGCTCGGCGATGAAGGCCGCGAGATTGCCGCTCGACTGGCGATCGATCAGATCGAACGCATAATCCAGTTCTGCCAGGTAATCGTACTGGCCGTTGCGCTCGAAGCGCGGCCGGTACGGGAACGGCGCGGGAATCGCGAACGAGCCGACGGCGGCCGGGCCCACGCCCTTGCGCCCCGCGCTATACGTGGCCGAAGCCGCGCCGCCCGTCATGCCGTGCCACGACTGCGCGAAGCCCACGATTTCGTATTTGCCGGTGACGAGCTTCGCCATGCGGATGGCCGCCTCGTTCGACTCCGCGCCCGTGCTGAGCAAAAGCGCGCGGTCCAGCCCCTCGGGGGTGATCTCGGCCAGGCGCGTTGCCAGATCGACCACGGGACGCGAGAGCATGCCGCTGAAGAGGTGATCGAGCTTGCCCGCGTATTCGTTGATGACCGAAACGATCTCGGGGTGGCTATGGCCCAGCACCGCGCTCATCTGGCCCGAGGTGAAGTCGAGAATCGGGCGGTCGTCGGCGTCGTAGACGAAGCTGCCCTGGGCGCGCTCGATGATCATCGGCTCGAACGTGCCGCCGTAGCGGATGAGGTGCTGCCTGGCGTTGCGCCAGAAAAGTTCATCGTCGTTGCGGGTCACCGTGCTTCTCCTCTTCGCGTAGCAAGTTTTCCTTGCAGTCTAGTCGGCGCTCTGGTTTTATAGAATCGAATAGTTCTTATGCGAGATAGAAGAGAGGCTAATATCTTGAGCCGTACGCTCGAAATCGATTTGCTGCGTTCGTTCGCCGTGATTGCCGAAGTGCGCTCGCTCAGCCGGGCGGCCGAGCGCGTGGGCCGCACCCAGTCGGCGCTGAGCCAGCAGATGAAGCGGCTGGAGGAAATCGTCGATCAGCCGCTCTTTCAGCGCACCGGGCGGGGCGTGGTGCTCACCAACCCGGGCGAGCGCTTGCTGATACACGCCCAGCGCATTTTGCGGCTGCATGACGAGGCGCTCGCCGACCTTGGCGGCAAGGGCTTGTCGGGGACTATCCGCTTCGGCTGCCCCGACGACTATGCGGCCGTGTTCCTTCCCACCTTGCTGCGCCAGTTCGCGAGCCAGCACCCGCATGCGCTCGTGGAGGTCGTTTGCGGCCCCACGCCGCGACTGCTGGAGCAACTGGACAAACGCGCCGTGGATCTCGCGATGGTGTCGTTGCCCGATGACCGGACGGCAGGCGGCGCAGCGAGCGGCGCGGGCGACGACATCATCCGCCGCGAGCAACTGGTGTGGATCGGCTCGCCGGAGCTCGAATCCGCGCATTTCGATCCGCTGCCGCTCGCGCTTTCCGACCCGGACACGCTCGACCACATCGCCGCGTGCGAAGCGCTCGATCGCGCGGGCCGGGCCTACCGCGTCGCGTATGCGAGCAGCAGTCTCGCCGGACTCACGGCGCTCGTGCGCTCGGGGCAAGCCTTCGCGGTGATGACGCAGACGGCCGTGCCATCCGATCTGGCCATCCTCAACGGCGACCCCGCGTTGCCGCCTTTGCCGAGCGTCGGCATCACGCTGAAGTTCGAACGCAAGCGCCCCTCGCATCTCACGGCGGCGTTCGCGGATCACATCCGGTTCACGCTGCCACTGCTGTAATCGCCGGGCGCGCCGGGCGTCCCCGCCCCTCGCTGCACAGTCCCCCCCGCCCGACTTCATCGGTCGCGACGCCGCGACGTCTCCCTTCGTCCACGCGCATAGCGCCCCAGCCGGGGCAAACGGTTGCGCGCGAATCTTTCAAAGGGTTTACCCGTACACCATCAGGTTTTCATTGACGATGCGTTTTTGACACTTCAATATTTCCCAATACATTGTATTGCCATTCGATACTTTAAAGGAAATGATGTCAGTCTCAAGTGAACTCCCCGATTTGACCGCTACCCACCTCGCCAGGCTCATCCGTACCGGCGAAGTGAGCGCGACGGAGGTCATGGCCGCTCATCTGGAGCGCGTTCAGCAATGGAATCCGCAAATCAACGCGGTCGTAGCGGCGGATTTCGACCGCGCTATGGCAGGCGCACGCGCCGCCGACGCCGCCCAGGCCCGAGGCGAACCACTCGGCGCACTGCATGGCTTGCCCGTCGCACACAAGGACCTCTTCAGCACGAAGGGCACACGGACGACATTCGGCTCGCTCGCCTTCGAGGACTACGTGCCCGAAGCCGACGTCACGCTCGTGGAGCGCCAGCGTCTCGCGGGCGCAATCGCCATCGGCAAGACGAACACGCCCGAATTCGGCGCCGGCTCGCACACCTTCAATTCCGTGTACGGCATGACGCGCAATCCCTACGCGCCGGACCGCTCGGCGGGCGGCAGCAGCGGCGGTGCCGCCGCGGCGCTGGCCAGCGGCATGGTTGCGCTCGCCGACGGTTCGGACATGGGTGGATCGCTGCGCAATCCGGCCAGCTTTTGCAATATCGTCGGCCTGCGCCCTTCCTTCGGCCGCGTGCCGTATGCGCCGAACGCGGGCCGCTTCAATCCGCTTTCGGTCGCCGGGCCCATGGGCAGGACGGTCGAGGATGTCGCGCTGTTCCTGGAAACGCTGGCAGGCTTCGACGCGCGGGACCCGCTTTCCTTCCCGTCGCCGGAGATCGCGTACAGCAAGCAGCTTCAGCGCGATTTCAGCAACGTTCGAATTGCGTGGGGCGGCGACCTGGGCGGCCTGCCGTTCGAGCCCGAGGTGATGGAAATCACGCGTGCGAGTCTGGGCGTATTCGCCGACCTGGGTTGCCGCGTGGAAGCCGCAACGCCTCCGCTGGAAGGCGCCCACGAGGCCTTCCACACCTTGCGCGCCATGTCGTTTGCGAACGCGTATCGGGAGACCCTCAAGTCGAAGCGCGACAAGCTCAAAGACACGGTCATCTGGAATATCGAAAAGGGCTTGCGGCTGACGGTCGACGACATTCTCGACGCGCAAGCCCAGCGCACCCGCCTGTTCGAGCGCCTGCGGGAATTCACCGACACGTATGAATTCATCGTGGCGCCGGTTTCGCAGGTGCTGCCGTTCCCCGTTGAACAGGAATATCCCGCCGAAATTGCAGGCGTGCCCCAGGCGACTTACATCGACTGGCAGCAATCCGCCTATGTGTTCTCGGTCGCCGGGAACCCGGCCATCTCCGTTCCCTGTGGTTTCAGCAAGGACGGCACGCCCGTGGGCGTCCAGATTATCGGCCGGTACCGCGACGAGCTCGGCGTACTCCAGTTGGCTCATGCATTCGAGCAACTCACCCAGCACCATCGCCGTCGGCCTGTTCGCTCGACCCTTTCTTAATTCGCACGACTGACCAGGTCAATCATGAGCACATCCACTGAGCGTTCGGACATCGCAGCGCATCGTTCGGAAAACCAGCCTGTTCGCGCGTCCATTGCAGCCTTTCTCGGCACGACCGTCGAATGGTACGACTTCTACATTTACGGGAATGCGGCCGCACTCGTCTTCGACAAACTGTTCTTCCCGCAAGTGAGTTCCTACGTCGGCACGCTGGCGTCGTTCGCGACGTTCGCGGTCGGCTTTCTCGCGCGGCCAATCGGCGGCATTGTGTTTGGACACCTCGGTGACAAGCTCGGCCGTAAAAAGTCGCTCATGGCCACGCTCATGTTGATGGCGGCGTCGACCGTTGGCGTTGGCTTGCTGCCGACCTATGAACAGGCGGGCGCCCTCTCCGTGTGCCTGCTGCTGCTCATGCGGGTTTTGCAGGGTATCGCGGTGGGTGGCGAATGGGGGGGCGCGGTCCTGATCGCGGGCGAACACGCCCCGAAGCACCGCCGGACCTTCTTCGCCTCCTTCGCGCAACTTGGCAGTCCTGCGGGATTGCTGCTCGCCATGCTGGTATTCGGCGCAGTGAGCCGCTTCGACCACGCGACCCTCCTCGATTGGGGCTGGCGCCTGCCGTTCCTCGGGAGCGTGGTGCTTTTCGCCGTGGGGTTCTTCGTTCGAGCAGGCGTCAAGGAGTCTCCCGAGTTCCACGCTTCGAAGAAAGAACGCAAGCTCGTCAAGATGCCGCTGGTCGAAGTCCTGCGCCATCACTGGGTGGTGGTGCTGCTCGCCATGGGTGCAAACAGCATTGGCGTGGCCGGCGCTTACTTCACCAACACGTTCATGCTGAGTTACACCACGCATTATCTGGGGATGTCCGCGTCGAAGATCATCAATGTGCTGACGCTGGCCGCCGTCATCCAGTTTCTGTGGCAGCCGGTTGCGGCAAAAATCGCCGAACGCTTCGGTACGGTGCGCTGCCTGCTGTTGTCGGCCGCCGGCAGTGTGTTGATTCCCTATCCGATGTTCATGCTGGTCAGCACGCAGAACACCTGGCTCATGCTTATTGGCGTCATGCTGGCGATCGCCACGAAGTCGAGTTTCTATTCGATTATCGCCGGGTATATGACCGAGATTTTCCCGGCACATATCCGCTATTCGGCCATCTCCCTGGCCTACCAGCTGTGCGGCGCCATTATCGCGGGCTTCACGCCTTTCGTCGGTTCGATACTCGCCGAGCGTTTCCACGGTAGCTGGATTCCGCTTGCCGTCTTTTACTCGGCGCTGAGCGCGGCCTCGCTGATCTGCGTGGCAATCATCGCGCGAAGAAAGACGTCTTTCGCGGCGATGTAACCCCCCGCGGCTGTCGCAACGGTCGCGTCTGCAACGGCGCGACCGTCGAAATCACGGTCAGTAAGTCGAGAGTTCCTGAACCAGCGCGAGCAACTGCGGCAAAAGTTCGGCTTCGACCCGGGCCAGCGGCCAGTCGCTGGTTCTCGCGACGATGTTGACCGCGGCGACCATCTTCCTTGCCGCGTTGAAGATGGGCCCCGCAACGCCAATCTGGCCGGTGATGAGCTGGTCCTGCGAAATCGAATAGCCCTGGCTCCGGCATTCGGCAACGAGCGCCATCAGTTCGTCCGGGTCGGTGACCGTTTGCGGCGTCATGGCCGGCACCGGCTTGCGCTTCAGGATGTCGCGCACCTTGTCATCGGGGTAAGCGGAAAGCAGGACACGCCCCGAGCTTGTCGAAAACGCCGACGTCCGGCGGCCGGGCAACATCTCGACCACTTTCAGTTCCCGGCTGGGAAGGCGGAAAAGATACAGCAGGTCATCGTCTTCGAGCACGCTCACATGCATGGCGAGGCCGAGGCGCTCACGGGCTGCGACGAGCGTGGGCGTGACCTTCGCGACGAGCGGGTTGGTCCGCAGAAAAAAATAGCCTAGCTCCAGCACGCGAGGCGTGAGGCTATAGCGCTTCGACAACGCATCCTTCCTGATATAGCCGGTCTGCTCCAGCGTGTGCGTGAGACGCTGAACGCCACTCTTGGTCATTCCGGTCGCGGCGACAAGCTCCGTGAGACTGATTGAATCCTGGAGCGAGCTGAACGCCTCAAGCACTTTTAGCCCTTTGGCAAGGGATTGCACGAAGAGGTTGTCGACCTCCGTAGCCTGCTCGTTGCTGCTCACCTGGTAGCTCCCGATACACGATAATTGGCAAAGGCTCATTGTATCGAATTGCAATACAAAGTGTTGCGGGCTGTCGGATTGCGAAGTTCTCCCTGTCGGCAAATATCAAACGGGCAATGACCACCACCGCGCCGCTCAACGTTTGACATACGACGCTGCGGACGAAGTCCCGGCCTTGCCCGGCGAACGCAAGGCAGCGGCATGTAAACGCTCCAATGCGACGCGTGACATCGGCCGGTTCGAAGGTGCGAACCATGCGTGACGGCACCGCCCTCCGCCCAAAAAATAAGGGCTCCGATCGGTCGTCGCTTTCATATACTGCTCATACGTGCCGTCCTCCCAAGCATGAGCGCAACGTCGCGCTGTCCATCTGGAGTCGAGGCGAAATGAGCACCATCACACCGGCCGCACACACCGAACCCGAGCGGCGCAAGCCGATTCTCAATACCGTCGACCGCGTGTGCGAGATATGCTTTGGCCTGTTCATGGCACTGACCTTCGTCGGGGCTGTCAAGGCAGTGAGCGTCGGCGGCGACGCCGGGACCAAAATGTTTCATGCCGCGCTCGGATGCAATCTCGCGTGGGGCCTGGCCGACGCCGTGATGTATCTCGTGCGCACGCTTGTCGATCGAGGACAACGCCTGAAGCTCGCGTTGACCGCGCGGCAAGAGACGGACCGTGCAGTTGCCGTGCGTACATTGCGTGACGCATTGCCCGAGACGCTGGACTCGCTTGTCGAAGACGGCGAACTCGAGCGGATTCGGGCGCGTCTCGCGGCCACATCGACGCTGCCGCCCAGAGCGAATTTCGTACGTGACGACTTCGTCGGCGCAGTGGGCATCTTTCTGCTCGTCGTCCTCGGCACCTTCCCCGTTGCCCTGCCGTTTCTCCTGATCGATGATCACAGGGCGGCGCTCGTCTGCTCACGCGTGCTGACACTCGCGATGCTCTTCATCGCGGGCTGTGCACTGGGACGCTACACCGGTGCGGGCGCAATGAAAGCAGGCATCGCCATGACCGCGCTCGGCGTGTTGCTGACGATGGCAATCATCGCAGTGGGCGGGTAAACAACGCGTCTCGCTTCTTGACTGTTACCCTGAAAAGGGCGACGGTGTGCGTCTGGAACCTGGTTCGCTGTTGTCTCGATCAAGCCGTTTATCCGGATCAGGCATGGGGATCTTCCGTCTCGATGAGGCTCGTTTGCGCGTTCTCTGCATTCGCGAATGGCGTCGTCGCGCGCGCCATTGCGCACGCCCGCTCGTGCTGCACGCTCTTTCCCGACAAAGTGCTTACATTCATTTTGGACTGCGTATGAATCTCGTTACGCCACCCGGTGACTCCACCGCGTTCAGTGCGAACTGGAGGTGACGCCATGAAACCAGCGGCTTCCGCACAACCGCATCCGCATCGCCTGCCCTTTCTACAGGGGCTTTTGCCGCTCAGCCCCGCGCAACTCCCGCACGACATC
This sequence comes from Paraburkholderia unamae, assembly GCF_003268775.1. Lineage (GTDB taxonomy): Bacteria > Pseudomonadota > Gammaproteobacteria > Burkholderiales > Burkholderiaceae > Paraburkholderia > Paraburkholderia unamae. The sequence goes on from NZ_QLSU01000008.1 coordinate 165,076, forward strand.
ATCGCGGGAATCACGCTCGCGGCACTCGGCATTCCCGAGGTGATGGGCTATACGAAGATAGCTGGTACACCCACCGTCACGGGTCTTTACACCATCTTGCTGCCGCTGCTGGCGTTCGCGGTCTTTGGTGCGTCGCGTCAACTGGTCGTCGCGGCAGATTCCGCCACCGCAGCCATTCTCGCCGGTACGCTCACCGCGGTCGCCGCATTGGGCAGCAAGGAATATGTCGGGCTGACGAGTACCGTGGCCCTGGCGGTGGCCGTGATGCTGGTCTTTGCGCGGATCTTTCGCCTGGGCTTCCTTGCCGACTTTCTTTCGCGCAGCGCGTTGATCGGCTTCCTCACAGGCGTGGGGGTGCAGGTTGCGGCAGGCGAGCTTGCGGGTCTGTTCGGACTCGCAAAGCAGGGGCATGGCCCGGTGATGCAGATCGTGTCCGTCGTCGAGCGCGGCGCCGGGGCGAACTATCCGACCACGCTGCTTTCGATTGCCGTCCTCGCCGTGATCATCGGTTGCAAGCGCTTCGTGCCTCGTGCGCCGGGCGCGTTGATCGCGGTGATCGGGTCCATCGTGGCAAGTGGCGTGTTCGATTTCGCCGGGCATGGCATTACCGTCACCGGCGAAGTGCCGGGCGGGCTTCCTTCGCTGTTCCTTCCGCCGTTGCATATGGGCGAGGTCAATCAGGTGCTGGCAACGGCCGCCTCGTGTTTCATCGTCATCATCGCCCAGAGCGCGGCGACGGCGCGCGCGTACGCCAACCGCTACAACGAAAAAGGCGACGACAACGCCGACATTATCGGGCTCGCGGCTGCGAACGCCGCAGCGGCGTTCACCGGCACCTTCGTCGTGAACGGCAGTCCGACCAAGACCGAGATGGTCGACGATGCGGGGGGCCGCACGCAGGTCGCCCATCTCACGACCGCGGTCATCGTGCTGCTGGTGCTGCTGTTCCTCACGAGACCGCTGAGTCTTTTGCCTGCCGCCGTCTTGTCGGCCATTGTGTTCATGATCGGGGTGAAGCTGATCGACGTGAAGGGCATGATCGAGCTCTTTCGCATGCAGAAGGACGAATTCGTCGTCGCGCTGCTGACGGTGTGCGTGGTCGTGTTCGTCGATGTGATGCACGGCATTCTCGCCGCCATTGTGATGTCATTGATCGCGCATGCCCGAAACAGCTACCACCTGCGCACCCGCGTGCTCACCCGCAGCCCTGCGGGTCACTGGGTCGCGCATCGTGTCGAGCCGAATGTGCTCGCGGCTCCCGGCATCGTCGTCTACCGGTTCGAAGCGGACCTGTTCTATGCAAACACCGGCCGCTTCTCGGAGGAAGTGCTGAAACTCGTCAACGAGGCCAGCCCGCCGTTGCGCTGGGTGGTCCTCGATGCATCGGAAATCAACAACGTCGATTACACGGCGTGCAAAGCCTTGCTTCAGCTTGGCGGCGAACTCGACAGGCGCGGGGTGGGTATCGCCATCGTCGCTCTTCCTTCGGGTGTGCGGCATGAACTCGAACGATACAAGGCGCTGCGCGCGCCCGATATCCATCGACAGATCTTCTCGACGGTCGATGAGGCGATCGACGCGCTCGGCAATCTATCGCCAACGGCTGCGCCGCCTGCACCGGACGACACCAAAGCATGACGAAGCCAGGCCTGTAGACAATCAACCGGGAAAGGGAGGCACACGTGTCCGAGATCGCTGCTGCGAAGCGCAATGACAATGCACCGGGGCCCGCCGATCCGGAAGACCCGTCCATGCTGTTTGCGGGGCGTGGGTCGGTGGCGGCGCGCATCGAGCGCGGCAAGGCGGCACGCGCAAAAGTGCCACGAGCGAAGCTGGCCGAATTCAGGACCGACGGCCGCGATCCCCTCGCGTTGCTCGACGCGTCCAACGTGGGACGGGTGGCCGAGCTGATACCCATACGCTACGGTCGCATGGTTGCGAGTCCCTTCGCGTTCTATCGCGGCGCGGCGCCGCTCATGGCCTATGACCTGTCGAAGCTGCCGCATTCCGGCGTTACCGTGCAACTGGGCGGCGATGCCCACCTCGCGAATTTCGGCCTGTTCGCGAGCCCCGAGCGGCGTATGCTTTTTGGACCCAATGACTTCGACGAAACGCTTCCCGGCCCGTTTGACTGGGACGTGCGCAGGCTGGCCGCGTCGTTCGTGATCGAAGCGCGCGAACGCGGATTCGCCACGCGCGAGCAGCGCGCCGTCGTACGCCGGTTGTGCGAGACGTTTCGGCAACGCATCTCCGAATTCAGCCGGATGGATACGCTTGACGTCTGGTATTACCAGTTCAGCGCAGCGAGCATGCTGGCGATTGCCGGTTCGCAGGTGGAAAAGAAAAAAGAAATGGCGGTCATCGCGAAGGCGAGCCAGCAGTCTTCCCGGTCGGTGATGAGCCACGCAACCGAAGTCGTCAACGGCAAGCTGCGTATCAAGGATATGCCACCGCTCGTGTATCACATCCCTCTGGAGAGCCCGCACGATCATAAGCAGTACGACGCGATGGTCCGGCGCTTCTTCGCCGACTACCGCCTGACGTTGCCCGACGACAGGCGTGCCCTGTTCGATCGCTATGAACTGGTGGATGTCGCCATTCGTGTTGTCGGCGTGGGATCGGTGGGCACGCGCTGCTACCAGGCGCTGTTCATGGCCGACGGCGACTGCCCGTTGTTCCTTCAGTTGAAGGAGGCGCGAGCCTCCGTGCTGGAGGGTTACGTGCCGCCGAGCCGTTTCCCCAATCACGGCCAGCGTGTGGTGAACGGGCAGCGTCTGCTGCAATCCGCCAGCGATATTTTTCTCGGCTGGTCGAAGATGCGGCACACGGGCAGCGACTTTTACGTTCGCCAACTGCGCGACATGAAAGGCGCGTTCGACTTCTCCACATTCGACGTGGAAGATCTCGGTGAATATGCGGTTTCCTGCGCGCACGCGCTCGCCCACGCGATGGCAAAAGCGGGCGACCCCGCATTGATCTTCGGATATATGGGAAAATCGAGCGCATTCGACGAGGCAATCGTGCAATTCGCGCTCGCCTATGCCGAACAGAATGAAGCGGACTGGACGGTTTTAAAGGCAGCGGTCAAATCGGGACGGGTTCAGGTCATTCGTGAATGAGGCGGGAGCGCACAGGTCATGACGCCAAATGCATTCGAACACGGCTAAACGAGATTCAGAGTGATACACCCGCAACCCGAATGTGGTTTTCAACGCGTGGCTTAACGAGCGCTCGCCATTGCTCGCTTGCTCGCTCGCTTGCTCTGCGAATTTTGACGAACGGAGGATGCACGCATGCCGCGCCGACTGCACGTAAGCCACCGGATCGTCGTCGACGCCCCGGTCGACCAGGCCTTCATGTTTTTCACGCCAGCAGGCGAAGAGTTATGGGTCGACGGCTGGAAGCCGACCTACGTCCACCCAGGCGATGGCCGCACCGAGGCGGGAATGGTGTTTCTCACGGGTCAGGGCGACGAGCTGACTGTCTGGACGCTGATCGACTTCGAGCGCCACGCGCACCGATCGCGCTATGTGCGTTCGACCCCGGCCTCACGCACCAGCGTTGTCGAGGTGCGCTGCGCCGCACTCGACGCAGCGCGCACCGCGGTTGAGGTGAGCTACACGCTCACCGCGCTGAACGCCGTGGGCGAACGGGCGCTCGAAGATTTCGAGGGTGAGCGCTTCGCGGCGATGATCGACGACTGGGCGAACACGATCGCGGCGCGGCGCGAAATGCTGCTGGCAGCTTCAATCCGCTGACTGCGCAGTCGGCCACAAAGAAGCCACTAGCCACGTCGCTTCGCTGCACGTTTGCGCAGCGGCGGCTGCGCCGCGCGAAGCTCGGACGGATCGAGAAAGAAATTCCGGTTGCCGGCCATGCGCTCGACCATGAAGTCGATGAACGTCTTCACGCGCAGCGATTGTTCGGTTCGATGCTTGTAGTAGATATAAATCGTGCCGTATTCGGTGATGTGCTCCGTCAAAAGCGGAATGAGTCGCCCGCTTCGGATATGCGCCGTGGCATTGAAGCTCCCCAGTTGCCCGATGCCGAGGCCCGAAAGCACGGCCTGCGTTTCGAGTTCCGTATCGTTCACGCAGATGGCGGGAGGCACGTCGCGATAAACGATCTCATCGCCGATGCGGAACTGCCACTGCGCGAGCTTGCCCGTGTTGGCGCGGCGGTACCCGGTGCAGCGATGCTGCGCGAGTTCTTCGATGGTCCGCGGCGCGCCGTTGCGCTCGATATAGTCCGGCGAGGCGCACACGATCAGTTGAATCGGCACCAGCCTGCGGGCGATCGAGCCACCCGAAGGCGGCGGTCCGCCGCGAAATCCCACGTCGGAGCGGTCTGTCACGAGATCCGTGAATTGATCGTCGAATTGCACTTCGAGCTGCACGTTCTGATAGCGCTTCTGGAATTCCTCGAAGTACGGCCAGAGGACCGGGAGCCCGAATGCCCGCGGCGCACTCACGCGCAACATGCCGGCCACGTCCTCTTTCGAGCGCCGGGCCTCGTCGAGCGCGGAAGAGAGGGTGGCGAGCGCCGGCTCCACGTTGTCGAGCAGCCGCTGGCCCTCCTCGGTCAGGCTCAGCTTGCGCGTGGTCCGGTGAAAGAGCCGCACGCCCAGTTCCTTCTCCAGTTGCATCACCGCGTGGCTCGCGGCCTGGGGCGAGATGCCCTGATCGATTGCCGCCCCACGCAGGCTGCCGAGCGCCGCGGCACGGACGAAAATGGTGATCGCACGAATTCCGTTCATCTCCAGGGCCCCGATTCGCAAACGGAGGTTGATTATCCCTCCAGTAATATACGGCTAGTTTGTGTCAATCGCCGCGACTACCATGACTTCACCTCATCACACACGTAGGAGAGACATGATGGCTAACGTTCAACAAGGTGGCTTCAAGCGCGTATGGTTCATCACTGGCGCATCGCGGGGGATTGGCGCATTGATTGCCGAAGCGGCGCTTGCGGACGGCAACGCGGTCGTGGCCGCCGGACGCAATGTCCCCGCTATCGTCGAGCGGCTCGGAGAGTCGGCGGCGTTGCTGCCGGTCGCGCTGGACGTGACAAACGAAGCCCAGGCGAAGGCGGCCGTGCAACTGGCGGTTGAAAAATTCGGCCGCGTCGACGTGCTGGTCAACAACGCCGGCTTTGGTCTGCTGGGCGCCGTGGAAGAATCCGCCGACAAGGACGTCCGCCGCATGTACGACACGAATGTATTCGGTCTGCTTAACGTCACGCGTGCCGTGCTGCCGACGATGCGTGCGAACCGCTCGGGCCACGTGATCAATATTTCGTCGGTTGGCGGTTATCGGGCCGCGGCGGGTTTCGGCGCGTACTCGTCGACGAAGTTCGCGGTCGAAGGCATTACGGAAGCGTTGCACGCCGAATTGAAACCGCTGGGCGTTCACGCGACCGTTGTCGAGCCGGGGTATTTTCGCACGGACTTTCTGGATGCTTCCTCGCTCGTCGTTGCGCCCGACGTGATTGCCGACTACGACGAAACCTCGGGTGCGGTGCGCCGCAAGGCCGTGCAAATGAATCACAACCAGCCCGGCGACCCGACGAAGCTTGCGGCCGCGCTGATCACGCTCGTCGACGCGCCGAACCCGCCGCTGCGCCTCCCGCTTGGCACGGACACGCTAGCTGCCATCGAAGCGAAAAACGCTTATGTGACGCAGGAAATGCAAACGTGGAAGGCGCTGTCGGCATCGACCGACTTCGCCGCTTGAGGTTACCTGATGGTGCCTGAGGGCGCCAAGGCACGCCCTCAAGCGCCCCTTCAACACGCATTCACGATCAAAGTCGACGGAATACCAGACTGGCATTGACGCCCCCAAAGCCGAAGCCATTGGAGATCGCGTATTCCGTCGATATGTTTCGTGCCGTTGCACCGACAATGTCGATGCCTTCCGCTGCCGGGTCAGGCTGCGTCAAATTGAGCGTGGGCGGCGCAAGCTGGTCTCGCAACGCAAGCACGGTGAAAATGGCCTCCACGCCGCCAGCCGCGCCAAGCAAATGGCCAGTCGATGACTTGGTGGCGGATACGGCGGGGCCTCGACCTGTTCCAAATACCGCCTTGATGGCCGCCAGCTCACTGATGTCGCCTACGGGCGTGGACGTTGCATGAGCGTTCAAATGCCCGATCAGGCCGGGTTCGAGATTCGCCTGCCGGATCGCCAGTTCCATCGCGCGCCTTCCGCCGGCACCGTCTTCGGGCGGGGATGTCATATGGTGTGCATCGGCGCTCGTGCCATAACCGAGCACTTCCGCAATCGGCGTGGCGCCTCGCCGCAATGCGTGCTCCAGGTCTTCGATGACGAGCATGCCGGCGCCCTCTCCCATCACAAAGCCGTCGCGTCCGCTATCGAACGGGCGGGACGCTTGTGCGGGATGGTCGTTGAAGCCTGTGGACAGGGTTCTTGCGGCGGCAAACGCCCCAAAGCTCACTCGATCGATGCAGGCTTCGGCTCCGCCGCACACGGCAATATCGGCTTCGCCGGCGCGGATCAGGCGCGCGGCGTCGCCAATGGCCTGAGCGCTGGCGGCACAGGCGGTGACCGGCGCACCCAGGGGACCACGAAAGCCGTGGCGAATGGATACGTGGCCGGCTGCCATATTGGCCAGGAAACTGGGAACGGTGAATGGAGAAAGCCGCCGAGGTCCGCGATTATCAGTGGTCCTTACGGCTTCGACGATCGCACCGAATCCGCCTACGCCGGAAGCCACGATCGTTGCCGTTCTTTGACGAGCGCTTTCCGTTTCAGGGTGCCAGCCGGATTGATTCAAAGCGTCTTGCGCCGCGCTCAGCGCAAACAGACTGAAGCGGTCCATCTTCTTCTGGTCCTTGGGCTCGACCGCGAGAGCGGGATCGAATCCCCACGGGCAGTCCGGCGTCAAGATGGGCACGACGCCGCCGACCTTCGATGCAATCCCTTCCGTGACCTCGTCAGGCAAACCCGCCAGGCCTGAATAACCGTTCAAGAGCCGGCTCCATACGGATTCGACCTCACAACCCAACGGCGACACTATCCCCATGCCAGTCACGACAATGCGTCTCGTACTCAAACCATGCTCCCTTCCGATTGACGAACATATGCCGCCACGAATTGGCACAACGCGCCAAGTGGCAACGATCACAAGCTTCAAGCACCGCGGAAATTACTGGCCAGTATAGGCAGGTGGGCCGTGGGAAATTGACACATCGCGCCAATCAATGTGCAAAGTGCGCCATAATGAACGCACCATGAACCGGACCTCGCAAAGCCCTCTCACGCTTTCCGCTCACTTCCTGCACGGGATGTTGCGCGTCATTCGCAGCCGTCACGGGGAGGACGCGGCGGCGCAGGCGCTCGCAAGCGCCGCCATCCCCCAGTCCCTGCTCCATCAGCCCGACGCGCGCATGACACGCGAGCAATATGTCGCGCTGTACAGGACGGTCGCGGCGACACTCGATGACGAGATGCTGGGTCTATGGTCCCGGCCGATCCGGGGTGGCACATTAAAGTACCTCATGCTCAGCCTGCTCGACGCGCCCACCGTGCTGGTGGCGTTCAATCGTTTCGTGCGCTTCTGGAATTTGCTGCTGGATGACTACCGGCTACAGATTTCAACGAAGCATGATCTGGTGCGGCTCGCGCTAGTGGAAAGAACGTCCGGCACGCAGGTCACGCCACTTGGACATGAGTTGATGATGAAGCTGGTTCACGGCATCGCATCCTGGCTGCTTGGCAGGGAGCTCGTCCTGCACCGGGTCGAGTTCGACTTCGCCAAACCGAGACACGCGGGGGACTATGCGTTCCTGTACCCAGGCGCCGTGCATTTCGATTCAGGAATGACGAGCATTTATTTCCTGTACCAGGATTGTGCGGAACTGTTCAACCGCGAGAAGCACGAGCTATGGGAATTCCTGAAGCGCGCGCCTGGAGACTGGACATTCACCGCGTTGCATCACGGTTCCATCGTGGCGAAAACGCGCGAGTATCTTGAACAGAATATGACGCAGCCGGTAACCATTCAGGATCTCGCGCAGGCGTTACATACGTCGGTGCGCACGCTCAATCGCAGATACGCAGAGGAAGGAACGCATTTTCAGCTAGTGAAAGACGGACTGCGAAGGGATATCGCCATCCATCGGCTGACCAATTCGAACACGAGCGTGGCCGTGCTGGCGTTTGATCTCGGCTTTTCCGATGCCACCGGCTTTTGCCGCGCATTCAAGCACTGGACCGGCAGTAGTCCTACTGACTATCGCAAGGGCAGCCGTCAGGGTGAGTGACGAGACGATGTCCGCGTCGGATGGGCTTCACCATCCTATGCAGTCGTGGAAAGTCCCGTTCTCTGCTGCCTGAGCATGATCAGTTCGTCCCGATTGCTCGAGAATAAAAATACCGCATTCGCCGCCCGTTCGATATATTCGCTGACGACGCTGAAATTAAGGCCCGGCACATACCAGAAGCGCCACTCCAGGCGAACAAAGGTTCGGTGCAAACGCGTGCGGATTCCCCGGCCTTCGACACGAAACGCCAGAAAGTCTACGTCGCCGGCACGGACGATCTCGCGCGCCACGACCTTCAGATCGAGTTCGGTGGCCCATTGGCCGTTGACGTCCGCAAAGGCCGCTTGCCACTTCTTGCCAATCTGGAATTCCGCTGGAACCAGTTGTTTCGGGACAGTGCTCGCCCCACGGGGCGTCGCTCGCGGATTGCCCATGGCGTCGTACACCCACTTGCCTCCGTTGGCCTCAATTCGATCGGCGTCCAGATCGACTTTGGTGATCCGGATGCTGTAGCGGGTCTTTTCCCGCCCACCAATGATATCGATCACCCTGAACGTGGCTTCGTCGCCGACCGAAAACACGCGTCCCAAAGGATAAACGCCGGCCGAGTATGGATTATCCGACGGTCGCGCGAGTTGCGGAGGCGGAGCGCCCGGCGCCACCACGATCGCGGGCGGTTCGACCCGCGCCTGCGCCGGCGGCTGCGAGGCGACCGGTGCAGACGCAACGATCGCTACCGGCACGCCGGTTTGCGCCGCAGCCGGTGCGCTTGCAACGCTTGTGCGCCCCGCTACGGGCGGGCTTGCCTGCGTGGCGAGCAGGCGGGTGAGCCGGTCCTGCGCGATCTCGGCAAAGCGGCCATTGGGAAAAGTGCGCAAATAGGCGATCCAGTCCTGCGGGTTGCGCGACGACTTGATGCGCTCCCAGTAGTCCAGATCCTCCTTGACGGCATTCTCGAGGTCCGCGTCGCTGAGCGGCTTGCGTCCGTCGTCGAAGAGATAGACCGCTCGTTCAAGCGAGGTCGACTCCCAGGGAATCTGCATGCCGCTGGATTCCAGCCTCACGTTGAGACGCACACGCTTCAAGGCATCCTCGAGCTGCGCGTCGCGGCGTGACAGTTCGCGGACCAGATTCTGCACGTAAGGGCCGTTCGCCCCCCGGCCGTCGAAGGCCACCTTCCCCGGCGCGGTCGAGTAGGCAAGCAGGCTTCCAACCGGCGCGTCGACCTGACTGAGACCCGCTTGCGCGGGTTGGTAGGTGCCACCGAATGGATCGTTGCGGCACGCATCGAGAAAGACGATATGGGTCTTGTCTTTCGTGTCGGCGAACTTGCCGAGCAGGAGACCCAGATCCAGGCATCTGGCCTTCAGTTGATCCGCAGTGCCCACCTGGGCATCGACAGGCAACAGGTAATTGCGCCAATCGAGCTGGACGCCGTGACCCGCGTAGTAGAACACCGCGAGCCTGGTGCTTGCGTGCTGGACTGTCTCGCCAAACCGGTCGACCGCTTCCCTGAATGCATCGAGTTTCACGTCCTGCTGGAAATCCACGCTGAAATTGGCGGCCGCGAAGAGTTCGCTCATCGCGCGCGCATCGTTGACCGGATTGCGCAGTGCCATACGGGCATAGGCACTGTTGCCAACGACCAGGCAGACCTTCGATGCGTCGTTCACCGTTGCGGCGCCGCTCGCACCGCAGCAGAGGGCGGCCGGCAGCCCGGGCAGGGTTCTCACAAAGTCCCGGCGAGTGAACATGGCCGACACTCCTTGTTTTTACAAGCTCGCGGGCATGGTGTGCGCTCGTCACGACATGCATCGCGCTTCGTCCCGCTTAGTGGCGCTTCGTACCGCTTTGTACCGCTTCGCGCCGGGCGTATTGGTCAGAGGTATATCGTTTCGCAACGTTCAAAGCGCTTGACGACGTAACCGGCGATCGCACTGCAAACACGGGAATTGATTACACGATAGAAGCGGTCCCGCCAACACACAAGTTCCGGTTGGACGTGCTCTCGTCCGCACACGGACAACGCTCGGGTAACGGCTTCGGCCGAGACGATGCGCACCTTCAGGCGCGTGGACAAGCGCCGGGAATATCCAGCGCCTGCGTGCGGACATGTCTACGTGATCGTGCTTGCACTCGGCTCAAGCGCGGCGTGGTCCTCCCCCGCGCCGGGCCGAATCCTGAACCAGATCGAATACATCGCCGGCAGGAACACCAGCGTCAGAATCGTTCCGGCAAAGGTTCCCCCAATCAACGTATAAGCCAACGTGCCCCAGAAGACGGAATGGGTCAACGGAATGAAAGCGAGCATCGCCGCAAGCGCGGTCAGGATGACCGGCCGGGACCGTTGAATGGTGGCTTCCACCACGGCATCGAAAGGCGTCATTCCCTCCCGCGCATTCTGCTCGATCTGGCCGATCAGGATCAGCGTATTGCGCATCAAGATGCCGGAGAGCGCAATGAGCCCCACCAGGGCATTGATCCCGAACGGCTGATTGAACAGCAGCAATGTCGGGACAACGCCGATCAAGCCCAGCGGACTCGTCGCGAACACCATCATGGTCGCGGCCATCGAGCGCGTCTGAAAGACAATGATGAGCAAGGTGAGCGCAATCATGATCGGAAACAGCGGAGCCAACGCTTTCGTCGCTTTGTCGGCTTCTTCGATGGATCCTGCCTCCTCGATCCGATAGCCGTCCGGAAGCGTTGCGATCACCGGCTGAAGCTGCGCCAGCATCGCGGTCGAGACATCGGGCGGTTGCAGTCCTTCCGCAATGTCGCCGCGCACGGTAATCGTTGGCGTTCGATCGCGACGGCGAAGGATCGGGTCTTCCATCCGGATTTCGACCGTCCCCACCTGTGACAGCGGTACGCGCTGACCCGCAGCGCCGATCAGGGTGAATCCACCGATCCGGTTCGGATCAAGCCGGATGTCGCCGGCCGATCGTGCGACGAGCTCAACAGAGCGAATGTCCTCGCGTACGTTCGTGACCGCTATGCCGGTCAACAGAAATTGCAGCTGCTGTGCGACCGAACTGGACGTCAATCCGAAAGTCCCGAGCCGGTCTTGATTCAATGTGAAGTGGACGGCTGGAACACGTGGCCCCCAGTCGGTATTCACCGTCCGCATCATCGGACTGGCGTTCATGATCCGTTCGACCTGCGCGGCGATTGCGCGCAACGTGTGAGCGTCCGGACCCATGACCCTGAACGCAACGGGATAAGGCGAGTAAGGGCCGAACACCAACTGGGTGACGCGAACCTGGGCCCCCGGTACCAAACCCTCGGCAATGGCTTTGCGCAGACGGAATTTGAGTGCCTCCCGCTGCGTCTCGTCACTCGTGCGTATGACGATTTTCGCGAACGACGAATCCGGAAGCTCCGGCGACATTGCCAGATAGAAGCGAGGCGCCCCCTGTCCAATGTAGGCGGTGACGATCTTCGCTTCCGGCTGCTTTGCCAGCCATGCCTCGACTTTTTCCGTCGCCGCGGACGTTTGCTCGATCGACGTCCCATAGGGCATCTGCACCTCCACGAGCACTTCCGGGCGATCGGAGGTCGGGAAGAACTGCTTTTTCACCACGCTCATTCCCATCACGGCGACGACGAACAACGCCACCACGACCCCGGCGACTATCCACTTTCGCTGTATCACGCGCGCGAGGAAGCGGCGAAAGCGCTGGTAATTCGGCGTGTTGTAGATCGCCCCGTGTCCACCTTCGATCGCCGGAATGTCGGGCAACAGCTTGACGCCGAGATAGGGTGTAAAGACAACGGCAACGATCCACGAGGTGATCAGTGCGATGCCGACAATCCAGAACATGTTGCTCGTATATTCGCCCGCCGTCGAACGGGCGAAGCCATTCGGCATGAAGCCGACGGCCGTGACCAGCGTACCGGAGAGCATCGGGGCCGCAGTGTGGCTCCAGGCGTAAGCGGACGCCTGAACGCGGCTATAGCCCTCCTCCATTTTCACGACCATCATTTCGATGGCGATGATCGCGTCGTCGACGAGCAAGCCCAGCGCGAGGATCAGCGAGCCCAGTGTGATGCGGTCGAAACTCTTGCCGGTCGCAGCCATGACGACGAACACGCCCGCGAGTGTCAGCGGCACCGCGGCCGACACCACGATGCCCACGCGCCATCCCATGCTGGCGAAGCTCACGATCATCACCACGAGCAGCGCGACGAAGAACTTGACCATGAACTCGTCGATGGCCGAATGGATATTGACGGCCTGGTCGGTCACCTTCGTGAGACTCATGCCCAGCGGAAGCGCAGCGTTGATCGACGCCACCTCCTTGTCGAGCGCCTGCCCCAGGTTCAGCCCGTTCCAGCCGTCGCGCATCACCACGCCAAGGAGCAGCGCCGGTTCGCCGTTATTGCGAATCTGGAAGGTGGCCGGGTCTTCGTAACCGCGCTCGACGGTTGCCACGTCCGAGAGCTTCAGTGTTCGGCCCTGAACAACGATGGGGGTGTCGCGGATTTTCTGAAGCTTGTCTAAAGCGCCTTCAATGCGGATGAAAACCTGCGCGCCAGCCGTATCGATCGAACCGGCAGGCGTCAGAACGTTCTGGTTGTTGAGGGCGGCAAAGATGTCCTGAGGCGTCACGCCAAGGGTCGCGAGCCGGTCATGCGAGAACGAAACATAAATGCGCTCGGCTTGCTCGCCGATGATGTTCACCTTCTTGACGCCCGCCACGTGAAGGAGTCGCTGGCGAAACGCCTCGGCGTCGCGCACCAGCAATCGTTGCGGTTCACCTCTGGCCTTGAGCGCGAACAGCGCGAACGTTACATCGGAATACTCATCATTGACGAGCGGTCCGATCACGCCCGGCGGCAGACTGCCCGCTTCGTCGGAGAGTTTTTTGCGAGCCTGGTAAAACTCCTCGGGCACGTCGGCAGGCGGCGTGCTGTCCAGCAAGGTCACTGTGGTGAAGGCCAGCCCCGGACGCGTATAGGTCTCGGTCCGGTCGTACCAGCGCAGCTCCTGCATGCGCTTCTCCAGGGGTTCGGCCACCTGATCCTGCATCTCCTGCGCAGTGGCGCCCGGCCACGCCGTAATGACCGTCATCGACTTGACGGTGAACGGCGGGTCTTCGGCCCGCCCCAGTTTGAAGAAGGCGAGCAGGCCGGCAACGGAGATCAGGATGATCAGAAACAGCGTGACTGAGCGCTCTCGCACCGCGAGGGCTGAAAGATTGAAACCGCTCATTGCTCCGCTCCTTCCCGGGAGACCGACGCCGTAGCCATCGCGTCGCGGGCAAGACGCACCCTTTCTCCGTCGTGAAGCAATTGAGCGCCGAGCGCAACGACCTGGTCGCCTTCGTGAAGATCGCCGGAGACCGTCGCCGTGTCGTCGCTCAAGGCGGTGACGTGAACCTTGTGCCACGTCGCACGCGCCTGCGATCGGTCAACGGTCCAGACGCCGGCGCCCGTTCCCGGATCGAACACGGCGCCAATCGGCACCTCCAGAGCGCCTTGTCTCTGCCCGGCTTCACCCGGTAGGTCGATGGTCACGGTCGCGCCAAGCGGGGCGTTGGACAGTGCGCCCTCAAGAACGTACCTCGCCTCGTAAGTGCGTGTCAGGCGATCGGCCGAGTCGGAGAGCTGACGCAACGCGGCGGGAACCGGCCTCTTGTCCGCACCGTAGAGGGTTGCCTGCGCGATCGAGCCCGGAACGGGACGCAGCGTTTCGGGAAGCTGCACGACCGCCTCGCGGGGTCCGGCATGCGCAAGCCGCACGACTATCTGACCCGGCGCGACCACCTGGCCCGGTTCGGCCAGTGTCTCCACCACCACGCCGTCCGCATCCGCCATGAGCACCGCGTAGCCCGAAGCGTTGCTGGCAAGCACCGCCTGCGCCCTGGCCGCGACGAGTTGTGCCCTGGCGGAATCGGCGGCCGCTTTGAGTTGCTCATAGGTCGATGCCGAAACCGCACCTGCCGCAACGAGATCCCGATAGCGGGCCTCGTCGGCGGCCGTCTGCGTGGCACGCGCCTGCGCGGCATCCACGAGTTCCTGCTGCGAACGCGCCTGCAAACCCAGATCGACGGGGTCGATGCGCATCAGGGGCTGGCCGCGTTTGACCGTTTGCCCCGCGTCGACCAGGCGCTCGATGACCTTTCCCTGAACCCGGAAACCGAGGTCGCTCTGAACGCGCGCGCCCACTACCCCCGAAAACGAGCGACTCGCCCCTGGCGCGCTACGAACAGCGCTCGTACGCACGAGCGGAGCCTCAGTGCGCGGATCGTTGGCCTGCTTCTCGCCGCACGCGGCGAGGGCGAGCGAGACCAGGCTCAGTGTGCAAAGAAGATGATGATGCCGGAACATGAGGTCGCCCTTTCCAATGAACAGGAGACCTCATTCTGATTCTTGTGACCATTTCAGTCAATAGTCACAAATGCGTTTATGGCGAGAGACTTCTAAGCACGAGGTTCGCGAGCTGGACCGTCGCCTCCTCGGCAGCGTCGAGGTTGTGCTGGAGCAACAAGGGATTGAAGTACGGTTTCATCACCAGAAAGATCGCATTCACGGCCTCGTCCAAGGGCGTTTTACGCTCGAATTCGCCCGTTTCCCGCCCGAGTCGCAGGATGTCGGCCAGCATGCAACGGATCTGTTCTTCGTACCCGTGGACGGACGGCCAGGGCGACGCAGCCGCAACGGCGGCGATATCGTAAAGCTTGCGATCCTGGAAAAAAAGCTGGCACCCCGACGCCAGTAACGTCTTGAACATACGGCGAAATTTCTCCGTGGCGCTGGAGGCGTCTGCGACGCTTTCGCTCACGGCCGCGATCATCGCGGCGAGGCGGTTCGCGCAGATAACTTCGCCGATTGCCTGTTTCGAGTCGAAAAATTTGTAAATGTAGGCTTTCGAAAAGCCGATTTCTTTTGCGAGGTCGGAGACCGTTGTCTTTTCGTAGCCGTAGCGACTGAAGTATTCCGTCGCGGCTTCGACGATCTGTGCACGAACTTCGTGGTCCGAGGGGCCACGGGATGGCGCGGCGGATGGAATGGGCTTGTTCATGTCCCAAGCTTAGTCCCTCACCGAATGGTTGACAACAAGTGACCATATTGTATATTGGTCACTATATCGACACTCGCCGAGATGACCATGTTTTCGCGTCGCCCACTTGCTTTCCTGATTAGCGCCGCCGCCCTTTCTGCCTGCACCGTGGGCCCCGACTACCGGCGGCCGGATGTGCCGCTCGCGCAAAGCTATGTGACGCGGCCGTCGTCCGTCACCGCGGCGGCGGCTCCGTCGGCAAATCTGTCTGCGTGGTGGGAAGGCTTCGACGATCCCCTGCTCACGCGCTACGTTGCCATGGCGCTTGCCCAGAACCTGGACCTTGCCCAGGCTGTCGCGCAAATCGACCAGGCGCGTGCGCGCCTCGGCACCGCTGACGCGGCGCTCCTGCCCTCGGCCACGGTTTCGGCCTCGGCGGCCAGAGCCTACCAATCGGTCAACACGCCGTTCGGCCAGTTGCTCAATGCGACACCGGGTTACGAGCGCTGGGGCACCGAGTACGAAGCCAATCTGGAGGCCGGTTGGGAGATCGACATTTTTGGCGGCCTTCGAAGGCAGCGCGAAGCCGCGCTCGCAGATTATTCAGCGACCGAAGCGGCGGCCGCTGCCACCCGGCTCGCCGTCGCGGCCCAGACAGCGGATATCTACGTGACGATACGAGGCCTTCAGGCTCGCCTGGAGATTGCAAACCACCAGGTGCAGACGCAGGAAGCACTGCTCACAGACGTGAAACTCCTGTATTCGAAGGGCGCCGCCGCCGACTATCAGGTTCAGCAGGCGCAAGGCACGCTCGACCAGGTTCAGGCGAGCGTGCCCATCCTGAACGCGGCGCTGGATGCGGCGTCAAACTCCCTCGACGTGATGTTGGGCGCGCCGCCGGGGACCCACCGGGAAGAGCTCGCCCCTGCGTCTTTGATCCCCGTTGCGCCTTCGCTCGCGGATATGGGCACGCCGGCCGATCTGCTGCAAAGGCGGCCCGACCTGATCGCAGCCGAACGCCACCTCGCAGCCGCCAACGCGCGCATTGGGGCCGCAATCAGCGAATACTATCCAACGGTGTCGCTGAACGCATTCCTCGGCAGTGCGACCTCAGCCGCAGCCGGCACGTTATTCACAGGCGGTGCCAGCCAGGCGGCCGGCCTCGTGGGATTGCGCTGGCGCCTGTTCGACTTCGCGCGGATCAACGCCGACGTCAACCAGGCGAAAGGCGCCGACGCGCAAGCGCTCGCCGGTTATCGCCAGGCCGTACTCCGCGCCACCGAGGACGTTGAAACCTCGCTCTCGTCGTTGGTGAACCGCGAGGCACAGGCGGCCACACTGTCGCACGCGGAATCGTCATTGTCCAAAGCGCGAGACTCCTCGATGGCAGCGTATCGGAGCGGCGCGGCAAGCTTTATCGACGTGTTGCACGCCAACGAGACGCTGTTGCAGGCTGCCGACGCGCGCGCCCAAGCGCAAACGGAATCTGCTCGCGCGGCAATCTCGACGTTCAAGGCACTCGGCGGCGGCTGGGACCCGGAATCTCTCCAGGCGCCACCCGCGACCAGTCACACGCCATCACCTCCCGTCACCGGCAGCGCGGCAGTCACCAAACTGGGATAAATTGGGTTTTCTTTCATTTGAACCAGCCGCCAGGCAACGGCACAGACTCCGTCACGGCGGCACTCACGGGCGCGATGAATGAACAAAAAGAGTCCTGCTGCTCTGGGGCAGCCCTCTCCAGACGACACGCTCGCGAGGCGCTTTCTCCTGCGGGAAGCGCCCACCGTCCGGGCAGGCGTATTGACTCAGGGACCGCCGATCGCGTTCTCGCGGCTGACGAACGCGCGCCCGCAACCCGGGCGCTCGCTGACGCCGCACCCCGAGGAAGCATTCGTCTTTCAAATGCCGCTTGTTTCGAGCCCTGATCCGGGCATCCGTTATTCGAGCGGAACCCTCGATGGTTCGACATCCTGCCGACCGGGCTGCTGTTATCTGCTCGACCTGCGCTCGAGTCCGACGCGGCGGCTCGACATGCCGTTCGATACCATGCGGCTCTATATCGCCCAGAGCACGATCGAAGCGTTCACCGATCAAAAGGGACGCCGGCGCATCGGGGGGCTGGTGCAGCGCAGTCTCGGGGCAAGCGACCCTGTCCTGTTTCGCCTTTCGCACACCATGCAGACCGTTCTGCAACAGCCCGATCAGACGAGTTCGCTGTTTGTCGACTACCTCGCCCTCGCTTTTTGCGAGCACGTCGTGACACGGTATGGCAGGGCCGACACATTGAATCGTCCGCGCCGCGCCGCACTCGCCCCTTGGCAGATGCGACGAATCGAGGATTTTTTCGAGGCCCACCTGCACGGTAATCCGACCATTCTCGACCTCGCGCGCCAATGCGATCTTTCCACGAGCCACTTCACCGAAGCCTTCAAGCAGACGACCGGGAGCACGCCGCATCAGTGGCTGCTAAAACGTCGAATCGAACGAGCCAAATCCCAATTACGCGAGTCCGATGCGAGCCTTGCCAGCATCGCGTCGGATTGCGGCTTTTTTGATCAGAGCCATTTTTCACGCGTGTTTTCGCGCTTCGAAGGGTGCGGGCCGAAGGATTGGCGCCAGCGCAACCGCTCACGCCACGTTTGCGCAAGCATCGCTATCGACGTTTCGGCGTCGGTACTGTTCGACTAGCAGTCCCACACTGCGGGTCACGACAACGCCCTGCCATACACGCCGTTGCCGTCGGTCCACGACGACCGCCCGTGTTTTGTCCATCGAATCGTTGTTTTGTCCAAGATCGGTCCGGTACCGATCCGGTACGCTTTCTCCACATCGACAAGTCGATGTCTCTGCCCTCTCACCCTCGTTGATCGAGTGGCCGACGCTACGGGACGCGCTCGCCCCGTAACGCTTGCAGAAGTCAAACGCCGATCGTCCGTAACGCTTCGCGCGACCGCCGCGCCCGGAACGTAACGGCGCTCCGCCGGCATCGCACAACCCTCCTGGAGTCGTGGCATGGCAAATCGCGATACGTCAACGCGTCTGGATCACGCAACGGGCGCCCCCGTTGTCGACAATCTGAACATCGAAACAGCCGGTCCGCGCGGTCCCGCGCTGCTGCAAGACATCTGGCTGATCGAAAAGCTTGCGCATTTCGACCGCGAGGTCATTCCTGAACGGCGCATGCACGCCAAAGGATCGGGAGCGCATGGCGTGTTCACGGTCACGCATGACATCACGCGCTACACGAAGGCGAAGCTTTTCTCGGAAATCGGCAAGACGACCCCGGTATTCCTGCGCTTCTCCACCGTGGCTGGAGAGCGCGGCGCCGCCGACGCCGAGCGTGACATCCGCGGCTTCGCGGTGAAGTTCTATACGGAAGAAGGGAACTGGGACATTGTGGGCAACAACACGCCCGTGTTCTTTTTCCGCGATCCGCTGCGCTTTCCCGACCTGAACCACGCGATCAAGCGCGACCCTCGCACGGGGCTGCGCAGTGCAAACAGCAACTGGGACTTCTGGACGCTGTTGCCCGAGGCGCTTCACCAGGTCACGATCGTCATGAGCGATCGGGGCATTCCGCGCAGCTATCGCCACATGCACGGCTTCGGCAGCCACACGTTCAGCCTCATCGATGCCGCCAATCGCCGGATGTGGGTGAAGTTTCATCTCCGCACGCAGCAAGGCATTGCGAACCTGACTGACGACGAAGCCGAGAGCCTGGTGGGCAAGGACCGGGAGACGCATGGCCGCGATCTTTTCGAGAGCATCGAGCGCGGTGAGTTTCCCCGCTGGACGCTCTTTATTCAGGTGATGAACGACGAACAGGCCGGGTCTTTGCCGTTCAACCCGTTCGATCTCACCAAAGTCTGGCCGAAAGGCGATTTCCCGTTGATCGAGGTGGGCGTTCTCGAACTGAACCGCAACCCCGGCAACTACTTCGCGGAGGTCGAACAGGCGGCCTTCTCGCCTGCGAACGTGGTCCCCGGGATTGGCTTTTCGCCCGACAAGATGCTTCAGGCGCGGCTCTTTTCCTACGGCGATACCCAACGATATCGGCTCGGCGTGAACTTCAACCATATTCCCGTTAACGCACCGAAGTGCCCCGTCCACAGCTACCACCGCGACGGCGCCATGCGCACCGACGACAACCTTGGCGGCACCCCGTCTTACTTCCCGAACAGTGCCGGCGAATGGGACGTTGAGCCCGGGCTTCATGAACCGGCGCTGCCCATCGAGGGCAACGCCGCCCATTGGGACCACCGCGTGGACGTGGACCACTTCGCGCAACCCGGCAATCTGTTTCGCCTGATGAGCAAGTCCCAGCAGCAGATGCTGTTCGATAATACCGCTCGCCAGATGGCCTCGGTTCAGGCGCATATTCAGGACCGCCACATAATCAACTGTTCAAAGGCAGACCCGGATTACGGTGCGGGAGTTCGCGAGGCTCTGGCAAGACTCGGGACGACAGCGGCAACGAAATAGCACGCCGCTCGCGCAGCGCCAGACCCGTTCCACTCTCGAAGGAGAAGCGTCATGTCCCAGTTCATTCAGGATGTAGCCGTGCCCGACAGCCAGCTTGCGCGGGAAATTACCGAGTTCGTGCGCGATACCTCCAGCCCGCTGCTCTTTCACCATTCGAGCCGGGTATATCTATTTGGCGCTATGGAGGGGAGCCGCCTTGGGCTGAGGTTCGATGCGGAACTGCTGTACGCCGGCGCCATGTTTCACGACCTGGGTCTCCTCGGCGCCTACAGCAGCGCGACCGAACGGTTCGAAGTTGACGGGGCCAACGCCGCCCGCGACTTTCTCTCGACCCGCGGCATCGCGGCGGCCGATGTCGATCTCGTCTGGACAGCGATCGCGTTGCATACCACGCCGGGTATCCCGCGCCATATGCATCCGATCGTCGCCCTTGTGACAGCCGGCGTCGAGATGGATGTGCTCGGACTCTCCTATCACGAGTTTTCCCAGCAGGAGCGCGAAGCGGTGACGCAAGCCCATCCGCGCTCGCCACACTTCAAGGAAGACATCATTCAGGCCTTCTACGACGGCATCAAACGCAAACCCGATACAACCTTCGGCAACGTAAAGGCCGACGTCATCGCCGACAAGGAACCGCATTTCCATCCGGGTAACTTTTGCGCCGTGATCCGGAATTCGCCTTGGCCGGGGTAAAGATGAATCCCCTGTATCCACGCTATTGTTTCGCATACCTTGATAACGGCGACGCGAACCTCCAATTCACAGAGCACCGGCCGTCGCATCGTGCAAGGCGTTGCATCGGCTTCAATCAATCAAGCCACTCACACTGAGGAAAACATCATGGGCAGACTATCAGGAAAGGTCGCCGTTGTAACGGGCGCGTCGAAAGGCATCGGCGCCGCCATCGCGAAGGCGCTCGCGGCCGAAGGGGCTTCGGTCGTCGTGAACTACGCCAGCAGCAAGGCCGGCGCGGATGCAGTCGTATCCGCGATCACCACTGCCGGAGGGCAGGCCGTTTCCGTAGGCGGCGACGTGTCGAAGGCTGCCGACGCAAAAGGTATCGTCGACGCGGCAATCGAAACGTATGGCCGCCTCGACATCCTCGTCAACAACTCGGGCGTGTATGAGTTCGCGCCCATCGCGGAGTTCACGGAAACGCAATACCGCAGGCAGTTCGACACCAACGTGCTCGGCGTGCTGCTCACCACGCAGGCGGCCGTGAGACATCTTGGCGAGGGCGCAAGCATCGTCAATGTCAGTTCGGTCGTCTCCACCGTTACGCCTCCCACGACTGCCGTCTATAGCGGCACCAAGGGGGCGGTCGATGCGATCACCGGCGCGCTCGCGCGCGAACTGGGGCCGCAGAAGATTCGTGTGAACTCGGTCAACCCCGGCGTGATATTGACCGAGGGCGCACAAAGCGCGGGGGTCATCGGCTCGGACTTCGAGACATCAGCGGTCAGCCAAACGCCGCTCGGACGCCTGGGCACACCGGACGACGTCGCGTCGGTTGTCGCCTTCCTTGCGTCGGACGACGCAAAGTGGTTGACGGGGGAACATATCATCACCAGTGGGGGCATGCGGTAAGCACCGCGATCTGGACGGGCGATCGACCGGCGTCGAGACGGACAGGCACGTTCGGCGACGGTGAACATTGGAATCATCGGTTGAAGTGGCTTGCCGCATGAAACGTTCGCCGCCCCGCCGGTAAATCTCGCTGCTTTGCCTGAAAAGGGGTGAATAGCGTTGCTTGCCCGGGTTGGCACGGGCAAGCAACGGCAAATTGCGATCGGGCATTGTGAGAAAATCGCGGCACAAGCCATTGCCCCTCGCGACGCCCGTCCGGTTTGAAGTGTCTGCGAGATTCTTCCTTCCTGGCCCGACCACTCCTTGAAAACGCTGCTCACCCATCGAGCCTCGCCGCTCGACACATTGCTTAACGACGCGATTTCGCACTTCTCCCACGGACAACCTCGGGAGGCGTTGGCGAAAGTGACGAAGGCACTCAAATTGCAGCCGGGCAATGTGGCGGCGCTCAATATCGCCGGGGCCTGCTCCCAGCGACTCGGAAAACTGAAAGATGCGGAAGCTTATTGGCGGCGGGCATTGAAGGAAGATCCGGACTATGCCGATGCTCACAACAACCTGGGCAATCTGTTCGTCCAGAGCAAACGCCTTTCCGAGGCCGAGGCGGCCTGGCGGCGAGCCCTGAAGATCCGGCCCGACCATGCCGATGCCCACAACAACCTGGGCAATCTGCTCAAACAGACCCAGCGCTTGCCCGAGGCCGAGGCGGCCTGGCGGCGAGCCCTGGAAATCCGGCCCGACCATGCCGATGCCCACAACAACCTGGGCAATCTGCTCTACGAGACCAAGCGCTTTCCCGAGGCCGAAGCGGCCTGGCGCCGAGCCCTGGCGATCCGCCCGGACCATGCCAATGCCCACAACAACCTGGGCAATCTGCTCAAACAGGCGAAGCGCTTCTCCGAAGCCGAAGCGGCCTACCTCCATGCCCTGGCGATCCAGCCGGACCATGCCGACGCGCGCAACAACCTGGGCAATCTGCTCAAGCAGCTCAGGCGCTTTTCCGAGGCCGAGGCGGTCTTCCGCCAAGCCCTTGAGATTCGACCGGACCATGCTGAGGCCTGCTACAACCTGGGGGCGCTCCTGCTCCACACGGGCCGCTTGTCCGAGGGCTGGCCCCTACATGAAGCCCGCTACCATGAGGCCATGCCGGAGCGTATCGTCAAGCCCTCCCTTGCCTGTCCGCAGTGGCAGGGCGAATCCCTGGAGAACCGGTCTATCCTGGTCCACGGCGAGCAGGGTTTCGGCGATCAGATCCAGTTCGTCCGCTACCTTGCCAGGCTCAAGGAGCTGGGCGCCAGTCGCGTCACCCTGATCTGCTCGCCTGCCCTGCAACCGCTTTTTGAAGGCATCGCCGGCGCCGATGTCGTGCTCACGACCGATGAGGTTGCGAAGGCCCCCTCCCATGATTACTGGACCTTCCTGCTCAGCCTGCCGCTGCGCCTCGCCACGACGCTCGATTCCATCCCCGCCGGGATTCCGTATCTAAGGGCGGCTCCGGATCGCCTCAGCGCCTGGAGTCCACGGCTGCCGGCTGCGCAGCGGCGCATCGGTCTGGTCTGGGCGGGCAACGCGGCGCAAAACAACGACGCAAACCGCTCGCTGCCGGGTCTCGCGACATTGGCGCCGCTTTGGGACGTGCCAGGCGTTCACTTCGTCAGCCTGCAAAAGGGCCAACGGGAAGAAGAGGCGGTAGCGCCGCAATCCGGGCAGTCGCTCACGCATCTCGGGGGAGACATCGAGGACTTCGCAGACAGCGCGGCAATCGTCGCCCAACTGGATCTGGTGATCTGCGTCGACACCGCCATCGCCCACCTTGCCGGCGCACTCGGGACTCCTTGCTGGGTCCTGCTGCCGTCCGTCAATGCGGGCTGGCGCTGGCTGGACGAACGCACGGATTCCCCGTGGTATCCGGGGGCGATGCGTCTTTTTCGTCAGCGCCACCTGGATGACTGGGCCCCCACCCTCCTTGAGGTTGCCCAGTCATTGCGTCGCTTTTGCCACGGTGGCCCGCTCGATTGAGCGTCGGTTGTGCAGGACCCGCGCCGTTCTTTAGCGCGCTAACCGCTAGAATTGCGGTTTTAGCCCGGATTACGCCCATGTCTTTTGCCTCGCTCGGCCTGATCGATCCCTTGCTGCGTAACGTGCAGGGCCTCAATTACCAGACCCCTACGCCGGTGCAGGTCAAGGCGATTCCCGCTGTGCTCAGCGGCAAGGACGTCATGGCCGCGGCACAAACCGGCACGGGCAAGACGGCGGGTTTCGCGCTGCCGCTGTTGCAACGGCTGGTGCAACACGGCCCGGCGGTGTCCAGCAATCGCGCACGCGTTCTGGTGCTGGTGCCCACGCGCGAACTGGCTGAACAGGTGCTGCAAAGCTTTGTCGAGTACGGCAAAGGCCTCGACTTACGATTTCTGGCCGCCTACGGCGGTGTGAGCATCAACCCGCAAATGATGAAGTTGCGCAAAGGCGTGGATGTGCTCGTTGCCACGCCGGGCCGCTTGCTGGACCTCAATCGCCAGAACGCCGTGCAGTTCGATCAAGTGCAGACGCTGGTGCTGGACGAAGCCGACCGCATGCTCGATCTGGGCTTTGCACGCGAGCTCAACGCCGTCTTTGCCGCCTTGCCGGTGCAGCGGCAGACCCTGCTGTTCTCCGCGACGTTCACCGACGATATCCGCACCATGGCGGCGGGCATTCTGCGCAGCCCGGTCAATATCAGCGTCAGCCCGCCCAATGTCACGGCCAGCAAGATCAAGCAGTGGGTGGTGACGGTCGATAAGCGCAACAAGCCTGAACTCTTCATGCACCTGGTGGCTGAGAACAAATGGGAGCATGCGCTGGTGTTCGTCAAAACCCGCGTTGGCGTGGATTATCTGGCGGCCATGCTCGATGACGCGGGCTATGCGGTCGACACCATCCACGGCGACAAGCCGCAACCTGCGCGCCTGCGTGCGCTGGAGCGCTTCAAGACGGGCGAAGTCAACATGCTGGTCGCCACCGACGTGGCGGCGCGCGGACTGGATATCGACGACCTGCCGCTCGTGATCAACGTCGATCTGCCGATCGTCGCGCAAGACTATGTGCACCGTATTGGCCGTACCGGCCGCGCGGGTGCCAGCGGCGTGGCGGTGTCCCTTGTGTGCGCCGACGAAGCGCCACAACTGGCCGCGATCGAAGCGCTGATCCGGCAAACGCTGCGTCGTGAAGAAGAGCCGGGTTTCGAAGCCGAACACCGCGTGCCGGAAACCAGCGCGACGGGCCAGATCATCAAGAAGCCGAAAAAGCCCAAGAAGCCCAAGGTGCCGCAAGCCGCGCCAGGCGTCACGCAAGCGCCCCAGAAAAAGCCGCACCCGAAAGGCGGCGCAAACAAAAGCAAACCTGCTGCGCAGCACACTGTGGCCTCGGATAACGCCGCAAGCTTCGTCAGCGGCAGCCCGTTCAGCGTGCAAAAGCCGCGCGGCAAACCCGCCAGCAAACCGGCAGCGGGTGCGCGCAAGCCCGCTGGCAAACCCGCTGGTGGCCGCGGCAAACGTCAACCCTGATCCGCAACACGATGCCGGGCGGTTTCACTCGATCCACCGGAAACGTGACTGTCATGTCAGGGCAGCAACGCGCCTGCTGATGTTCGGCGTTGCCTGACGCCAAACATCAGATGCCGGACTGGTTCACGCGCTTCATCAGTTCTTCGGCGCTCTCCTTGCGTTCGCTATAACGGTCGACCAGATAGGGACCGATATCGCGAGTGAGCAGCGTGAATTTCACCAGCTCTTCCATGACGTCCACGACGCGATCGAAGTAGGCCGAAGGCTTCATGCGGCCGGCCTCATCGAACTCCATGAAGGCCTTCGCCACCGACGACTGGTTGGGGATGGTCAACATGCGCATCCAGCGGCCCAGCACGCGCATCTGGTTGACGGCGTTGAACGACTGCGAGCCGCCGCTGACCTGCATGACCGCCAGCGTCTTGCCCTGCGTCGGCCGGATCGCGCCGACCGAAAGCGGAATCCAGTCGATCTGCGATTTCATGATGCCGGTCATCGCGCCGTGGCGCTCCGGCGAGCACCAGACCATGCCTTCCGACCACAGCACCAGGTCCCGCAATTCGGCCACCTTGGGGTGAGTGTCGGGCGCGTCGTCCGGCAGCGGCAGGCCGCTCGGGTTGAACGTGCGAACGTCAGCGCCCATCGCCGTGAGCAGGCGGGCCGCTTCCTCGCTCAGCAGGCGGCTGAACGAGCGCTCGCGCAGCGAACCATAGAGCACCAGGATGCGCGGAGGATGGGGCGAGGCTTTCGTGGCCTGAAGGCGCTCGATATCGGGAACGCGGAACAGCGCCGGGTCAACCTGCGGTAGTTCGGCTGCGAGTTCGGCTGCGAGTTCGGTCTTCGGATCAGACACGCCCGGCCTCCGTATCGATGGCGGTGATTTCCACACCCGCGTTGCGCGAGGCCCCGCAGTCCGGGCTGTGATAGAGGAGCACTTCGTTCATGTGATTCATTCCCTAACCTTCACGCACACTCGTACCAGTGCTTCGAACGGTTGACGATGCGCACCACGAGCAGCATGACCGGCACCTCGATCAACACGCCCACGACCGTCGCGAGCGCCGCACCGGAGTGAAAACCGAACAGGCCGATAGCCGTGGCCACGGCCAGTTCGAAAAAGTTCGACGCCCCGATCAAGGCGGACGGGCAGGCAATGTTGTGCTTCTCACCGACCGCGCGATTGAGCCAGTACGCCAGCGCCGAATTGAAGAACACCTGGATCAGGATCGGCACGGCGAGCAACACGATCACGAGCGGCTGCTTCAGGATGGCTTCGCCCTGGAAAGCGAACAGCAGCACCAGCGTCGCGAGCAGCGCCGTGATCGACCACGGGCCGATCTTCGCCATGACCGCCTCGAACGCCGCCTCGCCGCTCGCGAGCAGCAGCTTGCGCAGGATCTGCGCGAGGATCACCGGAATGACGATGTAGAGCACGACCGAAGTGAGCAGCGTCGCCCACGGCACCGTGATCGCCGAAATGCCGAGCAGCAGGCCGACGAGCGGGGCAAACGCGACCACCATGATGCTGTCGTTGAGCGCGACCTGCGAGAGCGTGAACAGCGGGTCGCCGCCCGTCAGGCGGCTCCAGACGAACACCATTGCCGTGCAGGGCGCGGCGGCCAGCAGGATCAGCCCGGCCACATAGCTGTCGAGCTGCGCCGCGGGCAGCAGCGGCGCGAACAGATGCTTGATGAAGAGCCAGGCGAGCAACGCCATCGTGAACGGCTTGACGAGCCAGTTCACGACCAGCGTGACGCCAATGCCCCGGATGTGCTGACGCACTTCGTGCAGCGCCCCGAAATCGACCTTGACCAGCATCGGGATGATCATCACCCAGATCAGCAGGCCGACCGGCAAGTTGACCTGGGCATACTCCATCCGTCCAATCGCCTGAAAAAGGGCGGGCAGCATCTGGCCGAGCAGGATGCCCGCGACAATGCACAGCGCGACCCAGACACTCAGGTATCGCTCGAAAAAGCTGATGGCAGGCTTCGCGACGCTCGTGCGCGAAGCGGCGACGTTGGGGCTATTCATGGAACGGCTCGACAAGAAACGGCTTCAGCTTTGCAGGATGTCGTTGAGCGCCTGCTGAAGCTCGGCATTGCCCAGACGGTCAAGGGGGAGTTCAAGCAGTTGCAGCATGCGATAGCCGATGGCCTGGCGTGTGAGCTCGAACGCCTGACGCTTGCCTTCATCGCCGCCCGCCGCATTCGACGGATCGGCGTAGCCCCAGTGGACCTGGACGGGGCTGCCGGGCCAGAACGGGCACGGTTCGGCGGCCGCGCTGTCGCACACCGTAATGACGATGTGCATAGGCGGCGCGCCGTCCTGCGCGAACTCGTCCCAGCTCTTGCTGCGATAGCCGCCCGTGTCGATGCCCGCGTTCGTCAGCGCTTCGAGGGCGAACGGATTGACGCGGCCGCTCGGGGCGCTGCCGGCGCTGAACGCGCGCACGTCCTTGCCGAGCTTGCTCGCCCAGTGGTTCAGCATGGCTTCGGAAAGCACGCTGCGCGCGGAATTGTGCGTACAGAGAATGAGGACGTTGGTGGTCATGGTGTGATCAGATGCGTCACGCAATCAGCAGCAGGCCGAACCCGCCGGTTTCACAGGAATGCCAACGGACTTGCCGCGCGGTTCGCAGCACGCCGCGGCTTGCGCCGGCGGCACCGTTTGGCGGCTTTCGCCGTAGACCGGGGCGCTGTCGAGGGTATGGAAGGACTCCCAGGCGATGCCCTGGGGATCGACGATCCAGTGCTTGTCGCTGCGCGCGTAGCAGCAGGTGGTCTCGCCCTGGTCGAGCAGGGTCATGTCCGCGGCTTGCGCGCGCTGCGCGAGTTCGGCCAGCTCGGCCGCGTCATCCACCTGAAAACCCAGGTGATCCACACCGGCTTTCGTGCCGCGCGTCGAGATCGCGAAGTTCACACGAGGGTCGTCCAGCATCCACTTGGCGTAATCCGCTTCGATGCGCGCCGGCTCTGCGCCGAACAGCTTCGAATAAAACGCGACATTGGTAGCGATATCGTCAACGTGGACGTGGATGTGAAACCGCTTCATGGAGGTTCTCCGTCAGCATTGGCAGGAATCCGCGCCAGGTACGAGGCATGGCTGCCCCTGGCAGCAGTTCTCGGTCAGGAAGCCGAGAACGGCATTCATTTGCGCATAGGCGGCCCGATAGATCAGGCTGCGCCCGTCGCGCTCCTGGGTGACCAGGCCAGCGTGCATCAACTCCTTCAGGTGAAAGGAGAGCGTCGCATTCGGCACGTCGAGCTCGGTGGCGATCGCGCCGGGCGTGAGGCCGCCCGGACCGGCAACAACCAGCATGCGGAACACGCGCAACCGCAACTCGTGAGCGAGCGCCGCCAGGGCGCGGATGATGTCTTTCTCTTCCATATTTCCAATATATTCGAAATGTTGGGCCGATGCAAGAAGATGTATGTCAGCCTTCAACGCCGTTAGTCCGGCAAATATCTTCACCTGGCTCCTCGCGCGGGACCTGCTTCGGGCAAAAGACGAGCCATTGTTCCCGCACGATTCGACTCGCTACAATCGACGCGCCGCACTTCATTCGTTCTCCGTCATTTGCAGGCGCGCCATGCACGCCCTACTACTTGCGCGATCACGCCTGCATCGGCATGCGCCCTGGCAACGAAGGATCTAACGCTGGCAGTTCGGGCGCGGCGAGAAGACATGCCGGATTGCGGTCACGGGTCGCACGCCGCTCAACAAAACGGAAGCTGTGATCCAGGCGGCGCTGACATCTTCCGAACGGCCAAAGCCGTAGAGCGGCGCGGTGCCGATGAAGTTGATGCCGCGTTCGAGCGCCGCCCATCGCCCAGGTCCCGAGCACGGCGCGCGATACGGGAGGTCCAATGCCCGGAATCGTTAATGTTTCGACTGTCGTATTCGATGCTTTCGCTGCTCCAGGAAACAACATGTGGCGCATTTTTGCCATGGCCACTGTTGAGCGCGATTCATCGTCCCGGTGAATGGAACAGAGGAAATTGGCGCGATTTCCTGAGCAGAACAGAGCGTTGGGACAGCGGATCAGCGCGCCTTGTTATGGCGCGATTCGCTTGAAACTGACGTAGTAATCGTCGGTGTAATAGCAGTCGTCGGTCTTCTTGTGAGGGCCGCCGCATACGATCCTGCGCAGCCCGCGATCGGCCGCGCCAGGGGTGCGCACGGTGTAGGTGTGGTAGTAGCCGCGCGGGTGCTTGGGCAGCAACTGCGCGGTATTGCGGAACAACACGCCGTCGTCGGCATAAGGGAAAGGGCCGCCCGTTTTGATCAACCCGAGTGTCTCGGCAGCTTCGGCCGGTAGCTGGGATTTAGTCACGGTGCCCAGCAGACCCGATGCTTGCGCGCCTGACGCGGGCGTACCGCTTGCGGCTTGCGCTGGCTGAACCGGCGCCTGGCTCGCAGATGCGCCCGACGCTTCAGTGGCGTTTTTCGAACCTTCCTTGCCGCATCCAGCGAGGATCGCGCTCAAGGCGATGACGCAGGAGAAAGTCCACGCGCTCTTCATGAAACGGTTCTCCCTCGTTGACCCGAAATCGACGACCGGAATAGCGATAAAGGTATCGCTAATGGCGAAGCGAAGCAATGCTCGCGCCATTTCGATGTTAGTTATCGTTTGAGTTCGCTTCGTCTTCGCGCTCGCACGAGCCGCGACAGCACGTTGATAGCGGTCGTTGTGTTCGCACTGGCCTTCATCTGCCAACCGGCGCTAGCCCACGCGGCCTTTGACATTTTAGTATACCCCCCCACCCTATGATGCTAGTATACCCCCCTACGGTATAACTGGACGCTCAATATGAGCCATACGATTCGAGAAAAACAGAAACTGCTCAACCGGGTGCGCCGCATCAAGGGACAGGTCGAGGCCATCGAACGCGCGCTCGAGGAGGAGCGCGGCTGCATGGACGTGCTGCAACTCATCACGAGCAGCCGTGGCGCGATGAACGGATTGCTGGCCGTCGTGCTGGAGGACCATATCCGCACCCATCTCGTCGACGTGGAGTCCGAGGACGATCATGGCAGCGGCAAGGAACAGCTAATCGAAGTCGTCCACAGCTACTTCAAGTGAGACAGGCATGAGCGAATTCGAGAACGCCGCTTTCGGCGCAGGGCATGACCACATCTTTCTTGGCGCGGCCCACGAAGAGAACGAGCGCAGAACCTGGATGGTGATTGCGCTGTGCAGCGCGATGATGGTGACCGAGATCGTCGGCGGGAGTCTTTTTGGCTCGCTCGCACTCGTGGCCGATGGCCTCCACATGTCGACGCATGCCGGCGCAATGCTGATCGCCGCATTGGCCTATACGTACGCGCGCAGGCACGCCACCGACCCGCGCTTCGTATTCGGCACGGGCAAGCTGGGAGACCTCGCGGGCTTCACCAGCGCCATTGTCCTTGCCATGATTGCGCTGCTGATCGGGTACGAAGCCGTCTCGCGCTTTCTCTCGCCCGTGCCGATCCACTTCGGCCAGGCGATCCCCATCGCGGTGCTTGGCCTGCTGGTCAATCTTGCGAGCGTATGGCTGCTGAGCGGCAACCATCACGGGCACAGCCATGGGCATGGGCATGAGCACGAAAATGAGGACGCGCACGGCCATGCACAGGAATGCGAAGGACACGACCACGACGTCGCGGAAGTTGCCGCGAACCGTGACCACAACATTCGCTCGGCCTACATCCACGTCATAGCCGATGCTGCGGTTTCCGTGTTGGCAATCGTCGGCCTGCTGCTGGCGCGGGCGTTTGGCTGGGTCTGGATGGACCCGCTCGCGGGCGTGATCGGCGCGCTGGTGATCGCGAACTGGTCGTGGGGCTTGATGCGCGATACGGGCGGCATTCTGCTCGACATGAATCTGGACAAGCGCATGGCCGAGAACGTCCGCCATGCCATCGAAGACAACGGCGACACCGTGCTCGACCTCCACGTCTGGCGCGTCGGCCCAGGGCACATGAGCGCCGTCGTGTCCGTTGCCACCGGCGAGGCGCAGCGCAACCCGCGCTTCTACCACGCGGCGCTCAAGCGGTTCAAGGGCCTGTCGCATGTCACGGTCGAAGTGAATCCGGCCCGCGCAACCGCCTGAGCGATGGCGGTCAAATGGACCTGCGCGATCCCGGAGACTTCTTTTTCGTCCATCACGGAGTCGGCAGCGAAGACTGGAGCCCCGACGGCTTCACGCCCTTGCGGTCCTGATCTTCGACGTGGCGAGCACGCGCGGCGCCCTCGCCTTGTCTCGCAAGGTCTGGAGAACTGGAATGGCGTCGATCAGACAAACTGTATATTGAGCCGGATTCCCGACGAAGCCTACACTCGTGAGATCGGCATCTTCAAGACTCCGCTATGCTCAAGATCCTGGGAAAGGCTTCGTCCATCAACGTTCGCAAGGTGCTGTGGACCTGTGCCGAACTCGATCTTCCATTCGAGCAGGAAGATTGGGGAACAGGATTCAGATCCACCCAGACGCCGGAATTCCTTTCGCTGAATCCCAACGGCCTGGTGCCCGTTTTGAGGGACGGCGATCTTGTCCTCTGGGAATCGAACACCATCATCCGCTACCTGGCTTCGCGCTACGGCGGAGCGCACCTTTATCCCGCCGATCCCACCGAACGTGCGCGGGTCGATCAATGGATGGACTGGCAGGCAACCGAGCTCAATCGATCATGGAGCTACGCATTTCTGGGTCTGGTGCGGCAATCGCCGGCTCATCAGTCGGCGGACGAGACAGCGCGTTCGATAGCGAACTGGACCGGCAATATGCGCATCCTGAACGCACAGTTGCATGCCACAGGTGCGTTTGTTGCCGGCAAATCGTTCTCACTGGCCGATATTCCTGTGGGGCTGTCGGTCAACCGCTGGCTCCGCACGCCTTTCGAACACGCGGATTTCCCGGCGGTGACCGACTATTTTCATCGATTGCGCGAGCGATCCGGATTTTCAGTCCACTGCGCAAACGGTTTGCCCTAAGCGCAGGCTGACACCACGCCGGGCCATCACAAATCGGGCACGTCGATCGTGCCCTCCAGATACTGAACCGCATGCCCCGAAATGCGAACGCGGCCTGCATCAAGCTCACAATGCAGCACGCCGCTGCGCCGCGACGCCTGCATTGCCAGCAGCTTTGTCTTGCCAAGCCGCTTCGCCCAGTACGGCGTGAGCGCCGTATGAATCGAGCCCGTGACCGGGTCTTCGTCGCCACCGTTTGCCGGCCAGAAATATCGCGAGACAAAATCGTAGCGCTCGCCCGGCGCGCTCACCACGACGTCGCGTGGTCCGAGCCGGGCGATCAAGTCCAGATCGGGAACGACAGCGCGCACCTGATCCTCGTGCTCGTAAATCGCAATGAAGGCCTGCTGCCCGACGAACACTTCCTTCGGGCGAATGGAGAGTCCGCGTGCGAGTTCGTCCGGCATGGCGTCGAGCGGCTCGATGTCACGTTGCGGAAAATCCATCTCGACCATGTGGTCGCGTCCGCGCCGAACGGTGAACGCGCCTACCGCGTCAGCATGGAATTCGATCAGGTCGCGCTCGGGAAACCGCTTGAACAACACGAAGGCGCCCGCCAGCGTTGCATGTCCGCAGAATGCAATCTCCGTGATCGGCGAGAACCAGCGGATATCAAATCCCCCGTTCGACCTCGGCACAAGGAAAGCGGTTTCGGACAGGTTATTCTCCGTCGCGATCGCTTGCATGAGAGACGACGCAAGCCAGGCTTCAAGCAAGACCACCGCCGCATAGTTGCCCTTGAAGATTTCGCTTGTGAACGCATCGATTTGATAGATTGGAAGCTTCATGGCGCCTTCTTGTCCTGAACCCGTTGGTTCTTCCGATAGAAGCCCCCATGCTAGCGCCCGCCATTCACCTCAAACATGGACACAATATGGCGTTGGTCGGCAAAAATTGACAGGCGTGAATGCGCGTCATCCATTTCGACGACTCACGAGCCGCCACGCCTTGTCACCCTCGCTACACTCAGCGCCCCTTGAAAACCGGCGCGCGTTTTTCCACGGAAGCGCGCGTGGCTTCGCGGGCGTCTTCCGTATACATCAGCTTCGTGCTGAAACTCTGCTCGTGTTGATAGGCGGCTTCGAGCGCCATCGACTCGATGTCGTTGAGCGCCTCTTTCGCATAGCGCAAACCAAGTGGGCTTTTCGCCGCGATTTTCGCGGCAAGCTCCAGCGCCGTCGGCATGAGTTCGCCCGGTGCGACCACTTGATCCACGAGGCCCAGGCGCAGCGCCTCTTGCGCACTGATCGGCTCCCCCGTGAAATACATGCGCCGCAGCGCGCCCTGCGGAATCAAACGGCCGTGATGCGCAGCGCCGCCGCACCGGCCCACGTTGATTTCCGGTGTGCCAAAGCGCGCGTGGCTTGCCGCGATACGGATGTCGCAAACCGTGGCCAGCACGGAGCCCGCGCCGAGCGCCGGTCCGTTGATCGCCGCAATCACCGGAATGGCGCAGCGATAGACGGCCGAGAACGTCCGGCGCACGATCGCGGCGCGCTCCGGGTCCTGCTCGGGCGTCGCAGCGAGAAACTCATTGAGGTCGAGCCCCGCGCAAAACGCGCGTTCGCCCGCCCCCGTGAATACGACGCAATGCACATCGAGTTCCTTGCCGAGTTGCTCGAACAGGTCGGCAATTTCGCCATAGAGTGCGATAGTCAGTGCGTTGACGGGCGGACGGTCGATCGTGACGATCGCCACGCCGTCGCGTTTCTCAAGCTTGAGCGACATGTTTAGTCATCCTTTTTAAATTGAGTACGCCTGTGACGACGTACATACGATCCGTTCAGTTCTCGAACCGGTAAATCCGCGCGGGGTTATCGACGAGTATGGCTTGCCGCAAAGCGGAGTCGTCCACCCAGTGCTGGAACGTGTCGAGCAGCGCGCCGACGTCTGGTGCGGCGTCGCCCATGCGCACGAACGGCCAGTCGGAACTCCACACCAGTTGCTTCGCATTCGCTTCGACGAGACGATCGTGAAACGGCCGCAGATCCTCGTAATCCGGCGGCTGTTTCGAGACGCGGCACAGTGCGAGCTTCACTGCAATGCGCCCTTCGCGCAACAGCGCGAGCACGTTGGCGAAGTCACGGTGCGCAACGCCCAGCGTGGGGTCGAAGCATGTCATATGCTCGAACACCACGGGCAGCCCCGCTTTCCCGAGACGCTCGGCGATAGCCGGCACATCGGCGCAGCGCGCCCATACCTGCGCGTGCCAGCCCAGCATCTTCATTCGGCTTGCCAGCGCGAGCGCCGTATCGACACCCACGCTACCGGCGAAGGGCTTGCCGGTTTGCGGGCTCGGCATTTCGTTGAAGCGCAGCGCACGCACGCCGCTCGCGTGGAGCGATTCCAGTGCCGCGTCGCTCACGTTCGCGTCCGTCACGGCTACGCCGCGTATGCGGCCGCCTCCGGCACGCAGTGCCGCCACGAGCGCCGTATTGTCGGTGCCGTACGGCGCGGGTTGAACCAGCACGCCGCGCTGCGCGCCGATCGTCGCGAGCATCTCCTGATACGTGGCGGCCGGCGCAAGCGGCGGCGGATAGCTCGATGGCGTCGCAAACGCAAATGTGTCGTACGGGCCGAATACATGCGAATGCGTGTCGCACGCGAATGCCGGCAAAGGCTCGCGCGGTGCGCGCGGCATTTGCGCGGGCACTGTTTCGCTCGGGCGCAGCGGGTCGGCTGTCGCGCTCCGGGAGTTATTCGCCATCGCCTGGCTCCGTGCTGCGCATCGAGTCGCGTTGCGCGAATTGCGCATGCCAGGCAGCAAGCGCCGGGCGTCCTTCGCGCCACTGCAAATCGGGCAAACGGAAATCGTAGTAGGCGAGCACGCACGCAATGGCGATATCGCCAATCTGGATCGCATCGAGACGCAACGTGGGCGCGAGCGCTTCGAGTGCGTCGAGCGAGGCGGCCGACTTCGCGGCAAAGCCCGCGAGCCATTGCGCGCGCTGCTGCGCTTCGGGTTTGTTGCGCTCCTGCCGCCACAGCAGGAGAACGTCGAGCAGGCCGTCAGCGAAGGCCTGCTGCTGAAGCGCGACGAAGCGCTCGCGCCCTGCCACGGGGAAAAGCCGGTTACCGTCGTGCAGCGTGTCGAGGTACTCGCAGATCACCGACGAATCGAACAGCACGAGGCCGTCGTCGAGCACGAGCGTCGGCAACTTGCTCAGCGGATTGTCGCGCATGAGATCGGGATTGGGCTTGTCCATCGCCACAGGCGAGCGCACGCATTCGATACGCGGCGCGACGCCGGTTTCCAGCGCACAAACCATCACTTTGCGCACGAACGGCGAACGGGGTGACCAGTGTAGTTTCATCGAGCGATTCCTTCGTTACGGCAACGGGGCGCATGACCGCATGGAGTCATGCCATGTCGCCCGTCATTTAGGTCAATTATATGTCCTTTTGACCTATAAGCCGTAGCAAAAGGTTTTCGGTGAAAACCCTGGCGAGCGCGAGCCCGCTACGCGGCGATGGCTAGAGCGCGACCTTGATGTCGAGCCGCACGACGTCGCCGCGATACACACCGTTGCCCACGAATACGATCGTGCCGCTCGCGTCCGTGGCGGTCCGCCAGGCGTGCGCCACCGGTGCATTGAGCGGAATCTCCAGCATGCGCGAGAGTTCCACATCAGCCGCGCCGATGGTGATGGTCTGGTGAATCTCGCGCAATTCGAGGTCTGGCATGTCGCGCAAAATGCGCATGGTGGTGTGCTGCTTGAACGCCGACTTCGGAATGCGCCGGGTTAGCCGCTCGTCGATATAGGCATCGCCCAGATAATAGGGCTGGCCTTCGCGCGAGTGACGGCGACGCCAATGCTGGTAAGACGGCGCGAGCTGGCCCGCGGTGTGCAGCACGCTGCCGGGCATGACGCCCTTCTCGTGCTTGAGGATTTCGATGGTCGCGCCTTCCGCCGCCAGCAGCAGTCCCGAAAGATCCGTGGGCACTTCGCACCACAAGGCGCTTTGCGGCTTCTGGATGACAAAGGTGCCCTTCGCGCGAAAGCGCTCGATGAGCTTTTCGTCTTCGAGCAGGCCAAGCGCCTGGCGCACCGTCGCGCGTGCGACGGCGCACTCCTCGGCCAGATCGTCCACCGTGGGAATCTGTTCGCCCACCGGCCATTGGCCCGATTCGATGCGGCGCCGGAACAGCGTCGCAAGCTGAATGTAGCGGGCCACGCCGCTCAGGCTGAAATCGATGGCTGGTTCCCTGAGGGCCGCCTCATGACTCATTGCTACTCCGGGTCGTGTCGTTTGCCGCTCATGCGCGGCGCGTCCCGCTAGTGTAATGCAAAGAACCAGTGAACCAGACTACTGACCTTTACCGATCTTTTCCGGCCGTGGCGACGTCCGGGGAGGCCTCCTGCGCAGCCCACGCCGGCGCGAGGGTCGGCAACGACTCCTGCGCCGAATGCGCATGCGCGATGGGCGGCAGCGGCGCGTTCACGCCGTCCGGCAGCGGGATTTCGTGCACGTTGAGCGTCATCGAAACCAGCGTGTAGTAGCCGATCACCGCGCCCAGTTCGACCACGCCCACATTGCCCCAGCGCGCCATCACGCGCTGATAGACCGCTTCGGCCACGTTGCCCGACTGCTGCAACTGGCGCGCGAACTCGTAGATGTCCGCCTCCTCGGGATCGGCGAAGCGGGGCGGCTCGCCGGCCAGTATGGCGTCGAGCGCGGCCGGGTCGATGCCCGCGCGCCTCGCCGCCTCGGCGTGGATATGCCATTCGAGCTGGCTGTTCCAGCGACGCGCCGTGACGACGATGGCGAGTTCGGTCAGGCGCGCGGGCAGGCTCGTGCCGTAGCGCAGGATGGCGCCGAAGCGCTGCCAGCAATCGGCCAGTTCGGGCCTGTGCAGCGCCGCGCGCAGCGGGCCGACCACGACGCCGCGCGGGCCGTCCACGACGGCGCGATAGACGCGCTCCTGCTCGGCGGTCATCGACTCGGGGGTAAAGAGGGGAATGCGAGGCACGTTCAGTCCTTCATGAAGCGATATTGCAAACGGTTAAGCAGAATTC
Source organism: Paraburkholderia unamae (assembly GCF_003268775.1). GTDB lineage: Bacteria > Pseudomonadota > Gammaproteobacteria > Burkholderiales > Burkholderiaceae > Paraburkholderia > Paraburkholderia unamae. The sequence goes on from NZ_QLSU01000008.1 coordinate 202,010, forward strand.
TCACCATGCGGCGTTCAGAGGCCGACAATGCCCAGTTCGCGCAGCACCTCGTCCGTGTGCTGGCCGAGCGTCGGCGGCGCGCGGTCGAACGCCAGCGGCGCATTGCGCAGCCGGATCGGACTCACGACCTGCGGCACCGTGCCCGAAACCGGATGCGGCAGATGCCGCAGCATCGCGCGATGCTTGACCTGTTCGTCGTCGAACACCATCGGAATGGTGTTGATCGGCCCGCAGGGCACCGCCACCGCTTCGAGCCTGGCGAGCCATACCGCAAGGTCGTCAGCGAGCAGCGCCTCGCGAATGATGGCGAGCAGTTCGGGCAGATTGCGCACGCGCTGCGCGTTGGTCGCGAAGCGTTCGTCGTCGGCCAGCTCCGCGCGCGCAATCACTTCGCATAACTTACGGAATTGCCCGTCGTTGCCGACCGCGAGCACGAGATGCCCGTCACGGCATCGGAACACGTCCTGCGGCTGGATGTTCGGATGCCGGTTGCCGCTGCGGCCAGGCGCGTTGCCGGAGACAAGGTAGTTCATCGCCTGGTTGGCGAGGAAGGCGACCTGCACGTCGAGCATCGCAATGTCCACGTACTCGCCCTCGCCCGTTTCGGCACGCCGCGCAAGCGCCGACAGCACGCCAATGGTCGCGTACATGCCCGTCATGATGTCGACGATCGGCACGCCCACTTTCTGCGGGCCGCCGCCGGGCGCGTCGTCGCGCTCGCCCGTCACGCTCATCAGGCCGCCCATTGCCTGGATCATGAAGTCGTAAGCCGCGTGCCCCGCCTTGGGGCCATCCTGGCCAAAGCCTGTGATCGAGCAATAAACCAGATCGGGCTTGACCGCCTTGAGGTCCTCATAGCCCAGACCATATCGCGCAAGCGTGCCGGCCTTGAAATTCTCCAGCACGACGTCGCAATGCAGGGCGATCGCGCGCACGGTCTCCTGGCCTTCGGGCGTCGCGAGATCGACGGCAACCGAGCGCTTGCCGCGATTCACCGCGAGAAAATAGCCCGATTCCTTCGAGGGCGCGCCGTCGCTTGCCGGGAGAAACGGCGGGCCCCAGCTGCGCGTATCGTCGCCCGCGCCTGGGCGCTCGATCTTGATGACGTCGGCGCCCAGGTCGGCGAGAATCTGGCCGCTCCACGGCCCCGCCATGATGCGGCTGAGGTCGAGTACGCGAATGTGAGAAAGGGGTCCTGTCATGTCGTTGGGGCACGTGGCCGTAATGTTGTGATGATCGGGTCGGCGAGTCGGTCAAACGGTCCGCGCTTCGCGCAGCGCCGCGATTTCGCGCTCGTCGAGCCCCAGCAGCGCTTCGAGAATCTCGTCGGTGTGCTCGCCGAGCAACGGCGGCGCGCGGCGATATTGAACGGGCGTGCCGGAGAATTTCACGGGGTTGGCCACGAAGGGCATCTCGCCGATGGCCGGGTGCGCCATCGTGCGCCGCATCTCGCGATGCACGACCTGCGGGTCGGAAAACGCCTGCGCGAAATCGTTGATCGGCCCGCACGGAATGCCGTGCGCTTCGAGCAGATCGATCCAGTGGCGCACGGGTTGCGGCGCAAGCCGCGCCGCAATGAGCGCGATCAGTTCCGCGCGGTGTGCGGCGCGCAGCGGGTTGGTGAGGAAGCGTTGATCGGCGGCGAGTTCGGGCAACCCGATCGCCGCGCAGAACTTGCGGAACTGCCCGTCGTTGCCCACCGCGACCATCACATCGCCGTCGCTGCATGTGAATGCCTGGTAAGGGCACGTGATCTCCGAACTCGTGCCGAGGCGCGGCGGCTGCCGCCCGGAGGCGAACCAGTTCTGCGCCATGTGCGAGATCGCCCCGATCTGCGCGTCGAGCAGCGCGATGTCGATATGCTGGCCCGTGCCCGACACCGTATCGCGATGGTGAAGCGCGGCCAGGGTTGCCGCGATGGCATAGAACCCGGCCGTGAGGTCCGAGACCGCGTAGCCCACCTTTTGCGGCCCGGCGCCGGGCGTGCCGTCGGGTGCGCCCGTCATCGCCATCAGACCGCTCATCGACTGGAAGATCGGATCGTAGCCCGGCCTGCTGCTATAGGGACCGGTCTGGCCGAAGCCGCTGATCGAGCAATAAACGAGCCGCGGGTTCACTTCGCGCATGGCCTCATAGCCAAGACCGTAACGCTCAAGATCGCCTGCCTTGAAATTTTCGATCAGCACGTCGCACTGCGCGGCGAGCTTGCGCACGAGCGCCTGCCCGGCGGGCTGTGCGAGATCGACGGTGATCGAGCGCTTGCCGCGATTCATGGCCACGAACGATGACGTTTCCGAGGTCGGTTCGCCTTCGGCGTCACGCATGCGGAAGCCCTGGTGGCGCGTGTCGTCGCCATGCACGGGGCGTTCGACCTTGATGACGTCCGCGCCGAAGTCGGCGAACATCTGTCCCACCCACGGGCCCGAAAAGACGCGGCTCATGTCGAGCACGCGCAGCCTGGACATCAGTTCATTCATGTGCGCTCCGTTACACGGGCAGACGCAGAACCTGGCGCGCGAGAATATTGCGCTGGATCTCGTTGCTGCCGCTGAAAATCTTGGCCGCCATTGCATTGAAAAGCGGAGGATGGATATGCACCGGCTGCGCGCCCCCGGCCACGGCGGCCTCGCCCATGGCCGACTCGGCGGCAGCCTCGTTGAGCAGCATGGCGACGCGCTCGTGCGTTTCGGTGGCCCAGATCTTGAGCCACGAGACCTCCACCGGCAGCGTTTCGCCGCGCTTGACCCGGTCCGCGAACCCCGCGTAGGCGCACACGAGATCCGCGACATCGAGTTGCGCGCTCGCGAATGCGTCAGCCCAGGCGCGGTCCGCCAGCAAGCCGCGCGATTCGGCCAGTTCGCGCAATTGGGAGAGCGCATGCTTCGAATGCTTCGGACTCCCGGAGAAAAGCCGCTCGAAGCCGAGCAACTGCTTGGCGATGTCCCAGCCGCGATGCAGCTCGCCGACGAGATTCTCCGCGGGCACGCGCACATCGTCGAAGAAGACTTCGCAGAACTCCTCGTCGCCGGCAATCGTGCGGATCGGCCGCACCGTCACGCCGGGGCTTTTCAGATCGACCAGCAGGAAGCTGATGCCTTCCTGCTTCTTGCCGGTGTTGTCGGTACGCACGAGCATGAACATGTGCGTGGCGTCCTGCGCGAGCGTGGACCACGTTTTCTGGCCGTTGACAACGAACTCGCCGTCTTCGAGCTTTGCTTGCGTGCGCAACGATGCAAGATCCGACCCGGCGTTGGGCTCCGAATAGCCTTGCGCCCACACGTGCTCGCCGGAAAGGATCTTCGGCAGATAACGTGCGCGCTGCGCATCGGTCCCGAAGCGGAACAGAATCGGGCCGAGCATGACGAGCCCCTGATCGGGCGGCCGGCCGACGCCGTAGAACTCCTGCTCCTCGATCCATGCAATGAGTTTGTCCGGCGGCAGCGCCATGCCGCCGAAGGCCTTCGGCCACGCGGGCGCAATCCAGCCCTGTTCGTGCAGCGTGCGATACCACGGGGCGATTTCATGCCAGTGCAGGCGGCGCGGCGAATGGCGCAATACTTCGGGATAGTGCGCAGCGAAGAACGCCCGCACCATCTGCCGGAATTGCGCTTCGGACATCGCCTCCCAGTCCGCGTCACGCGGGAAGCCGCCGCGATACGCGTCAACCGCTTGCGCCGCTTCGCCCGGCAGCAGCGCGGCGTAACGGGCCCGGTGCGCGCGCGCGTTGCCGAGCCAGGCAGCCTGCGCGAGCGCACGCTTGAGCCACGGGCCGATCGGCCCTTCCTCCGTGTAACCGATTGCGCCGTGCAACTGGACCGCGAGACGCGTAACGAGCAGCGCGGCATGAGCGGCGCGCGCCTTGACGCGGCTCGCCGCCGCGGCCAGATCGCGGCGCGCTTGCAGCGGCGTTGCCGCCGCCTCGTGCAGCGCCGCGGCCGCCAGTTCGGTCTGGATGTAACCGTCCACGAGGCGGTGCTGAAGCGCCTGAAACGAACCGATGGCGTGCCCGAACTGAACACGCGTGCCAGCGTAATCGATCGTCGTCGCGAGCGCCGCGCGCGCGATGCCCAGCAACTCCGCCGACTGGGCGATACGTGCGATGTCGAGCGCGCAGGAGAGCGCGTCGAGGGCCTCGGCCCCGTCGATCAGCACCTGCGCCTGCGCCACCTCACAGCCACGCAAGTGAAGTGAGCCAAACGACACGCCATCCACGCCGCGCGAACAGACAAGCTCGAGCTTGGGCGCGAGCGCCGACAACCAGACGAGCGCCGCGCCTTCGGCGCCGGTGGCGAGCACGATCCAGCCGTCCGCGCCCGCGAGCGGCGTGACGAAGTGCAGCGCGCCGTCGAGCACGAGCACGCCATCTTCGCGGCGATACCGCACGCCACGCTGCGCGCACGGATCGATCTGTCCGCACTCGCCTTGCCACGCTACGCCCGCCATCAACTCGCCGTTCACGAAGGCCTCGACCAGCGGCTGCGCCGCCTGTGCCTCGCTCACCGCGCCCAGCACCGCGCCCGCCAGCACGGCGCTTGCGACGAAGGGCTCCGGCAACGCCGCCGCGCCAGCCTCCTCGGCAATGGCCACGGCTTCCGGCACGCCAAGACCGAGGCCGCCGGCATGCTCGGGAATCAGGATGGCGGTCCAGCCGGCTTGCGCCATTTCCCGCCACACCTCGCGCGGCGTCGCGCCGTCGCCGGCAAGCGAGGCCGCGCGACGGCGTGCGGGATCGCCCCGGCCGATCAGGTCTCTCGCACTATCCTTGAAGGCTTGCTGCGTTTCACTGTCCATTCGTTTTGCCCTTGCCTCGTGCGTCACTCGGTGTGGCCGCCGACGTGAACCTGTCTGCGTGCCGCATTCACGCGTCGCATTGTGGACCGTTCACCGCGTCGAGACTGCCCGTAAAAACCCTATAGGTCATGTTATTGACTTTTATGACCCAAAGTCCTTTAATGCGGCTGTCGCGGCAAGGCGTACCGCAAGCCGCCCGTTACAATTCCATTCGAAGAACAGGAGACGTTGGTGACCACCCAGACTTCCGCGCCATCCGGCACGCTTTCGCACGCCCGCCCCGACGAGGGCGCCGTCTACCGAAAGTTGCTCTGGCGCCTGATGCCGCTGCTCATGGCGCTCTACGTGGTGGCGTTTATCGATCGCTCCAACGTGGGCTTCGCGAAGCTGAGCTTCCTGCGCGACCTGGACCTCTCCGACGCCGTGTTCGGACTCGGGGCCGGCATTTTTTACGCGGGCTACATGCTGTTCGAGATCCCGAGCAACCTCATGCTCGCGAAGATCGGCGCACGCAAGACCTTCGTGCGCATCATGGTGCTGTGGGCGATCTGTTCGGCCGGCCTCGCCGCGATGACGGGCCAGAACAGCTACTATCTCTGGCGCTTTCTGCTCGGCGCTTCGGAAGCGGGGCTGTTTCCGGGCATCCTGCTCTATCTGACCTATTGGGTTCCGAGCACGCGGCGCGCGCGATTCACCGCGCTGTTCATGGCGTCGATTCCCATTGCGGGCGCGATCGGCGCACCGCTGTCCGGGCTCATCATGCATACGCTCGACGGCGCCTATGGCCTGCGCAACTGGCGCTGGCTGTTCCTGATCGAAGGCGTGCCGCCGCTGCTGCTGGTGTTCGTCGTGCTGCGCTGGCTGCACGACAGTCCCGCCAAGGTCTCATGGCTCACGGCGGACGAGGTCGCCATCATCGAACGCGACCTGCGCGCCGACCGCGAGGCGCAAACGCCCGACGCCCACAAGTCGTTCGGCGCGGCGCTGCGCTCCCCGCGCTTCTATCTGCTGACGGGCATGGGCGTCGCGCTGCTCGCGGGCACGGCAAACGTGTTCTTCTGGCTGCCCACCATCATCAACAAAACCGGCGTGAACGATCTGTGGACCGTGGGCGCCCTCTCCGCGCTGCCCTTCGTGATCGGCTTTATCTGCCAGTACTGGGTCGCGCGCCGCTCTGACGCGCGCAACGAGCGGCGCTGGCACGCAGCCATTTCGGGACTCGCTGCCGCCATCGGGTGGGCCACGCTGCCGCTCGTCGCGACGAGCCCGGCGCTTTCCGTGGCCGCCCTCACGCTCACCGCCGCCGGCACGTTCGCGGCCATGGGGCCGTTCTGGTCGATGCCCGCGCTCTACTTGAGCAAGCAGGCAGCCGCGGGCGGCATCGCCCTCATCAGCACGCTTGCGGGCCTCGGCAGTCTCGTGAGCCCGGCGATTGTCGGCTGGCTCAATCAGACCACGCATACGCTTGCCGCAGGCCAGTACTATCTCGCCGCGCTCATGCTGATGGGCGCCGTCACCGTCATCGCCGTCGGCCCGCACGACAAGGTCCGCCGCAACAACGCCGGCTAACCACCGCGCCTGCGCCCTGGCGCGAGCCCGCTCAAGCGCGCGCTCGCGCCGCCTCCATTAGTACACCTTTTTATTTCATTGGCGCCGCCTTCGAGCGGCCTCGCCAGGGGCGCGGCTTTGTCCGCGCTCGCCAATAGCTTGCTTCAAACCACGGAGACACACCATGAAAAAGAACTCGTCCACCCTGCTCGCGCTCGCCTCATTGGGGCTGTTCTGCCAGGGTGCGCATGCGCAAAGCAGCGTGACGCTCTACGGCATCATCGACGTCGGCTTTAACTATCAGTCGAACGCCTCGGGCGGCCGCCTTTTCGCCATGACGAGCGGCGTGAATCAGGGCAGCCGCTTCGGCTTGCTCGGCAGCGAGGATCTGGGCGGCGGCCTCAAGGCGATCTTCCGCCTCGAAAACGGCTTCGACGTCACCAACGGCAAGCTCGGCCAGGGCGGCCTGCTCTTCGGGCGGCAAGCGTACGTGGGACTCACGAGCCCCTACGGCACGCTCACGTTGGGTCGGCAGTACGACACATTGATCGACTTCGTGGGCCAGTATTCGGTGAGCAACCAGTGGGGCGGCTATATTTCCGCGCACCCCGGCGATCTCGACAACTTCAACTACAGCTACCGCAGCAACAACTCGGTGAAGTTCACGTCGGCGGACTACGGCGGATTTTCGTTCGGCACGCTCTACAGCCTGGGCGGCACGCCCGGCGACTTCACGCGCAACCAGATCTGGTCGCTCGGCGCAGGCTATAGTCACGGACCGTTTTCGATTGGCGCGGCCGTGCTCAGCGCCCGCAATCCGAACACGAGCCTCTTTGGCGGCAACTCGTCCACCACGGCGAGCGCCACGGCCGCGAACGCGTCCTCGCCGGTCTACCGCGGATTCCTTTCCGCTCACTCGTATCAGGACATCGGCGTGGGCGCGTCGTACACGCTCGGCGCGGCCACCTTCGGCGCGACCTATTCCAACATCAGCTTTCGCGGCATGGGCGACACGTCGTCGGGCCCGAACCCCTCGGGCTACAGCGGCAACGCGACCTTCGACAACGCCGAAGTCAACTTCAGCTACAAGCTGACGCCCGCGTGGATGGCAGGCGTCGCTTATGACTACACGAAGGGCCACGCCAACAACGTCAACGAAGGCGCGACGTACCACCAGGTCGAGGCGAGCACGCACTACTACCTCTCCAAGCGCACCGACGTCTATCTTTCGGGGATCTGGCAGCACGCCTCGGGCACGGATTCGACCAACAAGCCCGCCGTGGCCGCGATCAATGTGCTCACGCCTTCGTCGTCAAACAGCCTGGTCGTCGTGCGGGTCGGCATGCGGCACAAGTTCTGAGTGCGAGGGCCGGGCGGCCGATGCCGCCGTCAGCGGCCCTTGGCGGGCGTTAGCGGCCTTTAGCGGCCCTCAGCGCCCCAGGCGGCCCGAGGCCGCCTGCACGTCGCGCGCATACTGCGTGGGCGGCCGCCCCACGTGCCGCGTAAAGGCCACGCTGAACGTGCTGGCCGAACTGTAGCCGACACGTTGCGCGATCTCGGCGACACGGCCTTCGTTGCGGCGCAGAAGGTCCTTCGCGAGCGCCATGCGCCAGGTCAGCAGATATTCCATCGGCGCCACGCCCACGGCGCGGCTGAAGCGCTCGAAAAAGGTCGAGCGCGAAAGCGCCGCCTGCCTCGCGAGTTCGGCAACCGTCCACGCGCGCGTCGGGTGTTCGTGCATGCCGCGAATCGCGAGCGCGAGGCGCCGGTCGGAAAGCCCGCGTATGAGCCCAGGCGACGCATGCGTTCCCGCCATGGACCGCAACGCTTCGATGAGCAGCACCTCCAGCAGCCGCGAAAGCACGACCTCGCGCGCGGGCCGCGCCTCGCGCGACTCGTCCCGCACCAGTTCCACGAGCGTGGCCAGCCGCCGTTCGCCCCGGACATGCACGATTTGCGGCAACAGCGAAACCAGCAGCGCCGCATCGGGCGAACCGAAGCTGCAATGCCCCGCCATCATGCGCGCGTCGACCGGGCGGTCCGCCGCGCCGATCCTGAATTCGCCGTTGCCAAGCGCGACGGGCGCGAGCGTTACGACACCCGGCGGCGGCGGCACGAGGCTGGACATCGCGACGCCATAGGCCGCGGGAATCAGCACGAAATCACCCGACAGGAGCTCGATCGGCTCATGTCCGTCAATGGCGATGCGGCAGCCGCCTTCGAGGATCACGCAATAGAACGGCTCACCGGCATCGGAGCGGCTGATGCCCCACGGACTCGCGCCGAGCACGAGCTTGGAATACCGCGCAGCCGGTTGCAGCAGCGTCACGACTTCGGCGAGCGGATCGATCATCTCCGGACTCCTGCAAATGAAACTCGGATCTTTTATTGTAGCAAGTACAGTCTCGGCGATCTATCGTATGGGCACTCGCTAACCACTTAACCGGAGTTCCCATGCAAACCGTGCTGATCACAGGCTGTTCGTCCGGATTCGGTCTTGAGATCGCCCGCCTCTTCCTCCCGCGCGACTGGCAGGTCGTCGCCACGATGCGCACGCCCGACGCCAGCGTGCTGCCGCCTTCGGAGCGCCTGCGCGTGCTCGCGCTCGACGTCACGAATGCGCAAAGCATTCACGACGCTGTCGAGGCCGCGGGCCCGATCGACGTGCTCGTCAACAACGCGGGCTTTGGCGCCGCGTCGCCGGCAGAGCTCGTTCCCATCGCCACGGTGCGCGAGCTGTTCGAAACCAACACCATCGGCACGATTGCCGTGACGCAAGCGGTGTTGCCGCAGTTCCGCAAACGCAGGGCAGGCGTGGTCGTGAACGTCACATCGAGCGTGACGCTCAAGGCGCTCCCCTTGATCGCCGCGTACCGCGCGAGCAAGGCGGCCGTGAATGCATTCACCGAGTCGATGGCGCTGGAGCTCGCGCCGTTCGGCGTGCGCGCTCGCCTGGTGTTGCCGGGCCGCTCGCCCGAGACCCGCTTCGGCGACAACGCGCGCGCCCACATCTACGGCTTCGACCATGAGGCGTATGCCGATGTCGTCAAAAGCGTTCTCGAATCGTTTGCGGATACGTCGAGCCCGGTGACCTTTGCCAAGGACGTCGCGCAAGCCGTATGGCGCGCGGCGACCGACCCGTCATGCCCGATGCGCCTGCCCGCCGGCGCCGATGCCGAAGCCTGGGCGGCCGAGGCTCGCTGAGCCGCCCGCACTCGTTACAGCACAGCGCAACACAACAAGGAGATTGTCATGCAGAACAAATCGGTCGCCCTCGTCACCGGGGCAAACCAGGGCATCGGTTTTCAGATTGCGAAGGAACTGGCGGCGCGCGGCCTCACCGTGCTGGTCGGCTCGCGCAATATCGAGCGAGGCGAAGCCGCGGCCAAAGAGATCGGGCCGCACGCCCACGCGCTCGCGCTCGACGTGACGGATCAGGCTTCGATTGGCGCGGCGGCGCAACGCGTGCGCAACGAGTTTGGCCGCCTAGACGTGCTCATCCAGAACGCCGCCATTTCGACCACGGGCCGCCGGGCCGGCCTGTCCGTCGAGGAGTACGCGAAAACGACCCGCCCCGCCAACGTCTCGCTCGATGAAATGCGTGCGGTGTGGGACACCAATGTGTTCGGTGTTCTCGCCGTGTACCAGGCGATGCTGCCGATCCTGCGCGAGACGCCCGGCGCGCGCATCGTCAACGTGTCGAGCGGCGTGGGGTCGCTCGCCGCCAATTCAGATCCGGCGTTCCCGTATCGGGCGATCTTCGGCCCGGTTTATCCGGCCTCCAAGACCGCGCTCAACGCGTTGACGCTCGCCATGGCCATCGAACTGGAGCCGGAAGGCATCAAGGTCAACGCTGTTTCGCCGGGCTTTACGCGGACGAATCTCAATGGCTATACGGGGATCGAGACCGTGGAGGACGGCGCGCGCGAAGCGGTGCGTGTCGCGATGCTCGGCCCGGACGGGCCCACCGGGACGTTCACACGCTGGGAGAATCAAACGATCCCGTGGTGATGGTGTCTTGCGCGCAAGATCGATTTCACAAAGGATCACTAAGTAATTGAAATTGACGATCGACCTGGGCGGCCCGCGTCGCTCAGGCGCTCGAAGCGCCAAAGCAGCAACCGCACGAACGCGCCTGCCCCAGGCGCAAGCGCCCGGCGCTCACCGTCGCCTCGTTGCCGCACTCACACCGGCAAATCCACAAGCCATTGCCCGCGTAGCGTTGCGTCGTCAACTGGCCGAACACCTCTCCGCCGCGCAGCGCGGGCGACCCCGGCCGGGACCGCCATACGCGGCGCTGCTCGCGGCAGCCGCAGTCCCGCGTCTGGCCGCTCTCGACCGCATCCAACCCGGCGCTCACATGGGCGCCGCACCGGCACTGCCAGAGCCAGACGTTCGCGCCGCGGTACTGAAGCGCGACGAGATCGCCGAAGGTGCGACCAAGGACATCGCGACTCGGCGGAAAGGGCCATTCGGGCGGCAACGGGGGACGGATACGCTGGTTCACGAAAGGTATTTGGGGTTCGGCAGCCTGCTCTCAAGCGTCACCGCCCGCGACCCGCGCGGGCATGGCCCGGCAAAGAAGGGACGGAACGGTCGCACAATGGACGCTTAGTGGTCACGTCGGGCCGGTGATTACGCTGAGTAGCCGATGAATCGCCGCCCGCTACGGCAAAGTGCATACGCATTTTGGCACACCCGGAGCTACCCGGCTTTCGTTCCAGATAGTGATACCGGGCGGCCGGGTCTCACAGTGGCTGCCGAAGGGCGCAAGGAACCCGATCGCAGCGCCCCCCCTACGTTCACATCCCCACGATCACCTGCCGGTACAGCTCGCAGATACGGCGCACCGCCTCGACATCGTGCGGCACGGGCAGCGCCGCCATCGCGCGAAAGAAGGCGTCGTGGCGCGCCGGCGCGGCGACCAGCAGCATGCGCGCGTGGGCAGCCTCGCGATTGGTGAACCCGTGCACGTCGCCACGCGCAACCGTGACCACCGCGCCCGCCGACACCGTCCGCACGGTCTCGCCGGTGCGGAATTCGAGCGCGCCTTCGAGCACGACAAAGGTCTTGTCCTCGTCGAGCGAGCGATGCGCAGGGGCGCCGCCGTGCGTGCCGATGCGCATTTCCATCACGGTGTACGGCGCGTCGGCGCAGGGGGAACCGGCGTCGGGCGTGCCCGCTATCACGCGAGTCTGCATGTTGGCGAAGCACAGCGTGGCGGAGGGCGTGAAGATGGCGGTTTTCATTGGCGTTGCAGAGCGTGTTGAGGAAACCTCAGTCTGTGCCCGTGCGACGCCAGCGATAAGACCGCTAGAATGGCGGCTCCCGCCAATGAGATGGACAATGGATATCAACGGCTCCCTCGCCTTTGTAGCCGTCGTGAATTGCGGCTCGTTCGCCGCCGCCGCGCGCGAGCTGGGCGTGCCGCGCTCGACCGTGAGCGCGCGCGTGGCCGCCCTGGAGACGCGGCTCGGCGTGCGGCTGCTGCGACGCTCGACACGCCGCCTCGCGCTGACCGACGACGGCGAGGCGTGGTACGCGAGCGTCGGCGACGCCATCGTGACCTTGCGCGACGCCGAGCGGCGCGGCCTTGCCGAGGGCGCAGCGCTGCACGGCACGATTCGCCTGAGCGTGCCGCTCGACTTCCCTGAGGCCGTGCTCGCCGACGCCATCGCCACGTTCATCGCGGCGCACGCACGCGTGCGCGTTGAGGTGCACGCCAGCAACGATGTCGTGGATTTCGTCGGCGACAGGTTCGATCTGGCCATACGCGGAGGCAAGCCGGGCGGCAACGACATGGTGGCGCGGCGCATTGCGAGTTTCCGCATGGCGGCGTTCGCCAGTCCGGCATGGCTCGCGCAGCGCGAGCGCACGGCGGCGAAGCCCGCATCACTCACCGCCTCGCTCGCCTTCTCCCCGCACGCGGATCGCTCCGCGCGCGTCGCGGCCAATAGTTTCGGCCTGCTAAAGGAATTGACGATACGCGGCGCGGGCGTTGCGATGCTGCCCGCGCATTTGTGTACGGACGCGCTCGCGGCCGGTACGCTGATCGAGATCGACGCGGCCGCGAAGTCTGCCGCGCAGCAGGGCCTCTACCTCGTTTATCCGTCGCGCGGCGATATGAGCGCACGCGTGCGCGCATTCGCGCAGCATCTCGGCGACGCGCTGGAACGGCTCGCGCCGGCCGCTTGACGTCTGCTGCTGACGTCGCAAGCGCACCGCGCGCAACCGCTTGTTGCAACGCCTGAGGCAAATGTCACTCAACGAGCCGCGGCCTTGATTTTCCGAGCGATGTCGGAAAGCCGCACTTTCGCAAGACGCCGGAGCAGCGCATCCTCGGCCGAATCCAGCGCATCGCCAAGGAATTGATTGACAGCGGACTCCACCGGGCAAGCCGGGTTGTCCTGCGCCGTTCCGATCGCGAATGCGCTCGTATGCGCGATAGCCGCATAGACGTCGCGCACGGTGAGATCGCCGATTTCACACGACAGAACCCAGCCTCCCCCCGGCCCGGCAATCGACTCCACATAACCGGCTTCGCGCAGCGCCGCCATGGTCCTTCGCACCAGCGATGGCTGCGTGTGCAGCATTTTCGCAATCGTTTCGGAGTTGGTCGTGCCGCCGCGCAGGCTCATGTGAATGAGCACGTGAAGCAGCCGGGCGAGCCGTGTATCTCGTTGCATGTCGTTCAAGCAAACTAATCGTGACATTTGATGTTACGATTTCGCGTGATCTTTTGCAACCGTCGGAGCGCGATCGTGTACGCATTCACTCAGTCGTTTATCGAAACCCGTGACGTTCGCCTGAGCGTCGACTCTCAGGGCACAGGGCCACTGGTATTGTTCCTCCATGGATTCCCCGAAACCTCGTACGCGTGGCGACACCAGCTCGCGGCCGTATCGAATGCCGGATTTCACGCGGTTGCGCCGGATCTGCGCGGTTTCGGACGCAGCGATTGTCCGGCGCAAACGGAGCGATACACGACGCTGGACATCATCGGCGACCTCGTGGGTATCGTGGATGCGCTCGGCGAGCAAAACGCCGTCGTGGTGGGAAACGATTGGGGGGCAACCATTGCGTGGCAAGCCGCCCTGCTGCGCCCCGACCGCTTTCGCGCGGTCGCGGCGCTCGGCGTTCCCATGATGGACCAAGCCCCGATCACACCGAGCCGGTTATTCCCGCTGACCGACGAGGCATGGTTTTACACGCACTATTTCGCCGAGCCGGGGCAGGCCGAAGGCGAACTCGAGCGCGACATCGCAGCGACCCTGCGCAAGATTTATTTCTGGGCCTCAGGGGACGCGGGCCCACGCAGCGCGACAACACCCAATCCCTTCGGGCTCGTTGCGCGGGACGGGGGACTCCTCGACGCCTTGCCTGAACCCGCTTCGCTACCCGCCTGGCTCGATGCCTCCGACTTCGACGTTTTTGTGAAAGCCTTCGAGGTGTCGGGGTTTCGCGGAGGCTTGAACTATTACCGCAATCTCGACCGCAACTGGGCACTCCAGTCGGCCTTTAGCGGCTTGCTCGTCCAAACTCCAGCCCTTTATCTGGTGGGCGAGTACGACACGGGGCTGGCGATTCCAGGCATGCACGACATCATCCGCGCGATGCCGAAACTTGTACCCGATCTTCGCGACTCGCAAATCATTGCGCGAGCGGGCCACTGGCTGCAACAAGAAGCCCCGGACCGCGTCAACGCCGCCTTGATCGCGTTTCTGCGCGATCTTTAGGCACTGTGTCACCGCACGACTCCTGACGCGCTTCCTTCCGTACAGGATCTACCCGCCAGCTTGGGTCACCTGAACTCGTATGGCTTTAATGACCGAACTCGCGTCCACTTCGGAAGTCCACGCCCTTTTTCCAATACCTGAATGGGGAGAAGTGCCCGCCTGTTGACGCTCGTTCAAACGATTGATACGATGATGTCACTTTGAAAACGCCCTCCCGGTTCGCCGGGAGGGCGTTTCGTTTTGGTTCCCTCAATCCAGATGGAACCATGCGATGAAAGTTCCCCTTGAAATCCGTCCGGGATCGGACGCCGGCCTCGGCTATGTAAAGTACGGCAATGGCCCGGTCCATGTCCTGGTCATGCATGACTGGCTCGGCGACCACGCGAGCTACGATGCGGTCGTGCCCTGGCTCGATGGCCATGCGTTCACCTACGTTTTCGTCGATTTGCGTGGCTACGGGCAATCCATCGCATTGACGGGTGAATTCACCGTCGAGGAAATTGCCGCCGATTGCCTCACGCTCGCCGATCAACTCGGCTGGGGGCGCTTCCACGTAATCGGTCACTCGATGACCGGGATGATCACGCAACACATTGCGGCGGACGCGCCTTCTCGTGTCACCAGCGCAATCGCGGTGTGCCCCGTTTCCGCTGCCGGAAACCGGTTAAGCCCGGAGGCCCTGACCTTCTTTGCCAGCACGGTGGACGACGACAACGCCCTGCGGCGCTTGTTCAAGTTTGTCTCCGGCGGCCTTTCCGACGAGTGGGCCGATAGCAAGGTGCAACATAGCCGCGCGACGGTCGCACCTGCGTGCCGGAGGCCATACCTCGACATGCTGGTCACGGCAAATTTCGTCGATGACGTACAGGGTCTTGCAACACCTTTCCTGGTCATGGTCGGCGACAACGACCCGGGCCTCGATGCGAAGGCAATGCAACGCACGTTTCTCGCATGGCATCCGAATGCCGAGCTGCACGTTATTCCTGATTGCGGCCATTACCCGATGCAGGCGTGCCCGCGATACTTCGCAACCGTCGTCGAGCGTTTCCTGAAGCGCCACACCACTTGACCTGAGCCCGGCTACCGGCGAAGTCAACGTCACGATTTCGCTGCGCGCGGCCGCCTTTGTCCGCGCACCGCCTTCGCGGCGATTCGAATCACATCGCGTTCGAGCGCGGGCGGCAACTCCGCTTTCAACAGTTCGACCCAAGCGCGAGTCCTGGCTTCGAGAAACTTCCTCGACGGCATCAGCATATAAACCCCCACGTCAGGCGCGCGCCACTCGGGCAACGAGGCTGGAACCCGGCAGGCAGCGCGCGAGATACACGCTCACGCCCCTGCCTCGGCCAGCAGATTCCATACGTACTGCGAAGCACTGTATTCGCCGGTCACCGCCGGGTACTGCGCGCAATACTTCGTCACGAGGGGCACCACGCGGCGATCGCCGGAGCTCATGCAGAGGGCCCGCATTGCGCCCACGAAGGCGCGCGGAGTCGCCGGTCGAATTGAAGCCGCGTTGATCGCGTCAAAGCTTCGGATGGCACTCAAAGCGAATCACCGAATCGTGCGCGCTCATCGCCTCGATGCCGGCCGTGTGCTCGTAGTTCATGCTCGGCTGCATGCCACGGCTTTCGCAGTAATCGGTCGCCTCGGTCATGGCGCGGCGGTGGGCGCGCGCCCACGCAAGACGGCCGCCCGAAGCGGACGCCGAGGCGACGAACACGCCCTGCTTGTCCGTCGCGCTCACGTCGCTCGATGACGCGCAGCCCGCCAGCAAGGCGCACGCCGCGGCGAGCGACAACAGCACCTTGGGGCGCGACCGCACGAAGCGCAACGCACTCATGAACACTGCTCCGCCGCGCCGCCCCGTGCGGCCTTCTCGCGGCGCCTGAGCGCCGTGCGCAGCGTTGCGTGCTGCACGAGCTTCTCGCTGGTGGCATGTCCGGCCGCGCCGCGAATGCGCATCGCCGTGCGCGGCAGCAACCCGTTATGGCGGCTGTGCGCCCACGCCCGCGCGGCGAACCAGCCCACAACGGTCCAGCCCAGCAGGACATTGACCAGCGTGATGGCGAACGCGTCGCGGTGATTGCGCGCGTCGGCTTCGATTGACGGAATCAGATACAGGGTCAAGGCGGCGATGACCGCGGCCCCTTCGAGAATTTGCAGCATTGCAGGTCCTCATGCTCGGGCGCTGCGATCATCGCAGCGGCATAAGGACACAGTTTAGGATCGTTCTATCGAAAATCTATGCCAATAGAACGAATTCTCTGTTGCCGCAATATGGACAATCCGCGCAGGTGCAGAAGGACGGCCAAAGTCATCCGACCCCAGGCCGTGCATGACGGGGCGGCGGCATGCTGCGCGCCGCCCTCAAAGGTGGCTCAGGCGGGCACGCCCTCAATCGTGCGTCCGGAGCGTCCCCACGCAACGAGCGCGCCGAAGCCCAGCACCGCGAGGCAGACGATCGGCACGATCATCGGCCCGAATGCGCTGCCGGTGACCTTGCCCGCGAACGGCATGAGATTCTGGCCGAAGAAGCCGCCGAGATTGCCGATCGAGTTGATCGCCGCGACGCTCGCCGCCGCCCGCGCGCCCGTGAAGTAACGCGGCGGCATCGACCAGAAGCACGGATACAGCAGCGGAATGCACGCGCCGCCAAACACGAGCGCGAGAAAGCGCAGCGGCGTGGAAGGCAACGTGAGGCTCAGCAGGAAAGCGAGCGTGCCGAGCGCGGCCACGATCGCCATCGCGCGAAGAATGCTCTTGGCGCGGCGCAGTTTCGAGGGCAGGTAGAGCAGCAGCAGCACGGCCAGCGCCCACGGCAACATGCTCAGCAGCCCGTTCATGCTGCTCGACACGCCGAACGACTTCACGAGCGTAGGCAGCCAGTAGGTTACGCCGTAGAGCGACGTGGACATCAGCATGTAGGTCGCGGCGAACAGCATCACGCGCGGGTCGAGCAGCGCCTTCCAGGGTTGCGAGTGTTCCGCGTGCTCGGGCTTTTCGCGTTCCAGCGCGGCGGCGACGACCTGCTTTTCGCGCTCGTTGAGAAAGCGCGCTTCCTGGTACGAAGCCGGCAGCAGCCGGAACACGATCAGGCCGACCAGCACAGCAGGAAGGCCGGTGGCGATGAACACCCACTGCCAGCCCGCCAGGCCCAATGTGCCGTCGAGACTCAACAGCCAGCCGCCCACCAGCGAGCCCAGCATGTTCGCCAGCGCGCTGCCGAGCGTGAAGATGCCGAGCACGCGCGCGCGGTAGCTTTGCGGAAACCACAGCGTGAGGTAGTAGATCACGCCGGGATAGAAGCCCGCTTCGGCCACGCCCAGTGCGAGGCGCAGGCCGCAGAACACCTGCATCGAGGTCGTGAAGCCCATCAGCACCGTGATCACGCCCCACGTGAGCATGATGCGCGCGAGCCACACGCGCGCGCCGAAGCGGTGCAGCGCGAGCGTGCTCGGCACTTCGAACAGCAGATAGCTGATGAAGAACAGCGAGGACGCGAGGCCGAACGCGGCTTCGGTCATATGCAGGCTATGCACCATCTGAAGCTTGGCGAAGCCGACGTTCTGCCGGTCGATGAAGGAGATCAGAAACATCACGACGAGGATCGGCATCAGGCGTCGCGCGATCTTCGACATGATGTGCCGCTCTTCGGCGGACTGCGTGTCAAGCGTTGAATCCGTGTTCACTACGTTCTCCTGCGTTTACTTGTTGTGTTCTTTACGAAGGCCGGAAGTCGCCGAGCATGGGCACGAACATGTCGCTCCATGCGCGCGGCTTCGCCTTGATCGTGCCGACCATGTACAGAAAGTCGACGTACTCCATCAACTGCTCGGGCCAGACCGAAAAGCGCGACTCGGGCGCGGACAGTGTCTGCACCACGTGTTCGCGCGAGACGCCGAAATCCGACGCGGCGACGTAAATCGCCGCCGCGGCCTCGCGGTCGCGCGCGATCATGCGGTTCGCCTCGTCCAGCGCGCCGAGAAAGGCCCTGGCCAGCGCCGGTTCGGCGTCGACAACGCGCTTGGGCGCGAACACCACGTCGAGCGTAAGCGGCCCGAGCACGTCGCTCGAATTGACGACGCGATGAATGCCGGGTTGTTGCAATTCGAGTGTCGAGAACGGCGGCGACGCGAAATGCGCGGTGATGCCGCCCTCGCGCCGCATCAGCGCTTGCATGGCCTGCGGATGCGGCATGCCCACCGTGATCGAGTCGAGCTGCGCGAAATGCTGCGGGCCGAGCAGGCGGCTCGCGACCATCTGCAACACGACGGCCGAAAGCGAGGTGCGAATGCCGGGCACCGCGATGCGGTCGGCGGGCGTGAAATCGTGCAGCGTCGCGATCTGCGGCCGGTTCGTATTGAGCGAGAGCGAGGTGGTGGAAAGGCCGCTGATGCCGATCACCTCGACGTTCGGAATGCCGCGCGCCCGCGCCCACAGTTCGATAAAGCCGGGCGCGCCAACGGCAGCGAAGTCGAGCGTGCCCGCCATCATGGCGTCGTCGACCGAGTTGCCGCCGTCGAGCATCACCCACTCCACGCTCACGCCGCTCAGCCCCTGGCGGGCCGCGTGCCGCTCGAACAGGCGCGCCTTCTCCATCACGAGCAGCGGCAGATACAGCAGGCCGTAGCCCTTCGAAATGCGCACGGTGCGCGGATTCGACCGCACGAAAGCGGGCGCGATCGCCAGTGCCGCGCCAAGCCCCGCGGCCGCGACGAGCGCGCGCCGCCGCGCCGAAGGCCGCGGTGACGACTTCATGCGCATCTTGCCGTCTCCTTTCGTTCGTGTCGTAATCACGTCGCTGCATCTTCCATGGTTCGCGAGATTACCGGGCGAGTCTGAGAAAATGCTGAGAAAGTCCCCTTGGCGGGCCTCGGGAAAACCCGCAATCGAACCCATGAAGAACTCGGCAGGAACGGCAACATGCGCATTCTGGTGGTGGAAGACGACGCGGAAATCGGCGCGGCGGTTCGCGGGCGGCTCACGCGCCTCGGGCACGCCGTGGACCTCGAAGCGAGCGGTGCGACCGCCAACAGCCTGCTGGGCGTCGAGCGCTTCGACCTCGTGGTGCTGGACGTGATGCTGCCGGGCATGGACGGCTTCGCGATCCTGCGCAACCTGCGCGCGGCGGGCAGCACGACCCCGGTGCTGCTCCTCACGGCGCGCTCCGCGATCGACGACCGCGTGAGCGGCTTTGGTCTGGGCGCCGACGACTACCTCGTCAAGCCATTCGATTACCGCGAGCTGGAAGCGCGCGTGCAGGCGCTCCTGCGCCGCAACAGCGGGCACGCCAACGATGTGGTGAAGCTGGGCGGCCTTACGATCGACCGCAGCAGCCGCCTCGCCGAACTCGACGGCAAACCGCTCTCGCTCTCGCGCCAGGAGTTCGCGCTGCTCGAAATCCTCGCCAGCCGCCCGCAGCGCATCTTCCCGAAAGAGGAGTTGCTGAACCAGTTGTTCAGCTACGGCAACGAGCCGAGCGCGAACGCCGTCGAACAATATGTCACGCGCGTGCGCAAGAAGCTGCAAGGCAGTTCCGTCGAGATTCGCACGGCGCGCGGCATGGGATATCAAATTGCCGCGCTTTGACTGGTTCCCGAAAACGTTGCTCGGCCGCACGCTGCTGTTCGTCGCGCTGGTCGTGGCAACGGGCGCGGCGGCGCTCGCGGGCATCGCGCGCTATTACGCGGGCGTCGCCTCCGAGCGCGCCTATGACCAGCTCCTTGCGGGCGCAACCATCCAGGTCGCCGAAAACCTCTACGTGCAGGGCGGCGTGCTCGCGCTGAACCCACCCGTGGCCGCCTTGTCGTCACTCTCGCGCTACGACCTCGTCTACTACCGCGTGGTCGATGCGCGCGGCGTCGTGGTGGCGGGCTACGGCGACCTTCCTGGTCCCTCGAACGCCCTCGCCGCGCGTCAGGGGCCTGCGTTCGCGAACGGCCGCTACCAGGGCGAGCGCGTGCGCACGGCGACCATCGGCCGCTACATGTCCGACGCCCACCCGCCCGGCTGGGCCATGGTGACGGTCGCGCAAACCACGCACGCGCGCCAGCAACTGACCAACGACATGAGCTTCAAGGTGTGGACGCTCATTCTGCTGATGAGCGTGCTCGCCATCGGCGCGAGCGGCCTGGCGATCCGGCGCGGCCTGCGCCCGCTTGCGCAGATCGAGCAGATCATCGCCGCGCGCGACCCCGCCGACCTGCGGCCCGTGGCGCATGACACGCCCAGCGAGATCAACGCGCTGATTGGCGCCATCAACGGCCTGATCAGCCGCCTCGCGGAGCGCATGACGGCCATGCAGCGCTTTATCGCCGACGCCGCGCACCAGATGCGCACGCCGATCGCACGCCTCGACGCGCAGATCGAACTGCTCAGCACGGAGTCCGATCCCACGCGCCACGCGGCGCGCCTCGAAGCGTTGCGCACGACCTGCTCCGACGTCGGGCGCCTCACGGGCCAGTTGCTCAACCACGCCATGGTGATTCATCGCACGGAGGTCGTGCCGCTGCAACCGGTCGATCTCGCGAAGCTGACTAAGGAAGTGCTCGGCCGCACGATACCGCTTGCCGACGAACGCGACGTGAATGTGGCGTTCGAGAGCAGCGCGCCGCAAGTATGGATTGCGGGCGACCCCGTGAGCTTGCAGGAAGCGCTCTCGAACGTGCTGCACAATGCGCTGCTGCACGGCAAGGCCGACGAGATCGTCGTCACTGTCGTCACCCCCGACGCCGCGCGCGACACCGTCACCCTCACCGTGACCGACAACGGCCAGGGCATGCCCCGTGAACATTGGGAAGCGGCGCTGCGTCCGTTCGAGCGCCTCGCGCAGGAAGGCGCGGAGCGGCCCACGGGCTCCGGCCTCGGACTCGCGATCGTGCAGGCCGTGATGAAGGCGCACGGCGGCAGCGTGGGTTTTGCGTTTCCCGCACGCGGCGGGTTTGCCGTGGTGCTGACGTTTCCCCGCGCGACCGCTACGGGCGAGGACGCGCGGGCTACGACACCGTGAATGCCTCGCGAAAGCGCCGCAGCGCGAGTTCGTCGTCGCCGCTTGCCCAGCCTTCCAGACCTATCGTGCCGCGATAGTCCAGCGCGGCAAGCGCGCGCGCGATCGCGGGGTAGTTGATCTCTCCGGTGCCCGGCTCCTTGCGGCCCGGCACGTCGGCCACCTGAATCTCGCCGATATAGGGCGCCGCGCGGCGCACGAGTTCGATCAGGTTGCCCTCGCCGATCTGGGCGTGATAGAGATCGAGATTCAGGCGCAGATGCGGGCTGTCGATCGCCTTCACGAGCGCGAGCGTGTCGGCGGCGCGCGCGAACGGCACGCCCGGATGGTCCACCTCGGTATTGAGATTCTCCAGACAAAACACCACGTCGTGCTGTGCGCCCAGCACGGCGATGCGCGCGAGCGTCGCGTGCGCGGCCAGCCACATCTCGCCGCTCACGACCGGCACCGGCGTGACCGGCAAGCCCTTCGCGTCGAGCCCCGTGCCGTGCAGATTCAGGCGCGGGCAAGCGAGGCGCTTCGCGGTTTCGATGGACTGTGCCGCCGTGCGCAACAGCGCGTCGGCGCCGCGCGCGGTGATGAGGTCGCCTTCGACATAGCCCGTCATCGACGAAAAACGCGCGCCCGTGCGAGCGAGCGCGCCGATATCGTGCCGGGTCCAGTCCCAGATCTCGACATCGAATCCCAGCGCGCTGATACGCCGGATTCGCTCGACAACGGGCAGGTCACGAAAAATCATTTCCGCGCATACGGCAAGATTGAACATGTGTATTCCTTAGCAATTCCGCTGAGGTTGAAAGGGCAGGTCGCCATGCACGGAAATCTTAGAGCCGATCCGCAGCGCCGCCATTCGGGCAAAACGTTCATTATGGTTATATGCTTTAAAAGCATCCACTTGCGACGATGAAAAGCGCACCCGGCCCTCTTACGAGCGGCGGCGGCTCTCTGCTAGACTCGACTCGGGCCCATCCACGAGCAGGAGTGCCGAAACATGCATGCGCGCGACCGCTACGCGGCGATCGCTGTCATCGACAGGCTTTCGCAGCTATTACGGACCGAATTCGGCGACACCGCGCACGAAAGCTGGCCGATTCTGAGCACGGTGCTGCAAAATCATCTGGGCAAACGCCAAACCACGATCACCTCGCTGGCCGACAGCTCCGGCTTGCCGCGCACCACGGCGCGCCGCATCATCTTCGCGCTCAAGGCGAAAGGCCTCCTCAAGTTCAAGCCGATCTCGGCGGCCCACAACCGCGAGCACGTCATGCCCTCCGAGCGGCTGCTCGAACATCTGGACAGTCTCACCGGGCAAACGATCAATCTGCTGATCAGCGCCGTCGATGCGCGCGCGGTCGATCACTTCGACGCCAGGAGTCTCGCCGCTCCGGTGGAGATCGCGTGGCCGCGCCCTGCGGCGGCGGGCTTCAACGGCAATGTCGACCTCACGCTGCTCGCCTATGCCGATCCGGTTTTCGACATCCTCAAGCACAACCGCACGGATATCGAGCGCTTCCTCGGCATGCGCGTGAGTATCGCGACCTATCCGCAGGACACGTACCGCGCGGTGCTGGACGATGCGCTTGCGAGCGCTGCGCAGCGCGACGCCCATGCACCGCTCGTCGTGGCCATACCGTTCCCGTGGCTCGGCGGCTTGAGCCGCCGCGAGCAGTTGCTCGATCTCCAGGCGTTACAAGCGGGCGGCGCCGTTTCCGGGGCCGACTTCTACGACGCCGTGTGGCAGGCCGGATGGAGCCGGGGCCATCTGTTTGGCATTCCGGTTCAGCCCACCGTGGACTTCCTCTGGTATCGCAAGGATCTGTTCGACGCCGAAGGGCTGCAACCGCCGCGCACCTTCGAAGACGTGATTCACTGCGCGCGCCTGCTGCATCGCCCGAGCCGGGGGCGCTTCGGCATCACGTGGACGGCGGCGCCTGGCCTGCCGCTCGCGGAGATGTTCCTGCAAATTCTCGGCGCTCAGGGCGGCGTGCTGACGAGAGACGACGGGCTCGAACTGGATATGGCCGCATGCAGGAGCGTGATCGACTATCTGCGCGCGCTCATTCCCTACTCCCCGGGCAATCTGCGCGCCAATCACTGGGCGCGCAGCGTGCAGATCTTCGGCGGCGGCAATGCGGCCATGTGCTACCACTGGTCGAACCGCTACGGCACGCTGGACGGCCACAAGCTGCTGGAGATCGGCGCGAGCATCGGGCTGCTCGAACACCCCACGATTCATGCGGACATGACGCCGGTGTCGCCGTTGGGCGGCGCGCTGCTCGCCATCCCTTCCGCCAGCAACGAAAGCGCGATACGCCTCGCGTGGCAAGCGGTCGAAACGCTGGGCTCCCCTGAGATGATGAAGTATTTCGTGTTGCACGGCGCGGCGGGCAACGCGCGCTACTCGGTGGCGGAGGACCGCTACGTGCTGCAACGCAATCGGGTGATCGGCGAGATCGACCGGCTCATGCGGGCGCAACACCCGCGCGAGGCGCACCACGTCCAGGCGTTTCCCTCGCCCGCGGTTTCGCAGTATCACGAACTGGTCGACGTGCTGAGCTCGCACCTCGAAGCCTTGCTCTTCAACGAAGAGGCCGACCTCGACGCAGGCGTCGCGAACCTCGTGGGCGCGTCAGGCGCAGGCCATCGCGCGGCCTCAAGCTCGCCTTCAAGCGCCGCTCAATGAGCGGACGCGTGCGCCCGGCCATACATGCGCAGCGCCAGCCAGCACACCGCCGCGCCGAGCCCGCCCACCACGCCGCCGAACGTGCCCACCCACGAAACGCCGAAGTCGTTCGCGATATGGTTGCCAAGCAGCGCGCCCGCGCCGATGCCCACGTTATAGAGCCCCGAATAGATGGACACGGCGAGATCCGCCGCTTCCGGCGCGAGCTTCAACACCCACGCCTGCATCGCGAGACCGAAGCAGACGATCGCGCCGCCCCATATCACCGTATGCACGGAGAGCGTGACGATACTGAGCGCGCTGGGAAACAGCACGAGCAGACACACGAACACCGCGAACACGGCGCCTTGCAGGAATTGCCCAGGCTGCTTCGGGTAGATGCGGTTAAAGCAGATGGCGGCGGGAATGCCCGCGCTGCCGAACAGGATGAGCAGATACGTGATCCGGTGGTTGCTCTGGTGCCCAACGGTTTGAATGAACGGCTCGATATACGTGTATGACGTGAAATGCGCCGAGACGACGAGAATCGTGATCAGATAGAGCGACACGAGCATCGGCTTTTTGAACAGCACGGGCACGCTGCTGAACGAGCCCGCTTGCTGGCTCGGCAACAACGGCAGCGTCATGCGCAGCATGAGCAACGCGGCGGCAGCCGCGCCCGCGATGACGAGAAAGGCCTGACGCCAGCCGAGCAGTTCGCTGATGACGCGCCCGAGCGGAATGCCCGCGACCATGGCGATCGAGGTGCCCATTCCCAGCATGGCGAGCGCCCGGCTCTTGTTGCCGGGCGGCGCGAGCCTCACCACGAGCGAGACGGAAATCGACCAGAAAATCGCATGCGCGAATGCAATGCCCATTCTCCCGACCATCAGCACCGTGAAATTCCAGGCAACGCCCGTCACGACATGGCTCACGATAAAGAGCGCGAACACGATGGTCAGCAACTTGCGGCGCTCCACGTTGCGGGTCAGCAGCATCAACGGCAGCGAAGCGACGGCCACGGTCCACGCGTAGATCGTCAGCATGATGCCCACATCGGTCGACTTCATGTGCAGACTGTCGCCAATTGCGCTGAGCAGCGCAACGGGCACGAATTCGGTGGTGTTGAAAATAAAAGCCGAGAGCGCTAATACGAGCACTCCCCACCACGAATGTCGGGACGAAACCGGTTCAGGCGTTGACATACCAGATTGATGCGAAAATCGACAAGGCGCAATTATCGCGTATTGCTCGCCCGACCATGCCTGAAACGGCCCAACGCCTGCTGGTCGCCCGTCGGGCCGCGCCCGCTCACCTCACGGCAACAGGCCCCTGCTCGCGCACCGATTCGATGCACGCGAGCGCAATGGCGAGCGCGCGGCGCGCGTCCTCGCCGGTCGGCCCGCCAACGGGCTCGCGCTTGCGAACGGCCTGCACGAAGGACGCAAGCTGAACCGTGTAGCCCGCCACGAAATGCTCCGTGTCGCGACGCCATGTGTCTTGCGACACGCCGTGCCGGTCGAACAGCGTCATGCTGGAGCGGCGCACATCGCCCATGGTGACCATGCCGCCCGGACCAAACACCTCGCCGCGAATGTCGTAGCCGTACAGCGCCGAGAAGTTCGCCTCCGCCACCGCGATCGAACCATTGTCGAACCGGATCGTCACGACCGCCGTATCCAGAAAGCCCTTTTCCTTCGCGTCGGGGCGCACGAGCGCGTCGCCCGCCGCGTAGACTTCCGTGGCGCGCGCACCGGCGTTGAGCCACAGCAGCGTGTCGAAGTCGTGGATCAGGGTCTCGTAGAAAATGGTCCAGTGCGGGATGCGCGCGGGATCACCGCCAAATGGGCCGGGGTCGCGCGTGAGCGAGCGCAGCAGTTGCGGCGCACCGATCCGGCCCGCCGCGATTGCCGCGTGGCCTTCGGCAAAGGCTTGATCCCAGCGGCGGTTGAAGCCCACCTGCAACGGCACTTCGGCGCTGCGCGCGGCGGCGATCGCGCGGTCGGCCTCTTCGAGTGTCAGCGCCATCGGCTTTTCGCAAAAGATCGCCTTGCCGGCTTCGGCGGCCTGCACCACGATGTTCGTGTGAAAGCGCGCGGGCGTGGCGATGATGACGGCGTCGAGGCCGGGTTGCGCGAGCAGTTGCGCCACATCCGTATAGGCGTGGTCGACGTCGAGCGCAGCAGCGAGTTTCTCGGCCGCGCCGGGCGCGGGATCGGCAATCGCGACGAGATGGGCGTCCACGAGGCGGCGTGCCACGGTTTCCCCATGAAACGAGCCGATACGGCCCGCGCCGATCAGGCCGATATTGACGGATTTGTTACGCGACATATCAGGAATCCTCTACGTTTTATCTCGCGCACCATGCGATGAGCCGTGGGGCATCGTGCGCGTCTCCAGTGTTGTGTTCTTCCCGCCTGTCCCACGGGGAGCAGGCGTCAGGTCGATCTTAGGACCTGTTCAACACCGCAGACGCGACCGGAAACATCCAGATCGGCTATCCCGATACAAATCAGCAGCTTACGTCGAGCGCCGCGCGCCGGGCGCGCAGCCCGAACGCATAGGCAAGCACGGCGGAAACCAGCAGCATCGCGCTCACGAAGTACAGCCCCAGTGAGTAGTCGCCGCTCACGTCGCGCAGCCGGCCGATCACCATCGGGCCGATCGTGCCGCCTATCAGGCTGCCCATCGCGTTGATGAGCGCAATGCCCGCGGCCGCAGCCGAGCCCGACAGGAACTGCGTGGGCATGCTCCAGAGCGGCGGCTTCGCCGCGTTGATGCCGAAATTCGCGATCGAAAGCCCGACGATCAACACGATGGCGTTGGCGGCGTACCCCGACAGCAGCATGCCGACGCCGGCCGCGAGACACGCAATCGCAACGTGCAGCCGGCGCTCGTTCGTGCGGTCCGAGTGCCGGGCCCAGAGCACCATCGTGAGGACCGCGAACAGATTGGGAATCGCGTTCACCAGGCCCAGCTCGAAATAGCTGAAGCCGAAGCGGTGAATGATCATCGGCGCCCAGATGCCGATGGCGTACAGGCCGGTCGACGTGCCCGCGTAGACGAGCGCCAGCAGCAGCACGCGCGGGTCCTTCACCGCCGCCCAAACGCTCGACTGGCTCTGCGTGGCCTTCGCCTCGCGTTCGCGCCGCATTGCGTCGCTCAGCCACTGCCGCTCGGCGGGCGCGAGCCATCGGGCGTCGTCAGGCCGGTCGGTCAGATAGAAGAACGACACGACGCCGAGCAGCACCGTGGGCGCGCCTTCCACGAGGAACAGCCACTGCCAGCCGTGCAGGTGCGCAACGCCGTCGAGATTCATGAGCGCGCCGGAAATGGGCGAGCCGATCATGTTCGAGAGCGGCGCGGCGGTCATGAACATCGCCGTGACGAATGCGCGATGGCGCGCGGGAAACCAGAAGCTCAGGTAGAGAATGATGCCGGGAAAGAAGCCTGCCTCGGCCAGACCGAGCACGAAGCGCAGCGTGTAGAAGCTGTACGGGCCGCTGGCGAACGCCGTGGCCGCGGAGAGCACGCCCCACACGACCATCAGCAGTGCGATCCATTTTCGCGCGCCAACGCGTTGCAGCACGAGGTTGGACGGCATGCCGGCGGCGATATAGCCCACGAAGAATATGCCCGCGCCAATGCCAAACATGGCCTGCGAGAGCCCGATGTCGTGATTCATCGTGAGGCCCGCGAAGCCGACGTTCACGCGATTCAGAAAGCTCAGGAAATACAGGACGATGATGAACGGCGTGATGCGTCGTGAGACCTTGCGCACGACGCCGGTTTCCAGCGCGGCGGCGTCCTGGGGGTGGACTGCGGCAGTGCTCATGGTTGTCTCCTCCTGTTGCGCGCTGCGCGCGCAACGTCTGGTTTTATCGGTCAGCGTTGTCGTTCAATCACGACGCTTGCCGCTGTTGCGCGGGCAAATCGATGCGGCACCAAGGCTGCGCCGCCCAATGCCTTGCCTCGAACGCGTCGATCGCCTCTTGCTGGCGCAGCGTCATGCCGATCATGTCGAGCCCTTCCACGAGCATCTGCTTCTGGCGCGCAGCCAGCGAAAACGCATAGCGCCGCCCCGAAGGCGTCACCACCACTTCGTTCTCGACATCGATCGAGAGCGTCTTGTCGCCGCCGCCTTCGACTTCCTCGACTAGCGCCTCGACCTGTTCGGGCGGCAGCGTGACGAGCAGCAGCCGGTTGTTCATCGCGTTGAAGTAAAAGATCTCGCCGTAGCCCGGCGCGATCACGGCCTCGAAACCGGCCTGCTGCAAGCCCCACACCGCATGTTCGCGGCTCGATCCGCAGCCGAAGTTCGAGCCGCCGATCAGGATCTTCGCGCCGCGATAGTCGGCGCGATTGAGCACGAAGGCTTCGCGCGCGCGGCCTTCGGCATCGAAGCGCAGGTCGTACAGCAGCCCGCGCGCGAGCCCCGATTTGTCGATGCCGAGCAGGAATTGCTTCGGCATGATCTGGTCGGTGTCGAGGTTGTTGACCGGCAGCGGCGCGGCGACGCCGGAAATCGTGAACGGCTTAGCCATGTGCAAGCTCCTTGCGAATGTCGACGATACGGCCCGCGATCGCGGCGGCGGCGGCCATCGCGGGGCTCATCAAATGGGTGCGGCTGTCGCGTCCCTGGCGTCCTTCGAAATTGCGGTTCGTTGTCGATGCGCAGCGCTCGCCGGGGGCGAGCACGTCGTCGTTCATCGCGAGACACATCGAGCAGCCGGGTTGCCGCCATTCGAAGCCCGCGTCGATCAGCGCCTGCGCAATGCCTTCGCGCTCCGCCTGGTCGCGCACCATGCCCGATCCGGGCACGACCATCGCACGCACCGTCGCGGCCACCTTGCGCCCGCGCACGACCTGTACCACCGCGCGCAGGTCCTCGATGCGCGCATTCGTGCACGAGCCGATGAACACGCGGTCGATCGGCGTGCCCTCGATCGGCGCGCCGGCGCGCAGGCCGATGTAGTCGAGCGCCTTGTGCAGCGTCGCGGCATCGAGCCCCGAGCCTTCGGCGGCGAGAGGCACGCAGCCGTCCACGGGAACCGCCTGGTCCGGGCTCGTGCCCCACGTGACGTAAGGCGCGATGCGCGCGGCGTCGAAGCGATGCTCCGCGTCGAAATGCGCATCGGCGTCGGGGTGCAACTTCGACCACGCCTCACACGCGGCGTCGAGCGTCTTCGCGTCGAGGTCGCGCACCTTGCCGCGCACATAGTCGAGCGTCGTGCGGTCCGGCGCGATCAGCGCGGCGCGCGCGCCCGCTTCCACGGTCATGTTGCACAGGGTCATGCGCGCCTCGGCCGACAGCGCGGCGATGGCCTCGCCCGCGTATTCCACGGCGTAGCCGCGCGCGCCTTGCGCGCCGATCTTCGCGATGATGTGCAGCACGAGATCCTTCGCGGTCGTGCCGGGCGGCAGCGCGCCGTCCACGACAATGCGCATGTCCTTCGCAACGCGGTACACGAGCGTTTGCGTTGCCAGCACGTGCTCGACCTCCGACGTGCCGATGCCGAAGCCGAGCGCACCAAGCGCGCCATAGGTGGTCGTGTGGCTGTCGCCGCACAGCACGACCATGCCGGGACGAATCAGCCCGATCTCGGGCGCGACGACGTGTTCGATGCCCTGCACGGGGTCGTGAATATCGAACAGGTGAATGCCCTGCTCCGCACAATTGCGGGTGAAGTTGGCAGCCTGCTTCGCCGCGTCGACGATCTCGATCGTGCGCGCGGCGACGGGCACCGGCCGACTCGGAATCACGTGATCGACCACGCCCATCTGCTGGCGCGCACGCCGCACGCGCAGTCCCTTTTCGGCCAGACCCGCGAAAGCCTGCGGGCTGGTGTACTCGTTCATGATGTGCAGATCGGCGTAGAGCAGAACGTGCTCGGCGTCGATGGTTGATACGGTATGCGAATCAACCAGTTTTTGATAAAGCGTGTGTGAGGACATGATGAAACCCGACTGAAAATGGTCAAACGGTCGAATCAGCGATCGAGAAACGGCAGCACGTGTTCGAGCAACAGTTGCGGCGCTTCTTCCGCCATGTAGTGTCCGCACGGCAACGCCTCGCCGCTCACGCTTTCGCTCCAGCTTCGCCACTCGGCCAATGGATCGAAGCACTGGCCGACCGTGCCGTGCGCGCCCCACAAGGCGAGGAACGGGCACACGATGCGCTTGCCCGCCGCGAGATCCGCGCGGTCGTGTTCGAGGTCGATCGTGATCGACGCGCGGTAGTCCTCGCAGATGCCGTGCGCCGTGGCCGGGTCCGAGAGGCAGCGCAGATAGTGCGCGTAGGCCTCGGGTGCGAACGGGGCGAGCCCCGCGCTGCGCGCGCCCATGGTCTGCTTCAGATACAGGTCGGGGTCGGCGCGAATCAGCGTTTCCGGAAACGGCGCCGGGCGCACGAGAAAGAACCAGTGCCAGTAGGCCCGCGCGAATGCGAACGAGGTTTGCTCGTACATCGCGACCGTCGGCGCGACGTCGAGCGTCACGAGCCGCGTAACGGCGTGAGGATGATCGACCGCCATGCGCGCGGCGACGCGCCCGCCCCGGTCGTGACCGACGAGCGCGAACGACGCGTAGCCGAGGCCCCGCATGAGTTCGACCTGATCGAGCGCCATGCGGCGCTTGGCGTAGGTGGAATGGTCGGGTGCGCCTTGCGGCTTGCCGCTTTCGCCGTAGCCGCGCAGGTCGGCGACGATCACCGTGAACCGCTCGGCAAGCGCCGGCGCCACCCTGTGCCAGATCGCGTGGGTTTGCGGATGGCCGTGCAGCAGCAGCAGCGCGGGACCGCGCCCGCCCTTGAGCGCGTGAATGCGAACGCCGTCGATATCCGCCGCGACGTTGGTGAAGCCTTCGAACATGCTTGTCTCCCGAAGTGGCTTGCAGTCTAATTGATGCCGTGGGCGATTGGGTTTCCGCAAAAGCAATCCGGTCGTAACTTTCAGGAACGAATCAAACGCAGCGCAGGGAGCGGCGCCATGGATGCATTTTCCGATCTGAACCTGTTTGCGCTGGTGGCGCGCAACCGCAATCTGGCGGCGGCGGCGCGCGAACTGGGGGTCACGCCGCCCGCCGTGAGCAAGCGGCTCGCGCAACTGGAGCAGCGCCTTGGCGTGCGGCTCGTGAACCGCACCACGCGGCGTCTCTCGCTCACGCCGGAAGGCGAGTTGTATCTCGCGAACGGGTCGCGCATTCTCGACGAGCTGTCGGAGCTGGAGCAGCTCGTCACGCGCAGCCGTGGCGAACCCGCGGGCCTCTTGCGCGTGAACGCGTCGTTCGGCTTTGGCCGCACGCATGTCGCGCCCGCCGTGTCGGCATATGTCGAGCGCTTTCCCGCGATGAAGATCCAGTTGCAGTTGACGGAGCGCCCGCTCAGTCTTCAGGAAGAAGGCTTCGATCTCGGCATACGGTTTGGCGAAGTGCCCGACGCGCGCATCAACGCGCGCCTTCTGCTGAAGAACCGGCGCATCGTGTGCGCGTCGCCCGCATATCTAAAGCAGCATGGCAAGCCCGCCGCGCCGCACGATCTCACGAAGCACACATGTATCGTGCTGCGTGAAAATGATTCGGCGTACGGAACATGGCACTTCGCGCGCGGCAAGCGCGCCGAGACCGTGAAGGTCGACGGCGCGCTGTCCAGCAACGACGGCAGCAGCGTGCTGCGCTGGGCGCTCGACGGACGCGGCATTGTCGTGCGCTCGCAGTGGGAAATCGGCGGGCACATCGAGCGCGGGGAACTCGTGCCGCTGCTCGCCGACTGGGCGCTGCCGAACGCCGATATTCACGCGATCTATCTCGAACGCAACAAGCTCTCCGCGAAGCTGCGCAGTTTCGTGGAGTTTCTCGGCGACTATCTGCGCGAGGAGCCCGTGGGGAAAAAGGCGGCGCATGGCAAGGCGGCCCGGCCATGAAACCGGGTCTGCAAACGTCCGCGGCAAACGCGCGAAAAGCCGGCTATAAAACGATGCTTGCACGCGTTAATGCGCGCGTACACCTCCACGGCATAACCAGCGGCTTGTCTCTATACTGATCTCCATGCCGTCCCTGCCTCGCTGTGTGACGCGCAGGTTCCGGCATGCTTCGTACCCGTGTCGCCCTAACCCCCGGACGTTGTCGCTGACGGCCGCGCGCAAGACGCGTGGGCGCGAGAGCGTCTGTCCGCTTCGTGATTCGTACGTAGTTCGAAACAGGAGAGTTTCCGATGAGCACTTTCACCACCCGCGATGGCACGTCGATCTACTACAAAGACTGGGGCAGCGGCCGGCCCGTCGTCTTTTCGCACGGCTGGCCGCTTTCGGCCGATGCCTGGGACGCGCAAATGCTCTTCCTCGTGCAAAACGGCTTTCGCACGATCGCACACGACCGCCGCGGCCACGGCCGCTCCGATCAGCCCGCGAAGGGCAACGACATGGACACCTGGGCCGACGACCTGGCCGAACTGCTCGACAAGCTCGACGTGAAAGACGCCACGCTCGTCGGTCACTCCACGGGCGGCGGCGAAGTCGCGCGCTACATCGGCCGTCACGGCACGAAGCGCGTGGCGGGCGCGGTCCTGATCGGCGCGGTGCCGCCCATCATGATCAAGAGCGAAAAGAATCCGGGCGGCCTGCCCAAGGATGTGTTCGACGGCATCCGCAAGGGCGTGATCGACAATCGCTCGCAGTTCTTCAAGGAACTCGCGGTGCCGTTCTACGGCTTCAACCGCAGCGGCGCGAAAGTCTCGCAGGGCACGATCGACTCGTTCTGGCTG
The DNA here is from genome assembly GCF_003268775.1 of Paraburkholderia unamae. Lineage (GTDB taxonomy): Bacteria > Pseudomonadota > Gammaproteobacteria > Burkholderiales > Burkholderiaceae > Paraburkholderia > Paraburkholderia unamae. The sequence goes on from NZ_QLSU01000008.1 coordinate 234,514, forward strand.
CAAGGCATGCTCGGCGGCATCCTCGCGCTCCATGACTGCGTGCACGAGTTCTCCGAAGTCGACTACACGGAAGACCTCAAGAAGTTCGACGTGCCCACGCTGGTGCTGCACGGCGACGACGACCAGATCGTGCCGATCGACGACGCGGGCAAGCTCTCCGCAAAGATCGTCAAGGACGCCACGCTCAAGATTTATCCGGGCGGCCCGCACGGCATGTGCACGACGATGGCCGACCAGGTCAACGCCGATCTGCTCGCGTTCCTGAACCGCAAGTAACGCGGCTGCGCGCGGCGTGCCCGCTCAACGCGAGCACGCCGTCAACGCCTGCACGTACTGCACCTGCCACGCGGGGTCTTGCCCGAACGCCGCGAGGTCGGCGTGCAAGTCGTTCGCGTAGGCGGCCACGCAGGCGCGGTTGTTCGCCTCCACGGCGCCCGGCATATAAACCATCGCCACAACGACCGCGCCCACCGCCAGCGCGGCAATCGTCAGACCCATCGCCCAACGCCATCCCTCGGCCCCTGCACCCTTTAGCGCCGCTTCGCTCATGGTTATTCTCCTTATTGATTAGCAAGACAATCATCTGCGCAAAAAAAATCGCGCGAGCCACCCTCACGCGAGTCCCTTGCGGATCTCATGCATGCCCGTCACCGTCGACTCGAACAGGTCGGCGCCCACTTGCGCACGCAGGCGCCGCGCGACGTCGGCGCTCGCGCCGTTGATGGGGCCATCGAGCGCCGTGCCGCGCGCCGTGGGAAAGAGCCCCCATTCGCGGCCGTCCGCCTCGCCCTGGCGACGTTCGAGCAGGTCTTTCTCGCACAGGCTGTCGACGAGGCGCGTGGCCGTGGGCCGTGCGATGCCGAGCGTTTGCGCAACGTCGCTCGCCAGGCACCCCGGCTTCGCGAGCACCACGCGCAGCACGAAGCCCTGCGCGGGCGTGAGGCCGAACGGCGCATAGGCGGCGGCCCATTCGCGCTCCACGAGACGCGCGAGCGCCGCCGAATTGAAGTAAAGGCAATGATCGAACATGGCGACATGAAACCATGAATTGATTAGCAAGGCAATCGTTATCGCGAACGCCTGCGGATCGATTTGCGCGGCGGCCTTGCCTCGACACCTTCCGGCCGGCCCCGACGTTCGCCCCCGAAATGACCGCCTCCGGACAAAAATTCTTATATAAGACTGCCCGATTCACGCGTCTTTTTACAAGGGTCTTTACCAGCTTGACAGTGAATGAAGGGCGCGATCGGGAAAACCCTGACGGCGTCATGAGATTGCCCACAACGGCCCGCCAGGCCTTGTCTGACGGGGTTCCGGGACGAAAACGTTTTCAGCGCGAGGCCGCCCGCGCAAGGCAAACGGCCCGCGTTAATGGTCAATTAACATCGCGCAACGGCTTTCCACGATATGAAATTCATGTTCGGTTGCCCCCTGGGCCGCTCCAAAATCAGGCAAAATCCAAGTGTTTCGCCGACTGCGCGCAGCCGGTGGTGTTATCACCCCGTTTTAGAACCCGCCAAGAAGCCGATGAGTACCCAGCAACCCACCATCATCTATACCCTGACCGATGAAGCGCCGCTGCTCGCCACCAGCGCGTTTCTGCCTGTCATCCGCGCCTTCACGGCCCCGGCCGGCGTGAACGTCGAAACCAGCGATATTTCCGTTGCTGGCCGTATCCTCGGCGAGTTCCCGGAATTCCTCACGGAAGACCAGCGCGTGCCGGACAACCTCGCTGAACTGGGGCGTCTCACGCAGCTGCCGGAAACGAACATCATCAAGCTGCCGAACATCAGCGCATCGGTGCCGCAGCTCGTCGCCGCGATCAAGGAACTTCAGGGCAAGGGCTACAAGGTCCCTGACTTCCCCGAAGATCCGAAGACCGACGAAGAAAAGGCAATCCAGAAGCGCTATTCGAAGTGCCTCGGTTCCGCCGTGAACCCGGTGCTGCGCGAAGGCAACTCGGACCGCCGCGCACCGCTCGCGGTCAAGAACTACGCGAAGAAGCACCCGCACAGCATGGGCGAGTGGAGCATGGCTTCGCGCACCCACGTCGCGCACATGAAGCACGGCGACTTCTACCACGGCGAAAAGTCGATCACGCTCGACCGCGCGCGCGAAGTGCGCATGGAACTCGTGACGAAGAGCGGCGAAACCATCGTCCTCAAGCCGAAGGTCTCGCTCCAGGCCGGCGAAATCGTCGACAGCATGTTCATGAGCAAGAACGCGCTGCTGGCCTTCTACGAAGAGCAGATGGAAGACGCGCGCAAGACCGGCGTCATGCTCTCGCTGCACGTGAAGGCGACCATGATGAAGGTTTCGCACCCCATCGTGTTCGGCCACGCCGTGCGCACGTTCTACAAGGACGCGTTCGCGAAGCACGCCAAGCTGTTCGAACAGCTCGGCGTGAACGTCAACAACGGCCTCGTCGATCTCTACACGAAGATCGAAACGCTGCCGGAATCGCAGCGTGAAGAGGTCATTCGCGACATGCACGCGTGCCACGAGCACCGTCCGGCGCTCGCCATGGTCGACTCGGCCAAGGGCATCTCGAACCTGCACGCACCGAACGACGTGATCGTCGACGCGTCGATGCCGGCCATGATCCGCGCAGGCGGCAAGATGTGGGGCGCCGACGGCCGCCCGGCCGACACGAAGTGCCTGATTCCGGAAAGCACGTTCGCGCGCATCTACCAGGAAATCATCAACTTCTGCAAGACCAACGGCGCATTCGACCCGCGCACGATGGGCACGGTGCCGAACGTCGGCCTGATGGCGCAGAAGGCTGAAGAGTACGGTTCGCACGACAAGACGTACGAAATCACGCAGGACGGCACGGCGCGCATCGTCGACAACGCCACGGGCGAAGTGCTCGACGCGCTCACGCAAGAAGTCGAGCAAGGCGACATCTGGCGCATGTGCCTCGTGAAGGACGCGCCGATCCGCGACTGGGTCAAGCTCGCCGTCACGCGCGCGAAGAACTCGAACACGCCGGCCGTGTTCTGGCTCGACCCGTACCGTCCGCACGAAAACGAAGTGATCAAGAAGGTCGAAACGTACCTGAAGGATTACGACCTGACGGGCCTCGACATCCAGATCATGTCGCAAGTGCGCGCCATGCGTTACACGCTCGAGCGCGTGATCCGCGGTCTGGACACGATCTCGGTCACGGGCAACATCCTGCGCGACTACCTGACCGACCTGTTCCCGATCATGGAACTGGGCACCTCGGCCAAGATGCTGTCGATTGTTCCGCTGATGGCCGGTGGCGGCATGTACGAAACGGGCGCGGGCGGTTCGGCGCCGAAGCACGTGCAGCAGCTGGTTCAGGAAGACCACCTGCGCTGGGACTCGCTCGGCGAATTCCTCGCGCTGGCCGTGTCGCTCGAAGACCTCGGCATCAAGACGAACAACGCGCGCGCCAAGCTGCTCGCGAAGACGCTCGACGCCGCCACGGGCAAGCTGCTCGACAACAACAAGGGCCCGTCGCCGAAGACCGGCGAGCTGGACAACCGCGGCAGCCAGTTCTACCTCTCGATGTTCTGGGCGCAGGAACTGGCCGCTCAGAAGGACGACGCGGAACTCGCCGCTCACTTCGCGCCGCTCGCGAAGGCACTGGCCGAAAACGAGCAGAGGATCGTGGGCGAGCTGGCCGCTGTTCAGGGCAAGCCGGTCGACATCGGCGGCTACTACAAGCCGGACTTCGCGAAGCTCGCTGAAGTCATGCGCCCGAGCGCGACGTTCAACGCCGCAATCGCAGCCGCTGCGAAGTAATTGATGGACTGCTCCCCCGTGCGTTGCGCGGGGGAAACGCTCCACCCAATGAATCGAGCCTCCCACATCGCTGTGGGAGGCTCGATTTTTTTTGCCCTTCTTGTCCGATGCGAGCCTTGCGGCCCGCATCGTACTTAAAAAGCTCAGTCGTCCAGCAGCGACAGATCGCGCACGGCGCCCTTGTCGGCCGACATCACGAGCTTGGCGTAGGCCTTCAACGCCGCCGACACCTTGCGCGGACGCGCCTTCACCGGCTTCCAGCCCTTCGCGTTCTGCTCTTCCCGGCGGCGCGCGAGTTCCTCATCGGACACCAGCACGTTGATGGTGCGATTCGGAATGTCGATACGGATCTTGTCGCCGTCGCGCACGAGGCCGATCGCGCCGCCCGCTGCCGCTTCCGGCGAGCAGTGGCCGATCGAGAGGCCCGAGGTGCCGCCCGAGAAGCGGCCGTCGGTCAAGAGCGCGCACGCCTTGCCGAGACCCTTCGACTTGATATAGCTGGTCGGGTAGAGCATTTCCTGCATGCCGGGGCCGCCCTTCGGGCCTTCGTAGCGCACGATCACCACGTCGCCGGCCTTGACCTTGTCGGCGAGGATGTTTTCGACCGCTTCGTCCTGCGACTCGGTCACGTGAGCCGTGCCTTCGAACACGAGGATGCTGTCGTCCACGCCCGCCGTCTTCACCACGCAGCCGTCGACCGCGATATTGCCGGTCAGCACGGCGAGGCCGCCTTCCTTCGAGAACGCGTGCTCGTACGAGCGGATGCAGCCTTCGGCGCGGTCCGAGTCGAGGCTCGGCCAGCGCGTGTTCTGGCTGAACGCCACCTGGCTCGGCACGCCGGCGGGACCGGCCATGTAGAACGTCTTGACCGCTTCGTCCTGCGTGAGCGTGATGTCCCATTGCTTGAGCGCGTCGCCGAGCGTGGGCGCGTGCACGGTCGGCACGTCGGTGTGCAGCTTGCCCGCGCGCTCCAGCTCGCCCAGGATCGCCATGATGCCGCCTGCGCGGTGCACGTCTTCGATGTGGTACTTGTTCGTGTTCGGCGCGACCTTGCACAGCTGCGGCACGACGCGCGAGAGGCGGTCGATGTCGTCCATGCCGAAGTCGATGCCCGCTTCCTGCGCAATGGCCAGCAAGTGCAGGATGGTGTTGGTCGAGCCGCCCATGGCGATGTCGAGCGTCATGGCGTTTTCGAACGCCTTGAAGCCCACCGAGCGCGGCAGCACGCGCTCGTCTTCCTGCTCGTAATACTGGCGCGCGAGTTCCACGATGCGGTGGCCGGCGCGCTTGAAGAGCTGCTCGCGGTCGGCGTGCGTGGCGACCACGGTGCCGTTGCCGGGCAGCGAGAGGCCGAGCGCTTCGGTCAGGCAGTTCATCGAGTTGGCCGTGAACATGCCCGAGCACGAACCGCAGGTCGGGCAGGCGGAGCGCTCGACTTCGGCCACTTCGGCGTCGGAGTACTTGCTGTCGGCCGCGATCACCATGGCGTCGATCAGGTCGAGCTTCTTGACCTCGATGGCCTTGGTCACGGGGTTCGCGAGGCGCGTCTTGCCCGCTTCCATCGGGCCGCCCGAGACGAAGATCACGGGAATGTTCAGGCGCATGGCGGCCATGAGCATGCCCGGGGTGATCTTGTCGCAGTTCGAGATGCAGACCATGGCGTCGGCGCAGTGCGCATTGACCATGTATTCCACCGAATCCGCGATGATGTCGCGGCTCGGCAGCGAATACAGCATGCCGTCGTGACCCATGGCGATGCCGTCATCCACGGCGATCGTGTTGAATTCCTTGGCCACGCCGCCCGCGGCTTCGATTTCGCGCGCAACGAGTTGACCGAGGTCTTTCAGGTGCACGTGGCCGGGCACGAACTGGGTGAACGAGTTGACGACCGCGATGATCGGCTTGGCGAAGTCTTCGTCTTTCATGCCGGTGGCGCGCCACAGGGAACGCGCACCTGCCATGTTGCGGCCGGCGGTGGAGGTTTTGGAACGGTATGCGGGCATTGTGGTTGTTGAAGAAAAATCGCAGAAAGGAAGCGGGCCACGGGAATAAAGGCCCCACACACGCCCTTGCGAACAACCTCTTGAGCTGCGCTCTGGGCAAACCTCCGATTATCCCACACCGCCGCGCGCCGCGCCGACTGCCCATGGTTCGGGCGGCAATGCACGCACTTGGCGCGTTTTTTTAGCCGCCCGTCATGCGCGCTTCGCATGATCGGCGCGCTGCGTATTTTTGACAGCGGATGTCGCGCGAAAATTGGCGGCGTATTGTGGCTTTCAGGCGTTGATAGCACGCCCGGCAATACGAATAACGGGGAGCAATATGAAGCACTGGCATCAAGCACGGCGGCACGTCACGCTCGCCGTGACGGGTCTCACGCTCGGGCTGGCCGCGGCGGGCGCCGGCGTCGGTCTATGGCTGCACGCACTGCACGGCGGCGCGAACGCAGGCGGCGAGTCCGCCTCGGTCGCTGCGATTCTGCTGGGCGTGTTTCTCGCGATCTGCGCGGGCCACGAACTCTGGCGCGTGAGATTGCGCTGAGCGAGGGGCCTGCGCATGCAGGCCCCTCGCACCCGGTGCCGATCAGGGCCAATCCGGCGCCGATCAGCCTTTCAGCGCCTGCTCCAGCGCCTCCAGACAGCGCGCGTTCTGCGCCGCGGTGCCTGCGGAAATGCGCAGCCATTGCGGCAGGCCGTACACGCCCACGGGGCGCACGATCACGCCCTGGCGCAACAGGCACGCGTTGACGGCGGCAGCGTCGCCCACCTGCACGAGCACGAAATTCGCGCGCGAACGCAAATACGCGAGTCCCAGCCGGTCGCAGCCCGCATAGAGCTGCGCCAGGCCGCGCGCATTTTCCGCGCGACTGCACGCGAGGAACGCCTCGTCGTCCAGCGCCGCCACGGCGGCGCGTTCGGCCTGCTCCGTCACGACGAATGCGGGACGGATGCGATTGAGCAAGGCCGCCAGTTCGGGCTGCGCGACGCCGTAACCCACGCGCAGCCCCGCGAGCCCATACGCCTTCGAGAACGTACGCGTGACGATCAGGTTCGGATGGCGGCGCACCCAGGCGAGGCTGTCGTAGCGGTCCTCATCGGGCAAATACTCGAAATAGGCCTCGTCGAGCACGATGGGCACATGGGCGGGCACGCGCGCAATGAAGCGTTCGAGCTGCGGACCCGGCACGAACGAGCCGGTCGGGTTGCCGGGGTTCGCGAGGTACACGAGCCCCGTGTCGTCGTCGATGGCGGCCAGCATCGCGTCGAGATCGCAGCCGAAGCCGCGCGCCGGCACGACACGGTGGCCGGCCCCCGTGCGCTGGACCGCGTTCACGAAAGCCTGAAACGAGTATTGCGCATACACCGCGTGGCGGCCCGGTTCGAGAAACGCCGTGGCCGCGAGACCCAGTATGCACTCCGAACCATTTCCGGTCACGAGCCAGTCAGGCGGCACATCGAGCTTGCGCGACAGCGCGCTCACGAGCGCGTGGCAGTCGTTGTCGGGATAACGCGCGAGCGCATTCGTTTCCTGGGCGAGCGCGAGGCGCGCCGCCGCGCTCATGCCTAGCGGGTTCTCGTTCGAAGCGAGCTTCACGATCGCCTCGGCCGCCACGCCGATTTCGCGCGCGTGCGCTTCAATCGGCTTGCCCGGCTGATACGGCTTCGACGCGCGGATATGGGCCGGCAAACGCCACACCGGCGCTTCGTTCACTTCACTCATCGATGCAACCTCCCTGGATCGCTTTCAGTTCAAAGAATTCCTCGACGCCGTAGCGGCCGTTCTCGCGGCCGATGCCCGAGCGCCGGTAGCCGCCGAACGGCGCGGCGAGGTTCTGCGCCGCGCCGTTGATCACCACCTGCCCCGTGCGCAGGCGGCGCGCCAGGCGCAGCGCGCGGCGCGGGTCGGCGCTCCACACGCCGCCCGAAAGGCCGTAGTCGCTATCGTTCGCCATCCTGACCGCTTCGTCTTCGTCGTCGTAACTCATGAGCGCGAGCACCGGCCCGAACACCTCCTCGCGCGCCAGCGTCATAGACGGCTTGACGTCGCTGAACACCGTGGGACGCACGAAGTGGCCGCCGCTGATGCCCGGCGGGCGGCCCGCGCCACCCGTCACAAGCCGCGCGCCTTCGTCCAGCGCCGTGGCGATGTGGCGCTGCACGGCTTCGAACTGCCGCAGGTTCGCCACGGGGCCGAGCCGCGTTTGCGGGTCGGTCGGCTCGCCGCATTGCCAATCGGCCGCGTGGCGCTCGCACAGCGCTTCCACCTCGGCAAGCCGCGCGCGCGGCACGATGAGGCGCGTTTGCGCCGCGCAAATCTGGCCGCTGTTCGTGAAGCACTGGCGCAGCACCGTGGGTACGGCGTCGGCAAGCGGCGCGTCGTCCAGCAGAATGGTCGCCGACTTGCCGCCCAGTTCCAGCGCGACCTTCTTCACCGTGTCGGCGGCGGCGAGGGCAACCGCGCGACCGCCCGCCAGCGAACCTGTGAAACTCACCATGTCGACCAGCGGGTGCGCGGCGAGCGCCGCGCCGGTGCCGGGTCCGTCGCCCCAAACGAGATTGAATACGCCTGGCGGCAGATCCGCCTCGTGCATGATGCGCGCGAAGCGGCGCGCCGCGAGCGGCGCTAGCTCGCTGGGCTTGAGCACGACGGTGCAGCCGGCCGCGAGCGCCGCGCCCACCTTCGCGACGATCTGGTGCAGCGGGAAATTCCACGGCGTGATGGCCGCCACCACGCCCACCGGTTCGCGCACCACGAGCGAGTGCGCGATGCGCGTCTCGTGCTCGATCTCGCTCATGGCCTGGATCGCGAGTTCGAGGTTGCGCAGCGGCATGGGCACCTGCATCTGGCGAGAAACCCATAGCGGCACGCCAATTTCGCTTGCGAGATCGCTCGCGAATCCTTCGATATCCTGAGCGATGGCGTCACGCACGCGCCTGAGAGCGGCGCTGCGTATCGACACGGGCGTCGTCGCCCAGCCGTCGAACGCGAGCCGCGCGGCGCGCACGGCGGCGTCCACTTCGGCGGCATCGCACACGGCCACCATGGCGACCTGCCTGCCGCTGCATGGATCGCAGGCGGCGAGCCGCGCGTGCCCCGCCACCGGCACCCAGCGTCCGTTGCAATAGTACGAATCGAGTGTTTGCATGACGCCTCCTTACGCCGCCTTCGCCGGCTCGCCGAGCGGATTCGGCGGCGCTTCGCGCCCCGCCAGCTTGAGCGGCGCCTTCAGGCGGAAGAGGTGCCACGGGCTCGGCATTTCGCCTACCTGCGCCTCGATCACCACCGGCGCGCGCGCCGCAATCGCGTTGCGCACCGCGCCTTCCAGTTGTTCCGCGTTCTGCACGCGCTCGAAGTCGAGGTCGAACGCCGCCGCAAGCCGGTCGAAATGCGGATTGCACAGCTCGACGGCGATGTTCTCGCCGAATGTCTGCTTCTGGATCGTGCGCACGTTGCCGAAGTGGCCGTCGTTGAACACCACGGTCACGAGACCGAGCCCGTACTTGCGCGCCGTGGCGAGTTCCTGCATGTTCCAGCCGAAGCCGCCGTCGCCGTTGATGCTGACCACGGCGCGCCCCGGATTGCCTGCCGCCGCGCCCAGCGCCGTTGCGAAGCCGTAGCCGAGCGTGCCCTGGTACCCCGGCGTGATGAAGGTGCCCGGCTGGTAGACCGGATACATCAGGCGTGCGAAGTAACCCACCTGGGTCAATTCGTTCACGAGAATGCCGTCGTCGGGTATCGCACGGCGCAGCGCGCGCGTATAGGCGCTTTGCGGCTCGATTTCGTCGGCCTGGCGTTGCGCCCAGGCGCGCACGAGATCGAGGTCCACGCTCACGCGGCGCGGCGTGTCGGCCAGCGCGTCGCACAGCGCGTTCAGGCCGGCAAGCGCGTCACTGGCAATGCCGAGCCCGGGCGCACGCGGCGCGGACCAGTCCGCCGCATCCACATTCAGATAGATATAGCGGATGCCCGCGGCGGGCCACGAAGGCTGCGGCGTCATGATGTCGAGAAAACGGCTGCCGACCACCAGCACCACGTCGGCGTGGGCGAACACGGCGCGCCCCGCAAGCGTGTTGAGCGCAAGCGGATGGCGGCTGGAAAGCGCGCCATGCGCGTTGTCGTCGAGCACCACGGGCGCTTGCAGCTTTTCCGCGAAGCGCCGCAACGCTTCGCTCGCGCCCGCGGCCAGCACGCCGCCGCCCGCGTAAATCACCGGAAAGCGCGCGCGTTCGAGCAGCGCGACGGCTTCGTCGATGGCGCGTGCATCGGGACGCGCGCGGCCTGCGTCGTCTTCGTTGGCGGGCGGGTCGATCAGCGCGATATCGGCGCTGGCGCTGAGCAGGTCGTGCGAGATTTCGATGCCGACCGGCCGCGGCCGCCCGCTCCTGAGCTGCCGCACCGCCTCGCGCACCAGCGCGGGAATGGCCTGTGGCGTAGGCGCGCCGCCCTGCCATTTCGTCACGCTCGCAAGCACCTGGCTCTGGTTGGGAATTTCATGCAGCAGTCCGAAGTTCTTGCCTACGCCGCTCGAATGAATATTGCCGCTGATCGCCAGCACGCGCGAATTGCACGCGTACGCCGTGGAGAGTCCGGCCATGGCGTTGAGCAGGCCCGGCCCCGGCACCACCATGCTCACGCCAATGCGCCCCGTGGTGCGCGCGTAGCCGTCGGCCATATAGGCGGTGGCCTGTTCGTGGCGCGGCACCCAGTAGCGCAGCGCGTCGCCGTGCTGGCGCAGCGCCTCCACGGCCCAGTCGAGTTGCACGCCCGGAATGCCGAAGATGTCGGTCACGCCTTCGCGCACGAGCTGGCGCACGAGCGCCTGTCCGCCTGTCATGTTCATGAGTCGAATCCTTGTGTAGTGACAACGAAGAGAGTTGAGAGTGAGATCAGCCGCGCAGCGCCGCGTCGGGCGCCTCGCCGGAGTCGGCAACCATGCGCCGCATGCAGGCGACGCCCGGCAGCGCGAACGTCGCCACGAGCCCGCACACCGCGCCGAAGATCACGTAGTAGGCCGGGGCCATGCGATCGCCCGTGGTGACGATCAGCCAGGTCACGATGAAGGGCGTGAAGCCGCCGAAAATCGTGGTCGAAACGTTGTAGCTGACCGCCAGGCCGCTGGAGCGCCCGCGCACCGGAAACATCTCGGCCAGCGCCGTGGAAAGCGGCCCGAGCACGGCCGCGCCGAGCACGCCGAACAGCAGTTCGATGGCGAGCAGCGTAGCGAGCGTGGGCGCCGCCTTCAGCCACGCGAACGACGGCCACACCGCCAGCAGGCAGAACGCGAAGCCCCATGCGATCACGCGCTTGCGTCCGGTGCGATCGGAGAGCGCGCCGAACAGCGGGCACGCGAGAATGCGCACCACGCCCGAGCCCGCGATCACGATGAACGGCGTGGCGGCCGGCATCCGGAGGTATTGCACCGCGTAGGTGGGCATGTAGATGTTGAAGACGAACTGCATGATCGTTGAGCCCGCAACGAGTCCGCCTGCAATCAGCATCTCGCGCCAGTAGCCCGTGAACAGTTGTCCGAAGGACAGGCGCGGCTCGCGATCGCGCGTGGCGCGGAACACTTCGGGCTCGTCCACGCTGCGGCGGATATACAGACCCACGGGCCCGAGCAGCAGGCCGAACATGAACGGCAGGCGCCAGCCCCACGATTCGAGCTGCGCGGTGGTGAGCCCCTCGGTGATGAGCACGCCCGCGAGCGCGGCGAGCACACCCGCCACGGCCTGCGCGAACATCTGGAAGCTGCCGAAGAGACCGCGCTGGTTCGCGGGTGCGTACTCCACGAGCATCGACGTCGCACTGCCGAATTCGCCGCCCGCCGACACGCCCTGCAACACACGCGCAACGACCATGATGACGGTGGCAGTGACTCCGGCCTCGGCATAGGTGGGCGCGAAACCGATCAGCGCGGTGGCGATCGTCATCATGACGATCACGAGCAGAAGCGCCGCCTTGCGCCCCGCGCGGTCGGCGTAGATGCCGAGCGCGATGCCGCCAAGCGGGCGCGCGACGAACGACACGCCGAAGGTCGCGGCCGTGAGCAGCGTGGCCGAGGCGCCCGCGCCGGCGGGGAAGAAGTGGCGCGAAATCACGCCCATCAGATAGCCGAACGCGATGAAGTCGTACCACTCCAGCACGTTGCCGATGGTCGACGCGAAAATCACGCGCCGATGTTTGAGCAGTTCCTGCATGTCTCCAGCCTCCTGTTGGCGTTATCGCGCCCCGCTCGCTGCCGGGCGGCGTTCCCGGCTGAGCGGGATCCGATGACCCGAATCGTGGCATTTTGGAGATAACCAAGGAAGTCAAAATTCGCTATCATGATCGCCTTTAGCGATCACTCAGACCGCCCGGACGCGGCCCGGCACGATGACACTCCAGCAACTGCGCGACTTCCGCGCGATCGTGAGCCACGGCGGCGTGCGCGCGGCCGCGCGCGCCTTGGGCGTTTCCCAGGCGGGGCTGACCAAGAGCCTCACGCGGCTCGAAGAATCGGTGCAGGCCGAGCTGTTCGTGCGCACGCCGCGCGGCGTGGCGCTCACGGCGTTCGGCGAAAGCCTGCTCGAACATGCGGCCGTGATCCTGCGCGAGTGCGACCGCGCCGAGGCCAACCTGAACCAGTTGCGCGGCGACGAGGCGGGCGAAATCGATCTGGGTGTCTCACCCGCGCCGTCCATCCACTTGCTGCCCGCCGTGCTGCCCGAGTTCCGGCGGCGCTTTCCGCGCGCGCGCCTGCATGTGCAGCACGGTCTCGCGCATTCGCTGCTGCCCGCGGTGCGCTCGGGCCAGCTCGATATTGCCGTCACGCCCGTGCCCGAGCCCTTCGACGACACCGGGCTGCACACCATTCCGCTCTTTCCCACCGAGCCTTCCATCGTCGGGCGGCGCGGCCACCCGCGCGCGCACTGCCGCTCGATACGGGAGCTGGCCGACTGCGAGTGGATCGTGACGGGCGTGGCCGACAGCATGGGCGTGCCCGGCAGCAGCATCGTCGACCTGTTCGCGGAAGCCGGGCTCGGGCCGCCCAATATCGCCGTGGTGTGCGATTCGCTGTTCGACACGCTCTCGCTGATCGCGAGCACCGACCTGCTCGCGCCGCTGCCGCAAACGGCGCTCACGCACAGCCTCATGCGCGAGGGCCTCGCGCGCATTCCGATAGTCGAGGCGCAGAAGGTCTACACGATTTGCGTGGTGCATCGCGCGAGCCCGCCGCTCGCGCCCATCGCGGCTTCGCTTGCGGCCATGCTCGTTTCGTACGCGAAGATCGGGCGCGGGTTGCGGGGCGCGTGAATCGTCATTTGAGCCGGCAGATCAAGCGGCTCAGTCGCCGTCGCCGTCTTCCTGTTCCACGCCGCTGCGCTGCGCCTCGCGCCGCGTCAGCTCGCTTGCGCGCGCCTCCAGCCGCGTGAGCAGCGCGTCGAGTTGCTGCGCCTCCCCGTCGCTCAGGCAATCCATGAATTCGAGGTTGTAGCGCAGCCCCGCCGCGCGCGCCCGCTCGTAGACGGCCAGCCCCGCCTCGGTCAGCGCGAGCGCGACGATGCGCTTGTTCGACGGCAGCCGCCGGTTGGCGACCAGCCCCTTCTTCACGAGTTGCGCGACCGCGCGGCTCGTCACCACGGTGTCGAGCGCCGCGAGTTGCGCAAGATGCGTGAGGCTCAGCTCGGGATAGCGGCCGACGAACGCGATGATGCGCCACTCGCGACGGCTGATGCCGATCTCGCGGCGAAACATCAGGCCCACGCCCTGGGTGGCGATGCGCGAGAGATTATGGATGCGATAGAGCAGAAATTCTTCGATATGCCCCGGGTTCTTCAATGCGGGGCTTGCGGTCGGCGCCGCGGCAGGAGGGGCGGATTTGGAACGCGGCACGTTGGAGTCGAGGCAATCGCGGAGAACAAGGCAGTCCGGCCCCTCATTATGCCGTTTCGCCGCACGGCGCAGAACGCGGGAAAACGTGGGCGCGCAACGCCGCAAGCCTGGCCCGGCCATGTCATTGTGCAACCGCACATACGTTTGATTAGGTCAATCGTCGGCGGCTTCCCTAACATCGCCCGCATAGGCCCCGCAACACGAGCACCCACACCAACCACGCGCCCCGCGCGAGAGACACCCGCATGACCGCCACCCGCAACGTTCTCTTCATCATGTGCGACCAGCTGCGCCGCGATCACCTCGGCTGCTACGGTCATCCCTGGCTGCGCACGCGCAACATCGACGCCCTCGCCGCGCGCGGCGTGCGCTTCGACAACGCCTACGTCACCTCGGGCGTGTGCGGCCCGTCGCGCATGTCGTACTACACCGGCCGCACCATGACGAGCCACGGCGCGAACTGGAACCGCGTGCCGCTCTCGATCGGCGAGATCACGCTCGGCGAGTATCTGCAACGCCACGGCCGCACGCTCGCGCTCGCGGGCAAGACCCACGTGCAGGTGGACGAGCACGGCATGCGCCGCCTCGAAATCGCGCGCGCCAGCGAACTCGGCCAGCGCCTGTGCACGGGTTCCTTCCTCGAACTCGACCGCTACGACGGCCACCACGAACCCGGCCGCGAGAGCGGCTATCCGGCCTACCTGCGCAGCCACGGCTACGAGAGCGAGCGCCCGTGGAGCGATTTCGTCATCAGCGTCGAGGACGACGAGGGCAAGGTGCAGTCGGGCTGGAAAATGCGCAACGTGCGCTGGCCCGCGCGCGTAGCCGAGCCGCATTCGGAAACGGCATACATGACGCGCCAGGCGATCCGCTACATCGAGCAGCAGGGCGACACGCCGTGGACGCTGCATCTCTCGTACGTGAAACCGCACTGGCCGTATGTCGCGCCGCGCCCCTATCACGACCTGTACTCGCTCGACCAGTGCCTGCCGCCCGTGCGCCGCCGCGCGGAACGCGACAACCCGCACCCGGTGCTCGGCGCGTATCACCAGCATGAAGAGAGCCTCAACTTCGCGCGCGACGAAGTCTCGAACACGGTGCGCCCTGTCTATCAGGGCTTGATCCAGCAGATCGACGATCACCTGGGCGAGCTGTGGGACACGCTGGAGAAGCTCGGGCGCTGGCAGGACACGCTGATCGTTTTCACGGCCGATCACGGCGACTTCCTCGGCGACCACTGGCTCGGCGAGAAAGAAATGTTCTACGACACCGTGCAGCGCGTGCCCTTTATCGTCTACGATCCGTCCGCCGCCGCCGACACCACGCGCGGCACGCGCGAGGCGCGCTTCGTCTCGGGCGTCGACGTCGTGCCCACCGTGCTCGACGCGCTCGGGCTGCCGAAGTACGAGGAGCGCGTGGAAGGCGCCTCGCTCCTGCCGCTCACGCGCGCCGACGCCGCGCAAACCGAAGACTGGCGCAGCTACGTAGTCTCGGAGCTCGACTACAGCTTTCGCGGCGCGCGCCTCACGCTCGGGCGCAAGCCCGACGAATGCCGCGGCTGGATGGTGCGCGACGAGCGCTGGAAATACGTGTACTGGCAAGGCTATCGCCCGCAGCTTTTCGACCTCGCCAACGACCCCGACGAGTTCGTCGATCTCGGCGCCGAAGCGAGCCACGAGGCCGAACGCACGCGCATGCACGCGAAGCTCGCGCAGTGGCACGGCGCGCTCAAGCAGCGCGTGACGGTCGATACGCCCACCGTCGAATCGAAAACCAACACGCACAAGGACTGGGGCGTGTTCTTCGGCGAGTGGTGAGCGCCAAGCCCCGGCCCGACACACCGACAGCACCGCCATACCCTGCGCCACGACAGGGAGGCAAAACCGGGCGAGCCCCGGAGGAGACAAACGCATGCAAGCCACCCCCGCGCATTCCGACGAGGACGCCATTTTTCGCAAGATCGCGCGGCGCATCGTGCCGTTCCTGTTCGTCTGCTACGTGGTCAATTTCATCGACCGCGTGAACATCGGCTTCGCGAAGCTGCAATTCCTGCAAGACCTCAAGCTCGACGACGCCGTGTTCGGCATCGCGGCCGGCATGTTCTTCGTCGGCTACGTGGTGTTCGAAGTGCCGAGCAATCTGCTGCTGGCGCGCATTGGCGTGCGCAAGACGATGCTGCGCATCATGACGCTCTGGGGCCTGCTCACGGTGCTGCTCATGTTCGTGCAGAACGCAACCGGGCTCTATGTTTTGCGCTTTCTGCTCGGCGCAGCCGAAGCGGGCTTCTTTCCCGGCATCGTGCTCTACCTCACCTACTGGTTCCCCGACAGCCGGCGCGGCCGCATCATGAGCCTCTTTGTGATGGCCGTGCCGCTTGCGGGTATCGTGGGCGGCCCGCTCTCGGGCGCGATCATGAGCCATCTGCACGACGCGCTCGGCCTGCGCGGCTGGCAGTGGCTGTTCCTGATCGAAGGCGTGCCGGCGGTGGCGCTCGGCTTCATGGCGCTGTTCTATCTCGACGACCGGCCCGCCGACGCGCGCTGGCTCAGCGCCCAGGAAAAGGAACGCGTGGCCGCCGCGCTCGAAGCCGAACGCGGCGGACATGCGGGCGCACAGCCTCACGGCCACGGCCGCTTGCGCGACGTGCTGGCGAACCCGCGCATCTATGTGATGGCCGGCATCTACTTCTGCATCTTCATGGGCCTGAACGCCGTGGGCTTCTGGATTCCCACGCTGCTGCGCCAGGTGGGCGTGGAGCACGTCTCGTCGATCGGCTGGCTGAGCGGCGGCATTTCGGTGTGCACGGCCATCGGCATCCTGCTCATCGGCCGCAGCTCCGACCGCTTGATGGAGCGCCGCTGGCACACCGCCGGCTGCGGCCTCGCCACGGCGGCGAGCTTCGTGCTGCTGCCGTTCGCCGCGCACAGCATCGTGCTCACGGTGCTGCTGCTGATGGTGGCTTCGCTCAGCATCTATGCGACGTTGAGCGTGTTCTGGACCATTCCGACCGCGTTCCTCGACAAGAACGCGGCCGCGGCCGGCATTGCGGCAATCACGGCCATCGGCGCGCTCGGCGGGGCCGTGAGCCCTTCGCTCGTGGGCATGCTCAAGACTTATAGCGGAAGCCTTTATTCGGGCTTCGCCGTGATCGCGTTGCTGCTCGTCATCGGCATGGTGGTACTGCTGCGCGCGGTACCCGCGCCGGGGCGGGAAGTCGAGCGAGGCGTGCGGCAGGCGGCGGTGAAGTAACGCGCGATGCCACAAGCAAAGTGAAAGGCGAAGGTAAAAGCGGCAACGGGCCCGGCTTGGCCCGCCCTCGCCTTTCAATCCGCTTTAATTCGCGCTCCTCTCCATTCACGCAGCATCGCCCCGCTTCTCCCAGGGTTCCCGAAGCTTGCCGAATGAACGCGCCTGCCCCAATACTCTGCGTCAGCCCTTGTGACGGAGAGACCCATGCCCATGCAGAACATCAAGCACGTAGTCGTCGTGATGTTCGAAAACCGTTCGTTCGATACGATGCTCGGCGGCCTTTACTCGGGAGACGCCGGAAGCACCGGGGGCACTCAGCCCGCGCATTTCCTGCCCGCCGGCGGCACGCCGCCGCCGTTCGACGGACTCAAGCCGGGCCTCTCCAACCTCTCCAAAGCGGGCGGCACGGTCCTCGCCAGCATGCCGGCCACCACTGCCACGCTCCCCGACCCCGACCCGCAGGAGACGTTCGCTAACGTACGCATCCAGTTGCTCGGCAACGCGCAGGGCGACTCGCCCATGTCGGGTTTCGTGCTCAACTACGAGTCGACCGCGACCACGGACGCAAGCCAGGTCATGCAGTGCCACAGCGCCGGGCAATTGAACGTGCTCTCCACGCTTGCGCGCGAGTACGCCGTTTCGGATGCCTGGTTCGCGTCCGTGCCGAGCCAGACCTGGCCGAACCGCGCATTCACCCACGCGGGCACCTCGAACGGCCACGTGGACAACGGCTCGCCGCCCGACCCGTTCGACTGGCAGGTCCGCACGATCTTCAACGTGCTGGGCGACGTGGGCGCGAGCTGGGCCGTGTACAGCGACGCGCTCGTCGCGCCCTCGCTCACGCTCACGATGTTCCCCACGCTCTGGGACGCGAAGTACAAGCCGAACTTCCAGCGCTTCAACGCGTTTGTCAGCGCCTGCCAGAACGACACGCTGCCGCAGTATGCGTTCATCGAGCCGCGCTTCCTGCTCGACCCCAACGACCAGCACCCGCCCCACGACGTCTACGCGGGCGAGCGCTTTCTCTACGACATCTGGAGCGCGATCAGTACGTCGCCCGCGTGGCCCGAAACGCTGCTCGTGATCACCTACGACGAGCATGGCGGCACCTACGACCACGTGTTGCCGCCCGCGAACGCCGTGCCGCCCGACGCCGCCAGCAACCCCGGCGACCAGAACTACGGCTTCGACAGCTTCGGCGTGCGCGTGCCGGCCGTGGTGGTCTCGCCATATATCGCCGCGGGCACCGTGTTTCGCGCGGCGGGCACGACGCCCTACGACCACACCTCGATCCTCGCCACCCTGCGCGACTGGCTCGACATCGCGCCGGCCGACATGCTCGCGAGCCAGCGCGTCGCGGCCGCGCCCACGCTCGCCCCGCTGCTCACGCTCGACACGCCCCGCACGGACCTGCCGACAATCGCCGCGCCGCCTTCCACCGGCTTCATCGCGACGAGTCTCGCGCGCCCGCTCAACGACCTGCAACAAAGCCTCGTAAGCGGCACCGCGCGCCGCTCGGGGCTCGACCCGGCGGCCGCGCTCGGGTCCACGCCCACACGTCAGCACGCGGTGGACTTCTTCAACAATCTGCTTTCGTCACCGCAACCCTGAGCGCGAAGCATCGTCAGGTGGCTCGCTCCCGAAGGTCTCCGGATGACTTCCGAATGACTCATAAGGCGGGCGCATCGATGCGAATAAGGTCTTGGACGTGGGCGCGCGCCCCGCGCACAATAGATTGCAACGGCGGGAATCAATCCGCCGGGGAGCGAGCGGATGTTCGAGTCGATCGCGCTGAGTGTGGTGGCCGTGTTCGCAGGCTCGTGCCTCACGTTCCTGATCGCCATCCTGTTGCCCGAGCCCGTCGCGGCCAAGGGCGGCCGGGGCGGTCTTTATGCGGGGCTCGGCAATGAAGATGAAAGCTTCGCCGGCGCGGACCCGACGCGCACGCGCCGCTCACGCGCGCGAAAAACGTGGCGCGCAGGCAAACGACCGGCGCACGGACTGACCAAAGCCGCGCCGCGCGCCTTCAATAAACGTCGCGCACGTAGCGCTTGTCCCGTCCGAGCGCACTGATGTAGTCGTGCGACGCATCGGCGCTCATACCGCCGTGGCTGCACACCACCTCCCTGAGCGCCGCATCCACGTCCTTCGCCATGCGGCTCGCGTCGCCGCATACGTAGAGATGCGCCCCTTCCTGCAACCACGCCCATAGCTGCGCGCCCTGCTCGCGCATGCGGTCCTGCACGTAGACCTTTTCGCTCTGATCTCGCGAGAACGCGAGATCGAGCCGGTCGAGGTGGCCGTCCTTGCGCATCGTCTCAAGTTCGTCGCGGTAGTAGAAGTCGGTGGCCGCGTGCTGCTCGCCGAAGAACAGCCAGTTGCGGCCCGTGTCGCCGCGCGCGCGACGCTCGTGCAGGAAGGCGCGGAACGGCGCGACGCCGGTGCCGGGGCCGACCATGATCATCGGCGTGTCGCCGCTGCGCGGGGGGCGGAAATGCGTGCTCTTCTGCACGAACACGGGCACGCTGCCCTCCAGCGCGCGATCGGCGAGGAAGGTCGAGGCCACGCCCTTGCGCTCGCGGCGGCCATTGTTGTAGCGCACCGCCGAAACGGTCAGATGCACTTCGCCCGCGTGCGCCTTCGGGCTCGATGAGATCGAATAGAGCCGCGGTTGCAGGCGCTTGAGCATGCCGAGCAGTTCGGGCGCGCTCAGGTCGACGGGGTATTCGTGCAGCACGTCGGCAAGCTGCTGGCCCCAGAGCCAGTTGCGCAGGTCGCCCTTGCGCGCCTCGTCGAGCAGATCGGTCAGCCCGCCCGAGCGCGTGCGCTTTGCGATGAACGCGAGCGCATCGGGGCTCGGGCGCGCGATTTCGAAGTGCTTGCTGAGCGCTTCGCCCAGGCGCATCTCGCCCTGGCCGCTCACGGCCACCGGCGTGTCGGCGGCAAGGCGCGTGAGCCCGAGCAGTTCGTCCACGAGCGCCGGGCAGTTGGTGGGCCATACACCCAGTGCGTCGCCGGCTTCGTATTCGAGGCCTGCCTCGCCCGTCGCGAGCGAGAAGTAGCGCGTGTCCTTCGTCGCGCCGCTCATGTTCAGGCGCACGTTCTTCAGCAGGCGCGAGGCGGCCGGACGCGCCTTGGTCGCCGCGCAGCCGGGCAGCACTTCGGGAATCGCGCCGTCGGCGGGCACCGCATGCAGCGCCGCGTCTTCTTCCTTGATGCGTACGACGATGCGATCGAGCCACGCGTCGGCGGCGCCCTGGTATTCGCTGTCGCAATCCACGCGCTCCATGAGGCGCGTGGCGCCCAGCGCTTCGAGCCGCGCGTCGATCTTGCGGCCGTGGCCGCAGAACTGGTCGTAGTTGCGGTCGCCCAATGCGAGCACGGAAAAGCGCAGCGACGCGAGACGCGGTGCGCTCTGCGCAGCCAGCGCGCTCCAGAAGGCCTCGCCGTTGTCGGGCGCGTCGCCGTCGCCGAACGTGCTCGTCATCAGGAGTACGTACTGTGCCTTTTCGAGGCTGGCGAGCGAGTAGTCGGCCATGCAAGCCGTGCGAATCTCGAAGCCCGATTCCATCAGTTGCGTAGCGTAGCGTTCGACGAGCGACTCGACATTGCCCGTTTGCGAAGCCCACAGCAGCACGACCTTCGGGCGCGTATGGGCGATGCGCACGCCATGAGGCTTTTCCTCCGGCGCTTGCGGTGCGGCAAGCGAGCCGGCGCGCGCAGCATGAGCGGGCTCTGCACGGCTAAAGAGGCCCGCGAGCAGGCCGTCAAGCCAAACGCGCGTGTCGGCGGGAAACGGCGCGTGCGCGGGCAGCATCGGCACGCCGATGGCCTCGTCCGATGGCAATGAGCGCGACGAGCGCAGGCCGCCGACGAAACCCGCAAGGTACCGGCGTTCCGGTTCGCCCAGTTGCGGCGCGGCTACGTCGTCGAGACCGAGTAGCGTCGAGAAGGCATCGATACGGGACATGTCGTGTTCCTGAGACGGGTTGACGGCCTGAGTGGCCACAGCGGCCACAGCGGCCGGGGCAGCCGGTGCATCAGCGGCGTCCGGCGTGCGCGCGGTCTCGCGCGGCGCGGACGCGGGGCCGACGCGCGTGAGCGCGACCGCGCAAAACTTCAGTTCGGGCTGCTGGGAAACCGGATCGATCGCGTCGCTCGTGACGGCGTTCACGCACAGTTCCTCGCCGAACACGTCGTTCCAGTGCATCGGCGCGAAACAGTTGCCGGGCCGCACGCGCTCGGTCACGACCGCGGGCAGCACCACGCGCCCACGGCGCGAGCGCACCTCCACGCGATCCTTCGCGGCAATGCCGAGCGCGCTGGCGTCCTCCGGATGAATCTCGACGAAGGGGCCGGGGTTGAGCTTGTTGAGCATCGGCACCTTGCCCGTCTTCGTCATGGTGTGCCACTGGTGCTGGAGCCGTCCCGTGTTGAACACCACGGGAAACGTGCCGTCGGGCAGTTCCGCCGGGGCCACGTGCGGACGCGCGAAGAACACGCCCTTGCCGTGCGGCGTGGCGAAGGCAATGCGCGGGCGCGTGCCGTCCGCGTTTTCCTTGAGCGTCTGGCTCACGCCGTCGTTCACATAGCGCAGCGGGTTGCGGTCGTTCGCCGACTCGGGCGCAATCGGCCATTGCAGCGGCGTTTCGCGCAGCTTCGCGTAGCTCGCGCCGCGCAGGTCGTAGCCCGTCTTCGGGTTCGCGAAACGCGTGATTTCGTCGAATACCTCGGCAGCGCTTTCATAGCTGAACGCGTGCGCAAAACCCATCTCGCAGGCCACGCGCGCGATGATGCGCCAGTCGGCCAGCGCCTCGCCGGGCGGCTCGACCGCCTGCTGCATGAGCGTCATGTTGCGCTCGGAGTTGATCATGACGCCCTCGGCCTCGGCCCAGAGCGCACCGGGCAGCAGCACGTCGGCGTACTGATTCGTTTCGGTGTCCAGAAAAGCGTCCTGGGCGATCACCAGGTCGGCGGCCTTCAGGCCCGCCACCACCGTTTGCCGGTTCGCGACACTCGCCACCGGGTTCGTGCAGATGATCCAGCACGCCTTGATCTCGCCCTGCGCCATGCGCGAGAACATGTCGATGGTGCCGCCGCCCACCTTCACGGGCAGCGTACCGGGCGCGACACCCCATGCCGCTTCCACGAACGCGCGATCCTCCTCGGCAAGCACCGTGCGCTGGCCGGGCAGGCCCGGCCCCATATAGCCCATTTCGCGCCCGCCCATCGCATTGGGCTGGCCCGTGAGCGAGAACGGCCCGCTGCCGGGGCGGCAAATCTTGCCCGTCGCGAGATGCAGATTGCAGATCGCATTCGTGCTCCACGTGCCGTGCGTGCTCTGGTTCAGGCCCATGGTCCAGCAGCTCATCCACTCGGGCGCGTCGCCGATCATCTGCGCGGCGCGGCGAATGTCGTCAGCGGCAAGACCCGTGATTCCGGCGACCTTTTCCGGCGTGTAATCTTCGAGGAACGCGGGCATCGCGTCCCATCCTTCGGTGTACTGTGCAATGAAGTCGGCGTCGGTATGGCCGTTCTTGTGCAGCAGGTGCAGCAAACCGTTGAGCAGCGCGAGGTCGGTGCCCGGCGCGACTTGCAGGAAGAGCGATGCCTTCTCCGCGGTGGCGTTGCGGCGCGGGTCCACCACGATGAGCTTCGCGCCCGCCTTCACGCGGTCCATCATGCGCAGGAACAGGATGGGGTGGCAGTCCGCCATGTTCGCGCCGATCACGAAGAACAGGTCGGCCTTCTCGAAGTCCTGGTAGGAGCCCGGCGGCCCGTCCGCACCGAGCGAGAGCTTGTAGCCGCTGCCCGCGCTCGCCATGCACAGGCGCGAATTCGATTCGATGTTGTTGGTGCGCACGAAGCCCTTGGCGAGCTTGTTCACGAGGTACTGCGCCTCGATCGACATCTGCCCGGAAACATAGAACGAGAGCGCGTCGGGGCCGTGCGCGTCGAGCGTGGCGCGCAGGCGGCGCGCCGTGTCCGAGATCGCCTGCGCGATCGGCAGCGGCACCGGGTCTTCGTCGCGCGCGTGGCGCACGAAGGCGCGCTCTAGCCGCCCGGACTTGCGCAGCGCCACGTGCGCGGACGAGCCCTTCGTGCAAAGGCGACCGAAATTGGTCGGATGCTCGGCGTCGCCCGAGATTTTCGCGACCTGGCCGTCCTCGACGTGCAGGATCATTCCGCAGCCTACGCCGCAGTACGGGCAAACGCTTTTTACGCTCTCGCGGCTCATGCGGTCGATCAATCTCAGCTTGAAACAGATTCAGGGCGCGCGGCGCATGATGCACGCCGCGCCTGGCTCACGTCAGTCAAATCATCAGGCGGCGATCCACACCTGACCGTTTTCCACGCGCGTGGCAAACGCATTGACCGAATGCTGCGGCGCTTCGATGCACTCGCCGGTGCTGAGGTCGAAGTGATGCTTGTAGATGGGCGAGGCCACCACGATGCGTTCGCCGAAGCTGCCCACGAGCCCGCGCGAGAGCACCGCCGCATGCGAGTTCGGGTCGTAGTTGCCGATGGCGTACACGCGCGCGTCGCCGTCGTCGACATGGAACACGGCGACCTGCTCGCCCTTCACGAGCGCGCAGACGCCGGTGTTCGGCACGATGTCGTCGAGCGTGCAGACGGGAATCCAGTGGCTCGGGTTGCGGTCACTTTGAGTCGGGTGAGTCATGGCGCACTCCTTGGTTCGATAAAAGGAATCAGACGGTTTCGACGACTACGGGAATCTCTGCCAACGCGTCATGACGCGCCGGTTGCGGGCATTGCGTGCGCTCCTCGGGGGTGGCCGGACGAATCTGGCCGCGCTCCTCGATAAAGGTGACGTGCTGGTCGCCCGCATCGCTGTTGACGAAGTGGCGGAAGCGGCGACGCGTTTCGGGGTCGGTCACGGCCTTCTTCCACTCGCATTCGTAGGTGTCCACCACGAGCTGCATTTCCGCTTCGAGTTCGGCGGCGAGGCCCAGCTTGTCGTTCACGACCACGTCGATCAGATAGTCGAGGCCGCCTTCGAGGTTGTCGCGCCACACGCTCGTGCGTTGCAGGCGGTCGGCCGTGCGCACGTAGAACATGAGGAAACGGTCGACGTAGCGCACGAGCGTGGCCTGATCGAGATCGGCGGCGAGCAGTTCCGCGTGGCGGGGCTTCATGCCGCCGTTGCCGCACACGTAGAGGTTCCAGCCCTTCTCGGTTGCGATGATGCCGACGTCCTTGCCCTGCGCCTCGGCGCATTCACGCGTGCAGCCCGACACGCCGAACTTGATCTTGTGCGGCGCGCGCAGGCCCTTGTAGCGGTTTTCGAGTTCGATCGCGAAGCCCACCGAATCGCCTACGCCATAGCGACACCACGTCGAGCCCACGCACGACTTCACCGTGCGCAGGGCCTTGCCGTAGGCGTGCCCCGATTCGAAGCCCGCGCCGATCAACTCCTCCCAGATGAAGGGCAATTGCTCGACGCGCGCGCCAAAGAGGTCCACGCGCTGGCCGCCCGTGATCTTCGTGTAAAGGCCGTACTTCTTCGCGACCTGCCCCACGGCGATGAGGCCTTCGGGCGTCACTTCGCCGCCGGGCATGCGCGGCACCACCGAGTAGGTGCCGTCACGCTGGATGTTGGCGAGGTAGTAATCGTTCGAATCTTGCAGGCTCGCGTGCTCCTTCTTCAGCACGAATTCGTTCCAGCACGAGGCGAGAATGCCGGCCACGGCGGGCTTGCAGATATCGCAGCCCAGACCGTGGCCATGCTTCGCGAGCAGTTCGCTGAAGGTCTTGATGCCCTCCACGCGCACGATGTGATACAGCTCCTGGCGCGAGTAACGGAAGTGCTCGCACAGGTGATTGTTGACGGCGAGGCCCTGGCGCTTCATCTCCGACTTCATGACCTGCGTGACGAGCGGCACGCAGCCGCCGCACGACGTACCGGCGTTGCACGCGCCCTTCACCGCTGCGATGGTGGTCGCGCCTTCGCGCACGGCCGCACAAATTTCGGCCTTCGAAACGTTGTTGCACGAGCAGATTTGCGCGGCATCCGGCAATGCCTCCACGCCGATCGCGGGCTTGGCCTTGCCGTCGGCTTGCGGCAGGATCATGAATTCGGGCGACTCGGGCAACTCGATGCCGTTGAGCATCATCTGGAGCAGCGTGCCGTACTCGCTCGCGTCGCCCACCATCACCGCGCCGAGCAGCTTCTTGCCGCAATCGGACACCACGATCTTCTTGTAGACCTGGCGGCGCTCGTCGGCGTAGCGGTACGAGCGGCTGCCGGGCGTCTTGCCGTGCGCGTCGCCAATGCTCGCCACGTCCACGCCCATGAGCTTGAGCTTGGTGCTCATGTCCGCGCCCGCGAAGGTCGAGGCCTCGCCCGCCAGCGCCTTGGCGGCGATGCGCGCCATGTCGTAGCCAGGGGCGACGAGACCGAAGATCTGGCCTTGCCAGAGCGCGCATTCGCCGATGGCGTAGATGTTCGCGTCGCTCGTGCGGCACTGGTCGTCGATCACGATGCCGCCGCGCGCGCCGATATCGAGGCCGCATGCGCGCGCGATTTCATCGCGCGGACGAATGCCGGCCGAGAACACGATCATGTCGGCGTCGAGGTGCGTGCCGTCGGCGAACTGCATGCGGTTCGCGGCCGTTTCGCCGTCCACGATCGCCGTGGTGTTCTTCTGCGTGTGCACGGTTACGCCGAGTTCTTCGATCTTGCCGCGCAGCATGCGGCCGCCGTCGTCGTCCACCTGCACCGCCATGAGGCGCGGGGCGAATTCCACCACGTGGGTCTCGAGGCCCAGGTCGCGCAGGGCCTTCGCGCATTCGAGGCCGAGCAGGCCGCCGCCCACCACCACGCCCGTCTTCGCGTGCGCGCCGCGCGCCTGCATCGCTTCGAGGTCGGCAATGGTTCGGTAGACGAAGCAATCGGCGCGGTCGTTGCCCGCGATGGGCGGCACGAACGCCGAGGAACCGGTGGCCAGCACGAGCTTGTCGTACGAAAGCGTCTCGCCGTTGGACACCGTGATGGTGCGTGCGGCGCGATCGACCGCCACGGCCCTGGCGTTGAGCACGAGGCGCACGTTCTCGCGCTCGAAGAAGCCAGGCGCCACGAGCGAAAGATCGTCCGCCGACTTGCCCGCGAAGAATTCCGAGAGGTGCACGCGGTCGTAGGCGGGACGGGGCTCTTCGCAGAGCACGGTCACGCGCGCAGTGACATTTGAGTCGAGCGCGCCGTCCGCCAGGATGCTTTCGAGGAATTTGTGGCCCACCATGCCATGGCCGACGACGACGATCTCCATCGCGGCCGAGCTGTTCACTGCGTTCGTTGCTTGCACCATGAGCCCCTGCCAATAAAAAAGGCGTCCCGCGATTCCAGCTTGCATAAGGAAGCCAGATTCGGGGGACGCCGTTGCCCAAAATACGAAAATTGTCGTGCGCCGCGCTGTGGTCTTGCGGCCGGATCGCCATTGATCCGCTGTGGCACTTGCGGTAGAGCATTACGCAAGCACCATGCCAAGTTGCCGCCATCGCGCGAAACGCCCCGCGCGGCGGGCGTGGAAGGCTTGCGTGCCGTTCGCCACACACCGCCCGCGTGAGCGCATTGTGATGCAGGCCGGCACAAGATTGGTGCCGTGCAGCACTTTCGCTGTGCGCCCTGACTGTGCACGCTGCGACGTTGTCAATCGGGGCGCGCCCCGCCGGCGGGCAACGGCCGCGCATGCATGCGGGCTGGTCTGGAACTTGCGTAAAGGAAGGCGTCCGGCAACGATGCCGGGCGCTGCACACCCCGGGCGTCGCTGCGCGCCGCCCATCGAGCAAACCGGACAATGGCGTCCCCTCGTCGCAAGCGGCGAGCGGACGCCATTTGTTTTATGGCGCGCCCACTTTCACAGTGGGCGCGCGCAACGCGAAAGGACAAGACGATGGCTATGGGCAAGGTCACGCTGGTGAGCGCAGGTCCGGGCGACCTCGAGCTGCTCACCCTGAAAGCGGCCAGGGCGCTGGCGAGCGCCGACGTCGTGCTGCTCGACGATCTCGTGAACCCGGAAATCGTCACGCTCGCGCCCCAGGCGCGTGTGATACGCGTGGGCAAGCGCGGCGGTTGCCGCTCCACGCCGCAGGCCTTCATCGAGCGTCTGATGCAGCGCTATGCGCGCCGCGGCCTGCACGTGGTGCGCGTGAAAGGCGGCGACGCCCTGCTGTTCGGCCGCGCGGGCGAAGAACTCGCGGCGCTGCACAGCGCGGGTGTGACAGTGGAAATCGTCAACGGCATTTCCTCGGCGTTTGCGGCGGCGGCGGGGCTCGGTGTGTCGCTCACGCATCGCGACCATTGCCAGGGCGTGATCTTCGTGACGGCGCATTTGCGCGACCATAGCGAGCCCGACTGGACCGCGCTCGCCGCAACCGGCATGACGCTCGCCATCTATATGGGCATGAGCCGGATCGCGTCGCTGTGCGCGACGCTCGCCGCCACGCTCGCGAGCGACACACCCGCCGCCGTCGTGCAATGGGCGGGCAGCACGAAAGAGCGGCGCGCAACAGGCACGCTCGGCACGATCGCAGCGCTAGCCCAGGCGGCCGGACTGGGCAGCCCCGCCATCATTCTCGTGGGCAAGGCCATTGGCGAGGCGGCTTCGTTCAGCCTCTCGCACGCATCGTTCGGCGTGGGCTACGACGAAGATGCGGGGCAGACACCGCAGCGCCTGATCGCTTGATCGCCCGATCGAGAACGCCTCGATCGGATACGATCGGGGCGGGCTTTCCTGGTCAAAATACTTAGGATATCGACTTATTTTTCAGCATCGCACGTAGTCAATCAATATTCCAGATGCAGAAAAACCGGTTTCCATTATTCAAACTTTCAACTTGAAATCGAATCACCATTCAGTAAGCCAATTGCGATCAACCGCTGTCATATTAACCATCGCCTGACCTTTCTCCTACCGCGCTCCTACGCGCCTCATGGAAATCCCGGATGTTTTGGCTTCCTCTGTGAAAGCGTGAGGAAGGGTTCACGTCGCTAGAATTCAGCCATCTAATGCGGCGGGCGGCATCGTGCAGTCGGCCCATCATTGCGAGCCGGCCATGCAGCCTCCCCTTCGCGCTCTGGGTCACTTCGTGTATTACGTCGTGAATGGCGTTCGTCGCGGAGGTACGCAAGCCGGACCGGCCCAAGCATGGGACAAAAAAATGAAGCTGTTGCTCGTCGAAGAGAATGTCGAACTCGGCCGCTGGCTATGCGGCCTGTTGCGTGAAGAAAACTTCACGGTGGACTGGATGGCGGATGGCGAAGCCGCCGATTCGTTGCTGAAAACACAACGCTACGACCTCGTGATAATCGAAATGCACTTGCCGCGCATGAGCGGCAAAACCGTGCTGACCCGATTGCGTCGCAGGCAGGACAACATCCCGGTGATGATGATGACCGTCCACGGCTCGATCGAAGACAAGGTCGACTGCTTCGAGGCGGGCGCCGACGACTATCTCGTACGGCCTTTCGATACGCGCGAACTGCTGGCGCGCATCAAGGCGCTGATACGCCGGCAGTTCGCCGACCGAAGCGCGCGCCTGACTTGCGGCGACCTGCACTATCGCTCCGACACGCGCGAGTTCCGTCACAACGACACGCGCCTTGGCCTGCGCCGTCGCGAGCATGCGATTCTGGAAGCGTTGATGCTGCACCAGGGCCGCACGGTATCGAAGCACACGCTCATGGAGAACATCTTCGGCCTCGACGACGAACCGAGCCGCGACGCGATCGACATCTATATTCATCGCCTGCGCAAGCATCTCGCGCCGTCGAGCGCGCAGATCCTCACGTTGCGCGGCATCGGCTATATCCTGCGTGCACGCGATGCTCCGTTGTGCGAACCGACTGCGGAGCCAACCCTTCAGGCAGCGCACGAACGGTAAGGGTTGCAGCGCGACCCGGCCTCGCGCCGGATCGCGCTTGCAGCGTTAATTGCCTGCGCTCGCCTGTGCACCCTGCACGACGGCGGGGGCCATCGCCGGTTCCTGCGGCAGCGCCCATTCGAGCCAGCGGGCGCGATGCAGCACGACAAGCCCGAATGCGACGGCGGCAATGGCGCCGAAGGTGGCGAAACCCATCTGGTAGCTGCCCGTGCTTTCCTTGGCGATACCCATGATGACCGGCAGATAGAAGCCGCCAATGCCGCCCGCCGCGCCGATGATGCCCGACATGAGGCCCGTGCGGCCCTGCCAGCGGCGCGGCACGAGCTGGAACGTCGCGCCGTTGCCCAGGCCGAAGCACACATACGTGAACGCGAGCAGCGCGACACCGGCCGCGAACGGCGGCATCCACAGCGCGAACGCGAAGTCGCACACGGAAATCGCGGCGAGCAGCAGCACGAGTGCACGCACGCCCGAAATGCGGTCGGCGATCAGGCCGCCCAGCGGGCGCACCATCGCGCCGGTCAGCGCCAGCAGCGACATCACCACGCCCGCTTCGAGCTTCGGCACCTGGTAGAGCGAAATGAGCAGCGTCGAGATATACGAGGACATGCCGACGAAGCCGCCGAACGTAATGCTGTACACGAGCATCACGACCCACGTGTCGCCTTGCGTGAGCACGGCGCGATAGTGACGCGGCAACACGGCGATGGCGAGCAGCGCGCCGAGCACCGGCAGGATCAGCACGCCGGTCTTGCCCGCGCCGAACACGCCGGCATGCACGGCCAGCACGAGCGCGATGAGGCCGGCGAGCGTGATGAAGAACGAGCGCAATGCCTGCGCCGCGCTACCCGACTTCTGGCCGAGATCGCGTGCCCAGAAGGCCACGGCTGTTGCGGCGAGCGCGAGCAGCGGCAGCGCCGCACCCGTGGCGCGCGCCCAGCCGAAGTGGGCGGCAAGGCCGGGAAAGAGGAAGCCGTCGAGCACCGCGCCGATATTGCCGGCCGCGGCGAGACCGAGCACGAGTCCCTGCACCTTGGGCGGATAATTGCTGCCCGCCATCGGCAGCGCCACGGCAAAGCTCGCGCCGCCCACGCCCAGCAGCACGCCGAGCACGAGCAACGTCGTATAGGACGGCGTGCCGGGCATGAGCAGCAGCACGGCGGCGGGAATGGCGGAGAGCGCGATGCCGAGCAGCGCGACGCGGCGGCCGTCGTAAGCCTGGTACAGGTTGCCGAGCGTCACGCGCAGGATGGCCGCACCGAGCACCGGCACCGCGACGAGCAGGCCCAGTTCGGCCGGCGTCATCTTGATGTCCTTCTGGATGAACGGCGCGAGCGGGCCGAACATCACCCAGACCGTGAAGCCGGTGTCGAAGTACAGGAAGCACGCTATCAGCGCGCGCCAGTTACCGCTCTTGAGCGAACTTGCCAGGTCTTTCACGAGGTTCTCCCCAGTAATGGATCTCAACCCGCAGCGCGGGCATGCATCCGTTGAATTCGGATTCCGAAATTACGCTCGGGCGCAATGGAATTTGTCTCGCGCTTGCCCACGACGCCTTGCACGAGGCGGTCCATCTCGCCGATCACGTCGGCCAGCTCGGCCGTGATGACGGCGAACTCGCGGCCGAACTGCCCGGCGCGCGCCGCGGCCACCCGCGCATTGAGCGCGACGATGTTCGCGCGCAGCGAAATGGTGGCAAGCTCGTCGACAATGCCCGCCTGGCGTTTCGCGGCCGCGGCTTCCACGCCGCGCATTTCGTCCTGATAGGCCTGCGTGAGCACTTGCAGCAGTTCGAGCAACGGCGTGGCTTCGGCCGTGAGCCGCGCGAGCGCGGCTTCGCGCGCCGCGTCGTCGTGCCGCGAGCGTTCGAGACCATCGAGCGCGTGCGCGGCGAGCTTCATGAAGGCGCGAATGCGTTCGTCGGCCTTGCGCGCGCCGAAATACAGCTCGCGCAGCGCGGGCGAGAACACACCGGGAAAGTGGTCGTCGCCTTCCACGATGCGTGCGTGCGAGGCCGCGAACGTCGCGAGGCATTCGCGTGCGATGGCAATCGCAGCAACGGCGGCGGGGTCGCCGCGCGAGCCGAGCAACGCGTGCAGGACAATGCGCTGCGAGAGCATGCGCTGGCGCCCGGCCAGATTGATGAGCTCGCCGACGATTTCCCCAGAGACGCTGTGTGTCGTTTCCCGCATGATCATCTTTAGTAGTGCAAATGGACCTGTCAGTGACTCGCCTGGCTCGATGGGTCTCACAGGGCAAAAAAAAACGTCCCGAAGCGCACCCGCCAGGCACGCTTGTGCCGTGGGGTGTTGCTTCGGGACGCCGTTGCCCCGCCTGACCTGATCGTTCCCGCACGCCGCGGGACATTGCAATTCGTTGGAGCCGTCATTGGCCCCGCAGCTTAATAAGCAATAGGCATGCCATCTCGTGGCCTGGGTCACGCACGACGCCGCGAAGCCCCGCTGGCGCGGGTTTGCACAAAGCGGCCCCGTTTAAGCAGCCGCGCCGCCACCGCCGCGCACGCGAGCGGCGCGCCACCATTCATGTGCCTGCGGTGTTTGCTGCTGGTGCACTGCAACGTAGCCTCGCACCAACGCCGGGCGTGTGCGCGCTAAGATGAAAGCGTCGACTGGAAGCCGCGCCTCGCGCGCGAGTTTGCGTGGTCGCGCACGCGGCGTCGGCTCGGGAGGTGCATCATGAAACCAACCGATATCGCCCTCGTGGGCGCATGCGTGGCCGTCGCCATCGGCGGTCTGCTGGTCTCGTCCGCGGTGGCCGGCGCGAATGAAGCGTCGATCGCCATTGTCTCGGGCACGTATGGCGGCAATTGCGGCGCACCGCGCGGCAACGCCACGCACGACCTCGCGCAACACTGCGACGGTCTGCGCACATGCAGCTATCCGCTCTCGGTCATCGCCGCGCAATCGGGCGGGTGTCGCAACGACTATCTCGCCGAGTGGCGCTGTGGCAGCCACGATTTTCACAATGCAGCGCTTAGCGCCGGCAGTACCGGCGACCACCTCGTATTGAGTTGCGAGCCGTCGAGCGGACCCGGCCATTGAACCAGCAAGCGTGAGCGTCGAATAAAAATCATTCGCGCGGCCGCGTCTTAAGCAGCCAATTAGCGCGATTGCTCGCTGTGCAAATGCGGGCGGCACGTTTATTGCCGCTTTTTCCCGCTTGATCTAGACTCAGATCAGCGTGCGTATAGCGGTGCCTGAAGAGATGCAACAAGGTGATTGCGAACATCATGGGGTCGTGTTCGCAAGAGGGATGGAGCCTGCGGAAACAACGCATGTCGGCGGACAGTTTCTCGTACTACCTGGGTTCTGGCGACGGCGTCGCCAGATGGCGAGAGAAGCCACGGATGGCTCGACACGAGCACCGCGGCGTGCCTGGTTTGCCGTCGGGGATCCCTCGCGGCAACCTGCGAGGAGACCAACAATGCTGCTGCCCACGAGTCAAACGCCAAAGGCGCAATCGCGGGACTTGCTCGATGTCCTGATTCGCGCCGCGCTCATTGCCGTGCTGGCAATGTTCTGTTTCCGCATCTTCGCGCCGTTCCTCGACCTCATGGTCTGGGCCGTGATCCTCGCAGTCACGCTCTATCCACTGCAAGTCCGCTTGCGGCGCACCTTCGGCAACAAGGACGGCCTGATCTCCACGCTCATCATTCTCGTAGCGTTCGGCGTGATTCTCGCGCCCACCTACCTGCTCGGCGTGGCCGTGGCCGATTCGATCGAACATGCGATGAGCGTCGCGAAGAGCGGCACCTTCCACATTCCGCCGCCCGCCGATTCGATAACCGGCTGGCCGGTCATCGGGCAGCGCGTGTACGACTTCTGGTTGCAGGCCTCGACCGATCTCACCGGGCTGGTGCAGCGGTTCGCGCCGCAACTGAAGGCCGCCGGGCTCGGGCTGCTCGGCACCGTCACCGGTCTGGGCGCGGCGCTGCTGGTGTTCTTCGTTTCGCTCATCGTGGCCGGCATTCTCATGGCATACGGCGAGAAAGGCCACGGCAGCGCGGTGCAAATCGCCTCTCGCATCTCGGGTCCGGAAAACGGCGCGCAGATCGCCGAGCTTTGCACGTCCACCATTCGCGCCGTGGCGCAGGGCGTGGTCGGCATCGCCTTTATCCAGATGCTGCTGATCGGCATCGGGTTCATCGTGATGGGCATACCGGGCGCGGGGCTGCTCGCGCTCGCGGTGCTGCTGATCGGCATCATGCAGTTGCCCGCCACGCTCATCACCGTGCCCGTCATCATCTTCGTGATCATGACGCAAGGCGTGAGCACCGCCACCATCGTGTTCTCGGTCTACGAGTTCGTGGCCGGGCTCGCCGACAACGTGCTCAAGCCCATGCTGCTCGGCCGCGGCGTCGCGGTGCCCATGCCCGTGGTGCTGATCGGCGCGCTGGGCGGCATGGTCACGGGCGGCGTGATCGGCCTCTTCATCGGCCCGGTGATGCTGGCCGTCGGCTATCAGTTGTTCTGGCGCTGGGTGCGGGACCAGCCTCAAGCGGAACGCGCACGGGAAGAGCAAAAGGCTTGAAGCGGAGGAACCACCCTGTGTTCCTCCGCCAGCACCCTTACTGGCTGCCGCTTGGCGCCTGCTGCCTGAGCGCGTGCATGCGCGTGGGGCCCGACTTCCAGCCGCAGCATGAAAGCTGGAGCGAGCACTGGACCAGCGCGTCGATCGAGCAGGTCACGACGCCCGGGGCGCAACCCGACGTGCGGCAATGGTGGCAAATTTTCAGCGATGAAAACCTCGACCAGTTGATGGCCGCCGCCGACGCAAACAACGGCGATCTGAAGATCGCGGGACTGCGGGTTATCGAGGCGCGCGCGCAACTCGGCATCGCGCTCGCGGGCCGCTACCCGCAGGTGCAGCAGGCCAACGCCGATGTGCTCTACTCGGCGCGCAAGCGCTCCGATGGTTTCAACACGCGTTCGGGCGCGTACTTCCAGTACGGCCTCGGCATGAGCGTTGGCTGGGAGCTCGACTTCTGGGGACGCTTCGCGCGCGCGATCGAGTCGGCCGACGCATCGTTCTTCGCCGCGCAAGCCAACCGGGAAGACGCGCTGGTGCTCGTGCACGCGCAGGTTGCCGATACCTATTACACGTTGCGCACGACCGAGGCGCGCCTTGGCATCGCGCGCGAGAACGCGCAACTGCAAAAGCGCAGCTACGAGATCACGCAAAAACTCTTCAAGAGCGGCGAGACCGACGAGCTCGACCTCCAGCAGGCGAAAACGCAGTATCTCGGCACGCTGAGCAGCATCCCCGTATTCGAAAGCCAGATCGCGCTGGCGCGCCACGCGCTTTGCATTCTGCTCGGCCGCCCGCCCGGCCCGCTGCCCGAACTCGACGCGCAGCCCGGCAAGACGGCCGTGGTGCCGCTCATAAAGCGCGCCGTGCTCGACGACGTGCCGGCCGATCTGCTGCTGCGGCGCCCCGACGTGCGCGCGGCCGAACAGCAGATGGCCGCGCAGTCCCCGCTCATCGGCGTGGCGAAGGCGGACCTGTACCCCTCCATTTCGCTGGTGGGCTCGCTCGTGTGGAGCGCCAGTTCGCTCGCCGGCTCGCCCAACACGCTTGCCGTGATGGCCGGCCCGAGCATCACATGGAACCTGTTCGATCACGGCAAGATCACGAACAACGTGCGCGTGCAGGACGCGCGCTTGCAGCAGGCAATCGTCGCCTACCAGGAAACCGTGCGCGAGGCGGCGCGCGAAGCCGACGACGCCGCCACGGCGCTGATCGCGGCGCTCCAGCGCGACACCATCCTGCACGACGCGGAGGGCGCGGCGCGGCGCTCGCTCACGCTCGCCAACACGATCTACCGCGAAGGCTATTCGGATTTTCAGCGCGTGCTCGATGCGCAACGCGCGCTCTCCGCGCAGCAGGACGCCTACGTCGTCAATCGCGGCAACGCCGTGAGCAGCCTCATTGCGCTTTATAAAGCCGTGGGCGGCGGCTGGTATTCGGAGGCGCCGCTCGTCGACCCCGCCATGCGCGCGCAGATGCAGCATCGCACCGACTGGGGCGACCTGCTCGACGAACCCACTGCGGACCCGGTCACCCCAGTCGCCCATACACAGCCTGAGCAGCAAACCCAGCCAGAAGGGCCCACACGATGAGCGAATCGACCGGACCCGCCTCCGCCGCGCCACCGCCTGCGACGCCAACGCCGCCCGCGTCCGACCCATCGGGCCGCGCGCTCAAGTGGGTGGTGGGCCTGATCGCCGTGAGCCTGATCTGGTATCTGCTCGCCGATCGCTTCACGCCCTATACGCAGCAGGCGCGCGTTCAGGCCTACGTCGTGCCCGTGGCCGCCGAAGTCTCGGGTCGCGTGACGCGCGTGCTCGTGCACAACAATCAGGATGTCAAAGCGGGCGACGTGCTGTTCGAGGTCGACAACGAGCAATACCGCATTGCCGCCGACCGCGCGCGCGCCGATCTCGAATCCACGCGCCGCCAGATCGGGGCGAGCACGGCCGGCATCGATTCCGCGCAGGCCTCCTTGCGCGCGGCGCTCGCCAACGAGGTCAAGGCGCGCCAGGACAGCGATCGGCTCGAACGGCTCTATCGCGAGGACGAGGGCACCGTCTCGCTGCGGCGTCTCGAAGTGGCACGCGCCACGCACGAGCAGGCCCAAAGCCAGGTGGAAGCCGCCCGCGCCGAAGTGGAGCGCGCGCGCGAGCAGCAAGGCGGCGACGAAGCCGAGAACGCGCAGTTGCGCAGCGCGGCGGCCGCACTGGAGAAGGCCCGGCTCGACTTCGCCAATACGCGCATCCGGGCGCGCTCGGCGGGCGTCATCACCGACCTGCGCACCGAGGTCGGCCAGTTCGCGGCGGCGGGCAATCCGGTCATGACGCTGATTGCGATTCATGACGTCTGGATCAGCGCGGACATGACCGAAAACAATCTGGGCCATTTGCAGCCGGGCACGCCCGTGGCCATCGCGCTCGACGCGCTGCCCGGCGAAGTGTTCGAAGGGCGCGTGCGCAGCATCGGCTATGGCGTGAGCGTGGGCCAGAGCACCCCGCCGGGCACCCTGCCCACGGTTCAGAACAGCCGCGACTGGCTGCGCCCGGCGCAGCGCTTTCCCGTGATCGTCGAGTTCGCCCCGGACGAGCGCGCGCGGCTGCGCAACATGCGCGTGGGCGGCCAGGCCGAGGTGATGGCCTTTCCCAGTCAGGGCAACCCGCTCAATCCGCTCGGACGCGTGTTCCTGCGCGCGATGAGCTGGATCTCCTTCCTCTACTGAACGGCGCCCATGCCAACGAGCCTCTCGCGTCCCGGCCAGCGTGCGCTGCGCGTCGCCACCGGCACGGCGCTCGCGCTCGCCGTCAGCTTCGCGCTCGATCTGCCGATCCCCGTGATCGCGCCCGTGTTCACCGTCTTTCTGCTGGCCACCCAAACCCGGCCGCTTTCGCTCAAGGCGGCGCTCGCGCTGGCCGTCGTCACGGCGGCCACCACGGGCAGCGGCCTGCTGCTCGTTCCCCTGCTCCGCTACTACCCCTTTGCGGGCGTGCTGCTGGTGGGCCTCGGCCTCTTCCTCGCCTTTCGCCACGGGCTGCGCGGCGGCAACAACCTCGTGGCGACGTTCCTCGCGGCAGGCCTCACGATGATTTCGGCGGCAGGCGTGGCCGACCTGCAACTGGCCGCGACCGTGGTGGGCGCACTGGTGAAAGGCTTGCTGCTCGCGGTGCTCGTTTGCACGGCGAGCCACGCCTTGTTTCCCGAGCCCGCGGGCGCGCCCTCGCCGCCCGCCGCGCGCGCCATGTCGCGCGACGAGGCGGCGCGCGTGGCATTGCAGGCCGCGCTCGTGGTCATGCCCGCCTGGCTGCTCGCGATGAGCGACCCCGCCAGCTATATGCCGATCATCATGAAGTCCGTGAGCCTCGGCCGCCAAAGCTGCACGACCTCGGCGCGCGGCGCGGTGCGCGAACTGCTCGGCTCCACTGCGCTCGGCGGGCTCCTCGCCATCGCGTTCTGGTTTGCGCTCAAGCTCTTCGTCAATGTGTGGATGTTCTATCTGTGGATGCTGCTGTTCGGCCTGCTGGCCGGGCGCAAGCTCTATCGCCTGAGCCCCACGCGCTATTCGCCCGGCTTCTGGCTGAACAGCCTCGTGACGATGATCATTCTGCTTGGCCAGTCCGTGCAGGACAGCGTGGCGGGCAAGGACGTCTATCAGGCATTTGCGGTGCGCATGGGCCTCTTTTTCGCCGTTACGATCTATGCCTCGCTCATGCTTCAGATCTTCGAGCGGCGTGCCCCACGCGGCAAAGCGGCTCCCGAAAGGAACACGTTATGAAAAACGTGCACGAAGCTTCACGCCATGCGCACCATCGGAACTAGCGGCATGGCGAAATCGTATGGACTCCCATCCATTTTCCGGCGACTCTGCGTGGTCTTGCTCGTCGCGCTGCCGCCCTTGCAATTGCATGCGCAGGGCTTGCCCGATCAACTGTCCAGTCGCACAGTGGTAGGCGGCAACATCAAGCAGCATGCGGACGCCGTGCTATCCATCATGACCTACACCACGGTTCCCGACGTGACCACCAGTTCGCTTTCGATCAACAACGGCACCACCGGCAATCCGGGCTTCGGTCAGTCGCAACTGGGAGGCGGCTTCACGCTCAGCCGCTCCTTTCCCCTGTATATGGAAGGCACGATTGCCTATAGCCGCTACGATCCGACGTTCGTCGCGACCGACGGCGCCGAGCAGCGCGCCTTGCCGACGCGGTGGAACACCTTCAGCGGCACGGTCGGCATCGGCTGGGACTTTCCCATCACCAATGAACTCGTGTTTCGCCCCATTCTGAACGGCACGATCGGGCGGGTTTCGAGCGATCTGCGGATCGGCCAGACGCTTATCAATCACATCACCGACAGCAATCTCCAGTTTCTCAACAACGGCTATCTCGACGCGTACGGCTATGGCGGCTCGCTGATGCTCGATTTCGAGCACTACCGCGAAAACTACGAAATCGACGCGGAACTGCGCGCGACCGACATCTACCTGCGCAGCTTCGGCGGATCGTCGGACGCCGTGCAGGGATCGGCCATGGCGCAGCAACTGAGCCTGTGGACGCGCTGGCGCGCGCCGACCGGCTGGCATGCGCTCGACAAGCCGGTGCGCTACGTGCTGGAATTCGCCTACTCGCACTATTTCGGCGACAGTGCAGGCGTGCTGGGCTTTAACGATCTGACCTCGCTCGGCGTGGGGCTCGAACTGGACAGCAGCCAGTATCCGATCATCATCACCCGCACGCGCGCGATGGTGCGCTATGTTTTCGGGCACAACGTGCACGGCGTGTCGTTCGGTCTTGCGGTGAGCTTTTAGGAAGCCAGACGATTTTCGGTGCGATCGAGGAGAACAGCGATGACTTCACGGGGTAAGCGGCAACGCCGCATGGCAACCGGTCCCGTTACGCGGCGCGTGGTGCTCGCAGGCGTTTGCGCCTGCTTGCTGCCGCTCGCCGGATGTCCCTACTATGCGGTGCCCGCGGGCACCGTCGTCATGACACCCGCCAGCTACGACCGCTCCTTCTCGGCCGCCGCGGGCGCCATGCGCGACGAGGGTCTCGCGCTCACGGTCCAGGACCCCGGCACCGGCACGATCGCGGGAACGATCGATGGCGGCACCGTGACGGCGAACGTGCACCAGCAAAGCGACGGCAGCGTGATCGTGCAGTTCAATAGCGCCGATGCGCGCGACCCCACGCTCATGCAACGCATTTCGCGCAGCTACGACCGGCGCATGGGGCGCTAGGGCTGGCAGCGCGGGCTACTGCTCGACGTTCTGCACGGTGAAGAGTCGTCCGAACTGCGGCAGTTCGTCCTTCACGCCGCACAGGCGCAAGGCGTGCCACGCCATCGCGTGATTGCTGGACGTCACCGGCTTGCCCAACTCGCGCTCGATGGCGGCGACCTGGTCGGCGAGGCGCACGGACGTGCACGAGACGAACACCGCGTCCACGTCGTCGTGGCGGCCGAGTTCGAGCACCGCGTTGCGCACCGATTGAGCGTCGATGCGCGCGACCTCGTTGTCGTCCGAGTGTTCGAACGAGCCCATTCGTACGATGTTCATGCCACGGGCGCTCAGGTAATCCTTCATGGACTCCGTGATCTCGCGCAGATACGGCGTCAGAAGCGCGACGCGCCGCGCGCCCAGCGAATTCAGCGCGACCCTCGCGGCGGTAATGGGCGTGGTGCACGCAGCGTTGGGCCGGGCCTCCCTGATACGCTCCATCACATGGCCTTCGCCGAGCACCATGGAAGCCGACGTGCAGCCGAACGCGACGACGTCGAGCCGCTCGCCGGGCCGGATCAGGGCGACACCCGGCGCGATCAGCCGATCCATTTCCCGCAGCGTTGCCGGTGTGATTTCCGCGGAGTTGAGGATCCGGCTCTCATAGAAGCCAACCCCCTCGACGGCGAGCAGCTTGCGCCACTCGTATTCGATCGTGTGGTCGGTCGCGAGGACGACGAGACCAATTGCGGCGCGATGCGAAATCCCGTCATCGAGGGTGAAGTCGAGCTTCACATAGCGCTGCGCAGCTTCAACGGTTTCCATACTGTGCCCTTCAACGTTGTCGGTTCGTGCTGCCACCGGATTGAAATGCGCCTGGCCAGCGCATCGCTCATGCCCTACCCGTCAAACCGCGGCGATTACCCCGATTTCGACGGTGTATTGCGGGAACGCCAGCTTCGACTCCACGCAGGCGCGCGCCGGCGCATCGCCCTCGGGCACCCATGCGTCCCACACCTCGTTCATCTCGTTGAACGTCTGGTAGTCGGCAAGCCAGATGCTCGCAGAGAGAATTTTCGTCTTGTCCGAGCCGACTTGCTGCAACAGGGTGTCGATCTTCTTGAGGATTTGCCCGGTCTGCCCCTTCACGTCCTCGCTCGGGTCGGCGGCGACCTGCCCCGCAAGAAACACAAAACCACCGTAGACAACGGCCTGGCTCATTCGCTTGCCACTCTCGTAGCGCTTGATCTGCATGGATTCCTCTATCAGGTCAGGTGAAAGTGTCCTAAGGCTAACTCATGTCACACACAATTGTCGACACTTTTATCGACAGATACGGATAGAATCCGAGTCAGCGATAGCGCCCATTGCGTTCTTTTTTTATTCGGAATATA
The DNA here is from genome assembly GCF_003268775.1 of Paraburkholderia unamae. Taxonomy (GTDB): domain Bacteria; phylum Pseudomonadota; class Gammaproteobacteria; order Burkholderiales; family Burkholderiaceae; genus Paraburkholderia; species Paraburkholderia unamae. The sequence continues at coordinate 274,462 of NZ_QLSU01000008.1, forward strand.
CATTTGTGTAGACACTTTGCGAGCGAGGGTCGGGAGACCGCGGCCCTCGGCGCCTGACGCGAAGTCATTCCACGTTTGAGACTGAGGGCATCATGAAGGTAATCGTGCTTGGCGGCGGCGTAGTGGGCGTGACGACCGCGTATCAACTGCAAAAGGATGGCCATGACGTGACGGTCGTCGACCGGCAACCCGTGGTCGCCGGCGAAACCAGTTGGGGAAACGCGGGCATGGTTGCGCCGGGACACTCGTTCGTCTGGTCCTCGCCGAAAGCGCCGATGGTGCTGCTCAAGTCACTGGTGCTCAAAGACCAGGCGCTGCGTTTCAAGTTTTCGGCCGACCCTAGGCTGTATAGCTGGTCGTGGCTTTTCCTGATGGAATGCACGGCGGAGAAAGCCAGGCGCAACACGCTGCTCAAGCATCGGCTCGCCGCCTATTCGCAGTCGGTGCTGCAAGATGTCATCGCGACGGAATCGCTCAGCTACGATCGCAACGACCGGGGCATCCTCTATTTCCATCGCAGTCAGGAAGCGTTGGAGCGCGGCGTCGCGCAAATGAAACTGCTGGAATCGGACGGACAACTCATCAAGGTGTTGAGCCGGGACGAGGTGGTCGCAGTCGACCCTTCGCTGGCCACCGCGAAAGACGAGATTGCCGGCGCAATCTACTGCCCGACGGACGAAACCGGGGACCCGGCGAAATTCACGCGGGGCCTGGCCGACATCATCGTTTCCCGAGGCGCGACGATTCTGACCGATACGACGATTCAGGGGATTGAAGTGGCGGGCGGGAAAATCAGCGCCGTGCGCACCGATAAAGGCAGCTTGACGGGCGATGCGTATGTGCTCGCGCTTGGCAGTTATAGCCCGATCGTCGCGCGGCAGATCGGCATCCACTTGCCGATCTATCCGGTGAAGGGCTATTCGCTCACCATCCCGATCGAAAGCCATGTCCAGCCGCCCAACGTCGCCGTGGTCGACGAGCACAACCTGGTCGCCATCTCCCGGTTCGGCGACAGGATCCGCGTCACCGCCACCGCCGAATTCGCCGGATACAACACGACGCACCAGCCATCGGACTTCGCGTTCATGAAACGCGTCACGCAAGAGCTTTATCCGGACGGCGGCAACTACGACCGCGCGGAAATGTGGGCCGGCCTGCGTCCGATGACGCCCAATAATCTGCCGTGCTTCGGCAAGCGGAAATACGCCAACCTGTTCCTGAACACGGGCCACGGCCACATCGGCTGGACCATGTCGCACGGCTCGGCTCGCATTACCGCGGACCTCATCGCGGGGCGTGCGCCGGAAATTCCGATGGATGGCCTGACGTCATGACGCCGGGCCGCCAATCTGCTTTCCGTGCCGGCGGCCAGGAGGCGGGAAATGAATGAGACACGACATCACTGGCTCAAGATTTCGAAAGAGGTCGCGGCGGACTATCCCGTTCTATCTGGAGAGCTAACGACTGATTACGTCGTGATTGGCGGCGGCTTGTCGGGGCTGAATGCGGCCATCGAACTGATTCGCCTGGGCGCTTCCGTAGTCGTGCTCGAACAGGATCGTATCGGGCAAGCCGCCTCGGGCCGAAACAATGGTCAGGTGATTCCCCACCACTCCAAGGCAAGCCCGCGCGAAATGGAGCAGTGGCTCGGCGCGGCACGCGGCGAACGCTACAACGGTCTGGTCGCCTCCGCTCCGGCGAGGCTGTTCGAATTGATCGACCACTACGATATTCGCTGTGATTCGGTACGTAATGGCTGGATGCAGGCCTGCCATTCCAGACAGGCGCTCGACCGGGGGCGCACCTTCTATCAGCAATGGAAGGCCTTCGGTGCCCGCGTGGAATGGCTCGACCGCGACGCGCTGGCCGCACGCATGGGAAGCGCGATGTATCCGGGTGGCTGGAAGGCCCTCCACGCCGGTCATCTCAATCCATACGCCTTGTGCTGCGGGCTTGCGCGCGGCGCGGTCAGCGACGGAGTGCGGCTGTATGAAAACTCTCCCGCGACGGCCATTGTTCGCGACGGGAGCCGATGGCGCGTCCGCACGCCCGCCGGTGACGTTTCGGCGAAGGGCGTACTCGTCATGACCAACGCGCTGACCGGCGACTTCTGGCCGGGCTTGCGGCGCGCCCTCATCCCCGTGCGGATCTATCAGGTCGCGACCGAGCCGTTGAACGAAGCGCAGCGGCGCACCGTCCTGCCCGGAAACGAAGGCGTTTCCGACACGCGCAAAGACCTGTTCGCCTGCCGCTACGATAGCGAAGGCAGACTGGAAGCGATCGGCGCCCACACCCTATGGCACGACGCCGCAGCCAGGGGGCAAGCTGCTGTGATGGCGAAATTTCGCGCCGTCTTCCCGCAGCTAGCCGGGCTCGAATCCGCTGAATACTGGGAAGGCACCCTGGCTGCGGTGCCCGACCGCATACCGCGACTGATGCGGCTCGCGCCGAACCTGCTCTTTGCGGGCGTGTACTCGGGGCGCGGCGTCGCCATGAGCACGGTCTGGGGCCCGTGCGCCGCGCGCCTGCTGGCAGGCGCGGCAACCGAAGCCGACATGCCCGTGCCCGTGACGCCGCTCCGGCAAATCCACAGCCACGGCGTCGCCGTGCGTATGGCCGGCCTCATTCATCCCTGGCATCGCTTGACGGACAAGGTCGAGGCGGCATTTGCCGGACGCTGACCTCACCGTCGATCAGGGGACCGGCGCATCAGGACCGCGAGGCTGCTGGCCACAGCGGCTGTTGTAGAATACAGCGTTGCCGACACTTTCCAACCGGCGCATTTCCTCGACCCCGAAGCCGGGAGCGGCAAGTCCCCAGCAAGAAACACGGTGCCATGCGCACCAGGAAGGAAACAGACAATGGCAGGCTACAACTCGCTCCTGCGCGAATCCAGGCCGCGTGTACGCGAAACCAACGCACCGAAGCGCGCCGGGCTCACCGTCAACGACCTGTACGAGCAATTGAAAGAGATGGCGGTGCTCTACACGATACGCCCCGGCGAGCGGGTGAACGAACTGGAGCTTGCCGCGAAGTTCGACGTCAGCCGCACGCCGTTGCGCGAGGCGCTCAACCGCCTCGTCGCCGAAAGCCTGCTGACCTTCGTTCCGAACCGGGGGTTCTTTATCCGCGAGCTGAATCGTCAGGACATTTTCGACCTGTTCGAACTTCGGCGCAGTATCGAGGCATCGGCCGTGCAACTCGCGGTCGAGCGCGCCGACATCAAGGACATCCGGGCTTTGCGCAAGTTCTGGAAGGACGTGATGAAGAACAAGGCCGCGCAAGCGCCCGCCACGCAACTCGTTGCGCGCGACGAAGAGTTTCACGTGCGCCTCGTCGCCCTTTCCGGCAATAACGAAATGGTGCGCGCGCTGTATGGCATCAACGCCCGCATTCATTTCGTGCGCTGGGTCGACCTCGAACAGCGCGGCCACGACGCGTTCTCGGAACACCTCGACATTCTCGACGCGATTGAAGCGCGTGACGCCAAGCGCTGCCGCGAACTCACGGAAACGCATATCACCTGGCGCATGGAAGAAATCGCCAAGGTCGTCGATGCTGGCGTCGTGAAACTCTATTCGCAGTAAGCGCGGCGGCGCCTGTCACCGCGCTGGCATTCAGAGCGAACTGACGAGGTGACCGCCATCGACCGTCACGACCGAGCCGGTCATGAACGAGGACGCGCCGGAGGCGAGCAGCAGCAGCGGCCCGTCAAGCTCGCTCAGCGCACCAAGCCTGCGTTGCGGAATGCGCTTGACCAGTTGGGCACCCGCCTCGGTTTCGAAGAAGTCCCGATTCAGGTCCGTTTCAAAATAGCCTGGCGCGATGGCGTTCACGCGAATCCGATATCGCGCGAGTTCGAGCGCCAGCGCCTTGGTCATCTGAATCACGCCCGCCTTGCAGACGGCATACGCCGTGACCTGCTGGGCCACCCTCAGCCCGAGTATCGACGCGATGTTGACCACGCTTCCCGGCGCATCGGCGTCCCTCAGGCTCGCGGCGAACGCGCGCGTCATTCTCCACACGCCGTTGAGATTGACATCGATGGTCTGGTTCCACGACTCGTCGGTGGTGGCAAGCGCGGGCGAATGGTGGGCTACGCCCGCGTTGTTCACGAGCACCACGGGCTGGCCGAGTTTCCCGGCGACCGCCTCGATACATCGTGCGACCGAATTCGCTTCGGTGACATCCAGCTCGAAAGCGTGCGCCGTATGGCCCTCATCCGAAAGTGACTGGGCCAGCGTCTGACCGAGAGCCAGACGCCGCCCGCACATGGCCACCCGGCAGCCCTGCGCTGCGAGCGTCTTCGAAAAATGAAGGCCCAGCCCGCTGAATGCGCCCGTGACCAGCACGGTCTTGTCTGCCAGCTCGAAGTTGAACGTCATGCAGGTTCTCCAGACTTTGCGTGATTCAAGCGACCTGCTTGAGTTCGATCACGTGCGATTTCGACAATTGAGCGACGGCATTCGTCCACTCGGCATCGACGGATTTGAAATTGCGCTCCTTGACGTGCCCGTATCCACGCACTTTCTCCACGATGCTCGCCGCACGCAACGCAGCCTGATAATTGCGCGCAGTGCCGTGACGGAGAATTTCATCGACGGTTTGCTCGTAGCGAGCGATGAGCCCGCGCTCCATGCGGCGCTCGGCCGTATAGCCGAACACGTCGAATGCGCTCCCCCGCAGCCCTTTCATTTTCGCGAGTACGCGGAACACCGGCAAAATCCAGGCGCCGAATTCCCTCTTGCGTGGTTCGCCGCTCAACGCATCCTTGCGCGCGAAAAGCGGCGGCGCGAGATTGAAGGCAATACGGAATTCGCCCTCGAACTGCTGCTTGATGCTTTCGACGAACTCCGGCGAGGAATGAAGCCTGGCAACCTCGTACTCGTCCTTGTAGGCGAGGACCTTGAAATAGCCGCTCGCCACGGCGCGCGTGACACGCTCCTCGCGCGGCATGACCGCACGCTCCCAGTCGCGCACCCGGCTAACGAGCTTGCGCAAACGCTCGCCATACGCCGCATTCTGATAGCCGGTCAAGAACTTGACTTTGCGCTCGATGAATTCGTCGAGCGACGACGAGATACGCTGCGACTCGCTCACGGGCTTCGCCGCAACGAGGGCTCGCTCAGCCGAAGCGGGCGACTGCGCCACACGGCGTCCCCACAGAAAGGCGTCCCGGTTCATCTTGACGCCCGCGCCATTGAGTTCGATGGCGGTGTGGATCGCCTCGGCACCGATCGGAATGAGGCCACGCTGCCAGGCATAGCCGAGCATGAACATATTGCCCGCAATCGTGTCGCCGAAAATGCTGAGGGCGTATTTCGTTGCGTCGACAAATTCGACGCACTCGCTGCCGACTGCATCCGCAATGCCCTTGCGCAGTTCCGCAGCAGGGAACTGGAGGTCGGGGTGGCGCGCGAATTCGCCCGTCATGACCTCATGCGTATTCACGAGCATACGCGTGGCGCCCTTGCGCGTCGCGGCGAGCGTCTTGCGGCTCGCGGCCACGACCATGTCGCAGCCGAGCACCGCATCGGCGCCGCCGGCGGCAATGCGAATGGCCTTGATCGCCGCCGGATTCTTGCCGAATCGCAGATGCGACCATACCGAGCCGCCTTTCTGCGCCAGCCCCGCCATATCGAGAATGCCGCACCCCTTGCCTTCGAGATGCGCGGCCATGCCGAGAATCGCGCCGATGGTCACCACGCCGGTGCCGCCCACACCCGTCACAATGATGGAGTACACCCCGTGCTCGACCGACGGCAGTTCAGGCTCGACCAGCGCCGGGAACAGGTCGACGTTCGGTTTCACGGCGGGCGCCTTGCGCGGGCTCCCGCCATGCACCGTCACGAAGCTCGGACAAAAGCCGTTGTTGCACGAATAGTCCTTGTTGCATGACGACTGGTCGATGGCGCGCTTGCGGCCGTGCTCCGTTTCGAGCGGAACGAGCGACACGCAGTTGGATTTCACGCCGCAGTCGCCGCAGCCCTCGCAAACGAGATCGTTGATGACGAGCCGTTTCGCCGGGTCGGGAAACTGCTTGCGCTTGCGCCGCCGGCGCTTTTCCGCCGCACAGGTCTGGTCGTACACGAGCACGGTCACGCCCGGAATGTCGCGCAGTTCCTCCTGGACCTTTTGCAGCTCGGAGCGGTGATGAATGGTCACGCCCTGCGCCCACCCGGCGTCGGCCGGATATTTCGACGGGTCGTCCGACACGACGGCAATGCGGCCCACGCCCTCGGCACGCACCTGCGTCGTGATGGTCATCGGACTAAGCTGGCCGTCGTGCCGCTGCCCGCCGGTCATCGCCACCGCGTCGTTGTACAGAATCTTGAACGTGATGTTGGTCCTCGCCGCAATCGCCGCGCGAACCGCAAGCAATCCTGAATGAAAATAAGTGCCGTCGCCCATGTTCTGGAACATGTGCGCGCGCGTGGAGAACGGCGCCTCGCCCACCCACGCCATGCCTTCCGCGCCCATCTGCGTATAGCCCAGCGTGTTGCGCTCCATCGTTTGCGCCATCCAGCTACAGCCGATTCCCGCGTAGGCCTTGCTGCCTTCGGGAATCACTGTCGACGAGTTGTGCGGGCAGCCGCTGCAAAAGTAGAAGCTGCGCAGCATGGCTTCGGGCGCGAACTCGACCTGGCTCAATGCGGTGAGAAACTCGACGCGTTCCGCGAGGCTTTTGTCGCACGCGTGTTGCGTCAGACGCTCGCCCAATGCAATGGCGATCTGAAGCGAGCTCAACGACATTTCGACCGGAAAAAGCTTCTTGCCGTGCTCGTCGTGCTTGCCGATCACGACCGGCGCATGCGGTTGCCGATAGAGAATGTCCTTGATCTGGGACTCCAGCAGGCTGCGCTTTTCTTCGATCACCATGAGCAGGTCCAGCCCGGCCGCGAACGCCGCAACGCCCTGCGGTTCGAGCGGCCAGGTGCATGCGACCTTGTAGATGGCGACGCCCATCGCTTCCAGATCCGCTTCGGTGACATTCAGGTCATCGATCGCTTGCAGGAGGTCCAGATAGCTCTTGCCGTGCGTGACGATGCCGATACGCGCGCCGGGCTTGCCGAGCGTCACCCGGTCGAGGCCGTTGGCGCGCACGAAGGCGCGAACGGCATCGAGCTTGTAGTTGTGCAGACGGAATTCCTGCTCCTGAGGCGTGTCGGGCAGACGCAGGTTCAGCCCGCCGGGCGGCATATCCACGCCAGTGGGAATGCGCGGGGAGACGCGGTCGAGTTCGACATCGATCGCGGCGGAAGCGTCGGCGGTATCTTTCACGCACTTGAGACCGACCCAGCACCCCGAGTACCGCGACATGGCCCAACCGTACAGGCCGTAGTCGAGAATTTCCTGCACGCCGCTCGGGCTCAGGATGGGTATCGACGCATCGACCAAGGCGAATTCCGACTGATGGCAGGTCGTGGACGACTCGCACGTGTGGTCGTCGCCCATCAACAGCAACACGCCGCCGTGCTTCGCACTCCCTGCGAGATTGGCGTGGCGGAATGCGTCGCCGCTGCGGTCGACACCGGGGCCTTTTCCGTACCAGATGGAAAAGACGCCGTCGTACTTGCCGTCCCCGGCCGCCTCCGCCTGTTGCGTGCCCCAGACCGCCGTCGCAGCGAGATCCTCGTTGACGCCGGGCACGAAAACCACGTTGGCTTCGCCGAGAAATTTTTTGGCTTTGCCGAGTTCGGCGTCGTAGGTGCCCAGCGGCGAGCCACGATAGCCGGAGACGTAGCCAGCGGTGTTCAAACCGTTGGCCTTGTCCCGTCGATGCTGCATGAGCGGCAGGCGAACCAGTGCCTGCACGCCGGTCAGGAAGATACGCCCGCTGTCGAGCGTGTATTTGTCATCAAGCGTCACAGTCCGCAAATTCACGGTCATTCCTTCGAGGCAGTGGGTTCAGCCGCTTGCGTCTTCCAGTTCCACATCTCGCTGCCGGTTTCGAGCAGCGAGCGCGCAACGACCATCTTGTGAACTTCGGAGGCGCCGTCAACGAGGCGCGCCTGCCGTGCGTAGCGATACATCCATTCGAGCCGGGTGTCCTTTGAATAGCCTTTGGCGCCATGCAACTGAATGGCCGTATCGACGACCTGATGCAATGTTTCGGACGCCGCAATTTTCGCCATCGAGATTTCGGCGCGCGCGAAGTCGCCCGTGTCCAGACAGCACGCCGCGCGCATCGTCAGCAGGCGTGCGACGTCGAGCTTCATGGCCGCTTCGCCCAACATCCATTGCACGCCTTCACGCGCCGCAAGCAGGTCGCCGCCCGCTTTGCGCGTGTTCACGTGCGCCACGGCCAGTTCCAGCGCGCGACGCGCCATGCCGTTCCACCGCATGCAGTGCGTAAGGCGAGCCGTGCCAAGGCGTATTTGCGTCGCCTTCAACCCATCGCCCACTTCCATGAGGCGATGCGCGTCGGGAATCTCCAGACCGTCGAATTCGATTTCGCAATGTCCGCCGTGCTCCTCCGGTCCCATGATCGGAATGCGGCGAATGATGCGCCAGCCCGGCGTGTTCGCGTGAAAGAGAAAAGCGGTGAGACCCTTTCTCGCGTCGGCCGAGGTGCGCGCGATAAGGATGAAATGCGTCGCGGCCGCGGCGCCCGTGATAAACCACTTGCGGCCGTGAATGATCCACTTGTCGCCCGCGCGCTCGGCGCGAGTCAGCATCATCGACGGGTCGGAGCCCGCTCCCGGCGCAGGCTCGGTCATCGCGAACGCCGAACGCACCTTTCCGTCGATGATGGGTTGCAGCCACTGGTCCTTCTGGTCCGGTGTCGCCACCTTGTTCAGCAGGATCATGTTGCCGTCATCGGGCGCCGCCGAGTTGAAGACGACCGGACCGAAGATGGAGCGATTCATCTCTTCGTAGCACACGGCCATCTGCGCAACGGACAGACCGCCGCCGGCGCGCTCGCGCGGCATCTGGAGCGACCACAGGCCGCGCTCGCGCGCCTGCGCACGCAGTTCGCCGAGCAAGCCTTCGGCGACGTTTTCATGCTCGTCGTAAGACGCCGCGCTGGACTCCAGCGGCAACAGCACGTCGTCAACGAAGGTTCGAATCCGGTCGCGCAACGCGCGCGTCTTGCTGTCAATCGAGAAGTCCATTTCACCTGCCCCGTGGGGAGTTTTGAAGTGTTTCGAGCATGCGCGGGTTGTCGACCGCCAGTTCCTGCGCGAGCCGATTCCACAGCGTGGCGACGAGCGCCGGGCGCATTGGCGAGCCGACGTCGAACTGTCCGGCGCGAATACCGCTGACGATGACAGCATCGCCGAGCAATTGGACCGGCGCGTGGGCGTCCGGCACAGCGGAAGCACGACCGAAATGACGCGCGACGATCCGCATCGCGTTGGCGACCATCAGGCCGTTGTATCGCGCTTCCTTTTGAAGCGACGGGAGCACGTCGCCGGTCAGCGTGCCGGTTGCCGTGTCGAGCAGGTCCACCATCCTGTCATGGGTGTTCATCAACGCATCTCCAGCAGATTCATGGCTTCCAGCGCCAGCCCGGAAACGAGGCGGCCGGAGAGCGCGAGTTCCAGACTGCGCTGCGCCCCCGACGCATGCCGCTGCGCTTGATGAAGCGCGATGACGGCCCATTTGACCTGGGCGAGCGCCTGCCAGTCGACGAGTTCGGACGGCTCGACGCGGCTGCCCGTTGCTGCCTGGTAGCCGTCCAGGAAGCCTTCAACGGGTCCGACTCCGCCGCCGGCCAGCTCCGCCCTGCCGAATCGCCAGCAAGGCGCCGTGAACCACCCGAGGTCCTCATAGGGGTGCCCCCAACCCGAGAACTCCCAGTCGAGGATAGCCGTAACGTGTCCGCCATCGACCATGTAGTTGCCGGTTCGATAGTCGCCGTGTGAAAGCACCGCTTGCGATGCACCGCCCACCCTCACTTCGACTTCACGCAGACAGAGCTCGAGCGCCGGATGGGCGTCCGGCAACGCGTCGAGCTGGCTGCGGATATGGGCGATCGACGCGGATGCGGCCGAGCGCGGCGCAGCGCCGAATACGGTCTCCACATCGGGCGCGGGCACACGATGGATGACACCGAGAAGCTCGCCCAGCTCGACCGCGAGCGCATGCCGGTCGGGGACGTGCGCGTCGCTTTTGGCGAGAATATGCCCTGCGGTCATTCCCGATACGAAGTCGAGGATGAAGAACGGCTTGCCGATGATGGAGAGGTCGTCGCAGAACCCGTGGGGCCGCGCCACCCGCGCGCCCAGTCGCGACGCCAGACTGTAGCGCTCGTATTCTTCCTTGCGGGTACAACTCGTTGGGATCGCGGCATCGGCATCCGTACGCAGTACGTATGACGTTCCGTCTCCCGTGTCGATTCGCCAGTTTTCCTGAATGGCGCCGCCGGACAACTTCGACACGCACGCGACATCGGATCGAATGATGTCCCGCCCGGACAGCCAGCGCCCAAGCCGCACGAGCGCGCCCGGTTCCGGCAGAGCCGTCACGCCGCTTCCGCTTTTGGCCATCGTTGCCACCATTTCATGCAGCATGTTTCTGCACCCTGACAAGGATTTCCTCAAGATACCGCCGCGTCGACGCTTCCGGCAAGACGAGCGGCAGGCGGACGACGGACTCGCACAGGTCGAGCAGACTGGCCGCGTATTTCACCGGCCCCGGGCTGGTTTCCGCGAAGAGTGCGCGGGTGAGCGGCAGCATCGCAAGGAACGCTTGCCGTGCCCGCGCGATGTCGTTGTCGTCGATAAGCCGGCACATCTCGCTCACCTGCCTGGGCAACACGTTGGCCACGACGGAAATGACGCCCCATCCTCCGAGGACCATGAAGGGCATGGAGGTGAAATCGTCGCCGCTATAGCGTGCGAAGTCGGCTGGCAATGCGGCGACAAGCTCGGCCGCCCGCAGCATGTCGCCGGTCGCATCCTTGATGCCGCGGATATTGGGGTGCGCGCTCAGGCGCAGGACCGTCTCGACAGACATGTCCGTCACCGTGCGGCCCGGCACGTTGTAGAGCACCAGCGGCGCGTCGCCAGCATCGGCCTGCGCCATGAAGTGGGCGGCCAAACCTTGCTGCGAAGGCTTCACGTAGTACGGCACGACGCTGAGCAGCGAATCCGCGCCATGCACGCACGCGAACTTCGCAAGCGCTGCGGCTTCACGGGTGGAGTTGGCGCCCACTCCCGCCATGACGTGGATGCGCCCGGCCGCATGTTCCACCGTTGCCGCAATCACGTCGCAGTGCTCATTAAACGAAAGCGTCGATGCCTCGCCGGTCGTGCCGACCACCGCAATGCCGGCCGTTGCGCTGGCCACATGAAAGTCGATGAGCGCGCGCAGCTTTTCGTAATCGATACTGCCCTCTTTCGTGAACGGCGTAATCAATGCCACCACGCTGCCGCGCGGCAGTTGTCTTCCGGTACGCTCCAGAATCCCCGGCTCATTCGTCACGCTGTCTCCTCCTTTAAGGGGCGCTCGTCCGTCGTCCCTTTGAACCGATTGGGTCGAACCGATTTCGTCGAACCAATGCTTCACGATACCCGCGACGACAGCGCGCGTGAAAGCACGCTGCCCGCCGCATTTTCAGTGCGGCCTGCCACCCAGATAGAGCCGGCGCATTTCATCGCTCGCGAGTAGCTCAGAAGCCTTGCCTTCCAGCGCGACCTGTCCCATCGAGAGCACATAGGTCCGGTCGGAAATGCGCAGCGCCTCGGTCGCGTTCTGCTCGACCATCAGGACGCCGATACGTTCGGTGTTGCGCAATTCGACAATCGCGTCGAAGACCTCGCCGAGCATCTTGGGCGAGAGTCCGGCGGACGGTTCGTCGAGCAGCAGAAAGCGCGGGCGCGGCATGAGCGCACGCGCGAGCGACAGAATCTGCCGCTCGCCGCCCGACAAACTCGCGGCGCGGGCGCGGATCTTGCGCTTGAGCACCGGGTAAGCGCCGCAGAGTTCATCCACTCTCGCTTTGCGGTCCCGCTCCTGCATGAACTGACCGCCGAGCACGAGGTTCTCCCATACGGACAACGAACCGAATACGTTGTCGGTTTGCGGGACGAAGCCGATTTCGTGCTTGCGCACCTTGCGATGCACCGGCACTTGCCCGATGTCGGCATCGTCCAGTGTGACGGTGCCTTCGCGGGGCAGCACGAATCCGGCAACGGTCTTGAGCAAGGTTGACTTGCCGCAGCCGTTGGGGCCGAGGATGGTCACGATCTCCAGTTGCCGCGTATTGATGGAAATGCCACGCAGGATGTCGACTTCCCGCGTGTAACCGGCTACGACGTTATTGACGGCTATCATGCGATGGCTCCCGCAACCTGGTATTGCCCGCCCGGCTTCTTGCCGAGATAGGCCTCCACCACGCTTTCGTGATTTTCGAGCTCAGAAGGCAGGCAGTCGGCGACGGTCTTGCCCTTGTCCAGCACGATGCAGCGGCTGCAAGTTTCGGAAATGAAGTGCATGTCGTGCTCGATGATGACGAGCGTAATGCCCTGAGCGTTGATGCGCTTGAGCGTCGTGACGAGTTCCGCGCGCAGGTTGGGATGCACGCCCGCCATCGGCTCGTCGAGCAGCAGCAGCGCCGGCTGCTCCATCATGGCGCAGGCAATGCCGAGGAGCTTTTTCTGGCCGCCGGAGAGCGAGGCGGCCGGCAAGTGCGCGACTTTCGCGAGCAGCAATTCGTCGAGAAGATGACGCGCGCGCTCGCGCGTTTGCTGCTCCAGCCGCTTGACCGCTGCCGTTCGCCATAGCGTGCTCCACAGACCGTGACTTTGCGTGGACGCCGCCATCACGACCTCTTCGACCGTCATGCGCGTCGGCATGGACGGTAGCTGGAAGGTTCGGCGCACGCTCCTTGCGGCAATCTGGTGGGCCGCCATGCCGCTCACGCGCTCGCCCTGAAGCTCCACCTCGCCGCGATCGACGGGGCAATAGCCGGTGATGACATTGAGGACGGTGCTCTTGCCGCAACCGTTCGGCCCGAGCAAGCCGACAATTTCGCCCTGGCGCACGTTGAAGTTCAGGCCGGTCAGCACCTGGTTGCCGCCAAAGGCTTTGTACACGTCATGCAAGCGAAGCATCGTGCTCATGTTGCGCTCCGGATTTTTTCGGGAACCAGGCCACCGGGCCGGACCATCAGACAGATGAGCAGCACGACGCCGATCGTGCCGAGCCGCACCGCGCCCGCAATGTCGCTGCTGATGTCGAGGTAGTCTTTGACAAACGGCACCGCGCTATAGACTGCTTCGACGAGCAACGCGCCCAGTATCACGCCCACGTTGTTCCCGAGGCCGCCTATCATCACCATCGTCCAGACCAGGAAGGTCTCGGAGGAAAGCATGTAGTCGGGGCCGACAAAACTCATGTAGTGCGCAAGCAGCGAACCGCCAACGGAAGCCATCGCGGCGCTCGTGACGGTGGCCTTGACCTTGAGCGGCACGAGCTGGTAGCCCAGGCTGGTTGCGAGCGCGGGTTCCTCACGCATCAGGCGGATTGCGCGGCCGAACCGGCCCCGCGTCAGACGCGTGCAGGCGAAGAACGCCATGACCACCATAGACAATGCGAGCAGGAAGAACGCAAGGTCGTACTGCGTGCCGGCCTTGCTCCCGAAAATCGCGGGCACGCCGCTGATCCCCTGCGCACCACCCGTGAGCCAGTTTTCATTGAGCGCGACGGTGCGGATCAGCTCCGCCACGGCGAGCGTCGCGATCGCCCAATAGTCGGACGCGAGGTTGCGTCCGAGCCGCGCCATGACGTAACCCACGAGCATGGCCACGGCGACACCGGCAAGCATGCCGACGGGAACCGGATAGCCCAGCGACGAGGTGATCGCTGACGCATAGGCGCCCACGCCTGCAAACGCCACGAAGCCAAAGTTGAGGAGTCCGGTGAATCCCGCCTGGAGATTCAGCCCGAGTGCGAGCAGGGCATAAATGCAGGTGAGCGTCGCAACGTGCAACAGGAAGCTATACACGGCGAACCTCCCGGTCGAAGATGCCGTAGGGCTTGAACAGAAGCGCAACGAGCAGAATCAGGAAGGACGCTGCGCTGATGTAGGTGATCGGCACATACACATCGGTTGTCCCGAACATCCATCCGAAATCGAGGTTCGTGACCAGCGTTTCCGCAATGGATATCAACAGCGCGCCAGCGGCCGCGCCGAGCGGATTACCCAGCCCGCCCAGAATCGCCGCGGCGAATACCGGCAGCAACAGGTTGGTCCCGAGGCCGATATGTACGGACTCCGTGAGGCCGAGCATCGTGCCGCCCAGGGCCGCCAGCGCGCCGCTCAGGAACGTGATGCCGTTCACGATGCGCGCGCCGTCCACGCCGGTAGCCGCCGCAAGCGCGGCATTGGACGACATGGCGCGCATGGAGCGGCCAACGTTGGTCTTGAACAGCAGCACGGCAAGGAGACCCACGCAGCCGAATCCGCAGGCGATCGACGTGAGCTGGTCCACCGATACCGTGGTCGAGCCGACGGCGATGGGATGCGACAGTCCCGCCGAGTACTGGAACGGACGCGAGCCTGCAACCCCCAGCACCACGGCGATGAAAATCATCGAAATGGCCAGCGAACCGATCATCGCGATTGAACTGCCCGAGCGCAACAGCCGCTTGAATATGAGCATGTTCAGCAGCACGGCGAGTGCGCCCATCGCGACGCAGGAGCCGAACAGCGCCAGCACGAACGGCATGCCAACGCGGGTGAGCGCGAGGGTGATGAAGGCGCCGAGCATGGCGTATTGCACATGGGCGATGTTCGGAAACTTGACCAGCGAGTAGACGACACTCAGGCCCACGGCGACCAGCATGATGTCTGAGGTGCGTATCAGGGTGTCAATGATGAATTGCAGCATCGAGTTCTCCTCGGCCAGCCGCGCTGGCACGCAGCGCGGCCGAGCTTAGCGGGTGACGACCTTCGTATCGAACTTCACCTTGTCGTAGGGCTGGTCCTTGCGCTGGCCGCCATCGTCGAACGCAATGGTCCCCGTCGCGCCGCTGTACGGCCCCAAGGCCTTCATCGCGGCGCGAATTTTGGCGGGATCGGCCGAACCGGCCTTGTTGATCGCGGCGGCGGCAACCATCACGCCGTCGTACGCATAGCTGCCGAAGGACGACTTGGGCGCTTCCTTGTATTTGGCGCGATAGGCCTGTTCATACGCCTTGCCGCCATCGCCGATCGAGGCGACTTCGAGCCCTTCCTGGCCTTGCGCGGCCTGGGGCGTCGTATCGCTCGTGCACATCGTCAGGTAGATGCCGTACCACTTCGACTTGTTCAGGCCGAGCTCATACGCCTCGCGATTGATGGTCGCCGCTTCCTGCCCGTACGCGCTATACACGTAGGCCTGCGGCGCCGAGCGCGACATCTGCTGAAGCTCGCGACGATACGTCGATTGCCCTTCGCTATAGAGCACCACCGACGACACCTTGCCGCCCAGCGATTCGAAGCGCTTCTTGAATTCGTTCGCGACGCCCTGCCCGTATGAATTATTCGGGGCGATGAACGCGACGTCCTTGAGGTTCTGCCCGAAGACGTCACCGGCCGCGAAGCGCGCCGAGAGGTCGTCGAGGCCGATCACGCTGAACGAGCCAGTGCCGATCTTGCGCACCTGCGGGCTGGACGAGCCAATGTTGATATGCACGTCGCCCTGCTGCACCACGTATTGCCCAACGGGAATCGTGATTCCCGACGAGAACTCGCCGATCACCACCGGCACCTTGTTGACCGACACCAGCTTGCGGGCCGAACTCAGTGCCGTTGCCGCCACGCCGCCGGAGTCTTCGACGATGACCTGAAGCTTCTGCCCGAGCACACCGTTGTGAGCGTTGATTTGCTCGACGGCCAGTTCCACGCCGCGCCGCTGATCGTCCCCGACCGACGCGCTCGCCCCCGTGAGGGGCAGCACTGCGCCAAGCGACACCGTCTGTGCAGACGCCACGCCCGCCATGGAGAACAACGCGCCCGCTGCAACGCTCATGCACAGCTCTTTCGCAAACTTCATGGTGACACCCCTTCATCGGATGGGAAAATTAGACTACACAAGTGTCGACAATTTAGCGCAAAAAAAACGATGTCAATAAAAACATCGACACTCGAACGCGGGGCCAGAGGACCTGCAAACAAGGCTTCTCCGGCTTCCTGGCTAACCAGCAAACATGCGGCTCGCTGCGCGTTTGGCGGCACTGCGAGGCATTGCACAACATGCAAAAGAGGGGGAGCCCACTGGCTCACGACGTCTCCAGACTAGCGGATTGTCTACACTTTTGTATTCTAGTTTTCCCCAGTCTGGTGCTCGACCGAACGTCGCGGCGTGCGGCGGCCATGAGCGAATCGTCGGGTCATGAGCCGCCTTGTTGTACTCACAATGGGTTCGTCGTCAGGATGCGTTGACGGCGCTGTGAAGCATGAAGACGAACGCCCCCATGAGCACGCCCGACAATCCAAGCAGCGCCACGAGGAAAGCGGTACCAGGAATGCTTTGCGTCTCGCTGGCAGTGCCGGTGCCGTATGCGCCGGGGAACGGACTGATGAATCGCCGCGCGTCGTGCGCGATGGTTCGGGTGGGCGCCTGCCGCGTATTGCAGGTTTTGCAGGTTTTGCGTGTGTGTGGCGAACGAGCCTTGGGCGAGGCGTGAGTCGCACTGTATATAGCGAGCTTCATGGTGTCCGTCCTGTCCGTCGTACCGGTTTTTTCGTTCGCGCAATGTAGCCCGATGCAGCTCAATTCAGCCTACACATGTGTCTACACTTTCACCAGAAAAAAAGACGGTGTCAAGCACCACCTGACCCGCGACCCACGACACCTCGAAGCGTACGCGCGAACCGGCCCGCGCTTTCATATCGTGCAACCTGGCTCCAATGCGTGGGAATGCCATTTCCCCGCTACCGCTACGCAATTGCGCATTGAAGGACTTCTTCCCTCATCGTGAAAAATGTCACGCAAGCCATTGAATTACAACGAATTATCCGAGACGAATGGCAGCCATGGCCGCATCTTTTCCTGCGATAGACTGAAAACGACTGAATCTCTTACCCCTTCTATCCTATGGAGACTAATGATGGACGTGTATATCGAACCGTTACCGCGAGGCCAATGGGGCCCGATCGATGGCTATTCGCTGGAGTTCGCCGACGGTAGCCGCTTCACCAGCGACATCTTCCGCTCGGAGCTTCTCGCGATCAGTGAAGTCATCTTGCGAGGCTACAAGCCGCTGCTCGCGAAGGTGCGGATAACGGACAAGCAAGCCACTGCACACTGGAAGCGCCCTGAAACCGCAAACGCGTAAGCACGCAACGCAACAGGAACGCCCCTCAGCTTCACCTTCAGCCGAAGCGGCTGATCTTCCCCTGGCTCGACGGCGCCCAGCCGCCGTCGAGCCGTCGAGCCGCCCAGCCTCCCGCGCATTCCCCCGCGTACGTCAGTCAGAGGCCGAAGCCGAGTTGCGCCTTGCCCAGCGCCGTCAAATCGCTTTCGGTCGCGCGGCCGGCAAAACCGGTTTCGAAGTGATCGGCGGGAAAATCGGGCGGACTTTCGCCTTTGAGGAAAGCCGGCAACTGGCGCTTCAGGTATTCGTCGTTTTTCGCGCAGCCGGGCGCCGCCGCGATATACATCACGTTGCTGTACCCGGTGCCGCGATGGGCGTCTTCCACCGCGTGAATCACATCGCTGTGCCAGAAGACGGTGTCGCCCGCCTGCATCAAGGGAATGGACGAGAGCGCCTGGTGCAGCGGGGCGTGCCACTGTGGGCTGATCGACAAGGCGCGGCCCGGCATCGCGCCGCACAGATCGTCGTCGGCGACGTCGTCCTGGAGCGCGCGCAAGAGCACATAGACCATCGCGTTGGCGATCGGCACCAGTTGCAACGTGCCGTCGCCCGGCCCTTGCGGCGTGAGTGCCGTCCAGCCCTGAAACGTGCGGAACACCGAGCACACCGTCGGGGAGCGGATCTCGCGCGCCTGCGGGCGCCAGGCCGCGTCGAAGGCGTCATACCGGCGCCAGTCGCCGCTGAAGACGTGACGATAGACGCGCCGGAAGTTCTCATCGAGCCAGCGCTCCACCGAGCCGCCGTCGCAATGCGCGGAAAGCCCCAGCGATTCCGAGCCCGGCGGGCGGCGGCGCAGGCGGTCCGCGTAGGCCGGCACGCTCTGCGGGTCGAAGTGAACCCGGCCTTCGCTTTCCCACTTCCAGAGCCGGTTCAGGAACACGCGTGTGCGGGTGAGTTCGGGGGACTGTCGCGCCTCCACCTGCGGCCCGGACCAGTAGATGCCATAGATTTGCGGCTTGCTCGATGCAAGCGTGCCAAAGAACTTGTCCTCGGCCCGGTGCGCGAGTTTCTCGTCCAGCCGGTTGCGTTCGACATAGCTCGCGATCTCGTCGTCCCATGCCGCGGCGCGTTCCGGGCTGAACACGCCGCGCACGACACACGCGCCGCGCTCCTTGATCGCCGCGATCGCCTGCTCGCTCACGCGCCCCGCCGCCACATCCGCATACTGGACCTCCGGAATCACCGGCTCGCCACGCTCGCGCTCGCGCGCAATCACCTCGACCTTGCGCCTGATTTCGGCGTCGACCTGCTCGAATACCTGCCGGTAGTCGGGAAGGCTCTCGCGCAGTTGCTGCTTCACCGCGCGGATGGCCGCCGGTAGATCGTCGATATGCAGGGATTCCATGCTGCGTCTCCATATAGTGTGTCGTGCCCCAAAGCTTAGCGCCCGGCACCCCGGAGAAGAGATAGAATCCGGACAACCTCTTTGCGTTTCCAGCCATGAAACCCGCCTACGAGCACGTCGAATTCGGTGAGCGTTGTTCGGTCAGGGTATACAACCGCCGGCTGCCGAAAATCCCGTTCGAATGGCACCATCACCCCGAATATGAGCTGACCCTGACGATGAACAGTCAGGGCAAGCGCTACATCGGCGACACGGTCGCGGTTTATGGCGACGACGACCTGGTGCTGGTGCCGCCGGATCTGCCGCACACCTGGTCGTCGAACCGCTCCATCAATCCTTCGCAGCCGCAGGTGGCGATCGTCGTCTGGTTCGACGGTTTGTGGGTGCAGCGGCTCGCCGATCTGTGCCCGGAATACGCCGACCTGCGCAATCTGCTGCGGCGGGCCGCGTGCGGGCTGGTGTTCCAGGAGGGCGCGGGCACGCAGATGCGCGCGCAACTGGACCGGCTGCTATCGGCCAATGCGCGAGAAAGGCTGGCCGCCGTGCTCGATATTCTCGTCTGGTTGTCGGACTTGCCCGCCCAGGCGTTGACGCTGCCTGTGGCCTTCGACGCCCGCGCGGGCGCCACCTCGGGGTTCGGGCCGGACCGGCTCAACCGGGTGCTGTCGTTGATCGACACGCAATTCGCGCATCCCTTGAAGCTCGCGACGCTCGCGAAGGCCGCCGGAATGTCCGAACGCACGCTGACGAGGCACTTTACCCAGCATCTCGGGGAAAGCGTCGGCCAGTACATCGCCCGCGTTCGAATCGGTCACGCGTGCCGCATGCTGACCGATACCGCCGTGCCGATTTCCTTGATCGCCGCCCGCTGCGGGTTTCCGAACGTCCCGAACTTCAACCGGCAGTTCAAGGCGACGAAGCAGATGACGCCCGTCGCCTATCGGCAGCAGTTCTTCGGGGAGAGGAACGAGAGTTCGCCGTCGCTCACCGAGCGCTCGCCTTCGCTTGAGACGAAACCGGCGGCGAAGGGACGCCGCGGACCCGCCAGGCGCGCGTAGATCCAATCATCCGGCGAGCATGCGTTGGCACGCCAGTCTTCGTAACAGACGTCCGCAAGATCATCCCGCCGGCGATCGTCGCTCGCGCCTGCCGCACCGGCCTTCCCTTCAGCACCCGAAAGCACGTTTCACATTGCGGAATCCGCTGCGGATTTCCGCCGCGTCCTCTTTTCGTCGCTTGAAAACCTGTTTTGCATCGCAAAAAGAGATACGTATCCCATTGAAAAATAACGAAAAATAAACTCTTATGTCTTATATAAGACATCGCCCGCGCGTCTCAAACATCGCTACTATTTAGTCATGCAGTTCGCTTCGACATACGCAGCGGCAAGCTGAATCATTCGATCAATCGCGCTTAGCTCTCAGGAGAGACTCATGGCCCAGTATCAAGACGACATCAAGGCAGTTGCCGGTTTGAAGGAGAAACAAGGCAGCGCGTGGGATGCCATCAATCCCGAATCCGCCGCTCGCATGCGTGCCCAGAACAAGTTCAAGACGGGCCTGGACATCGCGAAGTACACGGCGAAGATCATGCGCGCCGACATGGCCGCCTATGACGCCGACCCGTCGAAGTACACCCAGTCGCTGGGCTGCTGGCACGGCTTCATCGGTCAGCAGAAGATGATCTCAATCAAGAAGCACTTCAACAGCACCGAGCGCCGCTACCTGTACCTGTCGGGCTGGATGGTCGCCGCGCTGCGCTCCGAGTTCGGCCCGCTGCCGGACCAGTCGATGCACGAAAAGACTTCGGTGAGCGCGCTGATCCGCGAGCTGTACACCTTCCTGCGCCAGGCCGACGCCCGTGAGCTGGGCGGCCTGTTCCGCGAGCTGGACGCCGCGAAGGACGCGGCCGCCAAGGCCGCCATTCAGGACAAGATCGACAACCACGTCACCCACGTCGTGCCGATCATCGCTGACATCGACGCCGGTTTCGGCAACGCGGAAGCCACCTACCTGCTGGCCAAGCAGTTCATCGAAGCGGGCGCTTGCTGCATCCAGATCGAAAACCAGGTGTCGGACGAGAAGCAGTGCGGCCACCAGGACGGCAAGGTCACCGTGCCGCACGAGGACTTCCTCGCCAAAGTGCGCGCGATCCGCTACGCCTTCCTGGAACTGGGCGTGGACGACGGCATCATCGTGACCCGTACCGACTCGCTGGGCGCCGGCCTGACCAAGCAGATCGCCGTGACCCACACGCCGGGCGATCTGGGCGACCAATACAACTCGTTCCTCGACTGCGACGAAATCTCGGCCGATGCACTGGGCAACGGTGACGTCGTCATCAAGCAGAACGGCAAGCTGATGCGTCCGAAGCGCCTGCCGAGCAACCTGTTCCAGTTCCGCGCCGGCACGGGCGAAGCGCGCTGCGTGCTGGACTGCATCACCTCGCTGCAAAACGGCGCCGACCTGCTGTGGATCGAAACCGAAAAGCCGCATATCGCCCAGATCGCAGGCATGGTCAACGAGATCCGCAAGGTCATCCCGAACGCCAAGCTCGTGTACAACAACAGCCCGTCGTTCAACTGGACCCTGAACTTCCGCCAGCAGGCGTATGACGCGATGAAGGCCGCAGGCAAGGACGTGTCGGCCTACGACCGCGCCCAACTGATGAGCGTGGAATACGATCAGACTGAACTGGCAGCCGCCGCCGACGAAAAGATCCGCACCTTCCAGGCCGACGCGGCGCGCGAAGCGGGTATCTTCCACCACCTGATCACGCTGCCGACGTACCACACCGCCGCGCTGTCGACCGACAACCTGGCCAAGGAATACTTCGGCGACCAGGGCATGCTGGGCTACGTGGCTGGCGTGCAGCGCAAGGAAATCCGCCAGGGCATCGCCTGCGTGAAGCACCAGAACATGTCCGGTTCGGACATCGGCGACGACCACAAGGAATACTTCAGCGGCGAAGCGGCCCTGAAGGCGGCAGGTAAAGACAACACGATGAACCAGTTCTGATACCTGTTCTGATACCTGTCCTGCTGCAAGCAAAACGCCAACCCGAATGGGTTGGCGTTTTTTTTATCCGGCGGGAACGCATGAGGTGGGGAGCTCAATCCGCTTCGCCCACGTGCTGCCGGAACTGCTGCGGCGTGCTGCCAAACGCTCGCCGGAACATCGAAGAGAACGTGCGCACGTCCGCGTAGCCCAGTTCCTGTGCGATGCGCGCCAGGGGATGGCCGACCGCGAGCTTGGACATCGCCTCGGCAAGACGCAACTGCTCGCGCCACTGGCCAAACGTCATGCCCGTTTCCTGGCGAAAGAGCCGCGCAACCGTGCGGGCGCTCGCGCCCACTTCGTCGGCCCAGTCGTCCAGCGTGTCGTTGGTCGCCGGTTGTGCGATCAGGCGCTCGCAGATCCGGCGCAGGCGCGGGTTGCCCGGCAGCGGCAGCCGCTTGTCCGGCGCACGCGCGCAGGCAAGCGCCAGAAGCCGCAGGATCAGCGGCACCAGCAGCGTTTCGCGCGTGTCCGTCGCGCCGGAGCCGTTCCCGACATCTTCATCGAGCGCCAGGTCGAACATGCCGAGCACCGACGCGCGCAGCAGCGCGTCGACCGTCAGCATCTGGCATTCGGCGCCGCTTGCCGGCAACGCTTCAGGTTCGATATAGAGCGTGCGCATCGACACCTTGCCCACCATATGCAGCTCGTGCTCGACCTGCGAGCCGATCAGCAGCGCGTGGCCGGGCGTCAGCATCCACAGGCCCAACGGCGTGACCGCGCGCACGATGCCCGTCGTGGCGTAGACGAGCTGCGAGCGGTGGTGAACGTGAGCGATTTCGTGAGTGCCGTCGTCGTAGTCGATGGACTGCGCGATCACCTTGCGCCCCACGGGCAGCGCCCCGAAAGTCTGGAGTTTGGGCTGGCTCATGTCCGTATCAAATGTCTCAAAGTCAATCTCACATTCAATCTGCCATGATTGACCATTTCATTGCCAAAGTTGTCCGGACTAAGCCGGAATACCGCAGTTATAGTAACGCCTGAGCGGCCCAGCCGTCTTCTGCCTGAACGTCCCCATCGCATGGCAAATGTCCCGAGGACCACCAAGAGTCCTTTACATCGCATTTCCATTGTTAACGAGAATCATTTCGACTTGTATTATTATTTGCACTCGATGGAGATATCCACATGAAGACCGGGGTAGGCAGCACGACTGCCATCGCGTTGCTGCTTTATCTGCTCGGCGGCGGTGGCGCCGCGCTGGCGCAGACAGCCAATGACAATGCACAAGGCGCCGCGAGTGATGGCGCAACGGACGCGGGCAAGCAGCTTCCCGCCGTCAAAGTCAGCAACCGGCGCGAACAGACCACGACCGGCACCGCTGACGGTTATGTGCCGATTACGGCCGTTACTGCCACTAAAACGGACACGCCACTCATCGAGACGCCGCAGTCGGTTTCCGTCGTCACGCGCGACCAGATGACCGACCAGAACGCCCAGACCGTGACCGAGGCGCTGCGCTACACCGCGAGCGTCACCTCGGAGATCCGCGGCGCGTCGGCGGCCGGTGCGCCCTATCTGATGAGCCGCGGCTTCTATCTGGAGCAGTTCCTCGACGGCGCGCGGCAACCGAGCGACATCAGCTTCGGCTACGCGATTCCCGCGTTCGATCCCTACGGGCTCGAACGCATCGACGTGCTGCACGGCCCGGCTTCGGTGCTCTACGGTCAGGCCAACCCCGGCGGCGTCGCCAACCTGGTGAGCAAGCAGCCCACCACGACGCCGGTTCACGAGGTGTTCTTCACCACGGGCAGCCACAATCGCGCGGAAGGCGGCTTCGACCTTGGCGGCGCCATCAACCAGGATGGCTCGCTCTCCTACCGGTTGACGGGCACGGCGAACCGCAACGACACGCAGGTCGACGGCGCGAAGCAAAGCCACGTGTACATCGCGCCCGCCATCACCTGGAAGCCGGACGCGAACACCACGCTCACGGTGCTCGCGAAGTACCAGCGCGACCCGGACGTGGGCTACTACAACTTCGTGCCGGCGATGGGGAGCCTGTTCGAGACGCCGAACGGCAGGATCTCGACGCACACGAATCTCGGCGACCCGAACTTCGACTCGCATTCGCGTACGCAGGCTTCGGTCGGCTACCAGTTCGAGCACCGGTTCAACGACGTGTGGACCTTCCGCCAGAACCTGCGCTACACGTACGTGCGCGACGACTTCTCGAACGTGTTCGCCAACGGCTTCTCCGACGACTCGGCCACCACGCTGAACCGCTACGCGTTCTTCAACGACGAGAGCGCGAAGTTCTTCACGGTCGACAATCAGGCCCAGGCGAAATTCTCGACGGGCCCGGTCAGCCACACGGCGCTCTTCGGCTTCGACTATCAGCGCGTGCTCTATCGCGAGCGCGTGGGCCTCGGCGCCGCGCCGCAGCTCGATCCTTTCGCGCCGGTCTATCAGAGCGTGGCCATGCCGAACGCCACCTCGGACGACAACATCCGCATGACTCAGTTTGGCGTGTACGCACAGGACCAGCTCGCCTGGAACAGGTGGCGCTTCCTGATCGGCGTGCGCCAGGACTGGGCCTCGTCCGACGACAACAATCCGGTCACGGCGTCGTACACGTCGCAGTCGGCGCGCGCCTTCACGTGGCGCACCGGTCTCGTCTACCTGTTCGACAACGGCTTCGCACCCTACGCCAGCTTTGCGAAGTCGTTCAATCCCCAGGCGGGCGTGCTCGCCGACGGTTCGGCGGCCAGGCCGACCACGGCCGAGCAGTACGAAGTGGGCGTGAAATACCAGCCGCGCGGCTACAACAGCTTCATCACGGCCTCGGTGTTCGACCTGCGCGAGCGCAATGTGCTCACGTCCGACCCGGCGAACCCCGGCTTCAGCACCCAGGCGGGCCAGGTGCGCGCACGCGGGTTCGAGCTCCAGGGTCAGGCCAGTCTTTCCGACGACCTGAATATCACCGCTTCGTACACCTATCTGAACAACGTCACGACCGATTCGAACGACTCGGCCACGACCATCGACGGCGGCACGACCCCGTTGCAGGGCAAGACGACGTGGGGGATTCCGCGCAACGTCGCGGCCGCCTGGATCGACTACACGCTGCACGGCGGTTCGCTGCGCGGCCTCGGGTTCGGCGGGGGCGTGCGCTACCTGGGTTCGAGCTACGACGAGTCGAACACGATCCGCGTGCCGTCGGTCACGCTCATCGACGCCGCCATTCACTACGACACGGGCCGTCACTGGCTGCTCTCGCTGAACGGGACCAACCTGTTCAACCGGCAGTACGTGGCGTCCTGTTTCAGCGCGAACACCTGCACCTACGGCGACGGCGTCGAGGTGCTCGCGACCGCGCGCTATCGCTGGTAAGGCAAGCGATGCGTTCGATGCAGGCAACCCACGCGCCCGCTCTCGACGATGCGAGGCAGCCGCGCGAGCGCGCGGGCGGCGCGTTGTACGAGATCGAGGGCGTGTCATTCGAAGCGGACGCACGCATGCTGCTCGCGCCGCTCTCGCTCTCGCTCACGGCGGGCCGCATGATCGCGCTCATCGGCCATAACGGCTCGGGCAAGAGCACGCTCCTCAAGCTGCTGGCGCGCCAGCAGGCGCCCTCGGGCGGCTCGCTGCGGTTTGCGGGCCGCGAGCTGGGCACATGGTCCGCGCGCGAGTTCGCGCGGCGTGTGGCCTACCTGCCGCAGCACCCGCCGCAGGCCGCGGGCATGACCGTGCGCGAGCTCGTCGCGCTAGGCCGGTATCCCTGGCATGGCGCGCTGGGCCGCCTGCGCGCGGAGGATCGCGCGATGATCGACGAGGCGTTGCGCGTGACGGATACGGCGCGTTTCGCCGCGCAGCTTGCCGAGCATCTCTCGGGCGGCGAGCGTCAGCGGGTCTGGCTCGCCATGCTCGTCGCGCAAGGCGCCTCGTGCCTGCTGCTCGACGAGCCGACCTCGGCGCTCGACATCGCACACCAGATCGACGTGCTGCGCCTGTTGCGCAGCCTCGCCGACACACACGACCTGAGCGTCGTGATCGTGCTGCACGACATCAACCTCGCCGCGCGCTTTTGCGACGAACTCGTCGCGCTGCATGGCGGCCGGCTGCTGACGCAAGGCACGCCCGCCGAGCTGATGCGAAGCCCGGTGCTCGAAGCGATCTACGGCGTCCCCATGGATATCGTGCCGCACCCGCATGGCGGCAGCCCCATCGCGGTGGCGCGCTGACCATGCAAAGGCGAACCTTTCTGCTTTCAGTGGCCGCCGGCGCGGCGGCGCTTGGCGGAGGCGCGCCGCGCGCGTCGACCCGCGCTGCCGCGCAACACGACGCACCGCGCGTCGTCGTGCTCGACTGGGGGCTTGCCGAGACGCTGCTCGCGCTCGGCGTGGTCCCGGCGGGCGTTGCCGAAATCGGCGACTACAACGCGAATGTGGTCACGCCGCGCGTGCCGCCCGGTGTGCCGGACGTCGGTCTGCGACTCGCGCCGAGCCTCGAGTGGCTCGCGCAGCTTGCTCCCGATCTCATCCTCATCAATTCGAGCCAGGAGTCGCAGCGCGACATGCTGGAGCGCATTGCGCCGGTGCGCGCCTTCGCGGTCTATACCGACACGGGCGCGCCCTACCTGCGCGCCGCATCGGTCACGCGCGAACTGGGCGCGCTCTGCCGCCGCGAGGCGGCCGCGCAGGCCCTCATCGCGCAAACGGCGCAGGCGCTCGCCGCCAACCGCGCGCGTCTTGCAGCGGCTGTCGCGCCCGCACGGCCGCTTTATCTGATCCGCTTCTTCGACGCGCGGCACGTCGGCGTGTATGGCGCGCGCAGCCTGTTCCAGGATGTGCTCGACACGCTCGGTCTCGCCAACGCTTGGCGCGGCCCAACCGACTACTGGGGAATCGGCGTCGCGCCGCTGGAGGCGCTGGCCGCCGCGCCCGACGCCAGCATGCTCTACTTCGACCCGCTGCCCCAGGACGTTGCGCGCACGCTCGCGTCGAACCGCCTGTGGCGAGCGTTGCCGCCCGTCGCCCACGACCGCGTGGCCGCGCTGCCGCCCTTCTGGGGCTTCGGCATGCTGCCCTCGGCGCGCCGCTTCGGCGATGCGATCACGCGGACCTTGCTCGCGGGACCCGCCAGCGCGACCCACGCAACCGGTATCGCCCACTCATGAGCGGAATCGATCGTCTTTCTCCGCCGCCGACCGAGGCACCTTCCCAGGCAACCCCCGAGGCACCCCTCGCGACGTCGGCGAGCGCCGGGCACGGGCGCCTTTCCGGCTCGCTCGTCGTCGTGGCGCTCGGGCTAGCGCTCGTCGCGGCCGTCGGCCTGTCGGCGCTCAACCTGGCCGCTGTCGCGCCACGCTCGCTGTGGTGGCAGGCGCTCCTTTCGCCCGATGCGCGCGACATCCGCCAGATCATCGTGCACGATAGCTGGCTGCCGCGCATCGTCACCGCCTGGCTCGCCGGCGCGACGCTCGGCCTCGCGGGCACGATCTTCCAGCAGGTGCTGCGCAATCCGCTCGCCGAGCCGATGACGCTCGGCATTTCCGCCGGGGCCCAGCTCGCGCTCACGCTCGCCGCGCTCTGGGCGCCCGCTTCGCTCGCCGCTCACGGTCTCGCGCGCGAGCCGGTCGCGCTCGCGGGCGCGCTGGCCGCCGCGGCCATCGTGTTCGGCCTCGCGTGGCGCAGCGGCCTCGCGCCGGTGACGGTCGCCGTCGCGGGTCTCGTCGTGACGCTCTGGTGCGGCTCGGTCAGCGTCGCGCTCCAGCTCTTTCACACGCCTTATCTGCGCGGCCTGTTCATCTGGGGCGGCGGCTCGCTCGTCCAGCAGGACTGGAGCGATGTCGCCGCGCTCGCGCCCCGGCTCGCCGTGGGAGGCGTGCTCGCGTGGCTGCTGCTGCGCCCGCTCCAGCTCTTCAGTCTCGACGACGCCAACGCCCGCAGCCTCGGTCTCGCACTGCGCCGCCTGCGGCTTGCCGCGCTCGCGCTCGCCGTCATGCTGAGCGCCGCCGTGGTGAGCACGGTTGGCGTGATCGGTTTCATCGGGCTCGCCGCGCCCGCTCTCGCACAGCTCGCGGGCGCGCGACGCATGGCGCAGCGCCTCGTGCTGGCGCCGTTGTGCGGCGCGCTGCTGCTCTGGCTCACGGATCAGGCCGTGCAACCGCTGGCCAACGCGCTCGGCGAACTGGTGCCCGCTGGTGCCGCGAGCGCGCTGTTCGGTGCGCCGCTCATGCTGCTCCTGCTCGCGCGCATGCCGCGCACGCAGCGGCTCGACGCCGTCGCTTCGATATCGCGTCGAGTCTCTCGCGCCATGTCGATCCGGCGTCGCTTCGCGCTGATCGCAATCCTGAGCGCCACAACGTTGGTGCTCGCGTTCGATTTCGGCCGGGGCGTGCATGGCTGGCAGTTCAGCAGCCTCGCCGATCTCTCGCACGTCGCGATCTGGCGCGCGCCGCGCGAGATTGCCGCCTTCGCGGCCGGCGTCATGCTCGCGCTGGCAGGCACCCTGTTGCAGCGGCTCACCGGCAATCCGCTCGCGAGTCCGGAGGTGCTGGGCGTGTCCGCCGGGGCCGCGCTCGGCTTCATCGCGCTCGTGGCCTGCGCGGCCGACGCTGGGCACGGCGCGCGTCTTGCGGCCACGTCCGGCGGCGCGTTCACGACGCTGCTCGCTATCCTCTGGTTCGCGCGCCGCTCGGCGTTCGCACCGCAACGCGTGCTGCTCGTGGGCATTGCGATCGGCGCGCTGTTTCAGGCCGTGGTGGCCGTGGTCATCGCCGGCGGCGGCGAACGGGCGGCCACCCTGCTCACCTGGCTCTCGGGTTCCACTTACACGGTCACGCCTCGCGACGCGACGCTCGCGCTCGGACTCTGTCTCGTGCTCGCCGCGCTTGCGCCGCTCACCGGCAGGCTGCTCGCGATCCTGCCGCTCGGCGACGCCAGCGCACGCGCGCTCGGCGTGCACACGCCGCTTGCGCACGGCGCGCTGCTCGCCCTCACCGCGTTACTGAGCGCCGCAGCGACCTTGATCGTCGGGCCGCTGTCGTTCGTGGGGCTCACGGCGCCGCATTTCGCCCGCCTCGCGGGCGCGCGGCGTCCGCTCGACCAGTTGCTGCTCGCCGCGCCCATCGGCGGACTCACGATCGTCATTGCCGACTGGCTCGGGCGCACGCTGCTGTTGCCGCGCGAACTGCCGGCCGGCCTGGTTGCAACGCTTTTCGGCGCGCCGTGGCTCATGTGGCTGCTCGCGCGGCGCGCCTCCGCCGCCTGATTTCCCCACTGCATCTTCAAGAATAACGACGGAGAAAACCATGCTCTCCCACCTGTTCCGGCTGCTGCGCCGCCTGTGGCCCATCTCGGCGCTCGCAACGCTCATGGGCGCGGCGAGCGGCATCGCCACGGCGGCGCTGCTCGCCCTCACGAACCGCACGCTGCACGACGGCGACGCCGCGCTGCCGACCTTCGTTGCGAGCTTCGCCGGCCTCTGCGCGCTTGCGCTCGCGGGCGAAGTGATCTCGGATATCGGCAACAACGTTGTCGGGCAGCGCGTAATCGCGGCGTTGCGCAAGGACCTCTGCGCGAAGATCATCGCCGCGCCGATCAGCGAGATCGAGCAGTTTCGCAGCCATCGGCTGATCGCCGCGCTCAATCAGGACATCGATACGATCAGCACGTTTTCCTTCATGTTTTCGAGCCTCGCCATCGCAACGGCCACCATCGCCGGTTGCCTCGGCTATCTGTTCGTGCTCTCGCCGATGCTGCTGCTCATTGCGCTCGTCGCCATCGCACTCGGCTCGATCGTGCAGTCGCTCGCGAGGCGCGTGGGCATTCGCCGCTTCGGCGCCGCCCGTGAAGCCGAAGATCGCCTGCAAAAGCACTATCGCGCGATGGTGGACGGCGCCAAGGAGTTGCGCATCAACCGCGAGCGCCGCGCCTTCGTCTACGGCCATGAGCTGTCCGGCACGATCAATGCGATTTTCCGGCTGCGCGTGCGCGCCGCCAATGTGTTCGTGAGTGCGAACGCGTTCGGCTCGCTGCTGTTCTTCGTCGTGGTCGGTCTCATGCTCGTGCTGCAAGGCGGCGCGGCCCATGCGGATCGCAGCGTGCTGACCGGATTCGTGCTCGTGCTGCTCTACATGAAGGGGCCGATTCAGGAGATCGTCGGCGCGCTGCCGTCCATCGGGCGGGCGCAAGTCGCGCTCAGGCGCATTGCGGCGCTTTCCGCACGGTTTTCGAGCAGCGAGCCCGCGCTGCTCGATGCGCCGCCTCGCGCGACGCCACGCAACGCGCAGGCGTTCGACACCCACGCGTTCCACACCATCACGCTGCGCGATATCACCTACCGGTTTCCCGCGCCGCAGGACGACAGCCATGCAGGCGCGCCGGCCGATATGGCCGGCTTCGCGCTCGGGCCGCTTTCGCTGACCGTCGCCCGCGGCGAAACGCTCTTCATCGTTGGCGAGAATGGCTGCGGCAAGACAACCCTGCTCAAGCTGTTGCTCGGTCTCTATGTGCCGGACAGCGGCGCGCTGCTCGTCGACGACGCACCGGTTCGCGCCGACGGGCTCGACGCCTACCGCCAGCTTTTTTCGGCGGTCTTCTCCGACTACCACTTGTTCGACACATTGCTGCCCGGCGAGCACACGCGCGAGAGCGAAGCGCAACGCTATCTGGAGCGGCTCGCGCTCGCGCACAAGGTATCGGTGCGAGACGGCATGTTCAGCACGACGGATCTGTCGACCGGGCAACGCAAGCGACTCGCGCTCGTGCATGCTTATCTGGAGGGCCGCCCGGTGATGGTGCTCGACGAATGGGCCGCCGACCAGGACCCGACATTCCGGCGCATTTTCTACACCGAGATCCTGCCGGACCTCAAACGCCAGGGCAAAACACTCATCGTGATTTCGCACGACGACCGCTATTTCGACGCCGCCGACCGGATTATCCGGCTTGAAGACGGGCGCATCGTCGAAGCGGTGCGGCCGGGGCGCGACACAGCAATGGCGTTCGCCGCGCGCAGATCGTGATGGGATCCCGCCCAGGCTTCACGCCCTCGACGCAGCGATACGCCAACCCGTCAGCGTCGGCGCCTGCGCAACCGCACCGCGAGGCTCGCCAGGATACCCAGTGTTCCGATCGTTTCCAACAAGGCGCTGAGCATGGTGTCCTCACCGAATTAGCGATGCAGCAGTAGGGGCGCATACGTTTTCACGAAGAACGCGAGCGTGATGCAGGAAGTGGCCAGCAACGTGAGGGCGCGGATGATTCGCGGCGGCGCCCGGCGACCGATGCGCGCCCCGACGTATCCGCCGATGATCGCGCCCACCAGCATGACCCGCGTCTCGGGCCAGCGCACCGCATTGGCGACAATGAAAGCGAGGACCGCCACGACGTTGGCGGCACTGACCAGCAGCGTGCGCGGTGCGTTGAGGTGTTTCAGGTCAGCGTTTTCGAGCAGGCCCCACATCGCAATCATCATGATGCCCACCGCGCCGCCGAAGTAGCCGCCGTAGACGCCAAGCGCGAACTGAACGGCCAGCACCGCACGCGCGTGAATGTGCCAGCGTGCGCGTAACGCCTCGCCCATGCGCCTGCCGAACGCGAGCGCGATGGAAGCCACCAGCAACAGCCACGGCAGCACGAACGTGAACGCCGCGGACGACGTCCACAACAACAGCAGCGCGCCCGCGAAGCCGCCGCACAGCGTCGTCGCGAGCAGCGCGCGCAGCGACACGGCGCCCACCGGCCGCAGTCCGTCGCGATACGCCCACGCGCTGGCCAGGCCGCCAGGGAACAGCGCGACAGTGCTGGAAGCATTCGCCTGAACCGGAGGCACGCCCGCCGCGATCAGCGCCGGCAAACTGACGAACGAGCCGCCCCCTGCCAGCGCATTCATCGCGCCTGCCAGCAATCCTGTTGAAAAAATCAAGGCCGTCGAGTTCATGCCAGCGATGTTAGTCGCCGCCCCACATTCCGACAATCTGGCAATTCCGGTGCTAGACTTCGGAAAATCCGAACCTATGACAATCGCCCATGCGCTTCGACTTGACCGATTTGCGCCTATTCCTGAGCGTGGTGGAATGCGGCAGCCTCACACATGGCGCCCAGGCAATGCATCTCGCGCTGGCATCGGTCAGCGAGCGCATGGCCAGCATGGAAGCGGCGCTGGGCGCGCCGTTACTGGAACGCAACCGTCGCGGCGTGCGCACGACCGCTGCGGGCGACGCCCTGGTCCGTCATGCGCGTTCGATCCTGGGTCAGGTCGAAATGATGCGCGGGGAACTGCGGACCTACGCAACGGGCCTGAAAGGGCGCATCCGGCTGCTCTCCAACACCGCCGCCATGGCGGCGTTCCTGCCGCCGCAGCTCTGCCGATTTCTGGCGGCGCATCGCGACCTGTCGATCGATCTGGAGGAGCGGCCCAGCGCCGAGATCGTCCAGACCCTCATGGACAGGCGCGCGGATCTGGGTGTCGTTGCGGACATCACGGATCTCGGCACGCTGCAAACGCACCTGATCGCCAGCGACCAGCTCGTCGTGGTCGCGAGCCATTCGCATCGTTTCTCCCGGCAATCGGACGTTGCCTTTACCGATATCCTCGACGAGCCCATCGTGGGCATGGCGGACACGGCGCTCGAAACGCATCTCGCGGAACGTGCATCGCGTCTGGGGCGGCAGCTCGACTACCGCATCCAGTTGCGCAACGTCGACCATGTGGTCATGCACGTGGAAGCCGGCATTGGCGTTTCAATCCTTTCCGAAGGGCTGGCCAGAACGCTGCGCCGCGACCTCACCGTCCTGCCGCTATCGGAAGCGTGGTCCACGCGACGGCTCTACCTCTGCGCGCGCGACTTTTCCGCACTGACTCCGCACGCCGGCCTGCTGGCCGAGCAACTGCGGCAGAGCGCGCCGTAGACGTTTTTCATGGTTCGACGACAGCCTCCGGGAACCAGCAAGGACTGCCAGGGATCGACATTCGCTTTTTTGACAGCACCTGCGGCTCGCAATCATGCTAACGACGTATCTAACCTTCTTCATGTACGGGTGCGCCATCGCCATTGGCCTGTACAACATCTGGCGGCCCGTGCCGGGCGGCGCAAAGCGGTTGCGACGGATGTACTACATCGTGGCGCTGGGCCTTATTGCGTTCGGAACGCTCGTGGTGGTCGATTCGGCGAGACAAGGGGTGGGCGGCGCGGTCACGGGCATGGCCGGCGTAATGATCCTGCTTGGCATGCTGCTCATCTGTCTGGGTCTTTGCGTTCGAGGCGCAAGAAAACTGTTCTCGCGGATAACGAGCGGACCTTCGCGATGTGCCAGGGAGCGAGGATGGGAGCCGCCTGTTTGATCGACGGCTCCGCTCCGCAAGCGGCCGTATCAACCGTTCCCGCCGTGAAATAGCGTCAGCTTGTTCGATACCGAGTTCACGCCCGGCACCGAACGCGTAACGTCTTCCGCCTGCCGGATCTGGTCGCCATTGCGAACCGTGCCGCTGAGCGTCACGGCGCCGTCGCGCGCGCGAACGAAAACACCGGAAACATTGAACCCCGGCGCTTTCGACAGTGCGCGCCGCACAGCACGCGCGAGCGCCCGGTCCGACTTCGTCGTGCTGGATGCCGAGGGCGTCGCGCCCGGCGCCATCGACGCATCGGAAGGCGCGGTTGCCGACTGGGCATTCGCGATGCCGGTAATGATCAGCAGAAAAGACGCACACAAGGCGCATCGCAGGTTTGAATTCATGACCGGCTCCTGTCATTGCCGCGCAGGCACAGCGTCGTGTCGCGGCTAAAAATCAGAGGAATAACCCGATGCGTACCGTGACTGCCCGTATCAGCGCTCAATAAGCGCACGAGCGGGAGCGACACAACATCAAAAGTCTATACCGCGCGGCGCGCCTTACTTGCCTCCTTTCGATCGGCATTCAGGCCGCCCTGTGCGGGCTTTTTCTTCGACTACTGACTCTGCGCCTGGCGCGCAACGCGGTGCTATAGTCGGTCACTCGTCCAGCGACACTCCGACTGCCATGTCCTGCGAAGCCTGCCAAAGAATGCAACTGGGCGACACGGTCCCTCCCCACGACGGGCTGCGGATCATCGACGGGCGCACCCGGCTGCGCCCACTCGGGCGTCGCCCCGTGCTCCTGCAACGTTACGGTTGCCGCATTTGCCAGACAAACTGGTTGCTGGAAATCGATCCGCGACAGCCAGAGCACGCGGAATGGGTTTGTCTCTATCAGGCCTCAAGCATCCTCGCCCCTGTCTCGATCGTTCATCCGGGCGCCCGCTCATCGGCTCCTCCTGCTGCCACCAAACGGGCTGACGCCGCACACGCAGCAATACCCGAGCAACTCCTTCACAGCCTTCCCTGACCGGATCGCGCACGCTGCACCCGGACATTTCGCACATATGTGCGCTACAGCACACCAGGGACATCACAGCGAGAATACGCTTGGAGTCCGAATTAATTTCGTCTACCTTACGAAGGAAGACGAATCGCATTATGTATTGACCGTTATGGATAATGGATCGCGAATTCCAGTCTTTGCGGAATGATCGAACAGGATGTTAGACGCGGCAAACGTCGGAGCCGTCCGCAGCGGAGGACGCAATGTCATACTTGCCCTGGCTTTCGCAATATCCCCCCGGCGTTGCGGCGGACATCGACCTCGATGACTACCCTTCGATGGTCGCCCTCCTCGAAGAAGCCGTTACACGATTCGGCAACCGCATCGCCTTTCATCAGTTCGGCGTGGATCTCACCTATCGTCAACTGGACGAGCACGCCACCCGCCTCGCCGCCTATTTCCAGAAAGACCTCGGTCTGAAACCCGGCGACCGCGTTGCGCTGATGTTGCCGAACTCCCTGCAACATCCCATCGCGATGTTCGCCGCACTGCGGGCCGGGCTCACCGTGGTCAACGTCAACCCGCTCTACACCGCGCCGGAACTGGAAATTCTGATCAAGGATTCCGGTGCGCGCGCGATCATCGTCATGGAGGTTTCCGCCGCCACCGTCGAAAAGGTGCTCACCCGTGTCGCCATTGAGCACGTTATCGTGGCGCGCGTGGCGGAGATGCAGCACTTTCCGAGATCCATCCTCGTCGACTACGTCGTTCGGAAAAAGAAAAAGCTCGTGCCGCCCTGGACGATCGCCGGCGCGATCGCCTTCAGGACCGCCATGAGCGCGCGTGCGGCCGCGGACTTCACCGAACCGGCGCTGAGCCGCGAGACAAGAGCGCTCCTGCAATACACCGGCGGCACGACCGGCGAGCCCAAAGGAGTCGTGCTGACGCATGGCAACGTGCTCGCGAACGTGTTGATGTTCGCCGCGTGGGTGAAGCCGGTATTTCGTGCGAGCGGCGAAACCACACTCGTCGCGCTGCCCCTTTACCACGTCGCGGCCCTCGTGTGCCAATGCCTGGTCTCGTTTCATTTGGGAACCCGCTGCATTCTCGTGATGAACCCACGCGATATTCCCGGCCTCGTGAAAGATTTTGCAACGCACCGGCCAACCGTGTTCGGCGGTCTCAATACGCTATTCACGGCGCTGATGAACAACGCCGAGTTCAGCGCGCTCGACTTCTCGACATTGCGCAACACGTTCGGTGGCGGAACCGCGACCCAGCCGGCCGTTGCCGAGCGCTGGCAGACGCTCACCGGCAGCCCGGTGCTGGAAGTCTACGGGCTATCCGAAGCCGCGGGCGCGGTGACGGCCAATCCCGTCACGGCGGCGAACTTCGAAGGGACGATCGGCGTGCCGCTGCCTTCCACACGCATTGAAATCCGCGATGAACGCGGAGCGGCCGTGGCCAACGGTATGCCGGGCGAAATCTGGGTCGCCGGGCCCATCGTCATGCAAGGCTACTTCAACCGGCCCGAGGAAACGGCGCATGCGATCGGCGCCGATGGATTTTTCGCGACCGGCGATATCGGGGTCATGGACGAGCGCGGCATGATCAGGATTGTCGACCGCAAGAAGGACATGATTCTGGTCTCCGGTTTCAACGTCTACCCGAACGAAGTGGAAGGCGTGCTCTTCCGGCATCCCGGCATTCTCGAAGTTGCGGTGGTGGGCGTGGCGGATTCTCAATCCGGCGAGACGCCGGTGGCCTTCGTGGTGAAAAGCGATTCGGGATTGAGCGAACCCGACGTGATCGAGTTCGCGCGCAAAAGCCTGGCCGCTTACAAAGTGCCGAAGCAGGTGGTCTTCGTGAGCAGTCTGCCAAAAACGCCGGTCGGGAAAGTGCTGCGGCGACAGTTGCGAGACCAACTGGTGAATCGGACCTGATGCCTCACGCTTCGCTCTCGTAATGCAAACCGTATGCTCCCCGCGTCGGCCTGATGCTCGCGAAACCGGCTTCCCCCAAATGCATGCCGGCAACCAGAAGCCTCTCCGAACTGACCCTATCCAGAAGCCGTGATCGTGTAGTCGCGGCAAGGGACGAGTCTTGATCGAATGCAATCGAAACATCCGGCCGTTGAATCTGGATGTGAGGAAAATGAACGATATCCCCCCAGACAAGAAGACTCCGATTACGGGCTTCGAGGAGATATCCGGTATGTCCATCGGTGTGTCCCGGTAGCGGCATCGCGCTGATACCGGGGAGCACTTCGCCCTCATCGAACGTGCGCAGCCGGTCGCGGTAGCCATCGAAAACCTGGCGTGCTATCACGAAGTTGCCGCGCGCCCGCTCGCTGGCACGCGCCCTGTTCCCGTCATCCCGCCAGAATTCAACTTCGCGCTGATGAACCACCAGTTCCGCATTCGGGAAGCTCGCTTGTCCGGCCGCATCCATCAGCCCGCCGACATGGTCGGGATGCGCGTGCGTGAGCAGGATCGTGTCGATCGCGGTGGGTTCGATGCCCGCGAGCAATAAATGGGGCTTCAGGCGGCCGCCCCATTGCTTGATACCGCCAGCCCCGCCGTCGATGAGAACGGTGTGGCCCGGGCCTCGCACCACGTAGCAATTGATATGCACGGCAGACGGTTCCGTTTGCCCCGCATCGCGCTGCATGCTGGAAGCCTCGGACGCATCGATATTCGAGAGAAAGTCGAGGCTCGCGGTGAGGTAGCCATCGCTGATCGCGGTAATCGTGAAGTCGCCAACCTGCTGCGTTGGAAAGACAAGGGTGGACACAGTTCTTCTCCTGATCGGTTAGTTTCGGGCGTGAATATCCGACGCGGCATAACCAAAACAGCGGATACGCGCCATGAGCCCCGTGTGGCGAGCGATGGCATGATCCAGGACTTCCATGAACCGGCTCATGACCGGAGGAGTACGAAACGTCTCCAGACGATATTGGATTTCCACAAAGACGGGATGCCCGTGTCCATGCTGAACGCCCACATATACGACATGAACGTTCTTGAGTTTCGCTTCGAGAACATTCGTGCAGAGTTCGACGCAGTCGCGAGACAGATCGGCAAGGCTCGCGTCGGACGGCATGTGCTCCACATGAATATAGAAAGTCACATTTGGCATGGCAGTCCTGCTATTGCTGCTGCGTCGAAAGCGTGCGGAAGCTTGTCAGTTGTGCCGTCATCGGCGAGTAAAGATGGACGTCTTCAGCGACGCTCCCGACACGTTGAGCGTGACTGCGAGACATGACCGCAAGCCAGCGACGTTCGGGAGACTTCTCCAGCGCAACAGCGTGCATGCCTAACGGTTCGAGGCCCATCCGGATCAGCGGATCGGGGCCGCTTGCACAAAGCACGAGGCGTTCGTCGGCATTGACCGCTGGCGCGAGGCCGATATCGCTGTAGAGATTGCGATGCCAGTTAGTGATGTGTTGCTGCCACCTGGCGAAATTGCCGCCGCCTTTCTGGCGATATTCCTCTCCCGTCAGGACATCGAGTCCGTCGATCGTGTGGACGGCCAGGTAGACGGGGCAACCGTCGGTTATCGATCTGAAGCGCTGGGACGTATGAAAGCCGCTAACGGAGATGAGTGCGGGCAGCTTTTCAAGGCTGTAGAAGTCGTTCCATTCGGCTTCGCAGTTGGAATCGGCAAAGCTGCATTCCACGGTATAGATCATCGATTTGTCCTTCTGAGGGATGGGCTTCCTTCTGCGAATGATTCATGTTCATTGCAGCAATGTAATGGTAGCCTTGCATTCCCAGCGCGGATATCGAAGTTTAGTCAGGCTTCCGTGACATTTAATCAAGCTGGCGTGGAACCCATTTTGACCGGAGAACCTCCAATGCGACGCAAGATTCCCAGCAATTCCGCGCTTCTGGCCTTCGAGGCCGCGGCTCGACACGGAAGCTTTGCCCGCGCCGCCGAGGAACTGGCGCTCACCGAGGGCGCCATCAGTCGTCAGATTGGCCGGCTGGAAGCGTTCCTGGGTGTCGCGTTGTTCGAGCGAGTGGGCAATCGGGTGCGGCTCGCACCCAACGGCACGCGCTACGCGGCGCAGGTTCGGGAGATTCTGGACCGGCTGGAGCGGGACAGCCTGTATGTGATGGGGCAGCCTCTGGAGGGCGCGAGCCTCGATATCGCCGCCATTCCGACTTTCGCCACCCGCTGGCTGATTCCCCGGCTGAAGCGTTTTCAGGATCAGTACCCCAACATCACCGTGCATATCGCCGAACGCATGGAGCCCTTCCTTCTTGCCGGTAGCGGTTTCGACGCGGCCATTCATTTCGAGCATCCGGCATGGGCGGGCATGCATCTCCATCGCTTGCTGGAGGAGGTGCTTGTGCCCGTTTGCAGCCCGGCGCTGCTCGCAAACGCCGGTGCGAACGCGTCGCTCGATGCGTTGCCACGCCTTCACCGGCGACAAAATCCGGATGCCTGGCAGATTTACGCGCAAGAGACCGGCATCGCGCTTGGCAATTCCGCGGTTGGCGCGCGTTACGATCTTCATTCCATGCTGATAGAGGCCGCGCTTGCCGGTTTAGGCGTGGCGTTGGTGCCGCGTCTCTACATCGGCACCGAGCTTGAACAAGGCCGTCTGGTCGCGCCCTGGCCCGACGGCAAAGCCGTGACCAAAAACTTCTGTCTCGTTCTGCCGGAGCCGATCGAATTGAGCGAAACGCCATTACAGGCATTCGCGAAATGGATTCTTGATGAAGCCCGAGACTTGACGCCTTAAATCGCGCTTGTCGCGCGTCATCGTGCCGGCCCGCCTGCTACTCAGCAGTACCAATCAATCCGGCAATTCAAGCACGCTCGCTATCGATCAGAACGGGCTGGCCAGGCCCGGTTCTCGCGATGCGCCACGCTGGACGCACCGCCCGCCTGAATCGGCGTGTTACACGCGGCGTTTATGCATGGCCGGCCGCGTTCACCCTCGCATTACTGACCGATGCCGATCAGTTCGACTTCGAACGTGAGGTCGCTGTTCGGCGGGATCGGGCCGACTGCGCGGTCGCCGTATGCCGTCGCCGCCGGGCAGGTCAGCTTGGCCTTGCCGCCAACCTTCATCTTCTGGAGACCTTGCGTCCAGCACGGAATCACTCGGCCGAGCGGGAAAGTCGCCGCGCCGCCGTGCTTGTCGGAGCTGTCGAATTCGGTGCCGTTCGCGAGCGTGCCGCGATAGTTGACGCGCACGACGTCATTGGCCGTGGGTTGCGGGCCGGTGCCTTGCTTGATGTGCTCGACCACCACACCCGAGGGCAACTTCTCGATGGTGTTGGCGGCGAAAGCGCTCGATGCAACGGTAGCGGCGGCGAGAAAGGCGATCAGTGATTTCATGTAACGTCCTCGTTGAATGGCAGGACGATTATATCGGGATCCTCGTGCGGCCCCGATTCGTTGCGGGTCACGCCGCGCCCATGAGGCGCGCTACAAGGTGTCCTGCTCGAAGCAGTGATTCGCATTTAGTGCGTACACTGCCTTTACGCACGATCGCAAAGCCTGCCCTTGCGAATCCGGCGTCGTCGCACTACCAGCCATTTTATGCGCCACGATTCACCCTCTCGCGGCGCGACATCAGCGGGACACTCACGCATGTTCAAACAACCGATTCGCGCGGCATGGCTGGGGCTGCTCGTCGCCACGCTGGCGAGCAGCGCTCACGCGCAATACACGACCGACTGGCTCGCGAACACGTACGGCACGCTCGCCGCGCACGTCGGCAATGGCGCGCGCTCGATGTGGGTCGCGCCCGAAGGGGTGATCTACACGGCGTCGCGCTGGGACGAAAACGCGGGCGGCGTGGCGATCTACCAGAACGGCGCCGCGCTCGGCACCATCGGCGCGCACGACGAGTTCCAGGGCGGCGCCATCACGGGCAATGCCACGTCGATCTTCGTGGCGCTCGGCTATAGCCGGACGTACGGCAGCGGGTCCGTGGGGCGCTACAACCGCGGCACGAACACCCGCGACCTGCGCATTGGCGTGAGCACGTGGACCGGCATTCCGTACGCGGACGTGATCACCGGGCTCGCCACGGCAGGCTCGCTCTTGTACGCAAGCGACTTTTACGGCAACCGCGTGCGCGTCTACACCACCGACGGCGTGTGGCAACGCGACATCGGCGTCAAGCAACCCGGTGCGCTCGCAACGGACGGCGCGGGCAACCTGTGGGTCGCATGCGAGAGCGCGGGCGTGATCGCCCAGTTCAGCCCCACCGGCGCCGCCTTGAACACGATCCAGATGGCGGCGGGCGCGCGTCCCTCGGCGCTCGACTACGACGCCGCGACGAACCAGTTGCTCGTCGGCGACGAGGGGCCCGACATGAACATCAAGCGATACGCCCTGACCGGCGTACCGGCGCAGGTGGGCACGTTCGGCGTGCAGGGCGGCTATCTCGACACCACGACGGGCATAAAGGGGCAGGTTGGCGACAAGCGCTTCACGCGTGTGGTGGGTATCGGCAAGGATGCCGCCGCGAATCTGTACGTGCTAAACAACGCATGGGGCGGCGGTTGGGACCTTGGCCGCAACGGCAGCACCGACCTTCACTCGTACAGCCCCACGGGCACGCTCCAGTGGACCTTGCAGGCGCTGAATTTCGAAGCGATCGCCGCGCCGGACCCGGCAACCGACGGCGCCTGGTTCTACAGCGGCAACAACATTTATACCGGCACGGCGGGCGGCACATTCGTTGCGAACACAATCGATCCCTTCACCTGGCCGAACGACCCGCGCCTGAACGTGAACGACTACCAGCGCGGCCAGCACTTCGGGCAGCTCGTGTCGGTGGGCGGCAATCGCATACTCGTCGCCTCGGGCCAGAACCCCGACGCGTTCAACTTCTATCATTTCAATGCGGCGAACGGCTACATTGCGATTCCGGACGGTTCGCTGCCCGGCAAGCCCTTCAACACCGATCTGAAGGTGACAGCCGGCTTCGCCATCGACAGCAACGGCGACATCTGGGCCGGTCTCGACCGCACCAACCGCCTCTACCACTATCCGTTGACGGGCTTCGACGCGACCGGCAAGCCGTCATGGGGCGCGGCCATCGTGACGCAGATCCCGCGCACCGCGCTGCCGCTCACGCGCATCGTCTACCAGTCGGACAGCGACACGATGATCCTCGCTCAAGGCATTGCGGGAAGTTGGGACTGGACCGCGATGAACGGGCACATCGAGGTGTATCACGGCTGGAAAGCAGGCAACACGAGCGCGCCGAGCCCCGTGATCGACCTCACGAGCGCGAACCCGAAATCGATCGCGGCGGCGGGCCACTATCTGTTTGTCGGCTATGTACATACGGTGCCGAACATCGACGTGTTCGACCTCAACACGGGCAGCCTGGTGACTACGTTGACCAACTCGAATCCATCGGCCCTGGATGTCGGCAACGACGTCGATTCGATGTACGGCATTCGCGCACTTTTGCGCTCGACCGGCGAATATGTGATCACGAAGGACAATTACAACGGATCGAGTGTCGTGGTCTATCGCTGGCATCCGTGATACGGGCCTCCAACCTCACCGATGGGATCGCTGCAAGATTGACCAAGCGCAATGCTCTTGCACGGAGCGAAACGTTTCGGGCTATGCGTCTTGTATGGATCCCGCTCGCGCCTGCACACGCCTCCTTTCGATAGTCCTGAATATCGATTGCATTATCAACGGCTTACTTAAGAGCCGAAAAATGGGCCCGCAGCCGAGGTCTTTCTCCATCGGACGAATCCGAATCTCGCGACGCATCCTCCCCGATTGACAAGGCATTCGCCGATTTCAATAATCGCCCCCGACTCGCCAACCAGGCTAGTTATCGCCGCGCCAGGCACAGCTTGAATCGTCAAGCTGATCGCGCCCGCGCCACGCGAATCCGCTTCGCACAACGAACATTAATCAGGAGACCCCATGGCACGCACATCGCTATTCGCGGCGGCGCTCGCCGCGTTCGCATTCGCCCAGTTGCCCGCGGCCAACGCCGTCACGATCCCGCCCGGCACGGCGCTCGCAGCGAAGCAGGAAATCACGCGGCAGTTGCTGGCCGAGGTCGAGTCGCTCGATCCCGCACACATCGAAACGACCAGTGCCGCCTTTGTCGGTTACGACCTCTACGAGGGTCTTGCGCGCCTCGACGCCGCCGGCAAGGTCGTGCCGGGTGTCGCCGCCTCCTGGACGCGCACCGCGCCCGACACCTGGGTATTCAAGCTTCGCCACGACGCGAAATGGAGCGACGGGCGTCCTGTTACCGCCGCCGACTTCGTGTACGCGTGGCAGCGCGTCGCCGATCCCAAAACGGCCTCGAATTACACGGTCATCGTCGAGTTCGTCAAGAACGCCAAGGCCGTGATTGCGGGCAAGCAGCCGCCGACGGCGCTCGGCGTACGTGCGCTGGACCCGTACACGCTGGAAGTCAAGACCGAGACGGCCGTGCCGTTCTTCACCGAACTCACCGCGAACGCCTCCCTCGCGCCGGTCGACCGCGCGACGATCACGAAGTACGGCGCCACCTGGACACGCCCCGGCAATCTCGTCGGCAACGGCCCTTATGTGCTCGCCGACTGGCAACCGAACAACCGCATCGTCCTCACGAAGAATCCGCACTACTGGAACGCGGCCCACGTCGCCATCGCCAAGGTCACGTGGATGCCCATCGATAACGACGAAACCGCGATGCGCATGTTCCAGGCGGGGCAGATCGACATGACCTACACGGTGCCGTCGAGCCAGTACGCGTCGCTTTCGAAGCAGTTCGGCCACGAACTGAAAGCGAGCATGCAAATCGGTACGTACTACTACAGCCTGAACAACAGCGACCCCGCGTTGCACGATCCGCGCGTGCGCCAGGCGCTTTCGATGGTGCTCGACCGCGACCTGCTCACTTCGAAGATCACGCAAAGCGGCGAGCGCCCCGCCTATGGGCTCGTCGTCGAAGGCACAAAGGGCGCCGAGCCGTTCACGCCGGACTGGGCCTCGTGGCCAATGGCAAAACGTGTCGAAACGGCGCGTGCCCTGTTGAAGGCCGCAGGCTACTCCGACGCGAAGCCGCTCGCCTTCACGCTCACCTACAACACCAACGATCTGCACAAGAAGGTCGCGCTCTTCGCGTTGAGCGAATGGCGCACCAAGCTCGGCGTCAACGCGCAGATCGAGAACCTGGAATTCAAGGTGCTTTTGAAGCGGCGTCACGATGGCGCATACCAGGTCGCACGTAACGGCTGGTACGCCGATTACAACGACGCCACGAGCTATTACAACCTCGTGCAATGCGGCAACCCGCAAAACGATCAGCACAACTGCAATTCGAAGGCCGATGGATTGGCGAACGACGCCAACCAGCAAAGCGACGAGGCGAAGCGCAAGAGCCTGCTCACCCAGGCGTTCGCGCAAGCGATGGTCGACTACCCGATCGTGCCGCTATTTCAGTACTCGAACGCCCGGCTCGTGAAGTCGTATGTGGCGGGCTATTCGCTCACCAACTACCTCGACCAGCGCGCCACCCAGGACATGTACATCCTGAAGCACTGAAACACTGACCGCCCATGCTCGCCTACATCCTGCGCCGCGTGCTCTGGTCGGTGCCGACCGTGCTCGCGGTCGTGACCGCCTGCTTCGTGCTGCTGCACCTCACGCCCGGCGGCCCGTTCGACACCGAAAAACGCCTCTCCGTGGCGGCGCTCGCCAATCTCAACGCGCGCTACCACCTCGACGAGCCGATCTGGCAGCAGTACCTGCGCTACCTCTGGGCGCTGCTGCACGGCGACCTCGGCAGTTCGTTCCGTTATGCGGACTGGTCCGTCAACGAGCTCGTGAAAAAGGCCGCGCCCGTGAGCCTCGGCATCGGCGGCGTCGCCATTCCGCTCGCGGTGCTGCTGGGCGTCACGCTCGGGACGCTTGCCGCCGTGCGCCGCAACAGCGCGGTCGATCACGCGGTGATGCTGCTCGGCAATCTCGGCAACGTGGTGCCCCCATTCGTGCTCGGCCCGGTTCTCGTGCTTTGTTTCGCCATCCTGCTCAAGTCCGCCAACGGCAATGGCCTGCTCCCCGCAGGCGGCTGGGGCGACGGCGACTGGCCTCATCGCGTGCTGCCCATTGCGCTGCTCGTCATCATCAACATGGCCGCGATCGCACGCGTGATGCGCGGCAGCCTGATCGAAGTGCTCTCGGGCAACTTTATCCGCACGGCACGCGCCAAGGGCTTGCCCGGCCACGTCATCGTGCTGCGCCATGCGCTGCGGCCCGCGCTC
This sequence comes from Paraburkholderia unamae, assembly GCF_003268775.1. Lineage (GTDB taxonomy): Bacteria > Pseudomonadota > Gammaproteobacteria > Burkholderiales > Burkholderiaceae > Paraburkholderia > Paraburkholderia unamae. The sequence goes on from NZ_QLSU01000008.1 coordinate 318,717, forward strand.
ATGCCCGTCGTCTCGCTGCTCGGCCCGGTGTGCATCTCGTCGATCACGGCGGCGGTCGTCACGGAGTCGGTGTTCGCGCTGCCCGGCCTCGGGCAACTCGTGGTGAACGGCGCCGTCAATCGCGACTACACGCTCGTGCTCGGCCTCGTCGTGCTTACCACGGTTTGCGCCGTGCTCTTCAATCTGCTCGTCGACCTCGCCTATGCGTGGCTCGATCCGCGCATCCGCTATTGAGAACGCCTCCGTCATCATGAACGCCTCGTCCCTCACTCCAGCCACGGCGGCCGCTCCAAGGCGGCGCATGCCGCCCGCGCTCGAGCGCTTCATGCGCCACCGCGCGGCGCTCGCGAGCGTTGTGCTGCTCGCGCTCATCTCGCTGGCCTGCTTCGTCGGCCCGTTGCTCCTCACGAACACGCCCATCGACAACGACTGGGGCGCGATGAGCGTCGCGCCCACACTCCAGGGCGGCCACTGGTTCGGCACCGACGAACTGGGCCGCGACCTGCTGGCGCGCACGCTGGTCGGCGGCCGCGTGTCGCTCGAAGTCGGCCTGCTCGGCACGTTCGTCTCCGCGCTGGTCAGCGTGATCTACGGCGCGACTTCCGGCTTTCTGGGCGGGCGCGTCGACGCTGTGCTCATGCGCATCGTCGACATGATGTATGCCATCCCCTACATGCTGATCGCCATTCTCATGGTCACGCTGTTCGGCCGCGCGTTCTCGCTCGTGGTGCTCACCATCAGCGCTTTTTCGTGGCTCGATATGGCGCGCGTGGTGCGCGGCCAAACGCTTTCGCTACGCTCGCGCGAGTTCGTCGACGCCGCCCGCGCCATCGGCGTGCGCCCCGCCGCCATCATCGCGCGACATATCGTGCCCAATCTCGCGGGCGTCGTCGCGATCTACGCCACCATCACCGTTCCCAACATCATTCTTACGGAGTCCGTACTGTCGTTTCTTGGTCTGGGCGTGCAGGAACCGATGACCAGTTGGGGCGTGCTGATCCAGGACGGCGCGCAAAAGCTGGAAGCCATGCCGTGGCTGCTGCTCTGTCCCGCCGTTCTGCTGTGCACGACGCTCTACTGCGTAAACTTCGTGGGCGACGGCCTGCGCGACGCGCTCGACCCCAAGGAGCGCTGACATGGCCCTGCTCGAAGTTCAGGACCTGAGCGTGCGTTTCGAACGCCGCGACGAGCCGCCCGTGACCGTCGTGCACGACGTTTCCTTCTCGCTCGAAGCGGGCGGGACGCTCGGCATCGTCGGCGAGTCGGGTTCCGGCAAGAGTCAAACGGTGATGGGGCTGCTCGGCTTGCTCGCCTCGAATGGCCGTGCCACCGGCCATGCGCGCCTGCGCGGCGAGAACCTGCTCGACATGAAACCGCGCGCACTCAACCGCATTCGCGGCGACCGCATCGCCATGATCTTTCAGGACCCGATGACCTCGCTCAATCCGTTCCTTACCGTCGAACGGCAAATGACCGAGGCCCTGCAACTGCACCGCAAGGTCACGCGGCGCACGGCCCGCCAGCGCGCGATCGAGGCGCTGGAGCGCGTGCGCATTCCCGACGCCGCGCGGCGCATCGCCATGTATCCGCATGAATTCTCGGGCGGCATGCGCCAACGCGTGCTGATCGCGGCGGCGCTGATGATGGAGCCCGACGTGCTGATCGCCGACGAACCGACCACGGCGCTCGACGTCACGGTGCAGGCGCAGATCATGGCACTGCTGCGCGAGATGAACCGCGAGCGCGGTACCGCGATCCTGCTCATCACGCACGACATGGGCGTGGTAGCCGAGCTTTGCGACGACGTCATGGTGATGTACGCCGGCCGCGCGGTGGAAAAGGCGAGCGCGCGCGCGTTGTTCGAGCAGCCGCTGCATCCCTACACGGCGGGACTGCTGGGCGCACTGCCGCGGCTCGATGCGCCAGGCGGCGCGCCGCTGCGCACGATTCCCGGCAACCCGCCGATGCCGGGCAACCTCGGCCCCGGTTGCGCATTCGCGCCGCGCTGCGCCGCTGCGCTCGAACGGTGCCGCACGCAAATGCCGCCGCTCGAATCCGTGGCCACGCCGCCGCACACGCGCGCACGCGCATGCCACCTGCCGATTCGCCACGACGGCGCCTTGCGCGCCGCACCGGGAGTCCACGCATGACGAACCCCACGATAGCGCCAGGCGCCCCGCTCCTGAGCGTGCGCGACCTCGCGGTGAACTTTCGCGTCGCACGCGGCGCGTGGCCGTGGCAAAAGGCGCTGCTGCACGCCGTAAACGGTATTTCCTTCGATATTGGGCGTGGCGAAACGCTCGGGCTCGTGGGTGAATCGGGCTGCGGCAAGTCCACGCTTGCGCGCGCCGTGATCGGCCTCGCACCCGTCGCCTCAGGCAGCGTGAGCTGGCAGGGAGAAGAAACCGTGCTCGGCGCGCGTCGCCGCCTCGGCAACCTGCGTCGTGGCGTGCAGATGATTTTCCAGGACCCGCTTGCCTCGCTCGACCCGCGCATGTCGATCGGCGAGATCGTTGCCGAGCCATTGCGCACGCACGCGCCGCATCTGGGCCGCAAGGAGACCGCGCGCCGCGTGCTCGCCATGCTCGAACGCGTGGGATTGAACGCGCATCACCTGGAACGCCGCGCGCACGAATTCTCGGGTGGTCAGTGCCAGCGCGTGGGCATCGCGCGCGCGCTGATCGGCGAGCCCGCGCTCGTGATCTGCGACGAACCGGTTTCCGCGCTCGACGTTTCCATTCAGGCGCAGATCGTCAACCTGCTGCGCGACCTGCAACGCGAGTTGTCGCTCTCGCTGCTTTTCGTCGCGCACGACCTGGCTGTGGTCAAAGCCATCAGCCATCGCGTGATGGTGATGTATCTGGGGCGCGTCATGGAACTCGGCGCGCGCGGGACCGTGTACGACGACCCCGCTCACCCTTACACGCGCGCGCTGCTCGACGCCGTGCCGCTACCCGACCCGGCGCGCGCCCGCGAGCGCCACGCACCGCTGCTGCGCGGGGAGATCGCCTCGCCGCTCAAGCCGCCTTCGGGTTGCGCATTCCGCACACGCTGCCCAAGTGCCTCGGCGCAGTGCGCCGCCGCCACGCCGCCGCCCGTGGCTTCCCGCTGCGGCCATTCGATTGTCGCCTGCTGGCACCCGCGCACGGCGGAAGATCCACGCGCGGCCTGAAGTGCCCGCTTCGCCCTTGCGGGCGGGCCTCACAAACCGTTCGCATTCCTTAGTGTTTGCGGAATAACAACGACCATACTTATGGAGACGTGATGAAAAGAGGACACAGGAACAGGCAATACGCCGCACGACTCGCGCTGCTCACGATCGGACTGCCGTTGAGCCTGGCGGCAGGCGCGCAAGTGCAAACACAGGCGCAAACTCAAACGCAGCCACAATCGCAGCCACAGGCCCAGCAACCCGCGCCCAATAAAGCGAAGAAAGCCCGCCACAAAGCGCGCCGCAAAACGGCTACGCACACCACGCCGTCAACCGCGCAGGCCGATGCCGCCACGGCCCCGGTGCAGATGCACGCACAGCACCCCGACGCGCTCGTGCAGCCCAACGCCCCCGAGCGTCTCGCATCGGGCTCGCCCGACCTGAGCGTGAACCGCGCCGTGAAGGCCGACAACACGAAGCCCGCTCAATCGAGCCAGTCGCAAAGCAAAGGCTTTATCGCGGACAGCCACCTCACGCTCAATCTGCGCAACTACGCCGACCACCTCGACGTGCAAGGCGGCCCGCACCGCCATGCGTGGGTGCAGGGCGCGATGCTCGACTACACCTCGGGCTACACGCAGGGGCCCGTGGGCCTCGGAGTCGACGCCTCGCTCTATGCGGCGCTCAAGCTCGACGGCGGCGCGGGTGCGGGCAACATGGTGCACGTGGGCAAGGACGGCGGCGGCTCGAATCAGCTCGCGTGGGCCTACCCCGGCATTTACGACGTGAAGGCGCGCATCTCCGACACAGTCGTGAAGTACGGCCTGCAAATGGTCTCCGACAACCCGTTCTTCGAGCCGCACGACAACCGCGCCCTGCCGCCCACCTTCCTCGGCGCTTCGCTCGTGAGCAACGACATCTCGAACGTCGCGCTACAGGCGGGCAGCTTCACGAAGGTGAACCCGCGCGGACACACGAACCTCGTCGATCTCTCCACCACTTACGGCGGTGTGTCGTTCAAGCGCTTCAGCTACCTGGGCGGCAGTTGGGACTACAGCAAAAGCGGCAGCCTCGCGCTCTTCGCGAACCAGGCCGACGATGTGTGGCGTCAGTACTATGGCTCGTTGCAGCAGAGCTACGGCGACCCGTCGACGATCAAGTGGACGGGCTTCTTCAACATCTACTCGACGCACAACGCCGGCAGCGCGCTGCAAGGCCCGATCAACAGCAACGCGTACAGCCTTTCGCTGTCGGCGCAGCACGGCCCGCATTCACTCTTTCTCGGCTATCAGGAGGTGCTCGGCGACCAGTTCTTCGACTACGTGAACGAGACCGCGGGCATTTATCTCGTCAACTCGATGGACGTGGACTACAACGCGCCTCACGAACAGTCGTTCCAGGTGCGCTATGGCTTCGACGGTAAATATGCGGGCCTGCCGGGCGCGAAAGCCATGCTCTGGTACGCGCTAGGCTGGGGCGCCAATGCAACAGCGGGCGCGCTCGCCAACCCCACGCCGGCGAGCCCGCTCTACAACCTCTACTGGAAAGACGGGCAGCCCGTGCACGGCTCGCATCACGAGTTCGGCCTCATTCCGTCCTATACCGTGCAGGACGGGCGTTTCAAGGACACGAAGTTCACGTTCATCGCCATGTGGCATCACGGCTCGAAGTATTACTCAGACCCGAGCAACATGGAGTATCGCCTCGTCGTGAACATGCCGTTGAAACTGTTCTGATGCGGCCACCGCAAGCGGGGCACGCCTCACGCCTTGCTTGCGAACACCTCGCGCGCCGCGAAAAGCCCGTTGAGCGCGGCGGGAAAGCCCGCGTACACGGCCATCTGCATGATCGTCTCGACGATCTCCTCGCGCGAGAGCCCCACGTTGAGTCCCGCCGCAATGTGCACCTTGAGCTGCGGCAGCGCATGGCCCACGGCCGTGAGCGCGGCGATGGTGGCGATCTCGCGCGAGCGCAGATCGAGGCCCGGCCGCGCGTAGATGTCCCCGAACGGGAACTCCAGCAGGTAGCGCGCGAAGTCGGGCGCGATATCGGCCAGCGCGTCGATCACATGTTCGCCGGCGCTGCCGTCAATCGCCGTGAGCATGCGCTGGCCTCTTGCGAGGCGGCTTTCCTGCCGGACGTCGCCGGATTGATTCATCGTGTTGTGCATTCTCGTTCCTTTGCATGGCGTGGGAATAACCTTCGATCTTTTTGTCGAGAACGAGAAGACACGCCTGAAGTTCGGCAACCTGCGCACGCACCGCATCGCGGTGCGCCGCCAGCAACTCGCCGCGCTCGCCTTCGGTTGCCGGACCCGCCGCGCGTAGCTGCGCATAACGCAGCATGCCCTGAATCGGCATGCCCGTCGTCTTCAGGCGGCCCAGGAAGCCGATCCAGTCGAGCACGCTGCGGTCGTAAGCGCGCTGGCCCGTGTCGTCGCGAACGGCATAGGGAATCAGCCCGATGCGCTCGTAATAGCGGATCGTGTGGGCCGAAAGGCCCGAAAGTGCGGCCAGTTCGCCAATCTTCATGCGCTTCTCCTCATCGACAGTCGAGATCGTGGGACTTCGAGTGCACTCCAGGTCAAGCACTTTTTTTCGACTGCGCTGTCCTCACTGCCATTGTCAATGGGACGGGGCTGCTCGCGTGAGCGGAGCGTGAGGCGAGCGGCTAGGCCGCCACCTTCACCGCCACCTCCGCACGCGCCAGCAACCCGCTGCAACGCGGCGAAAGATGCGCGAACACGAGCCGCTTGCCCGCCCGCTCATAGCGCGCGTGCACCGCTTCGAGCGCGGCGATGGCCGAGTGGTCGGCCACATGCAGATGCGCGCAATCGATCGTCACGGCGGCGGGGTCGCGCTGCGGATCGAACAGCGTCTGGAAATGCGCGGCGGAGGCGAAAAACAGCGTGCCGCGCGGTGCGTAAACGCGCTCGCGCTCGGCCCCGTCGTTGACATCGCGCACGTCGCAGCGGAACTCGCGCGCATGCTGCCACGCGAAATTGAGCGAGGCGATCACGATGCCGCACAGCACCGCCGTGGCGAGATCCGTGCAAACGGTGATGAGCGTGACCGCGACGATCACCACGGCGTCATTGCGCGGCACCTTGTGCAGCACGCGCAGCGATCCCCATGCGAAAGTTTGCCCCGCCACCACGAACATCACGCCCACCAGCGCCGCGAGCGGAATGCGCTCGATCAGCGGCGAAAGGAACAGGATATAGAGCAGGATCATCACGCCGCTCGTCACGCCGGAAATCCGCGCGCGGCCACCCGAGCCGAGGTTGATCACGGTCTGGCCGATCATCGCGCAGCCGCCCATCGCGCTGAACAGGCCCGATGCGACGTTTGCCGCGCCCAGCGCCACGCACTCGCGGTTGGGCTGGCCGCGCGTGGCCGTCACGTCGTCGGTGAGATTGAGCGTGAGGAGCGTCTCCAGCAGCCCCACCATCGCCATCAGCACCGCGTAGGGCAGCACGATCTTCAGCGTGGCGAAGTCGAACGGCACGGCGGGGAGCGCGAACGCGGGCAGGCCGCCCGCGATGTGCGCCATATCGCCGAGCGTGCGCGCGGGCAAATGCAGGAGTTGCGCGGCGAGCCCCACGCCGACGATCGCCACGAGCGCGGGCGGCGCCGCCTTGGTGAGGCGCGGCAGCACGAACACGATCGCCATGGTGAGCGCGACGAGCCCCGCCATGAGCGCGAGGGCCGATCCGTGCATCCACTGCGGCCCCTGCGGACCCGGCACCTTGAAGTGCTCGAACTGCGCGCGGGCGATGATGATCGCCAGGCCGTTCACGAAGCCGAGCATCACCGGGTGGGGCACCATGCGGATCAGCTTGCCCAGGCGCAACGCGCCGAACAGCATCATGACAATGCCGCTCAGCACCACCGTGGCGAACAGGTACTGCGGCCCGTGCTGGACCACGAGCGCGACGATCACCACGGCCATCGACCCCGCCGCGCCCGAGATCATGCCGGGCCGCCCGCCGAACAGGGCCGTGATCGTGCAGATGAAGAACGCGCCATACAGACCCGCGAGCGGGTTCACGCCCGCGACGAGCGCGAACGCGATGCACTCGGGCACGAGCGCGAACGACGACGTGAGGCCCGCGAGCAGTTCGCCGCGCAGCAGTGAAAAACGGGAAGCAGGACGGCGCGAGCCGGAACGGTCGGTTTCCATGAAGCGGTATGGATTGCGGCAGGTTGGCTGAATGTCGCTGCCACGCCCCGCGCGTCGCGCTGGCTCGAAGGGGGGCGGGGACAAGGTCGGGGCGCGATGCGGCGGCGTCATGCCGTCGCGAAGATTCGCGAGGCAGGCAGCCTCTCGCGCGAGGCGCGTGCGTGTGGGCGCGCGCCCGGATCCAGACGGACGAAAGCGCGCATGCTAGCACGATTGGCATGAATCCGCCGTGACCCCGGCGGCGCAATAACAGCGTGACAGCGGCTTCAGCGCGCCTTGAAAAGCCGCTCGCAAATGAAATCGACGAACACGCGCAGGCGCGGCGTGAGCTGCCGGTTAGAGGGCCAGAGGATCGAGAACTGGCCCCGCGCTTCGCAGGCATCGTCCAGCACGGTCCTGAGCGTGCCCGCCGCGACCGCGCCGCGAGCGAGAAAATCGGGCATGTAGCCAATGCCGAAGCCCGCCTCCACGGCCCCGCGCAAGGCCTCCATGTTGTTGCACACGAGCGCGCAGCGCAGCGCCGGCAGCGCTTGCGCGCCGCTCGCGATGTCCCACGGTTGCAGCTTGCCCGTGGTGGCGAAACGGTAGCGCACACACGCATGCGCCTCCAGATCGGCTGGCGTGCGCGGCACGCCCGCGCGGGCGAGATAGGCGGGCGACGCGGCGAGCACGAAGCGAAACGGCCCCAGCCGCCGCGCCATCAGGCTCGAATCGCTGAGCGGCCCGCTGCGGATCGCCGCGTCGAAGCCGCCCTCCACGAGATCGACCATGTGGTCGCTGAAGTCCAGATCGAGTTCGATTTCCGGGTAGCGTTGCGCGAACTCGGGCAGCACCGGCAGCAGGAAGCGATAGCCGATGGCGGGCAGGCTCACGCGCAGGCGGCCGCGCGGCGTTTGCGCGGCGGCCGACAGCAGCTCGCGCGTGTCGCGCAACTCTTCGAGCATGCGATGGCAGCGCTCGTAGAAAAGCTGCCCTTCCTCGGTCAGCGTGATGCGGCGCGTGGTGCGATGAAAGAGCCGCACGCCGAGCGACTGCTCCAGCCGCGCAATGCTCTTGCCGACCGCCGAGGCCGAGATGCCGAGCGTGCGCCCGGCCGCAACGAAGCTGAGCGCCTGCGCGACGCGCACGAAGGCGACGATGCCGTTGAGGTTGTCCATGTCGTGTTCGAGTGGTCTCGCGCGCAACGATTCGCGAATTGCGTTCCGCAATGCCCGGAGCGCCAGACTGTTTTTCCGCGCGCGCCTGCGCATTATCGTTGCTCGCTCCTGCCGGCGGACGTCCGGCGACTCTCCGGAGCCCACTCATGACGTCTCTTCGCAACGACAGCGAGCGCTCGCGCCGGGTCGCGATCCTGGCCGCGGTCTGCCTCGCCGCCCTCGCCTTGCCGCTCGCCTTCTCGGGCGGCGCCGTCGCGACGCCCGCCATCGGCCGGGCCTTCGCCGCCGGCACGGCCGGCAGCCCGGCCGCCCTCAACTGGATCACCAACGCTTTCATGCTCGCCTTCGGCAGCCTGTTGATGGCGGCGGGCACGCTCGCCGACCGGTATGGGCGCAGGCGCGTGTTCGCGCTCGGCATAGGCGGCTTCACACTGGCATCGATCGCGCTCGCGTGCGCGCCTTCGCTGCTCGCGCTGGACCTGCTGCGCGCCGCGCAGGGCATCGCGGCCGCCGCCGCGCTCGCGGGCGGCACGGCGGCGCTCGCGCAGGAATTCGACGGCCATGCGCGAACGCGCGCGTTCAGCCTGCTCGGCACGACCTTCGGCCTGGGGCTCGCGTTCGGGCCCGTGATCGCCGGGCTGTTGATCGATCGCCTCGGCTGGCGCGCCGTGTTCGCGACGGGCGCGGTCGCGGGCGCGCTCGCGCTCGCCTTCGGCGTGCCGCGCATGCGCGAGTCGCGCGACCCGCACGCGCGCGGGCTCGACTGGGCGGGCACGCTCACCTTCACCGCCGCGCTTTCGTGCTTCACCTACGGCGTGATCGAAGCGCCGGCGCGTGGCTGGTCGAATGCGCTCGTCGCGGGCTTGCTGGGCGCCTCGGCGGTGCTGGGCTGCGCCTTTGTCGCGATCGAAACGCGCATTGCGCGCCCCATGCTCGATCTCTCGCTGTTTCGCTATCCGCGCTTCGTGGGCGTGCAGTTGCTGCCCGTCGCCACCTGCTTTTGCTACATCGTGCTGCTCGTCGTGCTGCCGCTGCGGCTGATCGGCGTGGAGGGCTACCGCGAGATCGACGCGGGCTGGCTCATGCTCGCGCTCTCCGCGCCCATGCTCGTCGTGCCGCTCGCGGCCGCCATGCTCACGCGCTGGCTAGCGCCGGGCGTGGTTTCGGGCATCGGGCTCGCCATCGCCGCCGTGGGGCTGTATGCGCTCGGCCTTGCGCTGCGCGGCGGCGCGCACGGCTTGGCAATCGAACGGACCATCGGACCCATGCTTGCGATCGGCGCAGGCGCGGCGATGCCCTGGGGCTTGATGGACGGCCTTTCCGTGAGCGTCGTGCCGAAAGAGCGCGCGGGCATGGCCACGGGCATCTTCAGCACGACGCGCGTGGCGGGCGAAGGCATCGCGCTTGCCTGTGTGAGCGCGGTGCTGGCTGCGCTCACGCAAACGCGGCTCGGCGCCGTGAATCACGCTCATGCCGATGCGGGCGCCCTCGCCCAGGCGGCGGCAAGACTCGCGACGGGCGACCTCGCGCAAGCCTCGGCGTGGCTGCCGGGCTTGTCCGCCGCGGCGCTGCGCGACGCCTATGCCGACGCGTTTTCGGTCCTGCTTACGGGACTGGCGGCGCTGACGCTCATCTGCGCGCTTGCGGTGCTCGCCTTTCTCGGACGCACGCGCGAACACAACGCGCAACCGGCGGCTACGCCGAAGCGCGCCGCAACGATCGTCCGCGAGCGCGGCAAGGCGTGACGATCGCGCGCCACGCTATGCGGTTTCGCCACTTGCTTTCGCGCCGGATTGCGTACCGAACTTCGCACGATAAGCCGCCGGGCTCGTCAAGGCGATGCGCCTGAAGTGCCGCCGCATCGACTCCTCGGAACCGAAGCCGGCCAGTTCGGCAACGCGCGCGAGCGTCAGGCGCGGCCGCGACTCCAGCAACTCGCGCGCGACGCTCACGCGCTCGCGCAGCACCCATTCGTACGGTCCCATGCCCGTCGCTTCGAGAAACTGCCGTTGCAGCGTGCGCGGGCTCATGACCGCCCTGGCGGCCATCGACTCCACACTGTGCGCGCGGCGCGGATTCGCGCGCACCCAGTCCATCAGCCTGGCAAGGCGGCTCGCTTCGTCGGGCGGCATGGGGCGCGGCACGAACTGCGCCTGGCCGCCCTCGCGGTGCGGCGCAACCACGAGACGCTGCGCCACGCGATTGGCCACCGCGCCGCCATGATCGCGGCGCACGAGGTGCAGCAACATGTCGAGCCCCGCGGCCGAGCCCGCCGAGGTCAGTACCTGGCCTTCGTCGACGTACAGCGCCTGCGGCTCCACGATCACACGCGGATAGCGCTGTTGCAGGCGCTCGGCGTAGCGCCAGTGCGTCGTCACGCGTTTGCCGTCCAGCACGCCCGCCGCCGCCAGCACGAACACGCCGGAGCAGATCGAGCACAGCCGCGCCCCGCGCGCATAGGCCGCGCGCAGCTTTCTGAGCAGTGGTTCGGGCGGGATTTCGTCAGCATCGCGCCAGCCCGGTATGACGATGGTCTGCGCGCGATCGAGCATGGCGAGCGTATAGGGCGCCTGCACCGTGATGCCGCCCGCCGCGCGCAGCGGCCCGCGCTCGCCCGCGCACACGGCAAAGCGATACCAGTCCACGCCAAGCTCCGGGCGCTCCAGCGCGAAAAACTCCGTCACGCAGCCGAATTCGAAGGTGCAAAGCCTGTCGTAGGCGAGCGCGACAACGAGGTGTGAAGTCGATTCGTTCATGGCGCGATGTTACCGGAGATTGGCAATCGCGCCACTGGCACGTCATGCGTCGCCCCCCCCACAATGGATGCCATCGCAACGCAACACGACACTCAGGAGAGCCCCCATGTCGACCGTATCCGCCGTCGCCACCGCCGCAAGCGCCGAAGCGCTCGCGCACTTCACCGCTTCGCTGCGCTTCGAAACCGACTGCTCCGACGTCCACGCCGCGCTGACGAGCGACGGCCCCGCGGACTTCGTACTGCTCGACGTGCGCGGGCCCGCAAGCTACGCGAGCGGCCACGTGCCGGGCGCGGTCAACCTGCCGCACGGCAAGATCATTGCCTCGAAGCTCGCCGCGTATCCGGCCGACACGCTTTTCGTGACCTACTGCGCGGGGCCGCATTGCAATGGCGCCACGCGCGGGGCGATCCGGCTGGCCCAGTTGGGGCGGCCCGTCAAGGTGATGATCGGCGGCGTGACGGGCTGGCTCGACGAGGGCTTCGAATTGGCCGTCGAAGCGACAGCCTGACGCCCGCCGCCCGATGCGTTGACGCCCTTTTCACGCCGCCGCGCCCCCGGTGATACGATTCGCACCACTCCGGCCCCGACTTCGAGCACTTCCATGGCGCGTGAAAATTTCAGCGATCTCCTTGCGTTTCTCGCCGTTGCGCGCGAGCGCAGTTTCACCCGCGCCGCCGCGCAACTGGGCGTGTCGCAGTCGGCGCTAAGCCATACCATCCGTAGTCTGGAAACGCGTCTGGGTCTGCGCCTGCTCACGCGCACCACCCGCAGCGTCTCGACTACCGAGGCCGGCGAGCAGCTCTTTCAGGCCGTGGCGCCCCGCTTCGAGCAGATCGACACCGAGCTCGCCGCCCTCACCGAGTTGCGCGACAAGCCCGCGGGCACGATCCGCATTACCGCGATCGATCATCCCATCGACAGCGTGATCTGGCCGAAACTGCGCCCCGTGCTCGCGAGCTATCCCGACATCAAGGTGGAAATCACCGTGGATTACGGCCTGCGCGACATCGTCGCCGACCGCTACGACATTGGCGTGCGCCTGGGCGATCAGGTGGCCAAGGACATGATCGCGGTGCGCATCGGGCCCGACGTGAAGATGGCGATCGTTGGTTCTCCCGATTATTTCGCCGCAAACAAGGTGCCGCGAACGCCGCAGGATCTGCTCAAGCACAACTGCATCACGCTGAGGCTCACGTCGTCGGGCGGGCTGTATGCCTGGGAACTGAAGAAGGGCGAGCACGAATTGCAGGTGCGCGTGGACGGCCAGCTCACCTTCAACGCCGTGCCGCAAATGCTCAACGCGGCGCTGGACGGCCACGGTCTCGCCTTTTTGCCCGAGAACGTCGCGCTGCCGTTCATACGCGAAGCGCGCCTGAAAAGCGTGCTCAAGGACTGGTGCCCGGTGTTTCCGGGCTACCACGCGTTCTACCCGAGCCGGCGGCAATCGTCGCGCGCGCTCGCGCTCGTGATCGACGCGCTGCGTTATCGAGCGTAACCCGCAGGGTAACGCAGCGCGAGGTTAGATGCCGACTCAGCGGCCAGATCAAACGCCGGTCTTGCGTCCTTCCACGGGATAGCCCGGATCGGTGTAGCCCGGCGTGGAAGCATGCCCCGGCGGCACGAGGCTGTCGATGAACGCCTCGTCGTCGGGCCCGAGCTGCACGCTCAGCGCCTCGAAATAGCTGTCCCAATGCGCCTCGGTGCGCGGCCCCGCGATCGTCGAACTCACATGACGATTCTTCAGCACCCAGGCAAGCGCGAACGCGATCGGCGTCACGCCGCGCTGCGCCGCGTAATCGGCGATCTGCTTCGCGATGCGCAGCGACTCCGTGCGCCATTCCGTCTGCTGGATGCGGCGGTCGCCACGGCCCGCGCGGCTGTCGCCGGGCGGCGGCGCATCGACGGCGTATTTGCCGGTCAGCACGCCGCGCGCTAGCGGACTATACGAGACCACGCCGAGCCCGTAATGCGCGGCGGCGGGCAACTGCTCGACCTCGGCCGTGCGGTCGACGATGTTGTAGAGCGGCTCGCTCGCCACGGGCCGGTCGATGCCCATCTGGTCGGCCAGCCGCGCGATCTCCGCAATGCGCCAGCCGCGAAAGTTCGACACGCCGAAATAACGCACCTTGCCCTGGCGAATCAGGTCGCCCACGGCGCGCACGCTCTCTTCGAGCGGCACGTCGGGCAGCGCGCGATGGAAATAGAGAATGTCGATGTAATCGGTGCCAAGGCGCTTCAGGCTCGCCTCCACCGACTGATAGATCCACTTGCGCGACTGGCCTTGCTCGTTCGGGCCTTGCGCGAACGGAAAGCCGAACTTGGTCGCCACGACCCAGCTATCGCGCTGCGCCGCAATCGCGCGGCCCACGATCGCTTCCGAGCGGCCCGCGTGATAAACGTCGGCCGTGTCGATGAAATTCACGCCCTGCTCGAATGCCTTTTCGATGATGCGCTTCGACGTGGCCTCGTCGGTCTCGCCGCCGAACATCATCGCGCCGAGGCACAACGGGGAAACCTTGAGCGCACTGCGGCCCAGATTGCGATAGTCCATATCCTCTCACTTCGAACTCGTTGCCGAAGTGGAGATTTAAATACGTCGCCGTCTTTCGATAAAGCCCTGAATCGCGCATGCTTTCATGAATGCAATTCATGAAATGGCCAAACCCGGCCGAGCCTCGCAGCGGCGCGGCTACCGGCACGGGTAAGCGCCAATCAGCGCCTTGTAGACCACCGCCGCGGTGGGTTCGAGCACATGTTCGAGGTGCCCTCTCATCCACGTCGTGACGGCAACGAGCTGGTCCTTGCGGCCGACGTTCGGCGGGATGCAGTAGCGCGGCCGCTGCTTGTCGATGACGGACTGAACCAGCGCGCCGTTTGTATAACCGGCGAGATACATGATGCATGCGTCGAGGTTCTCGGGCTTCTGGCACACGGCCAGGAACACATCGCCCTGATCGATCGAGGGCGCCGGGCCCGGCTGGGGAGTTTGCGCCAGCGCACCGCCCGCGCTCAGCGCAATAGCCGTGATAGCCAGTGAGAGACCGGCAAGCGTGACCTTTTTCATTCCTGGATAAAACCTCGGCGTGGGAAAAATTCAGCCGTGGTTTGACGCCCACGCGCTGCCCGCGCAGCATACCGTCAGGCCACGCCCGTCAGCTTGTTCTCAGTCAACGCGGCTCAATGCGATACCGACAAGCAACGTTTTCCCACCGCGCATCGCGTTATCTCGCGATGGCGTCACGTCCCGGTCTGACCCTCGCCTGATGGATTCGCGCTCTCACGCAGGCAGTCGAGCGCGAGCGCGACCGCCGCGCGGCCCACGCTGTCGCGCCGCCAGTACATGCCCACCGCGCCCGAGCCGCCGAGCGGCATGGGCATGGCGAGCACGCGAAGCACGTTCAGATGCTCGAAGCGCACGGCAGCGCGGTGCGAGGCCACGCCGATCAGGTGCGTCTGGTTCAGCAGCGTCACGTTGAGCATCGACGAATTCGACTCCACCGCGTGCCGGGGCATGGCGCGCCCCGCCGCCGCGAGCGCCGCTTCGAGCGCGGTGCGAATGGGCGTGCCCGCCGGCCAGACGATCCACGGATATTCGAACAAATCGTGCCAGTCCACCTTGCGCCGTTTCGCGAGCGGATGCCCAAGGCCCACGACGAAATTCACCGGGTCGCGATAGAGCGTTTCCATCTCCAGCGTCGCGTCGAACTGGGCGTTGGCGGCACGCCCCACCACGATGTCGAGATCGCCGTGCACGAGCGCGGGCATCATCAGGTTCATGGTGCTTTCGACGAGGCGCACCTGCGCGCGCGGCATCGCCTCGATGAGGCGCGCCACCGCGAGCGGCACCGTGTCCGCCGCCGAGACCCCCGACGTGCCGATCGAGATGAGGCCGCTGCCGCCCTCGCGCAACGCGAGCATGTCGTCGCGCGCGCTGTCCAGGTGCCCCTCTATGCGGCGCGCGTGCTCGATGAGCGCTTCGCCGTACGGCGTCGGCCGCAGGCCGCGCGCATGGCGCTCGAACAGCGCCAGGCCGATGTCGGCTTCGAGGTCCTTGAGCCACTTCGAAAGCGCCGGCTGCGTGGTGTTGAGCGCCTCCGCCGACTGGCTCAGATTGCCGGTCTGCGCCACGGAAAGCAGCATTTGCAGGTGCCGCAGCCGCAAACGGTGAGTCCAGTCCATGATCTCCTCGCCAAGGTATATCCACAAACATATGGATAAGATGAATTTGTGATTTTACTGGATATGTCTTGCGGGATTATAAATTCGTTCAACCGCCACCCAATACAACGAATTTCAGGAGACTCGCATGTCCAGCATGTCAGCCGGCACGGCCACGCCCGAGCGCGAAGCCTACTATGCGCAGATCGCGCGCAGCGGCATGTCCCCGCTGTGGGAGTCGCTGCACAGCCTCGTGCCGAAGTCGCCGCGCCCGCAGGCGCTGCCCGCCATCTGGAAGTACGCGCAGGTGCGCGAGCTCGTCATGCAGGCAGGCGCGGTCATCAGCGCCGAGGAAGCGATCCGCCGCGTGCTCGTGCTCGAAAATCCCGGCCTGCCCGGCAAGTCGAGCCTCTCGCCCAACCTCTACGGCGGCCTTCAGTTGATCCTTCCCGGAGAAATCGCGCCGAGCCATCGCCACACGCAGTCGGCGCTGCGCTTCATCGTCGAAGGCAAGGGCGCGTGGACGGCCGTGAACGGCGAGCGCACCACCATGCATCCCGGCGACTTCATCATCACGCCCTCGTGGACCTGGCACGATCACGGCAACCCCACCGTAGAGGAAGGCGGCGAGCCCGTGGTGTGGCTCGACGGCCTGGACATTCCGCTGCTCGGCCATCTCGACGCCGGCTTCGCCGAGAACTACCCCGAAGCCACGCAACCCGTCGCGCGCCCCGAAGGCGACAGCTTTGCGCGCTTCGGCCACAACATGGTGCCGGTGCGCCATACCGTGACCGACCCGACTTCGCCCATCTTCAGCTATCCGTACGCGCGCAGCCGCGAAGCGCTCGACACGCTCTACCGCCACGGCGATCTCGACGACTGGGACGGCGTGAAGCTGCGTTACGTGAATCCGGCCACGGGTGGCTGGCCCATGCCGACCATGGCGACCTTCATGCAGTTCCTGCCGAAGGGCTTCAGGGGCAAGCCGTATCGCAGCACGGACTCCACCGTCTACTGCGTGGTGGAGGGCAGCGGCGCAGTGCGTATCGGCGAGGAGCGTTTCGCGTTCGACGCGCACGACGTGTTCGTCGCGCCCTCGTGGATGCCGGTGCAACTCGAAGCCGAAAGCGACGCCGTGCTGTTCAGCTACTCCGATCGCCCCGTGCTCGCAGCGCTCAACCTGCTGCGCGAGGAGCGCCTCGGCTGACGTTCTGCCGTGAAGCGCGCCGCTCGTCAGGACGCGCCCGCTACATCATAATTTCGCAATCCATATCAACTGATTCACTCTCATAGAGCAACCAACATGGCATTCGTTTTCCAGCCCGAGGCGCCCGTCGCCCTTGCCGTCGCCGGCTCGACCGATCAATTCGCGGTGCGCCGCGTCTACTGCGTGGGCCGCAACTACGCCGCGCACGCGCGCGAAATGGGCTTCGACCCGGACCGCGAGCCGCCCTTCTTCTTCTGCAAGCCCGATAACGCCATCGTGCCCGTGGCCTACGGCGAAACGCTCGAACTGCCCTACCCGGCGCAAACGCAGAACTACCACTACGAAGCGGAACTCGTGGCCGTGATCGGCAAGGCGGGCTCGGACATCGCTCTTGAAGACGCGCTCTCGCACGTCTGGGGCTACGCAGTCGGCCTCGACATGACGCGTCGCGACCTCCAGATGAAAATGCGCGAAATGGGCCGCCCCTGGGAAATCGGCAAGGCGTTCGATCTCTCGGCGCCGGTCGGCCCCGTACATCCGGCGAGCGTTGCCGGGCACTTCGACAACGCGGCGCTGTGGCTCACCGTGAACGGCGAAACGAAGCAAAAGAGCGATGTCTCGCATCTCATCTGGTCGGTCGCGGAAACGGTCGCGTACCTCTCGCAGTTCTTCCGCCTCGAACCGGGCGACGTGATCTTCACCGGCACGCCCGAAGGCGTGGGCCCCGTGAAGACCGGCGACACCATGAAGGTGGGCGTGGAGCGCCTGGGCGAGCTGACCGTGAAAGTGGTTTGAGCCGCTTCGCGCCTACAGGAAACGTCATCGTGCAGCTCTACAGCTTCTTCAACAGCTCGACCTCGTACCGCGTGCGCATCGCACTGCGGCTCAAGGGCGTCGAGCATGAGTATCTCGGCGTGAACATTCGCACCGGCGAGCATTGCGCGCCCCAATACGTCGAGAACGTGAACGCTTCGGCGGCGGTGCCCGCCATCGTCGAGGGCGATTTTCATCTCGGCCAGTCGCTCGCCATCATCGACTGGCTCGATGCGCGCCATCCCGAGCCGCGCCTGATTCCGGCGGACCCGCAACGGCGTGCGCACGTGCTCGAACTCGCGTATCTGATCGGCTGCGACATGCACCCCGTCAACAACCTGCGCGTGCTCAAGTACCTCCAGAACGTGCTGGCAGTGACGCCGGAGCAGAAGGACGCGTGGTATCGGCACTGGATCGACGAAGGCATGGCGGGCGTCGAGCGTCTGCTCGCTCAGGCCGCCGCCACGCATGAGGGACCGTGGTGCTTCGGCGCGGCGCCCACGCTCGCCGATTGCTGCCTCGTGCCGCAAATCGCCAACGCGCTGCGCATGGGCTGCGACCTCTCGGCCTACGAACGCAGCATGGCGGTCTACCGTCACGCCCGCGAACATCCGGCGTTCGCCGCGGCCGAGCCGCAACGCCAGCCCGATTACATCGCATAGCGGCCAGCCGCCGCCCCAACAAGTCATTCAGGAGACAAGACATGCATACATCCCAACCGGCGCGCCGCGCGATCGTGGTGGGCGGCGGTATCGGCGGCCTGGCCGCGGCGCTCGCGCTCGCGCGCGCCAACGTTCGCGTGCTGCTGCTCGAACAGGCCGCGCAGATCGGCGAAATCGGCGCGGGCATCCAGCTCGGGCCCAATGCGTTCACGGCGCTCGATGCGCTCGGCGCGGGCGAGGCGGCGCGCAGTCGCGCGGTGTTCACGGACTCGCTCACGCTCATGGATGCGACCAATGCCAGGCCGGTTGCGCGCATCGAAACGGGTGCGCGCTTTCGCGAGCGCTTTGCCAATCCGTACGGCGTGATTCATCGCGCCGATATCCACCTGTCGATCCTCGAAGCGGTGAAGGACAATCCGCTGATCCAGTTCCGCACGAACACGCAGATCAAGGCGCTCGAACAGGACGAGCACGGCGTGACTGTGACCGACCAGCACGGCGAGCGCTACAGCGCCGACGCGGTGATCGGCTGCGACGGCGTGAAGTCGGCGGTACGCGCCGCGTTGATCGGCGACGAGCCGCGTGTGACGGGACATGTGGTCTACCGCGCCGTGGTCGACACGGAAAACATGCCGAAGGACTTGCAGCTCAACGCGCCCGTGGTGTGGGCCGGGCCGCACTGCCACCTCGTGCACTACCCGCTGCGCGGCGGGCGGCAGTACAACCTCGTCGTGACCTTTCACAGCCGCGAGCAGGAAGTCTGGGGCGTGCGCGACGGCAGCAAGGAAGAAGTCCTTTCGTACTTCGAAGGAATCGACGCACTGCCGCGCCAGATGCTCGACCGGCCCACCTCGTGGAAGCGATGGGCTACCGCCGACCGCGACCCGGTCGAACAATGGAGCTTCGGGCGCGCGACGATACTCGGCGACGCTGCGCACCCCATGACGCAGTACGTGGCTCAGGGCGCCTGCCAGGCGCTGGAGGATGCTGTGACGCTCGGCGCTGCCGTCAACGCCGCCGATGGCGACTTCGTCGCGGCATTCAAGCGCTATGAAGCGGTGCGCATTCCGCGCACGGCGCGCGTGCTCTACTCGGCGCGTGAGATGGGGCGCGTTTATCACGCGATGGGTGTGGAGCGTCTTGTGCGCAATGCGTTGTGGGTGGGGCGCAGTCAGGAGCAGTTTTATGATTCGCTGCAATGGCTATATGGGTGGCGGGCTGAGGATTGTCTCGATACCGTGGTGGTCTGAGCGCTGGCGCTTGGGCCCTGGCGGTTGAGGTTGGCTCGGGTTGATGGCGGGGTTCCTGGCGGTTTTGGCCTTTCCTTGCTTTCGTGTCGGTCTGCGAGCGTTGCCCCTGTGCGGGGCGGCACCTACTTTTCTTTGCAGCGGCAAAGAAAAGTAGGCAAAAGAAAGCCGCTCACACCGCCAATGCCCGCCACCGTTCACCCCGCGCCGTATTTGTCTGTGGCTCCGGAGCATCCGTCACCTCGCACCCTTGAACCTGGTGACAAGGCAGTCATACTTCCCGCCGCTCGCTTCGCGCGCTGCGGAAAGGTCTGCAAGGGAAACCCGCCTTGCCTACGCGGGGTTTGTGGTTTTGGTTATGCCCTTCGGGGCGCGTAGCGCCGCCGGAAGAATGAGCCCTTTGTCACTACGTTCAAAGGTGCGAGGTGACAGACGCTCTGGAGCCACTATCTGGGGTGGCGCGGGGTGAACGGTGGCAGGCACTAGCGGTTTGAGCGGCTTTCTTTTGCCTACTTTTCTTTGCCGCTGCAAAGAAAAGTAGGTGCCGCCGGACCTATCCGTCATTTCGTGGGCGAGGCATATCATGAGAGGTAAAAATCATGGATATGCCGATGAAGAAGAAACGCACGGTAGCTTCGCAGGCA